>NZ_BAABHK010000014.1:0-312483 GCF_039542055.1 Actinoallomurus vinaceus
GAGAACGCGCGGGGCCCCGATGGATCACGGTCAGGATGCGTTGATGGCGACGTCGTCGAGCACGAAGCTGGTCTGCAGTGCCGAGTCCTCGGTGCCGCTGAACGATAGCGTCACCGTCTGCCCGGCGAAGGACGACACGTCGAAGGTCTTGTTGACGTAACCGGAGGCGGCGTTGGCGTTGCTGTACGTCGCCAGGGTGGTGCTGCCGATCTTCACCGTCAGCTTGTCGTAGACGGTGCTGCCGGACTCGCTGGTGTCGATGTGCAGGTAGAAGCTGAGCGAGGCCTTGCACCCGGACGGGATCGTCACCGACTGGGTGGCGCTGTCGGTGTGGGTGGTGCCGTATCCATCCAGCCAGGCGAAGTAGGTGCCGGAGTGGGCGGTCTCACCGCTGCCGTTGGCAGAGACGACACCGGAGGTCGTCGTCCACGGCGTGGTGCCGGACTCGAAGCCACCGTTGGTGACCTTGTTGCCCGAGGAGGAGCAGCCGCCGCCGACGGGGTTCACCGTCCACGTGAACGACGTCGTGCCGGTCAGGTTGGAGGTGTTCTTCGCCGTCACGGTCACTGAGGAGCTCCCGGCCGTGGTGGGCGTGCCGGAGATCAGGCCGGTCGAGGAGTTGATCGACAGCCCGGCGGGCAGGCCCGTCGCGCTGTAGGTCAGCGTCTGACCGTTCGGGTCACTGGCCTGGATCTGCAGGCTGGCCGCCGTGCCGACCGTGCTGGTCTGGTTGCCGGGGTTGGTCACCGTCGGGGCGCCGGGCTGGCCGGGGCAGGTGCCGGGGACCGGGTCGGAGCCGGTGACGCTGACCGCCGCCCAGGCGGCGTTCACGGTGTTGTACTCGGTGCAGTGCGTGCCGTACAGGTCCGCCGCGGCCTTCAGCGAGTCGGTGCGGGCCTGGGCGTAGTTCTCGCTGCTGTTGGCGTACGACGCGAGCGCCTTGTACCAGATCTTGCCGGCCTTGTCGTTGCCGATGCCGGTGACCGTGGAGCTGTTGCACGTCGGGCTGTTGCCGTACCCGTGGTCGCCGCTGCCGACGGCCAGCAGGAAGAACCAGTGGGCCAGTGGGCCGAGCGAGTAGTGCGGGTCCAGCGAGCCGTTGCTGCTCGTGTAGCAGTTCGGCGAGGTGCCGTCGAGCGAGGGCTGGTACATGTAGCGCAACGGCTTGTTGTCGCCGTTGATGTTGATCAGCTCGCCCATCGTGTAGTCGGGCGTGTCCTTGGCGTTGTTCGCGTAGAACTCCACCATGGTGCCGAAGATGTCGCTGGTGCCCTCGTTCATGCCGCCGGTCTCGCCGGTCTCATCCCAGCCGGTGAGAGCGCCGCTGACGCCGTGGCTCATCTCGTGGCCGGCCACGTCGATCTCGACGAGCGGCCGGGCGTTCCCCGAGCCGTCGCCGTACGTCATCTGGGTGCCGTCCCAGAAGGCGTTGACGTAGGCGCTCCCGTAGTGGGTGCGGGACGGCACGCCCGCGCCGTCGCCGAAGATGCCGCTACGGCCCTGGACGTTCTTGTAGTAGTCGAACGTCTCCGCCGCGCCGTAGTGCGCGTCGACACCGGCCGAGGCCGCGTCGCTGTTCGTGCCGTTGCCGAACGTCCCGGTGGAGTTGCTGAAGGTCGTCCCGGTGCCGCTCGTCGCGTGGTTCAGGTTCGTGGTGTACCCGTTGCCGTGCGAGGGGTCCTTCATCGTCCACGTGCTGCCGGACTGGGTGAGGTCGATCGACACGGAGCCGCTGTAGATCGAGTTCCCGGTGCCGGCGGTGAGGGCCGAGACGCCGCCGTTCGGCGCGGCCTTCGCGTGGGCTTCGGCGGCGCGCTGCTGCGCCGGCGACAGAAGGGTGTCGATCTCGTCCCGCTTGGTGACGACCTTGCCCTTGACCGCGTCCACCAGCACGTGCAGGACGCTCGGCGTACGGTCGGCGCGAACGCCGCGTACGACGGTCTCCCACACCAGCTGGGAGGACCGGCCGGTGGCCCACACGGCGAGGTGCGGCGTGCCGACCTTGGACACCGTGCCCGCCAGCTGCCCGCGCGAGGTACGGGCCGCGGTGGCGGCGGCGACGTGGGGCGTCGTCGACACGGCGGCGGCGGGTGTGGCCGTGTTCAGCCCGCGGTACGCGCCGCCGGGCTTGAGGTGCACGATGAGGTCGCCGCCGTAGACCGGCAGGCCGTGGAACGTCCGGTCGAACCGGACGTCGGCGGCGCCGTTCTTGGCGACCACGACCGTGCGCGGCGTGAAGGCGTCACCCGACTTCACGTGGGCGGTGCCCTTGTGCGCGGCGAGGGCCTTGCGGGCGTCGGCGACCACCTGCTTGCGGGTGCTGGGGGACGGGTTCACCGTGAAGTCGTTCTTCGTGAACGCCGAGTGCCCGGCCGGTTGGGGTTTGGCGGGGGATTTGGCGGGAACCTGGGACGGGGCGGCGCCGGCGACGGGCGCCGTCAGCAGTCCGCCCGCGACGGCGAGGACGGCCGTGGCCGACACCGTCGCGATGCGTCGTTTGGACATTGGCGGAGAATCCTTTCGCCAAGGGGGGTGGGCCCGCTCCGTTGCGGGCAGGCGGAAGGGACAGGGGCTCGGTTCTCCGGGGTCGGAGGACCTTGGGCAGAGTGTCCGTATCCGAACGAAGACTGAAAAGCCCCTCAACGGAGGGATAGGGAAATCCCTACGCGGACCGGTCCTCCGGACGCGGCACGGCGATGATTCGGGTCAGCCCGACCCGGGAACGTACGCCGAGCTTGCGGTACGACCTGGTCAGCGCCGCCTCGACCGTCTTGATGCTCACGAACAGCCGGGCCGCGATCTCCCGGTTCGTCGCGCCCTCGGCGACCAGCGTCGCCACCCGGCGCTCCATGCCGGACAGCGCTCGCAGCGGGTCGCCGTCCCCGGCCGCGGGCGGGGCGCCCAGGTCGAGCCGGTCCAGCTCCGAGGTGACCGCGGCGAGCCACGGCGCGGCCTTGGCACGCAGCAGCACCCGCCGCGCGCCGTGCAACGCCTCTCGCGCGGCGGCCGCGTTCCCGGCGCGCAGGGCCAGGCGGCCGAGTTCCAAACGGGCCCGGCCCTCCTCGATGGGATAGGGCAGCGCGGCGAGGGAGGCGACGGCCCGCTCCATGCAGTGGAGCGCCACCTCGACGTCACCCCGCGCCGCCGTGACGACGGCGGCGGCCCGGTCCAGGGTGGCCAGGACGCTCCGCCGGCCGAGCCGTACGGCGTCCCGCCTGGTCTCCTCGATCAGCCCCTCGGCCTCCGCGATCGCCCCGGTCGCGGTCAGGGCCTCGGCGAGGTCGGCGTGCCAGCGCCGCAGGGCGGGCTCAGCCAGGCCCTGCGCGGTCTCCAACCGGCGTACCCGGCGGAGGGCGCCGACCGCTCCGGCCGCGTCGCCGCGCAACAGCCGGATGTGCCCGAGGGCGTGCAGCGTCGTCGGCAGGAACAGCAGGTCGCCGTCGTCCTCGCTGTGCCCGACGCCGCGTTCGGCGGCGGCCAGGCCGCGGTCGAGCGAGCCGCCCGCCGCCTCCGTGAACGCCACCGCGCACCAGGCCGGTCCCTGGCTCAGCTCGCTGTCCTCGGCCAGCCGCAGGCACTGGTAGGCCAGGTCCAGGGCGCGGTCGCAGCGGCCTCGCGCCATCTCCACCTGCGCCGACCCGTACAGGCACATGAACAGGCTCTCCACCAAGCCGCGCTGGCGCACCGCGTAGGTCAGCGAGCGCAGTTCGCCCCGCGCCTCCTCCAGCCGGTCATGCAGCAGGTGATGCCGGTACCGCAGGTAGACGGGGCCGTTGTGGCCGAGCCTGATCGCCGGATCCTGCGGCCCGGCCAGCGCCCGCGCCATGGTCCGCTCCGCCTCCGGCGACCCGACGTGGAACTCCGCGAGGGCCTGGCTGGTCAGGGCCAGCAGCTCGGTGTTGCGGTCGCCGGCCTCGGCCGCCAGGCGCGCGGCTCTCGCAGCCTCCTCGCGGGCGCGCCGAGCCGAGCCCTTGACGAGCCAGGCCCGCCAGGCCAGGCGGTAGTGCAGCGGGGCGAGCAGCGCCGGGTCGTCGCGCGCGTCGGCGAGCGCGCGCGGGAACACGTCGTCGAGCTCGGCGAGGGCCTGCCCGCAGGAGTCCAGCAGCACGATCCACGCCCGCACCCGCTCGGCCGGCAGGGACGCCTCCGCCAGGACGTCCTCCGCGATGCCCCGCGCCATCGCGAACTCCCCGGCGGCGAGGGCGTCCTCGGCGGCGGTGAGCCGCAGCTCCGGCTCGGCCTCCGGCTTGGTGGTGCGCTCGGCGGCCAGCAGGCCGAGTCGCGCGGCGGCGGCGCGGGCCCCGCGGCGGCGGGCGGCGGTGGCGGCCTCGCTCAGCGTCTCGGCGACCTGCGCGTCCCGCCCGGGGGCGACCGCCGCGAGATGGCGGGCGCGTTCGACCGGGTCGGTGACCGCGTCGGCGAGGGCCGCGTGGGCGGCGAGCCGGTCCCGCTCGGGCGACTCCGCGTACAGCACCGCCGACAGCAGCGGGTGCGTGAACCGGACCACGTCGCCGGGCGCGACGATGCCGGCGTGCCGCGCCTCGGCGATGTCCGCGGCGGCCTCGGGGCGGCCCGCACCGCGCAGCAGGGCCAGCGTCGGCCGCGCCGCCGCGCAGGCGATGAGCAGCGTGTGCCGCGCCCCGGAGGACAGGGCGAACAGGCGTCCCAGCATCAGCGTGCGCAGCCCGTCGGGCACCGGCAGCGGCGCCGCCGGGTCCAGCGGCTCGCCGTGGTCGGCCAGGGCGCGGCCCAGCTCCAGGGCGAAGAACGGGTTGCCGTCGCTGGCCCGGTGCACCTTCGCCAGTACGGCGCGCGGCAGCCCGAGGCCGCCGAGCAGCCCGCCGACCTCCGCGACGGTCATCGGGGGTACGGGCAGCGTCACCACGGGCGGCGGGCACAGACCGGGCGGGTCCTGCGGATCGCCCGGTCCCGTGCGCAGGCCCGCGAGCGCCCGCAGGGGGAGGCTCCCGGCGCGCCGGGCGATGAACGCGAGCAGCTCCGCGCTCGGCGCGTCCAGCCACTGCGCGTCGTCGACGACGAGCAGCACCGGCCCGGCCGCGCAGAGGTTTCGGAAGGCCGCGAGCACGGCGACGCGCAGGCCGAGGACGTCGCGCTCGCCGACCGGGTCGTCGCCCCGCAGCAGGGCCGACTCCAGCATGGCGCGCTGGTGCTTCGGGAGCGACTCGAGGAGGTCGTCGCCGGTCTCGGCCAGCAGGTCGATCAGGCCGAGGAACGGCAGATGCCGTTCGGTCTCGGACAGCGAGCAGCGCAGCACCCGGTGGTCGGTGAACTCGGCGGCGAGCGTCCCCAGCAGGGTCGACTTGCCGATCCCGGCCGGACCGGTCAGCACGACGCTGCCCCCGGCGGTGAGGTGGTCGCGGGCGCGGGCGAGGAGGGGTTCGCGGTCCACCAGGGCAGGCGGCCACGGTCCCCTGACCGGCGGCCCTGCCGTCGCCGGCGGGGCGGCCGTTCCCTTGGCTGATCCGAACGGATCGGTCATCCGCGCTGGCCTCCGGGCGCCGCTCCCAGCGTGAGAGCCCCGAGCGGGCAAGCTAACAATCGGTCATACCGCCGTCAACACCCCGAGTTCGACCGTTCGGTGAGGAACGGCTGCTACAGGTTCCAGGCTGGGGCGGGGGTGAACCGGTGGGGCGAGCGAAGAAAGTGAACTAGAACGTGTTGCAGTTTTGCGGATCGGCTCTTATGGTCGGGACTGTGCGGACACGGGTAACGGAACTCTTCGGCATCGAGTATCCGATCTTCGCTTTCAGCCACTGCCGCGACGTCGTCGCCGCGGTCAGCCGCGCCGGCGGCATGGGCGTCCTCGGCGCGCTCTACTTCACGCCCGAACAGCTCGAGACCGAGCTCAACTGGATCGACGACCACGTCGGCGGCAAGCCGTACGGAGTCGACGTCGTCATGCCCGCCAAGTACGAAGGCGCGGACCTCGGCGACGCCGGTGAGCTGCTCGGCAAGCTCCAGGCCATGATCCCCGAGGGTCATCGCAAGTTCGTCAACGACCTGCTGGAACGTCACGGCGTCGACCCCCTCACCGAGGAGGGCGCCGGCCACTACCTCCTCGGCTGGACCGACGCCACCGCCCGCCCCCAGGTCGAGGTGGCGCTCAAGCACCCCATCGCCCTCCTCGCCAACGCGCTCGGCCCGCCCCCGGCGGACGTCGTCGAACAGGCGCATCAGCACGGTGTGAAGGTCGCGGGCCTGGCCAGCAACGCCCGCCACGCCCGCAAGCAGGTCGAGGTCGGCGTCGACATCATCGTCGCCCAGGGCACCGAGGCCGGCGGTCACACCGGCGACGTCTCCACGATGGTCCTCATCCCCGAGGTCGTCGACGCGGTCGGCCCGGAGACCATCGTGCTCGCCGCAGGCGGCATCGGCCGGGGCCGTCAACTCGCCGCCGGGCTCGCGCTCGGCGCCGAAGGCGCGTGGACCGGCTCGATCTGGCTGACCGTCGAGGAGGCCGACACCCCCGAGGCCTCCCGCGACAGACTCCTCGCCGCAACGTCCCGCGACACCGTGCGCTCCCGGTCCTGGACCGGCAAGCCCGCGCGGATGCTCAAGACCGCCTGGACCGACGCCTGGGAGTCCCCGGAGTCGCCCGGCACTCTGCCGATGCCCATGCAGTTCATGCTCATCTCCGACGCCCTCCGCCGGATCAACCGCGCGGGCGCGGGCGAGCTGACCACCTTCCCCGTCGGCCAGATCGTCGGCTCGATGAACCAGGTCAAGACCGCCTCCCAGGTGATCTACGACCTCATCGAGGAGTACGTCGAGACGATGGAGCGCCTGAACACGCTCACCGAAGGCTGACCATCCGGCGGTCGTCGTAACGGCGGCCGCCGGATCATCCCGTTTCAAATCCAGGCGTCATTCGTTACGATCAGCCCATGACTGCCGGGTCGGCCATGCGCCGCACACAGAACGGGCACCCGGCCACTGCTTGATCACCGCGCGGGCGAGAGGCCCGCCCCCGTTACGAGAAGTGCGTACAGCCACTCGTAACGGAAGGAGGTGACATGCATGAGCTGGCAGGATTTCCTCGCCCGTCACCAGGTCGGTGACATCATCGAGGGCGTCGTGACCAAGCAGGTGCCGTTCGGCTCGTTCGTCGAGTCCGACGGCTTCACCGGTCTCGCGCATCAGCAGTCCTGGCCCGTCGGCGCCCGCGTCTCGGTCAAGATCCTCGCGATCGACCCCGACAAGCAGCGGTTCAGCCTGGCCGCGATCTGAGTAAGCGCTGATCCGGGGGAAGCGGACTCCCCCGGATCAGCGCCCACCGCATTATCGGCGCCCTTGCCCGAACCGCGCAGCCGGTGGTCGGCGCACCGAACCCGTCGTGACTCAGGCGACCCGACCGCGTCGCGGCTCAGTCCGGCTTGAAGGCGTCGTGACTCAAACTGGCCCGACCGCGTTTCGGCCAAGGCCGGTTCGAAGGCGTCGCGGGTCAGGCCGGCTCGACCGCGTCGATCTCGGCGAGGATCGCCCGCTTGCGGTCGTCACCCAGGAAGGAGGCGCGGACGCCGTTGCGGGCCAGGTCGGCGAGCTCCTTGCGACCGAGCCCCAGGTCCCGCGCCGCGACGCGGTACTCGTTGGTCAGCGTCGTGCCGAACATCGGCGGGTCGTCGCTGTTCAGCGTCACGTACAGGCCCTCGGAGAGCATGCGGGGGAGCGGGTGCGCGGCGATGTCCGGCACCTGCTTGGTGCAGACGTTCGAGGTCGGGCACACCTCCAGCGGCAGCTGCGTCTCCCGCAGGTACGCGACGAGCTCCGGGTCGTCGAGACAGCTGATCCCGTGCCCGATCCGCTCCGCCTTCAGCTCCCGGATCGCCTCCCAGATCGTCTCCGGCCCGGTCATCTCCCCGGCGTGCGGCACGCTGTGCAGCCCGGCGGCGACCGCCGCGCGGAACGCGTCGCGGATGGCCTCCTCGTGACCGATGCGGTCCTGCTCGATGCCGCCGATGCCAAATCCGACCAGCTTCTCCGGCGGGTGGTTCAGCGCGTGGTCGGCCGTGGCGCGGGCCGCGTCGTCGCCGAACTCGCCGGGGATGTCGAAGACGTACGCGACCTCGATCCGGTCCGCGACCTCCCGCGCCGCGATGTCCAGTGCCTCGGTCACCGCCGGCATCGTCATGCCGACCGACACGTGCGAGTACGGGGTGACGGTCAGCTCCACATAGCGGACGTTCTGCGCCGCCAGGTCCCGGGCCACGCCGGTCACCAGCGTCGCGACGTCCTCCGGCTCCCGTATGAGTCCATTGACCGCGAAGTAGACCTCGGCGAAGTGCGGGAAGTCGCGGAACTCGAAGAACTCCCGCAGGGCCGCCTCGTCGGTCGGCACCCGGTGGCCGGTGTGCCGCCGGGCCAGCTCGAGCACCGTGGGCACGGACGCGGAACCGACCAGATGAACGTGAAGTTCGACCTTGGGCAGTGCGTTGATGAAGTCATCTGTGACGGTCATGGCCGGGAAGCTAACAGCGTGGTATCACCGCAAGCCAGAGATTCCGGCCGAAGCTGACACAGATCCGTTAGGTTCCGCTTGTCTTGGGGGTCACCAGCGAAGGAGCCAGGCGAGGACGCGGCCGACGACGAGGTAGACGCCGGCGGCGAACAGCCAGTTCTCCGTCAGCTCCTTGCGGGCGTCGGCGTTGCGGAACACGTCGTGGAACGGGGTCGCCAGCCAGGTCCCGGCCCGCAGCACCGCGTGCACGATGTTGTTGTGCGGGTTGGCCCCGCCCCAGGTCAGTGCGATGCCGAAGAGCAGGACGAGCGTGATCGTCCACGCCACGAGCCACACGAACGCGCTGAGCCCGTCGTGCCGCTGGAACCGCCGGACCCGCGTGGTGTCCCAGCGTCGCCGCCGGGTGTCGGTCACCGCCGCCGTCGGAGCGGTGGCCTCCGCCGCCGGCCGCCGCCGACGCCGCCATATCTGTGTGGCCATCTGTGATTCCTCCTCCAGAAGGCCCCCGAGGATTCTTTCGACCAGGTTGTCCCTCTGAAAAAAGCCGCTAAACGGTCACTTTCTGTAATCGCCGCAAACTCGACCCCGACGTCTACATCCTCGCCGCATCGATCATGCCGACCGAATCCCGCGAGCTCATGCGAGAAGTCATGCTGGGGCTGCGGCTGCCGGGGGAACACAAGGTCCACTGGTATCACGCGACTTCTAAGCGCCGGCGTCTTCTCGTCGACGTCGTCGCGTCGTTGAGCGTGCTTCATGTGGTCGTCGTGCGTAGGGGGATGCCCGGAGAGCCCTCCGAACGTCGCCGCCGCAAATGTCTGGAAGTGCTCCTCTTTGAGTTGGTTTCCGCGGGGGTCAATGAGAGTCCTGGACTACGGGGCTCGGCCAGGCAAGCAGTGCGCGAGGCGAGGGGCGTGGGAGCAGGGAGACTCTGTCATGCCGTTCACGGGCTCTGAGCGGGTGTCCGGCGGACTCGGTAGCCCCAACGCCTCAGCACTCGGACTATCGTCTCCGCGCCGCTTGGATTGGCGCTATGGACGAAGATCATGCCGATGCTGAACGGATGGCCGTCGAAAGCTGCCTCTTCCAGGAGGGCCACGACCGGCATGATGTTGTCGTCGCCGCCCAAATCGTGGTCGAGCCAGAGTTCGTCGATCTCGTGGTTTCGATGCTCTTCAAGAAGCAGAATGCCGTCCCGGCTGGTACGGGCGATCTGCGTGGCTCTTGGCAGCGCGCGCAGGTCGTCAATACCAAGGATGACCGGGCTCCCTGCCCCTGAGCGCTCGTTCACCCGGCCATCATTGCAGCCGCGAGCGAAGCCAGGTTCTGCCGACGACGACGAGCGGTGCGCGGTGCCGGGTCAGGTGGCGATGAGGTGGAAGGCGGGGTCATCGATCCACGCTTGGAGGAAGTCGGCGTCGAAGACGCTGACGTATCTGAATTCGGTGCCGTCCATCATCTCGAAACGCAGTAGGCCCAGACGGCCTGGATGAGCTTTGGGCGAGACCTCAAGGACGCCGTCGGCGTCGATGACGGCTGCGTAGCGCCGGGCGAGTGCCAGCGCCAGGCGCGCAAGTGCGCGTGCGGCGTCTGTGGTGGTGACCGCGGTAGAGACGTTGATTTCCATGGTGGGTGGGAAGCCAAGGGTGGTGTAATCATCGCCAGGCATGATGTCCGTTTCGCCGATCTTCGCCGTGACGGAGACCAGGGTGTCTCCCTCTTTGAGATCGACGCGCAGCCTCTCGTCAGCTGTGGACTCGTCCACTCGTCCCAGCGGGGTCATCGCCTCGACGAGTTCGTGCAGCCTACGCAGCGGCCTGGGAAGATAGAGGGTGAGCTCGAAGGTTCGATCCAACATCGCCTTCCTCCTCTGCCGGACAGGTCAGTGTCCGGGACGGCCAAGATCCGCAGGCTTCCCCGGCTGACAACCTGGGACTAGCGATGCTCGTCTGAGACTGCTCTTGCGGTCTCGGCCCAGGTCGTGAAGATCTCGCAGCGAGGCCACGAAGGGTTGGTCTCCTGCTGCCAAGTGAGATGTATGAGAGCCCACTGTGACTGTTCGGGCAGCCAGAACAGCACGTCATCGCAACAGCGCCGGTGGGCTACAGCCTCGGCTTCTCTGCCATGAACGGGGTGCTGCGCGCTTCTGATCTCTCGGGCCAACTCGGCCTCTAGCCTCTTCTTCCGCTCTGGTGCGTCGTCGAGGGAGATCCATGAACCGGGCAGCCGTTCAGGGATGTTCATCGGCCCATTGTTGGAACGCGAGGAGCCTGCCGCACGCGATATTTGCGGGGCGAGGGTCGGCCGCAGCTCCGTTCCGCAGATCAGCGAGATAAGGGCGGGCAGGGGGAAGAGCAGGAGGAACAGGTTGGGTGCCCACCAGGTGAAGGTGAAGTCGCCGCGGAGAGCCCAGAACGCGATCGCCTGGAGGCCGGCGGTGCTGGTCAACGTGAGCGAGACGGTCATGAGGGGCTGGCGGGCGTGGGTGCGGCACAGGGTTGCCAGGCCGGTGAGGCTTGCGGCCAGGTCGAGCAGGACGAACGAGGTGTTCCAGTCGCTCAGGATCGGGTTGGTGTAGTCCTTGTAGGCCAGTTCCGCGGGTATCAGGCCGGCGAAGACGATCGCCCAGTACAGCAGTAGTCCCACGTCGGTGAGCAGCATGGCGATCTTCGTGGCGCCCAGGAGGCGGTTCATCCGTGGCTCGCTCCGCCGCCGAGGTTCATCACGATGACTCCGGCGATGACGATCGCCGCTCCGATGACGGTGGCCGGCCGGACCCTCTCGTCGAACAGCAGCACTCCGCCGACGAACGCACCCACTGTGCCCAGCGCGGACCAGATCGCGTACACCGGGCCGACGTTCAGCCGGGTCAGCACCTTGGCCAGCACGACGAAGGAGATGAGATAGCCGGCCGCCACGACCAGCGACGGTCCGAGGCGGGAGAAGCCTTCGGAGGCGCGCAGTGACAGCGTCGCGGTGACCTCCGCGATGATCGCGATCCCCAGCAGCAGGTAGGGCATCACGCGCCCTCCTCGATCATCGCCGTCAGCCGGGCCCGTACCTGGCGGTGGAGGTCGTCCGCGGGCGGTGCGAGGTTCAGCAGCCGCGCCATCCACCAGCCGTCGACGGCGAGGCGGACGAGGGTGGCCGTGGCCGGGTCGAGTCCGTCGTCGGCGAGCCGGTGCTGCCAGGTCTCGTAGTACCGCCGTAGCGCGGCCAGCACCTCCGGTCCTCCGGACAGTCCGGCCAGCAGCGCCACCGACACCCGGTCGGCGTCGCTCTGTGCGGGGGCGTCGGTGTCGGGGATGCTGGCGTCCAGCCAGGCGCGGGTGAAGGCGCCGGGCGGCGACCCGGCCGGCGGCAGCTCGGCCTCGAACCGAGCCATCAGGCGTTCGAGGACCCCCTCGATCAACGCCTGCTTGGACCTGAAGTGATGCAGCAGGCCACCCTTGCTCACTCCGGCCTCGGCCGCGACGGCGTCGAGCCGTACCGCGTCTGCCCCGCCGGATACGAGGATCCGCTCGACGGCGTCCAGAATCCGATCCCGCATCGTCCCGCTCCCTGACTACTCCCGACCGTCCAGACGGTCGGGAGCTTAGTCGGGATGACCTGCTTTCGGCGAATGAGCGGTGATTCCCGTGGCGCCCACCACGGGGTGGGCGCCGGTGGTCTACGGAGCCTGTTGCACCGGGACGTTGTTCAGCGTCGGGAAGCCGGGGACGCTCACGGTCGCGGATCGCCACCCCAGCGGGAGCCGGAAGAGGTTCCAGCCGATGAGACTGCCCTGGCCGCGTACGGTGAAGCTGCCCTGGCGGAGCGAGTAGCCGGGGAAGATCGCCTGTTGCCTGCTGTCCGTGACGTTCTTGTACTCGTACGGGCCGGCGTTCAGTGTGATCCGGCCCGGTCCGGGGTTGCGGAAGATGTCGGCCAGGTTCGTGGCGAACGCGGTCGGGATCGGGTGCTTGTTGACGTTGTGGAGCGTCCACGTGAGCACCGCGAAGCCGTTCGGCTCGCGGATGAGGCCGGTGACGGCGAAGGTCATCGACTTCGGCCACGGCAGCAGCGGGATCGGTGACTTGGCCGCGTGCACCAGGGCGACCGGTCGCGGGTCGGATTGCCCGGCCGGGTCGGCGCTCGCGGTGGGCACCGGCCGGTTGTCCTGTCGTGCCTCTGCCTGCGCGGCGAAGGTGACGCTCACCCTGCGGTTCAGAGCGCGGCCCTCGGCCTTGCCGTTGTCCGCGATCGGATCGGCCGATCCGTGGCCGGCGGCCGAGTACTGGATGCTCTGGCGTTTCACGAGCTTGCGCAGTGCGGCCCGGACGTTCTCCGCGCGCTTCTGCGAGAGCGGAACGTTGACGGCGGTGGTTCCGGTGTTGTCGGCGTAGCCGTCGACCGCGACGGTCTTGCCCGGCGACGTCTCGACCTTGGAGGCGACCTGCTTGAGCAGCGTCCGCGCCTTCGGGGCCAGCGTCGCCTTGTTCGTCGCGAACAGGACGTCGGCGGACAGGCGGACGCTCGTCTTGCCACCGCCGGTCGCGTCCGTCTCGTCGCCGCGCCGGACCGTGTTGATGAGCGGGTACGTCTCCGGGGCGGCGGTGGGTGTCGACACCGGGTTCAGGGCGGTGCCGCCCTGCCGCTGGTGGAGCAGGTACGGGGCGTGCGCGGTGACGGGGACGCGGAGGAAGGGCGGCGTGTTGGGGAACACCACCGTCATCGTGGTGCCGCCGCCCGGAGGGACGTCGAAGGCGGCGTCCACGTCGACGGACCGTCCGGCCTGGACGTCGGTCAACTCGGTGCACAGGCAGCCGCCGGCCTGCGTGCGGAGCACCGGATGCTCGGTCGCGTGATCCAGGTCGAGCAGGAGGGCCCCGCTCGGCGCGTGGTCCCCGGAATGCGTCGGCGCGGCCCACGCGGTCGGCCTGACTCCCGATCCCGGCCCCGCGGTCACGCGGAACCGGGCGACGACGCGGGCCGGCATGACGCGGTCGAGGGCCATGAGGTCGACCTTGAGCGACTTGCCGGGCCATGACATGTAGTGGGTGCGGAGGGCGGCGCCGTCCGCCGGCGCCACGGCGAGGCCGGCGGCCCGGGCGGTCTTCGCCCCGGGTGGCGCGCCACCGCCGACCTCGTCGTTGCAGCCGGCCGCCACGACGGCCATGGCCACCGCCACGGCGGCCGTCCCCACATTGCGGTTGAAGCCGCCCATCGCCATCCCATCTGTGGTGATACGTCGTATCAGTCGCAGGATGTGACGGGAGTGCGCATCGGACGGTTCCGTCTCGGTCGCGGGAGCGTCGTCGCCCCGGACCTCTCGCCCGTTGAGCTCACGACTACTCGCCCTTGAAGACGGCGGGTCGCTTCTCCTTGAACGCCCGGGCGCCTTCCTTCGCATCGTTCGAGCCGATCACCGGCCAGCCGAGCTCATCGGAGACCGTCAGGGCCTCGTCCTCCGCCAGGCTCTGGGCCTTGCGGTACGTCTCCAGGATCGCCTGGACGGCGAGCGGGCCGCAGGAGGCGATCTCGTCGGCGATCTCGCGGGCGGTCTTCAACGCCTGTCCGTCCGGGACGATCCGGTTGATCAGGCCCATTCGCAGCGCCTCTTCCGGACTGACGGACCGGCCGGTGAGCAGGATGTCCATCGCGAAGGCGTACGGGATCTGGCGGGGGAGGCGGATGGCGCTGCCGCCCATCGGGAACAGGCCGCGCTTCGCCTCGTACAGCCCCAGCGTCGCGCCCTCGGCGACGACGCGGATGTCGGTGCCGACGAGCAGTTCGGTGCCGCCGGCCACGGCGTACCCCTCGATCGCGCTGATCAGCGGCTTCTTCGGCTGGGAGTCGCGCAGCAGGCCCTTCCAGTGGAAGTTCTCGATCTCGGTGGCGCGCTGCCGTACCCGCTCGTCCTCCGACGGCCGGCCCATGGCCTTCAGGTCCGCGCCGGCGCAGAACTGGCCGTCGGCGCCGGTGAGGATCGCGACCCGGACGTCCGGGGTATCGGAGACGTAGGCCCACGCGTCCGCCATGCCGATGAGCATGTCGGTGCTGAGGGCGTTGCGGGCCTCGGGTCGGTTCATGGTCACGGTCACGACGTGGCCGTCGCGCTCGACCGTGCAGTGCGGGGTGCTGATGGGCAGTCGTTCCGCCATTGCCGTCCTCCCTGCTCGCGGTCGCGTACGACGTCACGCGACACCAAAACAAGAACGGATTCTAGTGACGCTCGTCGCATCTCAACAGGTCTTGCCCACCAAAACGAGAACGTGATCTACTGCGTGCGGGACACCTCCGTACGACCGGTGCCGAGACGTACAGGGAGAACCGATGGGCTCGTTGGGCTTTTGGCGGCTGGCGCGGAATGATCCGGATTGGATCGCGTGCGTGGATCCGGACGGGACCGAGTATCGCGCCGAGGATCTGCTCGCCCGCTGCAACCGCGTCGTCCATGGCCTGCGCGACCTCGGGCTGCAGCCGGGCGACGGCATCTGCGGCCTGGTCCCCAACGGCGTCGACGGCCTGATCCTCTACCTCGCCGCCCTGCAGGCGGGCTGGTACTACACGCCGATCAACTGGCATCTGACCGGCCCGGAGATCGGCTACATCGTCGCCGATAGCGAGGCGAAGGCCTTCTTCGTGCACGAGCGGTACGCGGCCGAAGGCGCGCGGGGGGCGGACGAGGCGGGGCTCGGCCCACGGCGGCGGTTCGCATTCGGAGAGGTGCCGGGCTTCCGGGGCTTCGACGAGCTGGTTGCCGGGCAGCCGGACACGCTCCCGGAGAACCGCACCAACGGCGCGACCATGCACTACACGTCGGGGACCACGGGACGGCCGAAGGGCGTACGACGCCGGCTGGCCGGGATCGACCCCGACGACAGCGCGGAGCTGCTGACCTTCCTGCTGTCGTTCTTCGGCTTCACGCCCGGCCCGCCCAACGCCCACCTGGTGACCTCGCCGAACTACCACACGGCGGTCACCCAGTTCGGTGGGTCGGCGCTGAACATGGGCCACACGCTCGTCTACATGGACCGGTGGGACGCCGAGGAGGCGCTGCGCCTCATCGAGCGGTACCGCGTCACGAACACGCACATGGTGCCGACCCACTTCAAGCGCCTGATCTCCCTGCCGGAGGACGTGCGCAAGCGCTACGACGTCTCGTCGATGCGGTGGGCGATCCATGCCGCCGCGCCCTGCCCGGTGCCGCTGAAGCAGGCGATGCTCGACTGGTGGGGCGACTGCATCTGGGAGTACTACGCGGCCACCGAGGGCGGCGGGACGATCGCGAGCCCCCAGGACTGGCGTGAGCACCCGGGAACGGTCGGCAAGGCCTGGCCGATCAGCGAGCTGCTGATCGTCGACGACGACGGCAACGAGGTGCCGCGGGGCACGCCCGGCACGATCTACATGAAGATGGCGGGCGTCTCCTTCGAGTACAAGGGCGACCCGGAGAAGACGAAGGCCAATCAGCTCGAGGACTACTTCACCGTCGGCGACATCGGCTACCTGACCGAGGACGGCTTCCTGTTCCTGTCCGACCGCAAGGCCGACATGATCATCTCCGGCGGCGCGAACATCTACCCGGCCGAGATCGAGAACGAGATCCTCATCCACCCCAAGGTCGCCGACGTCGCCGTCTTCGGCATCCCGGACGACGAGTGGGGCGAGCAGATCAAGGCCGTCGTCGAGCCCGCCGAGGGCGTGCCGCCCGGCCCGGAGCTGGCCGAGGAGATCCTTGCGTCCCTCGACGGCCGGCTGGCGCGGATGAAGTGGCCGAAGTCGTTCGACTTCATCGAGCAGATGCCCCGCGAGCCCAACGGCAAGCTCCTCAAGCGCAAGCTGCGGGACCCGTACTGGAAGGACCGCGAGAGTGCCATCTAACGCGATGGAGGGTCCGGAGCCGCTGGTCGCCGACCACGCCCTGGAGTTCCCCGGCGGCTACACCCGGTCGGTGGGCCCGGTGATCGGCCGCTTCCTCACCGAACTGCGCGACGGCCGCCTCGTCGGGGTCCGTACGGCGTCCGGCGGGGTGCTGTTCCCGCCCGCCGAGTACGACGCCGACGGCGAGGCGGTCACGGACGAGTACGTCGAGGTCGGCCCTGGCGGCACGGTGACGTCCTGGTCGTGGGTGTCGCGCCCGCGCGCCGTCCACCCCCTGGACCGGCCGTTCGCCTGGGCGCTGGTCCAGCCTGACGGCGCCGACACCGCCATCCTCCACGCCCTCGACGTGGGCGTGTTCGAGCCGGGCGCCGACCCGCCGAAGTCCCTTCGTACGGGGATGCGCGTCCGGCCGAAGTGGCGGGCCGAGCGGACCGGCTCGATCAAGGACATCGAGTCCTTCCGGCCCGACGTCACGATGATCACGGCGCCGAGCCGCGCGGAGTACCGCCTGAACGCGGGCCGGGCGCTGACGAGGTTCCTCACCGGTATCTCCGAGGGCCGGTTCCTCGGCCACCGGTGCGACGTGTGCGGCAAGGTGTACGTCCCGATGAGGGGGCTGTGCCCGGTCGACGGCGTGCCCACCACCGAGGAGGTGGAGCTCCCCGACACCGGCACGGTCACGACGTTCGCGGTGAACAACATTCCGGACCCGCGCGCCCCTGAGGTGCCGTTCGTGTCGGCGTACATCCTCCTGGACGGCTCCGACATCTCCCTGCTCGCGCTGGTGGCCGGCATTCCCGCCGACCAGGTGCGGATGGGCATGCGCGTCAAGGCCGCGTGGAAGCCGCGCGAGGAGTGGGGCCGGACCATGGAGAACATCAAGTGGTTCGAGCCGACCGGCGAGCCCGACGTGCCCTTCGACTCGATCAAGGACTACCTATGAGGACGGATGTCGCGGTCGTCGGATTCGCGCAGACGAAGCACACGGGTGAGGACGCCGGGCTGACCGAGGTCGAGCTGCTCGCCCCGGTCATCACCGAGATCAAGCAGACCACCGGGCTGAACCGCTTCGGATTCACCTGCTCCGGCTCGCTGGACTACCTCGCCGGGGCGCCGTTCTCGTTCGTGTCCGCGCTGGACACGGTCGGGGCCTGGCCGCCGATCTCGGAGAGCCACGTCGAGATGGACGGCGCGTGGGCGCTGTACGAGGCGTGGGTCCGCCTGCAGCACGGCGACGTCGACACCGCGCTGGTGTACGGGTTCGGCAAGTCCTCGCAGGGCTCACTGCACGAGATCATGACGTTCCAGCTCGACCCGTACTACCTGGCGCCGCTCGGCCCCGACCAGGTGTCCCTCGCCGCGCTGCAGGCCCGCGCGTTCCTCGACGCGGGGCACAAGGAGGACGACCTGCGCGCGGTGGCCGCCCGGTCCCGCGAGGCCGGGCGCGCCAACCCGTACGCCCTCGACCTGCCCGACCCGGGCGACGAGGGCTACGAGGTCGCGCCGCTGCGCCCGTACGACTGCGCGCCGATCACCGACGGCGCGGCCGCGGTCGTGCTGGCGGCGGGGGACCGCGCCCGTGAGCTGTGCGACAACCCGGCGTGGATCCGCGGCATCGACCACCGGATCGAGGTCCACTCTCTCGGCGCCCGCGACCTGAGCCGTTCGGAGTCGGCCGCGCTGGCGGCCGAGAAGGCGGGCGTACGGGACGTGGAGGTGGCCGAGCTGCACGCGCAGTTCAGCCACGAGGAACTGATCCTGCGGGAGGCGATCGGCCTGGCCGACGACGTCCGCGTCAACCCGTCCGGCGGGCCGCTCGCCGCGAACCCCGTGATGGCCACCGGCCTCATCCGCGTCGGCGAGGCGGCGTCGTGGATCCACCGCGGCGAGGCGCACCGCACGCTCGGGCACGCGTCGTCCGGGCCGTGCCTGCAGCACAACCTCGTCTGCGTCCTGGAGGGCTGAACGATGGGCAACCCCTGCGCGGTCATCGGCGTCGGCCAGACCGAGTACCGCTCCAAGCGCACCGACGTGTCCATCGCGGGCCTCGTGCGCGAGGCGGCGCTGCGGGCGCTTGAGGACGCTGGCCTGACCTTCAAGGACATCGACGCGGTCGTCATCGGCAAGGCCCCCGACCTGTTCGAGGGCGTGATGATGCCGGAGGCGTACCTCGCGGACGCGCTCGGCGCGCGGGGCAAGCCGATGATGCGCGTGCACACCGCCGGGTCGGTCGGCGGGTCGACGGCCAACGTCGCGGCGAGCCTCGTCCAGGGCGGCGTACACGACCGCGTGCTCGTCGTGGCGTGGGAGAAGCAGTCCGAGTCGAACGCCACCTGGGCGCTGTCCACGCACCCGCCGCTGTCCCCGACGATCGTGGTCGGCGCCGGCGGCTACTTCGCCCCGCACATCCGCGCGTACATGCGGCGTACCGGCGCGCCCGACCACATCGGCATGCTCGTCGCCGTCAAGGACCGGCAGAACGCGCTGAAGAACCCGTACGCCCACCTGCGCATCTCCGGCATCTCGCGGGAGATGGTCGAGTCGACGCCGATGCTGTGGGAACCGATCCGGTACCTGGAGACCTGCCCGTCCAGCGACGGCGCGGCCGCGATGGTGCTGGCCTCGGAGGAGGCGGCCAAGCGGGCCCCGAACCCGCCCGCCTGGGTGCACGGCACGGCCATGCGCTCTGAGCCGATCTTCTTCGCCGGCCGCGACACCGTGAACCCGCAGGCGGGCAAGGACTGCGCCGCCGACGTGTACCGGCAGGCGGGCATCACCGACCCGCGCCGCGAACTGGACTGCGCCGAGACGTACGTCCCGTTCTCCTGGTACGAGCCGATGTGGCTGGAGAACCTCGGCTTCTGCGGCGAGGGCGAGGGCTGGAAGCTCACCGAGAGCGGCGCGACCGCCCTCGACGGCGACATCCCCTGGAACGCCTCGGGCGGCGTGCTGTCGTCCAACCCGATCGGCGCGTCCGGGCTCATCCGCTTCGCCGAGGCGGCCCTGCAGGTACGCGGGCTGGCCGGCGAGCACCAGGTCGAGGGCGCGCGCAAGGCCCTCGGCCACGCGTACGGCGGCGGCGCGCAGTTCTACGCGATGTGGGTCGTCGGCTCCGACAAACCCTAAGGACCCGGGCCCAGCGCCCCGGAGGTTGCGATGGAGTTCAACCACGCCGACCTGTTCGAAGGACTCGCGGACGCGATCGGGGAGCGGACCGCCGTCGTCGTCTTCGACTCGGCAGGCGGCACGCAGCGCCGCACCTACGCCGAGCTGGACGCCGACGCGAACCGGCTGGCGCACCACCTGCGGGACGCGGGCGTCACCGCCGGGCGGCACGTCGGGATCCAGCTGTACAACGGGCTGGAGTACGTCACGGCCCTGCTGGCCGCGCTGAAGATCCGCGCCGTCCCGGTCAACGTCAACTACCGGTACGTCGAGGCCGAGCTGGAGTACCTCTACGACGACGCCGACCTCGTAGCGCTGGTGTACGACGCGGAGTTCGAGGACCGCGTGACGACCGCCGCGGCCCGGGTGCCGGCACTGCGGCACCGCGTCGTCGTCGGCGGCACGTCCCCGCATGCGATCGCCTACCCCGACGCCCTGGCGGGGAGCCCGGCGGCGCGCGGGTTCGGCAAGCGGTCCGGCGAGGACGTCTACATCATCTACACCGGTGGCACGACCGGCATGCCCAAGGGCGTCATGTGGCGGAGCGCGGACCTGTTCATGGCCTTCGGCGGCGGCAACCCGTACGGCGACCCGCGCGAGACGCCCGAGGCGGTGATCGAGGCCGCCCAGGACTCCGGGCCGCTGGTCATGATGCCGGCCGCGCCGCTCATGCACGGCGCAGCGCAGATGGCCACCTTCATCGGCTGGTGGATGGGCGCGACGATCGTCTACACCCGGCGGTTCGACGCGGCCGAGGTGCTGCGGACCATCGAGAACGAGAAGGTCTTCACCATCAACATCACCGGCGACGCGATGGCCCGGCCCCTCGCCGACGCCCTCGCCGCCGACTCGTACGACCTGAGCTCGCTGGCCGTGCTCAGCTCCACCGGCGCGATCCTGTCCGGCGCGGTCCGCGACCGCCTACAGGAGCTCCTGCCGAACGTCGCGATCCTCGACAACTTCGGGTCCTCGGAGTCCGGCTTCACCGCCTCGGGCGTGGACGGGTCCTCCCCGGAATCGGGGATGCGGTACCGGCCGAACAACGCCCGCCTGCGGGTCCTGGACGACGCGCTGCAGGAGGTTCGGCCCGGATCCGGGGTGCTCGGGCAGGTCGCCAAGAGCGGGCACATCGCGTTCGGCTACTACAACGACCCGAAGAAGACGGCGAAGACGTTCGTCGAGGTCGAGGGGGAACGCTGGCTGCTGACCGGCGACATCGCGACCGTCGAGGCCGATGGCACCATCGCGGTCTTCGGCCGGGGCTCACAGTGCATCAACACGGGCGGCGAGAAGGTCTTCCCGGAAGAGATCGAGGCGGTGCTCAAGCGGCACCCCGCCGTCTTCGACGCCCTGGTCACCGGCATCCCCGACGAGCGGTTCGGCAGCCGCGTCGCCGCCGTCGTCCAGCCGTACGATCAGGCCCCGACCACCGACGAGCTGGACGCCCACTGCCGCGGCGTCCTGTCGGGTTACAAGGTCCCGCGGACGTACGCCTTCGTCGACGAGATGCGCCGCTCACCCGCCGGCAAGGCCGACTACCGCTGGGCCAAACAGATCGCCGAACAGGCCGCCGCCCGCACGTAACACCCGTCGCGCTGGATACCGCGATCTTCCTGGACTGAGACGCGCGCCGGGGAATCTCCTTGGCGGGCCCTGGATACGATGGCTGGAGAAGCTCGTCTTCAGAGCGTTTCCGGGGTCGTCCGAAAGTGAGGGTCGATGGCGTCGTCCGATCGTGCGGAGCTCATCGCGGAGCTGAATCACCAGGCCCGGGTGAGCACCATGTGGACGGTGCTGCTGCACCACGCGATCGCCAGCAGATCGGGCATCAACGTCACCGACATGCAGTGCATCAACCTGCTGCAGCTGCGCGGCCCGATGACCCCGGGCCAGCTCGCCGACGCGATGTTCCTCACCACCGGCGGCGCGATCACTGCCGTGATCGACCGGCTGGAGAGGGCCGGGATGGTGCGGCGTCGCCGGGACGACAAGGACCGCCGTCGGGTCATCGTCGAGGCGCTGGAGGAAGGTCCCATCACGGAGCTCGGCCGCAGGTTCATGCCCGTGGGCGAGCTGTACGAGAAGGTCATGGCGGACTTCAGCGACGACGACCTGCGGACCATGATCGCCTACGTCACCCGCAACAACGAGATATCGCCCGAGGTCATCGAACGGGTGAAACGACTCGACTGACCGCTCGCAGCGGTGCCATCAGGCCGAATCAACGAGCCGCCCCCGCCGCATCGTGCCAGGGTGCGGAAGTGATGGACTCAGTCGAAGAGCTCGGCGGCCGTCGAGACCACCCCCGCACGCTGTGCCCACGCTTCCAGCTGACCGAGGTCCCTGCACCCGGTGATGCGATCACGGACCTCAGGTGAAACGCAGATGCCACGCCCCGACAGCACCATCAGGATGATCTTTGCCGCCCCTTTGACCTCGCCCTCGGCCCGGCCCTCGGCCTTGCCGTCGCCGAAGTAGCGGCGGGCGAAATCGCTCTGGTACTCGTAGTTCTTGAGCTTCATCAGCGTCTCCAGGTAGAGCCGGGCGGCCTGCGGAAGCACTGCGGCTACGACATCATGATAGAGCGCCCGGTGATCGGGATCGAGCGCTCCGTAGGCGTCGACCAGCGATTCAAGGGTCTTGCCTCCGTCGGGTCGGCCGCCGTGCGCCAGCGCGGAGAGCACGGCGAGTTCTGGGGTCCGGGCGGCCTCATCGGGTTCGACCACCTGCGGAATCTGGTCCGGGCCGAGAACGATCGGATTGGAAACCCAGTTGTCACGTGTCCACCACCTCCCGCGCCGGGAGCTCTGTCCGCGGCTCAGCCGACAGCCGGGGAGGCGATGACGACGGTGACGTCCGCCGGTGCGTCGCCGGTGCGGTAGGAGTGCGGGGCGTCTCCGGCGAAGGCCAGGAGGTCGCCCGGACCGAGCGAGCGCAGGTCGTCGATGGGGCCGGCGACCAGCCGTCCGGACGCGACGAGAAGGTGCTCGGTCGTGCCGGGCGCGTGGGGAACGCCGTCGACGGAGGTGTGTGCCGGAAGACGGAGCCGCCACAGTTCCAGGCTGTGACCGCCGCTGATCCTCCGCAGCAGCTCGCGCGTCGGTCCCTCATCGCTTGCGACGGTCGCGGGAAGGTGCACGGTGCCCGGGGCGGCGTCACGGGTCAGCAGGTCGGTGAGCGGGATGCTCAGGGCGACGGCGATCGCGTCGAGCGTGTCGATCGTGGGGTTGCCGGCGCCGGCCTCCAGCTGCGACAGGGTCGCCTTGCTCAGCCCGGTGCGGCGGGCCAGCTCGGCCTGGCTCATCCCGCGCTGCCGCCGGCGGCGCTGGATCTGGGCGCCGGCTGCGGCCGCCGCGCTGCTGGTGGACCGGCGTTCGCGGTCGGGCCGGTGCGCGGGGTCGGAGCCGCTCACTTCAGTGGCCGGTGGGAGGCGGTGTAGGAGACCCGGACGCGGCCCTTCTTCATCTTCACGGCCGTGATCGTAACGTCCGCGAGGTCGGCGAGGCTCCGTACGTGCGTCCCGCCGCAGGGTGCGGCGTGCAGATCGCCGAGGCGGACGACGCGCCGTCCTTCGTCGTCCTGTTCGGCGGTGACCGGGAGGTCGTCGGCGATCGCCGACGCGACCCGTGTCCGCAGCCGGTCGGCGGCCTTCTCACGATCCTCCGGACCGGCCAGGCTCGCGGCCGTCTCGCCTGGGGTGAACTCGATGCGCGCCTGGCCGGGGAAGTGGATGCTGCCGGCGAGGACCCATCCCTGGGCCCGTCCGGCCGCCTCGATGAGGTGACCGGCCGTGTGCAACGCCGCGTGCAGCAGGCGCAGGTCGGCGTCGACGCGTGCCGCCACGACGTCGCCTTCGGCGAGGTCGCCGAGGGTGCGCCCCTGGTCGTCGCGGGGGTGCAGCACGACGAGACCCGTCTCGGCGTCACGCGCAGGGGCGACCTCGCACTCGCCGAGCCATCCACGGTCGGCGGGCTGCCCGCCGCCCTGCGGATGGAAGATGTTCTCCCGCACGGCGACCCACGCCGCACTGTCGGCCGTGCCGCCGGTCGCCGCGACGTGGCCGGTGATCGCGGTCAGGTAGGTGTCCTCCAGGTAGACCGCCGTCTGATGATGTCCATCGCTCATTGAGTGAACCATACGTTCAATATAACGAACAATGCATGGTGTCGGACGGTGGGCCCGGTTGGTGGGTCGGCCGCTACGAGCTGACGGTGAGGGAGTGAACGCCCGCGCCGGTGCTCTCGACCAGTGCGTCGAGGAGTGCGGCGGTGGCGGGCGGTTCGGGTGGCTCGCCGTACGTTGCGGCAAGGACGTATCGGGTCGAGTCGGGCAGTACGACCGTGCGCACGTCCGGGTTGCGGGCGGCCTCCAGGGCGAGGGCGGGAAGGGCCGTCACGCCGAGGCCGGCCGCGACGAGTGCCTGGACCGCGACGAAGTCGTCCGTGGTGAACGAGACCCGTGGGCTGAACCCGGCACGCTCGCACATCTCCAGGAGGTGCTGCCGGCAACGGTCGCAGCCGGCGATCCACTCCGCGTCCGCGTACGCCGCCAGGTCGGGGCCGGAGTCCTTCGCCGTGACCAGGTGGCTCGGCTCGTCCAGCAGCCGCCGGGCGCGGACGTCGTCCTCCTCGGCGCCGGGGTCGTACCGGAAGATCACCGCGACGTCCACGTAGCCCGCGCGGAGCATGCGGACGGCCTCGGGCGGCTCGGCCTCGGTGAGGCTCACCCGCAGGCCGGGATGGCGCTCGGCCAGCAGTGACGCGGCCCGCGGGACGAACGTGCCGAGTGCCGACGGGAACGCGGCCAGTCGGACCCGGCCCTGGTCGAGTCCCACGTGGGCGGACAGCTCGGACTCGGCCGCGTCGAGCCGGCCGAGGATCTCCGCGCCGCGCTCGGCGAGCGTGCGGCCCGCGTCGGTGAGACGGATGCCGCGCCCGACCCGCTGCACGAGCTTGGCGCCGGTCTCGGCCTCCAGCCGGGCGAGGTGGTGGCTGACCGACGGCTGGGAGTAGTGCAGCTCCTTCGCGGCGGCCGTCACCGAGCCCGTACGGGCCACCGCGACGAGCACGCGAAGCCGGGAAACGTCCAGCATGAGGCCAATATATCGATCGCTTCTATGGGAAAGGCCGATGATTGGCATTGGACCGATGAGTGACCCGCCCGGCACCCTGGAGGAGACGAAGGAGGTTCGCCATGACACTCGTACTCAGCACCGTACGCCCCGGCCTGGAGGATCTGGTCACGGGAGTGCGCTCCGTCGTGGACCTCCACACGGACTGGCGTGAGACCGCGCGGCTCGTCGCCGCCGAACTGCGGCAGCACATGCCCACCCCGGACGTGCTGACCGCCGAGGAGCGGATCGGCGACCCCGACCGGTACGTCAGCCACACGCTCTACGTCGAGCGCGGCGGGGCGTTCTCGGTGGTCGGTCTGGTGTGGCGGCCCGGGCAGGTCACCCCGATCCACGACCACGTCACCTGGTGCGTGTTCGGCGTGCTGCAGGGCGTGGAGCACGAGGAGCTGTACGTCCAGCAGGACGACCACCTCCTCCGGGTCGGAGTGAACGACAACCATGTCGGCGAGGTCAGCGGCTTCGCGCCACCCGGCGACATCCACCGCGTACGGAACGTCGGCGACGGCGTCTCGATCTCGCTGCACATCTACGGCACTGACATCTCGCGGATCGAGTCCAGCGTGCGGCGCTGTTACGACCTGCCGGTGAGGGACTGACCGACGGCGTCGATCAGGCCATGGAGTTCCGGATTCCGCGGATCTTGTCCTGGCTCCTGGTTAGCCTCTCGGCGCATGAGTGATCTTCGAATGCTGCACTGCCTCTCCGACCGTCAGACGGCCGGTCTCGCGGTGATCGGCCTCGATGGCGGCCCTAGAGCGGTCGGATACGACCGGGACGGGGCCATCTGGACCTGGAACCTGGTCACCGGCGAACAAGGGCGACGGCCGCTCGATCTCGACTCCGCTCTTCCCGAGGATCCGGTCCCCGACGCCGACGGCGAGATCTGGGAGGCGGACGAGGACGACGAGGACGAGCCCGGCGAGGCCGATCCGTACGAGGTCGGCGCCTGCCTGACGGCGGCGGTTCTCGACGGCCGGCCGGTGGTCGTGACCGGCGGGGGCCGCTTCGACCTCACGTCCTGCCTCGGAGAGGACTACACGGGCGGGGCGGTCAGAGT
This sequence comes from Actinoallomurus vinaceus, assembly GCF_039542055.1. Classification (NCBI taxonomy): domain Bacteria; kingdom Bacillati; phylum Actinomycetota; class Actinomycetes; order Streptosporangiales; family Thermomonosporaceae; genus Actinoallomurus; species Actinoallomurus vinaceus. The sequence continues at coordinate 25,699 of NZ_BAABHK010000014.1, forward strand.
TTGGGACCTGGAGACCGGCCGCAAGATCGGAAAGACCCTGACCGGTAGCCGCCTGGGGGTCTCCTCCCTTGCGACCGTCCCGACCGAGCAGGGACTCCTCGTCTTCGCCAGTAGCGAGGAGGGCGGCCTGCTGGTCTGGGACCTGCCTCAGGGCGAGCTCATCGCTGATCTCAAGGGCGCGTACGACGGAGTGATGACCGCCGCCGTGGTCGGCGGCCGGCCGGTCGCGGTCACCGGCGGGGAGGACACCAGCCTCCAGACATGGGACGTTCTCCGTGGCGAACCACTCGGACTCCCGCTGACCGGCGTCGAGCCCAATGCCACGGCCGTCGCGATCACCGAGCTGAACGGCCGGACGGCGGTGCTGGCCGGCGGGGGCGATCACACCGTCCGGGTCTGGGACCTGGCGAGCGGCGAGCGGATCGGCGGGCCGCTGGCCGGTCACGCCGACACGGTGTCCTCGATCGCCACCACGCGGGTCGGCGGGAACGCGGTGGCGGTGACCGGCGGCAGGGACGGAACGGCCCGGGTGTGGGACCTGGCGCGCGGCGAGCAGATCGGAGAAGCGCTCGTCGGCCACGAGGGAGGCGTCGGTACGGTCGTGACCACCGAGGTCGAGGGCAGGCCGATCGCCGTGACCGAGGGCGAGGACGGCACCATACGCGTGTGGAGCCTCACCTAGCCCGGAGATCCACGGTGTCCGAGGACTCCGTGAGGTCGTCGAGGACGTCCGGGAGCGGCTCGACGCCGAGGCCGGGACCGTCCGGGACCCGCATCATCCCGTCCCGAAGTAGGAACGGCTCCGTGATGTCCTGCGTGTAGTACCGGTCCGACGCGGAGACGTCCCCGGGCAGCGTGCAGCCGGGCAGGGCCGCGAACGCCAGGTTGGCGGCGCGGCCCAGGCCGGTCTCGAGCATTCCGCCGCACCACACCGGAAGGCCGTGTGCCACGCACACGTCGTGGATCCGCCGCGCCTCCAGGTAGCCGCCGACGCGGCCGGCCTTCACGTTGACGATCGAGCACGCGCCGAGCGTGATGGCGTCGGCGGCGGATCGGGCGGAGACGATCGACTCGTCGAGGCAGATCGCAGTCGTGAGGGCCTCCGCGAGCCGCGCGTGCCCGAGCAGGTCCTCCTCCGGCAGCGGCTGCTCGATCAGCAGCAGGTCGAACGGGTCCAGCTTCGCGAGGTGCCGCAGGTCCGTCCGGGTGTACGCGGCGTTGGCGTCGACCTGCAGCAGGATGTCGCCGAACCGCTCCCGCACCGCGCGCACCGGCTCCAGGTCCCACCCCGGTTCGATCTTCAGCTTGATCCGCGCGTAGCCCTGCGCCAGGTAGGCGTCCACGGCGTCCAGCAGCTCCGGGAGCGTATCCATGATCCCGACGGACACCCCGGCCGGTACCCGCGTCCGCGTCGCCCCCAGGTACGCCGCGTACGACAGGCCCGAGGCGCGGAGCTCGGCGTCCAGCACCGCCATCTCCACCGCCGCCTTCGCCATCGGATGCCCCCGGACCGGGGCGAACGCCGCGCCGAGCCCGCGGGCGGTGACGTCGGCGGGCAGGCGCGGGAGCAGGTGGTCGCGGATCACCTGCTCGGCACCGTTCACGTACTCGGCGGAGTAGAGCGGCTCGGCGGAGGCGACGCACTCGCCCCACCCCTCCGCCTCGTCCCCGAACACCCGGACGAGCAGGACCTCCCGGTCGACGTCCGTCCCGAACGACGTGCGGAACGGCGACACCAGGGGCATCCGGATCCGCCTGAGCTCGACCCCGGACAGTTTCATCGCGCGCACTCCAGCAGGTAGTAGCCGGTTCGAGTAAAGCCCGTGACGTGGAAGCCCCCGGCCAGCGCGCCGCCGAGCGCGGCGCGCTGGGCCTGGCGCCACTCCCGGGCGATGTCCGGGCCGCACGCCCGCAGGGTCGTGATGTCCGCCGGCGTCCCGACCGCCACGGCGGCGGCGCCGATCGGATCGTGCCGCTCGGGGCGGCCCAGCGTGTCCTCGGCCAGCGTGATCACCATGTCGTCCCCGGGCTCGGGACGCGTCGCCGATGTGCCGGCGACCGCCGCCGCCACCTCCGGGCTGTCGAGCCGCCACTCGACGAGAAGGCGGTCGCTGGGGTCGCCCATGTTCAGCTCGTCGGGCATGTCGCCGTAGAAGTCCTCGAGGTACGCGGCCGCGCGGGCCGCCAGCTTGGCCAGGTTGAAGTGGGCGTTGCGCCGGGCGAGCGGGTCGAACGTCCAGCTGATCGTCGGGATGCCCCGCTCGAGCGCCCACTCGCGCTGATGCACCTTGATCGCGAAGCCGACGCCCCGGCCCTGGACGGCGACGCCGGTGATGTGGGAGTGCAGGCCGCCGTCCGCGGTCGGGAACGCCGCGCATGCGCCGATCATCGTGCTGCCGTCGAACGCCCCGGCGACGTAGCCGCCGATGTGGCGGGTCACCTGCAGCATCTCGAACGGCATCGGGTCGGTCGGCCGCCAGATCTCCGCGAGCAGCGCGGAGGCGGTGTAAAGATCCTTCGCGGCCGTCAGTTCGCGTACGTCCATGTACCGATCGTGACGTCTCGCCGCCCCCGTGGGAACACCGGGGTCCCGGGTCAGGGGATGACGGGCAGCGGGTTGCCGCTCTTGGACGGGGACGGCTTCGAGGTCTTGGTGTGCTTCGGCGTGCCGGTCGACGGGCGGGTTCCGGTGGGCGACGGCTTCCCGGTCTGCTTCTTCGTCGTCGGCTGCGTGGCGTCGTTGCGCGTGCTCGGCGGCGCGATGGAGACGGGCAGCGGGATGAGGTTCTGGATGTAGACGTCGAACCATCGGCCGCTGCCGGTCAGGTCGGCCGTCTCGTTCCCGAACGGGCCCATCTCCTGCAGGGCCTTGTCCAGGTTTCCCTGGTTGCGCTGCAGGATCTGCACGACCTGGCGGAGGTTCCGGAGCGCGGGATTGAGGGTGGCCTGGTTCTCCTGGATCGTCCCGGTGATCTGCTGGGACAGGGCGACGGTGCCGGTCAGCAGCTGGCTGATGACGGCCCGGCGGTTGTTGATCTCCTGCAGCAGGAGGCCGCCGTTCTGCACCAGCACGGCGAGGTCACCGCTGCGGGAGGCCAGCAGCGAGGTGACGTTGCTGGAGTGCTTGAGCAGCTGGCTCAGCTCGTCGTCGCGGGAGGACACCGCCCGGGAGATCTTCTGCAGGCCCGCCAGGGTGCGCCGGACGTTCTCCGGCGAGCCCTCCATCGTCTGGCTCAGCGTGTCCATGGCCTTGGCCAGCTGCTTGGTGTCGATCTGACCGAGCTGCTTGCTGGCGTCCTGCAGGGCGGGCACCACCTCGTACGGCGCCGAGGTCCGCGAGAGGGGGATCTGCTTGCCCGTCTGCTGCCGGCCGGGACCCTTCGGGTCAAGGGCGAGGAAGTGCGAGCCGAGGATGGTCTTGATCTTGATCTGGGCCCGCGTCTGCGTTCCGAAGTGCGCGCTGCTGGTGAACTTCACCTTCACGTGGTCGCCGTCGAGGTCGACGCTGTCGACCTTACCGACCTTCACGCCGGCGATCCGGACCTCTTCACCGGGCTTCAGCCCGCCCGCCTCGGCAAAGGCCGCGGAGTACGTCGTGCCGCCGGCGAACTGCTGCAGGTTGAACGCGAGCAGGGTCGCCAGGCCGGCGGTGGCCAGGCCGGCGATGCCGATCGGCAGCGGATTGCGCTCCCGGAATGGACGCATCAGCGCGGCACCTCGCGTCGGGTTTCGGCGGACTGGGCGCGCGGTCAGGGCCGTCGGGCCGGCGTCCACACGGACACGCGACTGCGAAGAGAACCTGGCGCGTCAGTGAAAGGTACTGACGCGTAGCGTGGCCGACAAGAACCGACCGTGCTCGATCCCGGGCCCGACCCGCGCACCATCGTGCGTCCGTCCAGGTCAGCAATGCCTTACTGGCGGGATCGAGTGACGTAACTCACGTCCGGGCGATGATGGCCGATCCGTGCCCGAACAGTCCCTGGTTGACCGCGATGCCGGCCCGTGCCCCTTCCACCTGGCGTTTTCCCGCCTGCCCGCGCAGCTGCCAGGTGAGCTCGCAGACCTGAGCGATCGCCTGCGCGGGGATCGCCTCCCCGAAGCACGCCAGCCCGCCGCTCGGATTCACCGGGATCCGGCCGCCGAGCGTCGTCGCGCCGTCGCGCAGCAACCCCTCCGCCTCGCCCGGCTTGCACAGGCCGATGTCCTCGTACCAGTCCAGTTCCAGCGCGGTGGACAGGTCGTAGACCTCGGCGAGCGACAGGTCCTCCGGGCCCAGCCCGGCCTCCTCGTACGCCGCCGCGGCGTTCGCCGCCCGGAACGGCCGCTCCGGCGGGTCGACGGCGACACTCGAGTCGGTGGCGAAGTTCGCCAGATCCAGCACGGTGCTCGGGAACGTCGGGGTCACGGTGGAGACCGCCGCGATCCGCACGGGCGCGCCGTGGCCGTGCCGCCGCGCGTACTCGAGGCTGGACAGCACGACCGCCGCGCCGCCGTCACTGGTCGCGCAGATGTCCAGCAGCCGCAGCGGGTCGGCGACCACGGGCGACGCCGCGACGTCGGCCGCGGTGACCTCCTTCCGGTACCGCGCGTTCGGGTTCCGCAGCCCGTGCCGGGCGTTCTTGACCTTCACCGCGGCGAAGTCGTCCCGGGTGGCGCCGTACAGGGCCATCCGGCGGCGGGCGTACAGCGCGAAGTACACGGGGTTGGTCGCGCCCAGCAGACGGAACCGCAGCCAGTCCGGGTCGTCGGGCCGGTCGCCGCCGACGGGCGCGAAGAACCCCTTCGGCGCGGCGTCGGCCCCCACCACCAGCGCGACGTCCACGAGGCCGGCGAGGATCTGCGCCCGCGCCGTGCTCATCGCCTGCGCACCCGAGGCGCAGGCCGCGTAGCAACTCGACACGCGCGCCCCCGACCAGCCCAGGGCCTGGGCGAACGTCGCACCGGCGATGAACCCGGGGTAGCCGTTCCGGATCGTGTCCGCGCCCGCGACGTACTCGACGTCCGTCCAGGCGAGCCCGGCGTCCTTCAGCGCGTCCCGTGCCGCCGCGAGGCCGTACTCGACGAAGTCGCGCCCCCACTTGCCCCAGGGATGCATGCCCACCCCGAGGACGGCGATGTCCTTCCCGCTCACGCGCCCTCCTCACGTGGAGCGCGGCGTCCCGCACCGCCCACTCCGCTCGGGTCGCTCACGCGCCCTCCTCCGTGATCGGGCGCCACTTCCAGACGAGGTGGCCCGGGTCGAGCTCCTCGACGACGAGCTCGGCCTCCATTCCGACGGCCAGCTCGTCGACGCCGACCCCCTTCACGACCTGGCCGAGGACGACGATCCGCTCGGCCGCCAGCTCGACGGCGGCGATGGCGTACGGCTCGAAGTCATCGCCCGAGACGTACGGCGGCGGCGGCCGGTAGCGGGCGTCGGCGTACGACCAGATCCGCCCCCGGTCCGACAGCGGCGTCGTGACCAGCTCGTCGCCGTCGCAGGCGGGATTGCGGCAGGTCAGGGTCTGCGGCGGGAAGTAGACGGTGCCGCAGGCGGTGCAGCGGGTCCCGGTCAGGCGTGGCGGGTCGACGGTGAACCAGCCGTCGACCACGCTCACCGGCCCGTCGGCGCGGTCCACGGCGTTCCCGGATGGGTGCTGCGCCACCGGCGACCTCCTAGTTGACCAAGCGACCGCTCAAATCTATAACGTGTTCTATTCGAGTGGAAGGGGCGGTGGGCGCCGGCTCAGGAGGCGGGTGCTTCGTCGCCTGGTCCGGACAGGCGCAGGGCGGCCAGGGCGGCGACGGCGAGGAGGGCCAGGGCGTAGGCGACCGTGGCCGGCCAGTGGCCGTGCTCGTACGCGAGGCCGCCGGCCGAACCGCCGAGACTGCTGCCCGCGTAGTACGCGAACAGGTACAGCGCGGACGCCTGCGCCTTCCCGGCCGCGGCGCGCCGCCCCACCCAGCCGCTGGCGACCGAATGCGCCGCGAAGAAGCCCGCGGTGAACACGAACAGCCCGGCGGCCAGGACGGGCAGCGCGTGCGGCAGGGTCGCCAGCAGCCCGGCGGCCGCCAGGGCGAACGCGCCGAACAGCACCGGGCGGCGTCCGGCCCGGTCGGCGAGCGATCCGGCGGCCGGCGAACTGACCGTGCCCGCGAGGTACATCAGGAAGACCAGGCCGGTGACCCACTGCGGCAGGCCGAACGGTGCGGCCAGCAGGCGGTAGCCCAGGTAGTTGTAGACGGTGACGAACCCGGCCATCAGCACCAGCGCGATCAGGTAGAGCCGGCGCATCGCGGGGTCGCGCAGGTGCCGGAGCAGTGGGCCGGGGCCGGTCCGGGCCGGGCGGAAACAGCGGGAGCGCGGCAGCAGCGCCCCGAAGACGACGGTGAGGAGCAGCGCGCCGAGGGCGGTGACGCCGAGCGCCCACCGCCAGCCCGCCAGGTCGGTCACGAAGCCGGGGACGAGTCGCCCCAGCAGGCCGCCGACCGTGTTTCCGGCGATGTAGCGGCCCATCGCCCCGCCCAGCGCCTCGGGGTGGACCTCGTCGGCGAGGTAGGCCATCGCGACGGCCGGCACGCCGGCGAGCGCGATCCCCTGCGCCGCGCGGACCGCCGCGAGCGCGGGGAACGAGGGGGCGAGCGGGAGCAGCAGGCCGAGGATCGCGGCCGTCACCGAGGACACCGCCATGATCCGGGTCCGGCCGAAGCGCTCCGACAGCGAACTCACCGGGATCACCGCGAGCGCGAGCGTGCCCGTCGACAGGGACACCAGCAGGCTCGACGTCGTGGGGGAGACGCCGAAGACCCGCGACAGCTCCGGCAACAGCGCCTGTGTCGAGTACAGCGAGATGAACGTGGTCAGCCCGGCCGCGAACAGCGCGAGGTTCACCCGGCGCAGCCCGCGCGAGCCGCGGCGATGCCGAAGATCGAGCTCCGAAGGTGAGGTGACGAGCACCCATCCAGGCTGCGCGAGGGCTGACCGATGCGTCCAATGAAAGTTATTTCTGAGAACTATGCTCATTGGTTATGGACCTGGAAACGGTTCGCTGGTTCCTCGCGGTCGCCGAGCAGCGGCACGTCACCCAGACGGCGGCCGAGCTGCGGATCTCCCAGCCCGGGCTGTCCCGGGCGATCGCCCGCCTCGAACGCGAGCTCGGCGTGCGACTGTTCGACCGGGAGGGACGGACGCTCCGGCTCAGCCCGTACGGCGAGATCTTCCGCCGGCACGCCGAGCGCCTGGTGGCCGAGGAAAAGGCGGCGCGTGATGCCCTGGCGCAGGCCGCCGACCCCGGCAGCGGCGAGGTGGGACTGGCCTTCCTGCACACCCAGGGCACCGCGCTCGTCCCGGAGCTGCTCCGCGACTACCGGCGGGAGCATCCGCGCGTGACGTTCCGGCTGAGCCAGGGCAGCAGCGAGCACATCGGAGCGGCGGTCACCGACGGGCGGGCCGACCTCGCGATCACCAGCCCGCGCCCGGCGGAGCTGGCCTGGTACCCGCTCGCGACGGAACACCTCCACCTCGCGGTCCCGGCCGGGCACCGGCTCGCCGGGCGCGAGCGGGTGCGCCCGTCCGAGGCCGCCGACGAGCCGTTCATCCTCATGCGGCACGGGTACGGCCTGCGCTCGATCACCGACGAGCTGTTCCGGAGCGAGGGCATCCGGCCCGAGATCGCGTTCGAGGGGGAGGAGGCCGCCACGCTCCGCGGGCTGGTCGCGGCGGGGCTCGGGGTCGCCATCGTGCCGCCGGGCGAGCCCGTCCACGGGGTGTCCGAGGTCGTCATCACCGGCGCGCACCGCACCATCGGCCTGGCCTGGGTGGCCGGCCGGACGCGCCCGCCCGTCGTCGAGGGCTTCCGCCGTTTCGTCCTGGCCCGCGCCCGCCCCTGACGGGCCCTCAGTTCTTGAGCGAGGCGACCATCCGGCGCAGTCCCGCGAGCCAGCGGTCACGGTCGGCGGCCTTGCGGCGCTCGAACTCGGCCACCTCCGGATGCGGCAGGATCAGGAACGCCTCGGCCGCGAGCCCCGCGACGACCGCCTCGGCGACGTCGCCGGGTTCGAGCACCGCGCCCGCCGCGGCCACGACCTGACCCGCCATGCCTTCGAGGGCCTCGGTGAGAAGGGGAGTGCGGACGCCCTGCGGGCACAGCGCGCTCACCTTGATGCCCTGGTCGCCGTAGGTCAGCGCCAGCCACTCGGCGAACGCCACCGCGGCGTGCTTCGTCACGGCGTACGGCGCGTCGCCGGGCTGGGTGAGGAGGCCGGCGGCCGAGCAGGTGTTGAGGAAGTAGCCCTCGCCGCGTTCGAGCATCCCGGGAAGCGCCGCCCGCGCGGCGTACACGTGCGCCTGGACGTTGACCGCCCAGGAGGCGGCCCACTGCTCCGGCGTCGCCTCCAGCCCGGCGCCCGTGCCGATACCCGCGTTGGAGCAGACCAGGTCGATCGGGCCGAGCTCACCGGCTTCATCGATCATCGCCCGTACCTGCTCCTCGTCGCCGACATCGGTGCGGACCGCGACCGTACGGCAGTCCAGCCCCGCGGCGACCCGCTCCACGGCGTCCAGGTCGAGGTCGGAGAGGCAGAGCGAGGCGGCGCCCTCGGCGGCGAACCGGCGGGCCAGCGCCGCGCCGATCCCGCTGCCGGCGCCGGTGATCACGATGTTCTTCCCGGGGATCTGCATGGCAGGAACGTAACATCCGGGACTAGTCTTGTTGAATCTGATTCGGTTGTCAGAAAGCTCCAGGCATGGGCAGGAAAGGCGGCAGCATGGCACTCGAGACCGGTCTGGCGGGCAGGACCGCACTGATCACCGGCGCCTCGCGCGGCATCGGCAGGGCGACGGCGGAGGCCCTCGCCGCGGAGGGATGCAACGTCGTGCTGTCCTCCCGGAAGCAGGACGCCCTGGAAGAGGTCGCCAAGGAGATCCGCGCCGCCCACCCGGACGTCGGCGTCCTCCCGAAGGCCGCGCACGTCGGTGACGAGGACGCCGCGCGGGCCTGCGTCGAGGCGGCCGTCGCCGAGTTCGGAAGCGTGGACGTCCTCGTCAACAACGCCGGCACCAGCCCGCACTTCGGCCCGATGGTCGACATCGACGCCGCCAGGGCGGAAAAGACCGTCCAGGTCAACCAGTTCGCCGTGGTGCTGTGGACGCAGCTCGCCTGGAAGCTGTCCATGGAGGCGCGCGGCGGGTCGATCGTCAATATCTCCTCGGTCGGCGGCATGATGACCGAGTACGGCATCGGGTACTACAACGCCACGAAGGCCGCGGTCATCCACCTCACCCGGCAGTTCGCCATCGAGCTCGCCCCCTCCGTGCGCGTCAACGCCGTCGCGCCGGGACTGGTCAAGACGCAGCTCGCCCGCGCGCTGTGGGAGGAGAACGAGGAGAAGATCGCCGGGTACATGCCGCTCGGCCGCCTCGGCGAACCCGAGGACATCGCCAAGGCGGTCGTCTTCCTCGCCGGGGACAGCGCGAGCTGGCTGACCGGACAGACCCTTGTCGTCGACGGCGGCGCGACCGTCCGCCCGTCCATCGCCTGAGGAGGCTCCACATGTCTCGATGGGGACTGACGATTCCGCTCACCGGCGTGCCGCTGGCCGAGCACCGGAAGACGGTCGAAGGGCTGACCGACCTCGGATACACCGACGCGTGGTCGGCGGAGGCCTCCGGGGCCGACGGGTTCACGCCGCTCGCCCTCGCCTCCCAGTGGGGGCCGCAACTGCGGCTCGGCCCGGCGATCGTGCCCGTCTACACGCGCGGTCCCGGCCTGCTCGCCCAGCAGGCCGCCACGCTCGCCGACCTCGCCCCCGGCCGGTTCGTCCTCGGCATCGGGACGTCCTCGCAGGTGATCGTGGAGCGCTGGAACGGCATCCCCTTCACCGAGCCGTACCGGCGGGTGCGGGACACGCTGCGATTCCTTCGCCGGGCCCTGGCCGGCGAGAAGGTCAGCGACGAGGCGCTCGGCGTGAGCGGTTTCAAGCTGGAGACCCCGCCGCGGACGCCGCCGCCGATCGTCCTCGCCGCGCTGCGCCCCGGCATGCTCCGGCTGGCCGCCCGTGAGGCCGACGGCGCGATCACCAACTGGCTGGCGCCGCACGACGTCCCGAAGGTCCGGGCCGAGTTCGGCACGGAGAAGGAACTGATCGCGCGGATCTTCGTCTGCCCGACGTCGAACGCCGATGAGGCGCGGGCGCTCGGCCGGCGGCTGATCGCGGCGTACCTGACGGTTCCCGTCTACGCGGCCTTCCACGAGTGGCTCGGCCGTGGTGAGCGGCTCGCGGCGATGAACGAGGCCTGGGCTGCCGGCGACCGCAAGGCCGCTCTCGCCGCGATTCCGGACGAGGTCGTCGACGACCTCCTCGTCCACGGCTCGCCGGACGAGTGCCGCGAACGCGTCCGCGCGTACGTCGACGCGGGCCTGGACACGCCCGTCCTCGCAGTGCTGCCGAACAGCGAGATCCCTATTACGGACGCCGTGCGAGCGCTCGCCCCGTAGGCCGATATTCGGCAAATCACAAGATCGGGGATGTTTGATGGCACAGACGGTCGGGCATGGCAGGCCGCATGCACGGGGCGGCCGCGCGCCGTGTTGATCTGCAACCGACCAGAAGGAGCTGTCGACAGTGCTGACGCTGACCGATTCGGCGGTCCAGGTGATCCGTACCGTCACCAGCCAGCCCGAGCTTTCGCCGCAGACCGGCCTGCGGATCGCCACCCAGGGTCAGACCGACGAGGCGGGCACGCTCTCCCTCGCGGTGGCCGAGGGGCCCCAGGCCGGCGACGAGATCGTTGAGGAGCAGGGCGCGCGCGTCTACCTGGAGCCGGACGCCGCGACGATCCTCGACGAGATGACGCTCGACGCGAGCGTCGACGAGAACGGAGACGTCACCTTCCGCCTCGCGGAACAGGGATGACCGTGTTAGGTGTGTCCCCGGGCGGTCGCGACCACGGTGGGGCGGCCGCCCGGGCGCATCTCCGGCCATGACGCGGGGCGACCAGGGATCCTCAGTCGAGCAGCCGCCGGCAAGTGGATTCGCGTGCTCGCCCGCGAGAGGGGCCGCACTCAGCCGTCCGCGAAGCTCGGGTGATCGCCGAGCGCCCAGTACTCGAACAGCCCGTGGCCCGTGCCGCCGTCGTACTCGAACCGCGCCACGGAGTCGACCATGCCCCACATGCGGGCGGCGTCCTCGGGCCGGCGCAGGTCGTACGTCACGCCCTGCACCTTCGGCTCCGGCCCCTGGTACATCCCGTGCCGCCAGTCGGGTTCCAGGCCGTAGCCGCTGCCGACCATCAGGTGGACCGGCAACAGCGGGGTGACGCGTACGTCGAACGGTTTGCCGCCCGGCGGGGCGAACGCGATCACCGCCTCGGTGACGTCCCGCGTCCCCGGAGCGTAGGTCGGCCGGTACTCCGGGCGGCCGAGGTACTCCGGATCGCGGCCGTCCGGCCGGACGCGTACGGCCTCCTCCAGCACCCGGCGACCCTGCGCGTCCTCCTGCACGATGCACAGGATCGCGTGGTCCTCGAACTGCATCGGCGCGTACAGCCAGTAGAAACTCGCCGGGCCCGTCGCCTGGATGCCCGGCGGCTCCGCCTCGCCCACCGGGCGGATGCCCCAGGACCGATCGCGGCTGCCCCACCAGCGGTCCGGCGTCACCGGCACGGTCGTGTCGTCCACGGTGATGACGCCGGTCCACCGGCCGGTCTGCGCGAGCCGGCGCGAGTCGAACACCACCCGCTCGTGGGCGCGGATGAAGTGCGGGGGCTCCAGCTGGGCCGGGATCGCTCCCTCCCAGGTCAGGTCGAACGCCAGCCCGTGGTCGTTCGGCTCGAGGACGACGCGCAGGCGCTTGAGCCCCTCCAGCACCTCCACGCGGAACGGCCCGACCGAGGTGTCCATCCGGTCCGCGCCGAGCTCGCGCGAGGCCCGGACGACGCGATGCAGCGGGCCGCGCCGGACCAGGGCGAAGGCGTCCGTGACGCCCAGGTTCGGGTACTGCCCGAGCCCCACGATGAGCATGAGCTCGTCCGAGCGGGAGTGGCAGTTGAAGTAGTACCGGTCGTAGAAGTTGCGGTCCGACGTGGCGACGTGGCGCATGACGTCGGGGACCTGGTGGACCGGGTAGTCGTCGAGCGGTGAGAGCGTCATCGGCGGTCTCCGGGCGGCGGACCGGTCACAGGACCGGGGGCGGGCAGGTTCAGGAGCCCGGCGAGCAGCCGGGAGGCGGTGTTGTCCACCGGGAAGTCGCTGTCGGGCGGCGTCAGGCCCCAGTCGATGAACGCCTGCCCGATCCGCGCCATGATCACCGCGAACTTGAAGGCCGACAGGACCTCGTAGTACGCCATGTGCCGCATCCTCCGGCCGGCCAGTTCCTCGTAGTACGCGATGGTGTCGGCGTAGGACGGGAAGCCGGGAAGGCGCGGGACGCCGATGCCCTCCGAGTGGTGCCGGTCGAGGTACATGTACCAGGCGAGGTCCTCCTCGGGCGCGCCGAGCGTGGCGATCTCCCAGTCGAGCACGGCCCGCGGTTCGCCGTCGTCGCCGTAGAGGATGTTGCCGATCCGCCCGTCGCCCCACAGCAGCACGGGCGGGTCCGGCTCGTCCGGCCGGTGCTCGCGCAGCCACCGCAGCGCCTCGGCGCAGGTCGGCTGGGGTCCGTGGTACGCCCAGCTCATGTAGTGGGTGTAGTAGCCGAGCCGCTGTTCCACACCGGCGGGTCCGTACCTCGTCCGGTCGAGGAACGCGAAGGGCGCCGGATCCAGCCGGTGTACGGCGGCCAGGACGTCCAGGCCGGACGTCCACATGCGCGCCCGCCGCTCGGGCGTCGCCTCGGTGACCCAGCCCGCCTGGTGGTAGGGCGGGTTGTCGTCCGGCGCGCGGCCGTCGACCCGCTCGATGACGAAGAAGGGCGCGCCCAGCAGGCCGGCGTCGGGCTCGTACCAGCGCATCGGGGGCACCGGGATGCCGGTCCGTTCGTCGAGGATCCGCAGCAGGCGGAACTGGTCGGCGTACGGCAGCGGGTCGGGGAAGACCTGATAGCGGCTCGGCGCCACCTTGGCGACCAGGTGCTCCACGCGACCGTCGCACTCGGCGTCGAACAGTAACGTCTCGGCCGAGAATCCGGTCGTCCGGGGGATCTCCAGTCCGCGGATCGCGATGCCCGGCAGGCGTTCCGACAGCCACCGGGTCAGGACCGCGCGCGTCACCTCGGGATCCCGCTGGTCGGGAACCGGCATGGTCCGGGCCTCCTCGCCGAAACGTTCCCCGACCTCAACCTCGTATCTACCAAGCGCTCGGTTGATCGTCAACAGGCCGGGAGGGCCGCCCGAGCCGCCGGCGCGGCCCGTGTCAGGATCGGAACATGAGGTTGACGAAGCTCGGGCACTCCTGTGTCCGCCTGCAGAAGGACGACCGCACGCTCGTCATCGACCCGGGCGTTCTGACTCCGGAGGGCGACGCGCTCGCGGGCGCGGACGCCGTGCTCATCACGCATGAGCACTTCGACCACTACCAGGCCGAACGGCTGCGCCAGGCCCTCACGGACGACCCGCGGCTCACCGTCTACACCTGTGGGGCCGTCGCCGCCGACCTGACGGATCTGGGCGACCGGGTCCGTACCGTCGGGGACGGTGACTCGCTGACGATCGCGGGCTTCGACGTCGCCGTGGCCGGGCAGAAGCACGAGGTCGTCCACCCGGACGTTCCCCAGGTGGAGAACATCGGCTTCCTCATCGACGGGGAGGTCTTCCACCCGGGCGACGCCTTCACCGTGCTGGAGGCGCCCACCCTCCTCGTCCCCGGCCAGGCTCCCTGGATGAAGGCCCCGGAGATGATCGAGTACCTGCGGGCGGTGGCGCCCCGCCGCGCGTTCGCGGTCCACGACGGGCTGCTCAACGACTTCGGGCTGGGCCTGCTGGACAACCAGCTCAAGGGGGAGAGCGAGCGCCAGAAGGCGGAGTTCCGCCGCCTCAAGCCGGGCGAGTCCGTCGAGCTCATCCCCTAGGGAAGGCCCCGTAAGCCCGCGGAGTGACCCGGGGATCGATCCCGCGAGCGATGTGCGGGGCGGAGGCGCGGCATAGCGTCGTTGGTAGGCGACGCAAAGGAGTGCTCTCGTGAACGGTCTCTACCGCCCGCGCCAGGGACGGGTCATCGCCGGCGTCTGCGCCGGCCTCGGTCGCCGGTACGGGCTGGCGCCGTGGACGGTCCGGCTGCTGGCGATCCTCTCCTGCCTGCTGCCCGGCCCGCAGTTCGTCATCTACCTGATCCTCTGGATCATGATGCCGAGCGAGTAGAACGCGCTCAGGCGGCCAGCGCCCGCTCGTCCTCGCGGGCGGGCGCGACGGTGCGCCGGAGCGCGCCCGCGCGTACGCGCTCCAGCACGCCGCAGCGGTACCGCGCGTATCGGGTCAGGCATCCGGCGGCCGCGCCGGTGAGCGCGTAGACGACGACCGTCGCGACCGGGCGGTCCGCCGACACCGCGAGCGCGGCCGGCGATCCGACCAGCGCGAGCTGGGCGGGAACGGTCAGCCGGGGCTCGGCGGTACGGGCGCGGATCGGCGGGTCGCTGGGTCCCCAGGGATCGGCGCGCAGGACGTGGAGCAGCCCGCCCAGCGGACGCGGTGACCACCGCAGCGCCAGGGCCGAGGGCAGCACGAGGAGGGGTGCCGCGGCGAGGGCGCGGGCCGGGGCGGCCACCGCGAACGCGGCGGTGAGCGCGACCCCTGCCGACGCGCAAACGATCAGCGCCGCCCGCGCTCGCTTCGCGGCCCGCAGGACGGCCATCCGGCCGCGCCGGAGGGCGAGCAGATAGGTCTCGGCGGTGGCGTAGGCCCAGCCGGCGGTGAGGGCCCAGGCGGCCGCGTCCAGCGGACTCATCATGATTCGAGGGTGAGCGCCGAGGACGACGGGAGGAAGACGATTGCGTTCATATACGGGGAAGCTACGGGTTCGACCCTGACAGATCGCTGAGGGTCGCCCCCGACCTCGTGGTGGAGCCATCCCCACCACGGGCCTCGGGCCCGCCCGTAGACCTACTCCAGGCGCCAGACGGCGGGGAGGCCCTTGGCGGCGCCCTCGCCCGAGTAGTCGTGGACGACGTCGAGGTAGCCGGCCATGCGGGCCTGCCACGCGACGTTGACCGGCAGGTCCTCCAGGGCGGCGAGCAGCGCGGTGTAGTCGTCGCAGTCGATGACGTGGAACAGGTCGAGCCCGCTGCGCCAGATGGTCCACTCGTGCGCGCCGGCGTCCTTGATCGCCTGGACGAGCTCCGGCGGGACCTCGCGGTGGGCCTTCTCGTACTCCGCTTCGCTGCCGGGTTTGAGCCGGGTGTGCAGGGCGACGCGCATTCTCACTCCTCTTCGTCCGGCTGGCGGCGCACCCATTCCTCGACCGCGCCGATGTGCACGGCGGCGGCGACGCGGGCGCCGTCGGGGTCGCGTTCGGCCAGGGCCCGGTAGATGGCGTTGTGCTCGCGGGCGGTGCGCGGGAAGACGCCCTCCTCGCGGTAGCCGCGCCAGACGCGGGCCCGGAAGGTGCGGCTGTTCAGCCCGCCGAGGATCGCGGCGAGCACCGGGTTGCCGGCGGCCTCGGTGATGATCCGGTGGAACTCCAGGTCGTGCCCGACGCTCTCCTCGGCGGTCGTGGCGCGCTCCATCGCCGCCATCTCGGCGCGGAGGGCGGTGAGGCCGTCGTCGTCGATGCGCGCCGCGGCGGCCGCGGCGGCCGCGGGCTCAAGGATCTTGCGCACCTGGACGAGGTTGAGCAGGGTGTCGCCGCGCGAGATCTCCGCGACGACGCCGAACGTCTCCAGCAGGTCGCCCGGCTTCAGTTGCGTGACGTAGATGCCGGCCCCGTGCCGGGCCTCCAGCACCCCCATGACCGTCAGAGCGCGGATCGCCTCCCGCATCGAGCTGCGTGACAGGCCGAGGTCGGCGGCGAGGTCGCGCTCGGTCGGCAGGCGCTGCCCGGGCACGAACTCACCCACGGCGATCCGGGTCTTGATCTCGTCGATCGCCCGCTGGGTGACGGTGGTCCTGCCACCGGTGTCGTCCGGCACGCGCGTCCCCTCCTCCGGTTGCGAAACTCATCTTGCCGGACGTTAAGAGGTCTTACCAATTTCACAAAAGTAACAAGTGTGTAACAGGGTATTGCCAGCACATTGCCCTGCAGTGGTCTTATGTCCGGGTAAGAGGTCCGATGAATCGGTGAGAGGTCGGACCAACCGACGAGCAGGGGGTACGAGTACGTGAAGCTGCTGCGTGTCGGACCGGTCGGCGCCGAACGGCCCGCGGTCCTGGCCGAGGACGGCTCGCTCCTCGATCTGTCCGGCCTGACCCGCGACATCGACGGAGACTTCCTCGCCACGGGCCTGGACCGCGCCAGGGCGGCGTACGCGGCAGGCGAACTGCCGCCCATCCAGAACACCAAGCGGGTCGGTTCCCCGGTGGCGCGGCCCGGCAAGGTGGTGTGCGTGGGCCTGAACTACCGGGATCACGCGGAGGAGACGGGCGCCGAGATCCCGGCCGAGCCGATCCTCTTCATGAAGGCGTCGAACACGGTCGTCGGCCCGGACGACGACGTGCTCATCCCCCCGGGCAGCGAGAAGACCGACTACGAGGTCGAGCTCGCCGTCGTCCTGGGCGGCCGGGCGCGTTACCTGGACTCGCCGGCCGAGGCCCGCGCGCTCATCGCCGGGTACGCGATCAGCAACGACGTCTCCGAGCGGGAGTACCAGCTCGAGCGCGGCGGCACGTGGGACAAGGGCAAGTCGTGTGAGACCTTCAACCCCCTCGGGCCGCATCTGGTGACCGCCGACGAGATCGCCGATCCGCAGGACCTCGGCCTGCGGCTGTGGGTCAACGGCGACCTCCGCCAGAACGGCAACACCAAGAACATGATCTTCGCGGTGGACCACCTGATCTGGTACCTCAGCCGGTTCATGGTCCTGGACCCCGGCGACGTCATCAACACGGGGACCCCGGCCGGCGTCGCGCTCGGCAGCCCGGGTATCTCCTTCCTGCGCAAAGGTGACATCGTAGAACTCGAGATCGACGGGCTCGGGCGGCAACGGCAGAGGCTCGCATGAAGGTCATCGCACTCGACGCCCACGACATCCGGTTCCCGACCTCCCGGCAGCTGGACGGTTCGGACGCCATGAATCCGGACCCGGACTACTCCGCGGCCTACGCCGTGCTCCGCACGGACGACGGCGCCGAGGGTCACGGGTTCACCTTCACGATCGGGCGCGGCACGGAGGTGTGCGTCGCGGCGATCGAGGCGTACGCGCCGCTCGTCGTCGGCCTCGACATCGACCTGTCCGACCTGGGCGGCTTCGCGCGGCGGCTGATCCACGACTCGCAGCTGCGCTGGCTCGGCCCGGAGAAGGGCGCGGTCCACATGGCCGCCGCCGCGATCATCAACGCGGCGTTCGACCTCGCCGGCCGCGTCGCGGGCAAGCCCGTCTGGCGGCTGCTGGCGGACATGACGCCCGAGCAGATCGTCGACCTGGCCGACTGGAGGTACCTCACCGACGCGCTCCGCCCGGAGGAGGCCGTCGACCTGCTGACGGCGGCCCGGCCGGGACGCGACGAACGGGAGGCCGCGCTGCTGGCCACCGGCTTCCCGGCGTACACGACGACGCCCGGCTGGCTCGGCTACACCGACGACAAACTCGTCGCCCTGGCGCGCGAGGCCGTCGCGGACGGCTTCACCCAGATCAAGCTCAAGGTCGGCGGCGACCTGGCCGACGACGTCCGCCGCCTGGAGCTGGCCCGACAGACCGTCGGACCCGACATCCGCATCGCCATCGACGCGAACCAGCGGTGGGACGTCCGCCAGGCGATCGAGTGGGTCGAGGCCCTCAAGCCATTCGACCCGTACTGGATCGAGGAGCCGACCAGCCCCGATGACATCCTCGGCCACGCCGCCGTGCGCCGCTCCGTCGCGCCCGTCCGGGTGGCGACCGGGGAGCACGTGGCCAACCGTGTGATCTTCAAGCAGCTGCTGCAGGCCGATGCGATCGACGTGCTGCAGATCGACGCGTGCCGCGTCGCGGGCGTGCCGGAGAACGTCGCGATCCTCCTGCTCGCCGCGAAGTACGGCGTGCCGGTCTGCCCGCACGCCGGAGGCGTCGGGCTGTGCGAGGTCGTGCAGCACCTGTCGATGTTCGACTACCTCGCGGTCAGCGGGAGCACCGAGAACCGTGTGATCGAGTACGTCGACCACCTGCACGAACACTTCACCGACCCGGTCCGCGTCCGGGACGGCCACTACCTCGCGCCGACGGCCCCAGGCATGTCGGCACAGATGAAGGCTGAGAGCCTGCTCGAATACGCCTACCCCGACGGCGCCGCCTGGAGGTCGTGACTGTGGAGTTCAGCGGGATCAGGGCCATCGTCACGGGAGGGGCCTCCGGCATCGGGCTCGCGACGGCGCGCCTGTTGACCGAGCGTGGTGCCACCGTGAGCTGCCTCGACCTGTCCGCCCCGCCGGAGCCGCTGCACGGCGTCCAGGCCGACGTACGGGACGACGCGTCGGTCCGGGCGGCGATCGCGGGCGCCGTGGAGCACCTCGGCGGCCTGGACGTGCTGGTCAACAACGCGGGGATCGGCGCGCAGGGCACGGTCGAGGACAACGGCGACGACGAGTGGCGCAACGTCTTCGAGGTCAACGTCTTCGGAATGGTGCGGGTGAGCCGCGCGGCCCTGCCGCACCTGCGCCGATCCGAGCACGCCGCGATCGTGAACACCTGCTCGATCGCGGCCACCGCCGGGCTGCCGCAGCGCGCGCTGTACTCGGCGACCAAAGGTGCCGTTCAGTCGCTCACCCTGGCGATGGCGGCGGATCACCTGCGCGACGGGATCCGGGTGACCTGCGTCAACCCGGGCACCGCCGACACGCCCTGGGTCGGCCGGCTGCTCGCCGCGACCGACGATCCGGAGGCGGAACGGGCCGCACTGGCGGCCCGTCAGCCGAGCGGGCGGCTGGTCAGCGCCGAGGAGGTCGCCGCGGCGATCGCCTACCTGGCCAGTCCTCTCGCGTCGGCGACGACAGGAACGGCGCTGGCGGTCGACGGGGGCATGGCCGGCCTGCGACTTCGCCCAGAGAAATGAGGACGCGATGAAGCGATCGATGCTCGCGGCGGGTGCCGCGTTCGCGGCGGCCGCGGTGGTGCTGACCGGCTGCAACAAGAGCAGCGGCAGCGGCTCCGGCGGCGGCAGTAGCGTCGTCGGTGTCGACTACCCCCGATCCGACACCGACTTCTGGAACTCCTACATCAAGTACGTCCCGCAGTTCGGCAAGCAGGACGGCCTGGACCTGAAGACGACCAACTCCGAGAACGACATCGCGAAGCTGGCCGCCAACGTGCAGACGCTCATCGGCCAGGGCGTGAAGGGCATGGTGCTGGCCCCGCAGGACACCGCCGCGGTCGCGCCGACGCTGGACCAGCTCAAGGCGAAGAAGATCCCGGTCGTCACCGTCGACACCCGCCCCGACAAGGGCGACGTCTACATGGTGGTCCGCGCCGACAACCGCGCGTACGGCGAGAAGGCGTGCAAGTTCCTCGGCGACACGCTGAAGGGCAAGGGCAAGGTCGCGATGCTCGAAGGCGACCTGGCCTCCATCAACGGCCGGGACCGCACCGAGGCGTTCAACCAGTGCATGTCCCAGAACTACCCGAACATCAAGGTCATCGGCCTGCCCACCGAGTGGAAGGGCGACGTCGGCGCGAACAAGCTGCAGACCACCCTCGCCGCCAACCCCGACCTGAACGGGATCTACATGCAGGCGGGCGGCGCGTTCCTCGCCCCGACCCTGAACGTCCTGAAGCAGAAGAACCTGCTCGTCCCCCCGGGCAACCCGAAGCACATCACGATCGTCTCCAACGATGGCATCCCGGAAGAGCTGAAGGCGATGGAGGCCGGGCAGATCGACGCGACCGTGTCGCAGCCCGCCGACCTGTACGCCAAGTACGCGCTGTTCTACGTCAAGGCGGCCATCGACGGTAAGAAGTTCGCCCCGGGCAAGACCGACCACGACTCGACCATCGTCGCGCCGCGGCCCGGCCTGCTCGAGGACCAGATCGCCGCGCCGCTCGTCACCAAGGACGGCACCTACGCGGGCTCGCTGAAGGCGACGGACCCGCAACTCTGGGGAAATCAGATCAAGTGAGCGTTCCCGCCAGCGCCGCGACCGGCGTCCCGCCGGTCGCGGCGGCCCACAGGATCACCAAGCGGTTCGGCGTGACCGTCGCGCTCGACGACGTGTCGCTGACCGTGAACGACGGCGAGGTCCACGCCCTCGTCGGCCGCAACGGCGCCGGGAAGTCGACGCTGGTGTCGGTACTGACCGGTCTGCTAGCCCCGGACTCGGGGACGGTGGAGTTCGGCGGCGGGCCCGCGCCGGCCCTCGCGGACCGGGAGGCGTGGCGGCAGCGCGTCGCCTGCGTCTACCAGAAGCTGACGGTCATCCCGACGCTGTCGGTCGCCGAGAACCTGTTCTTGAATCGGCAGGGCCGCGGCCTGATCTCCTGGGGCGCGCTGCGCCGCCGGGCCCGGGAGCTGCTGGACACCTGGGAGGTCGACGTCGACGTCCAGGCGCCGGCCGAACGCCTCACCGTCGAGCAGCGGCAACTCGTCGAGATCGCGCGGGCCCTGTCACACGGCTCGCGGTTCATCATCCTCGACGAGCCGACCGCCCAGCTCGACGGCCAGGCCATCGAGCGGCTGTTCGCCCGGATGCGCTCGCTGCGGGAGTCCGGGGTGACGTTCCTGTTCATCAGCCACCACCTCGACGAGGTGTACGAGGTCTGCGACACCGTCACCGTGATGCGCGACGCCCGGCACATCGTGACGTCCCCGGTCGCGGAGCTGGACAAGCAGGCGCTCATCACCGCGATGACCGGTGAGGCCACCGGGTTGATCGACCTCGGCGCCGACCGGCCCGCGCCGGACCGCGGTGGCGAGCCCGCGCTCAGCGTGACCGGGCTCGGCGTCCCCGGCGTCTTCGAGGACGTGTCGCTGACCGTGGCCCCCGGCGAACTCGTCGGACTGGCCGGGGCCGGCGGCTCCGGGAAGATGGCCGTCGGCGAGTCGATCGTCGGCCTCCGCCGTGCCGCGTCCGGCACGGTGAAGATCGGCGGCGCGACGCCCCGGCCGGGCAGCGTTCCGGCCGCCCTGCGGGCCGGACTCGGCTTCGTCCCGCAGGACCGGCACAAGGAGGGCCTGGTCCCCGGCCTGTCCATCGCCGAGAACGCCACGCTCACCGTCCCCGAGCGGCTGGGCCGCTTCGGGATCGTCGGGCCGCGCCGCCGCGACGAACTCGGCGCCCTGGCCATCGACGACCTGGACATCAAGGCGGCCGGCCCCGAGCAGCCGGTGTCGGCGCTGTCCGGCGGCAACCAGCAGAAGGTCGTCATGGCCCGCGCGCTCGCCAACGATCCCAAGGTGCTCGTGCTGATGCAGCCCACCGCCGGAGTCGACGTCAAGGCGAAGGAGACGCTGCTGGGAACGGCCTCCGCGGCGGCCGCCGGCGGCGCCGGCGTCCTGGTCATCTCCGACGACATCGACGACCTTCGCCCCTGCGACCGGGTATTCGTCCTGTTCAAGGGCGCCCTCGTCGCCGAGATGCCGAAGGGATGGGACGACCACGAACTGATCGCCGCGATGGAGGGCATCCGTGACTGACACACAGACGGCCTTGGCCGCGCCGGCCCGGGGCCGGACCACCGCGCCACGGCTGGCGCGCCTGCGCGACCTCGCGCTGGTACCGGCGATCATCGTGATCGGCATCGTCGGGTACTTCGTCAATCCGGTGTTCCTGCACTGGGACAACCTGGTCAACGTGCTGCAGCAGCAGTCGGAGATCTCGTTGCTCGTGCTGGCCGAGGCGCTGGTGCTGATCGCCGGCCGGATGGACCTGTCGCTGGAGTCGACGTTCGGGCTGGCGCCCGGCGTCGCCGCCTGGCTCGTGCTCGCCCCGGGGATCACGCACGGTCTCGGCTGGCTGTCCGGCGCGTGGTCGATCCCGCTCACCCTCGCCGTCGGCCTCGTCATCGGCTGGGTCAACGGCCTGCTGATCGTGCGGTTCCGCCTCAACGGCTTCATCGTCACGCTGGGCATGCTGATCGTGCTGCGCGGCCTGCTCACCGGCATCAGCGGCGGCAAGACCTTCTTCAACCTGCCGTCCTCCATGATCTACCTGGGCAACGCCGTCTGGCTGGGCCTGCCCGCGTCGATCTGGATCTGCCTGGTGCTGTACGCCGTGGCCATCGCGGTGACCGGCTACACCCGGTTCGGGCGGGCGCTGTACGCCATCGGCGGCAACGCCGACGCCGCCCGCGCCGCCGGCATCCGCGTCGACCGGGTGCTGTGGGGGACTCTCGTCGTGGCCAGCCTGCTGGCCGCGCTCGGCGGTCTGCTGCTCACCGGCCGGCTCGCCTCCGTGGCGGCCAGCCAGGGCAACGGCGCGATCTTCACGGTGTTCGCGGCGGCGGTCATCGGCGGCGTCTCGCTCAACGGCGGCAAGGGCACGATCTTCGGCGCCTTCACCGGCATCCTGCTGCTCTACATGATCCAGAACGTGCTCACGCTGGCCGGCGTCCCGGCACAGTGGATCGGCGCGCTCAACGGTGCGATCATCCTCGTCGCGCTGATCATCAGCCGCATCACGTCCGGCCAGGCACAGGAGTAGCGATGGAACGCCGCAGACTCGGAAGCTCGCCGGTCGAGGTGACGACGCTGGCGTTCGGCGGCGCCGCGATCGGCGGGCTGTACGCCCCCGTGTCCGACGCCGAGGCCATGGCGGCCGTACGCCGTGCGCAGGAGCGGGGCATCGGCTACTTCGACACCGCGCCGCACTACGGCACCGGGCGGAGCGAACGTCTCCTCGGCGCCGCCCTGACCGGCGAGTACGTCCTGTCGACCAAGGTCGGACGGCTCCTCGTCCCCCTGGAGCCGGGGGAGACGCCCGAGAGTCAGGGATTCGCCGACCCGCCGCCGTACAAACGGGTCTGGGACTGGAGCGCCGACGGTATCCGTCGGTCCCTGGAGGAGTCGCTCAAGCGCCTCGGCGCCGACCACGTCGACATCCTCTACCTGCACGACCCGGACGACCACGAGGAGGAGGTCTACGCGACGGCGTACCCGGCGCTGGCCGCCCTGCGCGAGGAGGGCGTCGTCCGCGCCATCGGCGCAGGGATGAACCAGACCGCGATGCTCACGCGGTTCGTCGAGCGGCTCGACCTGGACGTCGTGCTGTGCGCCGGGCGGTACACCCTGCTCGACCGGTCGGCGGAGGAGGACCTGCTGCCCGCCTGCCTGCGGCGCGGCACCTCCGTCGTCATCGGCGGCGCGTACAACTCCGGGCTGCTGGCCGGCGGCACCACGTACAACTACGAGCCCGCCCCGCCGGAGCTGCTCGACCGCGTCGCCGGCCTGGAGCGGGTGTGCGCCGAGCACGGGGTGCCGCTGCGGGCGGCGGCGCTGCGGTTCGCCCTCCGGCACCCCGCCGTCGCGAGCGTCCTCGTCGGCTGCCGTAGCGCCGCCGAGGTCGACGACAACACGACGCTGTTCGAGACGGACATTCCCGAGGCGCTCTGGGAGGCCCTGTGAGCGAGCCGGTGCTGCTGGACGCGCACCACCACCTGTGGGACACCGAACTGCGCGACTACCCCTGGATGGACGGCCCGTGGGCCGACCCCATCCGGGGCCGGTTCGACGTGGCCCGCTACACCGGGCTGGCCGGATCGTACGGCGTGCGCGAGTCGATCGTCGTCCAGGCGCTGCAGGACGTCGCCGAGACGTACGACCTGCTGTTCACCGCGGACAACCCGGTCGAACTGGAACACGGCGACGAGCCGGGGCCGGTCGCCGGCGTCGTCGGCTGGGTGGACCTCACCGCGCCCGACGTGGCCGACCGGCTCGCCGAGGTGCGGGAGAGCCCGTCCGGCCGGCTGCTCGTCGGCATCCGCGCCCTGGCCCAGGACGACCCCGACCCGCGGTGGCTGCTGCGCCCGGACGTCCTGCGGGGCATCCAGGCCGTCGGGGCCGCGGGCCTGGTGTACGACCTGCTGGTCCGGCCGCCGCAGGCCGACGCGGCGCTGGAGGTCGCCCGCCGCCTCCCCGAGGTCTCCTTCGTCCTCGACCACGCCGGCAAGCCCGACATCGCCGGCGGGGTGTGGGAGCCGTGGGCCGCCTGGATCACGTCGCTCGCCGCGCTGCCGAACGTCACGGTGAAGCTGTCCGGCCTGGTCACCGAGGCCGCCCCCGAATGGAAACCGGCCGACATCCTGCCGTACGCCCGGCACGTGCTGGACTCCTTCGGCGCCGACCGCGTGATGTACGGCTCCGACTGGCCGGTCTGCACGCTCGCCGCGTCGTACGAGCAGGTCCTGGAACTCGCCAGGGAGGCGGTGCCGGACGGCGACCGGGACGCCGTCTTCGGCGGGACCGCCCGCCGCGTCTACGGGATACGTTGAGGTCATGCGGGTCGGGCTCTTCGTCACCTGCGTGAACGACACGCTCTTCCCCGGCACCGGGCAGGCGACCGTCCGGCTGCTGGAGCGTCTGGGCTGCACCGTCGACTTCCCGCTCGAGCAGACCTGCTGCGGGCAGATGCACTTCAACACGGGCTACCGCGACGACGCCCGGCCGCTGGCCCGCCGCTTCGCCGCCGCGCTCGACGGCTACGACGCAGTCGTGGTCCCGTCCGGGTCGTGCGCGGCGATGGTCCGCGAGTGGTACCCCACGCTCGGCGTGAAACCGCCGGCCGGGGTGTACGAACTGTCGGAGTTCCTGGTCGACGTCCTCGAGGTGACCGATGTCGGGGCGTACTTCCCGCACACCGTGACGTACCACCCGACCTGCCACTCGCTCCGGTCGCTGCGCGTCGGCTCCCGGCCCCTGGACCTGCTCGCGAAGGTGCGCGGCCTGACCCTCGTGCCCCTGGGCGGCGCGGACGAGTGCTGCGGATTCGGCGGCACGTTCTCGCTCAAGAACCCGGCCGTGTCGGCAGCGATGTGCGCCGACAAGGTGCGCAACGTCCTCGACACCGGCGCCGAGGTGCTGTGCGCCACCGACAACTCCTGCCTGATGCACATCGGCGGCTCGCTGACCCGCCAGCGCACCGGCGTCCGCGTCGTCCACCTCGCCGAGATCCTCGCCTCCACCGAAGGGGATGCATCGTGAGCGGGACGTTCGTGGGGATGCCGGCGTTCCCGGAGGCGGCGTCGCGGGCGGTCGGCGACGCGCAGCTGCGGCACAACCTGCGCAAGGCCACGCACACCATCCGGGCGAAGCGCGCGGCCGTCGTCGGCGAGCAGCCCGACTGGGCCGAGCTGCGCGCCGCGGGCGCCGCGATCAAGGACCGTACGCTCCGGCACCTCGACGTGTACCTGGAGCGGCTGGAGTCCGCCGTGACGGCGGCCGGCGGTCACGTGCACTGGGCCGAGGACGCAGCCGAGGCGAACCGGATCGTCGTCGACCTGGTGAAGGCGACCGGCGAGACCGAGGTCGTCAAGGTCAAGTCGATGGCCACCCAGGAGATCGACCTGAACACCGCGCTGGACGCCGCCGGCATCCGCGCGTACGAGACCGACCTCGCCGAGCTCATCGTCCAGCTCGGCGACGACCTGCCCTCGCACATCCTCGTCCCGGCGATCCACCGCAACCGCGCGGAGATCCGGGAGATCTTCACCGGCCGCATGGCCTCCTGGGGCCGCCCCGCGCCGGAAGACCTCCAGGACGACCCGCGTGCCCTCGCCGAGGCCGCCCGCCTCCACCTGCGCGAACGCTTCCTGTCCGCCAAGGTCGGCATCTCCGGCGCCAACTTCGCCGTCGCCGAGACCGGCACCCTCGTCGTCCTGGAGTCCGAGGGCAACGGCCGGATGTGCCTGACCCTGCCCGAGACCCTCATCTCCGTGGTCGGCATCGAGAAGATCGTGCCGACCTGGCGGGATCTCGAGGTGTTCATGCAGCTGCTCCCGCGCTCCTCGACCGGGGAGCGGATGAACCCCTACACCTCGATGTGGACCGGCGCGACCGAGGGCCAGGAGTTCCACCTCGTCCTCCTCGACAACGGGCGCACATCCGTGCTGGCCGACCGGGTCGGCCGCCAGGCGCTGCGCTGCATCCGCTGCTCCGCCTGCCTGAACGTCTGCCCCGTCTACGAGCGCGCGGGCGGCCACGCGTACGGCTCGGTGTACCCGGGCCCGATCGGCGCGATCCTCACCCCGCAGCTGCGCGGCCTCACAGGCCCGCTGGAGGAGTCGCTGCCGTACGCCTCGACGCTCTGCGGCGCCTGCTACGACGTCTGCCCGGTCGCGATCAACATCCCGGAGGTCCTGCTCGACCTGCGCGCCAAGGTGGTCTCGACGGGCCACCGCGGCGAACGTCTGGCGATGGGCGCCGCCCGCCGCGTCCTGGACAACCCGAAGTGGCTCGCGGTGGCGCAGCGCTCCGCCGGCCGCCTGCGCCGCTGGACCCCGCGCCGCCTGCCCGGCCCGCTCTCGGCCTGGTCCGACACCCGCGAGGTCCCCGTACCGCCCCGCGAGTCCTTCCGCGACTGGTGGACGCGACGGCAGAAGGGCGGGGGAGACCGATGAGCTCCCAGAACCGGGTTCCGGCCGGACGGGGCCGCACCCTGGCCGGGCCGGCCGAAGAGGGGGACGGATGAGCTCTCGGGACCGCATCCTGGCCCGCGTACGGTCGGCGCTCGCCGACGTCCCGAGTACGGAACGACCGGAGGACGTCGAGGTGCCCCGCGCCTACGAGCGCAGCCGTTCCGGCCCCGACGTCGTCGAGCTCCTGGTCGACCGCCTCGCCGACTACAAGGCGATCGTCCACGAGGTCACCGACGTGGCGGCGGCGGTCGCGGACGCCCTGCGCCGGCGCGAGGCCCGCCGGGTGGCCGCACCGCCGGGCGTCCCCGCCGCGTGGCTCGGCGACGCGGAGGCCGTGCGCGACGACCCCGCCCTGGCCGCCGCGGAGCTCGACCGCCTTGACGGCGTGGTGACCGGCTGCGCGGTCGCCATCGCCGAGACCGGCACGATCGTCCTCGACGGCGCCGACGACCAGGGCCGCCGCGCGCTCACCCTGATCCCCGACTACCACCTGTGCGTCGTACGGAAGGACCAGATCGTCCGCACGGTGCCGGAGGCCCTCGAACGCCTCGACCCGGCCCGCCCCCAGACCTGGATCAGCGGCCCCTCGGCCACGAGCGACATCGAGCTGAACCGAGTGGAGGGCGTCCACGGCCCCCGCACGCTGGAGGTTCTGATCGTCCGGCCCGTCGGCTGATCACCGGCGATCGCTGAGGTGAGAACAGCAGCGCTCGCCGGGCATCAGCGGTCATCGCACCCGACGGGGAAGGTCAGCGCTTGGCGGCGACTATTTCCCAGTGGCCGGCCTTCTTGACGCTGGTCCAGGAGCTGGCCAGTGGTGCGGTGTGGTAGGTGTTGTCGGCCGGGTCCCACCAGAGGATCTTCGGCTTGGAACCCGTCGTGTAGCCGCGGACGACCATAAAGTGGCCTTCCTTGTCGTTGTAATGGCCGCCCCACGGCTTGTAGCCGACATAGACCCGGAAAATGACGGCGACCTTCTTGGTGCCGACCGCGGACTTGATGCTGTTGTAGAACGCGGCCTGCGACCCGGGGCTCAGGGGGACCACGTCGTAGCTTCCGGACCCGTAAGTCTGAAGGGCTTTACGCAGACCGTTACGGAGGCCGGCGGCGCTCGTCCCGGACGGGGATTTGGTGCCCATCCACTTCGCGAGCTGCTTCTGGTTGGGCAGCCCCTTGGTGATGAGGCGGGAGAGCAGGGCGCGCCCGGCCGCGGGTGCGCACCAGTAGTTCGTCTGCTGCTCCTGGGTCTTGATGGAGATGGACTTGGTCGCTGTGATCTCGACCTGGGGAGCCGGGGCGGCGACGGAGGCCACCGGGGCGGCAGGCGCGGCATGGGCAGGGGCGGCGGCGAGTAGCGGCATCGTCACGGCGACCGCGCCGACGAGCGCTGCGATTCGGGGGGAATGGCTCATGGCTGGGAATTGTGTCGGTTTGTTGTTGGATAACCCCAGAGTCCGTGGGCCTAATTCGTGGCGGTTGATTAGTGCTGGGGGACTAAGTGGCAATTTGTCCGCTGGCGACGAAGCTCGCCGCACCGGTTCAGGCGGTGGTGCAGACGGTGCCGTTGAGGGTGAACACCGACGGGAGGACGTTCGGGCCGCTGTAGGCGGCGACGAAGCCGATGCTCGTGCTCGCTCCGGCGGCGAGTTTCCCGCCCGTGTCGGGACTGGTGGCCTTGACGTCCCGGCCGGTCTGGGTCCAGGTGGCGTTCCAGCCGCTGCTCATCTGCTGCCAGCCGGTCGGCCACGTGAACGTGAGGGTCCAGCCGTCGATGGCGTCGGGACCGTTGTTGGTGATGTCGACGCCCGCGACGTAGCCGTTGCCCCAGTCGCCGTTGTCGGTGAAGCGGACGGTGCAGGTGCTCGTGGCCGGGCTGCCGGTCACGAAGGTGAGCGGCGGCGAGGCCCACGAGACGTTGCCCGCGGTGTCACGGGCCAGCACGTTCACCGTGTACCGGGTGCCGGGGGTGAGGTTGTGCACGGTGAGGGAGGTGGCCGTCGTCTCGCCGAGCTCCTCGCTGGCCGCGCCGTTCTGCCGGTACACCTCGTACTTGGCGATCGGGTGACCGCCCGGCGTGGCCGCCGGCCAGGAGAGGGTGGCGGTCCGGTCGGTGACCGCCGAGGCGGTGGGCCGGCCGGGGGCTGAGGGCGCACCGGTGGGGGTGGTCGCCGGGTGCAGCACGATCGTGGTCAGGGAGTACGGCGGCAGCGTCCGGCTCGTCGCGTCGCCGTCGCGCGTGGAGGTGACGGAGGTACCGCCGTTGACGTACGAGTAGACGGTGGGCGCGCCGTCGGCCGGGGTGAAACCGGTGTAGTCGATCGTGACCGGGCGAGCGTTGTCCGGGTCCTTGTTCACCAGCAGCACCGCGAGGTCCCCGTCGGGGCGGCGTACGGCGTGCGCGGTGACCAGCGCCTGGTCCGTGCCGGCACGGACGAACCGGTCGCCGGGACGGGCGAAGGCGTTCATCATCGACAGGCCGTGGTACGGCGCGAACGGCGTGTTCAGGGCCGGCTCGCAGGTCTTGCCATCGGACGTGCAACCGGCGCTGGAGAGCATGCCGAAGTCGCCGTAGTCGGTCTGGCCGGCCACCGTGGACACCGTGCCGATGCCGTTGTGCACGTTCCACCAGTTCACGGTGAACACGCCGTTCTCCATCAGCCCGCTGTAGGCGTCGGCGAGGAAGAGAGCGGCCGGCTGGGTGTCCTCGCCCACGCCCACGTTGGTCTCGGTGAGGCTGATGCCGATCCGGTCGGCGCCCGCGCCCGCGTACTGGCCGATCTGGCGGCGGGCCAGGTAGACGGCGTCCTCGATCTGCTCCGGCTTGGTCAGCGCCTCGGTGGCCGTGCCGCCGCCCGGATACCAGTGCACATCCACAAAATCGATCTTCGATCCGGCGATCGACAGCACGGTCTTGTTCCACGACGCGGAGTCGCCGCTTGCAGTGATCGCGTCGGGCCAGTTCCCCGGCATGGTGAGCACCGCGCCGACCTTGATCGTGGGGTCGACCGCCTTCATCGCGTCGGCGAACGCGACGACGCCGTTGGCGTACGCCGTCGGGCTCTTGTCGGCGTGGTCGTCGGCCTCCCAGCTCGACCCGTAGTGGCCGTTGCCGTAGTTCTCGTTGCCGATCGTCCAGTACTTGGCGCCGTAGCCCTTCGTCACGTTGGCGTACCGCACCCAGTCCGCCGCCTCGTCGGGCGTGCCGGTGCCGTAGTTGGCGATGATCATCGGCTGTGCGCCGACCCGTCGTACGGAGCCCATGAAGGTGTCGAAGTCGGTGTTGGGCGCGACGTAGCCGCCCGGCGCGGTGTTGGTCTTCCAGTGGAAGATGTCGCCGTACGAGCCGCCCGGATAACGGATCATCCGCACTCCGGCCGCCTTCAGCAGGTCGGATACCGCGGGGGTGCCGAGTTCGGCGTCCCAGACCGCGTCGTTCACACCGAGCCCGGTGTCGGGCATCGTCGCCAGACCTCCACGGGCGTTCACGGCGACCTTCACGGGCGTGGCGTCCGCGCCGGCGTCCGGCGCACCGGGCCCGGCAAGGGAGACGGCCGCGGCGAGCGCGGCCACCGTCGCGGACAGGACGGGACGCAGGCGAAGCCTCATCGGGGGTCCAATCACCGGTGATCAAAGTGGCCTCATGCTGAGATCCCGCCTCGGGCCTGTCAACGGACCTCGGGCGGCGCGCGGAGCCGATCCGAACGGGCGTCTCGCGGCAGGAAGGTCATCCGGCCTGGTCTGGGACGCAGCAGGCCCCAGCGCGTCCCGGCCTGGACCGGGCGATCCCTGTGCGCAGCGCGTGAAACTTTCGCGCAGGACGCCAGGTCGGTGCGGTCTGCCACACGTGACGTTGCCCCTCCCCGCGAGCCCCTCTTAGCGTTCGGCTGTCCGGAAACCCATGCCGCACGGGCCGTCCCACCCAGCCCGCCGCCCCGTGAGGAGGACCTACGCGGTCATGAGAACGAAGACGAAGGTGCTGGCGGCGCTGCTCGCCGCGCTGCTGGCCGTGGCCGGCGGGATCGCGTCCATGCGCAAGGCGTCGGCGGCCTCGCTGGTCGAGGTGACGAACTTCGGCACCAACCCGACGAACCTGCGAATGTACGAGTACGTACCGAACTCGGTGGCGGCGCACCCGGCGATCCTCGTGGTCTCGCACTACTGCACCGGCTCGGGGCCGGCGATGTACTCGGGCCGGCCGGAGTTCCCGCAGCTCGCGGACAGGTACGGCTTCATCATCGTCTATCCCTCGGCGACGCGCAGCGGCTCGTGCTTCGACGTGTCGACGGCCGGCGCGCTCAAGCACAACGGGAACAGCGACCCGGCGGGCATCATGTCGATGGTCCAGTGGGAGGAACAGCACCGGAACGCCGACGCGAACCGGGTGTACGCCACCGGCGAATCCTCCGGCGCGATGATGACCAACGTGCTGCTCGGCGACTACCCCGACGTGTTCAAGGCCGGCGCGGCGTTCGCCGGGGTGCCGTTCGCCTGCTTCGCCACCACGGACGGCTCACTGTGGAACAGCGCCTGCGCGAACGGTCAGATCAGCAAGACGCCGCAGCAGTGGGGCGACCTCGTCCGCGCCGCCTATCCGGGTTACACGGGAGCACGCCCCCGCATGGAAGCCTGGCACGGCACGGCCGACGGCACGCTGAACTACAACAACTTCGGCGAAGAGATCAAGGAGTGGACCAACGTGCTCGGCGTGAGCCAGACGCCGAGCTACACCGACCACCCGCAGTCGTCGTGGACCCGGACCCGCTACGGAGGGACGGGCACCACCGCGCCGGTCGAGGGCATCAGCGTCCAGGGCGCCGGCCATGGCGTCTACCAGGCCGGAATGGGGGAACTGGCCCTGCGCTTCATGGGCCTCATCGGCGGCGGTTCGGACCCGACCCCGACCCCCACGCCGACGCCACCGGGCGGATCCGGCCCCTGCACGGTCAGTGACACGGTGAGCGCCTGGAACACCGGCCTGACCGAGAGCATCACCATCAAGAACACCGGCAGCTCGGCGATCAACGGCTGGTCCCTGGCCTTCACCCTCCCCGGTGGGCAGACGATCACCTCCGGCTGGAACGCCACCTACACCGGATCGAGCGGCCAGGTCACCGCGACGAACGTCTCCTACAACGGATCCCTGGCACCGGGCGCGTCGACGAGCATCGGCTTCCAGGCCGACCACACCGGAAACACCGCCATACCGTCGGCCTTCACCCTGAACGGAACCGCCTGCACGGTCTCCTGACCACGCAGCGCCAGCCGATCCCTGGCGTTCGCCCGGCGAAGAGACGTGGCGTGCGCCAGGGGTCGGCTCAGTCCCACCAGAACGACCACGACTCCTCGCCGACGAGGCCGTCGGCGTACATCGTGAAGTCGCCGCAGCCCTGCCAGATGTTGTCGGGGCAGAAGGCGATGTGCTCGGCCGCGACCTCCCGGCTCCGACATTCTTCCGTCAGCAGCGAGAGTCTCAGGGCAGCGGGGGAGCCTTGCGGGCGGAGCCGCGGTAGGTCTCGGCGTCGTAGCGCCGCTCGTTCTCGTCGAGCTTGGCACAGGCGGCCTGGAGCAGGTCGACGCCCAGTACATCGGCCAGCCGGATCAGGTACAGCGCGACGTCGGCCAGCTCGGAGCGGACCCGTCCGGCCGTCTCGGGGTCCCGCATCACCTGCGCCGACTCCTCCGGGGTCAGCCACTGCAGCTCGGCGAGCAACTCGCCGGTCTCACCGGCCAGCGCCATCGCGAGATTCTTCGGGGTGTGGAACTGCTCCCAGTCCCGGGCGGCGGCGAAATCCCGCAGCCGGATCGCCAGCTCCTCCAGTGCCGTCGTCACGAGCCCACCGTACGGGGTCGGCCGCGAACGGCCGCCTTCTCGTCGCGGCGAACCTCCGTCCGATTCGAGGGTAGGGGAACCCCGCGCCCGGCCGGTGACGTCCAAGGACCGTCCGGAGTCGTCGGCTGCCGCCGGGTGGGTAGGGAACCGACGGGTCCCCGAGACGGTGAGGTGGAACATGCGGCTGGCGCTGGTCGATGAGCTGCTTCTGCTGGCACGCAGGGAGCAGGACGGCAGGTCGTTGGTCGGGGCGACCGAGCAGGACTGTGGCGTGGCCGGCGCGCTGCTGGCCGAGCTGGCGCTCGCCGAACGCGTGCGGCTCGTGGACGGCCGGATCGCGGTCGTCGACCCGTCGCCCTTGGGCGATCCCGACCTCGACGCCCTCCTGGAACGCATCGCGGCCGACGGCAGGCCGCGGAAGGCAGAACGCTGGGTGGGCAGGCTCCGCCGGGACGCCATCCGGAAGCGCCGCCTGGCCCGGCTGGCCGCGACGGGCGTGCTGGAGGCGCGCGAGCGCAAGGTGCTGGGCCTCTTCCCGTACACGGACTACCTGGTGCGCGACCCGAGCTACGGGCGAGAGCTGCGCGCCCGGCTCGGAGCCGTGCTGAACGGCGCTCCGGCCGACGACCGGTCGACCGCCCTCCTCGCCATCGTCCACGCCTGCCGCCTCGACCGGAAGGCCTTCCCGGAGGTCAACGGCAGAGTCCTGCGCCGGCGCATCAAGGAGATCACCGAGGACGAGTGGGCCGGTCGCGCCGTCGCCAAGGTCATCGCGTCGATCCAGGCGGGAGTCCAGGCCGCGACGACGGCTGCGGTGATCGCGGGGAGCGCGGGCTCCTCGGGCAACTGAGTGCCTCCAGAAGGCCGATGTGGTGGCGGCCCCCTGAGGAGGGCGGCGAACCGGTCCGGCGCGCGGGTCGCGTCCACGCGGTACGGGGCCGGCGCGCTGGCCGCATCCACGTCGTACGGGGCCGAAACCTCGGTGCGCCGGCCCCGGCACCGTACGAGCGGCTCGGATGGACGGGTCCTAACGGGAATCGCCGGGGCAGACTGAGTCTCATGGGAGAGCTCGCCGAGTTGCGGGCCGCGGAATGGCGGCGGTTGCTGGCCGCGGCCCGTCGCAGGCTGGAGAAGACCGGCGGCGAGCCGGTCGGCTCGATCGGGCTCACCGATCCCTCCCAGGAGGAGTGCCGGATCGTCGGCCGGATCACCGAGCGGTACCACGGCGGGCGGCGGACCCGGCGCGTCACGGTCTCGCTGGGCGAGCTCGACCGTATGCTGCGCCGGACGTACGGCGTCGGGCTGCTCTCCGCGCTCGCGCGGATCGACGCGCCGGAACGCCCGACGGGGCCGGCGACGGCGCTGCAGGCCGCGTTGCGGGGCCGGCACGCGGACGAGGGGTGGTATTCGGCATGGCTCGGCCAGATGGCGCGGGACGGCACCGTCGCGCGGCTCGTACGCCAGGGGCAGGGCGATCTCCTCGCCCGAGCCGCGGCCGTGCTGGACCGGCTGCCCGCGAACGACGTGCCGCTCCCCGTGCTCGCGGAGTGGGCGACGGGGGACGCCACGGCCCTGTTCGCCACGCCGCTGGCCGGCCTGGTGCTGCGGGCGCTCCGGTTGTGGCAGGGGGCGGTGCCGCCGTCCGACCGTGCGACCGAGCGGAGGATCTGGAATGACGCGGGCGTCATCGTGGACGACCTGACGAGTCAGGTCCTGGTCCTGAACCTACGGGTGGCCGAGGACCACCTGGTCGCCCGGTGGCTGGGTGAAGCGGCGGCGGCCGGGCTTCCGCTCCGGGTCACGCTGCAGCAGTTGATGAGCGGTCCGCTGACGACTCAAGGACGTGAGGTGTTCGTCTGCCAGAGCACGGCGGTGGTCCGGGCGGCGGCCGCGCGGCTGGGCGCGGAATGCGCCCCGCTCGTCTGTACGGAGGGCCGGACGTCGGTCGCCTGCCGCCGCGTCCTCGCCGCCGCGACGGATGCGGGCGCCCGCATCCGGTGGCACGCCGACTTCGATTGGGCGGCCCTGCGCATGACGGCCGCGGCCGTCGACCGGTACGGCGCGGTGCCGTGGCGGATGGGCGCCGAGGACTACCTGGAGGCCGTGGGGGCGGGGAGTGACCCGCTGAGCGGCGTACGGACGGAGCGTGACCTGCTCAGTGGCGTACGGGCGAGCGCGCCCTGGGATGAGCGGCTCGCCGCAGAGATGGCCAGGGAAGGACACGCGGTCCGCGAGGAGCGCGTTCTTCCGCTTCTGATCGGGGATCTGGCACCCGGCGCGTGACCACGGGCGCGTCTCCGGCACCGGATCCACGAGGCGGCACCGTGGCCGCATGACCACGAGCAGGCCCATCGCGGTTCACGGGGCGGGGCGGCGGCCTCGGCGGGTTGCGGATCGCTCCCGGCGCCAGTGTCGTAGCGAGCGGATCGCAGTCCGTCACTGGGTCTCGGGTCCTATTCGAAACAGAGGCTCCGGTCCCTGGTATGGGATGGATCACTTCCTCGATCATTGGCGCGCCCGCCGCTTGGCGGGCTTCGCCTCGGGAGAGGACCCCATGTTCCGACGCCTTCGTCATGTTCTGGCGGTGCTGGTCGCCGTCGGACTGTCGGCAACGGCGGTGCCCGCCGCCGCGAGCGCCGCACCCCGAAACCCCGCAGCCGCGCGCTCGGTCGCGGCCGCCTCCGTGGGAAGCGCCGCCGTCGCGGCCCTGCGCAACGGCAACAGCAACACCGAGACCGTCTACCTCGTCCACGGCATCAAGGATCCGACGAAGGCGAGGAACGCCGCCTTCTACGACTGCGCCAGCCTGTGGAGCAACGCCGAATGGACGTTGCGGAACGCGGGCTGGCACGGAGGGTTCCGTACGTTCGGCTATTACGGCAAGGACTCCCACTGCGACAAGCGGGTCAACGGGACGGTCGACAGCCGGATCCAGTGGGTCGGCCTGCAACTCGCCTGGGACATCTACAACAACTACTCCCGGCACGGGAAGTCGGTCGACATCCTCGCCCACTCGATGGGCGGCCTCGTCGCCCGCGCGGCGATCACCGGGGTGCAGAAGCATGCCAAGACCAAGTGGGGGAAGTTCCCGCCCTACCTGTACGTCGAGGACGCCGTGACGCTGAGCACGCCGTTCACCGGGACGAACTGGGCGACGACCTGCCTGGCCGTCAACGGCTGGGAGCAGTGCAGCGACATGCGGCCCGGCAGCGGCTTCCTGAAGTGGTGCAACCAGAACCCGCAGGCGAAGGGCGGCACCGACTGGACCCTGATCGGCTCCTCCGACGACGACATCGTCACGTCCGGCTCGGCGACCTGCATGAACGCCGGCCACAAGGTGATCTACGCCGCTCACCAGGGGCTGGAACACATGGACATGATCTTCAAGTGGAACGGATCATTCACGCTCCGCTATATCAACTACACCGACCGTAAGGTTCGCTGGTACACGACGACGAGGCAGGGACCGCCCGTCGCTTGGGGGTACAAGTCGCTGTACTACAGCTCGGGCTGGTAGACGCGCCGGCCTTCGCGGGTCCCGCCTCTGGCCGTATCCGGCCAGGTCGGGGGGTGACGGATCCGTCGCCGTGACGCGCCGCCGCGAGGAAATAGCGGCGCGTAAGTGGGCCTGGAGTCCCGATTCAAATGAGGACCGCAGGATCTAGTGGGAAACGGCCGAAAAATCGGATCCTTGAGCAGGGTCTTCGGCCACGGCTGAAAGACAGGGGGCCGCGCCGGTCCGGCGGCGCGGCCCTCGCCTCCCCACCCTGAGACCTTGAGGCACCGCCCTAGTCGAGGGAGCCTTCCCAGGCCCAGGCCAGGGCGCGGGGCAGACCCCAGTGCCCGAGCGGCGTGAGGCGCCGGTGCTCGTCGAGCGCCCCGACCGCCTCCCACACGGGAACGATCAGCTCGAACCCCTGCTCGACCGGTTCGCGGTCGTCCGGGTCGTAGGAGCCTTCGATCTCCGCGCAGGTGTCCGCGTAGTCGAACAGGTCCGCCGGCCACGCACGGGCGCCGACGCCGGCCCTGGCGAGGCCGATGACGGCACCCGCCCAGTCGGCGTGCTGCAGGGTCATCAGCGCGCTCTCCTCGTGGGTGCCCAGCCCGGACTCGCCGTTCATGGCGATCAGCGCTCCGGTGGCCTGCAGCCACAGGACCTCGTCCTCCGCGGGCGGGCCACCGCGCCAGCCGGCGGCCGCCGCGAGGTGGCGGTACGGCCAGTCGCGCAGCCGGTCGCGGATGCGCTCGGCGGCGGGACGCAGCTCCTCGGCCGGAGCCGCGGCGCTCACCACCTCGGGCAGTGCCTCCCGCAGCAGCCCTACCGCCGCGTGGTCGGCCTCCTGCCACTCACGCAGGAACTCGTCCGCGTCGAACTCGAGGAGGTCGTCGTAGCCCTCCACTTCGCTCGTCGGGAGCCGTGTGACGTTGTCGTCCTTGTCGCTCACCCCACGACTGTACTGGCGTTCGCGCCGTGTGATCGCCGGTTGTGGAACCCGCCGAAGGCTCCCGGCTCACGAACCCGGTCGCAGGAGGGGGAACGGGATCGTCTCGCGGATGTTGCGGCCGGTCAGCGTGATGAGCAGGCGGTCGACGCCCATGCCCATGCCGCCCGCAGGGGGCATGCCGTACTCGAGGGCGCGCAGGAAGTCCTCGTCGAGGTCCATCGCCTCCGGGTCGCCGCCGGCGGCCAGCAGCGACTGCTCGGTGAGGTTGCGGCGCTGGACGATCGGGTCGATGAGCTCGGAGTACGCCGTCCCGAGCTCGAGGCCGAAGACGATCAGGTCCCACTTCTCGGCGAGCCGTGGATCGTCCCGGTGCGGGCGCGTGAGCGGGGAGGTGGCGGCCGGGTAGTCGCGGACGAAGGTCGGCGCCTGCAGGGTGTGCTCCACGAGCGCCTCGAAGAGCTCCTGGACGAGTTTGCCCTGCTCCCACGACGGGTCGTACGCCAGTCCGACCCGGTCGGCGTGCTTCTGCACCGTGCGCAGCGACGTGCCCGGCGTCACCTGCTCACCGAGCGCCTCGGACACCGAGCCGTAGACGGTGACCTCGTGCCACGGCTCGGCGAAGTCGTACTCGACGCCGTCGCGGACGACGACGGTCGTGCCGAGCGCGGCGCGGGCCGCCTCGGTGACGAGCTCGCGGGTCAGCGCGGCCATGGTGTCGTAGTCGCCGTACGGTTCGTACGCCTCGAGCATCGTGAACTCGGGGTTGTGCCGGGGCGAGACGCCCTCGTTGCGGAAGTTGCGGTTGAGCTCGAACACCTTGCCGGCGCCGCCCACGAGCAGGCGCTTGAGGTAGAGCTCGGGCGCGATCCGCAGGTAGAGGTCCATGTTGTAGGCGTTCATCTTGGTGGTGAACGGCCGGGCCGCCGCGCCGCCGTGCACCGGCTGCAGCATCGGCGTCTCCACCTCGAGGAACCCGCGGTGGCGCAGGCGGTCGCGCAGGGCCGTGATGACCTCCCCGCGCATGCGCAGCATCCGCCGGCTCTCGGCGTTGACGATGAGGTCGACGTACCGCTGCCGGACCCGCGTCTCGTCGGAGAGGGCCTTGCCGGGCGCGCCGGAGCTCGTCGGGAGAGGGCGCAGGCACTTGGCGGTGAGGGTCCAGGAGGAGGCCAGCACGGACAGCTCGCCGGTGCGGGAGGTGATCACCTCGCCGCGCACCCCGACCTGGTCGCCCAGGTCGATCAGCTGCTTCCAGTGCCGCAGCGCCTCCGCGTCGACGGAGTCGGCCGCGAGCATCACCTGCAGGTCGCCGGTCTCGTCGCGCAGCTCCGCGAAGATCAGCTTTCCGTGTTCGCGGGCCAGCATGACCCGGCCGGCGATCGCCACCTCCTCGCCGGTGTGCGTGTCGGGGGCGAGGCCGCCGAAGCGCTCGCGGACCTCGGCGGCGGTCGCCGTACGCTCGAAGCCCAGGGGATAGGGGTCGATGCCGGCGTCGCGCAGGCGCTCGAGCTTGGCGTGGCGCACGCGCTCCTGTTCCGACAGGCGCCGGGTCGGCATCCGGGCGGCGTCGGCGGACTCCTCGATCGTCTTGATCCGGTCCACGAGCGCGGGGGAGGGCGTCGGCGTGTCGAGGTAGGAGCCGAACAGCGTCGGCAGGAAGCCCTCGGCCCGGGCCATGGCCAGGCCGATCCGCACCAGCTCGCGGTTCTGCTCGAAGCAAACGAAGCGCGGCGTCCACACCGGGTTGTACTTGGCGTTCGCCAGGAAGAGCGACTCCAGCTGCCAGAACTTCGAGGCGAACGAGAGCAGCCGGTAGGCGATCCGGGCCACAGGGCCGGCGCCGATCGCCGAGCCGCGCTCGAACACCGACCGCAGCATCGCGAAGTTCAGGGAGACCCGGGTGACGCCGACGACGGCGGCGTTCTCGGCCAGCTTGGCGACCATGAACTCGTTCAGGCCGTTCTCGGCGTCGCGGTCGCGCCGCATGAGGTCGAGGGAGAGGCCGGGACGTCCCCAGGGCACGAAGCTCAGCAGCCCGCGCCGGCGGCCCGCCGCGTCGAACGCCTCGACCAGCACGCAGCGCTCGTCGGTCGGGTCGCCCAGACGGCCGAGCGCCATGGAGAAGCCCCGCTCGGTGTGCCCGTCACGCCAGCGGTCGGCGTCGGCGACCACCTCCGCCATCTCCTCGGTGCTGATCGCGCCGTGGCGGCGGATCCGGACGGTGTAGCCGGCGCGCTCGACGCGGCGGACGGCCTGCCGTACCTGCCGCATGTCGCGGCCCTCGAGGTTGAACTCCCGCAGGTCGAGGATCGCCTCGTCGCCGAGTTCGAGGGCGTCCAGGCCGCACCGGCCGTACGCGGCGGCGGCGCGTTCGCTGGCGCCGATCACGCCGGGGATCCAGGCGTGCGCCCGGCACTCGCGGAGCCATTCCTTGATGGCGACGTCCCACGCCTCGGGGTCGCCGAGCGGATCGCCGCTGGCCAGGGACACCGAGCCTTCGACGCGGTAGGAGATGGCGGCCCGGCCGTTGGGGGAGAAGATGATGTCCTTGTCGCGGCGGAGCGCGAAGTAGCCCAGGGAATCCTGCTCGCCCCACTCGGCCAGGAGGGCGCGCGCGGGCAGCTCCTCGTCGGGCGTGAGGACGGCGAGCCGCTGACCCGGGCGGAACAGCGCCCACACGGTGATGATGAGCAGGCCGCTGCCGCCCACGCCGAGGATGCCGTCGACCCAGCCCGGCACGTCGACGTTGAGCTCGCTGCCGCTGACGCCCGCGCCGAGGAGCGTCTGCAGCCCGGCGTAGACCACGTGGGTCCACTCCGCGCCACGGGGGTCGCGGTCGGTGAGGAAGACCAGGCTGGTGCCGACGACGCCGCCGACGATCAGCAGCCCGGTGAACACCAGGAGGGCGAGGCGGCGGTTGGCGCGGTCCGGCAGCGCGGAGAACTCTCCGCGCGCGGCGATCAGCAGCGCCACCACGCCGCCGAAGGCGATGGCCGTGACGAGCTCGCCCCCGCCGCCGGCGATCCCGGCCAGTGCCCAGACCCCGAAGAACAGCAGGAAAAACACGACGCTGATCCGCCAGGCCGCCTTCTTACGCCGGCGTACGCCCACGGACAGCAGGATGAGCAGCAGCCCGTACGGGAGGCTGGAGTACCAGCCGAAGTAGTTGATGGAGCGCAGCACCCAGATGCCGGACATCCACGAGATCAGGCCGGAGGACAGCCACGCAAGAACGGACAAAACGCCCGAAACTCGGAGATACCAGAAGAGGGCGGTCGGCACGGCCTCGATGACCCGCTCCCGGGCGGTGGGCGCGGCCCCGACGACCCGCTGCCATGCCCCGGCCACCTTGGTGCTCATCGCTCCCCCGTCATCATGCCGCACATTCTTTCTTTGTACCGGGGATTAGGTGAGCGTCACGCCAAATGAACGCTCCTCCTGTCGGTATCGTGCATGGACTATGCCGGAAAAACCCCTTCTTGCCCAGCGTTACCGCCTGCTCACCGAAGTGGGGCGCGGTGGCATGGGGACGGTCTGGCACGCCAGAGATGAAGCGCTCGGCCGCGACGTCGCCGTCAAAGAGGTGATCCTCCCGCACGGGTTCTCCGACGAGGAGCGGGAGATCCAGCACAAGCGGACCTTCCGCGAGGCGCGCACCGCCGCCCGGCTCAGCCATCCCGGCGTCGTGACCGTCTACGACGTCGTCGAAGAGGACGGGCGTCCCTGGATCGTGATGGAGCTGATCCGGGCCCGCTCGCTCGAACAGATGATCAAGCAGGACGGCCCGCTCACACCGCGTCGCGCCGCCGAGATCGGGCGGCAGATGCTGAGCGCGCTGATGACCGCCCACGAGGCGGGCATCCTGCACCGCGACGTCAAGCCCAGCAACGTGCTGGTGTCCGACGCGCGCTCGATCCGCGCCGTCCTCACCGACTTCGGCATCGCGCGTGCGCAGAGCGACGCGACGCTCACCCAGACCGGCATGCTGATCGGCTCCCCGGCCTACATCGCGCCCGAACGCGCCCGCGGCCGCGCGGCGGTGTCCGCCTCCGACCTGTGGTCGCTCGGCGCGACCCTGTACGCGGCCGTCGAGGGCAAGTCGCCGTTCGAACGGACGGAGGCGATGGCGAGCCTGGTGGCCGTGCTCACCGAGGAGCCCGCGCCGGCCCCGCACGCCGGGCCCCTGGCCCCCGTGATCGCGGGTCTGCTCCGCAAGGACCCCGACACGCGGATGACCGCGACCGAGGTGGGGGTCATGCTCGACCGGATCCTCATGCAGGACTCGAAGGCGACCCAGGTGCTGGGCGCGTTCGACGTCGAGCCCGAGGTGTCCCGGACGGAGCCGGACGAGCCGTCGGACATGCCGGTCACGGGTCAGGTCATGACGCCACCGGAGCCCGACGAGACCGTGACCGACGACGCGCGGCCGGTCTGGCTCTCCGGCCGGAACGGCAATCTGGCCATAGCCGTCGTCGTCGTGGTGATCGTCATAGGTCTGATCACCCTTACCCTTGTGCTCTGACTCGCGGCAATCGATGCCGATCCGTCATCACCGATCGGTATCGTCCTCACCTATGCCACTGGGGGAGGGTTCCGTAATCGGCCGTCGTTACCGTCTGCTCTCGCAGATCGGACGAGGCGGCATGGGCACGGTCTGGCGCGCTCACGACGATCTCCTCGCGCGTGACGTCGCCGTCAAGGAGGTCCTGTTCCCGCCCGGCCTCAGTGACGACGACCACAAGGTGATGTACGAGCGCACGCTCCGGGAGGCTCGGTCGGCCGCGCGACTCAACCACCCGGGCATCGTCACGGTGCACGACGTCGTCGAGGAGGACGGCCGGCCCTGCATCGTCATGGAGTTCGTCCGGTCGCGCTCCCTGCAGGACGTCATCGACCAGGAGGGCAGGCTCCCGCCGATCCAGGTGGCCGAGATCGGCGGTCAGGTGCTGGCGGCCCTGCGCATGGCGCACGGCGCGGGCATCACGCACCGCGACGTCAAGCCGGCCAACGTGCTGCTCGCCGGGGATCC
The DNA here is from genome assembly GCF_039542055.1 of Actinoallomurus vinaceus. Taxonomy (NCBI): domain Bacteria; kingdom Bacillati; phylum Actinomycetota; class Actinomycetes; order Streptosporangiales; family Thermomonosporaceae; genus Actinoallomurus; species Actinoallomurus vinaceus. The sequence goes on from NZ_BAABHK010000014.1 coordinate 67,601, forward strand.
GGGAGAGCCGATCACCCGCTCCACCCGTGTGGTCATCACCGACTTCGGCATCGCCACCATGGAGGGCGACTCGACGCTCACCCAGACCGGCCTGATCATGGGGTCGCCGGCCTACGTCGCACCCGAGCGGGCCCGGGGCGACAGGGCATCGCCCGCCTCGGACCTGTGGTCGCTCGGCGCGACGCTGTACGCCGCGGTCGAGGGGCGTTCGCCGCACCACCGGGCCGAGGCGATGGCGGCGCTGACCTCGGTCATCTCCGAGGAGGCGCCGCCGCCGCGCCACGCCGGTCCGCTCGCGCCGGTGCTCATGGGCCTGCTCGTGAAGGACCCGGACCAGCGACTGACGGCCGACCAGGCCGCGGAGGGAATGACCCGCGCCGCCCACAGCACCCGGCCGCTGCCCGCCCCGGGCCCGATCGCCGGTGACGACCAGGAGCCGACCACCCGGCAGGACCGGCCGGAGGCGCGACCGTCGGGGGCGGAGCCCCCGAGGCCGCACGAGCCGTCGGCCGCCGGGCCCCGGCCGCCGTACGAACTGTCCGCCGCGGAGCCCCGACCACCCTACGAGCCGTCCGCCGCCCTGGCCGAGCCCGGCGCGCGAGCGTACGGCCCGGCGGCGCGGCACCCGGATCCCTCCGGTGGCGGGTACCCGGACCCGACCGGGCCGGCGGCGGCCCTGCGGGGCCCGGGCAGCGGTCCGAACGTCGCGGAGGCCTCGCCGGACGAGCAATGGATGCGCGGCTACGACCGGCCCACGGAAGGCGTGGCCCAGGGCGGGCCGAAGCGGTCGAACGCGCGGGCGGTGGTGCTGGCCCTGGTGGCCGTGCTGGTCGCCGGGGGAGTCGTCGTCGCGTGGATGCTGAACGCCAAGTCCTCCAACGGGACGGGCTCAGCCAGCGGGCCGAACCCGACCCCGCCGCAGAAGCCCACGTCTCCGACGGTGACGCCCAGCCCCACCATCCCAGCGGGCTACCAGCGGGCCAAGACTCAGGACGGATCGACGCTCGTGGTGCCCAAGGGATGGCGCCACGAGATGAACAGTTCAAAGTCCGAAAAGTGGGTCGATCCCCAGACGGGGGACCTCGTGCAAGTGGACACCATCCCGTGGGAAACGGCGGATCCGGTGCGGCACTGGCAGGTCTGGAACGGGCCGCAGGTCCTCCCCGGCTACCAGTCGGTGAACCCGCCCCACAGGCTCACGGCCCGCGGCTGGGAGGTTGGGGACATCGAGTACAGCTGGCTGTCCCAGTGGAAGAGAAGCCACCGGCGGGTGTACGTCCTCGATCGGGGCTTCACCGTGAACAACCGGCAGTACGCCATCATGGCCGCCGCCGGGGACCGCGCCACCGCGGCGAAAGACTTCAACAAGGCCTTCGCCTGGTTCCAGCCGAGTCCGACCGCGTCGGGCAACTGACGGAGACCGGCACCGGGGCGCCATTTTCCTCACAATGAGTAATCGATCAACACTCTCTGTCACGATGTAAGGCGCAGGTGAGGCGACAGACTCGTGAAGGGAGCTCCCGTGCAATCGACTGTGCGGGCGGCCTATCCGGCGGACCGCACCGCCGTGGCGCAGGCGCGCCGGTTCGTCCGGGACGCGCTTCTCGCGTGGGGGGCCGATGACGCGATCGACGACGCGGTACTGCTGACGAGCGAGCTGGCGACCAACGCCGTCACGCACGCGGGCACTCCGTTCGAGGTGATCTGCCGGGTGAACGGCTCCTCGGTCCAAGTGGAGGTGACCGACCGGAACCCCGCCAGGGCGCTGCCCGCGCCACGGGAGGGCTGCGACCTCAGCGTCAGCGGCCGCGGGCTGCTGATGCCCGTCCTGCTGGCCTCCGCCTGGGGGGTGTCGTACGCGGCGGAGTCCAAGACGGTCTGGTTCCGCCTCCCCACCCTGGCGGCGTCGAGCTGGACGGCGGTGGCCTGCACATGCGCGTCGCCGGTGGACTGACGAGGCGCCGGGCCCTAGTCGAGCCACCCGGGTTTGACGAGGCCCGTCTCGTACGCCATCACGACGAGCTGCGCGCGGTCGCGCGCGTGCAGCTTGACCATGGTGCGGCTCACGTGCGTCTTGGCGGTGGCGGGGCTCACGACGAGGCGCTCGGCGATCTCCTCGTTGGACAGGCCCTCGGCCACCAGTGCCATGACCTCGCGCTCCCGGTCGGTCAGGCCGCGCAGCTCCAGCGCGGACCGCGGCTTCTTCGCCTTGGCGGCGAACTCCGCGATGAGGCGCCGGGTCACGCTCGGCGACAGCAGGGCGTCGCCGGAGGCCACCTCGCGTACACCGCGGATCAGGTCGGTGGGCTCGGTGTCCTTGACCAGGAAGCCGCTGGCTCCGCCGCGCAGCGCCTCGAAGACGTACTCGTCGAGTTCGAACGTCGTGAGGATGACGACCCTCGTACCCGAGAGCCGGTCGTCGCCGACGATCTCCCGCGTCGCGGCGAGACCGTCGAGCACCGGCATCCGGATGTCCATCAGCACGACGTCGGGCCGCTCCCGCCGGGTCAGGCGTACGGCCTCGTCGCCGTCGCCGGCCTCGGCGACGACCTCGACGTCCGGCTGGGCGTCGAGGAGGGCGCGGAATCCGGCCCGGACGAGGGCCTGGTCGTCGGCGAGGAGTACCCGGATCACTCGTGCTCCTTGTTCAAAGCGGGGGTTCCCGCGGTCGTTCCCTCTCCTGGCACCGGGAGCGTCGCGTGAACCCGAAACCCTCCGGTCCCGGGCCGCGGCCCCGCTGCGATGTCACCGCCGAGGGCGGCGACGCGTTCGCGCATGCCCGGAAGACCGTCGCCGCCGCCGGGCAGGTCGCCGGGGGCGCCCCGGCCGTCGTCCTCGATCTCCAGCCGGAGCTCCCCGTCGCCGTACGCGATCCGTACGGTGGCGGTCACCCCCGGCCCGGCGTGCCGGGTGACGTTCGTCAGCGCCTCCTGCACGATGCGGAACGCCGCCAGGTCGATCCCGGCGGGCAGCGGGTACGGCCGCCCGTCCGTCCGGGTGTGCACGGTGATCCCCGCGGCACGCGCGCGGGAGACCAGGTCGTCCAGCCGGGCCAGGCCCGCGGTCGGTGCCCTCGGCGCGTCCTCGTCCACCTGCCGCAGGACCCCGAGCACGGATCGGACCTCGCTCAGCGCCTCCTTGCTGGCCTCCTTGATCGCGGCCAGGGCCGTGCGCGCCTGCTCGGGGCGTTCGTCGATGAGGTGCAGGGCGACTCCCGCCTGGACGTTGATCATCGAGATATTGTGCGCCAGGACGTCGTGGAGTTCACGCGCGATGCGCAGGCGTTCCTCGCTGGCCCGCCGGCGTTCTTCTTCCGCCCGGGTGCGCCGGGCCTCGGCCGCCCGTTCGCTGCGGATGCGCACCAGCTCGGCCCCGGTGAGGATCAGCAGCAGCCAGGTCAGCATGACGAGCGCGTGCGCGGCGGACCAGTCCTTCAGCCGGAAGGGCCCGAACGGCACGAGGACGCCCAGGGCGTTGAGCAGCACGAACCCGGCGCCGGTGACGATCCAGGCGGCGATCCGGCGCCCGGCGCTCACCGCCGCCACGATGGCGACCAGGAGGCTGAGGAACACCGGCCCGAAGACGTACCCGCGCAGGAGATAGCAGCCGGTGACTGCCAGGACGACCGCGAGGACGGCGACGGGCAGGCGCCGCCGCGCGAGCAGGGCGGTCGGCCCGGCGACGAGCAGGGCGTACCCCGGCGCGTCCAGGTGCACGGCCGGGTAGTTCATGTGCCGGTCGGCGCCCGTGGACCCCATCACCTGGATGAGACCCACGAGCAGCGGGATCACGAACACCGGCAACGCGCCGGGCCGCCATCGGGTCGTCGTACTCACACTCGGAGCGTAAGATGCGGGCGCCCGTCGGGACATCGGGTCGTGGTCGGCATCGTGTGTACGCCGGGAGGAGTATCCGCGTCGCCGCGAACCTTATGATTTACCGGCCGATAGCCCTCCAGAGTCGACACTGGGCGGATCACGGCCGATTTCAGGTGCCAAGGCAACTTTTCCGGCACCCTAGGCATCTTGAGAGGGGAAGGCGGCGGCTCGCTATACCGTGGTCGGCTGAGTACGGCATCGAGCCATGCTGAGAACTTCCTTAACTTCGGGCCCGTTCGGTCGGTGGGCACGTCGGATCTGAGAGGACACCAGTGGGACTGACGAGCGGGGGCTTCTTCGGTGCTCTGATCGTGGTGGCCGTGGGCGCGGCGGCCGCGATCATCTGGTGGTGGCCGAAGTTCGCCGGAGCCGGCATCGGACCGTTCCTGGCCCGGATCGGGCTGTTCCTGACCGCCCAGGTCACGCTGATCATGGTGCTGCTCGTCGGGGTGAACAACTACTTCCTGTTCTACGCCTCGTGGTCCGACCTGATGGGCACGAACAACCAGGGCGTCAACGTGCAGCTGAACAACGGCAGCACGGCGAGCAAGCCGCAGGGCACCGGACGGCCGCTGGCCCGCCAGGCGACGACCATCGGCCAGAAGAAGAAGGCGGACCCCGCCAAGGACGGCCAGATCGAGCAGGTCCAGATCAGGGGCGACCGCACTGGCCTGACCACCCAGGCGTACGTCTACCTGCCCCCGCAGTACTTCCAGAAGAAGTACAACAAGCGCCACTTCCCGGTGATGTACGACTTCACGGGCTTCCCGGGCGTCCCCGAGCAGCTCATCACCCGGCTGGGTGTCCCGGCGATCGCCACCAAGGAGATGAACTCCGGCAAGGTGCAGCCGATGGTGATCGTGATGATGCGCCCGTCGCCGACCTCGGTGATGCCGAGGGACACCGAGTGCACCGACGTTCCCGGCGGACCGCAGGTGCTGACGTTCTACTCCCAGGACGTGCCCGAAAGCATCATGTCGACGTACCGGGTGGCGGCGAGCTACCGGGGCTGGGGCGTGATGGGCGACTCGACCGGTGGCTACTGCGCGGTCAAGCTGGCCATGGAGCGGTCCGACCGGTTCACGGCGGCGGTCTCGATGGCCGGCTACTTCTACCCGCGGCAGGACTGGCAGACCGGCGACCTGTACGGCGGCAGCAAGCAGGTGAAGTCCGACAACAGCCTGATCTGGCGGCTGCAGCACCTCCCGCCGCCTCCGATCTCCGTGCTCGTGACCACGAGCCAGGACGGTGAGCGCGACTTCGGAGAGGCGCGGAAGTTCCTCCAGGTTGCGGCCGCGCCCATGACCACCGACAAGATCATGGTCCCGGGCGGCGGGCACAACCCGCACACGTGGAAGCGGGTCACGCCGAGCGCCCTGGAGTGGTTGAGCGCCCACCTGGCCCACGAGGGCTCCTGACGCCCGTACGGGCCACGCCCGCGACCGCGTGACGGCTCGGGGCCTGTCTCAAAACCCCGCTGTCCTACTGCGAGACAGGCCTTAGCGGCGGGGTCTCGGCCGCCAGCGGATCGGCAGGTGCTTGACGCCGTTGCGGACGTTCGAGCGCAGCCGCCTCGGCTCACCCGCCGGCTCGATGTCGTCGAAGCGGTCGAGGACGGCCGTGAACATCGCGCGCATCTGCATCCGGACCAGGTGCGCGCCGAGACAGGCGCGCGGGCCGAGGCCGAGCGCGAGGTGGTCGTTCGGGGCGCGTCCCACGTCGAAGCGGCCGGGCTCGGCGAACACCAGCTCGTCGCGGTTGGCCGACGAGACCCACACCACGAGCCGCTCGCCCTTGCGGACCGGGACGTTGCCGACGACGGTGTCGGCCGTGACCGTACGCCCGACGCACATGACGGGGGACCACCACCGCAGCATCTCCTCGACCGCGGACTCGAGGAGGCTCGGATCGGCGCGCAGGCGCGCCGTCTCGTCCGGATTCTTCAGCAGGGCGACCATCCCGCCGGGCAGCCCGCCCTTCACGGCGTCGTCCCCGGCCGCCGCGAACAGCCGGAAGAGGCTCTCGAACTCCTCCACCGGGTCCGGGCCGGTCTTGCCGCCGGCCTGCCCGACGAGGGCGGTCATGAGGTCGTCGCCGGGATGCCGCCGCTTGTACGCGGCGAGTTCGCCGGCGTAGAGGCGCAGGTCGGGCAGTGCGGTCTCCGCCTCCGGGCCGTGCGGCGGGGTCTCCGCCTCGGAGGCGGCCGGGCCGTGCGGCCGCGCGGCGATCGCCCGGCGGGCCATGTCCGTGGATCCCGCCGGGTCGAAGGGCGTCTCCGCGGCGTGGCCGGCCGGGTATCCGGCGACCGGACGAGCGATGGCGCGGGCGGACCAGTCGGCGAGCAGCCATCGGTCCGACTCGGGGACCCCGACCAGGTCGGCGAAGGCCAGCAGGGGCAGGTCCGTCGCGATCTCCGTGGTGAAGTCCGCCTCGCCCTTCTCGGCCACCGCGTCCACGAGGGCGTACGCCCGGGCGTCGATGCGTTCGGGCAGGCAGGCGATGGTGCGCGCGCCGAACGCCTTGGGAAGCCGTCTGCGGAGCCGCGACCGCGCGGGCGGATCCTCGGCCGGGGTCCGGCCGCGCCCGTGGCCGAGGTCCTTGTCCGCCGTGCCGCGTACGGAGAAGAGCTTGGGGTTGCGCAGGACCTGGCACGCGTCGGCGTGCCGGAGCACCGCCCAGTACCCGGGCCCGGCGGGCTTGCCGTCGACCGGTCTCTCCTCGATCCACGCGACCGGCGTCGAGCCCCGGAGCCGGGCCAGCGCGTCGTGCGGCACGCCCCGCACGTAGGTGTCGGGGCTGGCGATGGTGTCGGTGTCGGAGACCGGCGTGGCGACTCGTCGTTGAGTCATGAGTTCCCCTCCCGCGTCTAAGGACCGTATCCCGCGCGCGTCCTCCGCACCAAGGGCCGGTTTCGGCCGTCGATCATGTGGCGGGGAGGACGAAGGTCCGTTGACGGACGGGGTCGGGAGGGTTAATCTGCACCTTACTTATAGGAAAGTTTCCTGTAAGTAATCGGGGTCCCCTGCGGGCCGAATCGATCGGCTCGGCCCGCCCTCCAGGTTTTCCCGCCACACCAGGAGTGCCCGTGAGACGTACCATCCCGACTCTTCTCTGTCTCCTGGCGGCCTTGTTGGTCCCGGCCGCCGCGCACGCGGCAACCGCACCGACCGCCGCCTTCGCCAAGTCCTCCGACTGGGGCACCGGCTACGAGGCCAAGTACACGATCACCGCAGGCGATTCGGCGCTGAACGGCTGGAAGGTGGAGTTCGACCTGCCCTCCGGCGGCTCGGTCGGCTCGTACTGGGACGCGCTCATGACGCAGAGCGGTTCCCACTACACGTTCACCAACCGCGACTACAACGCCCAGGTCCCCGCGGGCGGATCGGTGAGCTTCGGCTTCATCGGCTCGCCGTCGTCCGCCGTGCCCGCGAACTGCAAGCTGAACGGCCAGCCCTGCACGGGCGGCGGCGGATCCTCCGACACCACCGCCCCCTCGACGCCGGCCGGCCTGAGCGTGACCGGCACGACGGCCGGCTCGATCTCCCTGTCGTGGACCGCCTCGACCGACAACGTCGGCGTCGCCGGCTACAAGGTCTACGAGGGCTCGTCGGTCGTCGCGAACGTCTCCTCGGCCAGCGCGACCGTCGGCGGGCTCGCCGCGAGCAGCACGCACACCTACCAGGTCAGCGCGTACGACGCCGCGGGCAACGAGTCGGCCAAGAGCGGTTCGGTGACCGCGACCACCCAGCAGGGCGGCGGCGGTGGCTCGCCGGGGGCGATGGCGGCGGCGCCGTACCTCTACTTCGGCTGGGGCAGCCCGCCCGACCCGACCACGGTCATGTCCGCCACCGGCGTCAAGTGGTTCACTCTCGCGTTCGTCCTGTCCGACGGCGGCTGCAACCCCGCCTGGGACGGCACCCGCCCGCTGAACGGCGACGACGCCACCAAGATCCAGCAGATCCGGGCGGCCGGCGGTGACGTCATCCCGTCCTTCGGCGGCTGGAGCGGCAACAAGCTGGGCGAGCACTGCTCGACCGCCCAGGACCTGGCCGGCGCCTACCAGAAGGTCATCAACGCCTACTCGCTCAAGGCGATCGACATCGACATGGAGAGCACCGAGTTCGAGAGCGAGGCCAACCAGGACCGCGTCCTGCAGGCCCTGAAGATCATCAAGCAGAACAACTCCGGCGTGAAGGTGATCCTCACCTTCGGCACGACGACGAGCGGCCCGAACTGGTGGGGCACGCGCCTCGTCCAGCAGGCGGCGGCGCTCGGCGTTCCGATCGACACCTTCACGATCATGCCGTTCGACTTCGGCGGCGGTTCGGGGAACATGGGGCAGCTGTCGATCCAGGCGTCCGAGGGCCTGCACGGCGTCCTGAAGCAGAACTACCCCGGCAAGACGGACGCCGAGCTGTACGCCATGCAGGGCATCTCGTCGATGAACGGCAATACCGACCAGAGTGAGACGGTGACGACCGCGGACTTCCAGACGATGCGGTCGTACGCCCAGCAGCACGGCCTGAGCCGGTTCACCTTCTGGTCCGTCAACCGCGACCGCCCCTGCGGCAGCGGCACCGGCTCCGACGCCTGCAGCGGTGTCTCGCAGCAGCCGTGGGACTACACGAAGATCGTGGCGCAGTACTCCTGACCCGATCACCGGCGCGGGCGGGAGCGGGCCCTCACGGCCGCCCCGCCCGCGCTTTCGGCCGCCCTGTCCGCGCGGCGTCGCCTGGGGCGGCTCTCGCGGCCGTCCCGCCCGTGCCCGGAATTCCTCGCCCGGAGTGGAGGTTCTCCCCGATATGAGCCTCACGCTGCCCGGAGCCCCGCTGTCCGGAAGGCCCGCCGGAGTGTTCAACGGCGACGTCGCCGCCCCGCGCCACCTGCTCTACTTCGAACCGACGCCGAAGCGCGTCCGCGTGGAGTTCGGCGGTGAGACGATCGCCGACAGCGCCGGCGCGCACCTGCTCTTCGAGACCGGGCACCTGCCCGTCTACTACTTCCCGGTCGCCGACGTGCGCATGGACCTGCTGAAGTCGACCGACCACGCGACCCACTGCCCGGTGAAGGGCCAGGCCTCGTACTGGACGGTGTCCGCCGGCGGCCGTACGGCGGAGAACGCGGTGTGGGGCTACCCGGACCCGATCGCGCCCTGGCTGGAGGGCTTCGTCGCGTTCTACTGGGACGCCATGGACGCCTGGTATGAGGAGGACGAGCAGGTCTTCGGCCATCCGCACGACCCGTACCACCGCATCGACGCGCTTCGGGGCGCCCGGCGCGTCCGGGTGAGCGTGGACGGTACCGTGCTCGCCGAGTCCGAGCGGCCGATGGTGCTGTTCGAGACCGGCCTGCCGGTCCGCTACTACCTGCCCCGCGAGGACGTACGCCTCGACCTGCTCGAGCAGTCCGGCACCGAGACCTGGTGCGCCTACAAGGGACGGGCGGGCTACTGGTCGTACGGCGGCGAGGACGTCGCCTGGACGTACGAGGAGCCGCTGTACGACGCCGAGCGCGTCCGGGATCTGGTGTGCTTCTTCAACGAGAAGGTCGACCTGGAGATCGACGGCGAGCCGCAGGAACGCCCGCGGTCCCGCTGGTCCTGACCGCCCGCCGCCTCGCAGTTTCCGGGCCGTACCGCGCGGATCCGGGGTCGGTCAGGCGTGGACGACCTTGACGCCGGCCTCTTCGAAGGAATGGGTGTCGGCGCTCGCGTCCGTGACGAGGATGTCGATCTCGCCGACTCCGCAGATCTTGGCGAAGGCGCGCTCGCCGAGCTTGGAACCGTCCGCCGCGACGACGACCCGCTCCGCGCGCATCGCCATCTGCCGGTTGATGCTCGCCTCGTCCTCGTTGTGGCAGGTGGCGCCGCGTTCGACGTCGAGGCCGCTCACGCCCAGGAACGCGATGTCCAGCGTCACCTGGTCGAACACCCCGTTGGCGAGCGGGCCCACGAGCTCGTACGACTGCGGCAGCGCGACCCCGCCGGTCAGCACGATCTTTACGTGCGGCCGTACGACGAGCTCGTTGGCGATGTTGAGCGCGTTGGTCACGATCGTGATGGCGGGTGAGCCGTTCTCGGCGTGCAGGTCGGCGCGGGTGGCGAGGGCCCGCGCCAGCTCGGTCGTGGTCGTGCCGCCGTTGACGCCGATGACCGCGCCCGGCTGCACCAGCTCGGCGGCGGCCGCCGCGATGCGCTGCTTCTCCGAGGCGCGGCGCGCACTCTTGTAGCGCAGCGGCAGATCGTAGGTGACGGTGTGCGCGACCGCGCCGCCGCGGGTGCGGGTGAGCATCTGCTGCTGCGCGAGCTGGTCGAAGTCGCGGCGGATGGTCGCGGTCGAGACGGCCAGCTCGGCGGCCGCCTCCTCGACGCTGAGACGCCCCCGGCCCGCCAGGAGCGACAGCAGGTCGTTCCAGCGCTCGTATCTGCTCACCCGCGCCTCCCTCCGCCCGTTGCTCAGTGCGGTAGGCAGGGTGCAGGTCAACGATTAGACCACTTGCCATGCCTGAGCTTTAATGATCGTACATCGCCCCGACCGCGCACGAATGAACATGTTGCGGGAGTAAAGGGAGTGTTCCCTCGAAGCTCGGTCGAACAGGAGCTCACGGCAGGAGCCACTCGCCGGTGCTGACGCTGACCAGCCCGTGCCGCGCGGCGACGATGACGGCCTCGCGCTGGGAGTGGACGCCGAGCTTGGTCAGGACGCTCTGCACGTGGCTGCGGGCGGTGCTGCGAGTGATCTTCATGCTGCGCGCGAGGCCGGCGGTGTTCTCGCCGCGGACGAGGCGGGTCAGCACCTCGCGTTCGCGGGGCGTGAGGTAGTCGGCGAGCCGCTGCGCCTCGGTGCGGGGACGGGACGGGAGCCGGCCGGCCGTCTCCGGATCGACGACCACCTCGCCGGCGTGTACCCGGGTCAGCAGGCCGGCGATCTCGGCGGCCTGCTGACCCTTGTGGGCGACGCCGCGCACCCCGGCGGCCAGGGTCGCCTCGACCGTCCCCGGGTCCGTCGAACCGGTCAGCACCACGAACCGGGTCTCCGGTGCGGCCGCGAGCAGCGTCGGCAGGGTGCCGAGCACCGAACCGGTGGGGAATTGCAGGTCGATCAGGCACACGTCGGCGCACACCTCGGGCAGCAGCCGCAGGGCGGCGTCGGGGGAGTAGACCACGCCGACCACGGCGTGCCCCTTCTCGCGCAGCACGAGGGCGAGCGAGTCGGCGAACACGGCGTGGTCGTCGCAGATGAGAACCCTCATGGACGGTCCGCCGCGGGCAGCAGGATCCGCACTCGCGCCCCGCCGAGCTCGCACCTCCGCATCTCGATCATGCCTCCGTACTCGGAGACCAGGTCGTTCACGATGCCCAGCCCGAGAGAGGCCAGGCCGCTCGTCCCCGCGCCGAACCCCGGGCCGTCGTCGTCGACCTGGACGACCGTCCAGCCCGACTCGACGCCCACGAGCACCTCGACCCGCTCCCGGGCGATCCGGTGGGCGTTGTCCAGGACGTTGCGCACGGCGCGCCACAGCGCGAGCGGATCGATGTGCGCCCAGGCCGGGCCGCCGGTGAATCCGATGCGCCGGGCCGAGGACAGCCGCAGACCCGCGGCGATCTCCCCGACGAGCCGGTCCACCCGGACCCGCTCCGGGCCGACCGGCACCTGCCCCTCCTCCTCGGCGTCCAGCTGCCGGAGCAGGTGGTCGAGCCAGCGCGTCTCACCGAGCAGCGCCTCGACGCGTTCCCGGCTGGCGGGGCCGATGTCGTCGGAGACCGCGACGGCGGACGCGAGCATGATGATCGTGCCGAGCTCGTGGCGGATGTCGTGGCGGATGCGGCGGCGCCAGAGCGCCGGGTCGCCGGTCTCGGTGTCGTGCGGCGGCGATTCGGGGCCTGTGACGCAGCCGACGAGCGCGGATGGGTTCGGTGGCGAGGAACGAGCCTGCGCACTGATCATTTGAAGACCCCCGTCTCAAGAAGTGGATGACCGTATCGACGGTCACTCTGTACGACGCGGGTGTCCAGGTAAGTGGCCGCAACCAGACCCATCCTGGCCACAGGTGGTCATGGCGTCACTGTGCGTGAACCGTGCTTGTAATCCGGGCGTCACCGCGCATGTGCGCGTCAGGGCGGCGACCCGTCGTTCGGATCGGCGGGTGTGACCCCGGCGCGCATGGCGATCGTGATGGCCTCCACCGTCGAATGCGCGCCGAGCTTGGCCAGCAGGTTCTGCGTGTGGGTGCGCACCGTGTTGGCCGACAGGCCGAGCCGGTCCGCGATCCACGTCCGGTTCAGCCCGTCCACCATGCCCTGTAAGACGTCGCGTTCGCGGGGGGTGAGCCGGGCGAGGACGCCTTCGGGCGGTTCGCCGGCGGTGAGCAACCGGCGCAGTACGTCGCCGAGGACGTCCGGCGGGATCCAGCCGCCCCGCCCCGCCGCGCCGCGCACCACCCGCGCGACGAGGTCGGCGCTCTCCGTCTTCGGCACCCAGGCGACCGCGCCGTGCCGCAGCGCGGTCACCATGGGGGCCAGGTCGGTGATCGCGCTGAGGATCACGACGCGCACCGGCGGGTGGCGGCGTCGCAGTTGGTCGAGCATGTCCAGCCCGCTCTCGTCGCCGAGAACGAAGTCGAGCACGACGACGTCGGGCGCCTCGGTGGCGACCAGCGCGGTGGCGCGCCGGACGTCGCCCGCGACGGGCAGCACCTCAAGGTCGGGTTCCGCGGCCAGCCGGGCCGCGAGCGCCTCGGCGAACAGCGCGTGATCATCGACGATGAGGACACGGATGGACCTCATGGGACGAGGATGACGGACCCGGCGCCATCACAGATCCCGCATTTGACGGAGACGGCCCGGTGTAATCGGACTAGGGGGTGTCCGGTGGATCTTCGTCCGCTCGCTACGAACAAGATCCACCGGACACCCCCAAGACCGCGCCCTAGAAGCCCGTCAGGGTGACCGGGAACTCCGTCACGCCGCGGACGAAGGCGTTGGGAAGGATGCGCGGCCCCTCGGCGTCGGCCCAGGCAGCGGAGGCGACCCGGGCCAGGAACTCCTCGAAGAAGATCCGCAGCTCGAGCCGGGCGAGGGCCGCGCCGAGGCAGAAGTGGGAGCCCAGGCCGAAGGCGATGTGGCCGCCGGGCTCGCGGGTCACGTCGAACGCCTCGGGGCGGGTGAACACCGTCTCGTCCCGGTTCGCGGACCCGTACATGAGGAGTACCTGGGAGCCCGCCGGCACGGTGACGCCCGCGACCGTCGCCTCCTGGGAGGAGACCCGGCACATGTTGAGCACCGGAGTGGTCCAGCGGATGAACTCCTCGATCGCGTCGGGCAGCAGGACGGGGTGCCGGCGCAGCAGCCTCCACTGGTCCGGGTGGCGGATCAGCGCGTCGATCGCCGTGGCGAGGACGGTCCGGGTCGTCTCCGCTCCGCCGATGAGCAGGAGCAGGGCTTCGTGCGCCAGGCGATCGTCGTCGTACTCCTCGGAGGCGCACCACACCGACAGCAGGTCGTCGGCCGGGCACGAACGCCGATCCTGCGCCATGCCGACCACGACCTCGCCGTACTCGCCGGCCGCGATCGCCGCCTCCTCGGTGACGTAACGCCGCCCGCCGCCGGCGACCACCGCGGTCGCCGACCAGTGCACGAGCTTCGGCCACGCCTCGTCGGGGAAGCCCAGGAGCCAGCCGATCATGCGGGCGGGCAGCGGCGCGGCCAGGGCGGGCACCGCGTCGACCGTTCCGGCGGCGAGCGCGGTCTCGATCAGCTCGACCGCCGTCGCCCGGATCCGGTCGGCGTAGCGGGCGACGCCGCGCGGGGTGAACCGCCGGTACACCAGGCGGCGCCGCCGGGCGTGCTCGGGATCGTCGGTGCCGATCATGGACGGGTCGGCGGCGATCTGCGGGCGGTAGCCGCCGGAGCTGGTCCACAGGCGCGGGTCGCGCTCGACGTCGCGGATGTCGGCGTGCCGGGACACGCCCCAGAGGCCGTTGGCCTCGTCGTGGTAGACGGGGGCCTCCCGGCGCAGCCACGCGTAGACCTCCGAGGGGTCTCCGGCGTACATCTCTCCGTCCAGCAGATCGATCTCCACGCCGCTTCTCCTCCGTGAGGGGCCACTGCTCCCGCAAGAGTAACGAGCGAACCAAGCAAGCGATAGGCCGAGGATCGTCAAGCGCAAGACCAAGAAGGTGCTGCTCGCGTCGCCAGGAACGACCAGTGACACGTCGTCACCCGTGCCGAGTCGAAGTCGCTCGTGAGGAAGGGCTGGCACTCGGACGGCCCGGTCGGCTATGTCTGGAAGTCCCCTGACGAGTGGCCCCGATGGAGGCGACATGGACTTCGCTCAGACGCTCCGGCTGCCGGACGGCTCGGTCTCACCGATCGGAGTCCCGGCCGCGCCCGGTGTCTGTGTCGGGTCCCTCGACGACGGCGAGGAGAGCTACGGCGCGTACGGCGTCCGCAGCGTGGAGGATCCGGTTCCGGTCACCGCGGACACGCTCTTCCGTGTCGCCTCCATCAGCAAACTGATCACCGCCACCGTGCTCACGCGTCTGGGCGTCGGCCTGGACGCTCTCGTACGCGACCACATCCCGGGCTTCCGGGTGGCCGATCCGGCGGTCGGCGAGCAGGTCACGGTACGGGACCTGTTGACCCATCGGTCGGGCTGGGCGCCGGACGAGGCCGCGTACCGTCCGGCCGACGAGCTCGACGCCGGCGCACTGGCCCGCGCGGTCGCCGACCTGGCCACCGCGCCGCAGATCTTCCCGCTGCGCCGGTTCCACGGATACAGCAACGCGGGCTTCATCGTCCTCGCGCGGATCGTCGAGGTCGCGGCCGGAGTGCCGTTCGAGGACGCCGCGCGGCGACTGGTGTTCGAGCCGGCGGGCATGGAGCGTTCCACCTTCTTCACCGACGAGGCGGTCACGTATCCGATCGCGCTCGGCCACCAGGGCGACCCTCCCCGGGTCGTACGGCCGTGGGGCCGGTCGCGGGCCCGCAACGGCGCGGGCGGCCTCATCACCAGCGCCCGCGACCTCATCGCGTTCTGCCGCCACCTGCTGGCCGAGCCGCACGGCATGTGGGAGCCCCTCGCCGACGCCGCCGGCCCGGGCGCACACGTCGGCGTCGGCTGGAAGATCCGCGACCTGCCCGGAGAGAAACGGGCGGTCGGGCACCCCGGCCAGACCGTCGGCTACACGGCGCGCCTGACGATCCTCCCCGACAGCGGGCGCGCGTTCGTGATCCTGGCCAACTCCGAGCACGCCGGGCCCGACCTCGCCCGGATCACGGACGAGACGCTCGGGCTGCCCGCCTGGGCGGAGCCGGGCGAATACGTCCAGGCCCCCGACGTCCGCGACCATCTCGGCGTCTACACCGACGGCACGGAGGACGTACGGGTCGACGGGCTCGGTGACGGCGTCGTGCTGTCCGGCGACCAAGCGGCGCGGGTCCGCTTCACCGGCCCCGACGAGGGCCGCGACGAAGGCGGAATGCCCGTCCGCTTCGCCCGCGCCGACGGCGAGATCACCTGGCTCCTCCTCGGCGACAGCGTCCTCCGCCGCCGCCCCCTCTGACCGACCCGGCTCAGGCGACGGCGCCGCCGGCGAGCCGGGTCGACTTCGCCGACGCGTGAGCGGGCGGCGGCACTCGACGCTCGCGGCCGGTGATCAGGCGACGGTGCCGGTCGCGCGGAGGGCGGCGATCTCCTCGCCGGTGAGGCCGAGTTCGGCGAGAGCGGCGTCGGTGTGCTCGCCCGGCCGTACGGGCGGGCGCGGCGTCTCCGCCTCGGTGCGGCTGAAGCGTGGCGCCGGGGCCGGCTGGCTCAGCCCGCCGAGCTCCACGAAGCCGCCACGGGCCCGGTTGTGCGGGTGGGAGGGCGCCTCACCGAGGCCGAGCACCGGCGCGACGCAGGCGTCGGTGCCGTCGAAGATCGCGGTCCACTCGTCGCGGGTGCGCTGCTTGAAGATCTCGGTGAAGCGGGCGCGCAGCTCGGGCCAGCGCTCCTGGTCGAGCTGGGCGGGCAGGTCCTCGCCCTCCAGGCCGAGGCCACGCAGCAGGGCGGCGTAGAACTGGGGCTCGAGGGCGCCCACGCTCACGTACCGGCCGTCGGCCGTCTCGTACGTGTCGTAGAACGGCGCGCCGCCGTCGAGGAGGTTCGTGCCGCGTTCGTCGCGCCAGAGTCCCTGGCCGCGCATGCCGTGGATGAACGAGGTCAGCAGGGAGGCGCCGTCGACCATGGCGGCGTCGACGACCTGTCCCCGGCCGGACCGCGACCGCTCGTAAAGTGCGGCGAGGACGCCGAGCGCGAGGAGCATTCCGCCGCCGCCGAAGTCGCCGATGAGATTGAGCGGCGGGACGGGCCGCTCGCCGGCGTGGCCGATCGGGTCGAGCGCGCCCGCGATGGCGATGTAGTTGATGTCATGCCCGGCCATCGCGGCCATGGGGCCCTCCTGGCCCCAGCCGGTCATCCGGCCGTACACCAGACCTGGGTTGCGTTCGAGGCATGTGTCGGGGCCGAAGCCGAGGCGTTCGGTGACGCCGGGGCGGAAGCCCTCGACGAGGACGTCGGCCGACTCGATGAGACGCAGGAGCACCTTGACGCCGGCCGGGTCCTTGAGGTTGAGGCCGATGGAACGGCGTCCGCGGCTCAGCGGATCCGCGGTGGCTTCGCCGCCGACCAGCGTCGCCGCGCCGGCCACGCTGGACGGACGGTCGACGCGGAGCACGTCGGCACCCAGATCGGACAGCACCATGCAGGCGAACGGCGCAGGTGCCAGGCTCGCGATCTCGATGACGCGAACACCGTGCAGTGGTCCCATGATCACCTCTCAGGTCGGCGCTGCGGCTCACTCTAGAACTACGTTCTAGAGGGCCGGGCGGCGACCTCCGGGTCCGGGCACGGAGACACGCCCGGACCGCGACGACGAAGGGGGATCAAGGGGACATGGGGCGTGGCGCAAGAGGGCCTCGCGCCAACAGGGATTACAGTGCGTTGACGAACCTCGACAAGGAGTTGCCCGCCGACATCAGCCCGCCGAGTGCGTTGTGCACCACGTGGGCTGCGCCATTGGGGGAATTCAGCAGGTAGAAGATGACAAAGGCTATAAGTGCCCAGGTCAGGTACTTCTTCATTGGCGCTCCCGCCTCCCATCGAACGCCGCTATTGTCGCCCATCTGTGGCGCGGACGGCAGTCGTCGTTGTCCAGTTGTTCCACCGGCCGGGCCGCCCCGTCAGGCGACCGCCCTCGCGGCCGTACGTCTCCTCCAGTTGAGTATCACCGCTTCCCTGTGTTCTGTCGCGTGTCAACTCTGACACACATACGTACGTCAGGACGACCGGAAGCCCGGACCTTTTGCCGCGCACCATTCAACGAATCGGACGTACCGGGCATGCCCCTCTCAAACCTCACCCATCGGCCGGGTCGTCCGCGCGCCGACCAGGGAGGAAGCCGTACGGTCAGGCCGCAACGCGCCGACGATTCTCTCGTCGCCCCGGTCGTCCCGTGGAGGACATGAAGTGGTTCACCGGGGAAGCCCGCCCACCCCGGCCCACCTCGCCTCCGACGTGACGCTCACCACACGCACCCCCGCCGCCGGCACGGCGACGTACACCCGGAGTTGACGGAATGCATAGGGAGCCTCCCGTTGGGTAGTTGATCGGGTGCTGTGGCATGGCCCAGGGGGCGCCGTGTCCGGGGGAACAGCCAGTGCGACACAGAGACCAGACGATCCGGCAGCGCGCCACCGTCATCGCGATGACGGTGACGGGGATCGTCGCCGTGCTGGCCTACATCGGGCTGCTGGCCCTCATCCAGTACCAGGTGGCGAGGAGCCTCGCGACAGACCTGACGTTCACGGCCCGGCAGATCGCGGCGCTCACCCGCGCCGGGCAGCTCACGAACCCGGTCATCACCGGCGGCCATGAGCTGGTCCAGGTCCAGAACGACCACGGCCAGGTCGTCGCCGCCACGAAGAGCGTCTCCGGGCTGCCCGCGCTGCACGCCCGGCGGCCCCCGGACGGGGGGCGCATCGAGCAGCGCGTGTGCGTCGACCCCCGGCACTGCCTCATCGTCGTCTCCCAGCGGGTGCCCGGCCCCGGGCAGGCGCTCACGATCCACGCGATCACGCCGGAGCCGGGACTGTTCCCGCGCCCCGGCCTGGCCGTCCTGCTGGCGCTGGGCATCCCGGTCAGCATCGGGGCGGGCGGCGTCTGGCGGTGGTGGGCCGCCGGGCGGCGGCTGCGGCCGGTCGAGGCGCTGCGCGACGAACTCGACGCGATCAACGTGGCCGACCTGCGGCGCCGGGTGTCGCTGCCGCCCCGCCGCGACGAGTTCTACTGGCTGGCGATGGCCGTCAACGCGACCCTCGACCGGCTGGAGGCCGCCGTCGAACAGCAGCGCCGCCTGGTCTCCGATGTCTCCCACGACCTGCGCAGCCCGATCGCCGGGCTGCGCGCCGAACTGGAGGTCGCGCTGCTCGACCCGGAGGGCACCGACCTGCGGGAGGCGCTCGCCAGAACCCTGCAGAACACCGAGCGCCTGCAGAACATCGTCACCGAACTGCTCGCGCTGGCCCGCCGCGACGCCGGCCTGCCGAGCCGCAACGGCCCCGTCGACCTCGGCGACCTGGCCGAGCGCGAGGTACGCCGCGTTCCCCGGCGGATCACCGCGAAGGTGATCACCGAGCCCGGAGTGGTGGTCCGGGCGAACCGGCTGGACATCAGCCGGGTCCTCACCAACCTTCTGGACAACGCCGCCCGGCACGCCGAGTCCGAGGTCACCGTCTCCGTACGGCGGGGGAATGGCGAGGCCGTCCTCGAGCTCTGCAACGACGGCAAGCAGATCGCCCCGGCCGACCGGGAGCGGATCTTCGAGCGGTTCACCCGGCTGCCCGACGCCCGGCAGCGCGACCCCGGCGGCAGCGGTCTCGGGCTGGCCATCTCCCGGGAGATCGCCAACGCGCACGGCGGCACACTCGCCCTCGGCGACTGCGACAAGGGCGCCTGCTTCGTGCTCACGCTTCCGCTGCTGTCAGAGTTGTCCCCATGAGTGCTGTGGTCTTCGATCTCGACGGGGTGCTCGTCGACTCCGAACCGGTGTGGGAAGAGGTACGGCGGGCGTTCGTCGCCGACCACGGCGGGCAGTGGCAGCCCGACACCCAGCAGCGGCTGATGGGCATGAGTACCTCCGAGTGGGCCGCGTACCTGAGCGGCGAACTCGGCGTCCGGCTCCCGGCCGACGAGGTCGCCCGCGGCGTCGTGGCGCACATGGCCCGCCGGTACGAGGACGGCGGCGTTCCGCTGATGCCCGGCGCGGTCGACGCGGTACGCCGGCTCGCGGCGCGCTGGCCCCTCGGACTGGCCAGCTCCTCACCGCGCGTGCTGATCGACGTCGTCCTCGACCGTACGGGGCTCACGGCGTCGTTCAAGGCGACGGTGTCGACCGAAGAGGTGGCCCGCGGCAAGCCGGAGCCCGACGGATATCTCCTGGCCGCGGAGCGGCTCGGCGTGGACCCGGCGGCCTGCGCCGCCGTCGAGGACTCCAGCAACGGCCTGCGGTCCGCGTACGCCGCCGGGATGCGCGTGATCGCCGTGCCGCATCCCCGCTACCCACCCGCCCCGGACGCCCTCGCCCTCGCGACGTACGTCGCCGACGACCTCGGCGACCTCACCCCCGAACGCGTCGCCGCCGCGATGCGCACCGGCACCTGACCTCCGGACGCCGGTCGGCCGGTGATCAGTGGGCCGACTGCCAGGCGGTCAGGCCCGCTGCGGTGAGGAAGACGTCGAAGGCCAGTTCGGCGGCTCCGACGACGGTCGCGTCCGCGCCCAGTGCGGCGGGGAGGACCGGCGGCGGCTGCTCACGGCGGAAGGTCATGAGGCCGTCCCGGTAGGCGGTCGCGAACATGCCCGTCGCCTGATCATGGATCCGCGCGCCCACGCCGGACAGCGTCACCCGCCCGGGGTCGAGCGCGTTGACGAGGGCGGCCGTTCCGGCTCCGAACGCGCGGGCGACCTCCTCCAGCGCGGCGACGCAGCGGGGCTCGCCCTCGTCGGCCTGGGCGAGGACCCGCCGGGCGCCCGCCCGGGCGTGTCCGGGCTCGACCGGGGTTCCCGTCGCCCGCAGGAGGGCGGTCGCGCCCACCTGGAGCGCCCAGCACCCCACGGCGCCGCAGTCGCAGCGCAGGGTCGACCCGCCCAGCGGCATGTGGCCGAACTCCCCGGTCGTGCCCCGCGCGCCCTGCAGAGGGTTCCCGTCGACGAGCAGCGCGCCGCCGAGGTCGAAGTCGACGTGCAGGTGAAGGCCGACGGGGATCCCGCGGAGCCCGCCGCGCCGTGCCTCGGCCAGCCCGGCGAGGGCGGCGTCGTTGCCGAGGGAGACCGGCGGCGCGCCCACGCTCAGCATCTCCACCGCCGGAACGTCGCGCCATGACAGGTGAGGGATGTCGACGACGCGGCCGTCGCGGATGGGGCCGGGCAGCGCGACACCGACGCCGACGATCCGGGGGCCGAGTTCGGCGAGATACCGGCCGATCGCCGCCGCCAGGTCGCCCAGTACGGCCTCCGGAGGGTTTCCGGGGTGCGGCTGCTCCTCGCGGACGGTCAGCCCGCCGCCGATCTCGGCGGTCGCGATCGTCCAGGCGTCCTCGCGCAGGTCGACGGCCAGGGCCAGCGGCCCCTCGGGATGCGGGCCGAGCATCGCGGTCGGGCGGCCGCGGGTCCGCTGCGGCGCCGGCCGCTCCTGGGCCAGCCGTGCCTCGGCGAGATCGGCGACCAGGACGGCGGCCGTCCCGCGGGCGAGCCCGAGGTCGCGGGTCAGCTCCGAGCGGGTGGCCTCGCCGCCTCGGTCGTGCGCGGCCCGCAGCAGGCGCAGCAGGTTGTGGAGGCGAAGCTCGCCGCTGGTCGTCGCTCCGGTCACCGCACGCACCCGTCGATTGTGTCAGCCCTGCGTTCTCCATTATGTTCTCGCCGAGAGCAAATGAGGAGGGTCCATGATCGATCCCGTGGTGCGGCGTGCCCGCGTCGGCGTCTTCGGCTACTTCGGCCTGTGCGGCACGACGGTCGGCATCTGGGCGGCGAGCCTTCCCGCCCTCACCGACCGGCTCGGCCTGGGCGCCGGGCGGACCGGCACCGCGCTCCTCGTGGTGTCGCTCACGGCCCTGGTGTCGATGCAGTTCGCGGGCCGGATGTCCGACCGCTGGTCGAGCCGCCGGCTCACCTGGGCGGCCGGCCCCCTCCACGCGTTCCTCCTACTCGGGCCGGCGCTCGCGGGCTCCTTCCCGGCGCTCCTCATCGGCGCGGTCGTCTTCGGCGTCGGCTTCGGACTGCTCGAAGTCGGGATGAACGCGCACGCCGTCGAGGTCGAGGTCCGCTACGACCGGCCGATCATGTCGGCGTTCCACGGCATGTGGAGCCTCGGCGGCGCGGCCGGAGGCCTCGTCACGGCGGCCGTGCTGCGCGCCGGCCTCGGCGTCGAGACGCTCCTCGTCGGGACGGCGCTCACCATGACGGTGCTGTTCCTGCTTCCCGCCCGCCTCCTGCTCCCCGGAGGCGGCGCCGCGCCGTCTCCCGGCACGGCCGCCGCTCCGCGGCGCGGCCGTGTCAACGGGGTGATCGTGCTGCTGGGCGCGGTGATGCTCGCGGGCGCGATCTGCGAGGGCGGCGCGATGGACTGGGCGGCGATGCACGCCCGCCGGGTGCTCGGCGCGTCGGCCGACCTCGCGCCGCTGTCGTTCACGGTCTTCTCGGTCGCCATGACGACCGTACGGCTGCTCGGCGACCGGCTGCGGGGCCGCCTCGGAGGCGGCCGCACGCTGCGCCTGGCGGGTGCCCTGGCCGCCGTCGGCTACGCGCTGGTGCTCGTGGCCCCATCGGCCGGGCCCGCCGCGATGGGGTGCGCATGGGCGGGATGGGCCCTCGTCGGCGTCGGCCTGGCGACGATCGTGCCGGTGGTGTTCAGCTCCGCCGGCGCGGACCCGGCCACGGCCGGGCGGACGATCGCGTTGCTGACCAGCTTCGGCTACGGCGGGCTGCTGGCCGGCCCGGCGATCATCGGCCACCTGGCCGAGGCGACCTCCCTGCGGGCCGCGCTGGCCCTCCCCGGCGTGCTCGCCGTCTTCGTCGCCCTGGCGGGCCCACCGGCCGCCGCGGCCCTCACCGCCCGGCGTGCGCCCACGTCCGAGCCCACGGCCCTCGAAAGCGCCTCGTGACCGTCATCCGTTCCGGCCCGGCCCGGGATGGCGCGCCCGGACCGGGCCACGCTCAGGTCATCCGACCTGCTGGATCAGGCCGACGCGCTCCACTCGGCGACCTCGACGCATGCTGTCCCTTGCTCCGTACTCCGGATGGACTTCCGCCACGTGATGTCCGTCAGGGGGTCCGGTCGATCCATGTCGATCCCATCGCTCGCGTGGGGGCGGCACTGAGCCCTCCTCGGTCGTACGACTCGGACGACCTCAGACTGTAACCAATCCACAGCGCTCCGTACCGGATAACGCGTCAGGCCGGGTCGCGCCACATGGGCCAGACGGGTGGGCCGCCGGGCATGCGGATCTCGCCGGTGACGCGGAATCCGAAGCGCTCGTAATACGGGACGTTGCTGTCTTTGGACGACTCGAGGTAGGCGGGCAGTCGGCCGGCGTCGCAGCGCGACAGGCGTGACCTCAGCAGGGCGGAGCCGAGCCCGTGACCTTGCGCCGGCGGGTCGGTGCCGAGCACTGCGAGGTACCAGTGCGGCTCCGTCGGATGGGCCTTCTCCAGTTCGCCAAGGCCGCGCAGTACGGGCAGGGTCCGGGTGCCCAGGATGCGGATCAGCGTGGGGACGCGGCGCAACTGCACGGACAGCGGGATATGCCATCGGCCGGGCGGATCCCACAGCGCCCCGGCCTGGACGGCCGAACCCTCGCCGGCGAGCTCGCTGGCGCCGTTCGGCAGGTGCGCGTTGCGGAGGAGTACCGCGAACAGCCGCGCCATCCGTTCCGGGTGGCGCGGGAAAATCCACTGCCAGACCGGGTCGTCGGCGAACGCACGGCCCAGCACGGCGGACAATTCGTCGACATCGTCTTCGGTGACGCTCCGGAGGGTGGCCATGGACCCAGTGTTTCGTGCGACCATCGAGTCGTGAAGATCCTGATTCGGGTGGTCATCACCGCGGTTGCGCTGTGGGTGGCCACCTTGGTGGTCCACGGCATCGACGTGACGGCCGCGACGACTCCGCGCAAGGTGGGCACGCTGGTCGGCGTGGCCGTCGTCTTCGGCCTCATCAACAGCTTCCTCAAGCCGATCGTCAAGACGCTCGGCTGCCTGTTCTACGTGCTGACGCTGGGGTTGTTCGCGCTGGTCGTGAACGGCCTGCTGCTGTGGCTGGCGAGTTGGTCCGCCGGGAAGCTGCACCTGCCGTTCCACGTGTCCGGCTTCTGGGCGGCGTTCTGGGGAGCGATCGTCGTCGGCCTGGTGAGCTGGCTGCTCAACCTCTTCGTCCACGACGACGAGGACTGACCGCTTCCTCCGGGCTCACGGGGTCAGACCGGCGTCCTTGAGGTGCTCGGTGTCGTTGAACGTGACGAGGCGGAGCTCGCCCTCCTCGCGGGCCCAGATGGTGAGCGAGCCGTTGGCGACCAGGGTGCGTTCCACATCGAGGAGCTCGTCTTCGGACAGGTGCTCGACGATGTACCGCGTCAGGACGACGATCGCGTCGTGCGCGACGATGAGGACGCGGCCGCCGGGGTGCTCGCGCTCCACGTCGGCGAGGACGCTGCGCAGCCGCAGCGCCACGTCGGCCCAGGACTCACCGGCGGGCGGCCGGTAGTAGAACTTCCCGAGCCGGCGCTTGCGCTCGACCTCCTCCGGGTAGCGGGCCTCGACGCCGCGCTGCGTGAGCAGGTAGAGGACGCCGATCTCGCGGTCGCGCAGGCGCTCGTCCAGGACGATCGGCGGGGGATCGGGGAGCTGATCGAGGGCGAGGCGCGCGGTGTCCCGCGCCCGAAGGTACGGCGAGGACAGTACGACCGTGGGCCGTTCGTCCGGGGGCAGTGCGGCCAGCCGACGGCCGAGCGCCGTCGCCTGCTCGCGGCCGAGCGGCGACAGCGGGACGTCGGCGTCGCGCAGGGCGAGGTCGACCGCATGGAGCCCGTTGGCCTCGGCCTCCTGCCCCGCGACGTTGGCCGTGCTCTGGCCGTGCCGGGCCATCGCCAGCCACTCGATTGATCTCACAGAACCGTGACCTTACCCGTACGCCTCAGGACGTGGGACAGGTCTGCCCGCATGTGAGGCGGATGAGCATCTGCAGGAAGACCTGCTGGACCTGCCGCGGGTCGAGGGTGACGAACGCCTGCCCGCCGGTCGCCGCGGCGATCCGCTGGAGCGATCCCGGGTCGATGTCCGGGCCGAAGGCGATGGGGACGACCGTGACCGGCCGCATCGGGTCGGCGGCCCGCTTCAGCTCCGCCACGAGGGTCTGCAGGGAGATGGTGCGGCCCGGGTCGTAGTTCATGCCGTCGGTCAGCAGCACCACGACGTTGTTGTGGTCGGGCTGGTAGGTCCGTACGGCCTCCCGGTAGGCGGCGAGGACGGAGTCGTACAGGCCGGTGCGCGTCTGCGGCACCGGCGCGGCGGCGGCGAACGACCGTTCGAGCAGGTTCCGCTGCGATCCCGCGCCGACCTTGTCGCTGAGAGTCCGGAAGGGCACGATCTGGCGGTAGTCGCGGTCGCCGTCCAGCTGGGTGGCGAACTCCCACAGCGCCACCTGGGAGTTGTCACTGAGGATGTGGACCCCGCCGATGGCGACCTTGGCGGTGGCCTGCATGCGGGTGTCCTGGGTCTGCGGGACCCGGTCGGCCATGGACGGGGAGACGTCGAGGAGGATCAGCATCCGCGCGCCGAGCACGGTGCGCTGCCACATCTGCAGGACCCGGCCGACGTTCGTCGGGTCGGGGGATGGCAGCCGGTCCGGAACGCGGGCGACGACGCCGTACCGCTCGTCGAAGTCCGCCCCCGCGACGCCGTCGGGGGTGCGCAGTCCGAGCCCCTGCAGCGCCACGCGGGTCTGGGACTGGGCGAGCGTGGCCTGGAAGTCCTCGACGGTTCTCGACCGCTTGCGGTCGGTGGTGGTGGAGACGTACGGGAAGTCGAGGGCGAGCGTGCGCCCGTCGGGGTAGAGCGCGGTGACGGGTGGAGTGGCGTCGGTGTGGCCGTGCTGCCAGACCGCCTGCTCGGACAGCACGACGGCGGTCGGCGGCCGGGGGGTCGACCCGGGCGGGTTGGTCGCGGGTGAGCCGGCCCCCTTGGCGATCTCCCGGTAGGCGGCCTGCTCGTCGGGGAGGGCGGCGCCGAGGTCGGAGTAGAGCGTGACGGCGAAGGTCGCGAGCCCGGTCTTGCCGGGGCCGGCGGCGTTCTGGGCGAGGAGCAGCGCGCCGAGGCCGCTGGCCTCCCCGGCCGGGTCGAGGAACCGTACGCGCAGGGGAGGCTGCGGTCCCCCGGTGCCCGGCAGTTGGTGGGACAGCAGGAGTCGCCAGTCGGCGGTGTTCGGCGCGTGCCCGCGCGGGACGGCGAGGACCAGCGGTGACATCGCGACCGAAGCGCCGGACGGCCGTACGACGGCGGCGCCCGCACCGGTGCGGCGGGCGATCGGGAGCCAGAGCGACGAGTCGGGGATCCATGCGTCGGGGCGTTCCGCCCCCGGGTTGGAACCCTGTCCCGACAGGACGGCGGCCACCTCGGAGGGCCGCCGGCGGCGTACGGTGACGCGGGCGCAGGAGGCGCCGGCGTTGTAGCGGCGCGCGGCCTGCTCGATCGCCGGGCCGATCGACGGAGCGACGGCGACGGTGATCGACTGGTCGGCGCACCCGCTCGAACCTGAGCCGAGCGCGCAGGCGGCGAGCGTCGGCACGACGACCGACAGCATGCCCAGTGCCTTGGCCGAAAGAGCGCGGCGAGAGTAAGGCATCGCAGGCGTCCGTCCCCTTGATTGACGGCTTCCCGTCACTTGTCCGGAGATTATCCGGTTAAAGCCTCCTAATAACGCCTACTTCCGGACAATTTGGGGACGGTTGCCGGATGGCCGATACTCCTTACGCCACAGGGGTCCCGGACGTCGCACGATGGCCCGTCAAACACATCCGTGCGACCGTTTCCGGACATTGACAAATGGGACGACTGACATGGGGAATAAAGGCTGACTAGACTCTCCGCCGTGGGACGCCATGTCTCGCCTGAGCGCAGGCGGTCGCTCCGCGCCTCGACGGCCGTCGCCGTCGCGGGGATCCTTCTGCTGACCGGCGCGGTGGGCTTCGCCGGCTACTCGATCTGGGCGCAGGTCCGCACCCCCACCCCGGTCCGGCCCACGACCGCCACCGCCCCGACGGCGACGCTGACCCTGACGGTCACCGGCGCCGGGTGTCAGGTGTTCGTCGGCGTGCCCGGCGGCGACATCCTGGTCAACCGCACCCTCGCACGCGGCCAGTCCGTACGCTTCGACGACCCGCGCCTCAACGTCGTGCTCAGCGACGCCGGAGCCGTTCAGGTGTCCGTCAACGGCGTCCGGCGGCCACCGGGCGAGCCCGGCCGCCGCGTCGAGTTCACCGCCATACGCTCCTGAGACGTCACCACGGGGTCGTCGCCGTTTGCCGCGCGAAACGGCGACGACCCCGGGCTCGGACGGCGGCGCGGGTCAGGCCCCGGCCGTGCGGCGCCTGTGGAGCGGCGCCACGCCGCGGGTCAGGCCTCGGCCGCACGGCGTCTGTGGAGCGGCGCCACGCCGCGGGTCAGGCCCCGGCCGTGCGGCGCCTGCGGAGCAGCGCCACGCCGCCGACCACGACGGCGACGACGACGGCGCCCAGGCCGACCCACAGCCAGCCCGCGCTGGACGTGGACGTGGTCTTCTGGGCGGCCGGCGTGCTCGACGGCGCGCCCGCCGCCGGGGCGGCGGAGCCGGTCGTCGGCGAGGTGGCGGCCGGAGACGTGGCGGCCGGCGACGGGGACGCGCCGCCCACGACCGTGAACTTGTAGTCGCCGGTCACCGGGTGCCCGTCGTCCGCGACCACCCGCCAGCCGACGGTGTAGACCCCGGGCGGGAGGACGCCGCCGACCTGCTCGGTCACCGTGGCGTCCGTCACGTGCGCCTTGCCGGACTCGTGGTGGCCGCCCTTGGCGTCGAGCACGACGATGCCCGGGAACCGCACCGCCTCGGCGAAGGTCAGCTTGATCCGGGCCGGGGACGGCACTTTCGAGTTCTTGGCGGGAACGGCGGCGGTGAGCGTGGTGTGGGCGTCGGCGGGTGCGGCGCCGAGGACGCCGGTGAGGAGGCCGGCGAGCGTCGTCGCGGCGACCGCGGCCGTGAACCGGGCGACCGGCCCCCGGCCGGTCCCTGTACGGCGTCGCCGGGACGTTCGCGGACCGGCCGGTCGGCCGGGGCGGGTGAAGGGGGGTTGCGCCATGCGCATGGAAGTTCTCCGTTCGTGATGCTCGGGAAGCGTGCTGGAGGACCGGATGCGCCGATCCGGTCGTCGGGCGTTCAGCCGAACGCGGGGAACGGAGAGAAGGGCGGCCCGCGCCGGGTGAGGATGTGGCGGAGGACCTGTTCCGGCGGTCCGGTCGCCGTGTCGGCGACGGGGTGCCGGTACGGCGCCGGCAGAGGGGCGGGCACCGACAGGAGCGCCCGCCATGGGCGTACGGCGGCCTCGGCGGCCTTCCGGGCCAGCCGCCACACCGCGCGCTCGCCGCGCCGCAGCCACCAGGCCGAGACGGCGGCCGCCGTCACGTGCGCGAGTGTCATCGCGCGGGTGCCGTGGGAGGCCAGGACCGCCGGGTGATGGGCCAGGTGCTGGCCGTGCTGCGCCGCCGTGAACAGGACGTGCAGCATGAACTGCCCGCCGAGCAGCCCGGCGAGGATGGTGCCCAGAGATCGCTCGGTCCCCGCCAGCACGGCGCCGACGACGGTCAGCCCGGCCAGCCCCGCCGCCACCGCGGCCGCGGGGACGGGCCCGTGGGACGCCGCGGCATGCCCGACGACGGCAAGGGCCGTGCACACGGCGGCGAACACCACCGCGCGGGGCAGACGGAAGACCGGATCGCTGGGCATGACCCTTCCATCCTCCCACCGCCGATGCGAGGGCGTTTTGAGGGCGGGCTATTGACGCCCAGGTTCCGTGTATCTAATTTTCATACGTCCGCATGATCCTGTTGATTCTTTTCAGACATCGCCGACGCGGCAGGAGAGTCCATGGCCCCGCTCGTCCGCCGTTCCGCCCGGACGCGTCTCCGAACGCGTCCCCGGACCGTCGCGGGGCTGTTCCTCGCCGCCCTGGTCGCCGGCCCGCCGGCGCACGCGGACGGACCCCGAGGCGCGTCGCTGCGGGTGATGTCGTACAACATCCAGGCCGGTGCGGGCGCCGATCACGTCTTCGACCTCGAGCGCCAGGCCCGCGCCATCGAGGCGGAACATCCCGACGTCGTCGGGCTGGAGGAGGTCGACGTCGCCTGGGGGACGCGGAGCGACTACGTCGACGAGGCGTCGTGGCTGGCCCGGCGGCTGCACATGCGGGTGTTCTTCGCGCCGATCTACACGCTCCCGCCCGACCGGGCCGGAGCGCCCGACCGGAGGTTCGGCGTCGCGGTGCTGTCCCGGTTCCCGATCCTGCGCGCGGAGAACCACGAGATCACGAGGCTGTCCACGCAGGTGCCGAACCCCGTCCCGGCCCCGGCGCCCGGCTTCCCCGAGGTTCTGATCAAGGCGCGGGGAGCACGGATCCGGGTGTTCGCCACCCACCTCGACTACCGCTCCGACCCCGCCGTGCGCCGGGCGCAGGTCGCCGACATGGCGGCCATCATGGCCCGGCGGCGTGGTCCTAAGCTGCTGCTAGGCGACTTCAACGCCGAGCCGGACGCGTCCGAGCTCGCGCCGCTGTGGACGCGGCTGAGCGACGCGCTGACGGTCGCCGGGCAGCGTACGACGCCCACGTGGCCCGCCGACGCGCCGGTCAAGCGCATCGACTACGTCACCTTCACTCCGGGCCCGCGGGCCACCGGCGCGTACGTGCCGGACACGCTCGCCTCCGACCACAGGCCCGTCGTGGCCGACCTGAGAGGGATCCGATCATGACGACACGGCGTGGAATGCTTCGCGGAATCGCGGTCGCCGGTGCGGCCGCCCCGTTCGCCTCCCTTGACCTCCCGGCGTCCCAGGCCGCGACCGGCCGAGGGGTGTCGACGGGCTTCGAGGTGCTGCGCGCCGGGGGCTACCGGGAGCTGAGCGGCCAGAAGGTGGGGGTGGTCGCCAACCCGACGGCGGTGATCCGCGACCTGAGCCACGAGGTCGACATCATGCACGGCGCGTCCGGCGTGGACCTGGTCGCGGTCTTCGGCCCCGAGCACGGCTTCCGCGGCTCGGCGCAGGCCGGCGGCTCGGAGGGCTCCTACAAGGACCCGCGCACCGGGATCGCGGTCTACGACGCCTACGCCAAGACCCCCGACCAGATCGCGGCCGACTTCACCAAGGCGGGCGTCGACACGGTCGTCTTCGACATCCAGGACGCCGGCGCGCGCTTCTACACCTACATCTGGACGATGTACGACTGCATGCGCGCGGCCATCCAGGCGGGCAAGCGCTTCGTCGTGCTCGACCGGCCCAACCCCCTCGGCGGCCTCGACGCGACCGGACCCGTCCTCCACCCGGAGTACGCCTCCGGCGTGGGCCGCGCGGCGATCTCCCAGCAGCACGGCATGACCGTCGGCGAGCTCGCCCGGTTCTTCGACGGGGAGTTCCTGGGCGGGAAGGCGAAGCCGCAGGTCGTGCGGATGCGCGGGTGGCGGCGCGGCATGACGTACGAGGAGACGGGCCTGCCGTGGGTGCCGCCCTCCCCGAACATGCCGACGGTCGACACGGCGGTGGCCTATCCGGGCATGGGCCTGTTCGAGGCCGTGAACCTCTCGGAGGGGCGCGGCACGACCCTGCCGTTCCAGATGGTCGGCGCGCCGTACGCCGACTGGCACTGGGTCGACGACCTGAACGGCCTGGGCCTGCCAGGAGTGCGGTTCCGCGAGGCGTACTTCGTGCCGACCTTCTCCAAATGGGTGAACCAGAACTGTGCGGGCGTGCAGCTGTTCGTCACCGACCGGCGGCGCTACGACCCGATCCGCACCGCCCTCGCCATGATCATCAGCGCCCGGCGGCTCTACCCGAAGAACTTCGCCTGGCGGGAGAGCAAGCCCCCGTACTGGATCGACACGCTCACCGGCTCCGACCAGGTCCGTACCGCCATCGACGGCGGCGCGAACGTCGACCAGGTCGTCGCCGGCTGGCAGGGCGAGCTGGCGCGGTTCCGCGCCCGGCGGGCCCGCTACCTGCTGTACCGCTGAGCAACCCCCTCCGACCCCCGGGAGAGACGATGCGCCGTGCCCTGCCGATCTTCGTTGCCCTCACGGGCCTGTGCGCGCCGGCCGCGGCGGCGCACGCCGACCCGGTGAGGAAGGGGGCGTCCGCCCCCGCGCGGACGAGCGCCGCCGGGCCGCCGACCGTCGCCGCCGCGGACCTGCGGTTCACCCCCGGCCGCACGCTCCGGTACGGATCCCCGCAGCGGGCCGGGCTGTTGCCCGACGCGGTCTCGGCGATCGCCAAGGACGCCGCCGGGTACATGAACCCCTCGCCGACCACCCCGCTCTACCCGGGCGCCGTCGTGCTGGCCGCCCGGAACGGCGTCGTCGCCGAGCACGAGGCGATGGGGTACGCGCTGCGGTACGCCGACGACAAGCCGACCGAGCTGCCGCGCGACCAGTGGATCCCGATGCGCAAGGACACGATCTTCGACCTGGCGTCCATGTCGAAGCTGTTCACGACCGTCGCGGCGATCCAGCAGATCGAGCGGGGCCGCATCGACCTGAACGCCACCGTCGCGACCTACCTGCCGGGCTTCGCGCAGAACGGCAAGGGCGCCATCACCATCAGGGAACTGCTCACCCACACCAGCGGCCTGCGGCCCGACCTGCCGTTCTACAACTACAGTGGCCGCGCGGCGCAGGAGGCGGCGCTGTTCGCGGACACGCCGCAGGCCACGCCCGGCACCGCCTACATCTACTCCGACCTCAACCTGATCACCATGCAGTTCGTGCTGGAGAAGGTGACCGGCGAGACCCTGGACGCCCTCGTCCGGGACGGCATCACCGGGCCGCTCGGCATGCGCGACACCGGCTACAACCCGCCCGCGTCGGAGAAGCCGCGGATCGCCGCCACGGAGTACGAGCACAAGCCGTACGCCGCCCTCGACCGCGGCCTCGTCTGGGGCCAGGTGCACGACGAGAACTCCTACGCCCTCGGCGGCGTCGCCGGGCACGCCGGGGTGTTCTCCACCGCCCACGACATCGCGATCTTCGCCCAGATGATCCTCGACGGCGGGCGGTACGGCCACGCCCGCGTCCTTTCCGAGGACGCCGTACGGCTGCTGTTCACCGACTTCAACACCGCGTTCCCCGGCAACGCCCACGGGCTCGGCTTCGAGATCGGCCTGCGCTGGTACGAGGACGCCATGACCTCACCGGTCACGATCGGCCACACCGGCTACACGGGCACCAGCATCGTGATCGACCCGATCTCCCGGTCGTTCGTGATCCTGCTCACCAACCGGGTGCACCCCAGCCGCAACTGGGGCAGCATCAACCCCGCCCGGCGCGTCGTCGCCCACGACCTCGCCCGCGCCGTCCCCGTACGGCCCGCCGACGGGCACGACGCGTGGTTCTCCCAGATGGCCGACGGCACGACCGCGACCCTGACCGCGCCGATGCCCGCCGGAGCCTCCCGGCTGTCCTTCCACCTCTGGTACGACACCGAGGAGACCGACACCGGCGTGCTCGAGACCTCCCCGGACGGGAAGACCTGGACGCCCGCACCCCTGTCCCTGCGCGCCGGGCGCACCGCCTGGACCGTGACCGGGGCGTTCTCCGGGTTCGCCGGGCGGCGCTGGGCGACCGCGACCGCGACGCTCCCGGCGGGCACGACCTCGGTCCGCTGGCGCTACACGACCGACGCGGCGTACGAGGGACGCGGCGTGTACGTCGACGGCGTACGGGCCCGGGACGCCGCCGGCCGCCTGGTCTTCGACGGGGAACGTCCCGCCGACGCCGCTCGTTTCCAGTCCGCCGGCTGGGTTCGCAGCGCGAACTGACCCATGTGACCAACCCGATCGCCCGGAACCTTGGTTTTGCGCAGCCCGATCCGGCTATGGTGGTGGGCGAGGGGAGTACTTCCCAGCGCCCACCCGGTCAGGACGGGCCTCCCATGAGGCCCCCGGGCGGCGGCCCGCATTCTGATGGCGGGTGAAGGAGACCTCGGACGCTATGACGTTCCGGAGTTCTCCCATGTCTCAGTCCATCGCCTCGCCGCTGCTGTGGACGATCACCATCGCCGGTGTCCTTGCCCTGTTCGCGGTCGATCTGATCCTGACGCGCCGTCCGCACACGCCCTCGCTGCGCGAGTCGCTGGCGTGGTCGGGCTTCTACGTCGCACTGCCGATCCTGTTCGGCGTCTTCGCCTGGAAATGGTTCGGGGCGTCGATCGGGACGGAGTACTTCACCGGCTATCTGGTCGAGAAGTCGCTGTCCGTCGACAACCTCTTCGTGTTCATGCTGCTGCTCGCCGCGTTCGCCGTTCCCTCGGTCCTCAGTCAGCGCGTCCTGCTGTACGGCATCGCGGGGGCGCTCGTGCTGCGCGCGATCTTCATCGTGATCGGCGCGGCGGCGCTGCAGGCGGTCGACTTCGCGTTCCTGCTGTTCGGCGCGATCCTGCTCGCGACCGCTGTGAAGATCCTAAAAGACGCGGTCAAGGGCACGGACCACGACGTCGACGTCTCATCGCTGCGCTCCGTGCGCCTGCTGCGCCGCGTCATGCCGGTCACCGACGACTATCAGGGCCCGCGGATGTTCGCGCGGAAGGGCGGCCGCCGGGCGCTGACGCCGTTCGCGCTCGTCGTCGTGGCGGTGTTCGGCGCCGACGTGGTGTTCGCCGTCGACTCCATCCCCGCCGTCTACGGCATCACCCAGGACCCCTACCTGGTCTTCACCGCGAACGCCTTCTCCCTGTTCGGCCTGCGCGCCCTGTACTTCGTGCTGCAGAACACCCTGAGCAAGCTCATCCACCTCGGCTACGGGCTCGCCGTCATCCTCGCCTTCATCGGGGTCAAGCTGGTGCTGCACTGGGCGCACGGCTCCTGGTCGCAGGTGCCCGAGGTCCCGACGCCGCTGTCCCTCGCCGTCATCGTCGTGACGCTCCTCACCGTCACCGCGACCAGCCTGTACGCCCGGCGCCGCGCTCCGTCCCGGCTCCGCGCGGCCGAGGACTGACCGTAAAGAATCATTAAAGACGTCAAAACTGGTATCACGAGTGACATGCGGAGCAAAGACGAGCTGACGGCGGCCATCAGGAACGGCGGTCCCGCCGTGCTCGTGATCAATACCCGGGCCCGTACGGGGGCGGCGCTCCTCCAGCGCGCCCCGCTGCTCCTCGCCGAGCAGGGCGTCACGGTGGCCCGGGTGATCAACGTACGGCGGCCGGAGCGCCTGGCGCGGGCCCTCGACGAGGCCATCGCCGACGCACCGGACCTGCTCGTCGCGGCGGGTGGCGACGGCACGCTGAGCACGGCGGGCAAGCGCCTGGCCGGCCTGGACATGGCGCTCGGCGTGCTGCCCGTCGGCACCACCAACAACTTCGCCCGCAGCCTCGGCTGGCCCGGGAGCCTCGACGCCGCGATGGCGACACTCGGGGCAGGCAAGGTCGCCGACGTCGACCTCGGCCAGGCCGGCCCCGACGCCTTCACCAACATGGTCAGCCTGGGCGTCTCCGTCCAGGTCGCCGGCCGGGTGCCGCACCGCCTCAAACGGCATCTCGGCCGGTCCGCGTACCCGCTGACCGCCCTGGCCGCGCTCCCCGGCCACCGGCCCTTCCGGGCGCGCATCACCGCCGGCGACACCACGCTGGAGTTCGAGACGCACCAGCTCAACGTCGCCAACGGCGCGTTCCACGGCGGCCGCCGCATCGCGCGCGACGCCGACATCGACGACCGGCTGCTGCTCGCCTACCGCTTCGGTGCGGGCAGCCGTCTCCACCTGATCGGCTCGGCGGCCCGGCACGCGCTCACCGGGTCGTACCTCACCATGGACGACGAGCCGTTCCTCACCACCGGCGACCTGCACGTGGAGACCGACCCCGCCCTGCCGCTGGACATCGACGGCGAGGTCCGCGGCCGCACCCCGGTCCGCATCCACATCCGCCCCAACGCCCTACGCGTCATGGTCCCCCAGGACTTCATCGACCGCTGACGGGCGAGGTGGCTGTCGCAGGGTATGGCGTCTCTGTAGGGGACTGGCCCGGAATCTGGGAGGAGATCAGCCATGTATGCAGCAGTCCGGCGGTACGAAGGGGTGACCGATCCGACCCAGGCGGGACGTCTGGTGAGCGAGGGGTTCGTGCCGCTCATGCAAAAGATCCCCGGCTTCGTGGCCTACTACTGGGCCGATGCCGGGAACGGAGTGATGTTCTCGACCAGCGTCTTCGAGGACCAGGCCGGTGCCGAGGAATCGGTCTCGAGGGCAACGGACTTCGTGCGGGACGAGCTCGCGTCCCTGATGCCCAACCCGCCGCAGGTCATGGCCGGGGAGGTCGTGGCTTTCGCGTAGCGGCTTCCGCCGGCGGTCACCGCCCTAAGGGGGTGTCCGGTGACCGCCGGGGATCGTGGTTAGCGGCCGCCGCCGAGGCCCTTGTCGAGGCCGGCGCGGCGTAGGGCGTCGGCCATCGCGCCGCCTCCACCGCCTCCACCGCCGCCTCCGCCGCCGGAGCCGCCGCGGTCGCGCCGCTGCCGCCCCGAGCGGTCGTCACGCCGGCCACCCTGCCGGTTTCCGCCGCCGTCGCGGCGTCCGCCGCCGTCCTGCGGACGGCGCTCGACGTCGTCCTCGATGCGCAGGGTCAGCGAGATGCGGTTGCGCGGGATGTCGACGCTGAGGACCTTCACGCGGACCACGTCGCCGGACTTGACGACGTCGCGCGGGTCCTTGACGAACGTCCGGGACATCGCGGAGACGTGGACGAGGCCGTCCTGGTGGACGCCGATGTCGACGAACGCGCCGAAGGCGGCGACGTTCGTGACGACGCCTTCGAGCACCATGCCGGGCTTGAGGTCCTTGACCGTGTCGACGCCCTCCTTGAAGGTGGCCGTCTTGAACGCCGGACGCGGGTCGCGGCCGGGCTTGTCCAGCTCCTTGAGGATGTCGGTGACCGTCGGCAGGCCGAAGGTGTCGTCGACGAACTCCTGCGGCTTCACGGAGCGCAGGGCGGTGCTGTTGCCGATCAGGGACTTCAGATCGCCGCCGGTGGTGTCGAGGATGCGCCGTACGACCGGATAGGCCTCGGGGTGCACGGCGGAGCTGTCCAGCGGGTCGTCGCCGCCCTGGATCCGCAGGAAGCCCGCGCACTGCTCGAAGGCCTTCGGGCCCAGCCGGGACACGCCCCTCAGGGTCTCGCGGGTGCGGAACGGGCCGTTGGCGTCACGGTGCGCCACGATGTTCTCGGCCAGCCCGGAGCCGATGCCGGACACGCGGGTCAGCAGCGGCACCGACGCGGTGTTGACGTCGACGCCGACGGCGTTGACGCAGTCCTCGACGACCGCGTCGAGGGAGCGCGACAGCTTCACCTCGGAGACGTCGTGCTGGTACTGGCCGACGCCGATCGACTTGGGGTCGATCTTGACGAGCTCGGCGAGCGGGTCCTGCAGCCGGCGGGCGATCGAGACCGCGCCGCGCAGCGAGACGTCCAGCTCGGGGAGCTCCCGCGAGGCGTACGGGGAGGCGGAGTAGACCGACGCGCCCGCCTCCGACACCACGATCTTCGTGACCTTCGGGTGCTTCTTGATGAGGTCCGCCGCGAGCTGGTCGGTCTCGCGCGAGGCGGTGCCGTTGCCGATGGCGACCAGGTCGACGTTGTGCTTCTCGACGAGCCGCCCCAGGGACTCCAGGGCGTCGTTCCAGCGGCCGTGCGGCTTGTGCGGGTAGATGGTGTCGGTCGCCACGACCTTGCCGGTGGGGTCGACGACCGCGACCTTCACACCGGTGCGGTAGCCGGGGTCGAGGCCCATCGTCGTACGGGTGCCCGCCGGGGCGGCCAGCAGCAGGTCGCGCAGGTTGGTGGCGAAGACGCGTACGGCCTCGTCCTCGGCCTCCTGCCGCAGCCGTAGCCGCAGGTCCAGGTCGAGGTGGACGAGGATGCGGGTGCGCCAGGCCCAGCGGACGGTGTCCGTCAGCCACCGGGAGCCCGAGGGGACGCCGAAGCGGTGCGCGATGGCCAGCTCGTAGGCGTTCGGCTGCGCGGGATCGGTCTCCTCGGTGTCGGGCTCCAGGGCGAGCTCGAGGACGTCCTCCTTCTCCCCGCGGAACAGCGCGAGCACCCGGTGCGAGGGCAGCTCCGACAGCGCCTCGGCGAAGTCGAAGTAGTCGGCGAACTTCGCGCCCGCCTCCTCCTTGCCCTCCCGTACCTTCGCGGCCATGCGGCCCCGCGACCAGACGCGCTCGCGCAGGTCGCCGATGAGGTCGGCGTCCTCCCCGAACCGCTCGACGAGGATCGAGCGGGCGCCGTCCAGCGCGGCCGCGACGTCGAGGTCGGCGTTGGTGTACGCGGCCGCCTCCGCCTGCGGGTCGAGGCTCGGATCGGCGAGGAGCGCGTCGGCGAGCGGCTCCAGGCCCGCCTCGCGGGCGATCTGGGCCTTCGTGCGGCGCTTCGGCTTGTACGGCAGGTAGATGTCCTCGAGGCGGGCCTTGGTCTCGGCGGCCATGATCTGCGCCCGGAGCGCGTCGTCGAGCTTGCCCTGCGACTCGATCGACTCCAGGATCGCGGCGCGCCGCTCGTCGAGCTCACGCAGGTAGCGCAGCCGTTCTTCGAGCGTGCGCAGCTGCGCGTCGTCGAGCGTGCCCGTCGCCTCCTTCCGGTAACGGGCGATGAACGGCACGGTGGCTCCGCCGTCGAGCAGCTCGACGGCGACCTGGACCTGCCGCTCGCGCACGCCGAGCTCTTCGGCGATCTTCTGGTGAATCGACGTGGACACGATGTCTGACCCGACCTCTCACTGAGCTTCGGGAAGCATTGTGCAGCCATCGGGCTCGATTGTCGCGCCGTGCGGGCGACGCGGCGGCGGCCCGCGGCGGCCGAATATCCGTCGATCGCCGCGAACGCCGGGGATACGCTGAGATCCACTCGTGATCATTCAGAGGGAGGCGGCGGGATGACGGATGTGGCGGCGGTCACGGAGATCACCTCGGAACAGGAGCTGCGCGACCTGCTCGGCGAGCCGATGCCGCGCGCCCTCACCAAGGAGCGCGTCCGGCTGCACGAGCGGGACCGGGAGTGGCTGGCGGCCTCGCCGTTCTGCCTGATCGCGACGGCCGACGCCACCGGCGCCTGCGACGTCTCGCCGAAGGGGGACCCACCCGGCTTCACCCACGTCATCGACGACGCAACCATCGCCATCCCGGACCGCCCCGGCAACCGCCGCGTCGACGGGTTCCGCAACATCCTGGCCAACCCGCACGTCGGGCTCATCTACCTCGTGCCCGGCCGCAACGAGACGCTGCGCATCAACGGCCGGGCCCGCCTCCTGCGGGACGCCCCCTTCTTCGACGAGATGATCGTCAAGGGGCACCGGCCGCACCTGGCCATCGTCGTGGAGATCGAGCAGATCTTCTTCCACTGCGCCAAGGCGTTCCTCCGCTCGGCGCTGTGGAAGCCGGAGACCTGGAACCCGGACGCCCTCCCGTCGCACGCGCACATCGTCAAGAGCGTCCAGCGGACCGAGGAGACCCTCGAGGAACTCGAGCGCTACTACGGCCCCGACTACGCCAAGCGCCTGTACGGCTGACGCTCGAACGTCACGACCATGGCCCCGGCCGGAGACGGATGCCCGGCCGCCCTTCGTCAGAGGGCGGCCAGGGAGTACCGGCGTAGTCGCGAGAAGCTGAAAACGGTGACCGCGAGACAGGCGATGGAGCAGAGCGCCAGGAGTTCCGGCAGGTAACGCAGTGGCGTCGCCGCGACCAGGACGCCTGCGACGGGATAGGGGATGAGGATGAGGAGAACCACCGCGGAGACGGTGACACCGAAGTCCTCGACCGGGATGACACGGGCCCTGGCTATCCGAAGGAAGCAGGCGAAAGCGCCTTCGGCCGCGAGGAACAGGCACGCCCACGCGAGGTAGGCGGCATAGCCGGAGGCCAGTCCGGCGCCCATGGACGCCGCGCACGCGATCAGGCCGCTGAACAGCCCGATCTTCAGTATCCCCGTCCGGGAGGCGACACGGGTCATGACGACGATCACGATGAGCGACGCGGTCGCCCCCAACGTCCAGACGACGCTGGCGTACGAGGCCGGCCGGCCGAAGCGGTCTTCCACGACGGCCGGTGTGATCCCGAGAATCGTCGCGGCCAGCAGATTGAAGGCCGCGGTGGCGAGGACGATGTAGACCAGCGCCCGGTGGCGCAGCACACCGCGCAGACCGGCCGTGAGCTCGGCCCGCGCGGAGCGGAGGGCCCGGGCGGCGGACGGCCGCTGGGGGAGCCCGCGGCACAGCACCAGGCTGATCAACACCAGTGCCAGCACGGCGGACAGCACCCAGACGCCGCCCTGGCCGACGAGGACGCCGGCGACGAACGGCCCCGCGATCAGCGCCATCTGGTCGATCCCCGCCTGCGCGGACTGTGTCCAGGCGACCGACTTCGAACCGCTGATCTCCACGCCGAGCTTCTCGACGGCGATGTAGGAGGCCTGGCCGAAGGTACCGGCGGCGAAGGCGACGACCACGAGGAGCGCCCAGGCACCCGGACTGGCGAGGATGCCGGCGAGCGCGCACGTGACTAGCACAGCGCGGACGACTTCCGCGGTGATGAGGCACGTGCGGGATCCGAAGCGGTCCACCAGCGGGCCCGCGATCGGGATGCCGATCAGGCGGGGCGTCCATTCGAGAGCGAGGACGAGCCCGGACCAGGCCATGCTGTGGGTCGCGTCGAAGATCAGCAGGGGGATCGCGAAGGAGAGCGTCTCCGTGGCAAGGCGGTTCGCGGCGCGTACGACGATGGATCCGTACAGTGCCCGCGCCGAGCTCGCGGCGGCCTCGATCCCATCGGCGGGCGAAGGGACCGTACGTTCATCGGAGACCGTCACCGTACGTCCGGAGTCAGACGACAACGCTGATCCTCTCCAAGAGCGCCTGCCGCAGCCGTACGGCGTCGGTGTAGCCGTCGGCGGTGAACATCAGATGGCCGATCCGCGACCGCAGGTCCTGGCGATCGGGTATCGGCTGTCCGGCCGGAATGGAGATCTCCGCGCCGCGCACGCCGCGGATGCGCAGTGCTTCGTCCCACCCGCGAAGCTCGGTGTAACGGCGTCCGGCGAGGCTCGGCTCGGTGACGAAGTGAATGCCGGCGACCGCCGCGGCCGGGGTCGCCGGGGCCGGGCAGGGGACTCCCGCCGACGCGGCCAGCGAAGCCTCCGCGAGCGAGAGGCCGGTGACGGTCTCGACCATCTCGGCGATGTGGTCACCGGCCATGCGGGCCCCGATCTCGATGAGCGTCGGTCCGTCATCGGTGACCCGGTACTCGGCGTGGAACGCGCCCGTCCTGAGCCCCAGGGTCTTGGTGACCTGGTCCATGTAGTCGGCCACGGCCTCGTGGCCCGGCACCTCCGTCGCCGGGCGGACGATGTGGCCCTGCTGCTGGAAGTACGGCTCGGGGCCGAGACGCTTCTCGGTGATGGCCAGGATGGTGGCCTGCCCGTGACGGACGTACCCCTCGGCCGAGAACTCCTGGCCACGAAGGTACTGCTCGACCACGACGGTCGAGTCCGGGAGCTGCTCGGCCAGCGGCAGCGTCTCGCTCGCGATCCGCCGATAGCCGTCGATCAGATCGCGCCGGCCGTCGGCCCGCCGGACGCCGATGGTGCCCACCATCCCCGATGGCTTGATGACACAGGGGTATCCGACCTTCTCTCCGGCGTCGGCCGCCTCCTCCTCCGAAGACGCCACCACGAAGGCCGGGGCGCGCACGCCGGCCGAGTGCAACCGCGCCCGCATGGCCGATTTGTCGCGCACCACCTGTGCGTCCGCCGGATCGAGCCCGTCGACTCCCAGCTCCGCTGCGATCGCGGCCGTGACCGGGACGGCGAACTCGTCTCCGGCCACGACGGCCTGGACCGGGCGCTCCCGGTGGACCCGTCTGGCCGTCGCCCGGACTTCGGGCAGGGACAACGTGCTGACCAGCCTGATGTCGTCGATGAGTGCCCGGACGTTCTCCGGCAGTGCGTAGACGTCGCGGCCGGTCGTGATGACCGTGGTGCGCATCCCCAGCCGTCGCGCCGCCTGAGGGTAGAGCTGTCCGGAGGAAGCAGGGGCAACGATCATTATGTGCACGGCATTACTCGTTTTCTGATCAGGGCAGAACCTCCACCTCCTCAGAAGATGTCGATCTTCTGTTTTGATCAGGTTTCCCCTAGGTAACCTGATCATGGCTGGTCGACGGCGTCCCTTCGCCGGGCCGAACGCGGGGTTGACCGGCGAGGTCAGGAACGGTCCCGCCGCACCGCCGGTTCCGCCGCGGCCGTACGCGCGCCGGAGCCGGGAGCCGTCACCAGGGGAGAGCGCCGGCCTCGTTGAAGTAGCCGCCGGTGGGGCCGTCCGCGCCGAGCGTGGCGAGCCGCACGACGACGGTCGCCCCGTCCGCCGCGGTGCGCTGGACGTCATAGCCGAGCGGCGCGGTGAAGTCGGTCGCGCAGGGGCCCGGATCGGCGGCGTTGACGAGGATCGCGGTGTCGCGCAGCTCCTTGGCGTACTGCACGGTCAGCGCGTTCATCGCGGACTTCGAGGGGGCGTACGCGACGGAGGGCGGCAGCCCCGCCTGATGCGTCCCGGGCGTGCTCATCAGGCCGCACGACCCGAGGCTGCTGCTGACGTTCACGATGCGCCCGGCGGCCGAGCGCCGGAGCAGGGGGAGCAGCGCGGTCGTCACCGCGATCACGCCGAAGACGTTCGTCTCGAAGACCTCCCGCACGACCGCCACGTCGGCGGTGCTCGGCGCCTGCCGGTCCAGCGCGCCCGGTATCCCGGCGTTGTTGACCAGCACGTCCAGTCTTCCGAAGCGCTGGGTGATCTCGTCGGCCGCCGCCCGCACCGCGTCCGGATCCGTGACGTCGAGGCGGACGGCGTGGACGTCACCGCCGGCCGCCCGCAGGGCCTCGGCCGCCTCCGCGCCGCGCCGCGGGTCGCGGGCCCCGACCAGCACCGTCATGCCGAGTGCGGCCAATCGGTCGGCGACCTCCCGCCCGATCCCCTTGTTCGCGCCGGTGACCAACGCGATCCGGCCGCCGTTGGATTGTTCGTTCGTCATGGTGGCCAGCCCACCACCGGCGCGATGCCGGGGGCCAAGACCGACCGGGTCGCAGTCAATACCCTTCCGGTATGGATCCGGTCGAGACGCGGGAACTCGCCTACTTCGTCGCGGTGGCCGAGGAGCTCAACTTCACGCGCGCCGCCGAGCGCCTGGGCATCGCGCAGCCTCCGCTGTCCCGGGCGATCCGCCGGCTCGAGCGCCGCCTCGGCGTGACGCTGCTGGAGCGCACCAGCCGGCGAGTGGCGCTGACCCCGGCGGGAGAGGTCCTGCTGGGCGACGCCCGGAAGGCCTTGGACACGGTGGCGGCCGCCACCCGCCGCGCTCGGCGGGCGGGCCGTCCCGATCCAC
Source organism: Actinoallomurus vinaceus (assembly GCF_039542055.1). NCBI lineage: Bacteria > Bacillati > Actinomycetota > Actinomycetes > Streptosporangiales > Thermomonosporaceae > Actinoallomurus > Actinoallomurus vinaceus. The sequence continues at coordinate 109,212 of NZ_BAABHK010000014.1, forward strand.
GGCTGGTGCTCGCCATGAAGCCGGGAGGGGACGGCGGCCTGCTGCCCGACATCCTGAAGGCGTACGAGGCCGATCCGGACGCGCTGCCCGTGGAGATCGTCTCCAGTGTCGGCGAGCGCGCGGCCCTGGTGCGCGACGGCCGCGCCGACGTCGCGCTCCTGCACACCGTCCACGATCTGAGCGGCTTCGACACCGAGGAACTGCTGGTCGAGGATCAGGCGGCCGTGCTTCCGGCGGACCACCCGCTGGCCCACCGGGCGAGCCTGCGCCGGGCCGACCTGGAGGGCGAGACACTGCCCCGATGGCCGGGCAAGGTCGACGACGACGCCACCGGCCCTGAGGTGCGCGACGTCGCCGAACTGATGCAGCTCATCGCGCTGGGCCGGGTCGCGGCGGTGGTCCCGGAGTCCGCCCGCCGCCTCATGCGCGGTGACCTGGCCTGTGTTCCCCTGGTCGACGCCCCGCCGGCGACCCTGGTGCTCGCCTGGCCCGAAGGCAGTACGTCACGCGCGCTCGCGGCGTTCGTCCGCGCGGCCGCCGACGTCGCCGCCAGGGTCAGGAGCGGGCCCGCGTGCCCCTGACCTCCAGGTCGTCGAGCAGGGCAGCGGTCGCCCGGGTCACCTCTTCGACGGCGCGGTCGAAGACGGCCTGGTTGTGCGCCGCCGGGCTCCGGAACCCGGACACCTTCCGGACGTACTGCAGCGCCGCCGCGCGGATGTCGTCCTCGGTGACCTCATCGGTGGCCGGTGGCCGCAGCGTCTTGATGCTTCTGCACATGGCCACCATCCTGCACCCGGGCTCGGACACCCGCGGCATCCGCGATCATAGGCTGCTGTCCGATTTCTATGGGTGACTGGAGGATTGTGGTGCGGCTGCCGGAGCATCTGGAGCTACTGCTCACCGACGAGCCGGTCCTCGACGTCTACCCGTACGGCCCGTGGCGCGTGCCCGACGGGCTCTTCGAGGAGATCGCCGACCGGATCGACGGGCTCCTCGCCGATCCACGCTGCGCGGATCTCACGACCGACGCTCACAAGCTGCTGACACTGCCCGCGTCGCTGGTCGCGGCGGACCTGTACCTGATCATCGGTTTCCTGCCCGGCGTGAGCGCGATCCGGGTGGGTAGCCGCTGCCAGCTGCACGAACGCCTGCTCGGACGGCACCTCAGCGATCCGGCGCCGCTGACCGAGCTGAACACCAAATGGCACACCTCGACCAATTCCTGGCGGCCGCCGCTCGACTGGCTGATCGAGGTACCGGACCGCGATCTCGCGATCCGGCTCGCCCGGGACAGCCTCGCCGTGCTCGAGGGGATCGAGCCGCTGGAAGGCAGGCGCCGCGCGCTGCTCCGGCTGTACGACGACCCGCCGGGCTGCGACGTCGACCTGTCCAAGAGCGAACTGCGCGCGCACTGGGCCGCGCACGCCGATGACGAGATCCTCGCCGAGGTGCCCGAGCTGGCCGGGCCGGTCGGCTACCTGGAATGGGTGTGGTCCGGATTCCAGGCGGCGCATGACCACCTGTCCGGCGTGGTGCGGCGCTCTCGAACCGTGGGTACCCACCTGAGCCACCTGCTGATGCAGTGCGGCCTGGACCGCGTGCCCGTGGAGCTGTCCGTCGTGCTCGGCGACGACCTCTACAAGGAGGTGCGGGCGCGCTTCTGGCGGTATCGCGACGGGTTCCGGGCCGGTGCGTGGCAGGAGGAGGTCCGGCTCTGGCTCGCCGAGGCGCTGGTCGAGGGCGCGGCCGACGCCTGCCGCGCCTGGCTCGACATGGCGACCCGGTTCGTGGCCTGCGTCCAGGGCCTGCCCGGCGAGGCGCAGCGCGGCGGTCCGGACTACACGCCGATCGACCAGTTCCAGCGCGACCTGCGGCGCCTGTACGCTCCCCGCCGCCGCGTCGTCAACCCGCTCGCCACGAAGCTCGCGAACGACCGGAAGGGCCGACCCGCCGCCCGCGGCGAGGCCGCCGCGGCTCCCGACCTGGCCACCGGCCTCGTCGGCCAACCCGAGCTGACCGCCCTGCTCCAGGAGATCACCGGCGGGAGCTCGACCGTACGCCTGCTCGTGGCCGGGCCGGAGGGCACCGGCCGGCGTCTCGCCGTGCAGGAGCTGGCGAAGGCGCTGGAGCTGCCCCGGGACCCGCTCTGGCTCACGCACAACCTGTTCGCGGGCAAGCCCCTCTTCGAGGCCGCCGCCAAACTGCACGCCGACGTCCGCGACTGCGCCGGGGATCGGCTGCTGGTCATCGACGGCCTGGACGAGTTCGCCACCGAGGCAGGCAACGGCCAGGCGCTGATCAGCGAACTGCACCGGCTGCTGGCGGTGCACGAGGACGTCCACCTGGTCGCGCTCTGCGGCGAGGCCGGGGTGGAGCGGCTCCGCGATGCCGACCCGGCCCTGCTGAACCGGTTCCGCGTCGCCCGGACCCGGCCGTTCACGGCCGACGAGTACGCCGAGCTGTTCGACCGCGAGGTGCGCCGGCGCGGTGCCCGGCCGTACAAACGCGCCCGGGAGGCCGCCGGGGAGCTGCTCGCCGTGACGCCGCCGACGCAGACCCTCCGCAACGCCCGCCTCGTGGCGCACCTGGCGGACCTCGCGGTCGAGTCCGCGCGCGACCGTACGGAGCCGGACGCCGGGCTCGTCGTCAAACGCGCCGACGTCCCCCGCGCGTTCGACGCCTCGGGTGCCGACGACGACCCGCTCGCCGAGCTGCAGGCCCTCACCGGCCTGGAGACGGTCAAAGGGGAGATCGGGCTCCTCATCGCGATGACGCGCGCCGAGAAGCTGCGCGCGGAGCAGGGACTGGGCGGTACCGCTCCGACGCGGCACATGGTGTTCACCGGCAACCCCGGCACGGGCAAGACCATGGTGGCCCGGCTGCTGGCCCGGATCTACAAGAAGCTCGGCGTGCTGTCCTCCGGCCACCTGGTCGAGGCCTCCCGCGCGCACCTCGTGGGCGAGTACATCGGCCAGACGGCCCCGCGGACCCGCCGGCTGGTCGAGCGGGCCATGGGCGGCGTGCTCTTCATCGACGAGGCCTACACGCTCACCCAGCCGTCGTTCAAGAGCGACTTCGGCCTCGAGGCCGTCGCCGAGCTGGTCAAGCTCATGGAGGACGACCGGGACGACCTCGTCGTCATCGTCGCCGGCTACGAGCAGGAGATGGCGGACTTCCTGACCGCCAACCCCGGTCTGGACTCCCGGTTCCCCAAGCAGCTGCACTTCGCCGACTACACCGACGACGAGCTGTGCGCCGTGTTCGAACGGCTCGCCGCCGACGACGGCTTCGTCCTCGCGCCGGAGGTCGGCGACGCGCTGCGGGCCCTGCTCCGCCGTACGGCGCGCGGTCTGTCGTTCGGCAACGGACGGTTCATGCGCAACCTGCTCGACGCCGCCGTCGCCCGCCAGGCGCAGCGCGTCACCGGCCTCGACGGGCCCTCGCGGACCGACCTCGTCACCCTGTGCGCCGAGGACCTGCCGTCCCGTCCCGCGCCCGCGGATGAGAGGTTCGGCCTCTACCTGTGACGGGCGGCCATGGGTCACCATGGCAGCCAGGGACCCTGGGTAGAGGGGGACGATGAGCATCATGGCCTCGGGCAGCACACGGCACCCGATCTTCGCCCGGTTCTACGCGAAGGTCGCCGGACCCGCCCTGGACAGGGCGGGCGTCGCCGAACACCGTAAGCGCCTCCTGACCGGGCTGTCCGGGGAGGTGATCGAGATCGGCGCGGGCAACGGCCTGAACTTCCCGTACTACCCGGCCGAGGTGAGGCGAGTGGTCGCCGTCGAGCCCGAGCCACAGTTGCGCGCCCTCGCCCGGGAAGCCGCGCGCGCCGCGCCGGTACCGGTCGAGGTCGTCGACGGCCGCGCCGAGCAGCTCCCGGCCGCCGACGGCTCTTTCGACGCGGCCGTGGTCTGCCTGACCTTGTGCTCGATCGCCGACCCGGGAGCCGCTCTCGCCGAGCTCTACCGTGTGCTGCGGCCCGGTGGGCAACTGCGTTTCTTCGAGCACGTACGGGCCGGCTCACCCGCCATGCGCCGCGTCCAGCGCTTCGTGGACGCGACCTTCTGGCCCCTGCTGTGCGGAGGGTGCCACACCGGCCGCGACACCCAATCGGCCATCACCGCCGCCGGCTTCACCCTCACTGAAGTGGACCGTTTTCCCTTCCCGGCCACCAAGATCCCATCCCCGGCGGCCACCCATATCCTCGGCACCGCCACCCGCGAGCACTCCGACCAGGCAGGACCACAATGACCGACATCGAAAGCGTCCCCGAAGCCGCCGTCGAGGCGGCGAGCGACACCGCCGAGGCGGCCAGGAGCCTGCTGGAGCGACTCGCCGACCGGCTCGGTGGCAAGGCATCGGTGACCGCCGTCTTCGGCGAGCCCGTCGTCAGTGAGGGCGTGACCGTGATCCCGGTGGCCCGAGCCGTCTACGGCTTCGGTGCCGGAGCGGGGCGCGAGACCGGACCCGCCAAGACCGGCGCGGGCGGCGGAGGGGGAGGCGGTGCCCACGCCAGGCCCCTCGGCTTCATAGAGATCAAGGACGGCACGGCCACCTACAAGCCGATTCGCGACCCCTGGACGGACATCGTCCTCCCCGTGTCGCTGGCCCTTGCCGGCGCCCTCGCGCCGAGACTCGCCCGCGCCATCGGCCGGCGCCGCCGCTGACACACAGGACCCGGCCTAGCGTCGCGCCACGGCCTCGTGACCACGGTCATCGGGGGAGCACCTGGTCGGCGGAGCGTACGACGTGGTCGACGAAGCCGTACGCGCGGGCCTCCTCGGCGGTGAAGTAGCGGTCGCGGTCGGAGTCGGCCTCGATGCGCTCGACCGGCTGCCCGGTGTGGTGGGCGATGCGCTCCAGCATGAGGTGCTTGACGGCGCGCATGTGCTCGGCCTGGATCCGGATGTCGGCGGCCACGCCCCGGATCCCGCCGGACGGCTGGTGCATGAGGATGCTCGTGTGCGGGAGGGCGTAGCGCTTGCCGGGCGTGCCCGCGCACAGCAGGAACTGGCCCATCGACGCGGTGAAGCCCATCGACAGCGTCGCCACGTCGTTCGGGATGAACTGCATGATGTCGTAGATCGCCAGGCCGGCCGTCACCGAGCCGCCGGGCGAGTTGATGTACAGGTGGATGTCGCGGTTCCGGTCCTCGGCCGACAGGAGCAGCATCTCGGCGCAGATCCGATTGGCGATCTCGTCGTCGACCTCCTGGCCGAGCACGATGATGCGTTCGCGGAGCAGCCGCTGGAAGACCTGCTCGCCCATCGGCGGCGCGGGGGGCGCCTCGGCGGTACGCGAGGCCGGTTCAAAGAGCATCTGGGTCATGGCGTCAGGAAAGCGGCGGCTCAGAAGCCACGTCCAACAACTTCTCGCGCGGCTTTGACAGCCGACGGTTGTTGATCGAGGCTTTTCGCGTGGAACCCGATCTCCAGGGGATGCGGGCGTTCGTCGTCACCGCGGAGGAACTGCACTTCGGCCGGGCCGCCGCGCGGCTCTTCCTGACCCAGCAGGCGCTGTCCAAGCGCATCCGCCGGCTGGAGAACGCCCTGGCAGTGCCGCTTTTCGAGCGCACCACACGCCGGGTCGCGCTGACTCCGGACGGCCGGCGGTTCCTGCCGCTCGCCCGGGACGCCGTCGCCGCGTACGACACCGCCGTCGCCGCCGTCCGCGACACGTCCGCGCCGCTGCGGGTCGAGGTGTTCGCTGAGCGCTTCACGCCGCTGCGGATCCTGCGCGAGGCGGTCGGACGGACTCCGGGCCTGCGGGTGGAGCCCACGATGCGGCAGGGCCTGGCGACCGCGCTGCCGGCCCTGCTGGGCGGCGAACTGGACGCGGCGTTCGGCCGGGTGCACGACCTCGGCCGGCCCTGGCCCGCCGAGCTCGACCACCGTCCCGTGCACATCGAGCCCCTGCACGCCTTCGTCGACGAGGCGCATCCCCTCGCCGGCCGAACCGTCCTGCGGCTTCCCGACCTCCGGGAGGCGGGGATCGCGATGCCCGACCCCGGCGGCGCCGAGGAATCGCGCGGCTATCTCCTCCGGCTCCGTGACGAGCTCGGCGTCCCCGTCCGGTTCACCGAGCTCGCGATCGGGGTCCGGGACTACGGGGAGCAGATGCGGCGCGAGACGCGCGCCGTGGTGCTCGGCGAGGCGGGCATGGACATGCCGCACGACCCGCGCAGGCGGCAGATCCCGATCGCGGGACCGGTGCCGCTGCACGTGTGGTCCATCGCCTGGCAGCGCCGGAACCGCGATCCGCGGTTGCGGAGACTCCTCGCCGCGCTTCCCGTCCCCTCCGTTCCCGACCCCGGCGACGAGCGCGTCTGGATCCCCGAGGCCGACCGCGCCGCGCTCAGGTGAGCAGCTTCTCCAAAGTGATCGGCAGATCGCGGATCCGCTTGCCGGTGGCGTTGTGGACGGCGTTGGCGACGGCGCCGGCGGCTCCGACGATGCCGAACTCCCCGATGCCGCGGGCGCCGAGCGGGCTGAGCAGCGTGTCGGGGTAGTCGAGGAAGCGCACGTCGATCGGCGGGACGTCGGCGTTGACCGGGACGAGGTACGACGCGAGGTCGGCGTTGGAGATCCGGCCAGTGGCCGGCTCCAGGCGGGTCTCCTCGAGGAGGGCGTGCCCGATGCCCATGACGACGCCGCCGACGATCTGGTTGTGCGCGGTCTTCTCGTTGACGATCCGGCCGGCGTCGAGGACGGTCAGCCAGCGGGAGACCCGCGGCTCGCCGGTCCAGGCGTTCACCCGTACCTCGCAGAAGTGCGCGCCGAACGACCGGAAGCCGTGGGTCTTGTCCCCGTTCTTCGGTGACGTCGCGGTCGCCTCGACGCCGGGGACGTCCAACGAGGTCAGCAGCGAGCCGAACGGCACGGACAGGTTCCCCGCCGTCAGCCGGCCGTCCTCGAACCGGACGTCGCCGGCGGCCATCCCGTGGAACGGGGACCGCTCGTCCTGGACGGCCAGGGCGATCATGGCGGTCTTCGCGGCGTCCGTCGCGAGCTGGACGGCCGGGCCGTTGGTCGAGGTCGAGCCGGAGCCGCCCGCGTTCGCGGCGACCGGGGAGGCGGAGTCGCCGAGGTCGGGCCGGATCCGCGCGACCGGGATGCCGAGGGACTCGGCGGCGAGGATCGCCCACACGGTGGACTGCCCGGTGCCGAGGTCGGCCCCCGTGCCGGACACCACGGCGGTGCCGTTCGCCAGGAGCCGTACCTTGACCGACGCCTGTGCGCGCGACGCGCCGTACGTCGCCGTCGCCATGCCCAGCCCGACGAGCCAGTCGCCGTCGGTGACCGCGCCCGGCGTCGGGTTCCGCCGCGACCAGCCGAACCGCTCGGCGCCGATCCGGTAGCACTCGTCGAGGTGCTTGCTGGACCACGGCACCCCGCTGCTCGGCACGACGGGGGAGTCGTTCTTGCGGCGCAGTTCCAGGGGGTCGATGCCGAGCTTGACCGCGAGCTCGTCCATCGCGCTCTCCAGCGCGAAGGAGCCGTTCGCCTCCTGCGGCGCCCGCATGATCGTGGTGACCGGCACGTCCAGCGTGACGACCTTCCGGCTCACGTGGATGTTGGGCGAGGCGTACAGCGACAGGCACAGGTTGGCGACGGGCTCGTAGAAGGAGTTCGACGCCGACTTACTGGAGACGCCGTCGTTCTTGATCGCGGTGAGCGTGCCGTCCTTCCGCGCGCCGAGCGACACGGTCTGCTGCGAGGCCGGCCGGTGCCCGACGACGGTGAACGCCTGCTCCCGCGTGAGGACGGTCTTGACCGGGCGGCCCAGCGCCCGGGCCGCGGCGGCGGTCAGCGGGGTGTGCGCCCAGATGCCCCACTTGTTGCCGAAGCCGCCCCCGACGTACGGGTTGCGGACGTGGATCTTGGCCTTGTCGATGCCGAGCGCCTCCGCGATCCGGTCGACGACCAGGATCACGCCCTGGGTCGCCGTGTAGAGCGTCACGTGGTCGCCGTCCCAGGCCGCGACGGTCGGGTGCGGCTCCATCGCGTTGTGGTTCTGCATCGACGCGGTGTACGTCGCGGAGATCGTGACCTCGCTCGCGTTCAGGGCGTCGTCGATGGAGCCGACGCCCGGCGCGAGCACCTCGGACACCGGTGACCCGCTCGGCGGGTCCGCCGCCGAGGGGAGGCCGTCCCGGAAGGAGGCGGCGGGCGTCTTCGCGTCGTACCGGACCTGGATCAACGCCGCCGCGTCCCGGGCCTGCTCGAACGTCTCGGCCACGACGAGGCCGATCGCCTGGCCGAAGTAGCGGACGTTCGCGTCCTGCAACGGCGGGGTGAGCTCGTCGTTCTGCTCCTTGGTGTAGCGGTACAGCTTCAGCGGCTCGAACGGCGTGTACACCGCGAGGACGCCGGGCGCCTTCGACGCGGCGGCCGTGTCCATGCTCACGATCGTGCCGCGTGCGACCGTGCTGGTGACGAGATAGCCGTACGCGAGGCGGTCGAGGCGGTTGTCGGCCGCGTACGTGGCGGCGCCGGTCACCTTGAGCCGCCCGTCGACCCGGTCCGTCATGACCGTGCCTCCAGGCTCATGAGGGCGCGGACGATCGTGCGCTTCAGCAGCGTCACCTTGAACGCGTTGCCGGGCAGCGGCCGCGCGCCGTCGGCTGCCGGCGCCGCGGCCGCCTCGAAGGAGGCCCGCGTCGGCGGCTTCCCCCGCAACGTGGCCTCGACGGCGGGCAGCCGCCACGGCACGGCGCCGACGCCGCCCGCCGCGACCCGCGCCTCGCGGATCACGCCGCCGCGCACGTCGAGCGCCACGGCGGCCGAGGCGAGCGCGAACTCGTACGAGCTCCGGTCCCGTACCTTGACGTAGGTCGAGTGGCGGGCCCACGGAAGACGTGGCACGACCACCTCGGTGATCAGCTCGCCGGGTCGCAGGTCGTTCTCGACCTGAGGAGTGTCGCCCGGCGGCCGGTAGAAGGCGGCGAGCCGCACGAGGCGCTCGCCGGCGCGGCTCACCAGGCGCACCGAGGCGTCCAGCGCGACGAGCGCCACGGCCAGGTCGCTCGGATGGGTGGCGACGCACGCGTCACTGGTGCCCAGGATGGCGTGCGTGCGGTTGTCCCCGGTCAGCGCCGCGCAGCCGCTGCCGGGCTGCCGCCGGTTGCAGGCCGTGTGGACGTCGCGGAAGTAGCCGCAGCGAGTGCGCTGCAGCAGGTTGCCGCCGATGCTCGCCATGTTGCGCAGCTGCGGGGACGCGCTGAGCGCGAGCGCCTCGGCGATCACCGGGTACACGCGGGGATGCCGGGCGACGTCGCTCATCCGCTCGAGCGCGCCGATGCGCAGAGCGTCCCGACTGATCCCGTGCAGCGGCAGGCGGTTGATGTCGATGACCTGCCCCGGCGTCAGCACGTCGAGTTTCATCAGGTCGACCAGTGTCGTGCCGCCGGCGAGGAACGCCGAGCCGGGCCCCGCGAGCCGCAGCGCCTCCGGCAGCGTACGGGCGGCGGTGAAGCCGAACGCGCGCATCAGTCCGCCTCCCGTGCCTTCTTGATCGCCTCGACGATGCCGGGGTAGGCGCCGCAGCGGCAGATGTTCCCGGACATCGCCTCGCGGATCTCCTCGTCGGTCCGGGCGTGGCCCTCCTTCAGGAGGGCGGCCGCCGACATGATCTGGCCGGACGTGCAGAACCCGCACTGGAACCCGTCGCACTCGACGAACGCCCGCTGCACCGGGTGCAGGTCGTCGCCGTGCGCCAGGCCCTCGATCGTGGTGACCTTCCGGCCGTCGGCCGTCGCGGCCAGCGTGAGGCAGGACAGGACGCGCCGCCCGTCGACGTGTACCGTGCACGCCCCGCACTGCCCCCGGTCGCAGCCCTTCTTCGTGCCGGTCAGGCCGAGCCGCTCGCGCAGCGCGTCCAGGAGCGTCACGCGGGGGTCGACGTGGAGCTTCTCGGCCTTGCCGTTCACCGTGACCGCGATGTCGACGGCGCCGTCCTCGGCCGCCTGGGCGGACGGGCCGGGGACGGGGGCCGAGGTCAGCACCACCCCGGCCGACGCCGCCGCCGTCGTCCCGAAGAAGTTGCGTCGCGACAGGCCGCCGTCGCCGCGGGTCTTCTCGCCGCCCATGTCAGCTCCCGCAGGTGAGCACGGGGATCGCCCAGTCACCGCGGTCGTAGCTGTTGGTGTCGCCGCCGATGGTGGTGAGGATCCGCAGGTACGACGCGCCGGTCAGCCCGCCGGACAGGTGCACGGCGCCGTCCTGCCAGGTCCGCAGGCCGCTGTCGGCGACCTTCGTGCCGTCGGCCCAGATCTCGAACGTCACCGTGCTCTGACCCGCCACCGTCCGGGGGTCGCGCTCGTCGTCCACGCCCACGTCGGCGGTGAGGGAGCTGCACCGGCCGTTCAGGTAGTACACGATCTCGGCCGGCGCGTGGGTGCCCAGGCCCTTGGCGTACACCGTGCCGTTGATCGTGAGCGGCTTGCCGTCGCCGGGCTTGGCGCCTCCGTTGGACATATTGTGCTCGACCGGCCCGTACCCGTTGCGGGCCGTGGCCCAGTCGTCCGCCCCCAGGTCGGTCGTCCCGCCGGGCACGGGCTTGGGCACGACCAGGTCCTCGGTCAGGGACAGCCTCGTTCCTGGCAGGCCGTACGACAGGCGCGCGGTGAGCGACCGGGCGCCCGGGGACTCCGACGCCGGCGGCGTGACGCGCCAGCGGCTCTTCAGCGTCGCTCCGGTGCGCAGGATCGCGGCGCCGGTACGGCCGACCGGCTGGGCCTTCCAGCCGGTGGGCAGGTCGAGGGACGGCCGGGCGTTCAGCATCGGCGCGCGGCCGAGGTTGGTCGTCGTGACGTCCGCGGTGACGGTGCGCCCGGCCGGGGTGATGGTGCCGGGGATGCCGGTGACCGCGGAGGGCAGGTCGAGCCCGAAGGCGGCCGCGGGCGGCTGGAACGCCCAGGCCCGGGAGTCCCGCCGGACGCGGTACATGACGGTGCCATGCGGCGGCACGACCCCGGAGACGGCCCCGGCGGTCTCGGCGTCCTTGTGCGCCCACAGGTCCCGCAGGACGTACGCGGGCCGCTTCGGCAGGCCCAGCGCGCTCGCCGTCGTGCCGAAGGTCGCCGTCGTGTCGGTCTCGTTGAACAGCGTGACGGCGACGTCGCCGTTCTTCAGCGGCTTGGCGAGCACCCAGTGCCCGTTGTCGCCGGACAGGACCGTCGCTTGTATGCCGAGCGGGTCCTGGTCGACGGCGATGACGTCTCTGTTCTCCAGGATGCTCAGCGTCTCCGGGGTGGCCTTGCGCAGGTCGGTGCCGATGAGGAGCGGCGCCGCCATGATCGACCAGAGACTGAAGTGCGAGCGGTACTCCCGGGCGGTCATCCCGCCGTTGCCCACCTCCAGCATGTCCGGGTCGTTCCAGTGCCCCGGACCGGCGTACGGCGCGAGCGACACGTTCTGCTTGAAGATGGTGAGCAGGGAGGTCCAGCTGTCGCTGATGTCGCCGGTCGTGCGCCACAGGTGGCCGACGTCCTTGCCCCACTCCCAGGGCTTGTTCTGGCCCCACTCGCAGAGGCTGAACACGATCGGCCGGCCGGTCTTCTTCAGCGCGTCGCGCATCTTCGTGTAGCGCTCCAGCGCCGGCCGGTCCTGGTTGTTGCAGTTGTCGTACTTGAGGTAGTCCACGCCCCAGTCGGCGAACGTCTGCGCGTCGACGTCCTCGTGATCCAGGGCGCCCGGCATGGTTTTGGCGCAGGTCTGCGTCCCGGCGCTGGTGTAGATGCCGAGCTTCAGGCCCTGCTTATGGATATGGTCGGCGACCCACTTGATGCCGTGCGGGAAGGTCTGCGGGTTCGGCACGAGACGTCCGGTCTGCGGGTCGCGGTCGTGGGCGGCCCAGCAGTCGTCGATGTTGACGTACGTGTAGCCGGCGTCCTTGAGACCGGAACTGACGAAGTAGTCGGCGGTGTCCGTGATGAGCTTCTCATCGACGTTGCAGCCGAAGGAGTTCCAGTCGTTGAAGCCCATCGGCGGGGTCCTGGCCAGCCCGTCGTCCAGCGCGTGGGCGGGGGTGGCGGTGGTCACGGAGATCGCCAGGGCGGTGGATCCGGTGAGGAGGGCCAGCCCGAGGAGGGCGGCCGACAGGCGGCCATGGGTACGGCGGGGCATGCGGGAGACTCCTTCGCCGTCGGCGGAAGGTCTGGAGGCTGGCCAAAACATAGGATCTATTCGCCCGAATGGTCAAGAATCCTTACTTGGCCGCCATCGGCCCGATCTCCGGTGTTTTCCCGACTCGGCCCGCTGATTCTTCGCTGTCGTGGCGAGAGAGATCCGACCTGTCCTCCGAGGTCTGCTCGCTCTTTCGGCCCGTCAGGTACGCGGGGACGCCGCGGCGTCAGCGCACGGCGTAGCCGCCCAGCGCCGGTTCGAGGACGTCGAACGTCCGCCGGGCGGCGTCGCCCAGCGCGGCGGCGATCGTCTCGTGGTCCTCGCCCGCCAGCGTGCGGCGGAGCACCTCCTGGAACAGCACCCGGTGGACGGCGGTCAGCTGTGCGGCCGCCGCCCGGGGCATGATGTCGTCCGGACCGGCGCCGGTCTCGGCGGCGAGCGTCTCGGCGAGGGCGTTCTCGCGCTGTTCGTGGATCTCGCGCAGCCGGGCGCGCAGCGCGGGACTTCCGGTGATCATGCGGACGAACTCCGGGCCGGAGAAACCGATCGCCGCGTCGTGCCGGTCGAGGTCCGCGAAGTAGCCCCGGCGCAGCGCGGCGAGGGCGGACTCGCCGGCGGCCCGCTCGGCGACCGTACGGGCCGGGGCGGCGACGATCTCCTCGTGCAGGTCGAGGATGAGGTCCTCCTTGCGCGGGAAGTGGTTCGTCACGGTCATCTTCGCGACACCGGCGGCCGCCGCGACCTCCGCGATCGTCACCTCGTCGAACCCGCGCTCGATGAACATCCGCGTCGCGACGTTCGAGATCTCCTGGCGGGTCCGCCTCTTCTTCAGTTCCCGTAGCCCCAGCGTGTCAGCGCCCATGAGCCCATCCTAGGCAGCCCGGTGTGCTCGACCTAATTTTAGGATTGACCTATTTATTGGTCACGCCTAACGTTAGGTCCGACCCAGTTATCTGCTTTGGAGGGGTACTTGCTGATCCAGCGCGCGCCGGGACCCGGCATGAAGACGACCGCGGCGGAGGCGCGGGCCGCCCGCCCGGGGAGGGAGCCGCTCGACCCGGCGTTGCTGCGCATGGGCGCCGTCCTGACCCTCGGGGCGATCCTCGCCGGGCTCGACGCGACGATCGTGAACGTCGGCATCGACGCGATCGCCCGCGACCTGCACGGCCGGCTCTCGGTCGTCCAGTGGGTGTCCACGGGATACCTGCTGGCCATCTCGATGGTGATGCCGCTCTCGGGCTGGATGACCGACCGCTTCGGCGGCACGAGGATGTGGATGATCTCCGTGGGGCTGTTCGTCGCCGGCTCGGCGCTGTGCGGCCTCGCCTGGTCGACGTCCGCACTGATCGCCTTCCGGGTCCTCCAGGGCATCGGCGGAGGCATGATGCAGCCGATCGGGCAGTCGATCATGGCCCAGGCGGCCGGTCCGTCACGGATCGGCCGGGTGATGAGCATCCTGATCATCCCGGTGTCCTTCGCGCCGGTCATCGGGCCCGTGCTCGGCGGCCTCATCGTGGCCGACCTCGACTGGCGCTGGATGTTCTACGTCAACCTGCCGGTCGGCGCGATCGCACTACTGCTCGCGGCGCGCGTCCTGCCGAAGGACGCCCCGCATGCCGCCACCCGCGTCCCGTTCGACGTGCTGGGCCTGGTCTTGCTCTCGCCAGGCCTGGCCGCCCTCGTGTACGGGTTCGCGGCGGCCGGCGGTGCCGGCGGCTTCGGCACCGGACGCGTCGTCGCCGCCCTCACCGGCGGGGCGACGCTGCTGACCGCGTACGGGGCACACGCCCTGCGCCGCCGGGTCACCCCGCTCGTCGACCTGCGGCTGTTCGCGCGGCGCGGCTTCGCCGCCGCCACGTCGAACTCCTTCCTGCTCGGTGCGTCCCTGTACAGCTCGATGCTCCTCCTGCCGCTCTACGACCAGCAGGCCCGGCACGCGAGCGCCATCGAGGCCGGACTGTTCCTGGCTCCGCAGGCCCTCGGCACCGCCCTGGCGTCGTTCTTCGCCGGGCGGCTGTCCGACCGGCTCGGCCCACGCGGCGTCGTCCTCGCCGGGATCGCCCTCGCCCTCACCGGCACCGCGGTGTTCACCCGGCTCGGGACAGACCCCGCCGGCCCGCTGCTCGTCCTGTCGCTGCTCCTCCGCGGCGTCGGGATCGGCACGATCATGGCGCCGGGGATGGCGGCGGTGTACGGCAGCGTCGAACGGCACGAGGCACCCCGCGCGGCGAGCGCCCTCAACGTCGTCAACCGGGTCGGCGGCTCGATCGGCACGGCCGTCTTCGCCCTGATCCTGCAGAGCCGGCTCGGACACTACCCGGCGAACCCCGCCGCGGCGTACGGCGACACCTTCGCCTGGGCCCTCGGCCTGACGGCGTTGTCGATCATCCCCGCCCTGTTCTTCCCCGCCAAGCCCCGCCCCTGACCCCGTACCCGACCGCAGAGAGGAGTGCCATGAACCTGCGCGTGACCCGATGAGCCCCGGCCCCGCTGACCCGACGCCGAGAGAGGAGAGCGCGTGAACCTGCGCGTCACCTGATGAGCCCCGGCCTCGCTGGCCCGACGCCGAGAGAGGAGAGCGCGTGAACCTGCGCGTGACTCGATTAGCCCCGGCCCCGCCGACTCGACGCCGAGAGAGGAGAGCCCGTGAACCTGCGCGTGACTCGATGACCGCCGCGCCCGCTGACCCGACGCCTGGAGAGGAGAGCCATGAACCTGCGTGTCACTCGATGAGCCCGGCGGCCACCGGCCGCGCCCCCGACCGCGGGCCCGCACGAGATGCGGGCCCGCCCCCTTCAAGGAGACCGGTGAACCTGCGCATCACCCCGGACGAGACGCCGCGACTGCTGACCGTGCACGCCCACCCCGACGACGAGTCCAGCAAGGGCGCCGCGACGCTGGCCCGCTACGCCGCCGAAGGCGTCGACGTCCTCGTCGCCACCTGCACCGGCGGGGAGCGTGGCGACGTGCTCAACCCGCGACTGGACCGGCCCGAGGTGCGGAGGAACATCGCCGAGCTGCGGCGCGCCGAGATGGCCGCCGCGCGCAAGGTGCTCGGCGTACGGCAGCGGTTCCTCGGCTTCGTCGACTCCGGTCTGCCGGCGGACGGCGAGCCCCTGCCCGACGGCTGCTTCGCACGGCAGCCGCTCGAGGACGCCGCACGCCCGCTCGTCCGCCTCATCCGGGAGTTCCGGCCGCACGTGGTCATCACGTACGACGAGACCGGCGGCTACCCGCACCCCGACCACATCAAGACGCATGAGGTGACGGTGGCGGCTTTCGACGCGGCCGGCGACCCGGAGTGGTATCCCGAGGCGGGCGTCGCCTGGCGGCCGCGCAAGCTGTACTACCAGGCGGCGTTCTCCCGCGAGTGGTTCCAGACGCTGCACGACGCGATGACCGCACGGGGGATCGCCTCGGCGATGGCAGCGGTCCTGGACGAGTGGCCGGACACCGCGCCGAAACTGGAGCTCACCACCCGCGTGACCTGCGCCGAGTATTTCGCCGTACGGGACCGGGCCCTGCTCGCGCACGCCACGCAGAGCGACCCGGACGGCCCGTTCTTCACCCATCCCCGCGACCTCGAACGCGAGGTGTGGCCGACCGAGGACTACCACCTCGCGCGCTCCCTGGTCGAGGTCCGGCTCCCCGAGGACGACCTGTTCGCCGGCCTCCGCCCCCCGTGAACGCCGCGACTGGACGGTGAGGCCAGCCGGACGTCGCGGGCCGGGGAGCATGGCCGCTTCCCGCTCCGCTGGGGCTGGCGGGTCCCGTCCGGCGCCGCCGGACCTGAAGCTCGTCTCTGAAATACGGGTCATGAGCCGTGGTCGGTGGAAGCCCCAGCTCTTACCCGGTAGGTCGACATCCGGATCGCGGACCCCAGATCTAACGGCTCCAGGGCCTCACCACCTTGGGCGACGCCGATGACGACGGTGCCTGAGGCGCGTACAAGGTGATCCTCTCGGGCTGGCAGAGCGTCTCTGATCAGCTTAGGGATCCGTAGTCATGTTGAGTTTGTGACTGGGGGATCTGTCCACCGGGGTGGGGTGGCGTGGGCGTGCAGGTGGAAGCCTGCGCCCAGTGCCGCCCCCCGCGGCCGGTGTCGTGGGCGGTCCCGGCGGGTGGTGGTTGAGCTGATCGTGTGCACGGGTGTGCGCACGCCCTGGTACCGGCAGGCCGCGCGGGACGGCTTGTGGTCCGTGTGAGCGTGTCCCTCCGGACGCTGACCCGCCGGCCTTTGGGGGCCGGGGGTGGAGGGTGCCCTGCGTCGCCTGGGCGCGGGGCGTGGGGTTCGGCGCGGGGTGGGACCGGTCTTGGACCGGTCACCCCCGCTGGCCTTGGGAGCGGCGGTCGGGGTGATGACCGCGCCCGCTTCGAGCGTGTCGATGACGCGGCCGATGGCCATGTGGCCGGTGGCGCGGTCGACGACGGTGGTGTTGTGCTGGTGCGCCAGGCCACGGGCGGCGATGCGCCGCCACGCGCCGTGGTCCCGGTCGCCCTGCCAGCCACAATCAGGGTCGGGGCAGATCGCCCACTTCCAGCCAGGTGTGGTGGGGCGGTCGGGTGCCTTGCAGTGCCGCAGTGGCAGCAGGCAGTGCGGGCATTGCTTGGAGGTGTTCTTCGGTGGGACGGTGACCACGGCGATGCCGACCTCGGCGGCCAGGTGCCGCATGTTGTCGGTGATCTGTCCGCGCACGGCTTGGGACAGGCGCGTGTTGAGGGTGCGGCCCATGCCCTTGGCCTCCATCGACCGCAGATCCTCCACATAGATCACGCTCGCGCCCGCCGCGATCGCCTGATCCACCGCCCACCGCGCCGCCGACCAGGCGAGTGCGTCGTTCAGGCCCGACCGGCGGTCGGCGACATGCCGGCGTTCGGCCTTCAAGACGGCGTGCTTGGCGGCCAGGTGGTGGTCCTCGTTGCTGCCGATGAGGTGGGCGTAGGTGTCGGTTTTGGTGTGCAGGTGTTCGCCGTGGCGGCGAAGCCGGTGCTGGCGGGCCATCACCCCGGTGGCTCGGAACATCGCTCCGGCCCCCAGCGCGGTGATACGGCCATCGGGATGCAAACGGCAGGCTCCGGCGCTGAGCAGGGTGTTCAGGCCCCAGTCCACGCCCAGCGCCGTCGTGTGACCCTTCCGTTCGGCTTTGGGAACGGCGTGGGAGAACGACAGATCCGCGCGTACTTTCTGGCCCTGCGGGCGGAGTGTGGGCAGGTGCAGCACCGCATCCGGCGGGACTGTAGGCGGCAGCGTGACCGGGCAGGCTACCCAGGACCAGTTGGCGTAGGAACGCGGATCCGGGCGGGTCGGCAACTGCACCCGCAGCAACACTCGCGCTGGGTCGTCGTCGGCGCGTTGCAGGGTGGCCTGCTGCCGGTCGACGGCGGCCAGCACCAGCATCCGCGCCACGCGCGGCGCATCTTCCAGGTCGAACACATCGACCGGAAACCGCCCATGCTCGTTGACGAACGCGGTGATCTGCCGTGTGCGCGCCTTGATCACGCCGGCGGACAGGGACCGGCCGTCGGGGATCGCCTCGCGGACGGCGTCCCATTCGGCCGGCGTGCGCTTGTCCGGATCGGCAGGCCAGGCTTTGAGAACCCCGGCGGCCATCTCGGCCCGGTGTTGGGCACCGCGCAGGGTCCGCCCGGCTTGTTCTTGAGCCATCCGCACGATCCGGTCATTGACCCGCACCCCCTCAGGCACGATCACGCCCCAGCCCAGCCTCCGCAACGCCATCCACGCGTTCGACGGCAAGACGCGGCCCGCCTCATCCACCCCGCCGGCCAGCACGGCCACATCACCGGCATTCCAATGCGTCGCCAGCAGACCGGTGGTCATCCCCGCGACCAGGTCCGCGGCAAAGCCCACCCGCTCGGCCACCACCCGCGCCGTCAGTGCCTCACCCGTCCGCTCATCCACCCCACCACGCAACAGCACCCGAGCGGACGCGGTCCGGGCCACCTGACCAGCGGCCAGCGGTAGTTTGCGGCTCATGCGACACGACCGGATGACATGCGACCAAGCATGTACGCACAGTAGCGATCCGTATCGGTAGTCCGCTCGATGATTCGAAAATCTGAGCGAGATCAGCCGCTCAGGGTGTCGATCACCCACCAGCGAAGCACCATCGAACGCACCCCGCTTCGCCACCTGAGCAACCACAGCAACCCGGCACCCTCCAGCGACCGCTGCGTAACATCACGGATCCCTAAGGAAACCCGTGAGCCTTGTCGCCGGCGAGTACTTCAGCCATGAGACCCCGAACCTGCACGGCCGCCTGCTGTGGTACTCCTTCGGCAGTGACTACCTGCTGAGCGCGACCTCCGGGACCGTCCCGGTCGCCGCCTCGTACCGGAGCTATGTCGGCGACGTCCAGGGCGTCCTGTCCTACGGCGGGGTCTGGTACGTATCGCACAGCTGGCTGGACGCCCGCGGCGGCGTCTGGCGCCAGACGACGTCGGGCGGGAGTGCCGCCTCCTGCAGCCTGTCCGGCAGCACGGCGCACCAGTGCTGGGCCTGGCATCCCGAAGGACTGACGTACGACTACGCCACCGGTCTGGTCTGGGGGCAGACCGAGTGGTCCAGCACAGAGTGCGCCGCGCAGTCCCAGACCTGCGGCCGGATGGTGTTCGCCACCCCGCGCACCAGCCTGCCCTGAGACGCGGATCCCGCCCGCGTCCCGTCGCGGCGCGGGCGGGCACCGCCGGGCACTTCGACCGCGCCGGGAAAGGGACATTCGCCCAACGCGGGCCGGAAGCGGACCTCCGCGCTGCGGCGGATTCCTCGGCCGTCACCGCAGATATTGATCACTGTGATTTGCGTTGAAAGCCCTAATTGAGGAATTTATGGGCTTATCGCGGTGTGGGTTTGATAACGATCGGACTTTCCGTTCTCGCGCGTCGGTTATTCGATGTGATCCTGGCCTCTCTTCGGCATGGCGCCGTGGCCGCCGAATGATCAGCTGTGAACGGCGGAAAAGGACGATCAATGAGCGGTCGGCCGCAGGATGGCGACGTGGGGCCCGACGATCGGCCGAGCGGGGTGCTGGCCGGCTTCGTCCGCCTGGTGGATCTCATCGAGACGCTCGTACGGCACACCGGGCGGGCTCCCCGCCGCATCGAGCCCCTGCCGGTGACCCGGGGCGAGTGGCGAATGCCGCTGCTGTGCCTCGTGAGTCCTCTCGGCGCCTCTTCGCCGGTCGAGGTCCTCACCGACCGGTTCGAGAGCGGGACGCGGCAGGTGCCGCACACGGTCATCCCGAACCCGGCGGACGACGTTCGATCCCTGCTGCACCAGGCGTACGAGGGCCTGTCGGCGCGACGATTCGGCGGTCCGCCCCTGCGTTTCCGCCACTACGGACTCATCAAGCGGATCATGGACGTGGACCTGTCAAAGGCCGAGGTCGAGAAACGGCCGCGAGAGCTGGCGCGCAGGTTAGGACGCAGTCTCTGGACCCGGCCGCGCGAGGCGGGACAAGTGGCGACCGGCTCGCTCGGACTGGTGTTGTGGATCTCCGCGGCGCTTGTGCCCATGATGCTGCCCCTGCTCGTCACGGGCCGGATGCGATGGTTCATGCGCCAGCCGTTCCTGGCTCCCCGGCTGGCGGGCGGCCTCTTCGGATTCTTCGCCTTCGCCGTACGGCTGACGACTCCCGCCCGCCGATCCGAGGACGGCGAGCAGATCGACCGGCTGCTGGTGCACGCCTTCCTGGAGGACCTGCGGACGGCGTACCGGCACCGGCCGTGGCGACCCTCCCGTTGGCGGCGCACCACCTACCCCGTCCTGCTGCTGGATCGGATCGTCCCCGGCGACGCCGCGTACGACCTGCTGCGCCTCGTGAACACCGTGCGCAACGAGACCGGCGAGTCCGACCCCCTGTTGATCATCAGCCACGGCGGCGAGGTGCCGCCCGGCGGGTCGCGGCCGGAGGACGAACCCCACCGGGTCGTTCGGCTGGAGGACGTGGGTGACGTCTTCCGGGTGTGGCATGGCTCGGTCACGGAGATGCGGCAGGCCCGGGACGACACCGCCTGGTACGTCCCGATCGAGATTCCACCGGCCGACCTGGGCGCGATCCAGCCCCGGCTTCCCCGTATCGTGCCGCCGCCGGTGCCGCTCCGGGCCCGCCCGGCGATCTGGATCGCGCTGGCACTCGTGCCGTGCCTCTGCGCCGGCACCTGGTACGGCCTCGACCAGCGGCAGGAGCATCAGCGGCATGAAAGGGCGGTCGCGATCGCCGCCGAGCGGAGACGCGACCTCATCCAGGCGCACTGCTACCCGGTGAACACCCGCGGCCGGCGGATCGCGGTGACCCTCGAACAGCGCGAGTGCATCGGCTACAGCGACAGCGACGGCCTGGTCTTCGGCGACAACCAGAAGACCGTCGCCATCCAGAAGACGATCTTCGAGCAGAACCGCTATGCGGAACAGGGATGGGCGGTCAGGAACGACCGGCCCTACGCCACGCTCGTGTACCTCAACACGCTGACCCGACTGGATCCGCTTGCGGACGACGAGACCTTCGTCGCCGAGCGGGAAGGGCTCGAGGGCGTGGCGACCGCGCAGTACCGCGCCAACCTTGAGGCCGACAACGATCCCGCCAGCCCGTACGTCCGGATCATCGTCGCCAACGCGGGGCAGGAGGCGAGACAGGCCGATCAGGTGGTGCGCATGCTCGAGCAGCTCATCGCCGGGGACTCGACCGTGCTCGCCGTAGTGGCTCCGGTCGACAGCCGCCGCAGCACGCAACGCGCCCTCAGGGAGCTCGAACGCATCGGCCTTCCGACGGTGACGCCGACGACCTCGGCGGACGGCATCTCCGGCGGTTCGAGCCTGTACCTCCAGCTGGCGGCGCCCAACATCGATCAGGCCCGGCTGGTGCATCACTACGTGACCGAGGTGCTGCACCGCCGCGGTCTCGTCAACTACTACACGTTCGGCGTGGCGGGTCGCAGCGGAGAGCAGGACGACCTGTACGTCCAGACGCTCCGCGACGACCTGAAGAGCCTGTTCAAGGGCGACTACGCGGACCAGTTCTGGAAGAACGGCACCTCGGTGCGCGACATCTGCGCGCGGAGGTTCTCCGGGGTGGTGTTCTTCGGTGGCCGCTACTCCGAGTTCGGCCCGTTCATCCAGCAGGTCTACTCCGAGTGCAGTCAAGATCTCCCGGTCATCGTGGCGGACGACTCGGTCGGCCGGTACATGGCCAACGTGCCCGCCCGCGCGACGGCGCCGACCAACCTTCCGGTGATCTTCGCGGTGAAGGGACAGCTCGCCTCCTGCCCGATGCTCGAGAAGGCGTCCGACTCGGAGCGGCAGTACTTCCTCACCGACCTCAGAACGCAACGGTCCCGCTGCCGCGGCGACAACCCGCAGGGGATCGGAGACGACCCCGTAGGCGGCTGGACCGGCCTCTCCTACGACGCGGTCCGCATCGTGGCCAAGGCCGTCAAGGACATCGCGGGCAGTCGCCCGACCAGCACGCACTGGGATCCGCGCCAGATCAGTCCGCAGCTCGTCTACCGGCAGGTCCGGCAGTCGGCCGACCAGACCCCCTATCCCGGAGTCACGGGACCGATCCGCTTCGACCGGTACGGCGTCGCCGAGGACAAACGCCTGTCCCTGCTGTGCGCCCCGAACGTCTACCAGGTCTACCGGAAAGGCAGCGATATCCCTCGCGAGGTCGACCGGATAGGAGTGGGCTACCGCGACGATCCGCCGCTCAGGTCCGGAGCGTGCCACGCGAATTGATCCCCGCTCTACCCGAGGCCGCTGGAGCGGGTCGCGGCCGACCTCGAAACGGTCGTGGTAGCGCTGCTCCGCCTCTTCCAGCAGGTCGTCGCCGAGCGCGGCGGCCGGAAGTCGGCGATGAGGGGCTCGTGATCCGGCCCGGAGTCGCACACCCGGCCGGTCAGGACCCAGGCGTACCGGCCGGCCGGGTCGCGAACAGGCCGGCATCCGCCGCGGTGGGTTCGGCACCTGGTTCATGCACTGCGAGGCTCGGCGGCCTCCGGGCCGCCGGGCGAAATTCGTGGGAGCCGGCGGGAACAAACGGCCCCGAGGGGGCGGTTAAACCTCTCGTGGCCGGTGTGCCTGGTGTCCCCGGGCCTCATCTATCGCCTTCGCGGACTACCGTTCGGCTGGAGCCGCGTTGTGCATTTCGCCGAGAGGCGACCCGCACACCGGTACACACATCGAGGGCCCTGCCGGGCGACGTCCCGGCGGGGCCCTCGTCCTGTTCACCGCCGCGGTCCGCGGCCCTCCCGGTCGCAGCGCCTGCGATCACCTGGCAGGCGCCGGTGTCCGCGACGGAGTGCAGGCGCGGCCGGTCGGCGCGGAGCGGCCGTACTAGATGCGCGATGTCGTCCGTCCTGTCGACTCCGGCCTCGAGCCGTTGCAGCCTGCGCAGCGCGATGCCCTCGCGCAACGCCCAGGGACAGACGTCCAGACGGCTCAGGCCGAGGGCACCCATGATCTCGTCGGCGACGATGGCGCCGGCGAGGATGTGGCGGGCGCGGGACCGCGAGATGCCTCGGAGCCGGGCACATTCCGCGCTCGTCAGCCTGGCCAGGCGGGGGATCCTGCGGCGAAGCCCCGCCCGCTCCAGCACCTGGCGGCCGTCCGACTTCTCCCCGTCGCAGAGCCTCGCGAGCTGAGCGAAGATCTTCGAGGTGGCGACCGCGTGATGGCCGGACGACCCGTCGGTGAGCCGGTCGACGCCGTAGGCGGCCAGCCGGTCCGCGACGTGCGCGCGGAGCCGCTCGACGTGCTTGCCGCGCGGAGGGTCGCTGGGCAGGTGGTCCCGCGTGAGCCGGCCCGCGCCCAGCGGCATGGACAGCGCGGCGTCCGCCTCGGCGCCGTCCCCGGTGGCGATCTCCATCGAGCCGCCGCCGATGTCCGCCAGCACGATCGGCCCGACGGACCAGCCGTACCACGCGCGTACGGCCAGGAAGGTGAGGCGAGCCTCGTCCTGGCCGGACAGGTACCCGGGCTCGACGCCCGTCTCCGCGGCGACGCGATCGAGGATCTCCTCCCGGTTGGCGGCGTCACGGATCGCGGACGTCACGAAAGGGATCAACTCGACGGCGCCGACGCGCGCGGCCTCGCGCGCGGTCGCGGCCACCGACGCCACCACCCGGTCGACCGCCGCGTGGCCGATCCGGCCACCGACCGTGATCGACCCGGCCAGCCGCGTCGGCTCCTTGACGGACACGACCGTCCGGATCGGACCGCCCGGAACCAGGTCCACGACCTTCAGATGGGCAGCATTGGACCCGACGTCCAAGATGGCGGTGCGCATGCCGCCTGACTACCCGGTTGGCGGCGAGTAATGCATGATGCCCGGTTCACGCGGTGCCGAAACAACCGTTTCGGCGCCGCCCCGCCGGCCCGGGTAGGGTCTGTCCCATGGCGGCGGATCAGGAGACCGTACGGGTCGATGTGTGGATCTGGTCGGTACGGCTGGTGAAGACCCGCTCGCTGGCCACGGCCGCCTGCCGGGCCGGTCACGTGCGGGTCAACGACGAGCGCGTCAAGCCGGCCGCCGCCGTACGGCCCGGTGACCGGGTGCGGGTCCGGCTCGCCGGACGGGAGCGGATCGTCGAGGTGCGGCGCGTCGTACGCAAGCGGGTCGGCGCCCCCGTCGCCGTCGAGTGCTACACCGACCACAGCCCGCCGCCGCCCCCGCGCGCGGCCCTGGTCCCGATCGCGCGGCGCGAGCGCGGCGCCGGACGGCCCACCAAACGCGACCGGCGGGAGATCGAGCGGCTCCTCGGCCGCCACCGAGGCTGAACCGCCCCGCCGACCGGCGTCAGTGCGCACCGTCGGCCCGTCTCAGCGCGCACCGTCGGCCCGTGTCAGCGCACACCGTCGGCCCGTCGGCCCGTCGGCCCGTCGGCCCGTCGGCCCGTCGGCCCGTCGGCCCGTCGGCCCGTCGGCTGGCGCTGCCGCACGCCGTCGGCTCGTCGGCTGGCGTGAGTGCGCGCGGTCGGCCCTGTCGGGCCCGCGTCCGCGGGCGCTGATAGCGCGTCGGCCCGCGTCAGCGCACACCGTCGGCCCGTCGGCTGGTGTCAGTGCACGCTGTTGGCTCGTGTCAGCGGACGCTGATGGCGGTGACCCCGGCCATCGTGGGGACGAGGACGAGCGACCCGGCGAGGGTCGGGGAGGCGAAGCGGGTCACCGTGCCGACGTGCCGGGAGGCGATGGAGCGCCCGTCGGACTGGGACAGGGCGTGCAGCACGCCCGCCCCGGTGTCGAGGGTCCACACCGCGCCACCGCCGACGACCGGCGATCCCTTGATGTCGGCCCGCGCGGTCCAGACCCGGCGCAGGGTGCCGCCGGAGGAGACGTCGACGCGCTGCAGGCCGTTCTCGCAGGGCAGGAACGCCGAGGACCCGGACCGGGCCATCCCGCCGAAGGAGACGCAGCCGGGCAGGGAGGCGCGCTGGCCGCCGATCCCTCCGAGGTCGCGCGCGTCGAGCAGGTAGATGTCTCCCGTCTTGCCGGCGATGAGCACCCGTCCTCCCGGGAGCAGGAGGGGGCCCGTCGAGCCGAGGTCCTGGTCCTCGCTGTTCTCCGCGCCCCAGTTCTTCGGCGCGAAGTACGACAGACGGCGGGACAGGTCGGGGGACAGCCGCAGCACCGAGTCGCTGCCGTCGTAGGCGCCGCCGAGGCTCGCGCCGTTCCCCACGGCGACGTAGACGTCGCCGGACGCGTCGACGGCCGGGCCGGACGGCGCCCAGATGCCGCCCATCCGGCTGGTCGGAACGGCGTACGCGGCGACGGACCCGGTGCCGTCCGTCCGGGAGGCGGCGACGTAGCCGACGTAGTTGCCGCAGTCGCCGTCGAGCCCGCCGAACGGCACGTACACCCGGCCGCCGGCGACCGTGAGGGCCCCGCGCTGCTGCTCTGTCGAACGGTCGCGGCCGGCCGCGACGTCGAGGCCGCGCGTGAACCGCACACGGCCGTCGGCGGCGTTCAGCGCCACCAGGGTGTGGTGCGCGCCTGTCGTCTCGGCCGCGACGAACACCGTGCGCGTCGTGGCGTCGTACGCCGGTGTTCCCGTGATCCCGAGCGGGTCGATGTTCCCGCAGGGCAGCGCCGACTGGGGCACGGGCGTGCCCAGGTGCCGCTTCCAGGCCTGCCGGCCCGTCGCCAGGTCGAGTGCGTAGACGGTGTCGTTCTCCGTGCCGACGTACGCCATGCCGCCGACGACGACCGGCTGCCCGTACACCGCTCCGTCGAGCCGCGCCGTCCAGGCGTCCGCGAGCGTACGCGGGGCGGGGAAGCCGGCCGCGTACCCGGCGCGGTCGTTCGACCCGTGGTACGTCGGCCAGGACACGGCCGTACGCGCCGACGCGCTCGCGGCGGTGCCGCTCGGTGCCGGTGAACGGGCGTCCGGCTTCGACCCGCCGCCGGAGCCGCATGCCGTGGCGGTGGTGAGGACGATGAGTGCGACGCCGTACGCGACCCTGCCCATGGGCCCATTCTCACCACAGCGGGGCGTCCCGCGCAGGGCGCTCGGCGATCGCACTGCGGACACCGCGTATCCCGAGCGCGATCGCGGCGCCCGCCGCGGTCCCGGCGGCCACGTCGCCTGGGCTACCGGATGTAGTCCGGGTAGCCGTACCCGACGACCTCGGAGACGGGCCGGATGCGGATCTTGACGGACTCGTCGGTGTTGCCCTCGACGGTCTCGATCGTTCCGTCGTGATCGTCCTTGACCACGAGACCGACGTGTTCGATGCCGCCGACGGTCTTGTCGCCCGAGAAGGAGAAGAAGACGACGGCGCCGGGCTTCGGGATGGCGCCCCACCGCCCCTGCTGCTGGAACCACTGGGCGTGGGTGGGCGTGAACGCGTCGACTCCGACGCCCGGCGCGCCGGCCTGTGCGCCGACCCAGGAGACGAACATGTCGCACCAGCTGGCGTCGGCGTAGTCGCTGATCTTCCCGCCGTACCGCTGGGCGCCCGACTGGGCGGCCGGGGTGGACATGAACCACTGGTTGAACTTCGTGCCCCCGGCGGCGTCCGCCGTCGTGCCGACCTGAGAGAGCGCGACCTTCAGCACGTCGGCGGCGGAGGGCTGCCCCCTCTGGAGCTCGCCCTTCGGCACGATCATGTTCCTGAGCACGGTGCCCAGGTCCGGGGCCGGGTCGTGGTCGGCCGCTGAGGCCGTGTGCCGGTCCGCGGAGACGGGGACCGGGGAGTGCGGGGCCGCACTCGCGGAGAGCTGGGTGGCGACGGCGGCGCCGACGGTGATGATGCCGGCGACCGCGGTCTTGAGCGCCACGCGTCTCAGCCCAGACGCAGGTCTGGGGTATCGAGGGGACACAGGGGTACTCCTTCGGCTTCCATGCCGCTTACCGGGTTAGCTGACGGGTTCGGGCGTGGAAGCTGCCCTACGGCACGATGTGCCGATTCACCCCAGTGATGCGGTGGGTCCCCGGCTCCGCGAGGTGCGGACTCAGCGGGCGCTCGCTCGTGCGAGCGGCTCGTACAACAGGTCGATGAAAAAGGACGCGGGGGAGAAGGGTGACCGTGAGATGCCTCGCCGAGCGCCCCGCCACACCGGCCCTGGCCAGCGAAGATGACGCACGGTGCTCCGTTACGTGCGGAAAAGTAGCAAACAAAGCTTGAAACATCAAAAATGTGATGCAAATCACATCAGGGTGCTACCGCTTCGGCGAGGGCGCGGAAGATGAGCGCGGTGGAGGTGGCGCCGGGGTCCTGGTGGCCTTGGCTGCGGGGCCCGAGGTAGGAGGCGCGGCCCTTGCGGGCGATCATGGGGATGGTGGCGCGCATGCCCGCTTCCGCGGCGTCCGCGGCGGCGGAGGCGGACGCGCCGAGGGCGGCTCCGCCGCGCAGGGCCTTCTCGAACGCCTCCACCGCCGGACCGAAGGCATCGATCATGGTCTTGTCCCCGGGCCGGGCGGCGCCCAGTTTCTGGACCGCCTCCAGGCCTGCGCGCAATGCCGCGAGCAGTTGCTCAGCGGTCGCGCTCGGCTCGGTGAGTTGCCTGCCGATGGCGCGGAACGCCATCCCGTACAGCGGGCCCGCCGCACCGCCGACGCTCGACGCCAACGCGGTCCCGGTTTTAGTGAGAATTTCCCCTACTGTGCTGAATTCTTTACCGTCCAGCGTGCTTCGCACGACGGAGAAGCCGCGCTGCATGTTGACGCCGTGGTCGGCGTCGCCGATGGCGGCGTCCAGCCGGGTGAGATAGTCGGCGTCGCGGCGTATCGCCGCGGTGATCCCCCGTACCCACGCCAAGGTCGTATCGATGTCCATTCGCTGTCCAAGGCGGTGATTCTGGTGACATCGTTACCGACCAGGCTAAGCCGCCGGAACAGTGGCCCGGCCGTGGGCCACGACACTCGTCGAGTCCGTCTTCCAGCCTGCAGAAGTCCGTTCACGCATGCCGAACCGAGTTCGGAGGACCGAGATCGTCCGGTGTGCCGGCATCTCGGCACGCGACGGTGCAGGTGGTCGGGCGCCTGTCTCGCATGTTGAGAGGGTTAGAATCCGTAGGTCGTTCGCTATTGATGAACCGGATTCAGAGTTTTAGATTGATGTTCATTACAACCTATCGACCGTCCCTCGCCCCTGAAGTCCGATGGGGCGGTCGAACCGCTGTGAAGATCGGCGGCGGATGATCTCCTGCTCCTGGCGACGACGGACAGGCGGCAGGCCGGCGGCCATTCCATCAATGGCGATCAGGCACACGTCCTATCCGGCCAGAGGAGATCGGGCGATCTGCCGACGTGGAGAGGAAATGCGTACGGCCGCAACGGGACGGCTGGTGGGGAACCTGCCGACGGAGTTGACGAGTTTCATCGGCCGCGAGCGCGAACTCGCGGAGGTGAAGCGGCTGCTGGGCGTCGGGCGTCTGGTGACGTTGACCGGCGTCGGCGGCGTGGGCAAGACCCGCCTGGCGTTGCATGTCGCGACGGACGCCCGGCGAGCGTTCCCCGACGGGGTGTGGCTGGTCGACCTGGCCGCGTCGGAGGCCCCGAAGTCGCCCGTACGGCTGGTCGCGGAGACCCTCGGCCTTCGGAACGTCCAGGACCCGGCCGGGTTGGCGGGGCGCCTCGCTGGAAAACGGATGCTGCTGGTGCTGGACAACTGTGAGCACCTGATCGACGAGTGCGCGGCCCTGGTGGGGGATCTCCTCTGCCTGACGGCCGATGTGCGCATCCTGGCGACCAGCCGGCAACTCCTCCGCGCCAATGGGGAGTTCGTCCTGGAAGTGCCGCCGCTTCCCGTGCCGGAGCTCGATGAGGCGTCGGCGGACACGGTGCTGCTGTACGCGGCGGTGCGCCTGTTCAGCGAGCGGGCGTCGGCCGTCGTGCCGGAGTTCGCCGTCTGTGCCGCCAACGCCGCGGCGGTGACGAGGCTCTGTCATCGGCTGGACGGCCTCCCGCTCGCGATCGAGTTCGCGGCGCTGCGGATGCGGGCGCTGTCGGTGGAGCAGATCGCGGATCGGGTGGATCAGATGTTCCAGCTCCTCCGCAGCGACTCCCCGGTCGCGCCTCCGCGCCAGAAGACGTTGTACGGGCTGATCGATTGGAGCTACCACCTGTGCTCGGTCGAGGAACGGACGCTCTGGGCCCGGCTGTCGGTCTTCTCCGGTGTGTGCGATCTGGAGACGGCCGAACAGGTGTGCGACGACGGCATCCTCACCGACGCCGTGCTCGACGCGACGGCCGGCCTGGTGGAGAAGTCGATCCTCGGCAGAGAGGCCAACGGCTCTCGGACGCGGTACCGGATGCTGGAGGCGCTACGACGGTACGGGCACGACCGGCTGGTCGAGTCGGGTGAGGAGCAGGCCGTACGACGGCGGCACCGCGACTGGTACCGGAACCTGGCCGAGCAGGCCGGAGCCGAGTGGTTCGGACCTGGGCAGGGCGAATGGCTCGACCGGATGGCCGGCGAAGAGGCCGAGTGGGCGGCCGTGCTCGAGTTCTGCCTGAACGAGCCGGGCGAGGAGCGGACCGGCCTGGAGATGGCCGCCGCGTTGTGGAGCCATCCGCTGTCGTTCTCCTCCCTGGGCGACGGCCACCGCTGGCTGCAGCGGGCCCTCGCCGCGGACCCTTCACCCAGCGCCGCGCGGGCCAGGGCGTTGTGGGCCGACGCCTGGCTGTACCTGCGGAGCGGCGACCTCCCGGCCGCGGCGCCACTGCTGGAGGAGTGCCGCGCCCTGGCCGAGCGGCTCGGCGACCAGGCGCAGCTGGCCGGGGTCATCCAGCTGACCGGCCTGGCAGCGGTGCTGGAGGAGGACTTCCCACGCGCCTACGCGCTCCTGAGCCGGGCGCTGGCCCACTACCGCGCCACGGGAGACCACGGCCGTTCGTGGACCACACTGCTGCAGCTGGCCACGGCCGCCGTCTTCATGGGCGACGCCCGCTCGACCGCTCTGTGCCGGGAGTGCGACGAGATGTGCGAGTCGGCCGGTGCCCGATGGTCCCGCCGGGAAGCGCACTGGATCACAGGCCTCGACCTGTGGCGACGCGGTGACGCCCGGGCCGCGACCAGTGTGATCCGCCAGGCCCTGCGTCCGCCGCGCGTCCCCGTGGACCACCTGGGCCTCGCTCACTGCGTCGAAGCGCTGGGCTGGATCGCCGCCGATCAGGATCGGCATGAGTACGCCGCCGAACTGCTGGGCGCCGCGGAGGCCCTCTGGCGATCGGCCGGGGCGTCGCTGCCCAAAATCGGACCGGTGGCACATGCGCACACCGACTGCGAGACGGGCCTCAGGCGAACGCTCGGCCAGGACGCCTTCGCCGCGGCCCACGCACGCGGCGGACGGCTCACCCCCGAGCAGGCGATCGCCCGAGCCCGGGACGAAGAGCCCGCCGCGTCCGAGACGGCGGACGGGGCTCTGACAGGCGTCGCCGCCGTCCTCACCCGCCGGGAACGCGAGATCGCCGAGCTCGTCGCGCGCGGCTTCAGCAACAAGGACATCGCCAGCGCCCTCGTCATCGCCCAGCGCACCGCCGAAGGCCATGTCGGGCGCATCCTGTACAAGATGGGCTTCACCTCCAGAACCCAGGTCGCCGCCGCTTGGGCCGCGCAGTACGGCAGCCGCTGACCTCACGGACGTCCACCGGAGCCAGAAGGCCGTTCAGCATTGACGAACGCCGTTCAACAAGGCACTGGACCTCGGCGTACGAGGCAGGCGTTCTCCGGTCAACCGGCGCGCCGGGTATGGCCGCGGGTGGCGCCCAGCTCCCGCGAGAGATTGCGGCCGGTCTCCCGCACCGCGACCGCGATCTCCTCCCGCCGGGACTCGGACAGCAGCCGCTCGACCGGCCCGACCACGCCGATGGCGCCCGCGACATCGCCGGAGCGGACGAACACCGGTGCCGCGACACCGGCGTCTCCCAGGGCGGACTCCTGATCCTCGATCGCGTACCCGACGCTCCGCGCGTCCGCCAGCTGCTCAGCGAGAACCTCAGGGTCGCTCACGCTCGCGCCGGTCAGTACGCCCAGCTCACCGCCAAGCAGTTCCGTTTCCGTGGCCTCGGACCCGAACGCCACGATCGCCTTGCCCAGCGCGCACGTGTTCCAGGGGATCGTGGCTCCGACCTCGAGAATCTGGACCGCTCCCTCGGGCCGGAAGACGTGATGGACCACCAGCAAATGATCACCGGTCAGCACCCCGACCCAGACCGCCTCGTTCACCCGCGTCGCCAGCGCGTCGGCCCAGATCATGGACCGGGTGCGCAGCTCGTGGCCGTCGAGATAGGCGTTGCCGAGGCGCACCAGCCCGGGGCCCAGGGCGTACTTGCTGGACTCGGGGTCCTGCACGACCAGCCCCTCGGTCTCCAGCGTGCGGAGCAGCGCATGAGCGGTCGGCTTGGCGACCCCGATCCGCTCGGCGAGCTCCGTCACGCCCAGCCTCGGGCCGGTGGCAGCGAGCTCTCGCAGGATCTGGGCCGCGCGTTGCACTGACTGGATCATGACCCGTCCGTGCTTTCGTCATCGGCGAACCAGGTTCCGCGAACAAGATTATCGTTCCGTCGGCCGCGATGGCGGCCCGTTCGCTTCACGTTCCCCGGAACCGGACGCCACCGGCCGCCGCGTGCTCACCCGCCCGGTGAACCTTAGGCGATGCCGTCGAGGGTGTCGATGATCTGCCGGTCGAGGTGGACGTCACCCGCCGCGATGTTCTCCTTCAGATGGGCGGGGTCGACGGTGCCCGGAATGAGCAGCGTGTGCGCGTAGGTTTCGAGCAGCCATGCCAGGCCGACCTGGGCGGGTGTCACCCCGAGGGACGCGGCGGCCTCGATAACCGCCGGATGCTCGGTGACCTTGGGAAACTGGGGAAAGGCGGACCCGAGTGGGAAGTACGGCACCCACGCGATGTCGTGCTCCCGGCACACGTCCAGCACCGGCCGGCTCGCGCGGTCGAGAAGGCTGTAGGCGTTCTGCACGCAGACGATCCCGGCGGGCAGGGCGTGGCGCAGTTGCCCGGCGCTGACGTGGCTCAGCCCGATGCCGCCGATCTTGCCCTCGTCCCGCAGGGCGATGAGCTCGGCGAGCTGGCCGTCGAGGTCGACGACCTGGTCTCCTTCGGCGAGGAGGCCGGGCGGAGCGTCGGCGCGGCGCAGGTTGACCACGTCCAGCCGCTCGACGCCCAGGGTGGCGAGGTTCGCCTCCACGCCCGCGCGCAGTTGCTCGGGCCGCTGGGCCAGGACCAGGCCGGCCTGGTCGTCGTGTTCCGCGCCGACCTTGCTCACCAGCACCAGGTCCTCGGGAAACGGCGCGAGGGCCTCGCGGATCAGCTCGTTGCACCGGCCGGCGCCGTAGAACTCCGCGGTGTCGATGTGGTTGACACCCTCGTCGACGGCGGCGCGCACCACGGCGACGGCCTGCTCGGGGTCGGGCGCCGGACGGCCGTGACCGCCTGCCAGATGCATCGCCCCGAACCCGACCCGGGCGACCCGGCGTCCCGCGAGCATCGCGTTGCCCCCCGGTGCCTTCGGCGTGCTTTCGGCTGTGCTCATGAGAACGCTCCCGTTCGTCGATGACGTGGTCTCATCGATGCGGAGGGGCCTCCGCTACGTCGAGGCTAGCACAACCGGAGGTTCCTCCGGTTGGCTGGGAAGCCGTCGAGACCGTGCGTGCGGGGGCTCAGCGGACGGGGCGGTCGGCGGGCGCTTCGGCGAAGGCCGCCGTGGTGAGGGCGGTCGCCGCCCGTACCGCGCTCGCGATCGCCTCATCGACCGAAAGGCCGCACAGGTCGGTCAGGGTGAACAGCGCCTCGGCGCTGATGATGATCGCGAGACCTCGCTTCAGCTGGGTCATCGCCGTGGGGGTGAGGGACGCCGGTCCATCGGCCTCCTCGAAGGGCGCCAAGGCGTGGTCGATCAGACCGAAGCGGATGCCGGGGCGGGTCGTCGGGTTCGCGGGTGCCGTGATCGTGTGGGAGATCATCGCGCGTACCGCACCTTGATACGCGTGGATCCCGCGCATCAGGTACTCGCAGGCGAAGGCGACGCGCTCGGCCGGGTCGGCCGAGCCGGCGACCGGCGCGAGGGCCTGCGCCGGCTCCGGCCACACCCCCACCAGGGACTCCCGTACGAGCGAGACCAGGTCGGGGAAGTAGCGGTAGGCGGTGGCCTCGGAGACCAGGGCGGCCCGTGCGACCTGCGGCATCGTTATCTCGGCGCCGGAGCGGATGAGCTCACGGCAGGCGTCGACGATGGCCTTGCGCGTGCGGGCCTTCTGGTTCGCGCGCCCTGTGGTGCTGCTGTCGACCATCGACAGATGACCTCTCTCATTGTGGGGGCAAGGTCTTCTCGTGAGAGTGTACTTGCATGTTTTGTGAGTGCCTTGTACCGTTACGAGAGTAAACTCTCATGAAGGGGGCGTCATGACCCAGGTTTCGATCGTCGGCAGTGATGGCGGCGAAGTCGTGCAGCTGGGACCCACCACCATGCGGATCCTGGAGGACGGCAGCACCACCGGGCACCGCCTCGGAATAGGCGAGATCACCGTTGCTCCGCACACCGACGGCCCGCCGCAGCATCGGCACGCCCGGCACGACGAGGGCTTCTACGTGGTCTCCGGCACCGCCCGGTTCACGATCGGCACCACGACGTACGACGCGCCGGCCGGCACCCTCGCGATGATCCCGCCGGGCGCTCCGCACACCTTCGCGAACCCCACCGACGAGCCGCTGGTGCTGCTGAACACCTTCACCCCCGACCTGTACGTGCAGTACTTCCGCGACCTTCGCGACATGATCGAGCAGGGCGGGGCGCTGACCCCGGAGGCGACCGAAAAGGTCATGAACCGGTACGACACCGAAGCGGCCACCGACTACGCCGACTGACGAGTACGCGCCGGCGCCGGTGCGCTGCGGGCGACAGGCCCGAGAGCCCGGCCGCCCTCATCCCTCACGTTCTTCAGGAGATTCAGGTACCCATGGCCACATACAC
Source organism: Actinoallomurus vinaceus (assembly GCF_039542055.1). Taxonomy (NCBI): domain Bacteria; kingdom Bacillati; phylum Actinomycetota; class Actinomycetes; order Streptosporangiales; family Thermomonosporaceae; genus Actinoallomurus; species Actinoallomurus vinaceus. Next base: position 142,786 of record NZ_BAABHK010000014.1, read on the forward strand.
GCTTTCCACCGCCTTCGGCGACATCCCCCTCACCGTTTCCGAACGCGGGCAGGGTCGCCCCGTCCTGCTGCTCCACGGCGGTGCGGGCCCGACCTCGGTCGCCGGGTTCGCCGACCTGATGGCCGCGCGCGCCCCGCTTCGGGTGCTGACCCCCGTCAATCCCGGTTTCGCCGGAACCCCGCGCCCCGACGGGCTCGATTCGATCCGGAGACTCGGCGAGCTCTACCGTCACCTGCTCGACCATCTTGAGCTGTCCGGCGTGACCGTCATCGGCAGTTCGATCGGTGGCTGGGCCGCGGCGGAACTCGCGCTCGCGAGCGAGCGCGTCGAGCAACTCGTCCTGGTCGACGCCGTCGGCATGGAGAGCGCCGAACACCCTGTCGCCGACTTCTTCTCCCTCACGCTCGACCAGATCGCCGATTTCAGCTACGCGAATCCCGACGCCTATCGGATCGACCCCGGGGCGCTGACCGACGCGCAGAAAGCCGTCACCGCGGGCAACCGGGCGGCCCTGCAGGCCTATGGCGGCCGGTCGATGTCCGATCCGAGCCTGGAATCACGCCTGGCCGGCATCGCCGCCCCGACCCTCGTCGTCTGGGGCGAGGCGGACCGGATCGCGACACCGGCCTACGGCAGGCAGTACGCCGCCGCCATCCCCGGCGCCGCCTTCCAGCTGATGCCGGATGCCGGGCACCTACCGCAGATCGAGACCCCGGAGGCATTGCTGACCATCGTCGACCGGTTCATCGGCGATCCACAGCTGAAATCCGAAGCCTAGACACCGCGATCACAAAGATCATCACACCGGCGATCGCGCCGCCCCAGTCCAGACCGACGATCGCGAACGTCCAGGCGGCCACCAGCGCCTGTAGGACGCCGAGCCGATTCCACCAGTGCGACGGCTTCCGGTGTGATCCGGCGGCTCGCAGCAGTGACACGCCGGATCCGTTACGGGCGGCTGGCGCCGTCGTAGTGGGAGACCCAGTACGGGTTGGACATGCTGTCCAGCCTGATGACTTCTCCGGTCCGGGGCGCGTGGATGAATTTGCCGCCGCCGACGTAGATGCCCTCGTGGCCCATGTCGTCGAAGTAGACGAGGTCGCCGGGCTGCAGGTCGGACTTGGAGACATGGCGAGTGGCGCTGTACTGGTCGGGGACGACGCGGGGGAGGTTCACGCCGGCGGCACGCCAGGACATCATCGTCAGGCCGGAGCAGTCGTAGCCTTTCGGTCCGGTGCCGCCCCAGATGTAGGGCTTGCCGAGCTGGGCGTAGGCGTACTCCACGGCCTTACGCGCGGGCCCCGAGGCGGGCCCGTTGTACGTGCCACCGGCTCCCGAGCCGGGCGCGGCCGTGGATTCACCGGCCTTGCGCAACAGATTCTTCTGTTTGGCGATGGCCTTCTCGACCGTGGCCTTGCGCGTCTTCAACGCGGCAGCCTTCTGCGAGACGGTCTGGTAGGCGGATTGCGCCTCCGCTTGTTCCCGGCGCAGGCGCTGCGTGGAGGCCAGGAACGCTGTGAGCTCTTGCCCGCGGTTGTTCGACAGCTGAGTGAACGCCGACATCTGGTTCAGCGCCGCGTCCGGGTCCTTGGACGCGAGCACCGTGGCGGTGGTGGAATCGAGAGTGCCGCTCTTGTACGCCTCGGCGGCGATCTGCGCGACGCGCGCGTGCAGGCTCTCGTAGACGCGTCTTTCGGTTTTCGTCTGGCTGTTGAGTGCCTTGAGCCTCTTCTTCGCCGCGTCCAGCTCGGTCTTGGCCTTGTTGTACTGATCAACGATCTTGTCGACCTGGCCGTTGAGTTTTTCCAGCTCCTTCTTCGCGGCCGCAGCCGAGGGCTTGGGGCTCGCCTCGGCGGGGGCCGTCGTGAGAGTCACCGCGACCGCGACCGAAAGCGCCGAGCACAGCCGGAGCGATCGACGCAGCAGTGGACGACCTGCGGCATCCGCGTTCGGGTGGAAGAACGCCACGTGAGAGCTCCTCTCCTAGTCCGCCTACCGGGTTAGCTGTCGGGCTCGGGCCGGAGTCGCCCTACCGGGCGCTGGTGCGCGCCGGATTCGCCCCGGGAGTCTCGGGTCCCCGGTTCCCTCAAGGGATTCGGCGGTCGGCCGTGCCTCGTGTGAAGCAGGGGGCGGCCGATCTCTGACGGAGTGTAGGAGATCTCTTCAGTCTTCTGCCACCCGATGGGGTGATCTGATGGGATAAGTCATGCCGGTGAAGGTGTGGTCTCCTACAGTCGATAGGAGGTTGGTTCTGGTGAGAGGGGCCGTGGGGTGTCAGCAGAAGAACGGCATCGCGGTGAGCCAGCCCGCTGAGATCAGGGCGGGGAGGGCGACGGAGGTCGTCGCCGTGGCCCACGTCAGGTGCCGGAGGTGACCGTTGTCGGCGGTGGCGGACGGCGTCTCGAGGCGGGTGAGTCGCTGATCGATCTCTGATCCGCGTGCACCGTGGGCGGCCAGCCCGCCTATCGGGCTCGGGGCGATCGCCAGTTTCCGGAGCGCGCCGGCGACCGCGCGCCGGCCACACCGCCGCGCCGCGACGTCATCGGCGGTCATCTCCAGCAGGATGGGCAGGCAACGGCGTGCGTCACGGAAGGTCGGCAGCCAGAACAGCGCGGCCGCCAGCGCGTCGACCGTCGTGAGGAACAGATGGTGGCGGTAGCGCAGATGTGCCCGTTCGTGTGCCAGGACCGCCTGCAGCTGGATGTCGTCCAGTTGGTCGAGGGCGCCGCTGCTGAGGACGATCGGGCGCCTTCGCGACGGCACGCAGTAGGCGACCGGCAGCGGATGGTCGAGAACGCAGACGTCGTCGATGTCGCCGGGAAGCCGAACGACGAACTGCAGCGCCTCCTGGTGGCGGCGGCGCTGGGCCACGGTGCGCCGGTACCGGCTTGCGGCCACAAAGATCGCGGCGGTCGCGCTGAGAAGGAGGGCGGTGTTGAGGATGTACGCCGCGGGGTCGCCGGATCCGTCGTGATGGTGCCAGCAGTCGGCCGCCCACTCCGCCGCCCTGTGCACCAGGCCGTGCCGGCCGGTCGAGACCAGCGCGACCACCCCGACAAGGGCCGCGATGGCACCTGCCAGAGCTCCCAGCCACGCCAGAGCGGCGATCCGGGGGATCCGCTGACACCAGGCACTGCGGCTCAGCACCGGCCCGGCGCCGGCGCCGAGGGCGAGGGTGAGGACGCCGAGCCCGGCGAGCTGGCTCACGAACGCGGTTCCGTCGGAGCCGAACGCTGTGCGAGCTCCACCAAGAGCCGGTGCGCGTCCTGCGGGTCGATGGTCTCGACGAACCGGGCCAGGACCGGACCACGGTCGGTGGTCTGGGCCAGCGCCTCGGCCATCACCTGCGCGACGTGATCCTCACGGCTGCGCGTCGGAGCGTACCGCCAGGCGTTCCGGTCGGCCGTCCGTGACAGGAAGCCTTTCTGGACGAGCCGGTCGGCGACGGTCTGGACGGTCGTGTACGCCGATCGCTTGGCCGATCCGGCGTTGACCTTCTCCATCAGCTCGCGGATGAGCAGCGGCTTCTGGGCATCCCACAGCGCCTCCATGATCGCTCGCTCGAGCGGGCCCGCGATCGCCACCTGTCCGTCTCCCTCCCCGGTCCGCACCATTGTGACCTATGCGGCAGGGCGGCCGACGTGAGTCGCCGACGGCCGAAGCGCGGCCTTGGAGCTTCGCACGCGGGACTCAGCCGAGGTCCATGTACCAGCTCATGCCTTCACCGAAGGTCCGGAGAACGACTTCTTGTTCACCGATCAGCGACGGGCGACCGGGCAGCGGACCGACAACGGTCAGATGCCAGCGTTGCGCCTCCGCTCGGTGTCCGGGGACGAAGCGGTACCTCCCCAGATCCGGGTGCCGCCAATATCCGATGACGGCTTTGACATGCCAGGCGAGACCGCCTCCGTCGTCGACCCACGTTGGGCGCTCGGCGCCATCCGACACTTCGAAGGTCACCGTCACGCGCCGCACGACGGTCCGGGACATCGTGGTCGGAGCAACGTCGCTGAAGAGTGATCGATATGCATCTCCTACAGAAGGTAGTGAACAAGAGGAGGCAGGGCAACGCGACCCGCCTCTATGGCGGCGAACGGACGGCGTCGCCGTGGTCATCGAGCGAGCGCGTGGCCATGTGCTCGGCGTCGAACGCGGCGAGGTGATGGCCGCTTTGGCGGTATTTCTACTACCTTGTGTAGGAGATGAGGTCAGCCCGTAGTCGACGCTCCGAGCCGCCGGTGTCCGCCCTGGTCACTCGCTGGCCGGACGGCTCGCGTCGTGACGAGCACGCGCATTGCTGTGGCATGGTGGTATTTGACGGCAAACCACCATATGCGCAGGTCAGGACGGAGCTGAGGTGGTGACGGCGCCACAGAAGTCGCTGAAGTGGCGGGCGTCGGCCGATGGGCCAGGGCGCTGGGAGGACCTGACGTCCGTGTTCGGCCGGTCGACCGCGTTGTTCTGCATGCTCACCGGCCCGGATCACGTGCTCGAGGCGGCCAATCCGGCGTTCTTCGAGACGGTCGGGTCCGACCGTGCCCGGACGGGTGTGCCGATCGCCGAGGCGATGCCGGAGCTCGCAGAGCAGGGCCTCATCGCGCTGATGGACGACGTCTACCGCACCGGCCGGGCCTCCACCACCACCGACGCACGCGTCATGCTGGCCGGTGACGACGGACCCCGCGAGGCGTTCTTCGACTTCATCTACGAGCCCCGGCTGGAGGACGCCGGGGAGATCGTCGGCATCACCGCGGTCGGGGTGGAGACCACCCAGGGCAAGTACGCCCAGCGACTGGCCGCCGAGCACCATGCGCTGCTGGAACAGATCGCCCGCGACCGGCCGCTCGAACAGATCCTCGAAGGGATGGCCCTCATCCTCGAGGAGCAGTCGCCGAACCTGATCGTCTCGGTACTGCTGGCCGATCCCGACGGGCGGCACCTGCGCCACGGCGCAGGCCCCAGCCTTCCGAACTTCTACAACGAGGCCATCGACGGCATCTCCGTCGGCGAAGGCGTCGGTTCGTGCGGCACCGCGGCCCACCGCCGGGAACCGGTGATCGTCACCGACATTCGCACCGATCCCCGCTGGCGGGACTTCCGGGACGTGGCGGAGAAGGCCGGCCTGGCCGCGTGCTGGTCCACCCCCATCCTCGGGGTCGACGGCGGGCTCCTGGGCACCTTCGCGATGTACCACCGGCGTCCCTGCGGCCCGCAGGACGTCGACCTGGCACTGAGCGCGGCCTTCACGCGCACCGCCGCGTTGGCGATCGAGCGCCACCGCGTCCAGCAGGCGCGTGTCGCGGCCGAGGCCAAGGAACGGGCCGCCCGCGAGGATCTGGCCTTCATCCTGGAGGCGAGCACCGAGCTGGCCCGGGATCTGGACGTGGATGAGGCCCTGCACCACCTGGCCCGGCTGGCGGTACCCGCACTCGCACCGATGTGCATGGTCGACGTGATGTGCACCGGGCGGATCCGCAGGGCCGCCACCGCCGCGCGGACGAAGATCCAGGAAGACCTCCTGGCCGCTTGGTGCCCCGTGGAGGAGAAGGCGGTGGCGCGCCTGCCGGTCTGCGGGACCACCGAGGTGAGCCGGCGCCCGCCCCCCGTCCCCGGCCCCTGGCACCGGCTCGGCGTGACCGGCCACGTGTGTGTGCCGCTCGTCGACCGCGGCCGCGTTCTCGGCGCCCTCACCCTGCTGGCCACGGCCGAACGGCCCCTCGACGGCCGGATCGTGGCCCTGGCCGAGGAACTGGCCCGCCGGGCGGCCGCGAGCGCCACGAACGCGTATCAGTACACCCAGCGGGTCCGGCTGGCCCGTGACCTGCAGGCGGGCCTTCTTCTGCCGGATCTGCCCGAGCCGCCCGGCGCGACCGTCGCCTCCTTCTACGAGCCCGCCGGTGAGGGGCTGGAGATCGGCGGTGACTTCTACGACCTGTTCCGGCTGGACGACGACTGCTGGGCGTTCATGATCGGTGACGTCTGCGGCCGCGGTGCGGTGGCCGCCACGATGACCGGCCTGGTCCGCCACACCGTCCGCGCGGTCGCCCGCCTGGGGTGCGATCCGGTAGCCGTCGCGGACGCGGTCAACGTCGCGCTGTTGGAGCGCGCCGCCCAGCACGGCGTGGGCTTCGTCACCCTGGTCTACGGCGAGTTGGACACTTCAGGCGGGCGGCTGGGCGGGAAGCTCATCCGTGCCGGTCATCTGTCTCCGCTGCACCGGCGCGCCGACGGCACCGTCGATCCCCTCGACGTCCCCGGCATGCTCCTGGGCGTCGGCTCGGACCTCCACATCGAACCCTATGAGATCACCCTCGGGCCCGGTGAGAGCCTGGTCATGGTCACGGACGGGATCACCGAGGCCCGCTCCGCCGCCGGCACCTTCTTCGGTGAGGAGGGCGTGATCGAGGCCCTCATCGCCCGCGGGTCCGGCGCGCGTACCGCGCAGGACGTCTTGGACGCCATCACCGGCGGCCTCTGCGGATTCACCGCAGGCTGTGATGACAGCGACGACGACCGCGCCGCACTGGTCATCACCGCGACCTGAGCCGCCGGTTTCTACGGGCTTGTTCTGCGCGCGAGGACGAGCCGGTACCGCGGGCTGCCGACCTCGCGTCGGCCCAGAGCCGTCAAGGGGGCGGTCGTCACGGTGAATCCGGCTGCCGTCAGGTCGTCGCGGACCGCCTGCAGCGGGCAGGTGCGGTAGTACATGACGAACGGGGGACGCCACACGGCGTTGCGGACCCGCATGGCCAGGTCGAAGCCGAGCAGCGCCCAGTACCAGCCCGAGGTGATGGGTGGCGGCGCGCCGATCGGGAAGGCGAAGAGCCCGCCGGGCCGCAGCGCGCGGTACACCCCGGCGAACAGCGCGGGCCGTTCGGCGGGCAGGAAGTGCCCGAGCGCTCCGAAGCTGACCGCCAGGTCGAAGGCCTCGGCGAAGGGCAGGGCCCGGGCGTCGGCCCGTACCCACTCCGCGTCCGGGTGCGCACTGCGCGCCTGCGCGAGCATGCCCGCGCTGAAGTCGACGCCCGTGATCGGTTCTTGGCACAGGGGTTCGAGGACCCGCATGCCCGCACCGGTGCCGCAGCACACGTCCAGTCCCCGGCCGAACGGCCCGAGCGGACGCAGCGCGTCGGCGGTCGCGTCGAGAATGCTCTCGGGGGTGCGGAAAGGCGTGCGGTCGAACTTCGGAGCGAGGAGGTCGTAGCCGCGCTCGACCGAGGACAGCGCCTGGATCGCCAGCTCACGCAGAGACGGGCCTTGAGGCGAGAACACCGGCCAAGGGTACTTCCCCGATGCCGGACGGGCCGTCAGCTCCGGGATCACGCATCGCAGCGCGTGTCGGCCGCGATCGACAACGCGGCCGTACGGACTTACGGCTCGGGTCAGTGGTCGGCTCCCGGGCTGCGCACGCCTGCGGGGCCTTTGACGGTGTGCAGGACGAGGGAGCTCTCGAGGCTCTGGACGGCAGGAAGCCGGGAGACAGCGCTGGTCAGGTACTCGTAGACACTCGGGATGCTGGGTGTGGACACGGAGGCGTAGAGATTGCGCGTGCCGGTGATGGCCGCGGCGAAGGCCACCTCGGGGTGTGCGGCCAGCATCCCGCCCGTGGTGTCGAGGTGCTCGGGCGCCACTGTCAGCCACAGCTGGGTACGGATCGGCAATCCGAGCCGTGCGCGGTCGGTGTCGATGTCGAAGTAGAGCACGCCGCTCTCGCGCAGCTCGGTGATCCGGCGTTGCACGGTGGAGTGCGACACCCCGGTTTCGGCCGCGAGTCGGTTGATCGGGGCACGGCCGTCGCCCCGCAGCACGGCGAGGATCCGGTGGTCGGTGTCGTCGAGAGGGACGGGGTCGGCCGGACGTACGGCGCGAGGCCGTAGCCGCGCGGCCTGTGCGGGGGAGAGGGCGCCCCGTTTGGTGATCAGGCTGTCGCTGCGGCCGAAGAAGACATGCAGCAGGCAGTGGGCGCTCAGGTCGAGGATCCGCGCGCTGCTGGGCAGTGTCTTCAGCAGCAGCTCGTCGGCCGGGGTGGGCGCGTACGTGCGGCAGACCAGTTCGGTGCCGCCGGAGGTGCGGCTGATCCAGGAGATGTCCGTCCGCTTGGCGAGAGCGGAGGCGACGTCGCCTGCCGAGTCGGGGGTGCAGCGGATTCGGACCAGCCACTCGATCCGGCCCAGCCGGGAGGGATCGACCAGTCCCCAGACGCGCAGCGAGCCCGCGGCGCGCAGCCGGGCGTAGCGCCGGGCGACGGTCTGGTCGGAGACGCCGATGACGGAGGCGATCCGGGAGAAGGGCGCCCGTGCGTCCAGATGCAGGGCATGGAGAATCTGAAGGTCGATCTCGTCGTAGTAGTCGGATTCCATCGGGACTCCGCCGATCGTGTCGGATGTGCCGATCATAGAGCCGGTGAACGTGGCTGCGCCTGGGCGGCGGAGACGATGGGGCCATGAACGTCGATTCCCGTACGCCGGAGGAGCACGCCGCCGTCCTGATCGTGGGCGGCAGCATCGTGGGTGCCTCGGCCGCGCTGTTCCTCGCCGCCCGAGGCATCACCCCCGTCCTCGTCGAGAAGCACCCGGCGGTGTCGACCCGGCTGCGCGCCAAACTGTTCTATCCGCGCACGATGGAGGCGTACCGCAGCGTCGGCGCCGACCAGGATGTCTACGCCGTCCAGCGCGCCCTTCCGCCGGCCGATCACGCCGCGGTGGTCACATCCCTTGCCGGGCCGGAAGTGCGCCGCTGGCGTCTTCCGGCCGCGGAGGACTTCAGTGACGTCTCGCCGTGCCCCAGCGCCCTCGTCAAGCAGGCCGACCTGGAGGAAGTGGTCCGCGCCCACGCCCGCGCCGCCGGCGCCGACCTGCGTTTCGGCCACCGCTTCCTCCACCTGCGCCGGCACGACGACCACGTCGTCGCCCACCTGCTCGACCCGGCCGGCGAGCCGTACACCGTCGAGGCCGGCTACCTGCTGGCCGCGGACGGGAACGGCAGCGCCATCCGGGAGGGACTCGGTATCGGCCGCGGCGGCAGCGAGGCCGTCTCGCACGTCATGGAGATCGGCTTCGCGGCCGACCTGCGCCGGATCCTCGACGGCCGCCGGCTCGCCCTGGCAAGGACCGACCTGCCCGAGCGCGCCTTCATCTCCTGGAACACCGCGTACGACCGCGGGGCGGTGTCCGTGACGTACGATCCGGCGGCCATCGACCCGGCGATCGTGTTCGACGCCGAGCGGTGCCGTGAGGTCGTGTCACACGCGCTCGGACTGCCCGCGTCGCGGGTCGCCATCACCGGGACCCGGCCGTGGCAGATGGGCGGCTGGGTGGCCGACTCCTATCGCGCGGGCCGTGTCCTCCTGCTCGGAGACGCGGCGCACGTCACCCCGCCGACCGGTGGATTCGGCGCCAACACCGGCATCCAGGACGCCTGGAACCTCACCACCAAGCTGGTCTCCGTACTGCGCGGCGACGCCGATCCAAGGCTGCTGGACGACTACGAGCCCGAGCGCCGTGCGGTGGCCAGGCTGACGGTGGAACAGGCACTGCTACGCGTCCGTGACCGTACCCGGGCCTGGGACCGTCCGCTGCTCAGCGAAGCGGCGGTGGCGATCGGCTACCGCTACCGCATGCCCGGCGACGATCCGGCCGGCCCCGCTCTGCCGGAGGCCGACGAGCCGGGCCGCTGGCACGGCGAGCCCGGCACCCGGCTGCCGCACCTGCCCCTCGCCGACGGCGTCTCAACGCTCGACCTGGTCCGCGACGGCCGCTACCTGCTGCTCGCAGGGGCCGAAGGACACCCTTGGGTACGAGCCGCGCGCGAGCTGGATCCACCAGGCGCCTTCCTCGACGTGGCACTGCTGCCCCGCGAGGACGGTTCTGGAACGGTACGGCCCGCCGACGCCTGCGGCATCGGCGACCACGGCGCCCTACTGGTCCGCCCCGACCACGTGATCGCCTGGCGCGCACCCCGTGCCGCCCCGAACGCCACCGCGGCCCTGACCGAAGCACGGATTCCGTCTCGGCTGCGCTCCGGCGCCCTGACGTCACCATGAACAGCTCCTGGGCATCCTCTTCGCCGGCGAGCCGTTCCGCCGCCGCGTTCCGGCTGCGGCGCGCGGCAGCCGTTACCGTGTCCGGATGCCGTTCAGGATGAGCGAGATGACATCCGTGGACTCGGCTTCGACCTCGGGGGAGTGCCACTCCGCGGCGTGCGTCGGATCGTGGAACCGGCTGGTCGCGTTCAGGATGGCTCGCGCGATCGCGTCTGGCTCACCGGCTGCGAAGTCGCCGTCGGCGATGCCGTCGACGACGATGGCGCGGATCTGGGCGAGCAAGAAGGCGACATGGGCGGAGGACACGGTGCTGTGCTCTGCCGCCAGCGCCCGGAAGGTGGCGAAGAGCTCCGGGTCCTCCCTCGCCTTCGTCCATTTCGTGGCGAACATGGCGGTGAGCAGGCCACGTAGCCGGTCGGGCGGGGTCAGTTCGGAATCCTGAACCGTCGCGGCGAGATCCTCTCGCACCCGGTCAAGCCAGCGCCGTATCACGGCCTCACGCAGCGCCGCCTTGGACGGAAAATGCCGGTACACGCTCCCGTGGCTCACTCCCAGCAGCCGCGCGACATCGAGCACCGTGGTCTTTTCCGGACCGTGGCGGCGCAGCACCTCCTCGGTGGCCGACACGATCGTCTCCGCGTCGAGTGGCTCCCCGCGCATCAGATCTCCCTGTCGAGCTGGTACGAGGCCGACGCTTCAAGGCTGTCGTGCCCAGTCGCCAGACCTCCGCAGCGAAGAACGTACGTCGACCAGCTGACGGACGTCAAACTTTGTCAGTTCGCTATCTGAATGACAACTATCGACATCTGTCACCTCAAATTTGTAAGGTGGGCGCCGACCCCAACCACAGGAGATAAGACCGATCATGAAGGCGATCATCTACCGCGACAACGGCGGTCCCGACGTTCTTCAACTCGTCGACCGTGACCTGCCCGTGCCCGGCCCCGGCGAGGTTCGCGTCCGGGTCGCCGTGTCCGGGGTCAACCCGACCGACTGGAAGGCCCGCTCCGGCGCCACCAACCCCATGGGGTTCCCAGAGGCCACTCCGCACCTGGACGGCGCCGGCGTGATCGACGCAGTCGGTGAGGGGGTCGACCAGAGCCGGGCCGGTCAGCGGGTCTGGCTGTTCATGGCCACCGCAGGGCGGCCCACCGGCACCGCCGCCGAGTTCACCGTCGTGCCCGCCGAGCAGGCCGTGCCGCTGCCCGACGAGGCCGGTTTCGACGTCGGCGCCTCACTCGGCGTCCCCGCGCTCACCGCGCACCGCGCGCTCACCGTCGCCGAGGACGGGCCGCGCCGGCTGGGGCCCGGCGCGCTCGACGGCAGGGTGGTGCTCGCCGCGGGCGGGGCCGGGGCGGTCGGGCACGCGGCGATCCAGCTCGCCCGATGGGCCGGCGCCACCGTGATCAGCACGATCAGCGGCCCGGAGAAGGCCCGGCTGGCCACCGCCGCCGGCGCCCACCACGTGATCAACTATCGCGAGGGCGACCCGGCCGCCGAGATCCGCAGGATCGCCCCGGACGGCGTCGACATCGTCGCCGAGGTGGCGCTCGGTGCGAACCTCGCACTGGACCTGGCCGTGCTGCGGCCGCGCGGCACGATCTCGACCTACGCCAACGACGGTGGCAAGCCGGTCGAACTGGACGTGCTGCAGAACATGGTGCTGAACACACGCTTGCAGTTCCTGGTGCTCTACACGGCCGGTCCTGAGGCGCGCGCCGCGGCCGCCGAGGACGTCGCCGCCGCGGTCCGCGACGGCGCCCTGCCGGTCGGCGAGGAGCACGGCCTGCCGCTGATCCGCTTCCCGCTGGACCGCACCGCCGACGCTCACCGGGCGGTGGAGAGCGGCGCGGTCGGCAAGGTCCTGGTGGACGTCACGTCGTGACGTTCAGCCGAGCTCGGTCGCCCTGCTGAGCTGGATTCTGCGCGGATGGCCGCGCTCTACTGGTGTGGCGAACGTTTGATCCCCGGCATGGCATTCTCGTCGAACCAGGCGGCCGCACGCAGCGTGGCGATCCACCGCTCCTGCTGCACAGGGGTCAGCCTGTCGATGAACAGCACCCCATCCAGGTGGTCGGTCTCGTGCTGGATGCAACGCGCGAGTATCCCGTCTCCGACGACCTGAACGGGGTCGCCCTTGACGGTGAAGCCCTTCGCCACCACGTTCATGCGACGCCTGGTGTCGAGGTAGACGCCGGGGATGGACAGACATCCCTCCAGGCCGTCCTGTTCCTCCTCGTCTGGGAAGTCGACGACCGGGTTGACCAGGTGATCTGGACCACCATCGGAGAGCTGGGGGCTCCAGACGAACACTCGGAGCCCGACACCGAGCTGAGGCGCCGCAAGCCCGGCCCCTCCGCTGTCACTCAGTGTCTCGCGCAGGTCGCCGACCAGTGTGCGCAGCTCACCGTCGAAGTCGGTCACCGGCTTGGCCCGCTCTCGCAGAACCGGGTCACCGAGTTTTCTGATCGAGACAACCGTCATGTGAACCTCTACTCATCCAAATTCCCGGGCCGTTAACCGCCTGGCTGGGCTGGACTCCTAGGGTGTCACGAATGGGTAAAGAAAGAGGATCGCACGCCGCCGTGTTGTCGCGCCGGGCCGTGCTCGGGGGCGTTGTCGGTGCCGCAGGGGTGGTCGGGCTGGGCGGCTCGGCGTGGGCCGCGCCACGGCCACGCCCGCTCCGCGTACTGATCGCGACGAACGAACCGTGGGGGACCTATCACGTCAAGCCGCTGCTGGCCGAGGCCGCGCGGCGCGGCTGCCGGCTGACTCAACTGGTGCCGGACCTGTCACAGATCACGCCGGGCGACCCGGTGCCGGTCGCGACACCGGCCGACGCGCCGCCTGCCGACCTGCTCGTGGTGACCGGCGCGGGCGACTGGCCGCTGGAGTGCGCGGCGGGTTTCCGGCGGCTGCCGGCGGCTGCCAGTTCGCTGGCCTACCTCGGGCCCACGGAGGCCGCCGGAGCCCGGCAGCTCCGAGGGCGGCTACGCGTCATCACCGCGTCGTCTCCGGCGGAAGGTCGCGCGTTCGCCGGCTACCTCGGAACCCGGCGTCCCGTACGCGTCGTCGGCTCGCCACAGACCGACGCGCTGCCGGTGCGCAAGCCGGAGCCGGGACTGGTGCTGGTCGTCACCAGCGTGACCCATCCCAACGGGACCGGTGGCGCGGCGCCCGGAACCGAGTTGCTGCTGGCATCCGCGGAGCGACTGCGGGCGTCGGGGAAGTCGATCCTGGTCGGCCTCCACCCCCGAGAGGACCGCAGCCTCTGGGAGCAGTACGAGATCAGCGCGGTGCCTACGCTGGAGGCCTCGGCGCGCGCCGAGGCGGCTGTCGGGATCCCCGGTACGGTGTTCCCGCTGATCACCGCTGTCGGCACTCCGGTGGTCGGATGCGTCGATCCCGCGCTGACCGTGCCCGACTACCTGCTCTCGGTGTGCTCGTCCACGATCGACGATGCCGCGGACGCGGTACCGGCGATCGAGGCGGCGCATCTTCCGGACGCGGCCACACTGGCCGACGCCGTCGGCCCGATCGGCGGTTCCGCGGGGCGGCTGCTGGACGTCTGGGCGCACGCGGCGCACGGGCAGGTCGGCACGCCCTAGCTGTGCCATCTCATGACATTGGTTCCTCGCGGTCAGGCTTGGCGGGCGTAGGACGTGAGGCGATCGGCGAGCGCGATGACGAGGTCGCGCAGTTCATCGGGGCGCTCGATGACGAACGGCCGGTCGAGTGAGGCGAGTACCAGAGGCAACCAATCGAGCCGCTCCGCCCGCAGCTCGACGCGCATCCAGCGCTCGGTCGCCCGGTCCTCGCCTGCCACGGGCGCGTACTCCTCCAGGCTCGCGACGCTGGCGGGAAGGCGGGCGCGGATCTGCCCAACCGTCCCGTGGATCCGCAAGGTCACCTCATGCCGGTACTCGGCCGTGGCGAACCCTGACAACACGCGCTGTGCCGGACCGGTACCCACGGGCGCTTCGAATGAGCCGGGCAGGGTCCGCGCGTCTGCGATGCGATCGAGCCGGAAGGTTCGGTCCTCGCCGATCCGGGCGTCCTTGCCCGTGACGTACCACCGGCCCGCATGGGCGACGATCCCGTACGCGTGCAGTGTGCGTTCGCTGCGCCGTCCGTCGCGGTCGGTGTAGCGGATCGAGACCGGTCGGCGGTGGCGCACCGCATCGGCGACGGTGAGCAGGACCTCGGCGTCCGGGGTGTCGAAATCATCGGGCTGATCCGTGAAGGCGAGAGCTTCCAGGAGTGTGTCGAGCCGACGGGCGGTGCGCTTGGGCAGCACCCGCCGGATCTTCGCCGATGCCGTCTCGCTTGCCGTGCGCTCCGTCGTCGTCAACCCTGCTCGGCGGCCGGCGACCAGGCCGAGCAGCACGGCCAGCGCCTCGTCGTCGCTGAGCATGAGCGGAGGCAAGCGGTACCCGGGGGCGAGCCGGTACCCGCCGTAGCGGCCGCGCACCGATTCCACGGGCACGTCCAGGTCGATCAGCTGGTCCACATACCGCCGCACGGTGCGCCCTTCGACGCCGAGCCGGTCGGCGAGTTCGGCCACTGTCCGGGTGCCGCCCGACTGCAGCAGCTCCAGGAGTGTCAGCACGCGGCCGGTGGGTCGAGGCATGTTCGCAGCCTAACGCGAATACAGGACCGATTCTGTCCACTATTTCTTCTAGCCTGCGACGTGCACGCCTCCAGCACAGCCAAGGAGATCCCCATGGACTTCGTCTCGATCCGCATCATCACCGGCGACGTCGCGCGCCTCGTCGAGTTCTACGAGCGAGCCACAGGGGCGCGGGCGATGTGGGCCACCGAGGACTTCGCCGAACTCAAGACCGCGGGCGCCACCCTCGCGATCGCCGGAACCCGCACCGTTCCGCTGTTCGCCCCGGGTTCTGCCCACCCGGCGGACAACCACAGCGTGATCACCGAGTTCCTCGTCGACGACGTGGACCGCGTTCACCAGAACCTGACCGGCTTCGTCACCGACTTCGTCACCGAGCCCACCACGATGCCCTGGGGCAACCGGTCGCTGCTGTTCCGTGACCCCGACGGCAACCTCGTCAACTTCTTCACCCCCGTCATCGAAAAGTTCGCACGCTGACGCCACGCACAGCCGCTCACGCGGGAGCCCTGAGATCCCAGGGCTCCCGGTGAACGCGGCCGCCGAGTCCAGGAGCGCCACCAGCAGCGGACACCGGAACGCACCGCTAACCCTCGAAGGACGTCTGCGCTTGTGTCTGCGGATCGACGCCGGACGTCCGCGACTACACAACCGAGCGTGAACGCCGCGTCGCACTCGCGGAGTTCGTGAATTACTACAACCACGAGCGGCCGCACGCCGCGCTCGGCGGCCGACCGCCCATCAGCCGGACCGCAGGGAGCGACTACCGGATCGTCTTCGACCAGCCGCCCGAACCACTCGCGGACATCCCGCAGCAGCTCACCTTCGAGGGCTTCGCGTAACCAAGGTGCCGGGACACCACACCTAGCGGCCTCCCGGTGGCGGTCGACCAGCTCAGTGAAGGCATCGGCGGCGTGGCGAGCGTCATCGAGAATGAGACGCGGCTTCGCCGGGCTGTTGGAGGTGCGCCCGGTTCCGGCGCCTGGCCCGCCGACCGGCCGCGACCAGGCCGCCGACCGCGACCAGCGTGCCGCCGGCCGCGGTGACCAGCTTGGGCAGCCACGGCGGGATGTCCAGGAAGCCGGTGACGCCGAGGATGCGGTGCATGCCCCAGGGCAGCAGAGCCATCTGGTCGTTCCACGTGGCCAGCGAGGTCTCCAGCCCGGCTGCCCAGAGGGTGGCGCCGAGCAGGGCGAGCGGGGCGCCGACGGCGGCGAGGACCGGCGCGGCGGTGGACCGGGCGCCGAGTGCGCGCAGCGCGAGGTACGCGGCGGCCGGTACCCAGAGGAAGGCCGCGAAGGCGACGGTGATGTACACCGACCGCGCCTGCGGCCGGGTCCAGAAGTCGTACCAGTACCGGCCTGGGCCGTGCCCGGCCAAGGCGACGAGCAGTATCAGGGTGCGTACGACAGCGGCTCCGCCGACGGCCGCGTACAGGCCGAACCGGTCGTGGCCGCGCAGCAGCACGCGCAGCACTCCGGCGAAGGCCCCCCACCCGCCGAGGGCGACCAGCAGGTGGGCGGGGGAGGCGAACCAGCTGTAGCAGGTCCGGCTGAGCGCCAGTGCGGCTGCGGGCAGCGCCCACACCAGCACCCGGTCCAGGGCGGTCGGCGGCGGGCTGAGGTCACCGACGCGCCACGGTCTCATGGTGCCGAGCCACAGCGCGCGCAGGGCCGCGGCGCCGGGCGGGCGCCGACGGCGGGTCAGCGCCCGTAGCAGGCGCTGCCCGGCCGAGGTGCCCAGGGCCAGCGTGGCGACGAGGACGACCAGCAGGGCGCGGGCGAGCCAGGCCATCGCCAGGTCCCGTTCCGCACGGGCCAGCCCGATGTCGGCCGCCGGGAACCGGTACGGCGGCAGGTCGACGTTCCCGGTGTACCGCCGCAGGTGCTCGTCGCGCGCCGCGGTGTAGCGGGACCGGGCGGCCAGCCACTGCGTGCGGGCGTGCGCCGACCCGGTGTCCAGCCACTGCGCGTGCCGCAGGAACATGGTCCGATACGCGGCCAGCGTGTCGAACAGGTCGACCTCGTAGTCCAGCGCGTCAGAAAAAGACTGGCGCTGCGCCGGGTCGCGCCAGACGGCAGGGTCGGTCGCGGCGAGCAGATCGCGCATCCGCCGCGCCGTGGCGGTCGCCTCATCACCCTCCCGGATCGCCTCGTCCAGGTGGTCCCGGCTCACCGCGTAGATGCTGTCGAGCACGGCGCTGTCGCCGGTGACGATGTCCCACTCGAAGATCCACATCATCGGCGGGGGTTCCAGGCCGAGCGCCTTGACCGTGCGCTGCGCGTACGGACCGATGTAGAGGCCCTTGGTGATCGCCTGACGGGACAGCGCCAGCACCTGGCTTATCGCCTGCACCGTGGACGGATCGGTGCTGAACGTCTGGCGGATCCAGTCCGCGGACAGCTGCGCCGGGTCGGCGTCCGGGTCGGCGGCCAGCCGCGCTGCGGTGTAGACGTTCAGGTCGAACATCTGCCAGAAGCCGGCGCGCAGGTAGAGGGTGCGCGGCCCGGCGCGCAGCGGTCCGCCCATCTGGGACCAGGTCCAGATGCCCTCGATGTGCGGGTTGGCGGCCAGCAGGGTGCGCAGCGCCTCCTGGTGCAGCGTGCCGAGGTCGTTGGGCAACGACCCGAAGCCCTCGAACTCCCGCCGTGCCTGGAGTTCCACGATCCGCCGCTGCTCGCCGACCTTCAGCGTGCCGTTGAACGGAAGGTGGCTGTAGTAGTCGCCGAGGCAGTACTTGGTGGACACGACCAGGTGCGGGTCGTCGATGCCGCCGAGCACCTGCTCGTACCGCTGCGGGTTGGTGTGCAGGTCGCCGATGGAGCCGATACCGATGCTCCAGGTGCGGAAGATGATGTCCCGGCCACCCTCGCCGGCGACCGCGAGCAGCGCGCGCAGCATGGCGCGCACCGAGGCCGGTGTCTTCACCGCGATCCGCGAGGTGTAGTCCCAGCCCGGGAACCGGTACGCGGCGCCGCCCTCGCCGACCCTGATCACCAGCCCGTCCGCGTACGGCAGTGCGGTGAACAGCTCGCGCAGTCCGGCCTGGTACACGGTCCAGAGCCGAGCGTCGTCGGTCGCCAGGCTGCCGAAACGCCGCTGGAGGTACCGCTGCAGCGGCGGCGACAGCGCCAGCATGTCGGTCGCGAAGTAGACCTTCATCCCCGCGTCGTGCGCGTACCGCCAGACCGGGCCGAACGCGGCGACCATCGCCTTCGCGCGGGCGATGTGGCCGTCCCCGGCCGGGTACACCTGATGTCCGTCGCCGACGCCGGCGAAGGTGACGTACTCCAGGAAGCCGGGCACCACCACGCCGTTGTAGCCTCCGGCGAGCGCGCGATCGACCAGCTGCCGGAACTGGGCCGCGATCCGGGCGACGGCTGCCGTGTCCACGTAGGGCGGTCCAGCCATGACGGCCGGCCCGACCACGTCGGTGTTGAGTGAGTAATCGTCGCTCGCGACGAAGCCGGCCGGGTCGTCGGACAGCCCGACCGACCCGGTATCCAGCAGTCGCAGGCCCATCCGGGGCGCGACGAGCCTGTCGTTCTGGCCGGCCGGCAGTATCTCGTCGCCCGAACGAATCCGGTCGGCGACCGCGTACAGCCCGGTCGCGGCACCGGCCGGGTGCGCCGCCCGCAGCACCAGGCCGGCAGCGGTGCGGCTCAGCCGGTACGCCTCGCCGGACGCGTCGCCGGCACCACCGGCCAGCTCGACCCGCAGGACGGCCCCGCGTGCCGCCACCGGCCTGGTGACGACGGTCGGGCGTGCCTCGCCCCGGCTGACCAGCGCATCGGCCACCGCTCGCGCGGCCAGCCGTACCGGGAGATCGTCGGGGGCGACTATCTGGGTGATCGGCGGCGCGGCCACCACCTCGCGCGGGGCTGCCGCGGTAAGGTCCTCGCGCGGTACGTCGGCCGGTTTGAACGACAGGCCGAGCGCGGCGCCGACCTGACAGGCGACTGCGGCACCGACGCCGAGCAGACCGGCCACGGTGGCGGCGACCACCCAAGGGCGCGTGCTGCGTACGGCAGTCGCATGCCGGTCGCGGGCCACGCGCACATGTTATGGCACCGGGGAGGGGATGACCCGGCTTCCACCTCGGCCACCGACCCGCCCTCGTGCGGCGGGTGTGGTGTGGCCCGAGTACGCGATCGTGGACGTGAGGCTGCGTCAAGACTCGTGCCGGGCGTGGGTGATGAGGCGGGCAGGTGCCACAGGCAGTACCGCAGCGTGTCGGGCTCGGCGCGTGAGAGTCCGGTGTCATCGTGCAGGCCGAGCAGCCGGGTCCAGGCCTCCAGATCGGCGGCGAGGTTGGCAGCCAGTGCCCAGCCGAGGTTGACGTTCCAGGTCTTGGAGGGCAGGTTACGCAGGCCCATCGCCTTGACGGTGCGGACCCGGCCCTCGACCTCGGCGTGGTCGCGGTGCAGCACATCGATGAACTGGGCGTGCCCGACGGCTCTACGGTTCCGCGATCGGATAGCCGATGAGCGGGGGGTCGGCGTATGACGCCGGGTCGATCCGCCGGTAGTCGCCGGGCGGGCTGATGGCGACGCCGCCGAGGTAGGCGTTCCGATAGGCCGAATAGGGATGTCCGTTCGGACCATTGACCAGTGCGGACACCCGGAACGGTGCTCCAGCGCCGCCATTGCCGACCGTTTGGGTCACCGTCTTGGCGCCCTCGATGATGGTGAGTTGCAGCCTGAACTCGCAGTAGCGTGTGGCGGTGCCGGCCAGGACCTCGAAGACCCACTGTTCGCCGAACTTGAGGGAGATCGTCTTCTGGTCGAAATAGGGGCCGCCTACACTTCCGTCGTTGAAGGTTCGGGCCTGGACGTCCGGGCGGTCGAGATTGAAATAGACGAGCGTGGTCGACTCGTCGCCGGCCGGCGGGGAATACAGAAGCGTTCCGGTGAGCGGGGCGCGGCAGACGGCAACCGGTCTCATTCCGACGATCCGGACGGGAGAGTCCCGGTTGCCGGCCACGATCAGCTTGATTCCGGTGAGGTCAGGGTCGACGCCGCCATGCTGTTGCATCCATCGCTCCAGGTTCGCGAAGCCTCCGTTCTGGTTCGCTCGCCACCGGTTCAACTGGGCGAGGGTCGCCGGGTCAAAGGGCGACTCGTTCGGGAGGACCCATGTCTCGGCCTGGTAGGCGCCGTGCCGCTCGACGAGCGTTGAAATCACTTTCAGCGGCGGGCCCTTGGCGTCACGGGCGGTGTTCGGGGCGATCGCATGCACGATGTGCTGACTCGTCGACGTGGCCAATGTGGTCACCACGGTGGTGATAGCGGCGAGAACCACGCCTCCGATGATCGTTCCTGGGCGTTTCAGGAATTTTGCTAAGGCGGACTTCTGCTGTGGATGCGGCCGTGGTTGCCGCCGGTTCGCCCCATGAGTTCCGGCCATTGGCATCCCCACCTCAGACGGAGATCGGAACCAGATTCAAACACGAGACCGAAGGCCGCACCTATGGCCGAACGTCACGCTTAACTAACTTTATGTGATCACGCTCGGCTTTCGGGCGGGCCGGTGACGCGGTGGGCGGCGGTGGCCAGGAGCAGGGCGGCGTGCACCTGCTGAACAACGAGAACGGGCCGGACTCAGTGAGACATGAGTCCGGCCCGTTCTTCGTGTGTCTGCAAAGATCAGCGGCTTGATCACGCTGGCCGGTGAGGTGCGCCCCCTGCTGGATTCGAACCAGCGCACCCGGCTCCGGAGGCCGGTGCTCTATCCCCTGAGCTAAGGGGGCTCGGGACGGATAGAGACTACCAGCTCACCGTCCCCACTCGGACACATTAGCCGCCCCAGGGCCCCGTCGTACGTGGCTGAGCTGGGTGAACGTCGCCCTCGGTGGCCCGGGAAAAGATCGTCGCGCTCTCGAACCCACGGTCAAGTGGCATGCATGTGGCGGTTCTCCGCGTGTCCGGGCGGGTGGACGCGTTAGCTTGGCGGCCGTGACATTGGGACGTGTGCTGGTCGTCGACGACGACGAGGTGATCAGGCAGCTGATCGCCGTGAACCTCCAACTGGAGGGTTTCGAGGTGGTGACCGCCGTGGACGGGCAGGACTGCCTCGACCGGGTGCGGGACATCGCCCCGGACGTGATCACCCTCGACGTCATGATGCCCCGGCTCGACGGCTGGGTGACGGCCATCAAGCTGCGCGACGACCCGCTGACGCGGGGCATCAAGGTGGTCATGATCACTGCGCGGGCCCAGGAGCACGACATCAGGCGCGGCCATGAGATCGGCGTCGACGCCTATGTGACCAAGCCGTTCGACCCGGCGCTGCTGATCCGTACGGTCCGGGAGTTGGCCGGCGCCGGACCGGTGCCCTGATCGCGGCGGCCGGATGTCCACATGCTGGTCGACTAGTCTCAGACCGTGACCCCGGCCGAGTTGAACGCCGCCGTCGTGGCCGCCGTTCGCGGGGCGGTCGCCGACGGTGAGTTCGCCGTCCCCGTTCCCGAGCGCGTTCCCGTCACGGCCACCGCGTCCGGTGACTACGCAACTCCGCTGCCGCTGCGGCTGGCGCGTGCCGCCGGGCGGCCCGCGACGGAGATCGCCGCGCTGCTGGCGACCCGGCTGGGCCGGATGCCGGGGGTGGGTGACGTACGGGTCACCGGGCCGGGTTTCCTGTCGATCGCCGTCGCCGCCTCGTTGATCAGCCGCGTCGATGAGGCGTACGGCGTGATCGCCGTGCCGCGGGCGAGCTGGCCGGAGCGTCCGCTGACCTTCGACAACCCCGGATTCGTCGTGCGCTTCGCGTACGCGCGGGCCGCGGCCGTACGGCGGCAGGCGGCCGAGCTGGGCGTCCGGGCGGCGGAGGGTGCCCTGGACGACCCGCGCGAGCGGCGGCTCCTGGGGCTGATCGCGGACTTTCCCGGGCGGGCCGAGCAGGCCGCCCGGACCGATGACCCGCGGCCGTTCACGCGGCAGTTGGAACTGATCGCCGATGCGTACCACGATGTCCACGAGTGGTGTCCGGCGTTGCCGAAGGGCGACGAGCCCATCACCGGCCACCACTCCGCACGCCTTAACCTGGCTGGGGCGGCGTACATCGTCCTGGGCAACGGCCTGCGCATGCTCGGTGAGACCCCGAACGACCGTCTTTGAGTAACGGAGAGAGCAGTCGATGAGTCGAGTTCACCCGGCCGGCCAACGGCACGCGGACGTGCTGCCGGAGGACCACCCGTCGCCCCCGCCGAGCGAT
This sequence comes from Actinoallomurus vinaceus, assembly GCF_039542055.1. NCBI lineage: Bacteria > Bacillati > Actinomycetota > Actinomycetes > Streptosporangiales > Thermomonosporaceae > Actinoallomurus > Actinoallomurus vinaceus. The sequence goes on from NZ_BAABHK010000014.1 coordinate 164,670, forward strand.
CTGAACGCGCTCACGCCGAGCGTCTGGCCGCGCGGCGCGCGCCGGGACGACGGGGTGCTGACGGTCGGCGGTGTGGACGTCCGTGATCTGGCGGGAGAGTTCGGTACGCCGCTGTACGTCTACGACGAGGAGGACTTCCGGTCGCGCTGCCGGGAGTTCGCGGCCGCCTTCAGCGACGGGGACGTGTACTACGCCGGCAAGGCGTTCCTGTGCACCGAGATCGCCCGGTGGGTGAAGGACGAGGGGCTCGGGCTCGACGTCTGCAGCGGCGGGGAGCTCGCGGTGGCGCTGCGGGCGGAGTTCCCGCCGGAGCGGATCACCTTCCACGGCAACAACAAGTCGACGGCCGAGCTGGCGCGGGCGCTGGAGGTCGGCGTCGGCCACATCGTCGTCGACTCCTATGAGGAGATCGCCCGCCTGGGCTACCTCGCCCGGGAACGCGGGGTACGCCCCAAGGTGATGATCCGGGTCACGACGGGCGTCGAGGCGCACACGCACGAGTTCATCGCCACCGCCCACGACGACCAGAAGTTCGGGTTCGCCCGGGATACGGCGCAGGAGGCCGCCCGGCGCGTCATCGGCATCAAGGAGCTCGAGCTCGTCGGCCTGCACTCCCACATCGGCTCGCAGATCTTCGACACCGACGGATTCGAGCTGGCCGCCCGGCGCGTCGTCGAGCTGATGGTCGCCATCCGCGACGAGCACGGCATCGAGCTCGCCGAGCTGGACCTCGGCGGCGGGTACGGCATCGCCTACCTCGAGGGCGACGACCCCCTCGATCCGAAGCACATCGCCGACAACCTGCGCGGCATCGTCACCCGCATCTGCGGGGAGAAGGGCCTTCCCATACCCCGCCTGACCGTCGAGCCCGGCCGTACGATCGCCGGCCCGGGCGGCGTCACGCTGTACGAGGTGGGAACGGTCAAGCCTCTGGAGGGGCTGCGCACGTACGTCTCCGTCGACGGTGGCATGAGCGACAACATCCGCACCGCGCTGTACGGCGCCGAGTACACCTCCGCGCTCGCCTCTCGCAGGTCGGACGCGGCCCCGATGCTCAGCCGCCTCGTCGGCAAGCACTGCGAGAGCGGCGACATGGTGGTCCGCGATCTGTGGCTGCCGGCGGACCTCGCCCCGGGCGACCTGATCGCGGTCGCGGCGACCGGAGCGTACTGCCGCTCCCTGGCCAACAACTACAACCACGTGCCCAAGCCGGCGGTCGTCGCCGTGCGCGACGGCAGGGCGCGGCTCATCCTCCGCCGTGAGACCGAGGACGATCTGTTGCGCCTGGAGGTGTCCCCATGAAGCCGCTGAAGATCGCGCTGCTGGGATGCGGCGTGGTCGGCACCGAGGTGGTCCGCCTCCTGCACGAGCAGGCGGCGGACCTCGCCGCGCGGGTCGGCGCGCCGCTGGAGCTGGCCGGGATCGCGGTGCGCCGGAAGGACAAGCGCCGTGAGGGCATCGCGCCGGAGCTGCTGACGACCGACGCGACCGGGCTGGTGACCCGTCCGGACGTCGACATCGTGGTCGAGGTGATCGGGGGCATCGAGCCCGCCCGCAGTCTCCTCCTCGACGCGATGAAGTCCGGCAAGTCGGTCGTAACGGCCAACAAGGCCCTGCTCGCCGAGGACGGCGCGACGCTGTTCGGCGCGGCCCGGGAGCACGGCACCGACATCTACTACGAGGCGTCCGTGGCGGGTGCGATCCCGCTGCTGCGCCCGCTGCGCGAGTCGCTGGTCGGCGACCACGTGCACCGCGTCATGGGCATCGTCAACGGCACCACCAACTACATCCTCGACAAGATGGACTCCTCGGGCGCCGGTTTCTCCGAGGCCCTGGAGGAGGCGCAGGCCCTCGGGTACGCCGAGGCCGACCCGACGGCCGACGTCGAGGGCTTCGACGCGGCGGCCAAGGCCGCGATCCTCGCCCAGCTCGCCTTCCACACCCGCGTCACCGCCGCCGACGTGCACCGCGAGGGCATCGCGGACGTCACCTCCGCCGACATCGCCAGCGCACGGGCGATGGGCTGCGTCGTCAAGCTCCTGGCGATCTGCGACCGGGTGCCGTCGGAGGGCGGCCGGAACGGCCGCGGCGTCTCCGTCCGCGTCCACCCGGTGATGATCCCGCGCACGCATCCGCTGGCGAGTGTCCGCGAGGCGTACAACGCGGTGTTCGTGGAGGCCCAGTCCGCCGGTTCGCTGATGTTCTACGGCGCGGGCGCGGGCGGCGCCCCGACCGCCAGCGCGGTGCTGGGCGACCTCGTCGCCGTCGCCCGCAACCGGGTGAACGGCACCCGCGGCCCCGCCGAGTCCACCTACGCGGACCTGCCCGTGCTGCCGATGGCGGACACGATCACGCGCTACCACGTCTCCCTGGACGTCGCGGACCGCCCCGGCGTGCTGGCGCGGGTCGCCGACGCCTTCGCCGAGCACGACGTGTCCATCCAGGCCGTACGGCAGGAGGGTTACGGCCAGGAGGCACAGCTCGTCATCGTCACCCACCGCGCCCCCGACGGCGCCCTGTCGGCCACCGTCGCGAACCTCCGCGACCAGGAGATCGTCCGCGAGGTCGCCAGCGTGATGCGCGTCGAAGGCGACGAGTGAGCCCGCCGCAGCGAGCGGAGTGAGCGGCTGAGGGACGAAGCCGCCCGCGTAGCGAGTGAGATGGGCGAGCGAGCCAACAAGCACAAGTGAGCCCGCCGCAGCGAGCGGAGTGAGCGGCTGACCGTGTCCTCTGGCGCGCCTCCGGACGACGAAGGCCGCCCGCGTAGCGAGTGAGAAGGGCGAGCGAGTGAGTAAGAAGGCGACGAATAAGTAAGAAGCGGCCTGAGCGGCCAGATCCGCAATAACATGCGGGCGATGGCCGCCTCCGCCGTACCCGCCGACGAAGCCGCCGAGCCGACCCCGCCCGTCGGGCGGTGGGGCGCAGCGCTCGAGATCGCGCTGTTGCCGGTGTCGGCGATCCGGCTCGCAGGGCGGTTCTTCGTACCGCTGGCCATCTGGTTCAGCGCCGGGTCGATCGTCCGCTACCTGCTCATCCAGGGCATCTCGCACCTCGGCCGCGGCAACCACGGCGGCCTGCGGCGCGCGGTCGTCCTGCTGCCGCTCAGCGTGACCGTGCTGGCCTCGCTCATCGTCGCGATCGGGATGCTCTTCACGCTCGGCCGCGGCCTGTCGGTGATCAAGGATCCGGACGAACCGTACGTCGCCGCGATCGGCCGGACGCTGTTCCCATTCGTCCTCGTCTACCTCAGCTGGAACCTCTACACCACGGATCTTCGCGAGGTGCTGCGGGCCGACGCCCAGCGGCTCGTGACCGCCGGCGACGAGATGAACGCCGGGCACATCCTCGACCTGCCGATCCTGGTCTGCCTCGCGGTCGCGGTGGTCGCGTGGGGCCTGCGGGTGCTGTGCGAACGCCGGTACGAGGCGCGGCACGGCCGCACCATGGGCGTCCTCACCGCGTTCTTCGAGGTGAACTTCACCCTGTACGCCTTGTACTCGGTCATGCAGCTCGTGCTGGCGGCGACGCATTGGCTCGACGACCGGGTGTTCCGGCAGGCCATCACCCATGCCGTCCACGTAAAGGGGCCCGGACCGGTCAAGGACGCCCTCGTGCTGCCACTGGTGTGGCTCGCCATCGCGGCGATCGTGTACGGCCTGGAGATGGACGGCCGGGAGACGATCCGGGGGACCCCGCTGGAGCGGTTGCCCGATCGCCTCGAGGGCCGGCGCCTGCGGCTGGCGGAGGTGGCCAGCCGGAGCCTGCGGGAGAAGTACGTGCCGGTCGCGCACGCGGTGCGGCTGGCGCACCGGGCGGGCGCGCCGGTGTTCGCCTGGTTCTGCCTCTGCTACGTGGCGATCGGCGTGCTGCTGGACCCGCTGCAGCGGGGCGTGATCGCGCTCTTCGGCACCGACCACACCGTGCGGTTCTGGAATCTCGTGCTGGTGCCGGTGGAGTTCGGGCACCGCATGGCCGGGGAGATCCTCCGGCTGGCCCTGCTGGCGGCGACGTTCGACCTCGTGATGCGCCGCGTCGGCGACGGAGCACCGGCTCCGGACCGCCCGGCGTCGGCGGGCGTCAGCGACGGAACACCAGCTCCGGACCGCCCAGCGCCGACGACAGATCCTGATGCTGGTGACGCATGACCAGCTCGAACGTTCCGACCGCCCAGTCGGGCACCAGCCCCATCACGTAGGCGGGGTCCTTGCCGCCCTGGATGATCGTGGTGTGCCACTGGAAGGCGCTCCAGCTGTGGCCGGCGCGGTCGCGCAGCGAGTAGTCGATCTCGAAGTCGCGCGGGTTCTTGGTGAGCGGCTCGGCCCGCAGCGTGGCCAGCACGAGCGTCTCGCCGGGGCGTTGCGGCGAGCCGATGCCCTCGGCGGGCAGGTCGCCGGGCTTGAGCACGGCCCGGCCGTACCCGAGCAGGGTCCAGCGGATCTGCTGGAAGACCGCAGGCCGCCCGGGCCGCACCGTCCGGGTGTGCGTGGCGGGTACGTCCTTGCGGTAGTACGCCCACTCCTGGCGGAACGGCAGGTAGATCGCCGTGCCCATGAGCGCGAGCAGTGCGACGATCCGGGCCGCGCGCCTCACGACGGCTCCGGGACCGAGTAGCCGGCCGCCGCCGTGCGGGTGAGCCGGGCGGCCTCGCGGGTGTCGAGACCGAGGTCGACGTGCACCTCGTCGGCGAACCGCCGCGGGTCGTTGCGGTAGAAGCCGAACTGCGCCTCTTCGGCGTCGTGGTCGCTGACGTAGAGCCGCGCGCCGGTCACGGCCTCGCGCGGCACGTCGAAGACGTAGGCGCCCCGGCGCGGCATCCCCGGCTGGAAGCGCACGTAGCTCAGCGGCGTGACCACGGGCGTCGTCAGCCCGCCTCCGCCGCCGAACTTGTCGGTCGGGGAGTAGTCGCCGTACCGGGTGTGCAGCCGGGCCTGCCCGGCGTAGATCGGGGAGCGCCGGGCCTCGACGGTGGCGATCACGACGATGAACACGCCGTTCGCGGGGATCTCCTGGGGTTTCGAGTACGAGGTCGCCGGGACCAGGATCGTGCGGGCCGCCTCGACCGGCTCCACCCGGATCGTGAAGAGCGGCTCGGTGATGGCCTGGCCGACCCGCCCGTTCTTCACGAACGGCCCGTACGCCCGCGTGTAACTCCAGTGCGTGTTCTGCAGTGCCACCGCCGCGCAGGCGAGCCCCACGGCGAGGAGCGCGGACAGGGCCCGCCTCACCGCTTCACCGTCACCGGCAGGGTCACATTGGCGACCAGGACGGGGATGATGTGGGTGACCTGGCCGGACTTGTGCGTCAGCGGGTTCGTCTCGAACCTCGTCTCGTATCCGCGTGCCCTCCACGACCAGTAGCCGCGCGGGTCGAGGACGCCGGACTCGGTGTACTGGTAGTCCGCCAGGGCCACCGTCACATGATCCGGTACTCGGGTGCCGGACGCCAGTTCGTACTGCACGGCGACGTACGTGGGAAGCCGCGGCTGCAGGGCCCGGAAGAGCGTGTCCCCGGCGATGCCCTGGGCGTCCACCGGCTTCGGGCGGGGACCGTCCTGCGTCTTCCAGTGCAGGAACATCCCGTGCGCGAACACGTTGTCGTCCAGGGCGTACGTCCCCTGTGTCTCGCGGGTCGGGTTGGTCACCCACGCGTTGATGACCAGTATCCGCGTGGTCTGGCCGAATTTCTTGATCGTGGTGACCTGGGCGCCGACGAGTTTCGTCCGGAAGAGGTGCTGGTCGACCTCCTTGCCCGGCGCGACGCGCGCGGGCGTGTCGGCCGGGTCGAGGCCGCCGGTGGCCCACAGGGCGCCGACGATGATCAGGACGGCGGCCGCTGCGCAGCCGGCGACGCGTGCTCGGGGGTGCACGGGCCATGATGGTAATCGCATGGAATGCGTCCAGGATGTGGAACGACGTCGAGACGCACGGTCGTCGGCCCGTAGACTCGCTGGACGACAGCGCAGGTCAGGAGGAACTCGTGAGCAGGGCATGGCGTGGCGTCATTGAGGAGTATCGCGATCGGCTCCCCGTGACGGCCGGGACGCCGGTCGTCACCCTTCTGGAGGGTGGCACGCCCCTGCTCCCCGCGACGCGGGTTTCGCAGCTCACCGGCTGCGACGTGTACCTCAAGGTCGAGGGCGCCAATCCGACCGGTTCGTTCAAGGACCGGGGCATGACGATGGCGATCAGCAAGGCCGCCGAGGAGGGCGCCAAGGCGGTCATCTGCGCCTCGACCGGTAACACGTCCGCGTCGGCGGCCGCGTACGCCGTGCGCGCCGGGATGGTCTGCGCGGTGCTCGTGCCGCGCGGCAAGATCGCGATGGGCAAGCTCGCGCAGGCGCTGGTGCACGGCGCCAAGCTGCTGCAGATCGACGGCAACTTCGACGACTGCCTCGAACTCGCCCGCAAGCTCGCCGTCGACTATCCGGTGGCGCTGGTCAACTCGGTGAACAAGTTCCGGCTGCACGGCCAGAAGACCGCCGCCTTCGAGATCATCGACGCGTTCGGCGAGGCCCCGGACGTGCACTGCCTTCCCGTCGGCAACGCCGGAAACATCAGCGCGTACTGGATGGGCTACCGCGAGTCGGACGCGCGCCCGCGCATGCTGGGCTTCCAGGCGGCCGGCGCCGCGCCGATCGTGCGCGGCGAGCCGGTGACGTCGCCGCAGACGATCGCGACGGCGATCCGCATCGGCAACCCCGCCTCCTGGGACCTCGCGCTCAAGGCGCGCGACGAGTCCGGGGGAGCGATCGAGGCCGTCACCGACCGCCAGATCCTGGCCGCCTACCGCCTGCTCGCCCGCGAGGAGGGCGTGTTCGTGGAGCCGGCGTCGGCGGCGAGCGTTGCCGGGCTGCTGCAGGCCCGCGACGAGGGTCTCGTACGGCCGGGTGAGCGGGTCGTCTGCACGGTGACCGGCAACGGCCTCAAGGACCCCGACTGGGCCATCTCGGGCGCGCCCGCGCCCATCACGGTGCCCGTCGACGCGCACGCTGCCGCGTCCGCGCTGGAACTCGCTTGACGGCGCGGCACGACCCGTCCGTGGCCGTGCATGTGCGGGCGCCCGCGACCAGCGCGAACCTCGGCCCGGGCTTCGACGCCCTGGGCCTGGCGCTCACCCTGTACGACGACGTCGAGGTCGAACTGGCCGACTCAGGCCTCTGGATCGGCGTCACGGGCGAGGGTGAGGAGACCGCCAAACGCGGCGAACAGCACCTCATCGTCCGGACGTTCCGGGAGGCGTACGCCCTCATCGGCGGGGCGCCGCCACCCGGGCTGCGGATCCGCTGCGTCAACCGCATCCCGCACGCGCGCGGCCTCGGATCCTCCTCGGCGGCGACGGTCGTCGGCATCCTCGCCGCTCGCGCCCTGCACCCGGAGGGCGGACGGTTCACCGACGCGGACGTCCTGGCCCTGGCCACGCGGATCGAGGGCCACCCGGACAACGTCGCGCCGTGCCTCATGGGCGGGCTGACCATCGCGTGGCACACCGGCGCCGGGCCTCGTACGACCAGGCTGGACGTCGCCGCGGGCGTACGGCCGGTGGCGTTCGTGCCCGAGCACCGGCTCGCCACCGAGCGCGCCCGCGGCCTTCTCCCGGAGACCGTGCCGCACGCGGACGCCGCGGCCAACTCCGGTCGTGCCGCGCTCCTGATCGCCGCGCTCACCGGCCGCCCGGAGCTGCTGCTGGACGCCACTGAGGACCGGCTGCACCAGGCGTACCGCGCCCCGGCCATGCCGGAGTCGGCCGCGCTGGTGGAGCGGCTGCGCGCCCGCGGCGTGCCTGCGGTGATCTCGGGGGCCGGGCCGACGGTCCTCGCGTTCGTCTCGGACGGCGAGGGAGATTCGATCGGCTCGGAAGTGGGTACTTCGTGGCACATACACCCGCTGAACGTTGACCCCCACGGCGCATGCGTTCAGCCGATCAATCAGGAAACGCGAGTCTCCGGGGAATAGCAGTGTGCCCAGGTGATGTTAGGCTAAGTGCCGCACCAGATGCCCCGCTCGGGGGCGTGGGCTCGTCAGCCACTCCGGCTTACGTCGGCCGTGTGACGCGGATGTGGTTCCCCGGCAACGAAACCGCTCGTTGTTCAGCGTTCAATCAAAACTACGGACGTATCGGGATCGGGGATCTCTCGCGAGAACCTGCCTCCATCATCTGGATGTGGCCGAAACTCTGCTCCGATCACATGAAGATCAGCAGAGCTCGACTGATCCGGCGCCCCCGCCGGTTCGCACGACCGGGTTGCCTGGCCGACGGCGGCCACACCCGCTCCCTGGGAAGGACCCTTAGTGAGCGAATCCACCGAACTCCTCTCGGACGCAGCAGCCACAACGGCGACTGACGAGGCTCCCGCCGAGAAGACGGCTGCCCCGCGGCGCCGCCGCTCGGGCACGGGCCTGTCGGCGATGGTGCTGCCCGAGCTCAAGGCGCTGGCCTCGAGCCTCGGGATCAGCGGTACCGGCGGAATGCGGAAGAGCCAGCTCATCGCCGCCATCCAAGAGCGGCAGGCGCAGAGCTCCGGAGGCGGTGACTCGGCGCCCGCCGCCAAGACCGACGGCGAGACCTCCGCCGCACAGGACGCCGCGGCGGCCCCCACCGCCTCCGCCACGGAGCGGAAGCCGCAGCGCGAGCGCTCCGCCAGGCGCGAAGAGGCCCCGGCGGCCGCGCAGCAGGAGCAGCAGGAGATCAAGGTCGAGGCCGACTCCGTCGGCGACGCCGCGGCCCGGGACAACGCCGGCCGCGAGGGCGGCCAGCAGCGTCAGCGCCAGCGGGGCAACCGCAACCGCGACGACAACCGCAACCGCGACGACAATCGCGGTCAGCGCGAGGACAACCGCGCGGCGCGGGACGACAATCGCGGTCAGCGCGACGACAACCGCAACCGCGACGACAATCGCGGTCAGCGCGAGGACAACCGCGCGGCGCGGGACGACAACCGTGGCCAGCGCGGCGACGACCGCGGCCAGCGTGGTCCGAACCAGCGGCAGCAGAACGACTCCGACGACGAGGACGGCGGCCGGCGCCGGCGTGGCCGGTTCCGCGAGCGCAACCGCGGCCGCGGCGGCCGGGAGCGCTTCGGCGACTCCGAGCCCACGATCAGCGAGGACGACGTCCTCATCCCGGTCTCCGGCATCCTCGACATCCGGGACAACTACGCGTTCGTGCGGACCACCGGCTACCTGCCCGGCCCGCAGGACGTCTACGTCTCCCTCGCCCAGGTCCGCAAGAACGGCCTGCGCAAGGGCGACGTGATCACCGGTGCCGTGCGCCAGCCCCGTGAGGGCGAGCGCCGGGAGAAGTTCAACGCGCTCGTCCGCCTCGACACCGTCAACGGCATGGAGCCGGAGCAGGCCAAGGGCCGCGTCGACTTCTCCAAGCTGACCCCGCTGTACCCGCAGGAGCGGCTGCGCCTCGAGTCCGAGCCGGGCCAGCTCACCACGCGGATCATCGACCTGGTCAGCCCCATCGGCAAGGGCCAGCGCGGTCTGATCGTCTCGCCGCCGAAGGCCGGTAAGACGATGGTGCTGCAGGCGATCGCCAACGCGATCACCAAGAACAACCCCGAGTGCCACCTCATGGTCGTCCTCGTCGACGAGCGGCCGGAAGAGGTCACCGACATGCAGCGGTCGGTGAAGGGCGAGGTCATCCACTCGACCTTCGACCGTCCCGCCGACGACCACACGATGGTCGCCGAGCTGGCGATCGAGCGGGCCAAGCGGCTCGTCGAGCTGGGCCACGACGTCGTCGTGCTGCTCGACTCGATCACCCGTCTCGGCCGCGCCTACAACCTCGCGGCCCCGGCCAGCGGCCGGATCCTGTCCGGTGGTGTGGACTCCACGGCGCTGTACCCGCCGAAGCGGTTCTTCGGCGCCGCCCGCAACATCGAGAACGGCGGCTCGCTGACGATCCTGGCCACCGCGCTGATCGAGACCGGCTCGCGGATGGACGAGGTCATCTTCGAGGAGTTCAAGGGCACCGGCAACATGGAGGTCCGCCTCCGCCGCGAGCTCGCCGACAAGCGCGTGTTCCCGGCGATCGACGTCGACGCCTCCAGCACCCGTAAGGAAGAGATCCTGCTGGCTCCGGAGGAGCTGCGGATCGTCTGGCAGCTCCGCCGGGTGCTGCACGCGCTCGACACCCAGCAGGCGCTGGAGCTCCTCATCGAGAAGATGAAGGAGACCAAGTCGAACGCCGAGTTCCTGCTGCAGGTGCAGAAGACCACGCTGAACGACTGACGCACGGCAGACCGACGCCCCGGAGGCCCGCCTCCGGGGCGTCGTCATGTCCGCGGCGGGTTCTCCCGGCCCGTGACCGGGATGAGGCCGTCTGTGTGTCCGTGGCCGGGGCGAGATCGCCTCCATGCCCGGGGCCGGTCCGGGTCGTCCGGTCATGAGGTGGGGATAGCCCTACCTGCCGAAGACTGGGATGCTCCATGGCGGGACACCTCGCCGTTCAGGATGCTTGATCCGTACACGCATTCGGCAGGAGGGACGCCGGTGAACGGCACCGTCGACACATCGTCCTCGCGGCGATTCGGTCCAGTGCGGATCCTGAAGGACTCGCTGACCTGGCGGTCGGCCGCCTACCTGGCCCTCCACTTCCCCGTGGGCCTGGCCTACTTCGTCGGCCTCACCGTGCTGCTGTCGGTCTCGGTCGGGACCCTCGTGATCTGGGTGGGCGTCCTCGGCCTCGCCCTGACCATGATCCTCTGGCGGTTCGCGGCCGTGCTGGAGCGCCGGCTCGCGTACCTCGCCTTCGGCGTGCGGATCCCGAGCCCGTACCGCGCGCTGCCGGAGGGCACCAACCTGCTGCGCAAGTGGAGGGCGATGGCCGCCGACCCGGCGACCTGGAAGGACCTGGTCTACCTGCTTCTGGCCTTCCCGATCGGCCTGGCCGAGTTCATCATGTCCATCGTCCTGTGGACGACGGCCCTGTCGCTGATCACCATGCCCGTCTGGATCCTCTCGGACCACAGCGGGTACCCGTACATCACGATCGGGAACCACGAGATCTGGCTGGACAACCCGATCACGACCCTGCCGGCGGTGCCGATCGGGCTGGCGGTCGCCGTCGTCGCGATGTACGCCGTCCGGATCGTCGGCACGGCGCACGGGGCCATCGCCCGGTACCTCCTTGGACCGAGCGAGACCCAGGCGCTGCGGGCCCGCACGGCGCAACTACAGGCCAGCCGGGCGCGCGGGGTGGACGCCGCGGAGGCCGAGCGCCGGCGGATCGAGCGCGACCTGCACGACGGCGCTCAGCAGCAACTGCTGGCCGTCGCCATGGACCTCGGCCGCGCCCGCGCCAAGCTGGAGACCGACCCGATGGCCGCTCAGGAACTGCTCCAGCAGGCCCATGCGGGCGCCAAGGAGGCCATCGCCGAGCTGCGCAACCTCGCGCGGGGCATCTATCCGGCGATCCTCACCGACCGCGGGCTGGACGCGGCGATCTCCGCGGTCGCGGCCCGCGCCCAGGTCCCCGTCGAGGTGGAGATCGACCTGCCGACCAGGCCGCCCGCGGCCGTCGAGAGCATCGCGTACTTCATCGTCTCCGAGGCGCTCACCAACACGGCGAAGTACGCCCGCGCGACGCAGGCGTACGTGCGCATCACACGTGACCAGAACTGGGTCGTCGTCGAGGTCTCCGACAACGGTGTCGGCGGGGCCACCGCGGCGCCCGGCGGCGGGCTCGCGGGCCTGGCGGACCGCGCTGCCGGCATCGACGGCATCCTGACCGTCAACAGCCCCGCCGGAGGGCCGACCGTGATCCGCGCGGACCTGCCCTGCGTCTGGTGACCGGCCCGAATCGGACCGGCGCGCTCGTTTTCCCGTACGCTGAACCCCGTGCGGGTGGTGATCGCGGAGGACGCGGTGATGTTGCGCGAGGGGCTGATTCGCCTGCTCGCCGACGAGGAGATCGAGACGGTCGCGACGGCCGGCGACGGCCCGGGGCTGGTCAGGATCGTCGAGGAGCACCGTCCCGACCTCGCCATCGTCGACGTCCGGATGCCGCCGTCGTTCACCGACGAGGGCCTGCGGGCCGCGCTCGAGGCGCGGCGGCGGGTGCCGGGCACTCCGATCCTGGTCTTCTCGCAGTACGTCGAGGAGCGCTACGCGACGGACCTCATCGGCGACGGCGCGGAGGGCGTCGGCTACCTCCTGAAGGAGCGGGTCGCCGATCTGGCGGAGTTCACCGACGCCGTACGCCGGGTCGCGGACGGCGGAACGGTCATCGATCCCGAGGTGATCGCGCAGCTGCTGGGACGGCGACGCCGGGGCGACCGCCTGGAGTCGCTGACACCGCGTGAGCGGGAGGTGCTCGGCCTGATGGCGGAGGGCCTGTCGAACGCCGCGGTGGCCAGAAAGCTGTACGTCACCGACGGCGCGGTCGAGAAGCACATCTCCAACATCTTCCTCAAGCTCGACCTGCAGCACACCGACAGCACCCATCGCCGGGTGAAGGCCGTGCTCGCCTACCTCGGGCAGAGCTGAGACCACAGGCCGAACTCGGGGCAGAGTCGTCCCCGACGCTCCGTGCAGTTGCGGGCCGAACATGCAGACCCGTGCGGCGAAATGTCGCACATGTTGCTAATGTCCGCAATGTGATCACGGGGTTGACGGGGATCGACGCCGAGTTGGCGTTCGATGGGCGGCAGTGCCGCCTGGACTATTCACCATCTTCCAGCGGCTGGCTGCGCCGTCGGCTGGGGCGGCTCGCCCTTCCGGTGACCGCGCTGGCAGGCGTCCAGCTGATGCCTCCGGGACGGCGGAGGGAGGGACGGCTGACCCTCGTCCTGCGTCAGGGCGCGGATCCGTTCTACGCGGTGGCCGGTGCGGCGATCTCGGCCGACGATCACCCGTTCTTCGTGGAGTTCCCGCCGGAGCGCGAGATGGACGCGCGACGGCTCGCGGAGGCGTTGCACGCGGCCGTCCTGTCCACCGGCGTGGCCCAGGCCGCCGCGCGCGAGTTCATGGTCGAGGCGCGCTGGCCGGCGGCGGTCGAGACCTACGACGGCACCGGTCACTTCGACGGCCGGAACGTCCGACTGACCTGGAGGGCGGGTGGCGAGGACCGGACCATCCCGCTGGCGGCCCTCGACGCGGTCACCTGGGTGCCCGGCCGGGGCAGGGGAGGCGACCTCCTCTGGTTCCGCGCAGTCGGCGAGCAGAACGACCTCGTTCCCGACCGTGAGCGCTGCCTGTCCTTCGCGTCCGAGCGCGCCGAAGCGCTCCTCTTCGCCGCGGGCGTCGCGACCGCGCTGCGCAGCGGGCACCTGGAGATGAGCACCCCACCGGCCGAGGGCGGCCTCCCGCACGGGCTGTCCGGCCCGGGGCAGCCTGGTGGCGCCGGCGTCGTCCTGCACGGGCTGCACGGACGGGCCGAGTTCGACGGTGCCGGCGTGCTCGTGACCAGCCAGGGCATGAGTCGCACGATCCCGTTGTCCGCCATCGACCAGGTCGAGCTCGTCGAGGCGAACGGCGGCGTCGGATACGTACGCGTCCGGCTCGCCGGCGCGGCCGGCCCGTCCGCCCCCGACCCCGCCCTGGACGTCGACGCGGTGCTGCACAACAACGACCCGGCGGCGCTGGAGTTCACCTTGCAGGTGACCCGGGCGCTGCAGGGCGTGACCCGCGCCCCCGACCCCGAACTCCTGCACACCGCCGGCCTGCGCCCGGACATCGGCGAGGCGCTGGCCCGGGCCAGCGCGCGCGTCCGCACCATGGTGCGCGAGCTGGCGGCCCTGTCGGCGGCGCTGGAACCCGGCGAGAAGGTCCGGGAGATCGAGCTGGCCGTGGGCCGACGCGTCCTGGTCTTCGTCCTCACCGACCGGCACCTGCTCAGCTTCGGCCCCGACGACGACCTCGGCGGCCACACGGCGGTGCCGCTGCATGAGTTCGCCGACGTCCGCGCGACCTGGAACGAGACGCACGAGGGCAACCTGGTGTGGATCGCCGCCGAGGACGGCGACGAGCTGCCCTTCCACGGCATCTACAACCCGGTCCGCTTCCAGCAGACCTTCCGCGCCCTCCGGTTCGGCGCGTACGGACCACAGGAGCCGGCGGCGCCGGCGCCCGCCTACGCCGCGGCACCGGTGGCGGGACCCCAATCGGCACCCCCCATGCCACCTGCCCCGCCGCAGGGGCCGGGCCAGCGGCCCGACGTCGCGGCCGCCCTGAGCCGGACGAGGAGCGACGTGGGCCCGTTCCAGCGCGAGCTGGCCGCGCTGCTGGGTGTTCTCGAGGCGGGCGAGCCCGTCAAGGAGGTGGAACCCGGGCGGTGGGGCGGCAAGCAGGGGCTGCTGACGCTCACCGACCGGCGCATCGTCTTCGCGGATCAAGAGGGCGGCCTGAACGCGCTCGCCTTCACCGACATCCACTACGTCAGCTGCGACACCGACTATGACGGCGGGCCGGGCAAGCTGGTCGTCGAGGACAACGACTGGGACACCATCGAGTTCACCTGGTTGCGCGAGCCCGAACGGTTCAGGCAGGCCATCGACGCGATGCGGGAGTGCCCACCGGAGCGGATTCCGACGCCCGCCGGCGTTTCACCGGACGACGTCCTGCGGCGGCCGGACGTCGCCGCGGCACTGTCCCGCTCGCGGGCCGGTGGCCGGGCCGACGCGCACCAGATCCGCCTGCTCGGTGCCGCGCTCGGGCACGGTGACCAGGTGCATGAGCTGGAGTCGGCGATGTTCGCCGGGGAGAGCGGCCTGCTCGCGCTGACCGGGCAAGCGATCGTGTTCGCCGGTCCCGGCGGGCTGCGGCGCATTCCTCTCACCGCGATCGCGGGCGTGGACAACTACAAGTGGGACCGCCGTGGCGGCGAGGACCTGTCGCTGGAACTCGGGCACGGCCGGGCGGACGTGGTCTTCCGGCTGGACGGCGGCGAGCGGTTCGAGACGGCGATCGGCGCCATCCTCTCCGGCTCGCCCGTACGGCCGGCGCCGGCCGGTCCAGGAGGCCTGTACCAGCCGGTGCCCGCCGGCCCCGGAGACCCGTACGGGCCGGCTCCGGTCGGCCCGGGACACCCGCACGGGCTCGACAGGCTGTCCGACGTCCTCGACCGGCTCCGCCGGCTGAGCGAGATCGCCGGCCGGATCGTCCAGCTCATCAAGGCCCACAAGAGCGGGCTGCTGACCGAGTCGGAGCTCGACACCAAGTGCGCGGCGCTCCTGGAGGAGGCCGATCGGCTCGAGGCGGAGGTCGACGCGTTCCTCGCCGGCGCGCCGGCGAGGTCGGCCGTGCCCGCTTCGGCCGGCCCCGCCCGACGGCGAAGGACGCCCAGCGCGTCCGAGGTGACCGCCTGGGTGGACCGCATCGCCGACCTGGCCGAGAAGCTGAGCGAGCTCGCCGGGCTCCGCGCGGATGGACTGCTCACCGCCGAGGAGTTCCTGGCCAAGTGCGCGGAGCTGCGGCGTCGCTGAGCCGGGCCGGACGGCCTCGCTCAGGACTCGTTGAGGAAGGCCAGCACGGCGAGGACGCGCCGATTGTCGTCGTCGGAGGGCGGCAGGTCCAGCTTGGCGAAGATGTTCGACGTGTGCTTGGCGACGGCCCGCTCGGTGACGACGAGGCGCTGGGCGATCGCCGCGTTGGACCGACCCTCGGCCATCAGCTCCAGCACCTCGCGCTCGCGGGGCGTCAGCCCGCCCAGCGGCTGGTTCCGCGAGTTGCGGGCCAGCAGCTGGGAGATCACCTGCGGGTCCATCGCGGTGCCGCCCGCCGCCACCCGCCGTACGGCGTCGACGAACTGGTCGGCGTCGAACACCCGGTCCTTGAGCAGGTAGCCGACGCCGCCGCTGCCGTCGGCGAGGAGCTCCCGGGCGTACAGCTGCTCGACGTGCTGGGACAGGACGAGCACGGGCAGGCCCGGGACCTCCCGCCGGGCGTGCAGCGCCGCCTGCAGTCCCTCGTCGGTGAAGGACGGCGGCAGGCGTACGTCGACCACGGCCACGTCGGGCTTGATCGACGGCAGCGCCCGGGTCAGCTCCGGGCCGTTGTCGATGGCCGCGGCGATCTCGAAGCCGTACGCCTCGAGCAGCCGGATCAGGCCGTCGCGCAGGAGGAACAGGTCCTCGGCGATGACGACCCGCATCACATTCCTTCTCGGCGGGTCGACGTCAGGGGGAGGACAGGACGCACGGCAACTCCATCGTGACCATCGTCGGGCCGCCCACGGGACTGTTGAGGGCGAGGACACCGTCGAATGTACCGAGCCGCCGCTCGATTCCGCGTAGTCCTGTGCCACCGGACAGGTCCGCGCCGCCCCGGCCGTCATCGGTGATCACTATCCGCAGCCGGTCGGCCTCGTGCCGCATGTCGATCCAGACGCGCTGGGCGCCGGAGTGCTTGGCAGCGTTGGTGAGCACCTCGGAGACGGCGAAGTACGCGGCGGACTCCACCGGCGCCTCGAGCCGACCCGGGAGCTCCGCCGTGACCTCCGTGTGCAGCGGGCTCGCCATGGCCAGTGCGCGTACGGCGTCGCCGAGGCCGCGCTCGGCCAGCACCGGGGGATGGATGCCGCGGACCAGGTCCCGCAGCTCGGTGAGGGCCTTGGAGGACGACTCGCGCGCCTCCGCGAGCAGGCGCTTGGCCTTCTCCGGGTCGCGCTCCATCAGGTGCTCGACGGCGCCCAGGCTCATGCCCATGGCGACCAGCCGCGCCTGCGCGCCGTCGTGCAGGTCGCGCTCGATCCGCCGCAGCTCGGCCGCCTGCGTGTCGAGGGCGTCCGAGCGGGACTCGGTCAGGTGCGCGACCCGCAGCTCCAGCTCCCGCTCCCGCGTCGGCGCGAGCAGCCCGCGCGCCAGCACGGAGCTCGCGCGCATGACCTGCCGGGCCAGCAGCAGCCCGAGCGCGAAGTACACGACGCCGAGCACGGCCGCCTTGTTCGCCGTGTCCTGGTTGGTGACGTGGACGAAGGTGTACCAGTCCCCGCCGCCCGCGTGGAAGATCGGCTTCCAGACGCCGGCCCAGAGCACCCAGCCGTACGGGCCGTACATCGGGAGGGCGAAGGCGAAGATCCCCAGCGCGAAGCCCGCCGTCGCGTCCACGATCAGCCACAGCACGTCCCGCCAGGTCGCCGGGTCGGACACGATCCAGCGGTACCGCTGCACGACGCCGATCGGCCCGCGGCGGAAGCGCGGCCGGGGCTTGTACGGCGACTTGATCTCCACGCCGAACCACTCGTACGCCAGCCGCCGCCGCAGGTTCGCGTAACCCCGTACGGCCGCGGTCACCACCGGAACGAGGAAGATCCCGAGGCCGGGGATCGACAGCACGAAGGACACGACGAAGAACACGAACAACACCAGCGAGCCCAGCATCGCCAGCAGCGCCAGTGCCAACCCCCGGACGGCCGCGAGCATGGCGGCACCGATCTTCATGTTCCCTCCCGATCAAGCTCCATCATTCACCGTCGAGCGTGCCGGGGGGAGACGTTCCGGTCACTGGGTCTGCGGACCGGAGGATGGTGGTGCCAGCACCACCTTTTACCGGGGGCATACCTCCAACCACTAGGGTGCTTACCGGCTGGGAGCGGCGTCGGCAGGTCCATAGCGTCACGTGACAGTCAGTACGGATCCCGACGACCGCGAGGAGACTCCCGCATGCCCGAGACCGTCACCGCGTCCAGGAGCGATTTCGCGCCGTTGATCCAGGAGGTGCGCGCCGCCGGTCTCCTGGAGCGGCGCGCCCGGCGCTACGCCGTCACCATGGGGCTCGACCTGCTGCTGTACGGGGGCGCGTTCGCCCTGGTCGTCCTCGTCGGCGACTCGTGGTGGCAGCTCGCGCTGGCCGTGCCCGCCGCCATCCTCACCACTCGCCTGTACTTCGTCGGGCACGACGCGGGTCACTGCCAGATCGCCGGGAGCCGCCGCGTGAACCGGCTCATGGGGCTGTTGATCGGCAACCTCTCGGTCGGCCTCAGCTACGGCTGGTGGACCGACAAGCACAACCGGCACCACGCCAACCCCAACCACGTCGACAAGGACCCCGACGTCGGCGTCGGCGTCCTCGTCTGGACCCAGGAGCAGGCCGCGGACCGCCAGGGCGCCTTCATCCGGTGGCTCACCCGCAACCAGGGACGGATGTTCTTCCCGCTGCTGCTCCTCGAAGGGTTCAACCTCAAGGTCTCCAGCGTCCAGTCGGTCATCGCGGCCGCGCGCGGTCGGTGCGGGGACCGGCAGCGGCGGCTGGCGCTCATCGAGGCGCTGCTGCTCGCCCTGCACTTCGTCGGCTACCTCGGCCTCGTGTTCAGCGTGATGTCGCCGGGCAAGGCGGTCCTTTTCATCCTGATCCACCAGGCGGTCCTCGGCGTCCACCTCGGCTGCTCGTTCGCCCCGAACCACAAGGGCATGCCGATGCCCGGCCCGGACGAGCGCTGGGACCACCTCCGCAAGCAGGTCCTCACCTCCCGGAACGTCCGCGGCGGCCTCGTCACCGACTGGTTCCTGGGCGGGCTGAACTACCAGATCGAGCACCACCTGTTCCCCGCCATGCCGCGCCCGAACCTGCGCCGCGCGCAGCCCCTCGTACGGGAGCACTGCGAGCGCCTCGGCCTCCCGTACGCCGAAGAGGGCCTGATCGAGTCCTACGCCCACGCGCTCGGCCACCTGCAGGACGTCGGCGCGCCCCTGCGCTGAGCGGGAATGCCCGGTGGCCTCGGCATGTTGTCATCTCTGGCACACTGGTACGCGCTGTGGTACCGGTTCACATCCCCGAATTCCCTCTGGGATGACCCGGCGACCGCCTGAAGCGAGGAGAAGTAGTGAAGCCTGAGATCCACCCGGACTACGTCGTCACGACCGTGACGTGCACGTGCGGAAACACCTTCCAGACCCGTAGCACCGCCCAGAACGGCGTGATCCACGCCGACGTGTGCTCGAGCTGCCACCCGTTCTACACGGGCAAGCAGAAGATCCTCGACACCGGTGGTCGCGTGGCGCGCTTCGAGAAGCGTTTCGGCAAGAAGGCCGCGGGCGGCAACAAGAAGTAGGTCAGACCGCTGCGCCGGCCGGAGGCACGTTTCCGGCCGGCGTTACGGCTGTCTGCGACCGACTACGCCAACCGAGGACCTGACGTGAATCTCGACGATCTGACCGGCGAATACGCCGACATCGAAAAGCGCCTCGCCGACCCGTCGGTGCACGCCGACCAGGCCGCGGCCCGCCGCCTGGGCAAGCGGTACGCCGAGCTGCGCCCGATCGTCGAGACCGCCCGCGACATGCGGGCCGCCCAGGACGACGCGGCCGCCGCCCGCGAACTGGCCGCCGAGGACCCCGCCTTCGCGCAGGAGGCGGCCGACCTGGACGAGCGCATCACCGAGCTCGAGGAGACGCTGCGGCGGCTGCTCGTGCCTCGGGACCCCAACGACGACAAGGACATCATCCTCGAGATCAAGGCCGGCGAGGGCGGCGAGGAGTCCGCGCTGTTCGCCGGCGACCTCTTGCGGATGTACCTCCGCTATGCCGAGCGCGCCGGCTGGAAGACCGAGATCATCGACGCCCAGCACTCCGACCTCGGCGGCTACAAGGACGTCACCGTCGCGGTGAAGTCCCGCGGGTCCGAGGAGGGCGTCTGGGCGCGCCTGAAGTACGAGGGCGGCGTGCACCGCGTCCAGCGGGTCCCCGCCACCGAGTCGCAGGGCCGCATCCACACCAGCGCGGCGGGCGTGTTCGTCGTGCCCGAGGCCGAGGAGATCGACGTCCAGGTCGACCCGAACGACCTGCGCGTCGACGTGTTCCGGTCCAGCGGCCCCGGCGGCCAGAGCGTCAACACCACCGACTCGGCCGTCCGCATCACCCACCTGCCCACGGGGATCGTCGTCTCCTGCCAGAACGAGAAGAGCCAGCTCCAGAACAAGGAGCAGGCGATGCGCATCCTGCGCGCCCGGCTGCTCGCCGCCGCGCAGGAGGAGGCCGAGGCCGCCGCGTCCGCCGAGCGTAAGAGCCAGGTGCGCACGGTCGACCGTTCCGAGCGGGTTCGTACCTACAACTTTCCGGAGAATCGCATCTCCGACCACCGCGTGGGCTACAAGGCATATAACCTCGACCAGGTACTTGACGGGGACCTGCACAATGTCACGCAGGCGCTCGTCGACGCCGACATGGAGCAAAGACTCGCCGAAGCCACATGACCCACTTGCTCTCCGACGAGATCGCCCGCGCGACGGCACGCCTGGCCGCCGCGGGAGTTCCGTCCCCGCGCGCCGATGCCGAGGAGCTGGCGGCCTTCGTGCACGGCGTCAAGCGCGCCGAGCTGCACAGCGTGCCGGACGCCGCCTTCGACGCGCGGTTCTGGGAGGGCATCGCGCGGCGTGAGGCGGGCGAGCCCCTGCAGCACATCACCGGCCGGGCGTTCTTCCGCTACCTCGAGCTGAAGGTCGGGCCGGGCGTCTTCGTCCCCCGCCCGGAGACCGAGGTCATGGCGGGCTGGGCCATCGACACGCTCCACAAGATGGACGTCGGCGACCCCTTGGTCGTCGACCTCGGCACCGGCTCCGGCGCGATCGCGTTGTCCATCGCCCAGGAGGTCCCCCGCGCCCGCGTCCACGCGGTGGAGAAGGACCCGAAGGCCTACGTCCACGCCGCCCGCAACGTCGAGGACCTCGACGAGCGCGGCCGCGTCCAGCTGCACCTCGGCGACTTCGGCGACGCGCTGCACGAGCTGGACGGCAAGGTCGACCTGGTCGTCAGCAACCCGCCGTACATCCCCATGTCAGAGTGGGAGTACGTCCCGGAGGACGTCCGCGAGTTCGACCCGGCGGCGGCCCTGTGGGGCGGGGGAGACGACGGCCTCGACGCCATGCGCATCGT
Organism: Actinoallomurus vinaceus; assembly: GCF_039542055.1. Classification (NCBI taxonomy): domain Bacteria; kingdom Bacillati; phylum Actinomycetota; class Actinomycetes; order Streptosporangiales; family Thermomonosporaceae; genus Actinoallomurus; species Actinoallomurus vinaceus. Next base: position 185,482 of record NZ_BAABHK010000014.1, read on the forward strand.
CGAGCACACCGCCCGCCGGCTGCTGCGCTCCGGCGGCTGGAGCGCCGTCGAGCACAGCGACCTCCAGGGCCACCCCGTCTACTGGATCTTCGCCGAGGAGCTCGGCTGGCGCGACGTCCGCAACCACAAGGACCTCACCGGCCGCGACCGCTTCGTCACCGCCCGCCTCGGCACCGACTGACCCGTCCTGGTCCGGGGCCGGGCGCGGCGGTGGAAGAATGGCGGGCGTGAGCCGACGATACGACTGCTCGGAGCCGCTGGAGCGGACGAAGGGGATCGCGGACGCCGTCTCGGTGGTCCGCCGAGGTGAGCTGGTGGTGCTGCCCACCGACACGGTGTACGGCATCGGCGCCGACGCGTTCACGCCTTCGGCGGTGACCGGCCTGCTCGATGCCAAGGGCCGAGGCCGCGACATGCCCGCCCCCGTCCTGGTCGGATCGGTACGCGCGGCGCAGGCGCTGGTCGACGACCTCGGCACGTACGGCCAGGACCTCATCGACGAGTTCTGGCCCGGCGCACTGACGATCGTGTGCCGCGCCAACACCACCCTCGCCTGGGACCTCGGCGACACCAAGGGCACCGTCGCCATCCGGATGCCGCTGCACCAGCTCACGCTGGAGCTGCTGAAGGAGACCGGCCCGATGGCCGTCAGCAGCGCCAACCGGTCCGGCGCCGCCCCGGCGCGCACGGCGGAGGAGGCGGAGACCCAGCTGGGCGACTCGGTCGCGGTCTACCTGGACGACGGCCCGAGCGGCGAGGCCATGCCGTCATCGATCGTCGACCTGACGGGCGCGGTCCCGCGCCTGCTGCGCGCCGGCGCCATCTCCGAGGAGCGCCTCCGCGAGGTCTGCGGCGTCCTCCTCAGCGACGAGGACGAGCCGGAGCCCGAGCCTGCCGACGAGAGCGCGGACGATGACCTTACGAGCGCGGCGAAGAGCACTGAGAGCGCGCAGGACGACCGTTCGGCGGCGGTCGAGGCGGATGTGAAGACCTCCGGCTCACCGGAGCGTACGGCCGCCGACAAAGACGCACCGCCGACCGACCGCTGACGCGTCCCCGTCCTCCCGGGACGATCGCGCCTGCAAGTTCTGCAAGGTCTTCGCGCGGAGGGTTCGCGTTGTCATAGCAACGCGAACCCTCGGCGAGAATCGCTAGCGGAACATTCCCTGGGGAAGTCGCTGGAGGGCTTCCGGTCTGTTGGCCGAAACCATTTCTGACACGGCGACGTAGAGCAGGAACTTGGTCAGGGTGAAACCCGTCGACTCCCAGTCGCCGTTTTCGTCAACGTCGCTCTCGTAGACGAGTGGGTCGCTCCCGGTGACCTCCGTGGCCCAGGATGCGGCTCCCTAGTGCTCATCCCAGAAGATCGATCAGGAGGTCCGTACCAGCGTCGCAGAGAGGGTCGGCAGGCTGGTCGATCTGATGGTCTTCAGCTCGTCCACGGGGTCGTCGAGGCGAAGGGATCAATAGTGCTGCCGCCAGCCGGCGCACTTCTTGATGGTGAATTTGCCCTTTTTCCAGGTGCCCCGGCACTCCTGGACGTACAGGTGCTTGAGGCGGGTGGACGTCACCGTCTGCCACTTGTCCTGGACACGGTCGCCTTGGAGCGCGACGACGCGTACGTCGTCCTTCTGCTTCTTGGTGCCGGTGAAGGTGAAGCGGAGCGCGGCGCTGTAGCCGTCCTTCTTCGTGTCCTTGAGGTCGAAGTTCAGCGTGACCTTTGTCGCCTCGTCGTTGTAGATGCCGAAGGCATCGACACCGGACAGTCCCACCGTCCGCCAGAAACCGGCCGCCGCGTCCGCAGGCGTCGCGGTCAGGGAGAACGCCGTGATGACGATGCCGGCCGCGAGGGTCGCCGTCGCGATTCGCCGCATTGATCCCTCCAGGATCGCTTGGGCGGTACGAGCGGTGATCTTAGCAGTTTGACTGCTTTGCTCAAGATCAGCAGAAGGGCCCTGCCGCGCCGCAGGGCCCTTCGTGGTCAGCCTTCGGTGGAACTATCGACTCAGACGGAGATCTGCTTCCACTTCCCGGCCTTCGTGACGTCGAAGTACGCGCCGTTCTTGTGGCCCAGCACTTCGCGGATGTACACGTACTTCGCGCCGGTGTTGCCGACCGCCGAGAAGGTCTTCTTGCCCTTCTTCGGGGTGTAGACCCTCGGGTACTTGTCGCCGGGGATCCCCTTGATCTCGATGCCGGCCGACTTGCCGTCCTTCTTGGTGTCCGTGCCGTAGACGTACAGCACGAGCTTCCCCTTGTACGTGCCGTACTTGCCGTGGGTGTAGACGCCGGCGACGTCGTAGCCCTTGCCCCAGTACTTGACGCCAGCCTTCTTCGTGCCGCCGATCTGCCAGTAGTGGTAGCTGATCGCCGCCTCGACCCCGGTGGCGCTGACGGACGGCAGGCTTCGGCCGATGACGGCCTTCTGACCAGCGCTGGCGGCGCTGGCGGGTGCCGCCGCCAAGGTGATGGCGGCTGCGGCTGCGACGGCCCCCGTTGCGACAAGAGTCGCGATGCGACGCATTGATCCTCCGTGATGGAAGTGGGATGAACGATCAAGGACCGTAGCACTTCCGGGAAGATCATGTTTAACTTGTTTTAACCGACTTATTGGCCGCAAAAGGACGGAACCGCTGGGGGAGTGTCGGGCTCTAACGTGAGAGCGTGGAGTCTGCCGTCGCCGGGCACCCGTGGGACGCGGAGCTGAGATGTGGCCTCTAAGATGTAACCCTTTGTTCTGTGAAGCAGAAAGGGCCCCGTCGCGCCGCGAGGCCCTTCCGTGAAGCAGGGTGCTCAGAAGAGCTTCATGAACTTCTCGCCGACCTTGGCCGGCCGGAAGTAGTCGGACGACACCGGAGTCCCGACCGCCTCGCGCACCTTCACGCTGGTGGCGGTGAAGGTAATGGTGCCCTTGCCGAGGTTGTCGCCCGGGTACAGGAAGAGGAAGTACTCCCTCTGGCCGGGGAGCTTGATCCCGAGGGCGGGCTTCAGCTTGTCCTTCGGCGTGGTGTCCCTCAGCTCGACGTAGAGGGTGACCTTGGTCTTGCCCTTCTTCGTGACGCGCGCCCAGGTGCCCTTGGCGGCCGCGCCCGCGACACCGTATGAGCGGCTGGTCTTCCACTTGTGGGGCTTCAGGGCCTCGATCGTGAAGAGCGGCCGAGTGCTCCGAAGTGCCCGTCACCGTTCGCGGGTGTCGCGGCGGTGGCCGGTGCCGCCAGGAGGGCGACGGCCGCGGCGCCCCCGGCGGCGAGATGAGTCGCAATGCGACGCACTGATCCTCCGTGTTGGGTACGGGGGGTTGACGATCACGGACGGTAGCAGTCCCAGAAGGACGGGTTCGTCTGTTTCGGGCGAAGGTGAACACTGGGCGACGAGCGGGTCCGGATCGGCGACGCGAGAGTGCGAGTGAGCCTCGTCGCTTGCTGATCCGCAATAGAGTTGGGTCCCGCACGGCAGGCTCGGCGACGGCGAAGGGAGGTGGGCGGTGCGGGAGTACATCCTCACGTTCTTGACGGCGTCGATCGTCACCTACCTCCTCGTCCCCCTGGTGCGGAAGTTCGCGATCGCCTTCAAGGCGATGACGCCGGTGCGCGACCGGGACGTGCACGCCATCCCCACGCCGCGGATGGGCGGCCTCTCGATGTTCTTCGGGCTGTGCGCGGCCATGCTGATGGCCTCCCGCCTGCCCCATCTTCACAAGGTGTTCACCGAGAACTCCACCTGGATCGGCCTGCTGTCGGCCGGTGGGCTGCTGGTCGTCGTGGGCATCGCCGACGACCGGTGGGAGATCGACGCGCTGACCAAGATGGCCGGTCAGGTCGCGGCGGCCGGGCTGCTCATCATGAACGGCGTCCAGCTGCTGTGGATCCCGCTGCCCGGCAAGACGCTCGCGCTGCCGCCGTCGTACGGTGTGCCGCTGACGATCATCATCGTGGTCGCAACCATCAACGCGGTGAACTTCATCGACGGGCTCGACGGCCTGGCCGCCGGCATCGTGGGCGTCTCGGCGATGGCCTTCTTCGTGTACGCCTACCTGGTCACGGTCGTGGCGCACCTGGATCACCAGAGCGCTCCGGCGCTGATCGCGGCGGTCCTCACCGGGATGTGCGTCGGGTTCCTCCCGCACAACTTCAGCCCGGCACGGATCTTCATGGGCGATACCGGGTCCATGCTGATCGGGCTGCTGCTGGCCACGTCGATGATCACCGTGTCGGGGTTCGACCCGGCGGCGCTGAAGGGGTCGATCAACCGGTTCCCGACGATCCTGCCGCTCCTGCCGGTCGCGATCCTCGTCGTGCCGTACGCCGACATGCTCATGGCGGTGGTCCGCCGGACGTACGGCGGGCGGTCGCCGTTCGCGCCGGACAAGAAGCACCTGCACCACCGGCTGCTCAACCTGGGCCACTCGCACCGGGGCGCCGCGCTGGTGATGTACCTCTGGACGGCGCTCTTCTCCTTCGGGGTGGTCGCGCTGTCCGCGTTCAAGTCACCGCTGGTGGTGCTGGCCGCCGCGAGCGTCGTGGCGATCGCCGCGCTCGTCGTGATGGCGTTCCCGCAACTGAGGCCGCACGGGAGGCGGCATCGTACGCCGCAGACCCCCTCGGACAAGCGCCCTCGACAGGCCGCCTGACCTGCGGACTTTACCGTTACTTGGCAGGTAATTCCAACCTGTGAGAAGCTTGTGATAGCTTTCACGAACGGGCAACCGAACACCCACCGTGAACACCTTGGAGCACTCATGCACTCCAACGACGCCCGGATCCTCCGTGGCGCCGCGATCCCGACTGGCATCGTCGGGCTGGTGGCCATCCTCGCCGGCCTGGCCCTCGCCGGGGCGAAGGGAGCCCTCGGCTCCGCGATCGGTGTCGCGGTTGTTCTCGTATTCTTCACCCTCGGGCTGCTTGTCGTCAGCTATGTCACGAAAATTTCCCAGCAGCTGATGATGATGGCGGGCCTGATCAGCTTCCTGATCAAGTTCATCGCCGTGTTCGCCCTGATCGCGGCGTTCAAGGGCGTGACCGCCTGGAACGCGCACGCCTTCGGCTGGACCGTCCTCGCCCTCACGCTCGTCTGGCTCGCCGCGGAGACGAACGCCACGATCAACGCGAAGACGCCGTACACGGAAACCGCCCCCCGGTCGCGCGACCAGGAGAAGTCGGGCGGATGATGACAATGGACTACTCCAATATGACTATGCGGGAGGTGGCCTGCTATCGTCCGAGACGCGATGACCGGGAATGGGCGTCAGCCCAGCGAAGCGGAGAACCGCAAGTTCGCCAACGACGTGTCGGCCGCACCTGCCACCATCGTGGGTGGGATGCTGGTCTATGGCGGTGCGGGCTGGTTGCTCGCTCGCTGGTTGCACCTGTCAGCGTTGTTCCCCATCGGGTTGGTGTTCGGCCTGGTCCTCGCTGGCTACCTGGTCTACGCCCGCTACGGACGCTGAGCGCGTCAGGCGGAGCCGTAGCCCACCGAGACGACAGCAAGGTTGCCGCCTTGATGAGCTACGACTGCGAAAGGAATGCCGGGTGAGTGCGCCGCACGTCCTCGCCAAGGACTTCGAAGCCCCTGGGCTCTGGCTCTTCCAGTGGAAGCCCCTCTTCCACATCGGTTCGTTCGCCGTCGCGAAGCCGATGGTGCTCAGCCTCCTCGTGATGGTGATCGTCGTCGGCTTCTTCTGGGCCGCGTTCGCCAAGCCGAAGCTCGTCCCACGCGGCGTGCAGAACCTCGGCGAGGTCGCCTACATCTTCGTCCGGGACGAGATGGGCCGGCCGTTCCTCGGCAAGGACACCGAGAAGTGGCTGCGCCTGCTGGTGCCGCTCTTCTTCTTCGTCTGGATCGGCAATCTCATGTCGGTCATCCCGGTCGCCCAGTTCCCGGTGAACTCTCGGATCGCGTTTCCAATGGTCCTCGCCGTCCTGATCTACCTGACCTTCTGGGTCGTCGGCGTCAAGAACCAGGGCTTCTTCGGCCTGCTGAAGAACTCCACGATGCCGCCGGACCTGCCTGCGGCGCTGTACCTCATCGTCGTGCCGATCGAGTTCGTGTCGGTCTTCTTCATCCGGCCCTTCACCCACGCGGTCCGGCTGTTCGCCAACATGTTCGCGGGTCACATCCTGATCGCGCTGTTCGCGACCGTCGGCTTCCACTTCCTGTGGGAGAAGGTCACCCCCCAGGGCTTCGGGGTCGGCGTGCTCGGCGTGGTCCTCACGATCGCCATGACCGCCTTCGAGCTGTTCATCCAGGCGGTGCAGGCCTACGTCTTCACGCTGCTGGCCGCGTTCTACATCAGCGCCGGCCTGCACGCCGACCACTGAGACTGAACCCCACTACCCCACGACATGACCGGCGGGCGTACCGCCGGCCGAGTGAAAAGGAAATGGAATGTCGCAGATCCTCGTCGCCGCCGCCGACCAGGTCAACATCAACCCTGGCCTGAAGTCGATCGGGTACGGCCTGTCGGCCATCGGCCCGGGCATCGGCGTCGGCATCGTCTTCGGCCAGGGCGTCAACGCGATCGCCCGCCAGCCGGAGCTGACCGGCGTGATCCGGACCAACATGCTGCTGGGCTTCGCGTTCTCCGAGGCGCTCGCCCTCATCGGTCTGGTCGCGCCCTTCATTTACGCCAAGTGACCCAGGCTCACTTCTGACGGAAGGCTGTGCACGCCATGTTTTTGGCCGAACGCGCCGCCGGGCTACTCGCCGAGAACACGGAGAACCCGAACCCTCTGCTGCCCGACGCGGCGGAGATGATCGTCGGTATCTTCGCGTTCCTCGTCGTGCTGTTCTTCCTCGGCAAGATCCTCGTGCCGCGCATCCAGAAGACGCTCGAAGAGCGCACTGATGCGATCGAGGGCGGGATCAAGCGGGCCGAGGAGGCACAGGCCGAGGCTCAGCGGACGCTCGAGCAGTACCAGACGCAGCTGGCCGAGGCCCGGCAGGAGGCCGCGCGGATCCGCGAGGAGGCGCGCGAGCAGGGCGCGCAGATCATCGCGGAGCTGCGCGACCAGGCCCAGGCCGAGGCGCAGCGGCTCATCGATCAGGCGCACGCCCAGATCGACGCCGATCGGCAGCTGGCGTTCACCCAGCTCCGCGCGGAGATCGGGCAGCTCTCGGTCGAGCTGGCCGGCCGTATCGTCGGCGAGTCCCTGGAGGACGAGAGTCGGCGTCGCGGCACCGTGGACCGGTTCCTCGACGAGCTCGAGGACCGCGCTCGGGCGGGGGCGTAACCGATGATCGGCGCGAGCAGGGCCTCGTTCGTCGAGGCCAGGGAGCGGCTCGAGGCCGTGCTGTCCGCCGGTGATCCGGCGGCGTTCGGCGACGAGCTGTTCGCCGTGCTGCACCTGCTCGACCGTGAGCACGTGCTGCGCCGGGCCCTGTCGGACCCGGCCCAGCCGGCCGAGCGGCGGGCCGAGCTGGCCACCGCGGTGCTCGACGGCAAGGTCTCCCCGGCGGTCCGCGACTTCGTCGCCGAGGTCGTACGGCTGCGGTGGGCCCGCTCCATCGAGCTGACCGACGCGGTCGAGGAGCTCGCGGTGACCGCCGTCGCGGCGGGTGCCGAGCAGCAGGGGCGGATCGACGACCTGGAAGACGAGCTCTTCCGGTTCGGGCGGATCGTCGAGGCGCAGCCGGAGCTGCGGGGCGCGCTCGTCGACCGGCGCGTGCCGGGCGAGCCCAAGGCCGAGCTGCTGACCACGCTGCTGGAGGGCAAGACCACCGCGGCGACGTTGCGCCTGGTCACCGAGGCCGTGACGCATCCGCGAGGACGTAGTCTGGAGCGAGCGCTCGAGACCTACGGCCGGATCGCGGCCGAGCGCCGGGACCGGGTGGTCGCGGTCGTCCGCACGGCGGTCGAGCTCGACGACCAGCGGCGGACCCGGCTGCAGGCCGCGCTTTCGGCGCAGTACGGCCGCGACGTTCACTTGAACATCGAGGTAGATCCCACGGTTTTGGGCGGTATTTCCGTTCAGATCGGGGACGAGGAAATCGACGGCACCATCGCTCGCCGGCTGGAAGACGTCCGCCGGCGAATCGAACGGGCGAGCTGAACCAAGCATCGGACTCACGGAGAGAGACGAAGAAGACATGGCGGAGCTGACGATCCGGCCGGAGGAGATCCGGGGCGCGCTCGAGCGCTTCGTCCAGGCCTATGAGCCGGAGACCGCCGCGCGCGAGGAGGTCGGGACCGTCGTCGAGTGCTTCGACGGCATCGCCTTCGTCGAGGGCCTGCCCTCGGCCATGGCGAACGAGCTCCTTGAGTTCGAGGACGGCACGCGCGGCATCGCGCTGAACCTTGACGTTCGGCAGATCGGTGTCGTCATCCTGGGCGACTTCTCGAAGATCGAAGAGGGCCAGCAGGTCCGCCGGACCGGCGAGGTCCTGTCGGTCCCCATCGGCGACGGCTACCTCGGCCGCGTCGTGGACTCGCTGGGCAACCCGATCGACGGCAAGGGCGCGATCGAGACGACCGGCCGCCGCGAGCTGGAGCTGCAGGCGCCGGGCGTCATGCAGCGCCAGCCGGTGGGCGAGCCGCTGCAGACCGGCATCAAGGCGATCGACGCCCTGACGCCGATCGGCCGTGGTCAGCGGCAGCTGATCATCGGTGACCGGCAGACCGGCAAGACGACGGTCGCGATCGACACGATCCTGAACCAGAAGCAGGCGTGGGAGACCGGCGACCCGACCAAGCAGGTCCGCTGCATCTACGTCGCGGTCGGCCAGAAGGGCTCGACGATCGCGCAGGTGCGGGCCACGCTCGAGGCGGCCGGCGCGCTGGAGTACACCACGATCGTGGCGGCTCCCGCGTCCGAGCCCGCAGGCTACAAGTACATCGCCCCCTACACCGGTTCGGCCATCGGCCAGCACTGGATGTACGAGGGCAAGCACGTCCTGATCGTGTTCGACGACCTGTCGAAGCAGGCGGAGTCGTACCGCGCGATCTCGCTGCTGCTGCGCCGCCCGCCGGGCCGTGAGGCCTACCCCGGCGACGTGTTCTACCTGCACTCGCGGCTGCTGGAGCGGTGCGCGAAGCTGTCGGACGACATGGGCGCCGGCTCGATGACGGGTCTGCCGATCATCGAGACCAAGGGCAACGACGTCTCGGCGTACATCCCGACCAACGTCATCTCGATCACCGACGGCCAGGTCTTCCTGGAGACCGACCTGTTCAACCAGGGCGTCCGCCCGGCGATCAACGTCGGTATCTCGGTGTCCCGCGTCGGCGGCGCGGCGATGACCAAGGCGATGCGCGGGGCCACGAAGAACCTCAAGCTGTTCCTGTCGCAGTTCCGTGACCTGGAGGCGTTCGCCGCCTTCGCCTCGGACCTCGACGCCGCGTCGCGCGCCCAGCTGGACCGCGGCGCCCGCCTGGTCGAGCTGCTCAAGCAGCCGCAGAACAACCCGTTCCCGATGGAGCAGCAGGTCATCTCCATCTGGGCCGGCACCAGCGGTGAGCTCGACGACGTGCCGATCGAGGACATCCGCCGGTTCGAGGACGAGCTCCTCGACCACGTCAAGCGCAACCAGTCGGGTCTGCTGGACAACATCCGGGAGAGCGGCAAGTTCGACGACGACGCCATCGCGACCCTGAAGGACACCATCGCGGAGTTCAAGAAGGGCTTCGAGACGACCCACCACGGCCTGCTGCTCCAGGAGCAGCCGGTCGAGGCGATCGAGGAGGGTGACGTCGAGCAGGAGAAGATCACCCGCGTGAGGAAGAAGTAAGGCATGGGTGCCCAGCTTCGGACGATCCGGCGCCGGATCGCCACGACCAAGTCGATGGCGAAGATCACGCGCGCCCAGGAGCTCATCGCCTCCTCCCGGATCGTCAAGGCGCAGCAGCGGGTGCGGGAGTCGGGGCCGTACGCCCGGCAGATCACGCGGGCGATCTCCGCGCTGGTCAGCCACAACGTCGGTGTCGGCCACCCGCTGCTGACCGAGCGGACCGACAGCAACCGCGTCGCCGTGCTGCTCATCACGAGCGACCGCGGCTTCGCCGGCGGCTACAACGCCAACGTCATCCGTGAGGCCGAGGGGCTGATGACGCTGCTGCGGGAGCAGGGCAAGGAGCCCGTCCCGTACATCGTCGGGCGCAAGGGCGTCGGCTGGTACCGCTTCCGCGAGCGCGAGTTCGCGGGCGAGTGGACCGGCTTCAGCGACAACCCGCGGTTCGCGAACGCCGAGGCCATCGGCCGCACCCTCGTCGCGGAGTTCGAGAAGCCCGCCGAGGAGGGCGGGGTCGCCGAGATCCACGTCGTCTACACCGAGTTCGTGTCGATGCTGACGCAGACGGCGCAGGTCCGCCGCCTGCTGCCGCTGGAGATCGAGGAGTCCGAGCAGGCCCCGGAGGAACAGTCCCAGGGCGTGCTGCCGGCGTACGAGTTCGAGCCGTCGGCCGAGACCGTGCTCGACGCCCTCCTGCCGAACTACATCGAGAGCCGGATCTGGCACATGCTGCTCCAGGCGGCCGCCTCCGAGCACGCGCAGCGACGGCGGGCGATGAAGTCGGCGACCGACAACGCCAACGATGTGATCGAGAACCTGACGCGAGTGGCGAACCAGGCCCGTCAGGCCGAGATCACGCAGGAAATCAGCGAGATCGTCGGTGGCGCGAACGCGCTCGCCGAGAGCTCCGCGGGGAGTGAGTGAGAGTCACCATGACTGCTTCGGTAGAAACAGCCACGGCGACGGGCCGTGTCGCCCGCGTCACCGGCGCCGTCATCGACGTGGAGTTCTCCGTCGAGACGATGCCGGAGATCTACAACGCGCTGCAGATCGAGGTCACGATCGGCGGCCAGACCCGGACGCTGACCCTCGAGGTCGCCCAGCACATCGGCGACAACATGGTCCGCGCCATCTCGCTGCAGCCCACCGACGGCGTCGTCCGCGGCGCCCCGGTGGTCGACACCGGCGCCGCGATCTCGGTGCCGGTCGGCGACGGTGTCAAGGGCCACGTGTTCAACACGATCGGCGAGTCCCTCGACGTCCCGACCTCGTCGCTCGAGGTCACCGAGCGCTGGCCGATCCACCGGCACGCGCCGGCGTTCGACCAGCTCGAGAGCAAGACCGAGATCCTCGAGACCGGCATCAAGGTCATCGACCTGCTCACCCCGTACGTCAGGGGCGGCAAGATCGGCCTGTTCGGCGGTGCGGGCGTGGGCAAGACGGTGCTCATCCAGGAGATGATCACCCGTGTCGCCCGTAACCACCGCGGTACGTCGGTGTTCGCGGGCGTCGGTGAGCGCACCCGTGAGGGCACGGACCTCCTCCTGGAGATGAAGGAGGCCGACGTCCTCAAGGACACGGCCCTCGTCTTCGGCCAGATGGACGAGCCGCCGGGCACCCGTCTGCGGGTGGCCCTGTCCGCGCTGACCATGGCGGAGTACTTCCGCGATGTGCAGAACCAGGACGTGCTGCTGTTCATCGACAACATCTTCCGGTTCACCCAGGCGGGTTCGGAGGTGTCCACGCTGCTCGGCCGTATGCCGTCCGCCGTGGGTTACCAGCCGACCCTCGCCGACGAGATGGGCGAGCTGCAGGAGCGGATCACCTCGACCCGTGGTCACTCGATCACCTCGATGCAGGCGATCTACGTGCCCGCGGACGACATCACCGACCCCGCTCCGCACACCACGTTCGCGCACCTCGACGCCACCACGGTGCTCTCGCGTGCGATCACGGAGAAGGGCATCTACCCGGCGGTGGACCCGCTCGACTCCACCTCGCGGATCATGGACCCGGTGATCCTCGGCCGGGAGCACTACGACGTCGCCCAGTCGGTGAAGCGGATCCTGCAGCGCTACAAGGAGCTGCAGGACATCATCTCCCTCCTCGGCATCGACGAGCTCGCGGAAGAGGACAAGGTCACGGTCGAGCGCGCCCGGCGCATCGAGCGGTTCCTGTCGCACCCGATGTACATGGCCGAGGCCTTCACCGGTCAGGTGGGCGAGAACGTGCCGCTGAGCGACACGATCGCCTCCTTCAAGGCGATCACCGAGGGCAAGTACGACCACCTCCCGGAGCAGGCGTTCTTCATGGTCGGCGACATCGAGCAGGCCGAGAAGAAGGCCCAGGAGCTGCAGAAGTAACGCCGCGGGGCGTTCGGAGGAGAACAAGTGGCAAAGCTGCACGTCGAGCTCGTCTCACCGGAGCGTGAGATCTGGGCCGGCGAAGCCGATATGGTCGTCGCCAAGACCATCGAGGGTGAGATGGGCATCCTGCCCGGTCACGCGCCGGTCCTCGGCCTGCTGGTGGACGGCAGCGTCGTGCGGATCAAGCCCGCCGACGAGTCGGCGGTCATCTCCGCGATGGTCTCCGGCGGTTTCTTCTCGGTCGCCTCCGACGAGGTCTCGGTACTCGCCGAGTACGCCGAGCTGGGCGGCGAGATCGATCTCGCCGCCGCTCGTGAGGAGTACGAGCGGGTCTCCGGGCTGGAGGGCGAGGAGGCCGCGGTCGCGCAGCGTCGCGCGCGGGCGCGGCTGCGGGCCGCCGGCGAAGAGATCTGACCGTCACGGATTGCTTGGGGGAAGCAGGGGGGAGTGAGCGAGCACCTGGCTTGGGACATCGGCGAGTTGGTCGTTGTCGTCCTGGTGGCGGTGCTCGCCGCGTTCGCCCTGCTGTCGCTGCGGCGTTGGCTGCTCGAACGCCGCGGCGGCACGGTCGAGTGCAGTCTGCGTGACCCCCATGGCCGTGGCGTATGGCGGCTCGGCATCGGCCGCTACAACGGCGACGAGCTGCTCTGGTTCGCGATTTTCGGCATTCGGCTGAGGCCCCGGCGGGTCGTACACCGCCGGGGCCTCGTCGTTTCCGGCCGCCGTAAGCCGGAGGCCGGCGAGGAGGCCGCCCTCCAGCCGGACGCCGGCATCGTCGAGCTCAAGGACGGCAACGGCACCATCGTCGAGCTGGCGATGAGCGGGGCGGCACTGACCGGGTTCCTCGCCTGGCTCGAGGCCGCCCCACCGGGCTCGCCGATCGCCTGAGGCGCCTGCCGGGCGGCCCGCCCGTCACCCTGGCGGCTCGTCGATCACCTATGGTCAGCGTTCCCCGCCCGGCTTCCACAGCACGTCGCCGTGCTCGGCGTTGGCCTTGCGGGCGAGGATGAAGAGCAGGTCGGACAGCCGGTTGAGGTATTTCGCGGTCAGCGGGTTCATGTCCTCGTGCGTCGCGAGCGCCGCCCACGCCGAGCGTTCGGCGCGCCGGGCGACCGTACGGGCGACGTGCAGGAGCGCGGCGCCCGGGGTGCCGCCGGGCAGGATGAAGCTGCGGAGCTTGGGCAGGTCGGCGTTGTGCTCGTCGCAGGCCTGCTCCAGCAGGGTGACGTAGTCCTCGGTGACCCGTAGCGGCGGGAACTCCGGCTCGGCGACCACCGGCACGCACAGGTCCGCGCCGACGTCGAACAGGTCGTTCTGCACCCGGGTGAGCAGGGTGGCGATGTCCTCGGGCAGTGCGCCCATCGCGAGGGCGACGCCGATGGCGCTGTTCGCCTCGTCGACGTCGGCGTACGCCACGAGCCGCGGGTCGGTCTTGGCCGTACGGCTCATGTCACCGAGGTTGGTCGTGCCGTCGTCGCCGGTCCGCGTGTAGATCTTCGACAGGACGACGGGCTGGTCGTCGCGCTCTTTCGCCATGCCGTAACCCTAACGAGGGGCGATCGCGGTACCTGCGGCAGCTGAGGTCGTGTGCCGTGCGGGCGGATCAGCGTCATGGATGCCCCGCGGCGATAAGGTCACTTTCCCATCCCGTACGGCAAACCGGGGGAATCGAGTGAAACGCGGGGTAGTCCTCGCCGGATGCGGTGTGGTTCTGGCCGCGACGGCGGCCATTGGGGCCGACGGGCCGAGTCCGGCTGCGGCGGAGCCATCGGCGGTGTTCGCGAACAGGTCCGGACTGGCGGCGTCGCCGACGCTGCTGTTCCGGAACAAGCCGCTGACCGGTTCGCGCGCGGCGCAGTCGTTCGCGTTCGACAACGCTCATCGGCGTATCTATGTCGCCCAACGCGGGTCTGGCGCCACATCCGACGGCAACCTCTACCTCAACCAGCTGGACTGGTCCGGTAAGCGGCTCGGGCACATGACGCTCAAGGGGTTCGGCCACGGCGTGTCGATCGGCCTGGAGGTGAACGGCTCCACGCCGTACCTGTGGACCGAGGTGGACGTCGATCCCAAGACCGGGCGTGGTCGCCACATCGCCCGCTTCAAGTACGTCGCCGGCCGGACGCTGACCAGCACGTCATCCGCGCTGCGGAAGTTCGCCCCGGTTCCGGGAGCGAAGGCCGAGACGGTGTCGATCGACCAGACCTACAAGCGGATCATTCTTCGGTACTTCAACGCGACGGGCACGCACTACGCGACGTACGACCTGACCGCCTTCCAGAAGAAGCACGTCTTCACGAAGGTCTACGCGGACGTCAAAGAGCCCTCGTGGATGAAGGCTCCGGACTTTCAGGGCTACACGACGTACGGCCGTCGTCTCTACATGGTCCAGGGCACCGCGTACGGGACCGGCAACCCGCGTTCGGGAAAGGGGAACACCGTGCTCACATCGGTGAATCTCGCCACCGGCCGGGTCGAACAGCGGCAGGTGCGGACAACGGTGGGTTACTCGCTGTACGTACGGGAGCCGGAGGGACTGGCGATCCAGGTGGTGAACGGCGTGCCGCGCGTGTGCATCGGTTTCTCCTCCACGGCGACGGCGACCGGTAAGACCCGGCTCTTCACCGTATACGCCAAGGTCAGACCGGTGTGATGTCCGCCGCCGGCCGAAGCCGCCAGGGCCCGCCGGGCGAGCGGTCGACCACCTGCTCGGCCCGGCGGGACCCCGCGATCAGCTCAGCGAGCGGCCGGCGGGCGCGTGCTTCGCGTGGGCGCGGGCCGCCTTCGGGGCGGCGACGCGGCCGCCGTTGACCGGGAGGGTGCTGCCCGCGAACACCTGGGCGGCGTGCGCGGCACCGTCCGCGAGCTGGTCGAGGATGGTGGTGTTGACGTTGCTGTACGTGTCGCAGGCCTGGTGGTAGCAGGGGTCGTACGCCTTGCCCGCCTCACCGCCGTAGATCTTCGCCTCGTCGGCGGTCTTCAGCTTCTCCGCGCCGGAGTCGAGGCCGCCGGCCGGGATGCCATTCTCGATGAACGGCCCGTAGTCGGAGCGCCCGTTGAACTCGCTCGGCGAGGTCGCCAGCTTCCGCTTGCCGTAGTAGTCGAGGAAGACCTTCTCGATCGCGCCGGAGCCGGCGGGCGGGTTGGTGCCGGCGCCCTCGGAGTCGTCACCGTCGTACACGCCGCGCACGCCGTTGGGCGAGCCGAGCATGTCGAAGTTGAGGTTGAGGGCGATCTTGGCCTTCTGATCGGCGGTCAGGTGCGCGACGTAGTACTCCGAGCCGAGCAGGCCCTCCTCCTCGGCGCCCCAGAACGCGAACCGCACCTTGTTCTTGATGCCCTTGCCGAGCTTGTTGATCTGCTCGGCGATGGTGAGGACCGTGGCGGTGCCGCTGCCGTTGTCGTTGATGCCGGGACCGGCCGTGACACTGTCGAGATGCGCGCCCATGACGACGACGTTGTCGGCGCGGCCGCGCTTGGTCTCGGCGAGGACGTTGTGCGCGGTGCGCTGCTCGCTGAACGTGTCGGTCTTGATGTGCAGCTTCAGCGTTCCGGACGCCGACGCCTTCACCAGGTCGGTGCCGAGCTGGTAGGTCGGGCCGATCACCGGGATCTTCCACGGCGTGCTGGCGGTGCCCTGCACCGGGCCCATGCGCTCGGGCGACGCGCCGTCGTTGTAGATCGCGATGGCGGCGGCGCCGGCGTTCTGGGCGTTGCCCGCCTTCACCGAGAAGTTGCAGCCGCCGCGCTTGACCAGGGCGATGTTCCCCTTGGGGAAGCCGGCGAAGTCGTCGGCCTCGCAGCCGCTGCCGACCCCGGCACCCGCCGCGTCCACCGCCGTGGCGATGGCGGTGACGTCACCGGAGCCGGAGAAGTCCAGGGTCGCGTAGTCGGTGCCGTAGACGTACGAGGGGCCGCCGGGCCGATCGAAGACCGCGGGCGACTTCTCCTTGTAGTAGTCGAACGGGAAGTCCTGCACCGTCGGGCGGTAGCCCGCCTTCTTGAGCTGCTTCACGACGTACTTCGTGGAGATCTCGAAGCCCGGTTCGCCTGCCGCGCGGGTGCCGCCGTTGTAGGTGGCGATCGTCTGCAGGTCCTTCTGGTGCCCGCGGATGTCCTTGAGCTTCACCAGCTTGTCGAGGCGCGGCTGTGCTGCCGCGTCCGCCGGGGTCGCCGCCCCGATCGAGGCGGCGGCCAGCCCGATGAGGGTACCGATGGCCAGTTTGCGCAACGAATTGCCCTTCTAACGGTAAAGCGGAGGTAATGGGACGAATCGTGGCACCGACGGCCGCCCCGCCGCCACACATGAGATCGACTCGTTGCCGAAGATCGAGGTCGGGGTTCGCCGGAACGTGATTCGGCGCACTGTCCGGGATCGTCCGTGATCGATAGGGTTTTCGCGCAGGGCTCTCAAGGCGTGGAGGCGGCCGTGTACGACTACGTCATCGTCGGTGCCGGCAGCGCGGGCTGTGTGCTCGCCGAGCGGCTCAGTGCGGACCCCGGGACGAGGGTCCTGCTCCTGGAGGCCGGACCGCCCGACGATGCCCCGGAGATCCACATTCCGGCGGGGATCTCGGCGCTGTTCAAGAGCCAGTACGACTGGGACTACACGACCACGCCCCAGTCGAACGCGGCCGACCGTACCGTCTACTGGCCGCGCGGCCGGACCCTCGGCGGCAGTTCGTCGACCAACGCCATGATCTACATCCGGGGGCACCGGCACGACTTCGACACCTGGCGCGACGACTACGGCTGCAAGGGCTGGGGGTATGCCGACCTGCTCCCGTACTTCCTGCGCGCGGAGGACCAGCAGCGCGGCGCGTCGGACTACCACGGCGCCGGCGGGCCGCTCCGCGTCGAGGACCTGCGCTACAAGCATCCGCTCACCCGCGCCTGGGTCGAGTCGGCGACGGCCTTCGGCCTGCCCGCCAACAACGACTTCAACGGGGCCGAGCAGGACGGGGTGGGGTTCTATCAGGTGACGCAGCGGCGCGGCCGCCGCTGGTCGACGGCCGACGCCTACCTCGCCCGGGCCAAGGAGCGTCCCAACCTCACCGTGTTCACCGACGCGCTCGTCACCCGGGTCGTCATCGAGAACGGCCGGGCGACGGGCGTCGCTTACCTGCGTGGCGGGGCGGAGCAGCGGGCCGCCGCCGGGCGCGAGGTCATCCTGTCCGGCGGCGCGGTCAACTCACCGCAGGTCCTCATGCTGTCCGGGGTCGGCCCGGCCGACCATCTGCGCTCGTTCGGCATCGACGTGGTGGTCGACCTGCCCGCCGTGGGCCGGGGCCTGCAGGATCACCCGATGGTGCCCGTCATGTGGCACACCCCGGGAAAGAAGGCATTGTGGGAGGGCGCCAACACGCGCGCCCTCCTGACGTACCAGGGCCTGGGGCGCGGCCCGTACGCCTCGAACGTCGCCGAGGCCGGTGGCTTCGTACGGACCCGTCCCGACCTGCCGGCGCCGGACCTGCAGTACCACGTGCTGCCCACGCCGTTCCTCGACCAGGGCCTGACCGAGCCGAACAAGCGGATCATCTCGGTGTTCGCCACCACCGTCGCCGTCGCGAGCCGGGGCAGCGTGACCCTGCGGTCCGCCGACCCGCGGTGGAAGCCGCTGATCGACCCGAACTACCTGGCCGAGACGGCGGACCTGGACGTCCTCGTCGCGGGCGTCCGCCAGGCCCGGGAGATCACCGCGACGGGCCCGATGGCCCGGATCGTCGGCGGGGAGTACGCCCCGGGCGAGGACGCCGGCGACCTCGCCAAATGGGTCCGCCGGGAGGTGGTCACCCTGTACCACCCGACCAGCACGTGCGCGATGGGCGGGGCCGAGGACTCGGTGTGCGATCCCGAACTCCGGGTGCGCGGCGTGGACGGGCTGCGCGTCGTCGACGCGTCGGTCATGCCTGCGGTGTCCCGGGGCAACACCAACGCCCCGACGATCGCGATCGCCGAACGGGCCGCCGACCTCATCGCCGGCGGCCCGCTGTTGCCCACGGTCGAGTTCGCCTGACCGGGGGAGTGGTGTCTTTCGGAGCTGTGCGCCCGCGTTGAGTCCCGCCCGGATGGAGGGCGCCTGTACGGGCGGGACTCAGCGTGGGCGCACAGATCCCTGGGGAGATCCGTGCGGTCACCACGTACGCCGCGCGGTCACCGGGTACGGCCGCGCAGCAGGCGGCGGATGCGGTTCTCCTGCCGCGCCTCGACGAGCCGCTCGCGTCCGCGCTCGTCCATGATGGCCCTGATGATGTCCGGGTGCATCGTTCGTGCTCCTTGCCGTGCGGGCCGGCCGATCCGGCCTCGCATTGACAAGATTCGTCCTAAGGCGGTGGGTGGGGCATCGGAACAATGCCTCATCCTCACGGCCGGTCCGCGGCCGGTGCCGACTAAGTCCCGCCATCGGGTAGGGCGAGCCGACTAAGCCATGCCGCATGGGGCGGTGAGACGTCTAAGTCGCCCTGAGCGAGGGGGTTCCACGGTGTCGTCCCGGTTACTGGTGATCCTTATCCAGAGTTTCGGTCCATTGACGCCGCGTGACATCAGCGGCTAACGTCCCCGTAATCCGCGAAAGCTGAATGGCGTTCCGTCCGGCGGAACGATCGAGCCCCGGGAGGTAGCGTGGCGATCACCCAACCGGAACTACGAAGGCTGTCCGAACGCGCCGTCGACCACGTGATGAGCAGCCAGGGCACCGACAGCGGGCGCCGTACGGGCTGGTTGATGATCTCGACGATCCTCATCGAGGCCTGGGACCTCTACTCGATCTCCTTCCTGCTGATCTTCATCAAGAAGGACTTCCACCCCAGCACCGACATGCTGGCGCTGGCCTCGGCCGCGGTTCAGGCCGGCGCCCTGCTGGGCGCCCTTCTCGGCGGATGGATCGCCGACCGCATCGGTCGCCGCAAGGTCTTCATCGGCACGATGGTGCTGTTCATCATCCTGGCCACCGCACAGGGGTTCGCCACCGACATCTGGCAGCTGGTCATCATCCGCTTCCTGCTCGGGTTCCCCCTCGGCAGTGACATCTCCTCCGGCTACGCCTACATCATGGAGGCGATGCCCAAGGGCAAGCGTGAGGTGATGGGCAACCGCTGGCAGGGCATGTTCGGCATCGGCGAGGTCGTCGCCATCGCGGTGATCACCGTCATGTACCTGTCGGGCATGGACCACAGCCTCCTGTGGCGCGTCGGTCTCGCCCTGGGCGCGCTGCCCGCCCTGGTGCTGCTGCTCGGCCGGCTCCACGTGCCGGACACGGCCCTCTGGCTCATCCAGCGGGGTAAGTTCCGGCAGGCCAAGAAGGTCTCGATGGAGATGTTCGGCGACCCGCTGGAGATGCTCCCCGACGAGGACCACGAGATCGACCGGCCCCGTACGAGCGACTTCCTCAAGAGCATCTGGAGCGACCGCACCCGCCGCCGGGCCAGCGTCTTCGCCTGGATCTCCAACGCCATGCAGGGCGCGGAGTTCTCCGCGTTCGCGTTCTACCTGCCGACCATCCTCGTGCTCACCGGAGTCTCCGGAGTCGGCGCGACCAACTTCGTCACCGGCGGTATCTATATCGTCGCCACCATCAGCGGCTTCGTCGCCCCGATGGTGACCCCTAGGCTGGGGCACCGGGGCGTGGCCCGCTGGGGCTTCGGGATGGCCTTCGTCTCCCTGCTGCTCGCGGCGCTCTTCCTCCACCTGGAGTGGAAGTGGCTCGTCCCGATCGCCGCGGCCGGCCTCATGTGGGGCCACTACTGGGACGCCTCGAACGGCATGACGATCGCGTCGATGGTGGCGCCCACCCGGTACAAGGCGACGGCGTCCGGCTTCGGCTACATCTTCGTCAAGCTCGCGTCGTTCCTCACGATCTACCTGTTCCCCGTGCTGTTCGACCACCTGGGCGTGCCGCTCGCCACGGTCGTCGTTTCGCTGCTCTCCCTGACCGGGTACCTCGCCGCGACCTTCATCCTCCCCGAGGTGTACGGCTACGTTGAGCAGGAGAACGGCACCGAGAAGTCCGGGACGACGACGGTCCGCGAGACGGGCCCGGAGGTGGCGAGCTGACTTCCGAAGCGGCGCGGCGCGATGCGGCGGCCCGTACGGGCCGCCGGATCGTCCACCTCGGTCTGGGCAACTTCCACCGCGCCCACCAGGCGGTCTACACGGCGGACGCCCAGGACCCGGCGGAGCCGTGGGGGTTCACCGGCGTGGCCACCACGAACCGGGACGTCGTGGCCGCCCTCCGGGCGCAGGACATGCGGTACACCGTGCTCACGATCGCCCCCGACCGGATCCGGGTCGACCCGATCGACGTCATCACGGACGCGTTCACGGCGGCCGACGAACCGGCCCGCGTCGTCGACCTGCTCGCCGACCCGGGTACCTCGGTCGTCACCCTCACCGTCACCGAGAAGGGCTACACCTATCTTCCGGGGAGCCGGCGGCTCGACCTGGACGACCCCGGCGTCGCCCACGACCTGCGGGATCCCGCGCCGCGCACGACCGTCGGTCGGCTCGCCCGCGGCCTCCTGCGCCGAGCCCAGGGAGACGGCGCCCCGCTCACCGTGCTCAGCTGCGACAACCTCGCCGCGAACGGCACGGTCCTGCGCGGCCTGCTGACCGAGTTCGCCGGCGCCCTGCCCGGCCCGGAGGGCGAGACGCTGACGCGCTACCTCGACGACGCGGTGACCTTCCCGAACACGATGGTGGACCGCATCGTCCCGGCGACGACGGACGAGCACCGGGCACAGGCGGCCGCGGCGGGGTTCGACGACCGCGTCCCGGTCCCGGCGGAGCCCTTCCGGATGTGGGTGATGGAGGACCGCTTCGCGGCCGGGCGGCCCGCCTGGGAGCGGGCCGGGGCGATCCTCACCGACGAGGTCGCCGCCTACGAGGCCATCAAGGTGCGGTTCCTCAACGGCACGCACTCGCTGCTGGCCTACCTCGGCATGCTCGCCGGCCACCCGCTCATCGCCGACGCGGTCGCCGACGAGCCGATCGCGGCGGCCGCCTGGCGGCTCGGCGACGAGTACCGGCCCACGGTCACGGTCCCCGCCGGGTTCGACCTCGACCACTACCGCGACGACCTGTTCGAGCGCTTCGCCAACCGCCCGCTGGGCCATCTGACACGGCAGGTCGGCTCGGACGGCTCGCTGAAGCTCGCCCAGCGCGTGCCCGCGGCCGTCTCCTGGCACCTGGAGCACGGGCACACGCCCCGGACGCTCGCCCTGCTCGTCGCCGCCTGGATCCGGGCCGTCGGCGAGCCCGGCAGCGTCACCGACCCGGCCGTCGGCCGGCCGGTCGAACCGGCGGCGGACCGGCTGACGGCCCTGGCGGAGCGCACGTCCGGTCCGGAGGACCTGGCCCGCGCGGTCCTCGCCGACGAGCGCCTGCTCGGCGGCGGCAGCACGGCGGACCCCCGTTTCGTCACCGCCGTCGGAGACCTCCTCGGCGTCCTGCGCAAAGGCGGCGTACGCGCAGCGGCGGCCGAGGTGACACCGTGAGCGAGCGACGCGCGTCGTCCGGACTGAGGAGCGACGGCAGCGTGAGCGCGCGTTGGGCGCCGCGAACCGCGCTCGCGGAGCGAGCGCAATTCAGCATGGAGGGAACATGACGACACTTCCGGCGCTGATCTGGCAGGGCGGAACCGAGGCGGCCGTCGTCGAGGTGCCACGGCCGGAGGCGCGTGAGGGCTGGTCCCGTGTACGCGTCGGGTACGCCGGGCTGTGCGGCAGCGACCTGCACATCCTGGCCGGCGAGCACATCCGGGCCAAGCCGGGAACCGTCATCGGCCACGAGTTCGTCGGCACCCTCACCGAACCGGCCGCGGGGCTGCCGGCCGGCACGCCGGTGTTCGTCAACCCGATGGTGCACTGCGGCGTCTGCGACGCCTGCTCACGCGGCCTGGTGAACATCTGCCAGTCCCTGACCTCGGTCGGCATCGACTATCCCGGGGCCGCCTGCCCGGAGGTCGTCGTGCCGGACTACGGGCTGTACCCGCTGCCGCCCGCGATGCGGCTGGTCGACGCCGCCCTGGTGGAGCCCCTCGCCGTCGGCGTCCGTGCCGTCCGGCGGGGTGAGGTACGGCTCGGCGACCGCGTGCACGTCATCGGCGCGGGCCCGATCGGCTGCATCGTGGGCCTGCTGGCGGGCATGGCCGGGGCGGTCGAGGTGACCGTGTCCGAGCCGTCGGCGTTCCGCCGGGAGCAGGCGGCGGCGCTCGGCCTGACCATTGTCGAGGGCGGTGCCACACCGGCGGCCGACGTCGTCTTCGACGCGACCGGGCACCCGGCGGCGGCCCCCGAGATCACCTCCTGGGCACGTCCGGGCGGGCGGATCGTCCTGGTCGGGGCCTACCCTCCGGCGCCGCAGCCGACCGCCCTGCTGTCGATCATGTTCGCCGAGCTGACGCTCGTCGGCACGCGGATCTACACCCGCCAGGACATCCTCGCCGCGATCGAGCTGATCGCGTCCGGCCGCGTCGACGTGTCCCGCTTCGTCACCGAGGTCGTGGCGCTGCGCGACGCCGCCAAGGCCGTCGAGCGGCTGCGGGCGGGGACCGCGATGAAACTGCTGCTCGACCCGGAGAACGCATGAAGATCACCGACGCCCAGGTCATCGTCACGGCCCCGGGCCGCAACTACGTCACGCTCAAGCTGGTCACCGACGACGGTGTCGTCGGCTACGGGGACGCCACCCTGAACGGCCGCGAGCTGGCCGTCGCCGCCTACCTGACCGAGCACGTGCTGCCGCTGCTGGCCGGCCGGGACGCCTCCCGGATCGGCGACACGTGGCAGTACCTCTACAAGGGCGCGTACTGGCGGCGCGGCCCGGTCACGATGACCGCGATCTCCGCGGTCGACCAGGCACTGTGGGACATCAAGGGCAAGGTCGCGGGCCTGCCGGTGCATGAGCTGCTCGGAGGCAAGGCCCGGGAGGCGCTCACCGTCTACGGGCACGCCAGCGGCGCGGACGTCGACGGCCTCCTCGCCGACGTCGCCCGGCACCTCGAGCTCGGGTACACCGCCGTACGCGTGCAGGCGAAGATCCCCGGGATGGACTCCACGTACGGGACGCACACCGGCGCGCAGATCTACGAGCCCGCCTCCGGCGCGCTGCCGACGGAGGAGACCTGGAACACCGCCGCGTACCTCGACTTCGTCCCGGCCATGATGAAGCGGGTCCGCGACGAGTTCGGATACGGCTTCCACCTGCTGCACGACGTCCACCACCGGCTCACCCCGATCGAGGCGGCCCGGCTCGGCGGCGCGCTGGAGCCGTACCGCCTGTTCTGGCTGGAGGACGCGACCCCGGCCGAGGACCAGGAGGCGTTCCGCCTCATCCGCTCGCACACGGTGACGCCGCTGGCGGTCGGCGAGGTGTTCAACACGATCTGGGACTGCCGGCAGCTGATCAGCGAGCGGCTCATCGACTACATCCGGACGCCCGTCACGCACGCGGGCGGGATCTCGCACGTACGCCGGATCATGGACCTGGCCGACCTGTACGGCGTGCGCTCCGGCTGTCACGGCCCCGGCGACATCTCGCCGATCGGCATGGCCGCCAACCTGCACCTCGACCTGGCGATCCCGAACTTCGGGATCCAGGAGTACATGGGGCACCGCGATCCGGCCGGTGAGGTCTTCGACTGGGGCTACCGGTACGAGGGCGGCATGCTGTGGCTGTCGGACCGGCCGGGCCTCGGCGTCGAGGTCGACGAGGAGGCCGCGCGGCGGTACCCGTACGACCCGAAGTACCTGCCGGTCGCGCGGCTCGCCGACGGCGGCATGCACGACTGGTGAGCGCCCGGCGCCGCGCGGAGAACCTGTCCGCGTGGCGCCGGACGCCTTGGCGGCAATACCGCGTGGGCGGCGTGGACGACCCCGGCAGCGCACGGGCGGCGGCGGGCCGCGGGTCAGCGGTAGCGGCGGCCGTGCAGCAAACTGACGAGCCGCAGCAGCTTGGCCATGTCCTTGTCGGTGCGCTCGAACGACGTGAGGTTCATCGGCGGGGCGAACCGCTGCCGGGTGATGGCCTTGGCGCGGGCGAACTCCCGCAGGCCGTCGGCGCCGTGGATGCGGCCGAAGCCGGAGTCGCCCACGCCGCCGAACGGCAGGGCCGGGACGGCCGCGAAGGCGATCACCGCGTTGATCGAGGTCATGCCGCCGCGCAGCCGGCGCGCCGCGTCCATGGCCGTCGAGCGGCTCTTGGAGTAGACCGCGCCCGCCAGGGCGTACGGGGTGGCGTTCGCGCGGGTGACGGCCTCGTCCACGGACTTGACCCGGTGCACGGTGATGGTCGGGCCGAACGTCTCCTCACAGACCGCGGCGGAGTCGTCCGGGACGTCGACGAGGACGACCGGCTCGACGTAGGGCTCCTTCACCGCGTCGGCGCCTCCGACGAGCGCCTGGCCGCCCCGGGCGAGCGCGTCGTCGACGTGCCGCCGGATGACGTTCAGCTGGCCCGGCATGGTGATCGGGCCGTACGCGGCGGTGCGGTCCTCGCCGGGCCGCAGCGTCCGGGCCCGCGCGGTCAGTCTGGCGACGAAGGCGTCGTAGACGCTGTCGACGACGTAGACCCGCTCGACACCGGCGCAGGTCTGGCCGGCGTTGGACATCGCGCCCCACAGCGCCGCATCGGCGGCCTCGTCGAGGTCGGCGTCGGCGTCGACGATGAACGCGTCCTTGCCGCCGCACTCGGCGACGATGGGGGTCAGGCGCTCGGCGCAGGCCGCCATGACCTTGCGGGCGGTGGGCGACGACCCGGTGAAGGCGATCTTGTCGACGGCGCCGCGGGCGAGCGCCGCGCCGGTGTCGCCGAAGCCGGTCACGACCTGGAAGACGGGCTCCTCCGGGATGACTCCGGAGATGATCTCGGCGAGCAGCAGAGCGACGCCTGGGGTGTACTCCGAGGGCTTGAAGACGACGGCGTTGCCCGCCGCCAGGGCGTACGCGATGGAGCCGACGGGCGTGAACAGCGGGTAGTTCCACGGGCCGATCACGCCGACGACGCCGAGCGGCTGGTACTCCAGGACGCACTTCTGGTTGACGGCGACGATGCCGGGGAAGACGCCGCGCGGGCCGAGGACCTTCTGGGCGTTGCGCGCGGCCCAGTCCAGGTGCGTGATCGCCAGCACCGTCTCGAGCTGGGCGTCCGCCACCGGCTTGCCGGTCTCCTGGTGGATGGCGGTCGCCACGCGGTTCAGCGCGCGGGTCAGGGCGCCCTTGATGTTCAGGAGCCGGACCTTGCGCTCCTTCCAGCCGAGGCCCGCCCACCAGATCTGCGCCGTCCGGGCGCGCTCGATGGCAGCGTTCACCGCGGCCTCGTCGTGGACGGGATGCTCGCCGACGAGCTCGCCGGTCGCCGGGTTGAGGGATCGGAACGTCTCGGCGGTCTTCTCGTTCGCAGTCGCGGTCATCGGCGTCACCCGGTCCATAACGAGGTTCGGTTTCCCCGTAATCTATCGCTCACGCGCCGCGTGGGAATGGCGCGGAACGCTGCCAGAACCGCGACCGCGTCGTGCGCCGGATGCTCTCAGCGGACGCGGCCGGCGCGGTGACGCTCGTAGTGACGGGCGGCCCGCGCCCGGTTGCCGCAGGCGGTCGAGCACCATTCCTGCCGGCCGTGCTCCTTGACGAAATACAGCACGCAGCGGGGAGCCAGGCACGTGCGCAGCTGCGCGCGCAGCGGTCCGCCGAGCAGGCCGATGGCCGCGCGGGCGAGGGCCGCGAGCAGCCGGTCGCCCGGGTCGGGTGCCGAGGGCACCTGCCGGACCAGCGGCGCTTCGCCGACCGGCCAGTCGAGACGGGGCGTGACCGGGGCGAGGGCGGCGACCTCGTTGAGCAGCGCCAGGGCGTCATCGGGATCGGGGAGGCGTCCGGCGTCGGCGGCGCTGGGGCGGGAGGGCGCAACGGCGCGGGCGAACAGGGCGCGTACGGCGGAGCGTACCGCGACGACACGTCGCCGCAGGTCCTCGTCGGCGACCGGCTCCTCCTGCCGTAGATCGTCGGACAGCTCCGGGGCGTGCTCGCGAATCCACGTGGCGAGGCCCTCCGGCGTCGCGATCGTGTCGGCCGGCCCGTCCTGGGTCATCCGGATCGTCCGGGTCAGCTCGAGCGCCAGCAGCTCGTTCACCCGTACCTCCTCCGCACCGGCACTTCTAACGGAATCCGACGTTGCCTCCGTTAGATTCTATGGGTAGCCTCCTAACGTCAAACTGAAGCTTTTCCGTTAGAAGATCGCTTCTCTCCAGGAGGTTCCGCCATGCCCACCGCCGTCTCGCCGGCTCTTCAGACCGGTCACGTGGGGCTCAACGTCAGCGACCTGGACCGCTCGATCGCCTTCTACACCCAGGTCTTCGGCTTCGAGGTGGGTGCCCAGGGCGCCGAGCCGGGCCGGCGTTTCGCATTTCTGACCAGCGAAGGACGCCTCCTGGTCACGCTGTGGCAGCAGAGCGACGGCCGGTTCGCGACCGGCCGTCCGGGCCTGCACCACCTGTCCTTCCAGGTGGAGTCGGTCGAGGAGGTCCGGGCGGCGGAGGACCGGCTGCGCGCGCTGTCGGCCGTCTTCGCCTACGACGGGGTCGTGCCGCACTCCGAAGGCGCGACGTCCGGCGGCATCTTCTTCGAGGACCCCGACGGAATCCGGCTGGAGATCTACGCGCCGACCGGCGCCGACGGCGGCACCACGCCCAACGGATCCGCTCCGACCTGCGGGTTCTTCTAAGAAACCGGCGGCCGCCGTCCGGTGCGGCGGCCGCCTCGCCGAGCCGGACCACCGTCGAAGGGAGATGTCCGATGACCTGGCATCGTGGAGAACGCGCCGTGCAGGTCCGAGCCGGCCTCGCCGACCAGGCCGACCACGGGGGACGCGCCGTACGCGCGCAGATCCCGGTGGTGGCGGCCGCGTTCCTCGCCGAGCAGCCCATGATCGTCATCGGGGCCGCCGACGAGGCCGGACACGTGTGGGCCTCGCTGCTCACCGGCCCACCCGGCTTCGTGCACGCCGCCGGACCCGCCACCGTGCGGGTCGCCGCCCGGCCCGAGCCGTGGGATCCGCTGGCCGGGGCGCTCGGCGACGCGGCCACGGTGGGAACGATCGCGATCGACCCGGCCCGGCGGCGCCGCATGCGGGTCAACGGCGTGTCCGTCCCGGACGCGGACGGACTGCGGATCACGGCCGACCAGGTGTACGCCAACTGCCCCAAGTACATCCAGCGCCGCCATCTCCTCGACGCCCGCGGGGAGGCCGCCCGGCCCACGGCCGTCCACGGGAGCGAGCTCACCCCGGACCAGCGGCGTCGGATCTCCGCCGCCGACACCTTCTTCGTGGCCACCGCCGACGACCAGGGCCACGCCGACGCCTCGCACCGCGGCGGGGATCCCGGCTTCGTTCAGGTGCTTTCCCCGACGCGCCTGCGCTGGCCGGACTACGTGGGCAACGCGATGTTCATGACGTTGGGCAACCTCGACGTCAACCCCGCCGCCGGGCTGCTCTTCCCCGACTTCACGACCGGCACGCTCCTGTACGTCTCCGGCACGGCCCGTACGGAATGGGATCCGGAGCGCGTGGCGGCGACGTCCGGCGCGCAGCGGCTGGTCGACCTGGCCGTCACCGACGTCATCGAGGTGGCGGCGGCGGTTCCGCTTCGCTGGGGCGACCCGGAGTTCTCACGTGCCAACCCTCCCGTCGGTACGGTGTCCGCCACACTTCCCCGCGGATGAGGCCCGGCCTGAGGTCACCGCCCGGGGGAGGGGAGGATGCCGCGTTCGATGGCCGCGGTCACGGCGGCGGTCCGGTCCGAGACGCCCAGTTTGCCGAACGCCCGCAGCAGGTGGGTCTTGACCGTCGCCTCGCTGATGAGCAGCTCCTTGCCGATCTCGGCGTTCGTGCGGCCGCGGGCGACGAGCCGCAGCACGTCGATCTCCCGCCGGGACAGCTCGACCGGTGAGCGCATCCGCGACACGAGCTTGGCGGCCACCGACGGGGCGAGGACGGTCTCGCCGCGCGCCGCCGCGCGTACGGCCTGGGCGAGGTCGTGCCGCGACGCGTCCTTGAGCAGGTAGCCCGCGGCGCCCGCCTCGACGGCGCGCAGGATGTCGGCGTCCGTGTCGTACGTCGTCAGCACCACGACGCGGGTCTGCGGCCGCTGGACGAGCACCCGCGCGGTCGCCTCGACACCGTCGCCGCCCGGCATGCGCAGGTCCATCAGCACGACGTCCGGCTCGTGCGCCCGCACCGCCGCGACCGCCTCGGCCGCGCCCCCGGCCTCGGCCACGACCGTCAGGTCGTCCTCGGCCGACAGCATGCCGCGCAGCCCCTCGCGGACGACCGGGTGGTCGTCGACCAGCAACACCTTGATCACGCCGGCACCTCCACCACGACGGCCGTTCCCGCTCCGGGCTCGCTCCGTACGTCGAGGGATCCGCCGACCTGGCCGACGCGCTCGCGCATGCCGTGCAGCCCGAACCCGTGCGACGCGCCGGGAGTGAAACCGACGCCATCATCGCGTATCTCCAGGCGCACCGACTCCGCCGCGTACGCCAGGCCGACCTCCACCCGGTCGGCCTTCGCGTGCTTGCGGACGTTCGCCAGGCTCTCCTGGGCGACGCGCAGCAGCACGACCTCCGCGCCGGCGCTCAGCCGTCGCCGCTCCCCGGTCAGCGTGTAGTCCGCCGCCACCCCCAGCTCCTCGCGGAGCCGCTCCGTCAGGCGTCCCACGGCCTCGTCGAGCGACGAACCCCCGAGCGGCGCGGGCGGCAGGGCGGCCACCAGCGCGCGGGCCTCGGCGAGGTTCTCCCGCGCGGTGCGCGCCGCCAGGCCGACCTGCCGCCGCGCCGACTCCGGGTCGCGTCCGATGTACGCGTCGGCCGCCTGCAGCAGCATCAGGATGCTCGTGAAGCCCTGCGCGAGCGTGTCGTGGATCTCCGCGGCCATCCGCTCCCGCTCGGCCATCACGCCGGCCTCCCGGCTGACCTCGGCCAGCTCCGCCCGCGTGGTCTCCAGCTGCTGGATGAGTTCCCGGCGTTCGCGGCTCTGATCGATGATGCGGTCGATCCAGATGCCGAAGAACATCGAGAACCCGATCACGACCGCCGTCCACACCGCGAACGACACGATCGCCCCGGTGTCGGGGTCGCTCCCGAGGAAGCGAATCGCCGGGACCGCGTTGAGCAGCACCAGCGCGACCAGGCTGTACTGCCACCGCACGAGCATGAAGCACTGCGGGGAGGCCGCGAACAGCACGAGCGAGCTCTGCGGCGCGGCCAGAATGGCCGCGTCACAGAGCAGGATCAGGCCGGCGATGTAAACGTAGACGGCGGCGTCGGTCCGGTCGCGCCCGATGAGCCGGCGGCCCAGGAAGACGTACCAGGGCACCATGGCGAGCAGGAGGGCGGTGGCGACCACACCCCGGCCCCAGGGCTCCCCGACAAGCGCGTACATCGCCGTCGAGACCAGGACCAGGCCGAAGTACGCCTCCCATCGGCCCAGGCCCCAGTCCCACGCGTCCTTGGTCTTCATCCGTCGCGGCGCCGTTTCCAGCGGAAGGTCGTCAGGCACAGGGCCAAGCCTGCAACGGCCCAGGCGGCCAGCACCAGCCCGGTACGGCCGTGCTCCCAGGAGTGGGCGGGCTCGGCGGGCAGCAGTGTGTCCGGGAGCAGTGCCGACCGCAGGCCCTGGCTCATCCACTTGAGTGGGAAGAGCGCGCCTGCCTGCTGCACACCCGACGGCAGTCCGTCGAAGGGGAAGTACACGCCGGAGATGAACTGCAGGACGAGGTAGGGCATGTTGAGCACGGCCGCGGCGCCGCGGCCCGAGCGCGGGACGCTGCTCACCGCGATGCCGAGCAGGGTGCAGACGACGACCCCGGCCACGAAGACCCAGGCGAAGGTGAGCCAGCGCTCCGGCGTGCTCGGGGGCTTCAGGCCGAACAGGACATTCCCGAGAACGAACAGGACGGCGGTCTCCAGCACCGACAGTGCCAGCGCCAGAACGGCCTTGCCGATGAAGTACGCCGCCTTGGGCAGCGGCGTGCCGTACAGCCGCTTGAGGGTTCCGTCGTCGCGCTCCTGGGCGATGGCCACGCCCAGGCTCACGAACGTCGTCGACATGATGCCGCTCGCGATGATCCCGGCCGCGAAGTACTGCCGGAAGTCCACGTTCGTATCGTGGACCTTGCCCTTGAAGATGGTGCCGAAGATCAGCATGAGGATCATCGGCATCGCGACCGTGAAGACCACGGCCGATCTCTCCCGGAAGAAGGCCTTCAGTTCCAGCACTCCGCGGGACAGCCCGATCCGCACGGGGGACGGCAGGGCGGCGGTGGTCATCGGCCTTCTCCGATCATCGTGAGGTAGATGTCCTCGAGGGTGGGACGGGCGACGGTCAGTTCCGGCACCTCACCGTCGAACTTCTGGCTCAGCTCGGCGACGACCTGCGTGGGGGAGTCCGTCTCGAGGGACTGCCGCCCCTCGGGCCCGAGCCAGCTCACGCGCGCCGTGGCGGTCGCGCGGCCACCGAGCTCCATCGGCGAGCCGACCTCGAGGACCCGGCCGCCGGTGATGACGCCGACCCGGTCCGCGAGCGCCTCCGCCTCGTCCAGGTAGTGGGTGGTCAGCAGGATGGTCGTGCCGCCGCCTGCGAGACCTTCGATGAGTCTCCAGAACTGCCGGCGCGCGTCCGGGTCGAACCCGGTCGTCGGCTCGTCGAGGAACAGCAGCTCGGGGCCGCCGATGATGCCGAGCGCGACGTCGACCCGCCGGCGCTGGCCGCCGGACAGCTGCGCGAGGCGCGCCCCGGCCTTCTCCGTGAGGCCGACCGCCTCGATCACCTCGTCGACGTCCCGGGGCCGGGGGTAGTAGCCCGCGAAGTGCCGGACGATCTCCCGGACGCTCAGCTCCGGCTGCTCGTTCGAGGTCTGCAGCACGATGCCCAGCCGGGCGCGCCACTCCCGCGTCGGCTTCCCGGGGTCGGCCCCGAGGACGGAGACGTCGCCGCCCGTCCGCCGCCGGTGCCCTTCCAGGATCTCGACCGTGGTGCTCTTGCCCGCTCCGTTCGGGCCGAGCAGGGCGAACACCTCGCCGCGGAAGATGTCCAGGTCGACGCCGTTCACCGCGTCGACGTCGCCGTATCGCTTGCGCAGGCCGCGGACCCGCACCGCCGTATCGTTCATGCCTCCAGCGTCGTGGCGGCGGGGCCTGTCCGGGATCGGCGGTCCGGTGATTCCTGTGTCCACCGATCGGTGGACACCGGAATCGTCAGCCTCCGAAGCTGACGCTCTGCCAGAACCGGAACAGCCCGTGCCCGACCGAGACGAGGTCCTGGTCGATGCCGAACAGGTCCGTGAGGTGATAGACGAGGGAGAAGAACTGCTCGTTGACCGCGGGGATCCACAGCAGGGCGAGCAGCGCCATGAACGCGTAGCCGCCGACCCGGTCCGCCTGCGCGACCCAGCGGCGCGGCAGGTACGGCTCGACGATCCCGAAGCCGTCCAGGCCGGGCACCGGCAGCAGGTTGAGCACGGCCGCGGTGACCTGCAGGAACGCCAGGAACGCCGCGCCGGTCCAGAACAGCAGGTGCGCCGGGTCCTTGGCCAGGTTGGTGATGACGACGCCAAGGATGATCGCGAACAGGAGATTGGCGATCGGCCCGGCCGCCGAGATGAGGCTGTGCCGGATCTTCCCGGGGATCGCCCCGCGGTCGATGTAGACGGCGCCGCCCGGCAGGCCGATCCCGCCGAGCAGCACGAACAGCACCGGCAGCAGGAAGCTCAGCGTGATGTCGCCGTACTTCAGCGGGTTCAGCGTCAGGTAGCCGTTGGTCGCGACGCTCCGGTCGCCGGACCGCCAGGCGAAGAACGCGTGCCCGAACTCGTGCAGGCACAGCGACACGATCCAGCCGCTGACGACGAACAGGAACAGGAACAGCCGGGCGGTCCGGTCCGGGCTGATGCCGTACCGCCAGACCGCCAGGCCGGACAGCGCGAACAGGCCGAGGACGAAGAGGAACGCTGGGCTGGGCCGCACGGAGGACCGCACCGCGCTTACATCGGACATCTATCTGCTCTCTACGAGGGCGGGGACGACATAGGTGCGCAGGAACTCCC
Source organism: Actinoallomurus vinaceus (assembly GCF_039542055.1). Lineage (NCBI taxonomy): Bacteria > Bacillati > Actinomycetota > Actinomycetes > Streptosporangiales > Thermomonosporaceae > Actinoallomurus > Actinoallomurus vinaceus. Next base: position 217,663 of record NZ_BAABHK010000014.1, read on the forward strand.
GGGGGTCCCCGTCGCGGGGGAGGGCGATCATCGAGGAGATGATCCGGAAGAGGAACTCCACCGCGCCTTCCACCGTGATGTCCGCGCGGAGCAGACCCTCACGCTGGGCCATCGCGAAGTACGGCCGCACGCGGTCGGCACACAGGCGCAGGACGTGCTCGGCGGCCCCGGCGATGGCGGTCTGGGTGTGACCGGCGGCCTCCGGGGTGAGCAGGGCCGCCACCCGCGGCTCGCCGCGCACGAACGCGACCGCGTCGACGACCCCTTCGACGACGCCGTCGGAGACCGAGGCCTGCGTGGCGAGCCGGGCGGCCAGCCGATCGAGGAAGCGGCGCAGGTCGCGGAGGAGCACGGCGAGGATCACCTCGTCGCGCCCACCGCCGAAGCTGCGGTAGACGGTCGCTCGGGACAGCCCCGCCGCCGCCGCGATGTCCTCGATGGTCGTCTTGCCGACGCCGTACCGCGCGAAGCAGTGCTCGGCGGCGTTGACGATCCGCTCCCGGACGTCGGTGGTGGCCTGCGGCATGCCTCGCAGGGTACCGGTCCCGTGAGACGCGACACATGAGACAAACATTGCGTCTTGTCGCAAACGGCGTAACGTGGTCGCCGCACCCTGAACCACCCGGAGGCCGGATGAATCCGCGTACGTCCATCGACGAGGCGTTCTGGGCGATGATGGCCGCCGCCCACCTGCCGGGCGAGCAGTACACCGACCCGCCCGGCGACCCCGGGCTGTTCGGGCCGGACTCGGCCATCTGGCACGTCCACGGCGACGTCTCCGGCGTCCTCGGCGGTGTCTCCGGGCTCATCCTCGGCACGCTCAACGAGCCCGTCACCCACGGCACGAACCGCTTCTCCGACTACCTCCAGGACCCGATCAAACGGCTCGGCTTCACCGCGTCGTTCGTGCTCGGCATGACGTACGGCTCGACGCCCGTCGCGGAACGGCTCGCCGGCACGGTCCGGGCGATGCACCAGCGGGTCCAGGGCGCGATGCCCGACGGCCGGACCTTCTCCGCGACCGACCCGGACGACATCGTCTGGGTCGGGATCACCCAGGCGTACTCCGCCGCCCGCGCCCACGTCGCGTACCACCCGCGCCCGCTGCGAGGCCGCGACCTCGACCGGTACTTCGCCGAGTACGCCGTGATCAACGAGATGCTCGGCGCGCCCGACTCGCCCCGTACGCTCGCCGAGGCGGAGGACTACTTCGCGGCCGTGCGGCCCCGCCTGACCGTCAGCGAGGAGGTGCTGCAGGCGGTCGCGTTCCTGCGCCGGCCGAAGGGGGCGAGCCCCGCGACCCGGATCTCCAGCGCGCTCCTCGCCCGCGTCGCGACCGATCTGCTCCCGGACTGGGCGCTCACCCTCCTCGGCGGGCGCCCGCCCTTTCCGCACGCGACCCGGATCGCGGGCCACGCCCTCATCCGCACGCTCCGGTACGGCGTGCGGTACCGGATGATCGACGAGGCACGGGCGCGCTGCGCCGCGACATCCGTGGAAACAACGCTCTGACGTGGCACGATGCCGCCGGGCCTCTCACCGACTTCTCCATTGAGGAGATCGACCGTGCCCTGGACGTCAACCTGCGCGTGCCGATCGTCATGGCCCGCCTGGCGGCCGAGCAGATGACCTCGCGCGGGCGCGGGCACCTGGTCTTCATGTCGTCGATCGCGGGCAAGGTCGCGTTCGGAGGCACGGCGCTGTACCACGCGACCAAGTTCGGGCTGCGGGGTCTCGCCCTCGGCCTCCGCGAGGACCTGCACCCGCACGGCGTCGGCGTCTCGGTGATCTACCCGGGATTCATCCGGGAGGCCGGGATGTTCGCCGACGCCGGGGTGGAGCTGCCGCCGGGCGTGGGCACCAGCTCGCCCGGCGACGTCGCCCGCGCGGTGGCCCGTGTCATCGAACAGGACCGCGGCGAGGCCGACGTCGCCCCGCTGCCCGTCCGCGTCGGGGTGACGCTGGGTGCCTTGGCTCCGAGCCTGTTCGCCAGGATTCAGCGGCGGGGCGGCGCGGACAAACTCACCCGTGCGCTCGCCGAGGGCCAGCGCGAGAAGCGCTGACAGCGTCCTCAGTCCAGCTCGTAGTCGAGCGTGTAGGAGTGACCGCCGTCCTCGTGGATGATGATCTGGCCCTCGCCCTTGATCCCCTCGAGGTCGCCGGTGCCGCTCGTCTCTACGATCTTCCAGGTTAGCCACGGCTTGCCGTCCTCGCCGCCCGCGTTGTGCTGGAGCACGAACCCGCCCGTGCGCCCGTCCAGCGTGCCCTGGAACCGTTCGATCCCGACGTACGCGGCGGGGTTCTCGGTGACAACAGTGATCAGCTCGGCGTTGCTGGTGCCGGCGAGACCGCCACTGAACGTCTTGTCGACGTGGACCCGCGTGAACGTGATCCCGTCGCGCTCGTCGTACGGCTTCTCCGCGTCCCAGACGTCGAGGGTGAAGGTGCCTTCTGCTCGCTTGCTCATGCGACCAGCATGGCGGCGAAGGCTGCCACCTTCTGTCAGGTACTCCGCTAGAAGAGCGTGCCGTCCCGCTCGATGCCGCGCAGCGCGTCGTAGTCCAGGGTGACGCAGCCGATGCCGCGGTCCTCGGCGAGCACCCGCGCCTGCGGCTTGATCTCCTGCGCGGCGAAGATCCCGCGGACGGGCGCCAGGAGCGGATCGCGGTTCAGCAGCTCGAGGTAGCGGGTGAGCTGCTCGACGCCGTCGATCTCCCCGCGCCGTTTGATCTCGACGGCGACGGTCGCGCTCGTATCGTCCCGGCACAGGATGTCGACCGGGCCGATCGCGGTGGGGTACTCCCGGCGGACGAGCTTCCAGCCCTCGCCCAGCGTCGTGATGTGCTCGGCCAGCAGCTCCTGCAGGTGGGCCTCGACGCCGTCCTTCTGCAGTCCCGGGTCGACGCCCAGCTCGTGGCTGGAGTCGTGCAGGATCTCCTCGATCGTCAGGATCAGCTGCTCGCCCGACTTGCCGTGCGTGACCGTCCAGCGGCCCTCTTCCTCCTTGACGCTGCACGGCGGGTTCATCCAGTTGAGCGGTTTGAACGCGCGGTCGTCGGCGTGGATCGAGACACTGCCGTCGGCCTTCATCAGGACCAGCCGTGTGGCCAGGGGCAGGTGGGCGGTGAGCTTGCCGACGTAGTCGACGCTGCAACGGGCGATGACGAGGCGCACGGTCGCCCACCTTAGCCGCAGCGCGTGCCGGCCGTGGCCCTTAAGGATGATGTCAGGTGCTGGTGAGCGCCGTTGCCGGGCAGGGGGTGTCCTCTTTCACGGTGGTGCGGTGGGCACGTTCGATGGCCTGGCCCCAGTAGGTTCCGGCGACCATGAGCGCGGCACCGAGGGCGGCCATGATGGTGAGCCGCTCGCCACCAAGACTGATCCCGGCCATCACGGCCCAGATCGGTTCGGTGCCCAGGAGAAGGCTCGCCCGGCTGGCAGAAGTGCGTTGCACCGCCCAGGTCTGGGCCAGGAAGGCGAATACGCTGCAGAACAGGGCGAGATAGATCAGCTGGGCCCAGGTGGTGGCACTGCTGCCGACCAGCTCCGGCAGGCCGGCGATGGCGGGTGCCGAGAACAGCGCCGAGCCGACGACGGTCTGGGCGGTCGTCAGGTGCAGCGGATCCATGGAGCGGACCGCGGTGAGCCGCCCGACGAGCGCGACGTGTCCCGCCCGCACCACCGCGGCGGCGAGCATCAGCGCATCGCCGACCCGTGGGGTGTGCAGTTCGCGGCCGGACATGAGAAGCCCGATGGCCAGGGCGCAGACGCCGGCGGCGACGAAGAACCGCAGGGGCGGCCTGCCGCGGCCGCCGGCACGGTCCAGCAACGGCGTCAGCACGATGGTCAGGCTGATGATCAGCCCGGCGTTGGCGGCGCTGGTGTGCGCAACCCCGTAGGTCTCCAGCACGAGAACGGCGGCCTGGGTGACTCCCAGCAGTGTCCCGGCGCGGGTCTCCGCACGGGTCCAGCGGCGGAATCCGCGACGAGATGCGACCACCACGGCACAGGCGAGTGCAGAAATCGCATACCGGGCGAAGAGGAGCGCCAGGACGGGGATGGCGGTGGCGGCTGTCTTCGCCGCCAGGTAGCTGGAACCCCAGACGAGCGCGACGAGCAGAAGGACGACGTCGGTACGGCGAGCATCAGGCACGTCCCCACGGTGCACGACCAGGACGATGAAGCCAACCACCAACTTCTGAAACGAACCTTTAGCTGACCTACACTTACGGAGTGGACGTACGGCAGTTGCGGATCCTGCGTGAACTGGGAGAGCTGGGCAGCGTGAGCGCGGTCGCCGAGGCCATGCACGTGACGCCCTCGGCGATTTCACAGCAGCTACGGTTGCTGCAACGCTCGAGCCCCGTCCCGCTCACCGAACGCGCTGGGCGACGTATGGTGCTCACCGACGCCGGGCAGGCCCTGGCGGGTGCGGCGATCGAGGTGGAGACCGCCCTCGCCCGGGCGCGCCACACCGTCACCGACTTCGCCGAGCGACCAGACGGTGACGTGTCGGTCGCGGCTTTCCACAGCGCGGCCGCGGTGTTCTTCCCGCTCCTGCTGCACGGTCTCGCCGGGCCGGAGCGTCCCCGCGTGACTCTGGCCGACGAGGACGTGGCGCAGGACCGCTTTCCCCGTCTCACCCGGGACTACGATCTTGTGCTCGCTCACCGGCTCGACCATGCTCCGGCGTGGCCGCGCACCGTGACCGCTGCGACGCTACTGCGTGAGCCGCTCGACGTCGCGCTGCCGACCGACCACCCGCTGGCTTCGAAGCGGCAGCTGTTCCCGCGCGACGTGGCCGATCAGCCCTGGATCACCGTTCACGACGGCTTCCCGCTGATGGCCACCATCGAGGCCATCGGCGCCGTCGCCAACCGCCGACTCGACGTCGTCCACCGCATCAACGAATTCTCAGTGGTCGCCGAGGCCGTGGCCGCCGGCGGCGGCCTGGCCCTGATGCCCCGCTGGACGTCGCGTCCGCACCCCGCGGTCGTCCTGAGGCCGCTGAGCGGTGTACACGCCGAACGCCATATCGATGTCCTCCACCGCCCCGAGCGCACCGCACGAAAGGCCGTCCAGACCGTCCTCGCCGAGTTGCGCCGCGTCGCCGCCGCCATCCAGAGCCGAGACCCCCACGCACCGCAGCCGGATGTCGAGTTCGGTCCTCGTAACGGGTGAGCTGCTCGACGCCGTCGATCTCCCGCGCCGTTCGATCTCCGTCGTCACCGGCCGAGCGCCGCATGGCGGCGTCGTAGATGGTCGCGTTCGGCCGTGTTCTCGGTGCGGGCGATCGCCGCCTCGTACGCCAGGGCCGCCTCGGCGGTTCGGCCGAGACGCCGCAGGAGGTCGGCCCGGATGGCGTGGTACAGGTGGTGCCGGTCGAGGTCCAGGCCGTCGACGAGGGCGAGCGCAGGCCCGGGACCCTCCACCTCGGCCACGGCCACGGCGCGGTTCAGGGCCACGACCGGGCTCGGGGCGAGCGCGAGGTGCAGGTCGTACAGCTCCAGGATCTGCCGCCAGTCCGTGGCGGCCGCGTCCGGCGCGTCGCTGTGCACCGCGTTGATCGCGGCCTGGATCTGGTACGGCCCCGGCCGGTCGCGCCGGAGACATCGCCGGACGAGGGCCTGCCCTTCGGCGATCAGCTCGCGGTCCCACCGGCTCCGGTCCTGCTCGGCCAGCGGGACCAGCGAACCGTCCGGGCCGGTCCGCGCCGCCCGCCGCGACTCGACCAGCAGCATCAGCGCGAGCAGGCCCGTCACCTCCGGCTCGTCGGGCATCAGCTCGGCCAGCAGCCGCCCGAGGCGGATCGCCTCCGCGCACAGCTCCGCGCGGATCAGCCGGTCGCCCGAGCCGGCCACGTACCCCTCGTTGAAGATCAGGTAGATGACGGCCAGCACGGCCCGCAGGCGATCCGGCAGGTCCGCCTCCTTCGGGATGCGGTACGGGATGCGCGCGTCGCGGATCTTGCCCTTGGCCCGGACCAGGCGCTGGGCCATCGTCGGCTCGGGCACGAGGAACGCCCGGGCGATCTCCGCGGTGGTCAGCCCGCCCAGGAGCCGGAGCGTCAGCGCGACCCGTACGGCGGGTGCCAGCGCGGGGTGACAGCAGGTGAAGATCAGGCGTAGCCGGTCGTCGCGCACCGGGCCCTCCTCGGCCGGTTCGTCGGCGGTCCGCAGCAGCGCGGCCTGCGCGTGCCGGTCCGTACGGGACGCCTCACGGCGCAGCCGGTCGATCGCGCGGTTGCGGGCGGTGGTGATGATCCACCCCGCCGGGCTCGGGGGCGGCCCCGCCGACGGCCAGCGCCGCAGCGCCTCGGCGAAGGCGTCCTGGACCGCCTCCTCGGCGAGGTCGATGTCGCCGAAGCCGCGGACCAGGACGGCCACCGCGCGGCCGTACTCCTCGCGGAAGATCTGTTCGACCTGCGCGGTGGCGGACACCTCAGTCCTCGCCCAGCATCGGCCGCACCTCCACCGGAAGGGAGGCGATGCGGGTGAAGGCCGCTGCCCATTCGAGCGCGGCGTCGAGGTCGGCCGCCCGGACGACCGTGAAGCCGCCGACGTACTCCTTGCCCTCGGCGAACGGGCCGTCGGTCGTGAGCACCTCGTCGTCGCGGAGCCGTACGACCGTGGCCGTGCTCGGAGCGTGCAGGCGTCCGGTGAAGACCCACGCGCCGGCGGCCTTCATCTCCTGCTGCCAGGCCTCGACCTCACGCATGATCCGGTCCAGGTCGGCCGGGGGCTCTCCCTCGGGCTGGTAGACACTGAGCAGGTACTGCTTCATCGCGGGCTCCTCTTCCGGACCGGCCCTCTGCCGGCTCTCACCCTCTATACGAATGACCTCCGGCTGGATCGACAGACGGCGGCGTCGAACATCTCACGGTTCTCAGATCGTTCTCATCCAATCTTCATGGGGCACGGCTAGCGTCGCTCGACACGGGGGACGACTGATCGTCATAGCCGTTGTCAACCCAAGGTGGCGAACGCATGACCGAACGCGAAGACCACACGCAGTCGCCCGAATCCGGAGCGGTGAACCGCCGCGCCGCGCTGACCGCCCTCGGCGGCGCGGGCCTCGGAGCGGCCGGAATCGTCGCGCTGGGCCGCGCGGCGGCCGGCGCCTCCACCACCCACGGACCCACCGGTCCGAAGCCGGCCTGCGTGCTGGCGCCGGAGATGGTCGAGGGCCCCTACTACCTCGACTACGACCTCTTCCGCCGCGACATCACCGAGCACAAGGACGGCGTGCCCCTCATCCTGCGCGCCACCGTCGTCGACGCGACCACCTGCGCGCCCATCCCGAGGGCCGCGCTGGACATCTGGCACTGCGACGCCCTCGGCGAGTACTCCGGCTACACGGCCATGGGCGTCGGCGGCGCGAACGGCGGCGGCCCTGGAGGTCCCGGCGGCGGCACCCCGCCCACCGGCACGCCGACGCCGCCGCCCGGCTCCCCGCCTCCGGGCGGCGGCGGAGGCCACGCCGAGCCGACCGACAAGCTCACCTTCCTCCGGGGCGTCCAGCTCACCGACCGGCGCGGCGTCGTAGAGTTCCGGACGCTGTATCCCGGCTGGTACATGGGCCGGGCCATTCACATTCACGCCAAGGTCCACATCGGCGGCAAGGTCGTCGGCCGGAAGTACACCGGCGGCCACGTGGCGCACACCGGCCAGTTCTTCTTCGACGAGAACGTCACCGAGCGGATCGCCAAGCTCCAGCCGTACGCGATCAACACCACGCACCGCACGACGCTGGACGAGGACGGCATCTACCGCAACGGCGGTTCAGCCGGCCTGGTCACCCTCCGCCCCCTGCACAAGGGACCGACCACCCACGGCCTGCTCGCCACCATCGTCGTCGCCGTGAACCCCGACGCCACTCCCTGACCGTCCCGCCCCGCCCCGTCCCGCCACGGGGCGGGCCCGGGGTCATCCCGGTGCCAACGCCGTATGGATCTCGGCGAGCAACTCGAGCACGTCATCCCGCGTCTCACCCTCGAACGCGGCCTCGACGGCGGCCACCAGACGGCCATCCGTCAGCCAGGTGATGACCTGCCGATATCCGGGACCGTGCCGATCCCAGAACACAATGAGCCGTGGGTCGGGCCACCATTCGACGTCATCGATCACGAACTCGCGCAGATGCCGGATCGCCGCGGTGGTCGCCAACCGGCCCCAGGCGGAGAGGAAGGGATCGAGACCGACCCCGGTGGTGGCGAGGCAACTCAGCCGTGTCGCGATGCCGGGCCGTACGGGATGGTCCTCAAGAGCCTCGGCCCACCACGCCCTCAGGAACGCCTCCACAGCGGCCCGCTCGTCGGCGACCCAGGTCCTCCACTCGGCCGTGACCAGCTTGCCGAACACGATCTCCGGATCCGGATAGCCGAAGGCGTCGGCCGCGGCGCACTCCAGGAGCCGGGGCACGAAGTAGCGGAACTCCTCGGCACCGCCCCACGTGTTCAACGCCTTGGCCGCGTACCGCGCCAGATCCTCGGGCGGCAGCGAGCGCAGCGGCCGGTCCAGCAGCCGCCGATCCTCGTCCGGGCCCACACAGTGGGAGCACCCTTCCACCCGCGCCGGCCGGCGGATCAGACCGAAGACCCCGTACAGCTCGTCGACCGCGTCCCCCATGCTCCGTGCCCCAGGCGCCTCGTCGGCTGTCACCCGCTCATCGTGCCGCAGCGTCGGACGTGAACGTCGCCAGGCCGACCGATGAGTTCTCGTCGCCCGGGACGTTCTATCCGTAGAGAACCCACGGGAGGTCCACATGGCCGAGGTCTACACGCACATGACGATGTCCCTGGACGGCTACATCGCCGACCCGGAGGACGGGACCGGTGAGCTGTTCGGCTGGTACGGCGCCGGCGACGTCACCGTGCCGAGTGCCGACGAGCGCTGGTCGTTCCAGGTCGACGCGAACAGCGCGGCGATGCTGCGCGAGACCCTCTCCGGCGCCGGTGCGCTCGTCTGCGGCCGCCGGCTCTTCGACCTGACCGATGGTTGGGACGACAGCCACCCGATAGGGGCACCGGTCGTCGTCGTGACCCACAACGCGCCCCAGGACGCGGCGAAGCGGCCGCGAACCACCTTCGTCGGCGGCGTCGCGGAAGGCATCGCGCGCGCCAAGGAGATCGCCGGCGAAAAGGACGTCAGTATCGCGAGCGCCGACATCGCACGGCAGGCCCTCGACATGGGCCTGGTGGACGAGGTCTGCATCAGCCTCGTACCGGTGCTCCTCGGCGAGGGGATCCCGTACTTCACCGACCTGACCGGCGCACCGCACCGCTTCGACGACCCGGTCGTGATCCAGGGCGAGCGCGTCACCCACCTTCGTTACCGCGTGCGGCGCTGAGGCCTCCTGCCTCGTTCGACGGTCGGCGTCGCCTCCGCCGGCGAACTCTTCGACGCGCCCGACTTCCTCCGCGCGCTGTCCCCGCACATCTCCCTGGACCTGCGTCCTTAGCAGTATGTCCGGCGCGGGCGGCCAGGACCTGGCGCGTGGGATCGGCGATGAATTCGTGGCGGCTCTCCGGTCAGTACGGTCGACCGAAGGAGATGACTCATGGAACTCGCACAGGGCGACCTGCGGCTGCTCGAGACGGACATCGCACAGCGTCTGCTGCACTCGACGATCCCGGCACGGCTCGCCTACGTGGCGACCGACGGGACACCTCGGGTGATGTCGACGTGGTTCGTCTGGACCGGTGGTGAGCTCGTGATGGCGACGTACGTCCACTGTCCACCGCTCGGGATCACGCGCCCGGCCGCGCGACTGCGCGCCCTGCGCGCGAACCCCGACGTGGCCGTCACGATCGACACGGAGCCGCAGCCGCCGGAGGTGCTCCTCCTGCGCGGCCGGGTGTCGATCACCGAGGTCGACGGCATGGTGCCTGAGCAGGCGCAGGCGGCACGCCGCTTTCTCGGTGAGGAGGGTGGCGCCGGGTACGTCGCCCAGGCCGAGCACCCGGACACGAGGATGGCGCGCATCGCGCTGCGCCCCACGTGGGCAGGCGTCGTGGACTTCCGGGATCGGCTCCCGGGCATCATGAGCGGCTGACCGACGGCGGCCGGCCAAGCCGAAGGCGACGTCGGTATCCGACGAGTGCCCTGATTACCGGGGTCCATGCCCGATAATCCCGGCCATGGGATTCTGGGGCACCTTCCTGGTGGCGGGCAGTGATCGGTCTCTCCCGGACCTCGACGGCGTGCGCGACCTGGCCGACCACATCATCTGGCACGGCAAGGGCCAGGACGGCTGGCAGGCGGTTCAGCTGCACCGCACGCCGGCCCGCCTGACAGGTCGTGGTGTCCGGTGATTGAACGGCCCTACCCGTACGTGGGCCCCTCCGACCTCCTCGACACCGTGCGATCCGGCGGGGAGGGGTACGCGATCCGTTGTCCGAACGACCTCACCGCCTGGTCGTCCGGCCGCGGCGACGCCGAACTCGACGAACCCGTCACGTACGTCGTCGACCTCACCGGGACGTTGCGGCTGGCGCCGAGGCGAAGTGAGCACGTCGCATGCGCCGGCGGTGCCCCCGTTCTGGGCGCCGGAGAGGTGATGTTCCGCCGCGAGCGGGGCCGCTGGATCGTCGAGGAGATCAGCAACCAGTCGACCGGCTACTGCCCGGACGTCACGAGTTGGACGGCGGTCCGCGACGCCCTCGACCGAGCAGGACTCGACCACCCGGGCGGCTTCACGCATCCGGTCGTCTTCCGCCGCTGCCCGGCCTGCCACGAACGGAACATCGTCCGCGACGACGACTTCCACTGCGCCCTCTGCGACGCACAGCTTCCCGCCACGTGGAACATGGACCCGCGCGCCTGACCGGTGAGTCGGAGGGCCTGCTATCGGCTCCTGCCGCCAGGCCGGATGACAGCGACCTGCACGCACTCGCCGCCCTGATTCGCGCTGTGGCTGCTGGTACGCCACACGGCGGCAACCTGAACGCACGTCCCGCCCTGGTTTCCGCTGTAACGACTCGTCCGCCACGTGGGCCGAGGCGAATGGAGAGTCGTCATAGCTCTGACAATAGCCCGGCGATCAGCTTTTGGGACTCTCGTGCGGAGAGGGCGTGTCTCTCAGGGTTGTCTACTCAGGTGAGAATTTTTTCACCTGAGTAGACAGTGCAGGAGGGAGCGACCTCCCGCGGGGGAAATTTGTCCAGCTTTGTGGTACAGATCAGCTAGCGGGTGCTGCGTTCAGGCCTGACGAGGGCTACCTCCACGCATTCGCCGCCCTGTTCCGCGCTGTGGCCGCTGGTCCGCCATGCGGCGGCCACCTGCACGCATGTCCCGCCCTGGTTCGCGCTGTGACTGCTTGTCCGCCAGGGCGTCTGAAACGAGATACGAATCGTCATAGTTCAGACAGTAGCTGTTGAATCAGCTTTTGGGAGTCCTGCTCGGATAGAGCGGCGGCTTGGAGGTGATCGAAGGTAGAGCTGTAGGCCTGGATATCAGATTCCTCTTCGCGGTACGACATCGCAGTCAAAGAGTCGACTGTGACAACCCGTAGGTCGCCATGGTCGCCGACGTCGAGGATTCCGAACGCGCTGGCCACGCCCAAGTGTGCACCACTAGTGAACGGGATCACCTGAATGGTCACGTCGGGTAGAACCGAAATCTCGAGCAGAAGCCGAAGTTGAGCTCGCATGAGTTTCTGGCCGCCGACCTGCCGCCGCAACGCTGCCTCGTCCATGATCGTCCGAAGCTGCGGCGGGCTTGGTCGTTGCAGCAGTTCTTGGCGGCGCATGCGCACGGCGACCAGCCGGTCGACGCGCTCGGGATCGTCTGCGAATGGCCCTGTCTCCATGAGTGCACGGGCGTAGGCCTCGGACTGCAGGAGCCCAGGCACGAGGATCAACTCGAACAGCGCGATGGACGCCGCGTCGGCTTCAAGGCCGATGAAGTCCATCATTTCGGGGGAGAGGTCGGTGGCGTAGCGCTGCCACCAGCCCTTCTTGCGACCGTTGCGGCACCAGTCGAACAGGCGGCCGGTCACGGCGGGGTCGGTGACGCCGTACTTGCCGAGGATGTACTCCAGGTCGCGGACCGGGAGGTGGTGCAGGCCCTTCTCGATGCGGCTCAGCGACGAGGGCGAGCGCATGAGGACGTGGGCGGCGTCGTCTAACGTCAGGCCGGCCGCCTCGCGGTGGTCGCGAAGGGCCATGCCCAGCCTGCGCAGCCGGATCGTCGGCGTGATGGTGGCCATGTCGGCATTCTGACCAGGCAGAAGATCGGCCGCCACGCGATTCGGCGATGTGCAAATCGGCTCCTCGCCGTCACTCTCTTTTAACGAAGCGTATTGAACGCGTTACGCCTCGCGACGATGCTTGCGGCGACATCGAGGAGAGGAGTCGTCATGGGGGCGATGGTCGTACTGGGGACGCTGACGCTTCCGGGCAGCGAGCGGTGTGTCGCGCACGCCCGCCGCTTCGTCCGCGACCTGGTCGGGGAGGACCACCCGGCCGTCGACGACGCCGAGCTGTGCGCCAGTGAACTGGTCACCAACGCGGTCGTGCACACCGACTCCGGAAAGGGCGGCCGCGTCACCGTCACCGTCGCCCGGGACGGTGACGTGCTGGAGATCTGCGTCGCGGACGACGGTGCTGACGGAGAACTGCCACACGTACGAGATGACCTCTTCGCGGAGAACGGCCGGGGTATTGTGATCGTGACGGCCCTCGCCGCCGAATGGGGTGTGGAGGCCGAACGCGACGGCACCACCACCTGGTTCCGCCTCCGGGGCTAATGCCCGGCCGGTCATGGGGCGCATTCTCGCCGTTCCGCTCCAGTGAGCCACACGCGGATTCCCCGCTGCTCCTCAGCGCGTGACCCATCCCTTAGCGCGTGACCCAGTCCTTTTCCCTTCCCCCGCATGCCTTGACGCCTGCCCGTCGCCGTTCTCAGGAGGATTTTGGATGTCCGTCCAGCCGCAGTACAGGTTCATCGTCATCACCGGAGGGCCCGGAGCCGGGAAGACGACGCTGATCGACCAGTTGCGCCGCGAGCGGTTCGCGTGTGCGCCGGAGGGCGGCCGCGCCATCATCCAGGATCAGGCGGCCATCGGTGGTGGAGCGCTGCCGTGGCGCGATCCCGCCCTGTTCGCCGAGCTCATGCTGGCCTGGGACCTGCGGTCCTACCGGCACGCGACGGAGTACGCGGATGGGCGGACGTCCGGGACGGCACCGGTCTTCTTCGATCGCGGCGTCGTCGACGTCATCGGCTACCTCCGGCTCATGCGGCTGCCGGTCCCACCGCACCTGCAGGCCGCTGCTCAGCGGTTCCGGTACGACCGGCGGGTGTTCGTCGCTCCGTACTGGCCGGAGATCTACGAGCGGGACCAGGAGCGCCGGCAGAGCCCCGAGGAGGCGGAGCGGACCTGTCACGCATGCGTCGAGGCGTACGCCGAGCAGGGGTACGAGCCGGTCTTCCTGCCGCGTACCGGTGTCGTGGAACGAGCGCGGTTCGTCCTGGAGGCCGTCGGCGCCCGCTGAGGCGCCGGGCGGTGCGCTGGTTCGGCAATCATTTGCCCAGGTCCGCGTATGGGTCCGGGTGGTGGGCGACCGGCCGACGTCGGCCGGGTATGGGAACCGCATGCCAGGCAAGGTGCATCTCGCGGTGGTGGGCGTCATCGGTGGCGGAGCGGTCGTGCTCGGCGCGAGCGCGGCGGCCGACGCGATGTTCGGTCGGGCGGTCTCGGCGGCCGGCGCCGTCATCAAGGACGTGAGCGGAAAGACGGTCGGGTCGCTGCGCATCGCCGACGACGGGAACGGCCGGGCCATGGTCACGGTCACGGTGAACGGCCTGCCCGCCGGCTACCACGGCATCCACGTTCACGCCAAAGGCGTCTGCGATCCCAAGTCGACCGACCCGGCCACCGGGACTCCGTTCTTCAGCGCGGGCCCGCATTTCGACCTCACGTCGAGCGCGCATCCCGACCACTCCGGCGACCTGCCCGATCTGCTGGTCAACCGTGATGGGTCCGGGCGGGCCTCGTTCACGACCGACCGGTTCCGCATGGCGCAGCTACGCGATCGGGACGGCAGCGCGATCGTCATCCACGCCCTGCCGGACAACCAGGCCAACATCCCGGCCCGGTACCGTCACGCGGGTGGGACCGGGCCCGACGCCGAGACCCGTAAGGCCGGTGACGCCGGACGGCGCGTCGCCTGCGGCGTCATCGGCTGAGCCGAGGAGACCGACGCGACCCGGCACCGGCCGATGCCGGCCTGACGCCGCTGCGCGTGACCGGCGGCGAGACCGCGGCAGCCCACGACCTGGCGCCGGCCGATGCCGGCCTGACGCTGCCGCACGTGACCGGCGGCGAGGGCGCCGCGGGCTACGCGTCCGATGGCTGGAGCTTGGCCATGATCCGGTCGAGGGCGGCGAGCTCGTCCGGATCGAGGGCGAGCAGGGAGCGGGGCGGCCGGGCCAGGATTTCGTCCGCCTGGCGGGCGACTGCGGCCCCGGCCGGCGTGAGTGAGACGATCTTGGAGCGGCGGTCTTCGGGGTGGACGCTACGTTCGACGTAGCCGCGTTGTTCGAGGTCGTCGACGACCAGGGTGGTGTACGGCTTCTCAGTGCTCAGACGGGCGGTGAGCTCGCGCATGGTGAGCGGGCCGCCCCGCAGGCGGCGCAGCGCCTTGGCGCGGAAGAAGCTTATGCCGAGTGTGTCGGTGATCTCCTTGCGGCGGTCCTCTCCGCGGAGGACGAGGTCGCACATCGTCGCCCAGGCGCGGACGGCCGCATCCGGCTCCGCCACGTCCATGGGGCCGTCCGTCGCGTCGCTCATGAGGTGTCCGCCGTCCTGGTCGAGCCGTGGTCGAGCCGCTCGGCGGTGCGCGCGGCGGTCTGCCTGGCCCAGCGGCCGGTCGTGAGGATACCGAGCACCAGGATCACGCTGCCACAACCCGCGCCGACCCACCAGCCGAGATGGCTGGCCTGAGGGAATCCGGTGCGCAGCGGGCCGTGTACGGCCGAGGTGACCAGGGATCCGGTGACGGCGACGCCCAGGGACTGACCGATCTGTCGGCTTGTGGAGGCGACGGCGGCGGCGACTCCGGCCTGGGTGCGCGGCATGCCGGAGACGGCGGTGTTGGTGATCGGCGCGTTGACCATGCCGAACCCGAGCCCGAACAGCACGTACGCCGCCATGAGCCGCCATGTCGGGGTGTGGGCGGTCAGGCCCGTGAGGATCAGCGCGCTCGCGACCATCGTCCCGCCCGCGACGACCAGCGGTATGCGCGGCCCGGCGGCGCCGACGATGCGGCCGGACAGCGGGGCGCAGACCAGGGTCATCCCGGCCATCGGCAGGGTGAGCAGGCCGGCGTGGAACGCGGAGTGGCCGAGGACGTCCTGTAGGTAGAGGGTGTTGAGGAAGAGGAAGCCACCGAGCGAGGCGAACCCGCAGACGGCGATGACCGTCGCTCCCGCGAACGGGGCGCTGCGGAAGAACCGGGGGTTGATCAGCGGCTCGGCGCGGCGCAGCTCGTACGGGATGAGGCAGGCCAGCGCGATGGCGGCCGCCGCGAAGCAGCCCACCGTCTGCGCGGATCCCCATCCGGCGCTCGGCGCCTCGATGATGCCGTACGTGAGGCCGGCGAGCAGCACGATGATCAGGAGCTGGCCGACCGGGTCGACCGGGCGCGGGCGCGGGGCGCGCGACTCGGGTACGAACCGCGCGCACAGGGCGAACGCGATCAGGCCCACCGGAATGTTGATCCAGAAGATCGCCTGCCAGCCGGCGGAGGCCGCGAGCGTACCGCCGACCAGCGGGCCCAGCGCCATGCTGATGCCGACCACGCCGCCCCACACGCCGATGGCGCGGGCCCGTTCCCGGGGGTCGGTGAAGGTGTTCGTGATGATCGACATGGCGACCGGGTTGAGCATGGAGCCGCCGACCGCCTGCACCATGCGCGCGGCGACCAGCCAGCCCAGGCTCGGCGACAGGGAGCACAACAGGGAGCCCGCGGTGAACAGGACCAGGCCGGTCTGGAACGTCCGCCGCCGGCCGATCCGGTCCGCCGTCGAGCCCGACAGCATCAATAGGGCCGCGATCACGACGATGTAGGCGTCGATGATCCACTGCAGGCCGGAGACGGAGGCGTGGAGGTCGCGCTGGATCGAGGGCAGGGCGACGTTCACGATCGTGTTGTCCAGGCCGACGATGAACAGGCTCATGCAACAGATCGCGAGGATCAGCAGGCGTCGCCGCTGGTCCGGCACGGCGGTGTCGCTGGGGGCAGGCGACCTGTCGGCATCGCGTCTAGTTATGGACATATAACTATTATACAGATATAACCAATCCGCCCGAGTCGGCCTTTCAGCAGGGCCGAGAGCTCTGGGAGACTGCGGGCATGGGTGCTTCGCTGAACAAGGTCGGGGTCGTAGGGCTCGGCACGATGGGGGCCGGGATCGCCGAGGTGCTCGCACGGAGCGGCCTGGCCGTCGTCGGGATCGAGGTGGGCGACGAGGCGCTGAAGCGCGGCCGCGGGCACCTGGAGAACTCCACCGGCCGGGCCGTGAAGCGCGGCAGGCTCTCGGCCGAGGAACAGCGCGCGATCCTCGACCGGATCGAGCTGTCCACCTCGTTCGGCGCCCTGAGCGACTGCGACCTGGTCGTCGAGGCCGTGCCGGAGCAGCTCGGGCTCAAGCGCCGGGTGTTCGAGCAGCTCGACGAGGTCTGCCGGGCCGACACCGTGCTCGCCACCAACACGTCGTCGCTGTCGGTCACCGAGATCGCCGTCAGCACGAACCGCCCCGAGCAGGTCGTCGGGGTGCACTTCTTCAACCCCGCGCCGGTGATGAGGCTCGTGGAGATCATCCACAGCGTGCTGACCCGGCCGGAGGCCCTGGCCGTCGTCCAGGACCTGGTCGAGCGGCTCGGCAAGATCGGGGTCACCGTCGGCGACCGCGCCGGGTTCATCGCGAACCGGCTGCTGTTCGGCTACCTGAACCAGGCCGCGGCGATGTACGACTCCGGGCACGCGACCCGTGAGGACATCGACGCCGCGATGAAGGCGACCGGCCTGCCGATGGGACCGCTGACGCTGATGGACCTCATCGGACTCGACGTCTCCCTGGAAGTGTGCGAGGCCATCTACCGGGAGACGCGCGACCGGCGGCACGCGCCCGCGCCGATCCTGCGGCAGCTCGTCACCGCCGGGCTGCTGGGCCGCAAGACCGGCCGCGGCTTCTACTCCTACGACGAGCCCGCCGCGCCGGCCGAGGCCGCGACCGCCGGGCCGCCGCCCCGCGTCGGGGTCGTCGGGTCGGGCCCGCTTGCCGTCGCCCTCATCCGGGGCTGCCTGCGAGCCGGCGCCGACGTCCGGTTCGTCGCCGGCGACAAGGAGAAGGCGCAAGCCGTCGGCGCGGCGCTGGAGCAGTCCGCCGAGGGCGGCCTGGAGCGGTCTGCCGAGGGCGGCACCGAGCTGGCGCTGCTCGCCGAGTGCGACCTGATCATCGAGGCGGTGGCCGAGGACACGTCGGTGAAGCGGTCGCTGTTCGCCGCCGTCGACGACGTCGCCAAGCCGGGTGCCATCCTCGCCACGACGGCCACGACCGTGCCGGTGATCGAGCTGGCGGCCGCCACGGACCGGCCGCAGGACGTCGTCGGGCTGCACCTGCCCGACCCGGAGGGCGAGCTCACCGAGATCGCCGCGACCGTGGTGACCGCTCCGGAGGTCGTGCGACGGGCCACCGAGTACGTCACCGCGCTCGGCAAGCATCCGGTGCGCTGCCGGGACCGCGCCGGCTTCATCGTCGACGCGCTGCGTGTCCCGTACCTCAATGACGCCGTCCGGATGCTCGAGTCCGGGTACGCCGACGCCGACGCGATCGACGCCGCGATGCGGTACGGCTGCGGGTACCCGATCGGCCCGATCGCCGACCTGGACCGGATCGGCCTGGGCCACGCGGTGGAGGTGCTGCGCGCCCTCTACACCGAGCACCGCGAGCCCGCGTACGCGCCCGCCGCGCTGCTGGAGGAACTGTTCACCGCGGGCCGCACATTCCGCTGAGTACCGGTTCGTCCCGTACGGTCCCGGTCCCCGTACCCTGAACGGCATGAGTCCGCGCAAGAACCGCCGTAGCAACGACGCCGTCCGGGAGACCGGGGCCGGCGCGTACGGCGGTCCGCAGCGGACCGAGGAGGGGCCCGACGGCGACTGGATCGTACGGCCGGTCGCGGGCGGGACGAAGGCGTACCGCTGTCCCGGGTGCGACCAGGAGATCGCGCCGGGCGTCGGGCACATCGTGGCCTGGCCCGCCGAGGGCGGCGGGCTCGACGACCGGCGGCACTGGCACCGGCCCTGCTGGAACCACCGCCTCGACCGGCTGCCGAACGTCCAGCGGTCCCGCCGTGGCCCGCGTTACTGAAGGGATCGCGATGGGGGAGATCCGGGCGAGCACGGTGCTGCCCGCGCGCCGTACGGACATCGAGCTGCGGACCGCCGACGGCCTTACCCTCGTCGGTGAGCTGGCCCTCCCGGAGGACCGGCCGCCGGTCGCCACCCTCATCTGCCTGCACCCGCTGCCGACGCACGGCGGCATGATGGACAGTCACGTCCTGCGCAAGGCGTCGTACCGGCTGCCGGCGCTCGCCGGACTCGCCGTGCTGCGGTTCAACACGCGCGGCACGAGCAGCGACCGTGGGACGAGCGAGGGGGAGTTCGGCGGGGGCGACTCCGAGCGGTACGACGTCGCGGCGGCGCTCGAGTACGCCGAGTACCACGACCTGCCGCGGGCGTGGCTGCTCGGCTGGTCGTTCGGCACCGAGCTCGCCCTCAAGTGGGGGCGGGACCCGCTCGTGGAGGGCGCGATCCTGCTGTCCCCGCCGCTGCACCGGGCGACCGACGCCGACCTCGACGCCTGGGCGGAGTTCGGCCGGCCGCTGGTCGCACTCGTCCCGGAGCACGACGACTACCTGAAGCCGGCGGAGGCGCGCGAGCGGTTCAAGCGGGTGCCTCAGGCGGAGGTCGTCGCCGTCGACGACGCCAAGCACCTGTGGGTCGGCGAGCCGTACGTGCGGATCGTGTTGAACGAGATCGTGCGCCGCGTCGCGCCGGAAACGTACCCGCTGCCCACCGAGGTGGAGTAGAAGGTTTCGTCGCATCGGGGTAAGAGCTTTTCGACCGTCGTCTGAGGTTTCTAAACCTCTGCGACCGGACACGGCCACCCTCTCGGCGGATCGAATCGCAGCGGTGAGGATGAGCTGTGCTCGTGCGTTCGCCGGGCTGGGCCGCATTCGTACCTGATGAGGTGATAGTCGTGCAGCTGTACAGCCGCGACGTCGGGGACGGGACACCCCTGGTGCTTCTGCACGCGTTCCCGCTGTCGTCGGCCATGTGGCTGGCCCAACGGGAGGCCTTGGCCGAGCGGTTCCGGGTGGTGACGCCGGACCTGCGCGGCTTCGGAGGTTCGCCCCTCGGCACCGCCGAACCGTCGGTCGACGTCATGGCGGACGACGTGGCGGCGTTGCTCGACGCCAAGGGCATCGACCGCGCCGTCGTCGGCGGCCTGTCGATGGGCGGCTACGTCACGCTGGCGTTCTGCCGGCGGCACCCCGACCGGGTCCTCGGCGCCGTCCTCGCCGACACGAAGGCCACGGCGGACACCGAGACGGCCCGGGCCGACCGGCTGCGCATCGCCGAGCGGCTGGAGGCGGACAAGACCGTCGACGTCCTCCTCGAGGGATTATTGCCGCGGCTGGTCGGGCCGACGACTATGCGGCAGCGGGCCCTGATCTACGGTCGCGTGCGCGGCCTGGTGCAGTCGGCGCCCGCGTCCGCCGCGGCGTGGGCACAGCGCGCCATGGCGGCCCGCCCGGACGCCTTGGAGACGCTCGCCGGGCTCCATGCCCCCGCCCTCATCGTCCACGGCGCGGAGGACGAGATCACGACGGAGGACGACGCCCGGGCGATGGCCGAGGCGCTTCCGAACGCCGAGCTCACCCTCGTGCCCCGCTCCGGCCACCTTCCCCCCGTCGAGCAGCCGCAGCTGTTCAACGAGGCGGTCGGGGAGTTCGTCGCCGCGCTGGGCCGTACGATCCGCTGACGCCGGATCAGAGCCGCTCCTGGCGAGGCATGACGACCTCGCGAATGATCAGCGCGACCGCGGCCGCCGTGGGGATGGCGAGCAGCGCGCCGATCATGCCGAGGAGCGCGCCGCCGATCAGCGCCGCGATGACCGTGACGGCCGGCTGGACGTCGACGGACTTCTTCATCACGCGCGGCTGAATCACGTAGTTCTCGACCTGCTGGTAGATCAGGAAGTAGATCAGGGACGCGATGCCGATCCAGAAGCCGGAGAAGAACGCGATGGCGGTGACGAGGACCGCCCCGATCGTCGCGCCGATGAGCGGGATCAGGTCGGTGATGGCCACGAGCAGCGCCAGCGCGATGGCGTACGGCACGTCCACGATCAGCAGGAAGATGTACGCCGTGACGCCGGCGATGATCGAGATCAGGACGTTGCCGCCGACGTACCCGCCGATGCGGGCGAGGATCTCGTCGCCCAGCAGCGCGACGCGGGCCCGCCGGGACCGGGGCGCGAGACGGTACATGAAGCTCGTGATGCTCGGCAGTGACCCCAGGAAGTAGAGCGTGAGGATCAGCACCGTGAAGGTGCTGAACACCCCGCTGATCACTACCTGGCCCACGCCGAGGATGCCGTTGGCGGCCTGCTTGCCGAGGTCCTTGCTCTGCAGCGCGTCCTTGGCGCGCTGGAGCAGGTGGTAGCGGTGGTCCCAGTCCTGCAGCTTCGGGTTGTTCTGCAGCTGCTCGATGTATCCGTTGCCGCTGGTGAGGTTGTTGACGAACGCGGTGATCTGCTCGGTCAGCGGCGGCACGATCGCGAAGCCGAACCCGACGAAGAACCCGACCAGGCACAGGAACACGACGAGCACGCCCCACCGGCGGGACACCCCGACCCGCGTGAGCGCCTCCACCGCCGGGTTGAGGCCGACCGCGAGGAACAGCGCCACGACGATCAGGATGATCACCTCGCGGGCGTCGCCGGCCGCCTTGACCAGCATGTACGCGGCGAGCACCCCGAGCGCGCCCCAGAAGCCGAAGATGAACGGGTGGCCGCGGGTGAGCGGCCGGCCCGGACGGCCGAAGGGGAAGAGTGCGTCGACGCCAGCCTCACGCTGCCGGGCCTCGAGGTCGGTGACCGGATCGAGGGCGGCCACCTCGCCCACGGATCCGGAACTCTCCGCGAGGGTCCCGGTCTCCTCGCGCTGCTCGCCGTCGATGGGGGGTTCGGCAGGCACGCACGTCTCCTTGAGTCGTCCCGATGGTAAAGAAGAGCCTAGGAGATCACTCCTAGGCTCTTCACCATCTCGTGCGCCGGTCCGCGGTGATGGAGGTCACCGCGGACCGGTCATCGCCTCCCGCTCAGTGAGGCCGAGGGGCCGGTCGGCTCACTCGCCCTCATGGTCGCTCGCCCACCTCACTCGCCTCGTGAGCACCCTCGTTCCTCGGGCGCTCACTCAGCTCGCTCGTCAGGCTTACTCCTGCCACCAGTCGTCTTCTTCGTCCTTCTTCTTGGCCTCCGCCGGCGGCGGGGTGGCCGCGGCGGGCGCCGGCTTGGGCGCGGGCTTCGGCTCGGCCGGAGCGATCGCGGGCTTCTCCGGCGGCGCGGAGATGGCCTCGTCGGCCCCGCCGCCACCCAGCGGCCCAGAGACACCGCCGATGAGCTGACGCAGCTGGTTGAGGTGGCTGGTGATGCTGTCGCGCTGGCGCGTGAGCTCGTCCACCTGGCGCTGCGCGGTGGTGCGCATCCGCTCGGCTTCGTTCTTGGTCTCGGTGAGCAACTGCTCGGCCTGAGACTTCGCCTCGGCGATGATCTGCTCGGAGTTCTTCCGGGCGTTGGCGACGAGCTGCTTGGCGTGGCTGTCGGCCTCGCGGCGCGTCTGCTCGGCCTGCTGGGTCGCCTTGGTGGCGCGCTGCTCGGCGGACGCGGCGCGCTGCTCGGCCTCGGCCACGAGCTTCTGCGTGGCGCTCTGCGCCGCCGCGTGCCGCTCGGCGTCCTGCCGCTCGGCCTCTTCGCGCCGGGCGGCCAGCTGGATCTCGAACTCCGCCTCGGCCTGCGCCCGCTGGGCCTCGCTCTCCTCGAGGATGCGGTTGGCCTGGGCCCGCATCTCGTCGGCCTGGCGCTTGGCCGTGGTGAGGATCTCGTCGCGCTCCCGCTTGGTGGACGCCCGCAGCTGGGCGACCTCCCGCTCGGTGGTGGTGCGGAGCTTGGCGATCTCCCGCTCGGCGGCGGCGCGCTTCTCGGCGACCTCGTGGTCGGCGGTGGCGCGCAGCTTGGCCACCTCGCGCTCGGTCGTGGAGGTCAGCTCGTCGGCGTGCCGGCGGGCCGTGGTGCGCACCTCCTCGGCCTCACGCTCGGCCGTGTTGCGCATGTCGTCGCCCTCGCGCTTGGCGGTGGCGCGGACGTCGGACGCCTCGCTCTCCGCGGCGGCGCGCAGCTCCGCGGCGTCGACCTTGGCGGCGGCCTTTATCTCGTTGGCCTCCGTGCGGGCGGCCTGGACGAGCTCGGTCGCCTGCTCCTCGGCGAGGCGCAGCAACTGCTCGATGCGCGCGCCGAGACCGGAATAGGTGGGTCGCTCCTGCTCCTGGAGCTGCCGATGCGCGTCGGAGAGCTCGCGCTGCATCGCCTGGGTCTGCTCACGGCTCTGGCGAACCTCGGCGTCGAGCTGCTTGATGTGCTCTTCGACCTGGTGCCGGTCGTAGCCGCGCAGCACCACGTCGAACTCGCGTGGGGGCGTGCTGTCTTCGAAGAAGTTGCTGAGCTGGGCGTCGATGTCGGACTGCATGAGGCTCAATCCTGCTGTGACGAGACGGCTACAAGTGAGTGGAGGTACCAGACGATGGCCGCGCGAGTACTGCGTGTTACGGGGTACGGCACGTGCGGGACCACTTTCCGGCGACAGCAGAGTACTCCGGACACTGCCGTGTTGGGGGCTCAACTTTACGTCCTGGGCAGTTTGTCGTAATTGTTAGATCCCATGTAGCGCCCGGGTAAGGCCCCTGTCCTCATCGTCGAGGCTCCGGGTCAGTGCTCGAGCCGTCGCGCCTGGACGAGTTCGGTCAGCACGCCGCCGACGTCCTTGGGGTGGAGGAACGCGATCGACGCCCCCATCGAGCCGTGCCGGGGACGCTCGTCCAGCAGCCGAACGCCCTTCGCCCCGATGGCCTCCAGCGCCGCCGTCACGTCGTCGACGCCGTATCCGACGTGGTGCACACCTTCTCCCCGTTTCGCCAGGAACTTCCCCACCGGCGTATCGGGGTGCAGCGGCTCCAGCAGCTGGACGTACGACGAGCCCGCGGGCCCGTCGGCGACGTGGAGCATCGCCTCCTTGACCCCCTGCTCCTCGTTGACCTCCCGCGACGCCACGATCAGACCGAATGTGCTCTCGTAGAAAGCGATCTTCTCCTCAAGATCATGGCATGCGATGCCGACATGATCGATCCGCGTGAGCATGGCGCTGGCCTCCCTGAACGTCCCGGCTTCCTTATGGGTATGTTGGCAAACGTCGCCCCCATCTTTCGCGGAGGTCTCGTTCCATGGCCGGATCCGTCATCGTCGCCGGAGCGCGGACGCCCATCGGGCGCCTGCTCGGCTCTCTCAAGGACTTCGCAGCGGTGGACCTCGGCGCGATCGCCATCCGCGCCGCCCTCGAACGCGCCGGCCTCACCGGCGACCAGGTCGACTACGTCATCATGGGCCACGTGCTGCAGGCGGGCGCCGGGCAGATCCCGTCCCGCCAGGCCGCCGTCAAGGCCGGCATCCCCATGGACGTCCCCTCGCTGACGATCAACAAGGTCTGTCTGTCGGGCCTGGACGCCATCGCCCTGGCCGACCAGCTCATCCGGGCGGGCGAGTTCGACGTCGTGGTCGCGGGCGGCATGGAGTCGATGACCAACGCCCCGCACCTGCTGCCGAAGGCGCGCCAGGGCTACAAGTACGGCTCGGTCGAGGTGCTCGACGCCACGGCCCACGACGGCCTCACCGACGCCTTCGACGGCGTCTCGATGGGCGAGTCGACCGAGCGGTACAACGCGAAGCTGGGCATCTCCCGCGAGGAGCAGGACGAGTTCGCCGCCCGCTCGCACCAGCGGGCCGCCGACGCGATCAAGAACCAGCTGTTCGACGACGAGATCGTCCCCGTCGAGATCCCGCAGCGCAAGGGCGACCCGGTCGTCTTCTCCGCCGACGAGGGGGTGCGCGCCGACACCACGGCCGAGTCCCTCGGCCGCCTGCGGCCCGCCTTCAGCAAGGACGGCACGATCACCGCCGGCTCGTCCTCGCAGATCTCCGACGGCGCGTGCGCGGTCGTCGTCATGTCCAAGGCCAAGGCCGAGGAGCTCGGGCTGACCTGGCTGGCCGAGATCGGCGCGCACGGCAACGTCGCCGGTCCGGACAACTCCCTGCAGTCCCAGCCGGCCAACGCCATCAAGCACGCGCTCGGCAAGCAGGGGCTGACCGTCGGCGACCTGGACCTCATCGAGATCAACGAGGCGTTCGCGTCGGTGGGCATCCAGTCGATGCGCGACCTCGGCGTCGACGCGGGCAAGGTCAACGTCAACGGCGGCGCCATCGCGCTCGGCCACCCGATCGGCATGTCGGGCGCCCGGATCGTGCTGCACCTGGCGTACGAGCTGCGCCGCCGGGGCGGCGGGACCGGCGCGGCCGGACTGTGCGGGGGCGGCGGTCAGGGCGACGCCCTCATCCTGAAGGTCTGAGGACGCGGGTGGCGCGCAACGTCGACGTCGGGGATCTGGTCGAGCGGGCGAGGAAGGGGCAGCCGCGCGCGCTGGCGCGGCTGATCTCCCTGGTGGAGAACGCCTCGCCGCAGCTGCGGCCGATCATGGCCGCGCTGAACCCGCTCGCCGGCCGGGCCCGGGTCGTCGGCCTGACCGGCGCGCCCGGCGTCGGGAAGTCCACGTCGACCGGCGCGCTGGTCACGGCGTTCCGGAAGCGCGGGCTGCGCGTCGGCGTGCTGGCGGTCGACCCGTCGTCCCCGTTCACCGGCGGTGCGCTGCTGGGCGACCGCGTCCGGATGCAGGACCACGCCGCCGACTCCGGCGTCTTCATCCGCTCGATGGCCAGCCGCGGCCACCTGGGAGGCCTGTCCTGGGCGGCCCCGCAGGCCATCCGCGTCCTCGACGCGGCGGGCTGCGACGTCGTGCTCGTGGAGACCGTCGGGGTCGGCCAGGCGGAGGTGGAGATCGCCTCGCTCGCGGACTCGACGATCGTGCTGGTGTCGCCGGGCATGGGCGACTCCATCCAGGCCGCCAAGGCCGGGATCCTGGAGATCGCCGACGTCTTCGTGGTCAACAAGGCCGACCGGGACGGCGCCCAGCAGACCGTACGCGACCTGCGCAACATGATCGCGCTGGCCGGCGACGTGGGGTGGAAGCCGCCGATCGTGCCGACCGTCGCGGTCAAGGGCGAGGGCGTCGACGACGTCGTACGGCGGCTGGACGAGCACTACGCGTGGATGGAGGAGTCCGGCGAGCTCCAGCGGCGGCGGCTGGCCCGGGTCCGCGACGAGATCGAGGCCATCGCCGTCACCACGCTCCGCGAGCGCATGGGCGACCTGCACGGCCACCAGCGCCTCGACGTCCTCGCCGCGAAGGTCCTCTCCGCCGACTGCGACCCCTACTCCGCCGCCGACGAACTCGTCGCAGGCCTCACGAACGAGTGATCCGGCCGGTCACCGGGACGGCGAGGCGACGTAGCCGTCCTCGGGGACCGGGTCGGCGGCCGGGGCGGGCTCGGGGCGGGGCGGGCGGCGGTGGCCGAACTCCAGGGTGAGCAGCGCCGCCGCGACGGGCAGGAGGCTCGCCCACGACGGGAAGGCCACCGCGCGCGGCACGTACCGCGGCCGGAACTTCCGGTTGAACAGGTACAGCGACTCCACCTTGATGAACGGGTCGAGCAGGTGGATCAGGCGGTAGCCGCCCTGTTCGAGGAGCCCGCGCTCGGCGGTGTCGAACAGCTCGCGGAACGCCGCGAAATTGAGGGACACCTCGTCGATGCCGCGTTCGCGCGCGTACGCCATGACGTCGGCGATCATCCGCTCGTTGAGCCCGTTCGGGCCGTCGGGCGCGCGGCGCATCGCGTCGAGGGACAGCCGCCGTCCGCAGGCGCTCGGCAGGTACCGCTGGAAGCCGATGGGCGCGCCCTCGGCGTCGCGGGCGACCACGACGACCGAGGAGGCGTGCCGGCCCGTCAGCAGGTCGTCGAGGTTCATCGAGAAGCCGCGCTCGTCGGTGCCGCCCATGGCCTCGGCGGCGACCGCCTGGAGCCGGGCGCGCTCGTCGGCGCTCAGGTCGCCCTCGCACACGACCTCGGTGGTCACGCCCGCGTTGCGGGTGCGCTGCACCGCCTGCCGGACGTTGCGCATGCTCCGGCCGCTCAGGCCGAACTCGGTCGGGGTCAGGACGACCTCGTCGCCGATGCCGATCGAGCGCAGGCCGTACGGGCGCCACAGGTCGAGCAGGTCGCCGCGGGCGCCGAGCACGGCCATCCGCCACCCGGAGCGCTCGGCCAGCGCGGCGAACTCGGCGACGGAAGCCGGGTAGGAGCGCGGGTCGCCGGCCGGGTCGCCGCCCACGACGGCGACGCCGTACAGCACGCGGTATCCGATGACGGCGCGCCGGTCGGGGCTGAAGACGTACGACTTGTCGCTGCGCAGGACGAAGGGGGCCAGCGTGTCGGACCCCTCGTCGTCGACCAGGCGCGCCGCCTCGGCGCGTTCGAGTTCGGAGCCCGCCGGAGGCGGTGGCGCGGGCGTGAGCATCGTGACCAGCATGGCGAGCAGCCCGCCGCCGCCGATCAGGCCCAGGCTGGCCTCGAACCAGTGGTCGGCCGCGCCGGTGAAGTGGACGGGGCCGGGACCCGACGCGGTCAGGCCGGCGAGGATCTCGCGTCCCGCATCTTCGGGCGTGGGCCCGGGGGACATCTGATGCCACTGGAGGATCATGACCGCGAGGCCGTACGCGATCGCGAGGCCGTACGTGATGAGGCCGGCGCGGACGGCGGTGCGGACCCGGCTGGGCGAGGCCGTGAACTCCCCGCGGAACCGGATGAAGGCGGTGAACGCCGCGACCAGGAGCATGAGGCGGCCGAGCTGCCAGGTGTTGAGGGCGTCCAGGGCCGACAGTCCGGTGAGCAGGAGGACGACGTAGAAGGCGACCCGGCGGCGCAGGAGCACCCCGCGCGCGGTGGCGAGGAGGATCAGCGCCAGGACGAACTCCTGGCCGTTCGGGAAGAGCTCACCGATGACGAGATGCGCCGGACGCTCGGGTGTGGAGCCGCCCATCGCCGGGAGTGCGACGGCCACCGCGGCCGCCGCGATCGGGATGGCGAGCGGCCAGGTGGGTCTGCGATGAAGTGTTGACGTGCCTGCCACGGACACAGCGATCACCCCGGTTTATCCGTAACCGGCCCTTATTTAGTGCTATTCCCCGTGGGCCGGTATCGATAAGATCACGGTGATGTGGCGTAAGTCACCGTAACGTTTTTGAATCCCAGGCCGCGCAACAAGTTCATGATCATTTGTTTGGTGTTCTCGTCGGCCCGCGCCGCCAGGCCACTGGCCCCGGCCGCGTCCTGGATCTTCTGTGCCGCCAGCTGGTACATCTGCTGCTGCTGATTGGGGTTCGAGCTGAAGAAATCGCCGATTCGGTCGAACAGTCCGCGTTCCTGGGCGAAGACATAACTGCGTTTCGTGTCCAGATTGGTCTTCTCGAGCCGGGCGTGCGGCAGCCGGATCGTCACGGACGTGCGGTTCTTGTCGGTGGTCACCGCTCCGTTGCCCAGGTGCGAGAAGTCGACGTAGGAGTCGACGCTCCCCGTGCCGACGAACAGCGTCCGCCGGCCCCGGATCTGGCTGGGCAGGAACTGCGCGTCCTTCTCCAGGTCCACGACGACCTGGAACTGGCCCGTCGCCGCCTCGTACCGGGAGATGTTCTGGATCGACTGCAGGACGGCGGGCCCGCTGCGGTCCTTCGTCTGCTCGCTGAACGGGTTGAGCCAGTGCGGAAGCGCGTGAACGGCCTGCAGCACGGCGTACGCCAGCGCGAGGAGCACTACGAGGAACGCGATCAAGCGAAGGCCCGGGCGCCGCGGCGGCCGGGATGACGGCTCGTCCTCGGGGGCTTCCGGTCGCACCATTCGTCTCACCTCTGGGGGGTTCGGCTATGCACGCATTACCCCGGAAGAGAGCGACTCATCCCAAGTTCGCGCGGCCATGAAGGCGCAGGCGCGTGACCTCGACGAATGCCGCTATCCGGCGGTCTCGGGCGTACAGCGTGGCGGGCCGCCGGGTCGGCCCCGGCGGGTACGGCAACTTTCGGTGGTCTCGGGCGTACGGCGCGGCGGGCCGCCGGCTCGGCCCCGGAGGCTGCTTCCGGTGGTCTCGGGCCTGCGGCCGCCTGCTCGGCTTCGGCGGGTGGGGCTACCCGGCGGCTCCGGCGTGCGGGGTGACGGCCGCCTGCTCGACCTCGATCAGCGACTCGCCGCGCCGCTTCGCCTCGTAGGCCTCCTTGCCGCCGCGGATGCCGAAGAGCCGCTTGGAGATCAGCAGGTACAGGACCAGCCCGACGTTGATCACCAGGGCGCCGATGCGGACGGCGGTGATGCGCTCGGTGAGCTCGTAGATCTCCAGCGGCAGGCCGAACGACGTGGCGACCACCGCGAAGTACTCGCCCCACCGCTTGCCCAGCCACAGGCCGACCGCCTCGACGAGCTCGATCACGGCGTACGCCAGGATCCCGATCGCGAACCAGGTCAGCGTGGTCGCCTTCAGCGTGAAGACGTGGCGGATGCTCTCGATGATGCGGGAGTGGTCGAGGTCCCAGCCGACCTGGTTGGCGAGCGGCTTCAGCAGCGGGATGTCCTTCTCGAAGACCCGCTGGATCGAGCCGCGGTTGGCCGAGAAACGCCACACGCCGTACGCCGCCGCGATGATCAACAGACCGCGGATCACCCGCTCGATGGCGAAGAAGCGCATCAGCAGTTGGTCGCGCAGCTCCCGGCCGCGCATGACGAGCGGGGCGTGGTCGGCGGGCCCCCGCCCGTGCGGCTCGCCGTGGACGTAGGTGCCGCAGCGCAGGCAGCGCCACGCCTCACCTGCGGGCGTGGCGACGTGCAGCCGGTCGCGCAGCGCCGGCTCGTTGGGGGCATAAGTGACGTGCCCAGCTCGGGCACACTTCCGCAGGCTCCAGTCCACGGCCCGACGATAGTGAATACCGGGACGAAGAGCACGTAACTCGTGGTGTGCCACTCGACGCGGCGCGTCGGCCGTGTGCTCACCGCTCGTGGAAGTCTCGGCCGCGCAGGGTGCAGGAGTGGTAGCGGGCGTAGTGGGTGTGCAGCCACCGGCGCCGCCGCTGTTCGTCCCAGCGGGCGAAGGCGCGGGCGGCGACGGCGTCGTCGAGCCGCGGCGGGCCCTCGTCGAGCAGCCATGCCGAGACGAGCGCGCTGTAGCGCGCGCCGACGGCGTGCCGGGGATCGCCGCAGGTCCGCGCGTCGAGCAGGCTGATCTCGATCTCCTGCGCCGCGCGGTGCGCGTATCCGGGGGACAGGTCGCTGAGGTGGATGTAGACGACGCCGTGGCCGGGACGGGGGAAGTCGTTGTCGGGCCGGTGCTCGATCCGGACGAAGCGGCCCGGGGTGCCGCTCAGCCGCGCGGCGAGGGGGGTCAGCGCCGCCTCCAGCGACGGCAGGGCCGTGTGCAGGCCGGGGTGTACGCAGACCGTGAGCGGCCACTGGCGGCAGGAGTACGCGAAGGCGCGCGGCACGACGGCCGGGGTGCGCTGCTGCCCGTGCAGCCACAGGGTGGTGCCCGTGACGACGCCCGCCGCCGCGACCGTCGGCAGCGCCAGCCAGGCGTGCCGGGTCAGCGCCCACAGGTAGCCGGTGACCAGGACCGCCCCCAGCCCGAACGACCACAGCGCCTGGGCCGCGAGCAGTTCGGTGCGCAGCGCGGCGAACAGCCCGACGTGCCCCACCCCCGGAGGCGGCAGCAGGTCCGCCCAGGGCTCGGGGCGGGCGGCCGCCCACAGGTAGGTGACCACCGCGACGGCCGGAACCGTCGGCAGGCGCGGGACCAGGCGGCCGGCGAGATAGCCGACGACGGTGTACACCAGCAGCGTGAGCGCGCCGGCGAGCGGCCCGATCGGCTTCGGATGGCCGGCCTCCACATGGATCATCGTCTTGGCGGCCACGACCGCGGCCACCACGGCGTAGGCGCAGAGCGTGACGATGCCGAGCAGGAGAAGGTCGAGCAGGGGACCCAGGGCGGGTGAGCGGGCGGTCAGCCCTCGCAGGTAGTCCAGTCGGTGCTCGCGCAGGGCCACCCACGCGGCGAACCCCGCCGACGCCGGACCCAGCAGGCACACCGACGAGAACAGCGCCGCGACGGCGTCGTCCCAGTAGGCGACGCCGGGCAGCATCGCCCGCCAGGCCGCCACGGCGCCGAGGAACGCCAGCGCCGGCACGGCCAGGAACAAGGCCGTACGGCGCGCGTCGATCCGCAGCACCCGCCCAAGGTCAGACACCGGCCGGCACCCGCGCCCGCGGGAGAGGGACGCACGGCGACTCGATGAGGCGCCCCCGGACCATGCTGAAACCCCGATCGCACCATCCCGTGAGCTCCGCCGGATCGGCGGCCGTGACCACCACGGCCGGGGCCAGGCCCCGCAGCAACGGGATCAACTCTTCGCGCTCGGAATCACCGATACCGCTGAGCGGCTCGTCGAGAAAGACGACCTCCGGCTCATGCACGCAGGTGGCCGCCAGACCGGCGCGCAACCGCAGATCTTGCGGCAGCATGTCCATTTCGAACGCCGCCGCATCGCTGAGTCCGAATCGCTCCAGAATCGCGTCGACCGCCCGGCGGGGTGTGCATTTGTAGTAGGACGCGTAGGCGACGAAGTCGTGGGTCGACAGCCCCGACGCCCAGGCGAATCGCGCGGGCAGCAGGCCGAGCCGGGCGCGCACCGCGCGCCGCCCCGCCCGCCGGGTCACGTCGTGACCCAGCACCTCCAGGTCGCCCGTTGACGGGCTGCGCAGGGTCGCCAGCGTCTCCAGCAGGGCCGACCTCGCAGGGCCGGCCGGGCCGGCCAGGCCCACGACACCGTGTGTCACCTCGAACGTGGTGGGACGCAGCAACCACCGTCTGCTGCGGCGGATCCCCAGGCCCCGAGCCACGATCGCGGAAAAATCCCCGATCATAATTACCCCCCGAATTGGCGACGCGTGCGCGAGGGCCGGGGGCGATCACTGCACTGAACGGCTGCGTGGACGCCCCTCTTTGCCGTCGTCCGCACGCGTCGACAATGGAACTATAACTTGCCTTGATGATGAGTGTCAGCGTTCCTTTGTCGGCCGCCGGGATTGCGGCTGATTCGCGGTGATTAGCAGGGCGGACGCGGCGATATCAAGCGTGATTCGGCGGATCCGGGGCCGGTGGGGCGATAGCGTATGTGAGTGGCCAAGCCGCTCAACCTGCCTTTCGATCCGATCGCCCGCGCCGGAGATCTCTGGGAGCGTCGCTGGGGTCGGTCGCCCGCCATGCTCGCGGTGACCTCGATCATGCGGGCGCAGGCCATCCTGATCGCCGAACTCGACGCCCTGCTGAAGCCGTACGGCCTCACCTTCGCCCGGTACGAGGCGCTGGTGCTGCTGACGTTCAGCCGGAAGGGCGCGCTGCCCCTGTCGAAGATGGGCGAGCGGCTGATGGTGCACCCGACGAGCGTCACCAACACGATCGACCGGCTGGAGCGCCAGGGGTACGTCCGGCGCCGCCCCAACCCCCGCGACGGCCGCGGCGTGCTCGCGGAGATCACCGACAGCGGCCGGGAGACGGTCGAGCGCGCCACGGCGGACCTGCTCGCCGCGGACTTCGGCATGGGCGCGTACGACGACGGTGAACTGGATCAGATCGTCGACGTGCTGCGCGGCCTCCGCGTCGCCGTCGGCGACTTCACGGACTGAGGAGGCTCGATCGGGTCGAGCGGGGAGGGTTGCCGCCTAGTTACTAGGACATCCTAGTATCTAGGGAGTCATCGGCCTGAGGAGCGCTCATGGACATCCGGGACATCGAAGAGGGCCGCCGTCGCTGGCAGGAGCGGTACGACTCTTCCCGCCGACGCGACGCCGACTTCACCACGCTCTCAGGCGTCGAGGTCGAGCCGGTGTACGGGCCGCCCGCCGCCGACCCGAGGTTCGAGCGCATCGGCTGGCCGGGGGAGTACCCCTTCACGCGCGGCCTGTACGCCACGGGCTACCGCGGGCGCACCTGGACGATCCGGCAGTTCGCGGGGTTCGGCAACGCCCGGCAGACCAACGAGCGGTACAAGATGATCCTCGGCGCGGGCGGCGGCGGCCTGTCGGTCGCCTTCGACATGCCGACGCTCATGGGCCGCGACTCCGACGACCCGAGGTCCCTCGGCGAGGTCGGCCACTGCGGCGTCGCCATCGACTCCGCCACCGACATGGACGTCCTGTTCGACGGCATCCCGCTGGGCGACACCACGACCTCGATGACGATCTCCGGTCCCGCGGTGCCGATCTTCTGTATGTACCTCGTGGCGGCGGAACGCCAGGGCGCCGACGTCCACGGCCTCGACGGCACGCTGCAGACCGACATCTTCAAGGAGTACATCGCGCAGAAGGAGTGGCTGTTCGCGCCGGAGCCGCACCTGCGCCTCATCGGCGACCTGATGGAGTTCTGCGCCGCCGAGATCCCCGCGTACAAGCCGCTCAGCGTCTCCGGCTACCACATCCGGGAGGCCGGCTCCACGGCCGCCCAGGAGCTGGCGTTCACGCTCGCCGACGGCTTCGGGTACGTGGAGCTCGGCCTGTCGCGCGGTCTCGACGTCAACGCCTTCGCTCCCGGCCTGTCCTTCTTCTTCGACTCCCACGTCGACTTCTTCGAGGAGATCGCGAAGTTCCGCGCCGCGCGGCGGATCTGGGCGCGCTGGCTGCGCGACGTGTACGGCGCGACGTCGGAGAAGGCGCAGTGGCTGCGGTTCCACACCCAGACCGCCGGGGTGTCGCTGACCGCCCAGCAGCCCGACAACAACGTCGTGCGCACCGCCGTCGAGGCCCTCGCCGCCGTGCTCGGCGGCACGAACTCCCTGCACACCAACGCCCTCGACGAGGTCCTCGCCCTGCCGAGCGAGAAGGCCGCCGAGATCGCCCTGCGCACCCAGCAGGTGATCATGGAGGAGACCGGCGTGGTCAACGTCGTCGACCCGCTCGGCGGCTCCTGGTACGTCGAGGCGCTCACCGACCGCCTCGAGGAGGAGGCCGAGCGGATCTTCGCGCGGATCAAGGACATGAGCCCGGACGGGTCCATGACCGGCGGCATCCTGCGCGGCATCGAGGACGGCTGGTTCATGGCCGAGATCGCCGACGCGGCCTTCACGTACCAGCAGCAGCTGGAGAAGGGCGAGAAGAAGATCGTCGGCGTGAACCGCCACACCCAGAGCATCGAGGAGCCGCTCGAGATTCTGCGGGTCGGCCACGAGGTCGAGCGGGAGCAGAACCGCCTCCTCGCGGAGCGGCGCGCGGCCCGGGACCAGGCGGCCGTCGAGGCGGCGCTGCGGCGGATGATCGAGGTGGCCCGGACCGAGGACAACCTCATCCCCGCCATGCTCGACGCCGTACGGGCCGAGGCGACCCTCGGCGAGATCTGCGGCGTGCTCCGGGAGGAGTGGGGCGACTACTCCGAGCCCGCCCGCTTCTGACACCCGGCCCGACATGGGAGGTTCGCCACGGTCGCGGCTCATCCGCGCGACCGTGAAGACCGCTTGATCGATCACCTTGCGGGCGCGCGTATTGGTTCGGCGGCGCATGCGGCAGGATGGACTCATGACGTCATCGGACTTCTCGTTGCACGGCGCGATCGACCTCGGTGCGCGGCGTGCCGCGGCTCAGAAACAGCAGCAGCGTGCCGCCTCGGGAGCTTCGGGGGACTCGGGAGACTCGGGAGACTCTCCTCACGTCATCGACGTGACCGACGCGACGTTCAACACCGAGGTCGTCGACCGGTCGCGCAGCGTCCCGGTGCTCGTCGACTTCTGGGCCGACTGGTGCCAGCCGTGCAAGCAGCTCGGCCCGATCCTGGAGAAGCTCGCGGGCGAGGCGGCCGGCAGCTGGGTGCTCGCCAAGGTGGACATCGACGCGAACCCCGCCCTGGCCCAGCAGCTCTCCCGGATGGGCGTCCAGGGCATCCCGTTCGTGGCGGCCGTGGTCGCGGGCCAGATGCTGCCCGTCCTCAACGGCGCCGCGCCCGAGCCCCAGGTCCGCCAGGTGCTGGACCAGCTGTTCGAGGCGCTCCGCCAGCAGGGGCTGCTGCCCGAGGGCGACGGGCCCGAGGCCGCCCAGCAGCCCGCCGCCGATCCGCTGGAGATCGAGGCGGAGGCCGCGCTTCAGCGGGGCGACCTCGACGCGGCCGGCGCGGCCTTCGGCCGGATCCTGGAGACCGCGCCGAACGACCCGTTCGCCAAGAGCGGTCTCGCCCTCGTCGAGCTCCAGCGCCGTACGCAGTCCTACGACCCGGCCGCCGTGCGCAAGGACGCCGCCGAGCGCCCCGGCGACGCGGCCGCCCAGGCCAAGGTCGCGGACCTGGAACTGGTCGAAGGACGGGTCGAGGAGGCCTTCGACCGGCTCATCGGCACCGTGCGCCGCACCTCCGGGGACGAGCGGGAGACGGCCCGCAAGCACCTGGTCGGGCTGTTCGAGGTGCTTCCGCCGGACGACCCGCGCGTGACCCACGCCCGGCGAAAGCTCGCCTCGGCGCTCTTCTAGCCTCATGAGATGAGCGTGTGATGGCCGCAGTCGTCACGATCTCCGCGACGTTCGGGGCCGGTGGCAGCGTCATCGGCCCCGCCGTCGCCGAGCGACTCGGCGTGCCGTTCGTCGACCGGGCCATCCCCTACACCGTGGCCGCCGACATCGGCTGCTCGCTCGAAGAGGCGCTCGTCCACGACGACCGCGCCGAGCACGGGCTCGGCCGCATCCTGGCCAACGCCGCCCGCCTGCCGAACGTCACGCTCGGCGGCATGGACGTCTACCTGCCGCAGCGCGGCGTCGTCCCCGAAGAGGAGTTCGTCACCCGCACCGAGCAGGTGATCAAGGAGGTCGCCGACCGGGGCGAGGGAGCGGTGATCCTCGGCCGCGCCGCGCAGATCGTGCTCGCCGGGCACCCCGCGACGCTGCACGTCCGGCTCGACGGCCCCCGCGAGCGGCGGATCGCCCGCGTCCGGGAGTCGCTGGAGGTCTCCGCCGAGGAGGCCGAGCGTCTCCTCGCCGACAACGACCGGGCGCGCACCGCGTACGTCAAACACTTCTACCGGGCCGATCCGGCGAATCCCGGGCTCTATCATCTGGTCATCGACAGTACGCGGCTGGCCGCGGCTGCCTGCGTCGACATCGTGGTGACGGCGGCGCACGCGATCAGCTGACCTCATAATCGACTCTTTACGCAGGGATGACACCATTGGCGTGCGGAGTCTCGCCTCACGAAGGAGCAGTTGACGTGGCCAGCGTGCCGAGCGTGTCCTATTCGATCACCGTCCGCCTCGAGGTCCCCGCGGGGGGCAAGGCCGTGAGCCAGCTCACCGGAGCGGTAGAGGGCGCCGGCGGCATCGTCACGGCGCTCGACCTGACCCCGGCCGGCCACGACCGGCTCCGCATCGACGTCACCTGCGCCACCCGCGACACCGACCACGCCCAGGAGATCGTCGACGCCCTCGAGCAGCTCGACGGCGTCACGATCCACAAGGTGAGCGACCGCACCTTCCTGATGCACCTCGGCGGAAAGATCGAGATGCAGTCGAAGGTGCCGCTGCGCAACCGCGACGAGCTGTCGATGGCCTACACCCCCGGCGTCGCGCGGGTGTCCCTGGCCATCGCCCGCAACCCGGAGGACGTCCGGCGGCTGACCATCAAGCGCAACAGCGTCGCGGTGATCACCGACGGCTCCGCGGTGCTCGGCCTCGGCAACATCGGGCCGGCGGCGGCGCTGCCGGTCATGGAGGGCAAGGCGGCGCTGTTCAAGCGGTTCGCCGGCATCGACGCCTGGCCGATCTGCCTCGACACGCAGGACACCGACGAGATCGTCCGTACGGTCCAGATCCTCGCGCCGGCGTTCGGCGGCATCAACCTCGAGGACATCTCCGCGCCCCGCTGCTTCGAGGTCGAGCGGCGGCTCCGCGACCTGCTCGACATCCCCGTCTTCCACGACGACCAGCACGGCACCGCCATCGTCGTGCTGTCCGCGCTGACCAACGCCCTGCGCGTCGTCGGTAAGGACATCGCCGACGTGCGCATCGCCATGGCCGGGGCCGGCGCGGCCGGCAACGCCGTCCTCAGGCTGCTCCTGCACGCCGGCGCCAAGCACGTCGTCGTCTGCGACATGTACGGCGCGGTGCACTCCGGCCGCGACGACCTCGACGACTCCCTGCGCTGGGTCGCCGAGAACACCAACCCCGAGGGCTACGACGGCGACCTGCGTGGAGCGGTCCGCGGCGCCGACGTCTTCATCGGCGTGTCCGCCCCCGGCATCCTCACCGGCGACGACATTGCCACGATGAACGACGGCGCCGTGGTCTTCGCGCTGGCCAACCCCGACCCGGAGGTGGACCCGGCCGCCGCGCGCGAGCACGCCGCCGTGGTCGCCACCGGCCGCAGCGACTACCCCAACCAGATCAACAACGTACTCGCCTTCCCCGGCGTCTTCCGCGGGCTGCTGGACGCGCAGAGCCGTACGGTCACGCTGGAGATGCTGCACGCGGCCGCGCGGGCGCTGGCCGACGTGGTCACCGACGGGGAGCTCGGCCCGAACTACATCGTGCCGAGCGTCTTCCACCCGGACGTCGCCCACGCCGTCGCCGCCGCCGTCCAGAAGGCCGCCGAAGCCGCGCGCTAGACGGCACTCGCCCGACGAGCGCTGTGAGCAGGGCGCCTCACGGGTGAGGCGCACCCCCGCCGCTGAGCAGGTCTCCGCGGCGGGGCGGTCGGGCCTTCCTCAGTGGGTGTCGTCGAACATCTTGTCGCGGCGGCGCGGCCACTGGCGGCCGTACCAGAAGATGATGATGCCGGTGAGCATGGCGGCCACGCCGGTCGCGACCCGGGCGACGATCATCCCGCTGTCGGGGCCGGTGTGGGGCAGCGTCTGGTCCGAGGTCTTGTGGACGCAGTTCGCGTGCCGGTCGACGCTGGCGACCGGCAGGTTGCGCCAGGTCACGGCGACGGTCGTCGTGTGGTCCTCTTTGACGTTGACGCTCGACCTGCGGGTCGCCCCCGCCGGGATGCGATCCGCCACCGAGATCGATCCGTCGGTCAGGATGGCGTAGTCCTCGGCCTGCGCGCTGGTGTTGACCACCGACACCTGGACCGTACGGCCGGGGCACCGGACCTTGCCGATCTGTACCTTGAACGGCGCCGACGCGCTGACGGTCGGCATCGGCTCCGTGGTCGAGTGCCGGGTGGACTTGTGCGACGGGGATGCCTTGTGCGTCGGCCGGGAGCTCTTGCTCGGATGCGGCGTCGTGCTGGCGGAGACGCTGACGCTGGGCGAGCGGGTGCCATCGGCCGTACGCGATGACGACGACGAGCTCGCGACCATCGGGAAGATGATCAGTGCCCCGACGATGAAGAACACGGCCGCTATCGCGACCCTGGACAGCGGCATCGCATCCTCCGGGGGGGTGATGATCTACGCCGGTATTCTGCCGATTACCCACGCTCCTCGCGCGCGTAACCGACCGACCCGACCGTCCTGTGTTCCCTCCGCCCCCGAGCAAAGCATGATGAAGGCATGGACGACGGCATTTCCACCGGCCGGCTGCTCGTAGCGACGCCGCAGCTGGTCGACCCGAACTTCCGGCGCAGCGTGGTTCTGATCGTGGAGCACGAGCCGGAGGGCGGCACGCTCGGTGTCGTGCTGAACCGGCCGACCGAGGTGCCGGTCGATCAGGTCCTTCCGCCCTGGTCGGAGCTGGTGACCGGGCCTTCGGTGGTGTTCCAGGGAGGGCCCGTGGCGCTCGATAGCGCGCTCGCCCTGGCGCACGTACCGGGCACCGACGAGCCGCTCGGCTGGCGGGCGCTGAACGGCAGCCCGGCGGTGGCCAGAGTCGGCCTCGTCGACCTGGACGTCCCGCCGGAGATCATCGCGCCGGAGGTCGTGCGGTTCCGGGTCTTCGCCGGATACGCCGGTTGGGGGACCGGCCAGCTTCGGTCAGAGATCGAAGACGGCGCGTGGTACGTCCTTCCGGCGGAGTCCGGAGACGTCTTCGCCGAGGACCCGGACGGGCTGTGGCCCGCCGTTCTGCGCCGCCAGGGCGGCGAACTCGCCTTCGTGGCGACGTTTCCCGAGGATCCGTCACTAAACTGAGCACGTGAGTACGAAGATCCTTCCTGAGAGCGACACCAGGCCTGATCTCTCCCACGGCGATGGTGATCACGAGCGGTTCGCGCACTACGTGCAGAAGGACAAGATCATGGAGAGTGCCGTCAGCGGCACTCCCGTGATCGCGCTCTGCGGCAAGGTCTGGGTGCCCAACCGCGACCCGAAGAAATACCCGGTGTGTCCGGAGTGCAAGGAGATCTACGAATCGATGGCCGCCGGCGACGGCGACGAGTGATCGTCAAATCGGCGTGAAGGATCCGCGCGTCGGGCCACGCCCGACGGCGTGACGGCTAGCCTCTCCGTCTCGGGGGGATCATGATGAGACGGAGAGGTCTGAGCTGCCTGTTCGGC
This sequence comes from Actinoallomurus vinaceus, assembly GCF_039542055.1. Taxonomy (NCBI): domain Bacteria; kingdom Bacillati; phylum Actinomycetota; class Actinomycetes; order Streptosporangiales; family Thermomonosporaceae; genus Actinoallomurus; species Actinoallomurus vinaceus. The sequence goes on from NZ_BAABHK010000014.1 coordinate 256,447, forward strand.
GTCGTTCTGGCGTCGTGCGCCGCCATACCCGGGAGCCCGCGCGTCCAGCCGGCCTACGGGACGGCGCCCTCGTGCGCGCGCCGTACGACGGCGGCCCAGTCAGAGCGGCCCGCGGACGGTGACACGCTGACCCCGGAACAGATCGGGGCGATGCTGCGCGACTTCGCCGCCAGGCTCCGCGCGCGGTACGGCACCACCGACGAGCGCGCGCTGGCGGCCGCCCGCCGGATTCCGTCGCGGATCGTGGTCCCGCTGCGGTTCCACGTGCTCACCGACGGCCAGGGCGGTCGGCTGTCCCGCGCCGCCGTGGAGCAGCAGGTGGCCGTCCTCAACGCGGCCTACGGCGGACGGCTGGCGGGTGCGGCGCGGGCCACGACCAGGGGCGTTCAGGCCGCCGACACGGGGGTGTCCTTCCGGCTCGACGCAGTGGACATGACGACCAACGTCCAGTGGTTCCAGCGGCCGCACGACCACCGGGCCGAGATCGAGGCGGCGCTCGCGCGAGGCGGGCTCGGCACGCTGAACCTCTACACCGCCGCGGTCGGCTTCGACATGCTCGGGTTCTCGACGTTCCCGCAGTGGGCTCGGGACCGCCCCGGACAAGGCGGCGTCGTGGTCGACTACCGGAGCCTTCCCGGCGGGTCGTTCCCGCATTTCAACCGGGGGCTCACCGCGGTCCATGAGATCGGTCACTGGCTCGGGCTGTTCCACACGTTCGAGAACGGCTGCCAGCCGCCGGGCGACGGCGTCGACGACACGCCGTACGAGGCGATGCCCACCATCGGCTGCCCGGTGTCCAAGGACACCTGCCCGGCGCCCGGCACCGACCCGGTGCACAACATCATGGACTACGGCTTCGACAGCTGCATGTGGGAGTTCACGCCCGGCCAGGGCCGGCGGATCCGCGCGATGCTGGCCGTGTACCGGATCGGCCTCGCCGCGCCGTCGGCCGTCCAGGCGCCCAACCGGTGACGGCGCGGGTGCGAACCGGCGGCGCCGTGCGAGATCGGTCACATCGCAGCCGGTCACGGAGGTGACCATGCCGGTGTGACAGCGGTAACGAGGGCGCCAAGCGTCTCGGACACCCCTCAAAGCCAGGCCCGTCCTGTCAGTCGGTCGCGGTAGCCTCTCTTCACCGTGAGCACGTTCGCCGCATCAGACACCCCACCCGCGCTGCCCAACCGGGCACCCTGGGGCACCGCGACAGCGCTGCGTGCCTGGCAGCAGGGGGCGCTGGAGGAATACTTCCGCACCGGCCCGCGCGACTTCCTCGCCGTCGCCACGCCCGGCGCCGGTAAGACGACGTTCGCGCTGCGCCTCGCGGTCGAGCTTCTGCACCGCAAGGCCATCGCCCGCGTCACCGTCGTCTGCCCGACCGAGCACCTGAAACGGCAGTGGGCCGACTCGGCGGCCCGCGTCGGCATCAAGATCGATCCAGAGTTCAAGAACTCCCAGGGCCGTACGGCCAAGGACTTTCAGGGCGTCGCCGTGACGTACGCCCAGGTCGCCGCGCACCCCGCGCTGCACCGCAACCGCACGGAGTCGCAGAAGACCCTCGTCATCCTCGACGAGGTCCACCACGCGGGCGACGGCCGCTCGTGGGGCGACGCGGTCCGTGAGGCGTTCGAGCCGGCCGCCCGGCGGCTGTCGCTCAGCGGCACGCCGTTCCGCACCGACATCAACCCGATCCCGTTCGTGCTGTACGAGGAGGGACCGGACGGCATCCGCCGCAGCCGCGCCGACTACACCTACGGCTACGGCCCGGCGCTCGCCGACGGGGTCGTCCGCCCGGTGATCTTCCTGGCGTACGCCGGCGACATGCGCTGGCGCACGCGCGCCGGGGACGAGATCACCGCCAGCCTGAGCGACCCGCTCACCCAGGACCAGACCGCCCAGGCGTGGCGCGCCGCGCTCGACCCGAAGGGCGACTGGATCAAGCAGGTGATCGCCGCCGCCGACCGGCGGCTCACCGAGGTGCGCCGGGGGGTCCCCGACGCCGGCGGCCTGATCATCGCGTCGGACCACGAGGCCGCGCGGGCGTACGCCAAGATGATCCGCGACATCACCAACACCAAGGCGACCGTCGTCCTGTCCGACGACCCGACGGCGAGCAAGAAGATCAAGCAGTTCAGCGCGTCGGAGGACCGCTGGATGGTCGCGGTGCGGATGGTGTCCGAGGGCGTCGACATCCCGCGCCTCTGCGTCGGCGTCTACGCCACCTCGACCTCGACGCCCCTGTTCTTCGCCCAGGCGATCGGTCGTTTCGTCCGAAACCGTAAGCGCGGCGAGACGGCGTCGGTGTTCCTGCCGTCCGTGCCCACGCTGATGGGGCACGCGGCCGAGATGGAGACCGAGCGCGACCACGTCCTCGACCGGCCGGTCCGCGAGGACGGCCTCGACGACGACCTGCTCGCCGAGGCCAACCGGCAGCGCGACAACCCCGACGTCGGCGAGGAGCTGCCGTTCGAGACGGTCGAGGCGTCGGCGACGTTCGACCGGGTGGTGTTCGACGGCGGCGAGTTCGGCATGACCGCCGCCCCCGGATCGCCCGAGGAGGAGGAGTTCCTCGGCATCCCTGGCCTGCTGGAGCCGGAGGACGTCGCGAAGCTGCTGAAACAGCGGCAGGCCGAGCAGCTCGCCGCGCAGCGTAAGACCAAGGGCACGGGCGAGGGGGCGACACCCGAGGATCACACCGCCGCCGAGGACCTCCACGCGCTCCGCAAGGAGCTCAACAACCTCGTCGGCGCCTGGCACCACCGCACCGGCCAGCCGCACGGGGTGATCCACGCCGAGCTGCGCAAGGTCTGCGGTGGTCCGCCCAGCGCCCAGGCCAGTAGCGAGGACGTCCGCAACCGCATCGCCAAGATCCGTGAGTGGGCCGCCCGCCCGACCCCCCGCGTCCGCGACTGATCGCTGGGGGCAGGGCTCAGCGGGCGAGGCCGAGCCGTTCGTAGATCTCCTGGACGATCTTCTCGAGCGGCTGGTCGATCGAGACGGTCAGCGCGTCCTCGTCCGCCTGCGGCGGCTCGAGGTCGGCGAACTGGGTGTCCAGCAGTTGCTTGGGGAAGAAGTGCCCGTGCCGGGCGGCCAGGCGCCCGGAGATCAGCTCCTTGCTGCCGTCCAGGTAGACGAGGTGCAGGTCCGGGCGGCCCTCGCGCAGCAGCTCCCGATACTTGCGCTTCAGCGCCGAGCAGGTCACCACGGCCGGGTCGGTCTGCTCCTGCATCCACGCGGCGATGGCCCGCAACCACGGCCAGCGGTCCTCGTCCGTCAGGGGGATGCCGTTGTGCATCTTCTCGACGTTCGCGGGCGGGTGGAAGTCGTCGGCCTCGGCGTACTTCCACCCGAGCCGACCGGCCAGCATCGCGCCGATCGTGGTCTTCCCACTGCCGGAAACGCCCATGACGAGGACTATCGGGTTCTGCATACCCCGCAACGTACCGACAGACCGGGGCGCCCGGGCGGACGGCCCCTGAGGAGCGCTCAGCCCCGCACGATCGGCTGCCCGGACAGCTGCACGCCCGCCGTGCCCATCTCCTCCAGCGCCCGCTCCGTGGTCTGCTCCGCCACCCCGGCCGTCATGCCCAGCAGCACCCGGGTGGTGAACCCGGCCCGTACGGCGTCGACGGCGGTGGCGCGCACACAGTGGTCGGTGGCGATGCCGACGATGTCCACCGAGTCGACCTCGTGCTTGCGCAGCCACTCGGTCAGCGCTGTGCCGTCGTCGGCTGCGCCCTCGAACCCGCTGTAGGCGGCCTTCCGCTCACCCTTGCTGAACACCGTCTCGATCGGCGCCAGGTCGAGGTTCGGGTGGAAGTCGGCGCCCGGCGTGCCGATCACGCAGTGCGGCGGCCAGGTGCCGACGAAATCAGGCTCGTCGGAGAAGTGCTCTCCCGGCTCGAGATGGAAGTCCCGGGTCGCCACGACATGGTCGTACGCCCGGCGGTTGTCCTGCACGTACGTGGAGATCGCCGTGGCCACGGCCGCCCCACCGTTCACGGGCAGTGACCCGCCCTCGCAGAAGTCGTTCTGCACATCAATAATGATCAACGCCGTGCTCACGGCAGCCTCCCCGCCAGTCTCCAACGACAGGAAGTTACCCCGCCAGGGCCGGAAACATCAGCGGAGGACGCCGAGATTTCGAACGCCGCCGCTCCGGTGTGGGACGCACGGAAGACGATCTCGGCGTCCGGCGAAGCATGGGTGACAGATCCCCTCACCCAGGAGGCACCGTATGACGGAGGCAGGGACGTGACCGCCGACGTGGGCGAGCAAGCGAGTGACGCCGAGCTCGCCGACGGGTTCCGCCGAGATCCGGACCGGTTCACCGCCGTCCACGACCGGTACTTCCGCGCCATCTACCTGTACGCGGCCGGGCGGCTGGACGCGCAGACGGCGGAGGACATCGCCGCGGAGACGTTCTGCGTGGCGTTCCGCGATCGCGACCGGTTCGACCCCCGGCGCGGCGGCCTGCGGCCCTGGCTGTTCGGCATCGCCACCAATCTCGTGGCCCGGCACCGGCGCAAAGAGGCCCGGCACTACAAGGCCCTCTCCCGTACGGGGGTCGAGCCGGCCGCGGACAGCCACGAGAACCGCGTCGTCGCGTCGGTGGCGGCAGCCCGCATGCAGCCGCAACTGGTCAGGGCCCTGTCCCGGCTGTCGCAGGGCGAACGCGACGTCGTCCTGCTCGTCGCCCTGAGCCAGCTCAGCTACGACGAGGTGGCCGAGGCGCTCGGGATCTCCGCCGGAACGGTCGGGTCCCGGCTCAACCGCGCCCGCAAGAAGCTCAAGGAGGCAATCAATGGATGAACTGACGATGCTCGCGACGGCGCTCCGGGGCTCGGAGCCGTCCCAGGAGGCGGCCGACCGGAGCCGGCACCGGCTGCAGAACACGATGCGCGGCGGGCCGGCCCGCAAGCGCAGGATCGGCTGGCTGGCCGGCGGCCTCGGCCTGACCGCCGCCACGGCCGCGACGGCGATCCTCGTGAGCACGACCGGAACGGCGCACACCGCGCACCCCAACAGCCCGCCGTCCACGGCCGCGCCGTCCACGCTGTCCGCCCGGCAGATCCTCCTCGCCGCCGCCACCACCGCCGAGAATGCGCCGGCGGCCTCCGGCACGTACTGGTACGTCAAGATGGAGGAGAAGGAGAGCGCGAACGACAAGCCGACGCTCAGGGAGCGGTGGACCCGCCGAGACGGCGAGGTGTGGCGCAGGGACGCCAAGACCGAGGGCGAGGTCTTCCACCAGGGCATCTTGCCGGACCGGCCGAAGGGGCGGCCGTTCGACCTCGGTGTCGGGTTCGTGAGCCTCCAGCAGATTCAGGAGCTGCCCACGGAGGCGGATCGGCTGAAGGCGTGGCTGGCCGATACGGTCGCGCACAGCGGCATCAGGACCGGCGCGGGGCCCCTGACCGCGCAGATGCAGAAGGAGTACGTCTTCGAATCGCTGTACATGCTGATCAGCACGCTGCCTGCCCCGCCGAAGGTCCGTGCCGCGGCGTTCCGCGCGTTCGCCGCGTACCCGAACGTGAAGGTCGTCGGCAAGGTCGCCGACGGCGAGGCCCTGCAGTTCTCCGTGCTGCCCGGAGACCGGCTCCGGATGGTCATCGATCCGAAGACCTCCCAGGTCCGCGAGACCAACTTCCTCGCCGAAGGCGGGGGAGGAGAGTTCTTCAGCGATGGCGGCGGGGTGCGGATCACCACCGCCGCCTGGACCAACGACCTGCCCCACTGAACCCGGCCATCAAGCACTGACCTCCTGAACCCTCGCATCGGGGACTGCGGGTCCAGGGCGGTCCGCCGCGAGGACGTCTCCGGCGCGGGCGTGGCCCCGTGCACCTCGCGGTCCCGGCCGGTGCCGCCCTTTCACAGCCGGCTGCCGTTCCCACGTGCCCGGCTGAGCAGTCCGCGCGGGACCACATCTTTGGTCGCGCGGACGTGCCGAAGATCGGCGATCAGTATGACGCCGGACGCCTATCGGCCCTTCTACGTTCGAAATCGCGACGCGCATGGCCTCCGTCGCGATTTCCGGCGCCGACGTGAAAAGGCACGGCACTACAAGGAGACCGACTCCGTGACCACCCCTGTTCCCTCGCTTTCCCCACCTTCCGCGCCCGGCCGCCCGGACCTGCGGCGGGACAGGCCGCGTTGGCCGGCGCTCGTACTGATCGGGGCCGGACTGGCACTGGTCCCGTGGCTGTTCGTGCTCGCGTTCGGGCTCCCGGCCACAGCGGTGGCCGCGCACTGGTCGACGGCATGGGCGGGGTTCGACGGCCTGGAGGCGCTCGGCCTGGTCAGCACAGGCGTGCTGCTCAGGCGACGTGACCCTCGCGGCTGCCTGGTGGCGGCCGCGACCGCTCCGCTGCCGGTCGTGGACGCCTGGTTCGACGTGGTCACGGCCACGCCGGGCGGCGACCGGACCACGGCCGTGGCGATGGCGATCTTCCCCGAGCTGCCCCTGGCGATCACCTGCGCCGTCCTGGCCATCAGGACGTTCCCACGCCGGGACCCCGCGTCGATCCATCCCCACAGCGCCTGAAGCCCCGGCTCCCCACCATCACCATTCACTGGAGGAAGAATGACCGTACTGACCGCTCGCCGTACCCGCTGGGGACTGGCCGCCGCCGGCGGCGCCGCCGCGGCCGCGTGGTGGTTCGGCGACAGGGCGCCTTACCCGTACACCCAGCGGGGCCTGCTCGACATCCCGCTGCCGTACCTGACCTGCGCCGGTCTCGACGAGGTGCTCCGTCCCCGCCCCGGCGAACGGATCCTTGAGATCGGCCCCGGCACCGGGCTGCAGTCGCTGCACGTGGCGCCACAGCTCGGCCCGGTGGGGCGGCTCGACGTCGTCGATATCCAGCCGGAGATGCTCGACCACGTGACCCGCCGCGCCGAGGAGCGCGGCATCACGACCATCACCGCGACCGAGTCCGACGCCCGGACCCTGCCGTTCGCCGAGGAGACCTTCGACGCCGTCTACCTCGTCACCGCGCTGGGCGAGATCCCCGAGCCGGAGCGGGTCCTCAGCGAGGCCGCGCGTGTGCTCGCGCCGGCCGGACGGCTCGTGGTGGGGGAGTTCTTCGACCGGCACTGGATCCCGTTCGGCCGGCTCCACCGCCTCGCCGACGCGTCCGGCCTCCACTTCGAGGTACGGCGCGGCCCGACCCTGGCCTACTTGGCCCGTTTCCAACCCTGCCGCAGCACGCACCCGGTCCCGGTACCGGCCTGATGCAAGCGCCGAGTCCCGGGCACGGCTTCGACTGGCGGTCGCTGCTGTCTAGGGGCAGCGATCACCAGGGATCAGTTCGTCGCCGGCTACCCGATCGTTTTCCCCAGGTCGGAGCGCTGGGACAACGGCGGCCTCTACGCAGTTGGTTTCGGACCCGCTGTGGCTTGACTTGCGCCACGCGGTGCGGGAGAGGTCCATTCCGCCCTCAGCTTTCGTAGTCGGAGGCGATCGAGGCGATGAATTCCGCCGATTTGGCCGGATCAAGCGCCATATCCCGCAGCGTATCGACGCTTGCAGTGAACGGCGACACATCCTCGGGCTCATCGAGGAACAGGGAGGAACGCTTGTGTTCGAGATGCACGATCCTCGGAGCCGTGGCGAATTCCAACATCACGAATGATCCGTTCAGCCCCGCGTGCGCCCCTCTGTCGTACGGAATCACCTGGACACTGACGTAAGAGTGCTCGGTCGTCTGCATAAGACGGCCGAGTTGCTCGAGCATGACCGTCCTGCCGCCGATCGGACGACGGAGCGCTGCCTCATCGATGATCGCGAGGTACTCAGGCGGGCTTGGGCGGCTGAAGATCACCTGTCGGCCCATGCGGGTCGCGACACGAGCCTCGATTTCGTGGTCGGGCACTCCCGTGCGCTCCATGACCGAGCGGGTGTATTCGGGCGTCTGTAGCAGGCCCGGGATGAGGGCCAGTTGCATGTCGATGATTCGTGTCGCCTGAGACTCGAAGCCGATCAGGGCGGTGAGCTGGCTGGGGAGTCCCGGATCGTGGGTCTCCCACCAGCCCGGTTGATTGGCCTTCCGGGCCAGGGCCAGCAGCCGGTCGCGTTCCTCGCCGGTTACGCCGTACAGCGCGAGTAGCGCCGCGACGTCCTCGCTGCTGATATTGCGCTGGCCGGTCTCCGTGCGGCTGACCGTGCTCGCCGACCAGCCCAGCCGCTTGGCGACCTCGCGAGTCGTTAAGCGGCTCTGCTCCCGCAGCTCGCGTAGCTCGGCACCGAGACCTCGGGCCCGTACGGTCGCCGGCCGTTTCGGCATCGTCCGCCTCCTCTACTGATCCTTCTCGTCGACCTTAGAGGTGCCGGTGCCGCATACTCAGGCGATTGTCGCGGAAAGTGTTGCGATCATCACGCTGTGCTGTCACTGTTTCAGCAACACGAGAAACGCTGCGGATTGGGAATCGCAGGCGTCGCGGAAACGGGGTCTTCATGCACGAGGTAACGAGAGACGGGTCTCAGGAGTGGGGCGAGCAGCGTCTGCTCGCCGAGCTCGTCGAGCTGTCGGTCGAGACGGCACCGCGTCGGTTCGCTCTAGGACTGCTGGACATCCGGCAGGACGACGGCGCCGTGGTGGGGTGGGGCCTGGACTTCGGCAACGAGGCCATCGCCTATGTCCCGACCGGCGGCTCCTGTCAGAGGCTCATCCGTGCCGAGACCGCAGACCGTGCGCGGCGGCTGCTCGCCCGGCGCGCCGACGTACGACTCATCTGGCTCGACGCGCCCGTGTCGCGGGAGCCCTGATGCCGAACGGTGTCGGCTGATCACCGGCGCATGCTGCGCAAAGGGACATAGCATGCGTCGGTGATCATGGTGGCTTTCGCTCGGCGGCGCCGGGGGGCGGAGCCGCTCAGGAGCCGTTGACGAACTTCGTTGGGATGGCCACCTCGCCGCGGGAGAGTTGGAAGGCCGATGGGGGGAGTTCCGCCAGGGCTTGCTCGTGGTGGTCGCGGGCCTCGCTCAGGGGCTCGCGGGCGACGATCTCGCCGTTGACGACGAGCGGCGTCAGCAGCGGCCGGTCGTACGGGCCGGAGGTCGGCTCGCTCGTCGAGACGACCTCGGCGATGGCCCGGCCGTTGTCGTCGCGGTGGCGGACCGCCCACTTGCGGCCGCCCTTGCTCGGCTTGCCGACCGAGTGCTTGGCCACCGGGCGCAGCGGGCCGTCGTCGGTCTGGGCCCGGGCCACCAGCTTGTAGACGAGCGACGCGGTCGGCGCGCCCGATCCGGTGACCAGCGATGTGCCGACGCCGTACCCGTTGACGGGGGAGGCGGCGAGGGCGGCGATCGAGTACTCGTCGAGGTCGCCCGTGACGATGATCCGGGTCTTGGGCGCGCCGAGGCCGTCGAGCTGCTCGCGGACCTCGCGGGCCATCTCCTTCAGGTCGCCGCTGTCGATGCGGACGGCGCCGAGTTCGGGCCCGGCGAGCTCGACGGCGACCGCGACGGCGCGGGGGACGTCGTAGGTGTCCACGAGCAGGGTCGTTCCGGGGCCGAGCGCGTTGAGTTGCGCCTGGAAGGCGTGGCGTTCGCTGTCGTGGAGCAGGGTGAAGGCGTGCGCGCTGGTGCCCGCCGTGGGTACCCCATAGGTGCGTCCTGCTTCGAGATTCGAGGTGGACCGGAAGCCGGCGATGTAGGCTGCGCGAGCGGCGGCCACACCCGCCATCTCGTGCGTGCGCCGGGATCCCATTTCGATGATCGGGCGGTCGGCTGCGGCACGTACCATTCGGGAGGCAGCGGAGGCGATCGCACAGTCATGGTTGAGGATCGACAGCGAGAGCGTCTCGAGGATCACCGCTTCGGCGAAGCTGCCCTCCACGACGAGGATCGGCGAGCCGGGGAAGTAGCAGTCGCCCTCCGCGTAGCCCCAGATGTTCCCGGAGAACCGGTACGACTCCAGCCACGCGGCGCTCGGCTCGTCCACGATGCCCTGGGAGGTGAGGAATTCCAGTTCAGGCCCACCGAACCGGAACGACTCCAGTGCCTCGAGCAGGCGTCCCGTCCCGGCGACGACGCCGTAGCGGCGGCCGTTCGGCAGCTGCCGGGCGAAGACTTCGAAGATCGCTCGGCGGTGCGCGGTGCCGGCGGTGAGGGCACCCTGGAGCATGGTGAGTTCATAGCGGTCGGTCAGCAGCGCCGTCGAATGATCCACGAGTGGCAGATTACGGTGTGGTGTGTACACGATGTGCGAGCAGCACCCCGGAAGGAGGCACTGAAGTGACCACGGCTCCCGTCGAGCTCGATCGGCCGGACGCCGCCGAAGATGTACGTCCGGACCGTCCGTGGGTGTCGATCGTCTGGAACGACCCCATCAACCTCATGTCGTACGTGACGTACGTGTTCCAGGCTGTCTTCGGCTATTCGAAGAAGAAGGCCGAGAAGCTGATGCTCGATGTGCATCACAAGGGCCGCGCCGTCGTTTCCAGCGGTACCCGCGAGGAGATGGAACGCGACTGCGAAATCCTGCACTCCTACGGCCTGTGGGCCACGGTCCGGCAGGATGTCTGAGTTATGAACACCTGGTTCACCCCCGTCCACGGTGGCGGTGTGCGGCTGCGGATCACGCGGGAGGAGGCCTCTGTCGTCCACGCGCTGGTCACCCAGCTCCTCGACCTGCTGGGCGGGCCCTCGCCGGCCGTCCGGGACGACGGCCTGCCCAACCTCAGCTTCTCGGAGAACACCACTGTCTCCGACGATCCGGTGCTGGCCCGGCTCTTCCCCGACGCCTATCAGGATGATCAGATCGCTTCGGCGGAGTTCCGGCGCTACACCGAGGGGACCCTGCGCGACGACAAGCGGGCGGCCGCCGAACTGGTGCTCAAGACGCTCGGCGAGGGCGGGGACATCTTCCTGGACGCCGAGCAGTCCCAGGTGTGGCTGCGGTCGCTCAACGATCTGCGCCTCGCCCTGGGCACCCGCCTGGAGATCACCGAGGAGTCGCTGGAGCGGAACCGCACGCTGGACTGGAACGATCCGCGCTCCGCGCCCTTCGCCGCGTACGACTGGCTGACCTATCTCCAAGAGGACCTCGTACGAGCCCTTTGGTAAGCATCATCCCTGGATGATGGTTGATTGGCGGGTTATCTCTCTTTTGTCGCCGAGCGCCTTGGTAGTTTGGGCGTCGCCGCCGGACTCCGCGCTGGGAGGAGCGGGTGTGACCGCCACCGACTCCGTCGATGTGCTCGTCCACCGAGCCCTGCTTTACGGCCATGAGGACGAGTTCCTCGCCGTGACGATCCCCTTCCTGCGTGAGGGCGTGTCTCAGGGCGGCCGCCCGGTCGTGATCAGCGAGCGGGCCGGTCTCTTACGCCGCAGGCTCGGCCGTCAGGCCGGCCGGGTGGAGTTCATCGACCCGGCCTGCTGGTTCGGCGTACCGGCCCGGACCCTCACCGCCTACCTCGCGCACGCGCGCGAGCACTGGTGGCCGCGAGGCCCGCTGTGCCTCATCGCGGAGCCGGTCTGGCGGGCCCGCACCCGCCCGGAGATCCGGGAGTGGGGCCGGCTGGAGTCGCTGCTCAACGTGGCGTTCGCCGGCACCCCGACCCGCCTCCTGTGCGCGTACGACATGCGCTCACTGCCGCCCGAGGCCGCCGAGGACGTGAGCCGGACCCACCCCGAGCTCGTCGGCGCCACCGGGAGCCGGCAGAGCACGCTGTTCACCGACCCGGCCGTCTTCTACGCCGAGCGCAACCGGGCCCCGCTCTCCCCGCCCGCCGAGCCGGTGATGAGCCGGGGGTTCGCGGGCGAGGACCTGGCCGGGCTGCGGGCCTTCGTCGCGGACGCGGCCGACCGGCACGGTCTGCCCCGGGAGCGCTCCCTCGCCCTGGTGCAGTCGGTCAACGAGGTCGCCGCGCACGTCGTACGCAGCGGCGGGGGATCGGGATCGGTGTGGTTGTGGTCCGCGGACGGCACGCTGATCTGCGACGTCGTGGACGCCGGCGCCTCCCTCGACGACCGGTTCCTCGGCTACTTCCCGCCCACGCCGTACCGGCCCGCGGGCGCCGGCATGTGGGCGGTCCGGCAGCTGTGCGACCTGGTGGAGATCCGGTCCGGGGCCGACGGCTCGGTCGTCCGGCTGCACATGGGCCGCGACCCCCGCTGACCCGGCTGCACATGGGACGTGATCCCTGCTGAGCCGTTGGGACGTGATCTCCGCTGACCCGTCCGCCCGCCCGCTTCGGCCGGCGGCGGCCGTCGATACGCTGTGCGCATGCTCACCATCGAACGGGCCATCGTCGACCAGATCGTCGCTCACGCGCGCGCCGACCACCCGGACGAGGCATGCGGCGTCGTCGCCGGAGCCGTCGGCTCCGACCGGCCGTCCCGGTTCATCCCGATGGCGAACGCCGAGCGCTCCCCGACCTTCTACCGATTCGACTCGATGGAGCAGTTCAAGGTGTGGCGGGAGATGGACGACCGGGACGAGGAGCCGGTCGTGATCTACCACTCCCACACCGCCACGGAGGCCTACCCCTCCCGTACCGACCTCTCCTACGCCTCGGAGCCGAACGCGCACTACGTGCTGGTGTCCACCCGCCACGACGACGAGACGGAGTTCCGCTCCTACCGGATCGTCGACGGCAAGGTGGACGAGGAGGAGGTCCGCGTCGTCGAGTCGAACGAAACCGACTCGGTAGACTGAACCCGTGACGACGATGACGGAGCGCCCGAACCCGGTCCGCCTCGTCGCGCCCGTGCAGAATTTTCTCTTCGGCCACTGCCGCGCCGAAGTCGTCTACGACTGTCGCCAGGGCTGACTCCCCCAGCCCGGAATCCCCGCGCATCCGGCCGTGTTGAGCCATGCCGGGACCGTACGACGAAGGAGCACACTCGCGATGGCGATCGAGGTTCGTATTCCGACGATCCTGCGTAACTACACCGATGGGGCGAAGGCGGTCGAGGGTGGCGGCGCCACGCTCGACGAGCTGTTCGCCGACCTGGAGTCCAGGCATCCGGGCCTGCGCGGCCGGCTGGTCGACGAGAAGGGCCTGCGGCGCTTCGTCAACGTCTACCTGAACGACGAGGACGTCCGCTTCCTGGGCGGCCTGGAGACCAAGGTCTCCGACGGCGACACCGTGACGGTGCTGCCCGCCGTCGCCGGCGGCTGACGTGCGCTTCGACTCCCTGCTCGACTCCCTCGGCCGTACGCCGCTGGTCGGGTTGCCCCGGTTGTCACCCTCACCCGAGGTGCGGCTGTGGGCCAAGCTCGAGGACCGCAACCCGACCGGCTCGGTCAAGGACCGCCCCGCCTTCTGGATGATCGCCAAGGCGGAGAAGGAGGGGCTGCTCGCCCCGGGCCGGACGATCCTGGAGCCCACCTCCGGGAACACCGGCATCTCCCTGGCGATGGTGGCCAAGCTGCGCGGCTACGACATCGTCTGCGTGATGCCGGAGAACACCTCCGCCGAGCGGCGGCAGCTGCTGGAGATGTGGGGCGCGCGCATCATCTTCTCCCCGGCGGCCGGCGGCTCCAACGAGGCCGTGCGCGTCGCCAAGGGGCTGGCGGAGGAGAACCCCGACTGGGTGATGCTCTACCAGTACGGTAACGAGGCCAACGCCCGCGCCCACTACGAGACGACCGGGCCCGAGTTGCTGGACGACCTGCCGTCGATCACCCACTTCGTCGCCGGGCTGGGCACCACCGGCACGCTGATGGGCGTGGGCCGCTACCTGCGGGAGCAGGTCCCGGGCGTGGCGATCGTGGCCGCCGAGCCCCGCTACGGCGAGCTGGTGTACGGCCTGCGCAACATCGACGAGGGCTTCGTGCCCGAGCTGTACGACGAGTCGGTGCTGACGACGCGCTACTCCGTGACGTCGGCGGACGCCCTGCGGCGCACGCGTGAGCTGCTCGCGCAGGAGGGCATCTTCGCCGGCATCTCCACCGGGTGCGCGCTGCACGCCGCGCTCGGCATGGCGAACAAGGCCGTCAAGGCGGGCGAACGCGCCGACATCGCGTTCATCGTCGCCGACGGCGGCTGGAAGTACCTCTCGACCGGCGCGTACGGCGGCACCCTGGAGGAGGCCGAGGAACGCCTCGAAGGCCAGCTCTGGGCCTGACCGCGCACGACCCACGGGCGCTTACCGAACTCGAAAACAGTTTCGGTAAGCGCCTGTGTACGTTCCGTATCCTTGGCATACTGGGCTCATGCCCAAGACGTTGGCGAGCTGGACGGAGCATCTGCCCCGTTGGATCCCCCGATCACTGTCCGACCTGTACGGTCCGCGTGAGGGCGTCGTCGACCTCCCGCTGGATTTGTGCTGGTCGGGACATACGCGGTACGACGTGGGGCGCTTCCGCCAGAGGGTCGCGCTGTACAACCTGGTGATCGTGCAAGGACTGCAGGATCACTACCCCGCCTTCTTGAATTCGGATCACCTCATCGACGCCTGGCCGCTGTTGCACCGGCGGATGGCCGACGGCTACGTCAAGGCGTGGGAAAGCCGCTTCCCGGAGCTGGCCAGGCGAGGAGCTTCTCCTGAGGCTTTCGCCGCCGCCCGCGCCGAGTGGGAAGCGGCCACATGGGCCTGAACATGCCGCCGTTTCATCGGCGGATCATCGATGCAGGGCTTGATCTGTGCGAGGAATACGGGTTATTCCTGGCGGGCGGATACGCGATGCGGGCCCATGGCCTGGTCGACCGACCGAGTAAAGACATCGACTTCGCGACCGACCACCCACTCCCGGTCGACGAGCTAACCGCTCGGGTCGTGGCGGGATATCGGGCAAAGGGCTTCGCCGTCGTGGCCAAGCCGGGGAATTACCGGTTCGCCCGTCTCCTTGTCAGCGACCCGCAGACCGGAGAGGCTTGCGAGGTCGACCTGATGAAGGCCACTCTCCGAGTGAGCCCCATCGTGGTGGACTCCTGTCCCGTCGTGGGTTTCGACGACGCGGTCGGCCTGAAGATGCGAGCCGTTCACGACCGGGGGATCGCCCGCGACCTCATCGACGCTGCCTCGCTCGCCGGCCAGTACAGCTTCGAACGGCTTGAGTGGCTCTGCCGCTCGCACGAGAGTGACTTCTCCCTGCACCGGCTGGTCTCACGGCTGGAAGCGGCCGAGTTCCTCGACGACCAGGAGTTTCAGGGCTACGGGCTGACGCTGGACGAGGTGCGGCGGGTGAAGCGGTTCGCGGCGGAGTGGGCGCAGGACATCAATCTTCGGCTGATGGAGGAGGAAGAGGTCGACCTCAACCTCTGACGCCGTGTGGCGAGCGTCCTATTTGTGCTTGTTGTCGCGGTTGTTGGCCATCGGGCCGGTAGGGTAACGACCGAATGCGGTTCTACTCGGCGGTGAGGTGGGGAATGGGCGGCTTCGCTGCGGCTACGGCCGTGCGGAAGGTGGCGGAGGGGCGCTACGCGGTCGACCTCGACGGGGACTACGGCTTCCAGCACGCGCTCAACGGTGGCTACCTCATGGCGGTGCTGGCCCGCGCGGCGATCGGCGAGTCTGCGCATCCGCACCCCGTCGCCACCAGCGCGAGCTTCCTTCGCGTCGTGACGGCCGGGCCCGCAGAGATCCGGGTAGAGCCTCGCAAGACCGGGCGCACGGCCACGGTGGCCCGCGTCATCCTCGCCCAGGAGGGCCAGGACCGGGTCGAGGCGCTCATCACCACCGGCACGCTCGACGGCGACGCCGAGCCCGACTACTCGGCGGGCCAGGAGAAGATCCCCCCGGTCGAGGAGTGCGTGACATTCGAGGCGGACAACGGCTTCACCCGGCGGATCGACCTGCGCTACGACCCGGCCACCATGGGCTGGCTCGACGGGCGGCCCAGCGGTGTGCCCGAGATACGCGCCCACCTGCGGCTGCGCGAGCCGTACGACCCCGACGGCATCCTCCTCGCGCTCGCCGTCGACGCGCTGCCGCCCGTGGTGCTCAACACGAGCGCGTCCGGCTGGGCGCCGACCGTCGAGCTGACCTGGCACATGCGGGCCGTCCCCGCACCGGGCTGGCTGGCCGTCCACGGCCGGGGCCGTCTCGTCAGCGACGGATGGTTCGACGAAGAGGTCGAGGTCTGGGACTCCACCGGAAGGCTCGTCGCGCAGAGCCGGCAGATCGCCCGTGTAGGCCGCGGCCGCTCGTAAAGCACTGGAAATCACAGTGTGATGTACGGCGCATCGGGCCACCGATGGTTCGGAGGTCTCTTAGCCTGTTGGGATCATGTCTGACGCGCCAATCGGGATCTTCGACAGCGGAGTCGGCGGGCTGACCGTCGCCCGCGCCATCCTCGACCAGTTGCCGAACGAATCGCTGATCTACGTCGCCGACACCGCGCGGTTCCCGTACGGGCCGAAGCCGATCGCCGAACTCCGCGCCTACGCCCTCGAGGTGCTCGACCGCCTCGTGGCCGAGGGCGTGAAGATGCTCGTCATCGCCTGCAACAGCGCCAGCTCCGCCGTCCTGCGCGACGCGCGGGAACGCTACGACGTCCCGGTCGTCGAGGTGATCCTGCCGGCCGTGCGCGCCGCGGTCAGCGCCAGCCGTACGGGCCGCGTGGGGCTGGTGGCGACTCCTGCGACCGTGACCAGTCGATCGTACGATGACGCGTTCGCCGCTGCGCCTCATGTGACACTGACAAGTGTCCCGTGTCCGCGTTTTGTAGAGTTTGTGGAGCGGGGCATCACCATGAGCGACGAACTCCTCGACGTCGCGCGCGGCTACCTTCGGCCGATCCTCGACGCGGGGTGCGACACCCTCATCCTCGGCTGCACGCATTACCCGCTGCTGACCGGCGCCATCTCATACGTCGCCGGTGACGGGGTAACTCTCGTATCAAGCGCCGACGAGACCGCCAAGGACGTCTTCCGCGTGTTGCACGACGGTCGCCTGGCCCGCGCGGAGGGCTCCCCGGAGCCCGCCCACCGGTTCCTCGCGACCGGAGATCCGACGCCGTTCGGCGTCCTCGGCCGCCGCTTCCTCGGCCCGGAGATCGGGCTCGTCGAATCCGCGATCGTCGGCATTCCGTCCACCGCTCGTTAGGAGGTCGGCCCGTGCGGCTCACGGTGATCGGCTGTTCGGGGAGCTTCCCCGGTCCGGACAGTCCGGCGTCCTGCTATCTCGTCGAAGCCGACGGCTTCGCGCTCCTGCTCGACCTCGGCAGCGGTGCCCTCGGCCCGCTGCAGCGCCACATCGGGCTGTACGAGATCGAGGCCGTCCTACTGTCCCACCTGCACGCCGACCACTGCATGGACCTGTGCGGATACTGGGTCGCCCGTACCTACGCGCCCGAAGGTCCCAAGCCACGGATCCCGGTGTACGGGCCGGAGGGCGTCGCCGACCGGATGGCACGGGCGTACGACCTGGACCTGGACCCGGGGATGCGTCAGGCGTTCGACTTCCACACGCTGCGCCCCGGGGCGTTCCGCCTCGGGCCGTTCACCATCACGACGGCGCCGATGAGTCACCCCGTCGAGGCGTACGGATTCCGCGTCGAGCACGGCGGCGCGGCGATCGCCTACTCCGGAGACACGGGCGAGTGCGACGAGCTCGTCGAGCTGGCCCGCGGGGTCGACCTGCTGCTGGCGGAGGCGTCGTTCCTCGATCGGCCCGATCTCCCCCCGGACCTACACCTCAGCGCCCGTCAGGCGGGGGAGCACGCCACCCGGGCGGGCGCGGGGCGGCTCGTCCTCACCCACCTCGTCCCCTGGAACGACTCGGCGAGCATCCTCGCCGAGGCCAAGTCCAGCGGCTACGGCGGCCCGATCGAGCTGGCCGCCCAGGGCGCCGTCTACGAGCTGTAGGAGAGGCACACGGCCCGCCGCCGGGAAGGGGCGGCGCACGCGCGGCGGTGGGAACGCTCTCGGTAGGGTGACGTCCATGGCTCGCCCCGACGGTCGGTCAGCCGACCAGCTTCGTCCCGTCCGTATCCACCGCGGCTGGCTCACCCACGCCGAGGGCTCCGTGCTGGTGGAGTTCGGCCGCACGCGCGTGCTGTGCGCCGCGTCCGTCCAGACCAGCGTGCCGCGCTGGCGCCGCGACTCGGGGCTCGGCTGGGTGACGGCGGAGTACGCGATGCTGCCGCGCGCGACCAACACCCGCAACGACCGCGAGTCGGTCAAAGGCAAGATCGGCGGTCGCACGCACGAGATCTCGCGTCTCGTCGGCCGGTCGCTGCGGGCCTGCGTCGACTACAAGGCGCTGGGGGAGAACACCATCATCCTCGACTGCGACGTGCTGGAGGCCGACGGCGGCACCCGCACCGCCGCGATCACCGGAGCGTACGTCGCGCTCGCCGACGCGATCGCCTGGATGCGCGGCCGCAAGCTGCTGAAGACCAGCCCGCTCGTCGGCTCGGTCGCGGCGGTCAGCGTGGGCGTCATCGACGGCGAGCCGCGGCTCGACCTGTGCTACGAGGAGGACGTCGCCGCCGAGACCGACATGAACGTCGTGTGCACGGGCGACGGCCGGTTCGTCGAGGTGCAGGGCACCGCCGAGGGCCAGCCGTTCGACCGCGCCGAGCTCGACGCGCTCGTCGACCTGGCGGCGGGCGGGTGCGCCGAGCTCACCCGCATCCAGCAGGAGGCCCTCGCGTCATGAAGATCGTCCTAGCCACGCGCAACCAGGGGAAGATCGTCGAGCTGCGCCGGATCCTGGCCGACATCGACGTGGTCGGGCTCGAGGAGTTCCCGGACGCGCCGGAGGTCCCCGAGACCGAGCTGACGTTCGCGGGCAACGCGCTGTTGAAGGCGCGCGCGATCGCCGCGCACACCGGGCTGCCCGCCGTCGCCGACGACTCCGGCCTGTGCGTCGACGCCATGAACGGCATGCCGGGCGTGTTCTCCGCCCGCTGGTCCGGCCGGCACGGCGACGATCAGGCCAACCTCGCCCTGCTCCTCGGGCAGCTGTCCGACGTGGCCGCCGAGCACCGCGGCGCCCGCTTCGTCTGCGCGGCCGCCATCGCGTGGCCCTCCGGCGAGGAGGAGACCGTCGAGGGTCACCTGGACGGCGTCGTCATCGACGCGCCGCGCGGCACGGGCGGCTTCGGCTACGACCCGATCTTCGTGCCCGAGGGCGACACGCGCACGACCGCCGAGCTGGCGCCGGAGGAGAAGGACGCCATCAGCCACCGTGGCAAGGCGTTCACGGCCCTCGCGGAGCGTATCCATACGCGACCGTAGGGTCTGGGGACCCAATCCCTCCGCCGGAAGTTGAGCCTAGGGCCTCTACCTTCAGCCGGCCGATGAGGCGATAGTCGACGGGTATCCAACCCATCACTCACGGCTGAACCCTGCCCGCCGACCTGCGGGGGGTTCGGGCCGTGATCTTCGACGAAGGAATCGCCAATGCGGAAACTGGCCGCCACTGTCGCCGCCGCCCTCGCCGTCGTCGGGGCAGGAGCGTC
Source organism: Actinoallomurus vinaceus (assembly GCF_039542055.1). Taxonomy (NCBI): domain Bacteria; kingdom Bacillati; phylum Actinomycetota; class Actinomycetes; order Streptosporangiales; family Thermomonosporaceae; genus Actinoallomurus; species Actinoallomurus vinaceus. The sequence goes on from NZ_BAABHK010000014.1 coordinate 275,805, forward strand.
GACGGCCTCTGCCGCCACCACTGGCGCCAAGCCCAAGACGCATGGAACCTGGAACCTGAATTCCCAGACTAAGGGCGAAAAGGGGAAGAGCCACCCGGTACTCAAGTACGTCCACACCTGGGGCTCGTGGACCTTGGGCACGAAGCCCCACAAGAAGGGCAAGTGGCTGACGATCAACGGAAAGCTGGCGGACGTCAGTCCGGGCGACACCGGAGTGGCGTACGTGATCGTGCGTATCAAGCTCTCCGGCAAGCTGGTGCAGAAGCCGGCGAAGTACAGCGCCGACACCCCGCAGGCCCGCCCCTTCACGGTGACGTACACCGCGAAGAATGCCTCCCAGGTGGGCAAGGTGACGGTCACCGTCCAGAAGTTGCTGTACACGACGGGCGACAACGGAACCAACAAGGTTCTCAGCAAGGAGTTCACGATCAAGTGACCGGTCGCCCGCCGGCGCGCCGCTGAGAGAGCGCACGGCGGGCCGCCTTCTCCGGCAGAGCCCGGGTTACCGGCCCCGTTTCGGTCCGGTCGCCCGGGTTCTTCGCACGTCCGGCCCCTGTCAGCCGGTGCCCTCGTCCGGCCCGTCCGCAGGGAGCAGGCGGTCCACCACCGCGGTGACCAGGTCGTGGAGCTCCGCTTCGGGGAGCACCTCCGGCAGGGTGGCGGCTCAGCGGGTGGCGGTGGCGAGGGCGGCGCGCAGTGCGGTCGCCGCCCGGCGGTCGCCGCACACGCGTACGGCGTCGTCGCCCCGGCGTCCCCACAGCCACAGATAGACGGCGACCGGGTCGCCGATCACGACCGCGTCGGCGTCGTCGGGGAGCTCGCGGGCGACCTCGGCCGACCCGGGCCGGAGCGTTACCCGCCACACGTGCGACCCGGCGGCGACGCCGACGATGCGGACCGGGTCGTGCGTCTCGTCCTCCCGGCGACGGGCGAGGAAGAGTGACAGGACCTCGTCGGCGCCGTCGGCGGCGAACCGCGCGTCGATCGGGCCGATCGGGCCGTACGCCGTCTCGACGTCGGCGCGGTGCACGGTGGTCTCGTGCGCCATGCGCCGCCACCAGAATCCGACGGTGCGGTCGTCCGGCGACCAGGTGTCGCAGGGCTCGCCGGGGTGGTGCCCGCCAAGCTCGTCGTGCAGTTCGGCGGCTCCGGCCCGGAACCACTCGACGACGTCCCCACCCGGCGGCTCGCGCTCCCAGACCTCCGGCCGATGCTGCGTACGGACCCAGCCGAGGACCAGTCGGTGCACGCCGCCCAGATGCCGGAGGACCTCGCCGACGTTCATGCCGGGGCAGGTCGGAACGGGCGCGCCGAGGTCGCGGTCGGCGGCGAACGCGGCGATGTGCGCGCTCTCGGCCCGCAGCCGGGTGAGGAAGTCGGAAGGCTCCATCAGCACCAGCCTGGCCGGTCGCGCCGACTCCGTCAAAGACCGTGACAACCGATCGGCCCGGAGGAGGGGTTGAGGGGGGTGTACGGAAACGAAGGGATCTCTCAATGACCGATCGCAGACGTCGCCGGACGACATTCACTCTCGCCGGGGCCGGCGCGGCCGTCGCCGTGCTCGCGGGCGTATGGGCGGGCGGCGCCGCCATCGCCGGGGGTTCTGGCCATGGGGTGAAGAACGTCGCCGACTCCTCCAAGGTCCCGGCCGCCACGCCGACGCAGAAGCCGGTTCCCACGCCGACGTCGACGAGAGTGCCGACCGCGAGGCCGACCATGACCGTGCGACCCACCCCGACGAAGGTGCCGCACCCCCGGCCGACCTGTGTGGCGACGGCCCCGCCGGGGGCGCCGCAACCGGTGCCGACGACCCGGCCGGGCGCGCCGCGACCGGTGCCGACGACCCGGCCAGGGAAGCCGCGACCGTCGGCGACCCGGCCGGGGGCGCCGCGACCGGTGCCCACGGTGTCCCCCACGTGCGGGAAGCCGCCGAAGCCCGTTCCGACCACGCCGGGCCGGGGATAGGTGGCACACTGTCCACCCTGAGCCGTGAGGAGGCCTGCGGAGTGAGTGGTGACGAGCTCACGTTCGACGAGTTCGTCACCGCCTCCGCGGGCCGCCTGCTGCGCACCGCGGTGTTCCTCGTCTACGACCGGCACCTCGCCGAGGACCTCCTGCAGATCGCGTACGAGCGGGTCGCGCGGCGCTGGACCCGGATCCTGCGCGGCGGGCACCAGCCGGAGGCGTACGCGCGCAAGGTGCTCGTCAACCTCGCCATCGACCACCACAAGCGCCGTAAGAGACGACCCGATCTGCCGGTCGGGGGGACCGTCGACGTCGAGCGGCTCGTCGGATCGCGTTCGACGTACGACGCGGGAAGAGCCCCGCTCGACGACGTCCTGGCGACCCTGCCCGTCAAGCAACGGGCCGTGGTGGTGCTGCGCTACTGGTGCGACCTGAGCGAACACGAGATCGCGGAGGCGCTCGGCATCTCCCGGGGCACGGTGAAGAGTCACACGTCACGGGCGATGGCCGCCCTGCGGCGGCAGCTGTCGGAGGAAGGAGCGGCTCATGAGTGACGACCTCGACGCTCTTCTCCGCGAGCACTACCGGCGCGCGGCCGAGGGCATCCAGCCGGACGCCGAGCTGATCGACCGTTACCGGGGCTCGGCGCGGCCGACGAGGACCGTCCCCGCGTGGCCGCGGATGCTCCTCGCCGCGGCGGCGGTCGCCGGCATCGCCCTGCTGACCTGGGGACTCCTCAAGCCCGATCACCCAGGCCGGCGCAGCGTGCCGCTGGCCCCGCCTCCCGCGACGTCCGTGCCCTCACCGTCGACGACGCACACGTCGCCGCGGACGACGAACTCGTCGACACCCGGGGTGCGTCCCCACCCGCTGCCAACGAGGCGACCGGGGGGCCACCCCAAGGCCACGGTCCCGCCGACGCCGAGCCCCACGCACCCGGGCATCCCGATGCCGAGGACATCACCGACGCGGCTCACGGTCGCACCGCGGCCGACTCATCACTGATCTGTCAGAATCCAGGCATGGGTGCCATGGTGGTGTTGATCGGTCTGGCCGGTGTCCTCCTTGTCGTCGTCCTCGTCGTTGTGGTCATCAGCGTCGCGAGGAACGCGGGGTCGTCCCGGCCGGTGGCCGGACCCGTCCCGCCGGTGGCCGGACCCGTTCCGCCGATGGGGGGACCTCTGCCGCCGATGAGCGCGCCGATGACGCCGATGGGCGTGCCGATGGCGGTGCCGGCCGCCCTGCAGGTCCGGGTGCGCACCCTCTTGGGGGAGAACAAGCCGATTCTGGCGGTCAAGGAGGTCCGTCAGGCGACCGGGCTCGGGCTCAGGGAGGCCAAGCAGATCGTCGACGCCCTGCGCAGCGGTCCCCTGCCCGAACCGGGCGGGTACGCGTCCGGCGGGCCCGGCAGCGTCGCCGAGCGGGCCCGGCAGATCCGCGACACCGGTGACTTCGCGGGCGCCGTCGCGCTCGTCCAGGCGGAGACGGGCATGGCGGCCGGGGACGCGGAACGCTTCGTCGCGGCGCTCGGCTGACGAGGAGCCGTACGGCGCGGGACGGCTGGGAGTCCGTCGCGGCACTCCGGTCAGCGGCAGGGGATGTGCAGCCGGACCGTCGTCCCGTCCGGGCCCGTGCGCAGCTGGACCAGCGCGCACAGCATGCGGACCCCCCACAGGCCGAAGCCCGACAGGGACGCCGGATCGGGCGGGACGAAACCGGGGACCGGGTCCGCCTGCCAGTGACCCGCGTCGGTCACCTCGACGATCAGGTCGTCGTCGTCCCGCCACATCTGGCAGCTGATCGGGGCCTGGCCGTGCCGGATGGCGTTGGTCGCGACCTCCGTCGTCGCGACCAGCAGGTCGTTGATCCGGGGCCGGGACATGCCGTGGTGGCGGGCGTGGCCGCCGATGAAGGAGCGCAGCGGGCTCAGGTCGGCATCGTCGATCGGGAGCCGGACGGCGCCGGGCGGAGGGGCGGGCAGCGGATCGCGGTCCACCCCCGCCTGGACGATCGCCGGGTCGAGGTAGGCGTCGTTACAGCGCGAGCAGGCACCCTCCATGAGCTGGGGATGGGTGCGCAGCGCGCCGTCGAGCAGCCCGGGGTCGGTGGTGCGCCGGTCGTAGAGGCACAGCACCGAGGCGCTGATGTCGGCGAACGCCTGGTTGATGATTGACTCGTATCTCGTCCACTCGGATATCTCGGCCGCGGTCCCGGTCTCCCAGCCGGGCTCGGCGACGACCCTGATGCGAGCGGTGGCGTTCTCGGCGATGAACGAGCTGTAGTTGGCGATGGTGCGCGTCGGCTGGATGTACCAGGAGGCGGAGTCGGCGAACTCGACGGCGTCGGAGTCGGTGCCCAGCGCCTGACGTAGGCAGGCGAGGTTGGGCGCCGTCCCGACCGTGAGCACCGCCTCACCCGCGCTGAGGCCCTCCTGGAGGAACGGCAGGACCGTGTCCAGGATGTCCTTCTCGTTGTCGTACATCAGGACCTGGTGGATCAGTCGCGTCATCGGGCCTCACCATCGCCGATCTCCAGCCACGGCAGCAGCCGGCTGCTCACGAGCTCGACGATGTCCGCCAGGTGAGCGGACGGATGATCGAGGATCACCCGCGAGCCGAGGTGCATCGCGGCACCCGCCATCATGCTGAGCGCACCCAGGTCGACGAATCGCAGCTCGGCGAGGTCGAGGTGGACGTCACCGCCGTGATCGATGACCTTCTGCAGCGACTCGGCGAACACCGCGTGCCGCGCGCCGTCCAGCTCGCCGCTGAGCCGCAGACCCCGCGGCCGGAACGTCGGGGTGATGCTCAGGATTCCGTCGTCGAAGTAGGGATCGGCGCCCACGAGCACCTCGTGCCTCTCCTTCAGCGCGGTGAGTTCCTCCGGTGTGCAGGAGCGCGCGTCGACCTGACAGATCGCCATGGCCATCGTACTGGGGGAGATGGCGGCGTCCACCCGAGCCTCGCACTCGAGGACGCCGTCGCGGCCCCTCTTCTGATGGAACGCCCAGGTCATGTCGACCGTGACGCGGACGCCGCGGAAGCGCTCCGTCTCCGCCCGATCGAGGACCTCCTGCAGCGTCGCGCTCATCCGCGCGGGGTCGAACACGCCACCGGTCAGGCAGGTCTCCGCCTGCGGCAGGATCGCCAGCTGCCCGCTGCGGAGATAGGCCTCCGGGTCGAGCCGGTAGCGCGACCGCAGGTCGGGCAGGTCGCCCGACCCGGCGTCGGTGATGTAGATGACCTTGTCGGATCCGGCCAGCCCGTCGTGGAGGAAGGCACCCACCACATGCTCCTGCTCCTCCCGGTCGGCATAGGAGAACCACGCGTGGTCTCCGGGCAGCAGCTCTCCGACGGATCTCTCGGCGAACCAGCGCTCCATGTGCCTCCTCCCGCGCGACGTCGGCAGGTGGCCTCTACCATACGGCGAACGACGCAGCGTGACGACGTTTTCACGCAAACCGCCGGCGTCGAAACTTTCAGTGAAAGGCCCCGGTCAACCCGGGTGCGGGCTGAACCGGCCGTACCGGCCGCGGTGGTAAAGCAGGGGTACGCCCGGCGCGCCGAGACCCGTGTCGACGACCAGTCCCACCACGAGCCAGTGGTCCCCCATCGCGACCGTGTCGTACGGCTCGCAGAGCAGGTGCGCGGCGGTCCCGTCGAGGATCGGCACGTCCCCCGGCCCGATGTGCCACGACGTCGGCGGCGCGAAGCGGTCGACCCCGCGCCCGGCGAACCGGGACGCGATCTCCGCCTGGTCGGTCGCCAGCACGTTGACCGCGAAGGTCGGCGCCTCCCGCAGGTCCGGCCAGGTCGTCGACGCGCGCCCGACGCAGAACGACACCAGCGGCGGATCGAGGCTGACGGAGGTGAACGAGGTGGCCGTCAGCCCGACCGGGCCCGGCCCGGTCACCACGACCACGCCGGCGGCGTGCCGGCCCAGCGCCCGCCGGAAGCTGTCCCCGTCCACCACCGGGGTCTGTCCCACACGTGTGCCCATCACCGTTCGCCTCCGCTTCACTGCGGGACGGTCACCAGACGGCCTCGGGGAGGCGTACGGTCGCCGCCCATTCGGCCAGGACCTCGTCCAGGCGGTCGAGGTCGGACTCGACCACGGCCAGTCCCGGGGTGGGGACGCTCGCGCCGAGCTCGACGAGCAGCGGCCGCAGATGGACCTCGACCGCGAGCGCGTGCCGGGGCGACCCCATCACCAGCAGCGGCAGCGCGGTCACGCCGGACAGGGAGGGCACCCGGTCGAGGAACGCCTTGAGCAGGCCGGTGTAGGTGCCCTTGTAGGTCGGGCTGGCCACGACGAGGAGGTCGGCCGAGGAGACCTTCGCCACCGCGTCGTCCAGCCGCGGGGACGGGGCCCGGCTGAACAGCCGGTCGGCGAGCTCCGTCAGGTCGACCGTCTCGGGCGTGGTCCCCGGGGCGATCGCCCGGGCCGTACGGGCGGCGACGGCGTGCGTCCGCGACTCCGGGCGCGGGTTGCCGACCAGCACGACGACCCGCGTCCCGAGGCGCGGGGGGACGTCCGAGCCGGCGGCGAGCCCGCTCCGGGGCGGTCCGTCCCCGTTCGCGACCGCCCCGGTGCTCACGCCGCCTCCAGGAGGCCGCGGCGGGCCAGTTCGGGCAGTACGCCTTCGCCGAACCAGTACGCCTCCTCCAGGTGCGGGTAGCCGGAGAGGATGAACTCGTCGATGCCGAGCGCGGCGTACTCCTCGATCCGCTCGGCGACCTGGGCGTGGCTGCCGACCAGCGCGGTGCCGGCGCCGCCCCGTACGAGACCGACGCCCGCCCACAGGTTCGGGTAGATCTCCAGGTCGTGGCTCGACCCGCCGCTCCGGAAGTGCTCGTGCAGGGCGCGCATCCGCTGCTGGCCGACCGACTCGCTGCGCGCCAGCCCCTTCTGCGCCGCGGCGATCTCGGCCGGGTCGAGGTCGTCGAGCAGCCGGTTCGCGGCCGCCCACGCCTCTTTCGCCGAGTCGCGGGTCACGACGTGCAGCCGGATGCCGAACCGCGGCGTACGGTCCTCCTTCGCGGCCAGCTCCCGGACCCACTCGATCTTGTCCCGTACCTGCTCGGGTGGTTCGCCCCAGGTCAGGTAGACGTCCGCGTGCCGCGCCGCCACGGGGCCCGCAGCGCCGGACGACCCGCCGAAGTACAGCTGGGGCGCGGGGTCCGGCGCCTCGCGTACGGTGGCGCCCTCGACGTCGTAGTAGGTGCCGGAGAAGTCGAACGGCGTGCCGCCCCACGCGCCGCGCAGGATCGACAGGAACTCGTCGGTGCGCGCGTACCGCTCGTCGTGACCGAGGTGGTCGCCGAACCGCGCCTGCTCGGCCGTCTCCCCGCCGGTCACGATGTTGAGCAGCAGCCGCCCGCGCGACAGCCGCTGGTACGTCGCGGCCATCTGCGCGGCGAGCGTCGGCGACAGCACGCCGGGCCGGAACGCCACGAGGAACTTCAGCCGCGTCGTCTCGCGGGTCAGCGCGGCCGTCGTCAGCCACGCGTCCTCGCACAGGGTGCCGGTCGGGGTCAGCACGCCCTCGAAGCCGAGCTGCTCGGCAGTACGGGCGATTTGTGCGAGGTACTCGATGTCGGGCTCGCGCTGCACCCCGCGTACGTCGGCGCCGTGGCCGCCGCCGACGAGGGTGCGGCCGTCGCCGCTCGTGGGCAGGAACCAGTGGAACGCGGTCACGATGATCCTCCAGGGACGACGTCGTTGAAACGGGGGTCGACGAAGTCGGCGAACCTCACCCGGCCGGGCAGCAGCTTCGCGTCGCTGAACGCGTCCGCGAGGGACTGCTCCGCACCGGTCACGGTCGCGTCGAGCCGTACGGGCCGGGTGACCCGCCGGTCGACGGCGACCTGCGCCACCGGCAGGGGCAGGCCGATCTCCCGCGCCCAGGTCTGCGCCCACTCCTTCTGGTGGGTCGCGGTCCAGACGTACGCGCGGTCGACGCGGGCCAGATAGTCGCGCAGCGCCGCGACCTTGGCCTTGTCCTTCACCGCCTTGGTCGAGGCGACGGTGAAGTTGTAGTTGCTGGTGAACCCGTCGCCGCTGACGAGAGTGCGGGCGCCGGTCTGGGCCTGCGCCTGGGCCTGGTACGGGTCCCAGATCGACCAGGCGTCGACCTTGCCCCCGCTGAACGCGGACAGGGCGTCGGCGGGCTGGAGGTACTGCGGCTGGATGTCGGTGAAGCCCAGCCCCGCCTTCTTCAGCACGCCCAGCAGCAGCGCGTGCGCCGAGCTGCCCTTGGCCAGGGCGATCCGCTTCCCCTTGAGGTCCTGGATCGTGCGGATCGGGGAGTTCTTCGGCACGAGGACCGCCTGGGCCCGTACGTCCTGGGAGCCCGCGCCGATCACGGTGATCTTCGAGCCGGCCGCGGCGGCGAAGATCGGGGGTGTGTTGCCCACGCCGCCGACGTCGATCGCGCCCGCGTTCGCGGCCTCGAGCAGTGGGGGACCGGAGGTGAACTGCGACCAGGCGATCTTGTACTTGACGCCGGACAGTTCGTGCGCGGCCTCCAGCATGACCTGGACGCCGGCCTTCTGGTCTCCCACGTGGAGGGTCACCTTGCCCAGGTCGACCGAGCCGTCCTTGCGGATCGCGGCGTCCGTGCCGCTCCCCGAACCCCCGCAGCCGGCCGCCGCCACGACGGCGACGCTCAGCACGGCGAGAAGCCTCTTCATCGGTGATCCTCTTTCACTCCGAGTTGTTCGAGGAGGTCGGCGCGCAGCTCGACCAGATCCCCGGTGGAACGCGGGCGGGCGACGCCGACGCGCGTCTCGTACGCGATGCGGCCCTCGCCGAGGACGAGCACCCGGTCGGCGAGCCGCAGCGCCTCGTCCACGTCGTGGGTGACGAGGAGCACGCCCAGGCCGGCGTGCCGGGTCCACAGGTCGAGCACGAGCCGGTGCATGGTGATCCGGGTCAGCGCGTCGAGCGCGCTGAACGGCTCGTCGAGCAGCAGCAGGTCGGGTTCGCGGACGAGGGCCCGCGCCAGCGAGGCGCGCTGCGCCTCCCCGCCGGACAGCGTGAGCGGCCACGCCTTCGCCAGGCCCGCCAGGCCGACCTCCTCCAGGGCTGCGTACGCCGCCTCCTTTGGCCGGTCCAGGCCCAGCGCCACGTTGTCGATCACGCGTTTCCACGGCAGCAGCCGCGGCTCCTGGAAGGCGACCGCGACGGTCCCGTCGACGGTCAGCGCGCCACTCGCCTCGGGGTCGAGACCGGCCAGCGCCCGCAGCAGCGTCGACTTGCCCGAACCGCTGCGTCCCAGCAGCGCCACGAACTCGCCCCGCTCGATGTCGATGTCGAGGCCGTCGATGACCGTCCGTTCGCCGAAGACGCGGGTGAGCCCGCAGACGCTCGCGACACGGCCGGCCCGCTCCGCGCCGGCCGCGTCGACCTGCGCCGCGCCGGCCGCCGTCGCGTCGGTCTCCGCCGTGTCGGCCGGGCCGGTCGTCGTCACGCGGGTTGGAAGGCTCGCCGCCATGCGAGGGCCCTCCTCTCGATGAGCCGTACGAGGGCGTCGGTGAGCAGGCCCAGCACGCTGTAGACGACGAGCCCGACGACGATCACGTCGGTGCGCATGAACTCCCGGGCATCGTTGATCATCCAGCCGAGGCCGGCGTCGGCGTTGACCTGTTCGGCGACGATGAGGGCCAGCCAGGCGATGCCGAGGCTCTGCCGGAGCCCGACCAGCGCCTGGGGGAGCGCGCCGGGCAGGATGACGTGCCGGATCAGCGCGGCCCGGCCGAGCCGCAGCGTCCGGGCGGCCTCGACGAGCCTGCCGTCGACGCCGCGGATCCCGGCGTAGGTGTTGAGGTAGAGCGGGAAGGCGACCCCGAGGGCGACCAGTGCGATCTTGGGGGTCTCGCCGATGCCGAACCAGAGGATGAACAGCGGGATCAGGCCGTAGAACGGCAGCGTCCGCAGCATCTGCATCGGCGGGTCGACGGCGTTCTCGCCGAGGCGGCTGAGCCCGGCGGCGAGCGCGAGCACCACCCCGGCGGCCGCCCCGATGAGGAAGCCGATGGCGACGCGCTGCAGGGAGACGGCGATCGCCTCCGGGAGGGTTCCGGCCTCGGTGAGGTCGATCGCCGTACGGGCGATCTTCACCGGTGCGGCGATGAGGCGTTCCGGCAGCAGGCCGGATGAGCTGGCGGCCTGCCAGAGCAGGATGAGAACGAGCGGGCTGATGAGACGCCGGAGCCCGGGGGCCCGCGGGACGCGTGCCCGCGGCCGGGCAGCCCGGCGCGCCTGCCCCAGATCCAGGGCGGGTGAGGACATGAGATGTGTGACCTTCGTCGGTGAGCTGTCGATTCGGAGCGCGTGGGCGCTCAGGGCCGGCCGGCACGATCGCCGGCGAGGGGACTCAGCGCGCCGGCGCACACAGCGCGCTGGCCTGCCGACGGAGGTCGACGTGCAGGCGAACCACGAGAAGCTGACCAGGACTCACGCTGTCATGGTCGGCGAGAATACGGACAAAGTCAACCGGATATGTAGGAAATTCTCTTCGCGTCACGCCGGGGTCGCGGCGCCGCGCACCCGCCCGCGGAGCCGTACGACCGCCTCGTCGAGGAAGCCCAGGAACGCGGTCAGCGCGGGAGGCGCCGTCACCCCGGCGGCCGTCGCGGCGAACACCGAGCGCACCGGCGAGTCGTCGGGATGCAGCGGCACCAGCACGATGTCCGGTCGCGCCGCCCCGGCCGCCAGCGACGGGATGAGCGTGACGCCCAGGCCCGCCGCCACGAGCCCCTGCTTGGCGATCCACTCGCCGACGACGTAGGTGATCCGCGGCCGGAATCCGGAGAGCGTCGCGGCGCTGATCAGGGTGTTCTCGGGGCGGGAGCTGCCGGCGATCCAGTCCTCGCCGGCCAGCTCGACGAGCCGCAGCTCGTCCCGCCCGGCCAGGCGGTGGTCCGGGTGCAGGGCGACGAACATCGGATCGTCGAGCAGATGGCGCAGGCGCAGGCCCTCGAACTCCTCGGTCGCGCCCGCCGCCACGATGGCCAGGTCGAGCTCGCCGGTCTCCAGGCGCGCGACGTGGTCCCGGACGAACCCCTCGGCCAGCGACACCGAGACCTGGGGATGCGCCGCGCGGAACGCCGCCATCGCCTGCGGCACCAGCGCCGCGTCGGCGGTCGCGAACGCTCCCACCCGGAGCCGCCCGGCGGCCAGATCCCGGAGGGCCCGCAGGTCGCCCCGTGCCGTCCCGAGACGATCGGTGATGGCCGACGCGTGCGGCAGCAGGCACCGGCCCTCCTCGGTGAGCCGGACCCCTCGGGGCAGGCGGTCGAACAGGACCGCGCCGACCTCGCCCTCCAGCGTGGAGATCTGCCGCGAGACCGCCGACTGGGTGTACCCCAGCACCTCCGCCGCGCCCGTGAACGAGCCCCGGCGGGCGACCTCCTGGAAGACGACGAGCAGCGCGGTGTCCATGCCCGACATGCTAACGACGCATGGATGCCATGAGGAACATTCGCTGGTGGAATGGCGCCCCTCTCCCTAGCCTCTCTTCCGTGATCGCTTTTCTCGGACTGGGGCGCATGGGAGCGCCCCTCGCCCGGCGACTGCTGTCCGCCGAGCACGACCTGACCGTCTGGAACCGCACCGCGGAGCGCGCCGCGCCCCTGGGCGCGGCCGGAGCCGCGATCGCGGCGACGCCCGAAGAGGCCGCGAGCGCCGCCGACGTCGTCATCACGATGCTGGCGGACGGCCCCGCACTCGAGGCGGTGGCCGAGCGGATCGCCCCGGCGATGCGCCCCGACGCCCGTCTCATCGAGATGTCCACCGTCGGGCCCGCCGCCGTGCGCGCCCTCGCCGCGCGGATGCCCACCGTCGTCGACGCGCCCGTGATGGGCAGCGTCGACCGCGCAGCCGCCGGCACTCTCACCGTGCTGGCCGGCGGCGACGTCGACCGGGTCGCGGACATCCTCGCGACCTTCGGCACCGTCGTGCGCTGCGGCGAACTCGGGGCGGGAGCGGCCCGCAAGATCCTGCTGATCAACGCCGTCATCGGCGCCGTCACGCTGACCGCGGACCTCGCCGAGCTCGGGGCCGGGCTCGGCGTCCCCGACCCCCTCGACCTGCTCGCCGAGGGACCCCTGGCCGGAGCCGTCGCCCGCATCCGCGCGGCCGGCGCCGACTTCCCGCTGGGGCTGGCCGCCAAGGACGTCGGGCTCGCGCTGGACGTCGCGGCGCTCCCCGTGCTCGACGCGGTACGAGAAAGGCTGCTCAAAGCCCCCGACCAGGAGGCGGACCTCGGAAAGGTGCTCAAGTGACCGTCTTCGACAACCCCACCACCGTCCCCGCCCCGCCCCCCGGGCGGTACTCCCACGTGGCGCGGATCGAACTCGGTGACAAGACCATGCTCGTCCTGTCCGGCCAGGTGGCGGTCGACGCCGAGGGGAGGCTCGTCGGCGAGAACGACATGCGCGCCCAGGCGGAATTCGTGATGGACACCATCGAGAAGATCCTCGCGGCGCACGGCGCGACGCTCGCGCACGTCGTGAACATCCGGACGTTCCTCACCGACATGGACCGGATCGGCGAGTACGGCGAGGCGCGGCTGCCGCGCTTCACCGGCGCGCCCCCGACCAGCACGACCGTGGAGGTCTCCCGGCTGTTCGTGCCCGGCGCGCTCCTCGAGGTCGAGGTGACTGCGGTCGTCTGACCCCGATTCGCCCGCCGAGGCGTGGCAGGCCCCGTCGGCGCCCGCGCCTCGGCGGGCGGTTTTACCACTGCTTTACTGTCTATGGCTTGACAGCGGGAGTCGACATGGCGTGGCCAGGCGCGGCTTCTGTCAACGCTCTTTACAGATTTGGCAGATATTGCTGAAAATGCCACGAAATTGAGGTCTTTTGGTGTCACTGCGAGTTATGTGAGGATTTGTGCGTCGTTCCCCCCGCCGGCTCTGAGGAGAGCACATGCGACGACGCACCACCGGGACTCTGGTGGGCGGGCTGATCCTCGCCCTCATCCCCTTCCTGTCCACCCCCGCCACCGCCGCACCGGCCGCCGCCACGAGCGCGTCCGCCCCGACGGCAGCCGTGGCGCAGCACCCGTTCCACCACGCCTGCTCCACTCCGCGCGCGGGTCGCGCGAGCTGCAACGCCCTCGTCCGCGGCGACGTCGCCACCAGCGCCGCCGCCGTACGCCGCGCGGCCGCCGCCCCGTCCGGCCTCTCGCCGGCGAACCTGCAGAGCGCCTACAAGCTGTCCACGAGCGGCGGCTCCGGCCAGACCGTCGCCATCGTCGACGCCTACAACGCCCCCACCGCAGAGGCCGACCTGGGCGTCTACCGCAGCCAGTACGGCCTGCCCGCCTGCACCACGGCCAACGGCTGCTTCAAGAAGGTCAACCAGACCGGCGGCACCTCCTACCCGAGCACGGACGGCGGCTGGGCCCAGGAGATCTCCCTCGACCTCGACATGGTGTCCGCCGTCTGCCCCAACTGCAAGATCGTGCTGGTCGAGGCCACCTCCGCGTCCTTCGCCAACCTCGGCACCGCCGAGAACACCGCGGCAAAACTCGCCAACGTCATCAGCAACAGCTACGGCGGCTCCGACGCCTCGGACTCCACGTACGGCGCGTACTACAACCACCCCGGCAAAGCGATCACCGTCAGCTCGGGTGACAGTGGCTACGGCGTCGAGTACCCCGCCTCCTCGCACTACGTCACCGCGGTCGGCGGCACCTCGCTGAAGACCGCGAGCAACAGCCGCGGCTGGACCGAGACCGCCTGGAGCGGCGCGGGCAGCGGCTGCTCGTCCTACAACACCGCCCTGTCCGGCCAGTCCGGCGTGGGAACCGGCTGCTCCCGCCGCGCCGTCGCCGACGTCTCCGCCGTCGCCGACCCGAACACCGGCGTCGCCGTCTACGACAGCACCGCCTACCAGGGCCAGAGCGGCTGGATGGTCTTCGGCGGCACCAGCGTCGCCGCGCCGGTCATCGCCGGCGTGTACGGCTTGGCCGGCAACGCCGCGAGCATCGACAACAACTACCCCTACTCCCACTCCGGGTCGCTGTTCGACGTGACCTCCGGCAGCAACGGCAGCTGCTCCACCTCGCAGCTGTGCAAGGCCCGCACCGGCTGGGACGGCCCCACCGGCCTCGGCACCCCGAACGGAACCGGCGCCTTCTGACGGCCGGCTGAACGGCGGGCCCGGCGAACGCGACACCGGGCCCGCCGTTCGCATGCCCAGGGTGTGGACGCCGGCCATTGTGTCCGATATCGGCACCTGTACCCCGTACCGGTCAGTACGATGATCACTGACGAGCCGACCAGAGTCGATCGGTGACCATGAGGGGGTGGCGGCCGTGACGAACGGAACGGACCCGGCGGCGAGCGGGACGAACCGCGGCGAAGAGCAGGCCCCACCGGGCATCGACGTCAAGACGCCCAGCCCGGCCCGCATCTACGACGTCTTCCTCGGAGGCAAGGACAACTACGCCGCCGACCGGGCGGCGGCCCAGGTCGCCATCGAGGCCGGGCCTGACATCCCCCGCGCCGCCCGGGACAACCGCGCCTTCCTCGCGAGAGCCGTCCGCTTCGCCGTCGAGAGCGGCATCCGGCAGTTCATCGACCTCGGCACCGGCCTGCCCACCCAGGGCAACGTCCACGAGGTCGCCCAGTCGCTCACCCCGGACGCCCGCGTCGTCTACGTCGACAACGACCCGATCGTGCTCGTCCACGCCCGTGCGCTGCTGCCGCCGTCCAACACCACGACCGTCATCCAGGCCGACGTCCGCGAACCGGCCGCCGTCCTCGACCACCCCAAGACCCGGTCGCTCATCGACTTCGACGAGCCCGTCGCCGTACTGATGCTCGCGGTCCTCCACTTCGCCACCGACGACGAGGTACGCGACACCATCAAGGCCTTCCGGGAGGCGATGGCCCCCGGCAGCCTCCTGGTCGTCTCCCACAGCACGAGCGAGGGCCACGGGGAGGCGGGGGTGAAGGCCGGAGACGCCTGGAAGAACGCCTCCGTTGCCATCCACGACCGGAACCGGAAGGGGATCGAGGCCCTGTTCGACGGCTTCGACCTGCTCGAACCCGGCGTGGTGTGGGTGCCCGAGTGGCGGCCCGACCCCGGCGCGAAGAGCGACACCCGCTGGATGTACGCCGGCGTCGCCCGCAGACCCTGAGCCCGACGGCCCCGCCCCGTCAGGTCGGCTGGCACTTACGGCACCAGACGGTCGTACGGCCCGCGACGCGGCGCCGCGACAACGTGGTGCCGCATCGCGGACAGGCACCCTCCCGCTCGTCGCGGGCCCCGGTCAACCAGGTCTCGCGCGGCGGAACCCGCCCCACCTTGACCGACTCCCGCAACGTCCACCGCATCGCCTTGTGCAGCGCCGCCAGGTCCGCCTCGTCCAGATCCGTCACCGCCCGCAACGGGCTGATCCGAGCGCGCCAGCAGATCTCGTCGGCGAGCAGATTCCCGAGACCGGCGAGGAGGGACTGATCGGTCAACGCCGACTTCAGCCGCCCGCGCCGGCCGGCCAGCAGCCCGCCGAAGTCCTCCCGGGACACCTCCAGGGCGTCCGGGCCCAGGTCGCCCAGCACCCGCACGGCCTGCTCCTCGTCGTCCGCGAGGCGTACGCCCTGCAGCTTGCGCATGTCCCGGAAGCGCAGCTCACCGTCGGCGAGGCTCCACACGACGCGGTCGAACCGGTCCGGCGGCTCGTCCGGCGAATGCCACGACAGCGAACCGGTCATGCCGAAGTGCAGGATCAGTACCGGGCCGCCGGCCGGGGCGACCAGCCACTTCCCCCGCCGCCACGGCTTCCCGAACCGACGGCCGCGCAACGCGTCGTCCAGCGCCCGCGCGCTGGTCCCGCGCAGCACCCCCGGGTCCTTTACGCGCACGGCCGTGATCGGCTCGCCGGTGTGCTCGGCCAGCACCCGGCGGAACCCCTCGACATCGGGGAGCTCCGGCACACGACAGTCCTACCCACCGCCCGGCGACCACCGGCAGCGGAAGGCGGTCCGGAGGACGCCCATCGCGTAGACCCTCGGACCCGCCGGGTAGACCATCGTCGCTTCTGACGCGATCACCGGCACGCCACCATGGAAGACCATGAAGGATCCAAAATCGTACGACCTGCTGTCGTTCGTGGTGCTCTGGCTCGGCATCCACCAGGGCATCTATCCGTTCGCCGCCCGGATCTTCGACTGGAAGCCGAGACTTTCCCTGCCGCTGCGTCTGCCCGGCCCGTTCTGGTGGATCGTCTCCGCGCTCGTCATCGCCGCTGCGGTCGTCCTACTCGACCAGATCGACAAGGCCAAGAAGCGCCACCATCCGGCTTCGTGAAGGTGACGGGGATATGGAAAACCCTCCGAACTTGCAGATCCGGAGGGTTTCCGATGTCCTGAGACATCACAATGTGGGGCCGGTGGGATTCGAACCCACACTGGTACGGACCTAAACCGTAGGCCTCTGCCATTGGGCTACGGCCCCGCATACTTCTTGCCGTTCATTCTACCGGCAAACGTCGGCGTCTGTGAGTGGCAGTTGGGACAGAGGAAGCGAAGATTCTCCTTGCGATTGTCGAAGTAGTCCCCGTTGATGTGGTCGACTTGCAGGATCAGTGGCTTGCCGTTCCACGTCTCGTCCTGGCCACACTCGCCGCAGCGATAGGTCACGCCGGTCTCGATTAATGTCCGCCGCAGGATTTCCCCTCGCTGCCGCCCTGCGCTCCTCGGACGGATAACGAAGACCAGATCGGGTGTCAGGCGATGGGCCGCCGGCTTTCCTTTGCGCCACGCCTGGCCGCCGAAATGGGAAGTGTCGATGTTGCCCTGCTTGAGTCGGCGGCTGATATGCGCGTGTGCTCCTCCAGAGAGTGGGATTTCGAGATAGCGCAGGACACCGGCGATGCTCGTCGAGGCGGCGGCCGCTTCGGCGAGCAACTCCGGAGTGTACTTGTATCTGTACTTTCTGTTGACCGTGGCGTGAAGGTAGCGCCAGGGTCGGACAGTCTCAGGACGGTCGGCTCAGAGGCCGAGCTCCTTGAGGATCCGCTCGACGTGGCCGGTGGCCTTCACGTTGTAGTAGGCCTTCTCGATCTTGCCGTCGGCGTCGACGATGAAGGTCGAGCGGATGACGCCGACCATGGTCTTGCCGTACAGCTTCTTCTCGCCGTACGCGCCGTACGCCTGGAGGACCTTGGTGTCGGGGTCGGCGAGGAGCGGGAAGGTCAGCTCGTCGCGGTCGCGGAACTTCGCGAGCTTGGCCGGCTCGTCGGGGGAGACGCCGAGCACGGTGACGCCGGCCTCCTCCAGGGCGGGCAGGGCGTCGCGGAAGCCGACCGCTTCCTTGGTGCAGCCGGGCGTCATGGCCGCCGGGTAGAAGTAGACGATCACGCGCCGTCCGCGGTAGGCGGACAGCGAGACGGGGTTGCCGTCGGCGTCGGGAAGCGTGAACTCCGGGGCCACGTCCCCCGGCCCCAGTCGCTGCTCCGTCACAAGATCACCCTTCCGCTCGAGCTGAGTCCCACCGTACCCGTGTCGCAGCATACGGCGCGTGATCGGGGTACAAGTCGCCCAGGGAACGATGTTCGGCGGTGGCACCTGACAGACTTGTCCCGGGGTCACGCCGCCGAATTCCGATGACGACCGCAGGAAGGACACCTCATGGCCGACAGAGCCCGCGATCCAGCGGCGATTGAGCGGGACATCGAGCAGACGCGCGAGGAGCTGGCGCGCAGCATCGACGAGCTCGCCGACCGGCTGAGCCCCAAGCACGCCGCGCAGCGTGGCATGGCGAGGGCCAAGGAGGAGGCCGGTCGGGTCGCCGAGGACATCGGCGCGATCGTCCGGAAGGACGCGCAGGATCGTCCCCGGAGCCCGCTGACCGGTCCGGTGCTGATCGGAGCCGGTGTCGTGGCGACGGCCGTCGCGCTCCGGCTGCTCATGCGCCGGCGCCGCCGCTGATCGTACGGGCGAAGCGCCCAGGTCTCCCACGCGGAAGACCTGGGCGCTTCGTCGTACTCGGCGGTCAGCGCAGGGGCACGGCGGTGCTCGCGGTGCCGCCCGCCTGGGCGTCGAAGGCGACGGTGAGCGTGCCGGCGGTGCCGGGGACCGTGACGGTGCGGGTCCCGGCCCTGGTGACGTCGACCTTCGCCGAACCGAGGATCTTCCCGTTCCAGACGTAGGCGTACGCGGTGCCGGGGCCGGTGGCCCGGAGCCGGAAGGTGACCGCTCCGTTCGTCACCGTGGGCCGCCCGGCGACGCGGGCGGTGTCGGATCGGGGTGCGGCTAGCCCGGCGGCGAGGGGGACGCCGATGCGGGCGGCCTGCAGGATCGACTGCGGGGAGTTGACGGACAGCGCCGCGGTCTTGGAGATCACCGGGGACGGTGCGGTGGTGGGCCGGCCGGGCGGTGGGGTGTAGCCGGGGAGGGTGGCCAGGCCCCAGCGGTACGGGTCGCCCTGGACACCGCCCCAGGTGGACCAGCCGATGCGGGTCTGGCCGGTCTTGTCGGTGGTGTCGGAGTCGTAGATGAAGATGTCGAGGCCGAGCCGGGACGGGTCGACGGCGGCGGGCAGGTCGGCGAGGGGGATCTTCGTCTCGACGGTGTATCCGGTGTACGGCTTGTCGACGACCGAGGCGACCTTCATGCCGGGGGCGGTGTCGGTGCCGGGCCCCTGGTGGTTGTCGGCGTCGCGTTCGAAGCAGGGCGATCCGCCGCTGGT
The DNA here is from genome assembly GCF_039542055.1 of Actinoallomurus vinaceus. Classification (NCBI taxonomy): domain Bacteria; kingdom Bacillati; phylum Actinomycetota; class Actinomycetes; order Streptosporangiales; family Thermomonosporaceae; genus Actinoallomurus; species Actinoallomurus vinaceus. Next base: position 294,473 of record NZ_BAABHK010000014.1, read on the forward strand.
GGTGGGCAGGATGCCGGTCTTGAAGGTGGTGGAGGTGTTCTCGGCGTCGCCGCGCGGGTCGAGGGCGATCTCGACGGAGTCGGTCCGCCAGTGGCGTTTGCAGTCGGCGGGGTCGAGGACGCCGCCCTGCTTGTCGTCGGTGACGTGGACGAGGACGTAGAGGGCGTCGTCGTACCAGGTGACCTTGCCGGTGGCGGAGCAGTCGGCGGCCGACTCGCAGGCGGTGCCCTCCCAGAGCCGGGACAGGTTCAGGGTGGGGCCGGGGTACTCGGCGGCGGACTCCTTGCCGTCGACCGTGGGTTCCTTGGCCGCATGCGGGATGGCGGTGGCCGGGACGAGTTCGAGCGCGGCGTTCGCGACGTCCGGGGCGCCGGAGGACGTCGTGGTGATCGTGTAGTCGTAGTCGCCGCCGCTGCCGCCCTGGTTGGAGGTCGGCAGTGACGTGTCGGTATCGCGCACGGTGAAGGTCACCGATCCGGTCGCGCCGGCGGCGAGGGTGTACGCCTTGGACGCGGCGTCGGCGGCGAAGCCCTTCGGCAGGTTGAGCGCGACGGTGCCCTTCTGGGCCTCCTTGGTGGTGTTGGCGAGGTCGACGCGGACCTGGCGGGAGCCGCCGGAGGCGAGGGTGAGGACGCGCTTGACCCGGTCGGACAGCTGCGGGACGCCGGTGTCGGCGGCCCAGGCGTCGAAGTCGGAGACGCGGGGGAGGGGCTGCTGGCGGCCGGTGACGGCGGGTTCGACCTCGACGGCGCGGCCGGTGGTGCCGGTGCCGTGGCCGGTGGTGAGCGTCGCGCCGAGCCGTACGCGCCCGGCCTTTCCGGCGGGCGTGACGGTGAACGTCGCGGCGCCCTGGTGGAGCGTGCCGGCGCCGGTGGCGGTCCAGCCGGCGGGCAGGGAGAGGGCGACGCGTCCGGGGACGGAGGCGTGCGCGGTGACGGTGAACGGCTCGCCGGGGGCGACGCCGAAGCGGCTCGTCGTCAGGGAGAACTCGGTGCCCAGGGGCAGGCCGCCCTTGGCGGGGTAGGTGGCGCCTTCGAGCGCGGCGAGGGGGTCGTGGTTGCCGCGGGTGAACGGCACGCGGCTGTCGACCAGGGTGAAGTAGTCACAGCCGATCTTGTTCGGGTCGCTCGGGGCGTCGGGATTGTGCGCCCAGCCCTGGCTGGCGTAGAGGCGTCCGGCCTCGGCCTCGATCTGGGCCCAGGTCTTGCCGCTCGCGGAGGCGCGGCCGTCCCAGACGCCATATCCGTCGGCGCTGGGGTCGGTGGGCGTGAAGGTCGACTCGCAGGAGGGGCCGGTGCCGCTCTTGACCAGGTGTTCCTGGTGGAGGAGGCGGGCGGCGCGCCAGGGCTTGAGGTGCTCCTTGGTGAGCTGTTCGGGGAAGGCCTTCGGGTCGGCGGCGAGGTAGTACGCCTCGACGGCGAGGCGCCCGGCCTCCTGGTGGTTGCCGTGCTGGCCGGAGATGGGGGACGGCGTCATGGTCGTGATGACCTTGGGGCGTGTCTCGCGGACGAGCCGGACGACCTTGGCGAGGGTCGAGTCGTGGTCCCAGACGTCGCGGGTGAGGCGGTCGCTGACGGTGTAGTAGAAGTCGACCTTGTCGAGGTAGTGGACGTCGGAGATGCCCGCCTTGGCGACGGCGGCGCGTTCCTCGCCCTCGCGGAGCAGGCCGAGCGCGGGGCCCTCCTCGGTGCCGACCGCGTTGCCGCCGCCTTCGCCCCGGGTGATGGTCAGGACGCCGGTCGTGACGTGGGCCTTCTCGTGCCACTGCCCGTACGTGGAGAGGTTGAAGGACTCGTCGTCCGGGTGGGCGCCGACGAAGAGGACGTCGAGCCGACCCGGCGGGTGGGGGACGGCGTGGGCGGGAGGTGCGAGGCCCATCAGGCCCGCGGCGAGTGTCAGGGAGAGGGCGAGCGTCTTGCGCATGGGCGTCAACTCCTTGATGGGATCACGTTCCCCGAGCGGAGCCTACTTTCATGATCGGAAAAGTTCTATTCCTTGATCGCTCCCGAGAGCATTCCGGCGATGAAGCGGCGCTGGAGGAAGACGTAGACGAGGACGACGGGCGCGGCGACGATCAGCGCGGCGGCCATCAGCATCTGGTACTCGGTCTGGTGCTGGCCCTGGAAGATCGACAGGCCGAGCGGGGCGGTGCGCAGGTCCTCGTTGGAGTTCATGATGACCAGGGCGAGCAGGAACTCGTTCCAGGTCCACATGGCGATCAGTACGACCATGGTGAGGATCGCGGGGCGGCCGACGGGTAGCAGCACTCGCCAGAGGGTGGTCCAGCTGGAGGCTCCGTCCATGCGGGACGCCTCGATGAGGGAGCGGGGCGCGGACCGGAAGTAGGCACGCATCCAGAAAACCCCGAACGACACGGACTGGGCGATCTGCGGCAGCATGAGGCCGGGCAGCGTGTTGTCGAGGCCGACCGAGCGCAGGTCGAAGTACAGCGGCACGACGATGGCCTCGGTCGGGACCATCAGCCCGGCGAGGAACACGTAGAACAGCACGGTCGCGCCCTTGAACTCCATCGTTCCCAGGGCGTACCCGGCCAGGACCGACAGCACCGAGGCCGCGACGACGACCACGGTGACGACGATGAGGCTGTTGGTGAGGTACCGCGCGAAGTGCCCCTTCCGCCACGCCCCGGTGAAGGCGTCGACGGAGAAGTGCGGCAGGCCGAACGCCTGGGAGGCGACCGCGAGCAGCGGGAACACCGCGATCACCGCGAAGACGATCAGCACGCCGTACGTGGTGGTGCGCTCGGCGCGGGAGGTCATGGGTGTCACGCGCGGCCCTCCACGAGGCGGCCGACGCCGGCGGTCACGGCGAACACGATGATCGCGATCATGATGCCGATGGCGCAGGCCAGCCCCACCTCCCCGGTGTTGAACGTCCGGTTGTAGACCTCGTACGCCGGGACCCGGGTCGCGTCGCCGGGACCGCCGCCGGTGGTCAGGTAGATCAGGTCGAAGTTGCGGAGCGCGGCGATGACGGTCAGCGTCAGGGCCACGGACAGCTCCCGCCGCAGTCCGGGCAGCGTGACGGCGAAGAACTCGCGGACGGCCCCGGCGCCGTCCACGCGCGCCGCCTCGTACAGCTCGCGGGGGATCTTCTGGACGCCGGCCAGGAACAGCACCATGGCCAGCCCGATCTCGGCCCAGGTGCCGATGAGCCCGACGGACGGCAGCGCCCAGGTGAAGTCGCCGAGCCAGCCGCGGGCGAGCCCGCCGAGCCCGACGAGCCGGAGCGTGCCGTTGATCGGGCCGTGGTCGGAGTAGATCCACTGCCAGGCCACCGCGACCGCGACCATCGCCACCACCTGCGGCAGGAACAGCACGGTGCGGAAGAACGTCAGCCCGCGCGGCCGGGACCGGGACATGACGGCGACCAGGAGGAAGGCGATGCAGCAGGGCAGGACGGCGTAGAAGAACACGAGGACGGCGGCGTGCCAGAACGTCCCGCGCAGGTGCGGGTCGCTGATCGCCTGCGTGTAGTTGCCGAGCCCCGCCCAGGTGCCGACGGTGAGCCCGTCCCAGTGGAACAGCGAGAGGTACGCGCCGTGCAGCAGGGGCCACAGCAGGAACGCCGCGTAGACCACCAGCGCCGGGAGCACGTAGAGGTAGCCGACGCGGCGGGGCTCGCCCGGCGGCTTGGCCCCCGCCCGGCCCGTACCGGGGGTCTCGGTGGGCAGGGGCTTCACCGTTTGGCCAGGAACGCGGCGTAGTCGCGCTGGGCCTCCTGCATACCCTGCTGCGCCGTCTTCCTTCCCGCGATGATCTCCTGGAGTACGCCGCCGAGCGTGTCGAGGAACGTCGTCGTGGAGTAGTCGAGGTACGGGACGAGGATGTCCTTGTCGCTCGCGGTCTTCCAGGCTGCGGACAGGTCACGCCCAACAGCGGTGGTGGGCTGCGCGCTCGCCGGGGCGACGGCGGCCAGCCCGCCGGTCTGGGTCACGACGTCCATGGCCTGCGGCGTGGTCATGAAGTTCAGGTACGCGGCGGCGACGTCGGGGTGCTTGGACTTCGAGGTGATCACGAGCGGCAGGCCGGGGCCGCCGAGCGTGGCCGCGGGAGCCCCACCGGCCTGGGCGGGCGGCGGGAGGAGGTAGCGGACCTTGTCCCCCATCTTCTTCTGCAGGTCCGCGGCGAACCACGGCCCGCCGATCAGGAACACGCCCTCGCCCTTGGCGAACGGCCCGGGGGAGTCGTTGTACTTGCCGGCGTTGACGTCGGAGGGGAAGTAGCCGTTCTTGGCCCAGTCGGCGAGCTTCTGCGCGGCCTGCACGATGGATGGATCGGTCCACGCGCCGCCGCGGCCGAACACGAGGTTGCGCAGGGCGTCCTTGCCCGTCGTCTGGCCGAGCAGCACCCCGAACTCGTGGATGGCGGGGAACTTCTCCAGGTTGGCGAGGTAGATCGGGGTCTCGCCCTTGCCCTTGGCCGTGGCCAGGTCCTGCTCGAACTCCGCCCACGTCGTCGGTGGCTTGATCCCCAGCTTGGTGAGCTTGTCGGTGTTGTAGTAGATGCCGACGGCCTCGCCGGTCATGGACACGCCGTACAGGTTGCCGGAGCCGAGGCTCTTGCCGTCCGGGGTCACGCTGTTGAGCTGGGTCAGCCCGGCGGGGAAGCGCTTACGGAAGCCGTAGGCCTGCTCGTACGGGTCGAGGGGGACGAGCGCGCCGGCCTTCACGAGGGCGGCCATGATGCCGTACCCCTGGTTGGCCTCGACGACGTCGGGTGGGTTGGCGCCGGACAGCGCGAGGCGCAGCGTCTTCTCCAGGTCGGTGAAGGACCGCGACACCCTCTTGATCGTCACGTTGGGGTACTTGGCGTGGAAGGCCGCGTTGAGCTTCTCCATCTGCTCGTTCTGACCGCCCAGGACCTCCTGGTCCCAGACGGTCAGCGTGACCGGGCCGGCCTTGGCGATGTCCGTGCTGACGGCGGAGGGCGCCTTCGGCTTGGGCTTGTCGCCGCCCGACCCGGGGGCGCAGGCGGACACGGCGACAAGCGCCGCTGTCAGGACCACGAACGGTTTCCGCATGGCGGGGGCTCCTTCGTCAACCGAACCGGCGGCGAGATCTTCTCTGAAGATCTTCTTGCTGGTGTCTTGGATCGTTACGATCACGCCTGCCGTACGGTCGGCTCGGCCCGGGCGACGGTGTCGACCGAGGAGTCGGGGATGTACGGGACGATGAAGGCGTAGTCCCGCAGCACCTCGTCGGGGACCTCGCCGGACTCGCCGAACGCCGCGATCTCCCCCCAGCAGGGCGAGCCGAGCGATCCGCTGAAGTGCCGGACGGACAGCCCGGCGCAGAGGTTGGCGAACCGCAGCCGCTCGGCCAGGGACCAGCCGGCGAGGGTGCCGTAGACGAAGCCGGCCGCGAAGACGTCGCCGGCGCCGGTCGGGTCGAGGGCCTTGACCGGCAGCGCGGCCGCCTCGGCGCGCTCGCCCGTGGTCGTGTCGATCGCGATCGCGCCGTCGCCGCCGCGTTTGACCACGACGACGGGGACGCGCTCGGCCAGGGCGTCGAGGGCCTCCTCCGGCGAGCTGGTCCGGGTGTAGGCCATGGCCTCCACGGCGTTGGGCAGGAACACGTCGACCAGCTCCAGGCGGTCGAGCACGTCGACGGACCAGGTCTCGGTGGGGTCCCAGCCGACGTCGGCGACGACGGCGGCACCGCTCTCGCGCATCGTCGCGGCCCATGTCGGCACCGGGTGGGCGAGGTCGAGGAAGCAGGTCTTGGCCCTGGGCGGGGCGCCGACGAGGGCCTCGGGCAGCACCGGCATGGGCCGGTGGTAGGTGACCATGCTGCGGTCGGCGTCGTAGGCCAGCGACACGGTCACCGGCGTGGGCCAGCCGGGCAGCCGCCGGGAGTGAGCGAGCCCCACGCCTTCCTGCTCGGACAGGGTCCGCCACAGGTAGGCGCCGAACATGTCGTCACCGAACGCCGCGGCCAGGCCGACGTTCAGCCCGAGACGGCTCATCGCCACCGCGATGTTGGCGATGCCGCCGGGCGCCGACCCCAGCCCGTCGGTGATCAGCTCGGTGCCGGGCGGCGGAAGCCCCGGCAGGCCGGTGAAGATCATGTCCATGAAGACCGTGCCGGCCAGGAAGACGTCCAGGCCCCCGCCACTGCCGTGCAGGAACTCGGCGGCGACCTCCCGCTCGACGCACGGGTCTTCCAGCCGCGGCTCGGGCGGCCGGCCCGACGGCGCGATCATCGGTTTTACTTGGTCCACGGCGCCTCCCCTTCAATTGGGGATTTATCACTGTCGTACGACAGTACGCGGTCCTGGAGCGTTCCCGAGAGAGTGTTCGCGAAGTCCCCTTCCCTCTCTCAGGTGATCCTCGGGCGCTCCCGCACCACCGGTGTCAGAGGAAGGTCCGGCCCTCGCCGCGATAGGTGGGAACGGAGTCGACGACCCGGTCGCCGTCGACCAGATGGAGGGCGTCGAACCGTTCGCACAGCTCACCGGCCTTCGCGTGCCGGAACCACACCCGGTCCCCGATCCGCAGCCCGTCGGCGGCCTCGCCGAGCAGCGGGGTCTGCACCTCGCCGGCGCCCTCCCGCGCGTCGAAGCGCAGCCCGGCGGGCAGGTACGGCTGCGGAAGCCGGTTCCGGTCCGCGACGCCCGAGGCGAGGTAGCCGCCGCCGAGGACGGTGACCACGCCCGGCGCGGGGCACCGTACGACGGGCAGGGCGAACAGGGCCGCGGGGCTGCCGGAGAAGTTCGTGTAGTGGTCGAACAGCACCGACTGGTACAGGCCCGAGCCCGCCGCCACCTCGGTCACGGCCTTCTCGGCCGCGGTCTTCTCGACGCTGCCGGTCCCGCCGCCGTTGACGAACTCCACGTCCGTGACCTCCCGGACCGCCTTGACGATCAGCGCCCGGCGGCGCGCCAGCTCGACGCGCGACTGCGCCTGGACCAGCCGGACCGCCCGGGAGAACAGCGGCCTGCCCGGCGGGTTGTCCCCGACGCCCGCGATCTGCGACTCGTACGCCATCAGCCCGACCAGTCGTACGCCCGCGCGGCGGCCGATCTCCCGGGCCAGTTCGGCGGCCTGCTCGGGCGTGCGGACCGGGGATCGGAGCGCTCCAACGCGGATCCGGCCGCCCGCCGCGCGCCACGCGGCGTCGATGTCGATGCAGACCCGGACGGGCCGGCCGCCGGTCGCCTTGTGGATGAGATCGAGGTGCTCGACGCAGTCGACCATGACGGTCACGGTGGACGCGGCGTGGTCGTCGTCGGCCAGCCGGGCCAGAGCGGTCCGGTCGGCGGTCGGATAGGCGACGAGGATGTCGTCGCTGACCCTCTCCTCGGCCAGCCACAACGCCTCCGGAAGCGTGAACGCCATGACGCCGGCGAACCCGTCCATGGCCAGGACCTGTTCGAGGAGGGCCCGGCAGCGGACGGACTTGCTGGCGACCCGGATCGGCTTGCCGTGCGCGCGCCGGGTCAGATCGGCCGCGTTGGAGCGGAACGCCGCGAGATCGACCATGGCGAACGGAGGTTCTAGGTGAGATGTGGCCATGTCGTACCGTTTGCGCAGCGTCATGCCCGCAGCGTGCCACAAATCGGCTGAATATGAAAAGGCTTCATGTCCGGGAATGAGCGGCGAAGAAGTCCCAAAGCCGCCGGCTCGCGTCCGACGGCCACTGGTGCCCACCTCCCTTGACGACGCAGAGGGCGACCTTCGCCCCCTCATCGCCGCGGCCGGTCGACCGGCAACCGCCGTCCTCGGTCGTCCGGAGCGCGGGCAGGCCGTCCGCCCTGCGCCAGAAGTCCACCGCCCGGCTCACCGGCGGAAACGGGCGGCGGTCGTTGATGTCCCGGTGGCCACCCCCGTCGAACGGGACGTTGTGGTCTGCGGTGCCGTGCCAGATCATCACCGGCACCGGCCGGCCGGGATGACATGACATGGCGAGCGCGGCGGACACGACCCCGATCGCGGCGACCTTCCCCGCGGCCTCGCAGGCGAATCGGTACGCCATGCCGCCGCCGTTGGAGAAGCCCGTCACGTAGACCCGTTTCGGGTCGGCCAGCCCGATGCCGGTCAGGTGGTCGATGAGCTTGGTGAGAAAGCCGACGTCGTCGATGTGGAACAGCTTGGCGGGCGCACAGCAGTCCCCGGCGTTCCAAGTGAAGGCGACCCCGTCGGGATAGACGGCGAGGAACCCGTGGCCGTCGGCCACGCCATCGAACCCGGTCTTCTTCTCGAACCCGGTCATGTTGTCGGCCCCGCCGTGAAGCGCCAGCACGACGGGAAGCGGCCGCGCGGGACGCCCCGAATGGAAACGCTGCTTCGCCAGGGCCGGCGGCACGTGGACCAGATACTCCCGATGACCCGGCGTCCCCACATCGATCTTCATCCGATGCGTGCCCGCCGCCGTGGGAACATCACCCACCGACCTGGGCCCCTCGCGCCCCGAGGAGGCCTTCGCCCGAGGCGAGCCGTGGTGTCCGGAATCCGGCGACTTACACGCGCCGAGGAGAAGAAGACCGATGAACGCCAGCGCCGCAACCCGTCGCATGCCACCGGTCTAACCCACCCGAACCCCCGAAAACTACTCACACGAAGCGTTGGTTTCTCGCCACCATTGAGGGCTCAGCCTTCGGCTGGGCGGAGGGTGAGGCCGGGGGCCGGGCGGGCCGGGGAGGCGGTGTCCTCGCGGCTCTGCAGGGCGGTGACGGTCGCGGCGAGGGCCAGCGGGACGGCCACGGCCAGGGCGAGGGCGGGCACCGCGATGCCCGAGTCGTTCACCGCGCCGCCGACCAGGGCGGTCACGAACGCCCCTGACAGGCCGGCCCGCAGCATGGGAGCGCGGTCGTAGGCGAGTTGCAGCCCGCCGGCCCCCGCGCGGCCCGGCCGGTGCAGCACGAGGAGCAGGAACAGGAAGGCCGCGACCACGATCGGCAGGAGCGTCGGGTTGCCGAACGTGTGGACCATGGCGGTGAACTTGCGCTCCAGCCAGGGCAGGGCGTTCCCCTGGACGAGCTGGCCGAAGAAGCGGCCCATGTGCGTCTGTTGTGCGGGTGGGCGCAGGTAGTCGAGGTAGGCCACGCCGAGCACGAGCGCCATGCCGGCCGCGCGCAGCAGCTGCAGGCGGATGAAGGACACGCGGCGGCCGCTCACCAGCAGCGCCGTCGTGGCGAGGCCGGGAACGAAGGCGATCAGGCCGCCGAAGTCGCTGCCCCACGCGGTCCAGCTGTCCAGGATCGCGGCGGTAAAGGTCATGGCGAGCACGGCGGCGACGGCCGCGCGGCGGCCCCGGCGGGGTTCGAGCCACTGCGCCACCCCGGCGGCGGCCAGCAGGGTCGAGGTGGCCAGCACCGCGAACGCGATGTTGCCCATGCCGTAGTAGCGGCCGCCGACCAGCGGGGAGTACCCCATGAGGCTGTTGAGCTGCAGGTGGCTGCCCGTCACCAGGTCCGCCCCGAGCACGGCGGCGGTGACGCCCGCGATCACGGTCCCCGGGCCGAGCACCCAGCGCCGCCACGGCCCGCAGACCGCGGCGGCGACCACGAGCGCGTCCACGGCCATGATCCCCGCTACCAGGGAGGGGAGGGGATGGGCGCCGCGCCACCACGGCACCAGGTTGACCAGGTACGTCGACACCGGAATGGCGGCCGCGACCAGGGCGGTCAGGCGTGTGGCGGCGAGGATCCGGGTGCGCCGCCGCCCGGCCCACCGCAGCCGGAGCGCGATGGCCGCCGAGCCGTACAGCAGCACCTGGACGACCACGAAGGCCGCGAAGAAGCGGGGAAGGAGGTCGCGGTGGGTCTGGGCCGCGACGTCCTGGGACCGCAGGTCCCGTACCGCCGAGTCGAGCGCGGCCGGCCGGGAGGCGTCGGGCAGCAGCGGGGTGCCGATGAGCGCTGCCGGGGTCGGCACGCCGAGCCAGGCCATGAGGGTCGCGGTGAGATCGGGGAGGATCACCATGTCGGCTCGCCGGGTGGAGTCCGAGCCGAGGTAGCGGCCGGCGGTCCCCGGCCCGGTCGCCAGCACGAGCCGCAGGTGGGGTGTCCGGTCGTGGTCGGAGATCCCGGCGACCAGTACGTCGGCGTCGGCCGGCAGGCGCGCCAGCACCGTCCCGACCGCGGCGTCGGCGCGGCGCGCCGCCGACGCCCGGTCCGACCCGGCGACGGCGCCGGCGTCGACGACGGTGGCGGCGCAGCGCGCCCAGTCGCCGGCGGGCAGGGCGGCGATGTCCGGCGCGTAGGTGTCGACGCGTCCGCCGGAGTCGCCGGCCGCCAGCGCGGCTCCGGGCCCGACGGCGGTGGTGCAGCCGCCCGCCCGGCGCACGGCGTCCCCGAACAGGCCGATGGTGCCGAACCCGGCGTTGGCGCGGCGGATCGTGGCGATGTCGTTCACGACGGCGCCCGTCCCGGAGCGGGAGACGGTGATCGGCCGGCGGCAGTACGGGCCCGCCGCGGACCGGGCTCCGGCCGACACGGTGGCCCAGCCGTCACCCGGGCAGGTCAGCCGGCCCACCGCGCGGACCGACAGCAGCCCGGTCGCACCGCCCCGCGCGAGCCGCCAGAGGTTCGGCGTCGCGGCTTGGCTCACGTCGCTCCACTGGAGTCCCGGGACGCCGATCAGCACGGCGTGCCGGGCGGGCGGCGCCGTCGCGGCGCGGGCCGGTGAGCCGTACGACGCGAGCAGCGTCAGGGCGAGCGACACGATCACGGCGATCGGGCCTTTTAGCACCTGATCATCTCCCTGGAGCATCCGGAAACCCGGTGCGGAGGATAACGGTCGTCGGTCGGAACGTGCCCTACCGTACGCGTTAAAAGTCCTGGTCCGTAGGGTGAAGTATGGCCGTTTCCCACATGGCGCACCGCCGGTCCCGCCCTGCGGCCGGAGTCTTTGCCCATCGCTGACGGTGGAGCCGTCCGACCGGCATCGGTATTGGTTGTGATCGCAGGTCCCGGCCGTCACGCCCCTTAGTCTCGTAGGGACATCGCGGTCCGTAAGGGTTCGTCCCCGCCACGGCACCGCAGAGCATCGACGCCTGAAGGTACGACCATGTCCGAATACGTGCTGACGCTGTCCTGTCCCGACCGGCCGGGCATCGTGGCGGCCGTGTCAGGGGCGCTCGCCGAGCGCGACTGCAACATCCTGGAGAGCCAGCAGTTCGGCGACCGGAGCACCGGGCGCTTCTTCCTGCGCATTCAGTTCGAGGCGCCGGAAGGGCTCGAGGACGCGCTGCGCGAGGCGTTCGGCGCGCTCGCCGGGGAGTTCGCGCTGGACTGGCGTCTGCACGACCTGGCCGTCCGGTCCCGGGTGCTGATCCTCGTGTCGAAGTACGGGCACTGCCTGAACGACCTGCTCTACCGCCAGCGCTCCGGGCTGCTCGACGTCGACGTCGTGGCCGTCGCCTCGAACCATCCCGACATGCGGCCGCTGACCCAGTCGTACGGCATCGACTACCACCACCTTCCCGTCACCTCGCAGACCCGCGCCGCGCAGGAGGCGGAGATCCTCGCGCTGGTCGAGCACTACCAGGCGGACCTCGTCGTGCTCGCCCGGTACATGCAGGTGCTGTCCGACGACTTCTGCGCGAAGCTGCCGGGCCGGATCATCAACATCCACCATTCGTTCCTGCCGAGCTTCAAGGGCGCCCGCCCGTACCACCAGGCGCACCAGCGGGGCGTGAAGCTGATCGGCGCGACCGCGCACTACGTCACGCCGAACCTCGACGAGGGACCGATCATCGAGCAGGAGGTCGCCCGCGTCGACCACACGCAGGGACCGGAGGAGCTGATGGCGGTCGGCCGGGACATGGAGTGCCTGGCCCTCGCCCGCGCCGTGCGCTGGCACGCCGAACACCGGATCCTGCTCAACGCCGAGCGAACCGTGGTCTTCCGCTGAGCTCCCGTCCCGGGCGTCCGCGGATCGATCACCAGAATCTCCGAGGAGACACCCGCCAAACTCTGTGCATGCAATCGATTACTGATGGTAGTGTCGCTTCTCGTCCGGCGGGTGAGAAACCAAGCCCGCGGGGCCTACCGTCGGGCTGGCGGGATGTCAGGTCTGTGGAGCTTGTGTAAGACCGATGGGCGGTATTCCGTCCCTTGCCGGTGTTCCGGGTCGGCAACGGGCTGTGAAGCAGAAAGCTCAACCCGCGAGGGTTGAGTCCCTCTGCTCCGGCTGGGGGAGAAGCCAATACCGTGGGCTCCGTACGCTCAAGTGAGCTCTTCGACCTCCCGGCGAACCCACGACAGGAGCATGGTCACGCGCCGTGCGGCGGGTGACGGACGGGAGGTCGCCGTGGAGCGGGCCATCGCTGACGCCGACGGTGCGCAGGACACGATCGTGCAGACCCTCGAGATACCGGCGCTCGACCGGTCCGGGGCGCGCGGGGCCGCCGTACGCCTCCTCCGGCCCCGCAGGACGCCTGCCGGGATCCTCACGGCCGCGCTGCTGACGGTCGCCGGCGCGGCGACGGCGACGAGGGTGATCTCCACCCTGCTCGGCCACCCCGTTCCGCGGACCGCCGCCGTCGCCCGTGCGGCACGGCTGCTGCGGACGACGGCGTGGAGCGACCCGGTGGTCCTCGCCATGGCGGGCGGCGTCGCGCTCGCCGGGCTGCTGCTCCTGCTGGCCGCCCTGCTGCCGAGTCGCGGGTCCGTCGCCGCGCTGGTGTGGAGCACCCGCCGGTGCGCCCTCGGCGTCGGGCGGTCGGGGCTGTGCGCGGCGCTGGAGGCCGCCGCCCTGGACGTGCCCGGCATCGCCGAGGCGCGGGTCCGGTTGCGCGGGCCGCTTCGCCGGCGCGCTGTCGTGTACGCGGCCACCGGCTACCGGAACCCCGGCACCCTCCGGGAACTCGCGGCCGAGGCCGTACGGGCGCGGATCGACGACATCGGCCTGCTGCGGGCGCCGCGGGTCGTCGTACGCCTCGACTGGCGGAGGGACTGACGTGACGAACCGGATGGGGCTCGCACTGACCGGCCTCGCGCTGCTGTGCGCGGGCGGTATGGCGCTGGCGACGGGACTCGGCGCGTTCGGGCCACGACGCGCCCACCGGCCGATCTGGCTGGCCACGGCGTCGCGGTGGGTCGCGGCGCACGGCTGGTTCTGGCCGGCCGCCGCCGCGATCGCCGGCGCGGTCGCGCTCCTGGGGGCCGGATGGCTCGCCGCCCTCGGCCGGAACCGGAGACTGCGCAGGCTCGCGATCGGCGACGCGCGCTCCGGCTCGACGCGGATGGCCGCGCGCGTCGCCGTCCGCACCGTCGTCGCGGACGTCACGGCGTACGACGGCGTGCATGCGGTACGGGCGCGGCTGACCGGCCGGGCGGCCGCCCCGCGGATGCTGCTCCGCGTCACCTGCCCCGCCGACGCGGACCTCGCCGGGCTGGGGCGGCGCATCCGCGACGAGGCCCTGGCACGCCTGCGGGCGGCGCTCGCCCGCGACGACATCACCGGCGTCGTGATCTTCGACGTGGTGCGTGAAGAGGGCCGCGGCGTAGCCTGAGGTGCCATGCCCTCCCTGCGCGCCACCGCCGATCTTCAGGACGATCTCGTACGGCTCCGCCGCGACCTGCATTCCGAGCCCGAGCTGGGGCTGGAGCTGCCGCGCACCCAGGAGAAGGTGCTCGCAGCCCTCGACGGCCTTCCCCTGGAGATCGGCCTCGGGCGGTCGCTGTCCTCGGTGACCGCCGTGCTGCGGGGCTCGTCGCCCGGCCCCGCCGTCCTGCTGCGCGCCGACATGGACGCCCTCCCCCTGACCGAGCGCTCCGGCGTCGACTACGCCAGCCGGATCGACGACCGGATGCACGCCTGCGGCCACGACCTGCACACCGCGATGCTCGTGGGGGCGGCGCGGCTCCTCGCGGAGGCGGAGTTCGCGGGCAGTGTCGTCTTCATGTTCCAGCCGGGTGAAGAGGGCAGCGCCGGGGCACGTCACATGATCGCCGAAGGGGTGCTCGACGCGGCCGGGACGCGGCCCGTCGCAGCGTACGGGCTGCACGTCACGTCATCGCTGCTGCCGGGCGGCTGGTTCATGACCCGGCGCGGTCCGCTGATGGCCGCCGCCGACGAACTGCACGTCACCGTCCACGGCGCCGGCGGCCACGGCTCGCAGCCGCACCTGGCGAAGGACCCGATCCCGGCGGCCTGCGAGATGGTGACGGCGCTGCAGACGTTCGCCACCCGCCGCTTCGACCCGTTCGACCCGGTGGTCATCACGGTCGGCAGCTTCCACGCGGGCAGCAAGGCCAACATCATCCCGGCCGAGGCACGGTTCGACCTGACGATCCGCTCCTTCTCCCGGGAAGCGCACGCCCGGGTCGTCGAGGGCACGGGAGAGCTGCTGCGCGGCATCGCGGCCGCGCACGGCCTGGACGTCGAGGTCCACCACGAGATGGGCTACCCGGTCACGGTCAACACCGCGGCCGAGGCGGAGGCCGCGGCGGCCACGATCGGTGACCTGTACGGACCGGAGCGCTTCGTCTGGGCGCCGAATCCGCTGACCGCGGCGGAGGACTTCTCGTTCGTGCTGGACGAGGTGCCGGGCGCGTTCGTCTTCCTCGGCGCCTGTCCTCCCGACCGCGACCCGGCCACCGCCCCGTTCAACCACGCGGCGGACGCGGTCTTCGACGACGGCGTGCTGGTCGACGGGGCCGCGCTGCTCACCGAGCTGGCACTCCGGCGGCTGGCCAGCGCCTGACCCGCGACTGCTCGGTCGCCGGTGACGGTGGCGGCCTCTATCATGATCGAGCAGTGCTGACAGGTCGTCCAATGGGGGAGCGGCGTCGTGCGGAGGCTGATCCTTGCCGCCGGAGCGGCGGCGCTGCTCGCCGGGTGCGGCAACCCCGCGCAGACCGCCAAGGACTCCCAGTCGCCCACCCCCTCACCGGGCATCCGGATCCAGCAGGTCAAGGTCGGCCAGGCCGTCACGCTGAGCGGCGCCGACGACTCGGGCGGTGCGGGGCGGCTCCGTCTCACCGTCAAGGTCAAACAGATCGTCTCCACGGCGACCGGCCATGGCGCGTTCCAGCAGCCCCGGAAGGGCGAGCGGTTCGTGGCCGTGCGGTTCGTGCTGAAGAACGTCGGCGACGCCGCGTACGACGACAGCCCGACCTACGGGGCGGAGGTCGTGGACGGCGCCGGCCGGACGTACGACCCGACCGTGGCCACGGTGACCGCCGGCCCCGGCTTCCCCAAGGTCGTCAAGCTCCAGCAGGGTCAGGCCAGGTCGGGGTTCATCGTCTTCGCCGTGCCGAAGAAGGCGGCGGTGGTCAGCGTGCAATATGCCCTGAACGCCGGGTTCGCCGCCGACCGCGCCGAGTGGCGTGCGAACTGAGATGGATGGCGCCCTTCCGTCCGGATCCCGGACCGGGCGGTCTGGACGCCACCAGGCCGCCCGGCGCCAGGCCGTTGTCACGGTGCCCGCAGGACATTACCCCGACGCCGACGAGTCGCGAGCGAGCGCCGATCGGATCGCCAGGGTGACGATCGGGAGATCGAACTCCCCGGACGCCGTCTCCGGCGTCGCGTGCAGGTAGTCGAGGATCCTCGTCCGCAACGCCGCCCGTTCGGCCTCCGGCAGGATCAGCACGTGCGAGTGCGTGCAGATCGTCGCGGCCATCGACTCCGCGGTCCGTTGCTGCGCGTGCGGAAACTCGGCCTGCTCGATCCTCGGGAAATCCGCCGTCGGATCGAACGCCGACCCGGCGTTCCAGTCCTTCAGCGCCGCCTTCCCCCGGGACACCTCCTTGAGGCCTCTGACCCAGGGAACCCGGTGGTCATCGATGTTCCACAACCCGGCCAGCACGCCGCCGGGGGAGAGCACCCGCGCCATCTCGGGCAGCGCACGGCTCAGGTCGAACCAGTGCAACGCCTGCCCGATCATGATCGCGTCGACCGACCCGTCCGCCAGCGGGATCCGCTCGGCCGTTCCCTCGAGCGCCCGCACCTCCGGCAGGCGCTCACGGAGTTCGGCGAGCATGGCCGGGTCGGGTTCCACCGCCGTCACGGTCTCGGTGTACCGCAGGAGACCTTCGGTGAGCTTGCCCGTGCCGGCCCCCAGGTCGAGGAGGCGCAGCGGAGTGCGGTCGGCGACGGGCTCCAGCGCCCAGCGCAGCGCCGCGTCGGGGTAGTCGGGGCGCTCCGCCGCGTAGGCGGCCGCCTGGCCGCCGAAGGACGACGCTCTGCGGGCGATGGTCTCGGCATCGCCCTCGGGGAAGGAAGATGAGGTGCTCACCCGCTCGACCCTAGGGGGTGACCGGTCACCCCCCAGAGTCGGGCATCAGCACTCGATCACGTTGACGGCGAGGCCGCCGCGCGAGGTCTCCTTGTACTTGTCGAGCATGTCGCGGCCGGTGTCGCGCATCGTCTTGATCGCGCGGTCGAGCGAGACGAAGTGGCGGCCGTCGCCGCGCAGCGCGATGCGGGCGGCGCTGATCGCCTTGATGGAGGCGACGGCGTTCCGCTCGATGCACGGCACCTGCACCAGGCCGCCGACCGGGTCGCAGGTGAGGCCCAGGTTGTGCTCGATGCCGATCTCGGCGGCGTTCTCCACCTGCTCCGGCGTGCCGCCGAGGACCTCGGTGAGACCGGCCGCCGCCATCGCGCACGCGGAGCCGACCTCTCCCTGGCAGCCGACCTCGGCGCCGGAGATCGAGGCGTTCTCCTTGATGATCACGCCCATCGCCCCGGCGGTCAGCAGGAACCGTACGACGCCGTCGTCGGAGGCGCCCGGCACGAACTTGTCGTAGTAGTGCAGGACGGCCGGGACGATGCCGGCGGCTCCGTTGGTCGGGGCGGTGACGATCCGCCCGCCCGCGGCGTTCTCCTCGTTCACGGCGAGGGCGAACAACGTCACCCAGTCCATCGCGTGCAGCGGGTCGGTCGCAGTCTCCGCGACGAGTTTGCGGTGCAGATGCGGGGCCCGACGGCGTACCTTCAGCCCGCCGGGCAGCAGGCCCTCGCGGGAGCAGCCGCGGGTCACGCTCTCCCGCATGACGCGCCACAGGTCGAGCAGTCGTTCCCGGATCTCCTGCGGATCACGGCCGAAGGCCTGTTCGTTCTCGAGCATCAGCGCGGAGATCGACAGGCCGGTCTCGTGGGTGCGGTAGAGGAGCTCGGCGGCGGTGGCGAACGGATGGGGCACCACGGTGTCGTCGGGCTTGATGCGGTCGGCGCCGGTGGCGTCCTCGTCGACCACGAACCCGCCGCCGACCGAGTAGTAGACCTTCTCCCGCAGCTCGGTGCCGTCGGCGTCGCGGGCGGTGAACCGCATCCCGTTGGGGTGGTGAGGGAGCGACACCTTGCGCTCGAAGACGAAGTGGTCGCCCACCACGAACGGCACCTCGTGCTCGCCGAGCAGCCGGATGACGCCGCGCTCGCGGACCTCGGCGACCCGTGTGTCGGCCGTCTCGACGTCGACGCGTTCCGGTGTGTCGCCCTCCAGCCCGAGGATGACGGCCTTGTCGCTGCCGTGACCCTTGCCGGTGAGCCCCAGCGAGCCGTAGAGGACGACGTGGACGGTCGCCGTCTTCTCCAGCAGGCCGTCGCGCAGCAGGCCCCGGGCGAAGCGGTGGGCCGCCGCCATCGGCCCGCCCGTGTGCGAGCTGGACGGGCCGATGCCGACCTTGAACAGGTCGAAGACACTGATCGCCATGGTGGCTAGTGGGCCTGGCGGGCGGTGATGGCCTGCTGGTAGAGGCGGCCGGCGCGGTAGCTGGAACGCACCAGCGGTCCGGACATCACCCCGGCGAAGCCGATCTGGTCGGCCTCGTCCTTCAGCTCGACGAACTCCTCGGGTTTGACCCACCGCTCCACCGGGTGGTGGCGGGGGGAGGGGCGCAGGTACTGGGTGATGGTCAGCAGCTCACAGCCGGCCTCGTGCAGGTCCCGCATCGCCTCGGTGACCTCTTCGCGGGTCTCGCCCATCCCCAGGATGAGGTTGGACTTGGTGACCAGGCCCGCCTCCCTGGCGGCGGTGAGGACGCTCAGGGAGCGTTCGTAGCGGAAGCCGGGGCGGATGCGTTTGAAGATCCGGG
>NZ_BAABHK010000015.1:0-302267 GCF_039542055.1 Actinoallomurus vinaceus
GCTCACGTAGTTCAAGGACCATCCGGACCGCGCGCTCACGCAGCTCAGACGAGTACTTCCTCGGGGGTGCCATAGCCCCTCACCCTTCCAGGTATCAGGGCCTCCAACCAACGCGGGGCGCTCCACCACGAGCACCGGTCGCACGTACAAGCACTCATCGCATACGACGAGAGAGGCGAAGACGCGCCATGGTCCAACGCGCAGCAGGGCTGGTGCCCGAATTCACCGACACCGCTTCGCGGTTGGGCAGGGGGGTGCCAGCGCTCATCAACATCTGGCGCCCGATCTCGGCGACGAAACCAGACGGCTTGCCTAAAGGACGACACCAGGGCCGCGCGCCTGGCAGAGGACGTGCTCACCGCCGCTAGCCGCATGCCTAAAGCCGTGCCTATGACCCCAGACGGTTGCCCACCGGTTGTCCACTCGCATGCCTATGGCCCGCCCACACGGTAAGGGCTTGCTGACCCCGCGTGCCGACGTGCGGTTCGCGTCTCAGGGGCTTGCCCATCGGTTGCCATCCACTTGCCTACGAGCCTGGCCGCTTGCCTACGGGCGTGCCTACGCTCGCGTCCCCGGCCATCGGCGTGCTGAATGGTTGCCTACCGCGTGCCTATGTCCGTGCCCAAGGCAATGCGCCCCGCGTCTAACCGCGTGCCTAAGATCACTGCAGGTGTCTTCGGCGTCTGCCGATCGGGTGCCCACGGGCCGTGCCTAAGAAGTGCCTACGGGGCCGGGTTGCCTGGGGTGCGTGCCGTTCGAGACGGGTGGAAGCAGAAGCACCCGTCATGAATTTCAACCCTGACCAGTCTGACCGTCACCGCCTGGGCTGGCCCAATCGGACCCACCGCGACTCCTCACCCGCCGCTAGCCCGGCCGAGCCGGTGCCGTTGTCGGTGTGGGCGTGCGCGCAGCAGCCCGCCATCACCCAGCGCCGGGGCCGCTACCTGTCGGCGGCGACCGCGCACCCGGCCAAGATGCTGCCCGCGCTCGCCGCCACCGCCATCGGCTCCTACACCCGCCCAGGCGACCTCGTCCTCGACCCGATGTGCGGCATCGGCACCACCCTCGTCGAAGCCGTCCACCTGGGCCGGGATGCGATCGGGATCGAATGTGAACCCCGCTGGGCGCACCTGGCCCGCGCCAATCTCGATCACGCCCGCGAGCAGGGTGCGTCCGGGACCGGCGCGGTCATCACCGGCGACGCCCGAGGTGCGAGCGCTCTGTTCACCGATCCGCACGTCGCGGGAAGCGTGGCGCTGCTGTTGACCTCGCCCCCGTACGGGCAGGCCACGCACGGGCAAGTCCGCTCCAGTCGTGAGACCGGCCGCCCCGGCGTCCGCAAGAGCGACTACAGCTACGGCAAGGAGGCCGGCAACCTCGCCCGCGGCAACCACGACCGGCTCCTGTCCGGGTTCACCGACATCCTGACAGGGTGCCTGCCGCTGCTACGGCCCGGCGGGATCGTCGCCATCACCACCCGCCCCTTCCGGCAGCACAGCCGGTACGTCGACTTCCCCGCCCAGGTGTGGGCCGCCGCACAAGACGCCGGCCTGGAACCGGTACAGCGGCTGGTGGCGCTGCTGTGCGGGATCAAAGACGACCGGCTCGTGACGCGAGCGAGCTTCTTCGCCATGCACGAGACCCGCAAAGCCCGTACCGCCGGCCTCCCGCTGCACGTCAACGCCCACGAGGAAGTCCTCATCCTCAGACGGCCACCAAAGTCACTGCGTTCAGCGGAACTGAAGGATCCCGACGCCGGCTCGCCGAGGTCGAAGGCATCGATATCCCCCTCAGCTTCCTCCGCACCAAACGCGAAGAGACCCGCAGGCTCGTCTGAGCCGCCGGACCCGCGCCGCTGAAACTCGGGCGTCGCTTTAAGGAGTCATCATGATCATTCGCGTTCACCCAACACTCTGTCGGGCACCAGAGATCGCCCGGGGGCTATTCGGGCAGACGATCACGCGGCGGCGATTCGATACCGACCCGGCGCAACGCTTGAGCGACGAAATCGCCCTTGGCGTTGGAGTAGGCGTTGCGGTTGTCCTGGTGCCGCTCTGCGAGCCGCTCCTTCAACCTCGCGTACTCCGCGCACAAGCCCCGATCGGCACGCAGCGCATCTCGGAAGCCGAGCAACGCCACCGCCTGGGGATGGCCGTGCTCGATCACATGAAGATGATGCGTCCTGGCTTCGGGTCGCGGGCGCAAGAACCACAAGCGGTAATGACGGCACGGGTCATCGGGCCAGAACAACCAACCGACTGCTGCCAACGCCTCGACCGCTGCCTGTGCCTCCGGCAGCGATCGAACCGGGGCCAGCATGTCGACGATCGGCTTCGCCCGGAGTCCGCGAACCGCTGTGGATCCGATGTGTTCCACGGGCGCGGCCAGCCAGGGCTGAAGAACCGCCGAGACCCCGTCCTGCTGATCAGCGAACCGATCGGGCCAGGAAGAGTCGTAGTCGACAACTTCGATCAGCTGATCGGCCACACACTGAACCTACAAGCTGACCGTCGGCAGCTTGACTTGGTGCACAGAAGGCTTCGTGATTACGGCCGGCCCGGCAGGTGCGACGCGAACGCGCCTGCGACCCCGTCCGGCAGCCCGGCCCGGCGCGACTTGACCAGCGATATCGAGGTGGGCGTACATGTGCCGTGCCCTGGGCGGCAGGCCAGCCGGATGGGGCCACCGCGCGTGGAGTGGTGGCCGGCGGAGAGACGTCCAGGCCGCGGTCACCGCCCAGGGCACTTCCTTCGCCCCCTCCTGGCTGTGACCCGGCAACGAGCAACCGGCACCAGTCGGCCGAAGAAGACTGCTCTCGCCGTGGCTGCGCGGATCAGCGCCCAACCGAGTTCCGGGATCGGCGGCCCGCAACCCCCGAGCACCCAGCGGCAACACGCCGTCGTGAGCTGCGGTGACCAGCGGATTCGGCTTGATGCCAGCCGCAGAGGCGAGCGTCGATGTTCCCCGCCCCGCATCACCGTCCACGCCATGGGCGGTGACCCGGCACGCCGGGACCGCACGGTCCCTGCCGCCGTGTGGGGCGCGCCAGCGGCGAGCGTGTCCGCACCCGGCGGCCCTCCAGTTGGGGAGTGGTCGTGGTGAGGGCCGGGATGTCGCTGGCGGAGCTGGGCGGGCTGCCCACGGTGGTCGACCTGGTCACCGCGGGCAAAGCCCTGGGGCTGGGCCGCACCAAAACCTACGAACTCGCCCAAGCCGGTGAGTTCCCCTGCCGGATCATCCGCGTCGGCAAGAAGTACCTGGTGCCCACCCCGGAGCTACTCGCCCTGCTCGGATACCAGCCAACAGGTCCTGAACCGGGGAGTGAGTAATCACGATGGCCAGTGGACGAACGTTCAAGCGATGCAGCTGCCGGGACACCGAAACCGGACGCCGCCTGGAAACAAAATGCCCGAAACTCCGGCGCGCGGACGGCCAATGGAACCCTCGGCACGGCTCCTGGTCCTACCAGCTCGAACTCCCCCCGACCCTCGACGGCAAGCGCCGTAACCCGCTCCGGCGCGGCGGGTTCACCTCCCAGACGGTCGCCGAAGACGACCTGAGCAAGGCCCAGGAACTGCTGGCCATCAGCAACGATCGGCGCCTCAAGAACAAGATCACCGATTTCGTCCTCGACACCGTCAAAAAGATGGGCGAACTCCCCGACGCCGACACCGTGCGGAACAAGGTCCGCACCGGCCAGCAACTCAACCGCAACATCCTGCTCGGCGACTGGCTCGACATCTGGCTTGAAGGCAAGAAGAAGATCACCGAGACTACTAAGAACCGGTACGCCAGCGACGTCCGTCTGTACCTCAAGCCGCACCTCGGCCACATCCCCGTCGCGGAACTCCGCGTCGCCGACATCTCGGAGATGTTCGACGCCATCGAGGAGTACAACGACCTCATCCGCGAAACCCGCTCCAGCAACGACCCCACCCTGCGCGCCAAGGTCAAATGGCGGAGGGTGGTCAACCCGCCAACCCTGCGCAACATCCGAGCGACGCTGCGGCACGCCCTGACCATCGCGATGAAACAAGAACGGCTAATCGACTTCAACCCCGCCGCCATCGTCGAACTCCCGCCCGCGACCCGACCCAAACCGCTGGTGTGGACCGACGAACGCGTCCGCGCCTGGCAAACCGCCCACCGCCAGCACCTGACGGCCGTGCGCGAACGCGCGAACGGCAAACGCATCAACGTCATCGAGGCCTACATCGGCACCCCACGCCCGTCCCCGGTCATGGTGTGGACACCCGAACAGACCAGCCGGTTCCTGCAGCGCGCCACCCGGCACCGGCTCTACCCCCTCTTCCGCCTCATCGCCCTGCGCGGCCTGCGCCGCGGGGAAGCTTGCGGCATCCAAACCACCAGCGTCGACCTCAAGAACGGGACGATCGCGGTGTGCTGGCAGATCACCCAGCTCGGCTGGAACCCCCACCACGGCAAACCCAAAAGCGACGCCGGCGACCGCATCATCGACCTCGACGAAGAAACCATCAAGATCCTGCGAGCCCACCGGGCCAAACAGAACCGCGAACGCCTCGCCGCCGGACTCGGGGAATCGGAGTTCTTCTTCACCGACGAGAACGGTGACCCGCTCCACCCCGCCCGTGTCACCGACCAGTTCCAATGGCTGGCCTACGAAATCGGTCTCCCCCCCATCCGCCTGCACGACCTGCGCCACGGCGCCGCGTCCCTGATGCTCGCCGCAGGGGTCGACATCAAAATCGTCCAGCACACCCTCGGTCACGTCACCAGCGCCTTCACCCGCGACACCTACACCAGTGTCTACCCCAAGATCGCCCGCGACGCCGCCGAAGACACCGCCGCGCTCATCGCACCGGGCACGACCGCAGAAGGCTCGCGTAGCGGCCGAGCCCCGGCTGCCGGTCGGCAGTAGGAGGGGGCCGCCCTTCTACGGGTCCTCCTATGGTTGCCTGTCGCGTCGGTCGGACGTCTGGAGGCGACTCTCACGAGACATCACGGCGTACGTCAGGCCGCTTTGGGCTGGGAGTCGGCGAGGTCGTTCAGGACCGCGTTGACCACGGGCCAGCACATATCCAGCGTGTCACGGTCCGGGGTATGGGCTTGGCGGATCTCGGCGCGGGGATGGACGAAGTTGCGGTACTTGCGCAGCTCATGGCAGAAACGCTGGACGTCGGCGCCGATCCAGCCCGCGTCATGGCAGGTTTTGATGAGGGTGTCCAGGTTCACGTTGTCTGGGGGCGTCCTGCCGAGCAGCGACGCGTCGCGTTCCTGGATCACATGGCACAGGACGCCTTCGAGGAGGCTGCCGAGCATGATGATTGCTGCCACGTGGGCGCCGTTGGCGTAACAGGTGCGCGCCTCGTCCAAACGGTGCTGAAGGAGAGCGGCCATTTTTTGGTCGCTGACGAGGTCTGCCATGGCTGCGCTGAGCTCGACCGGGCCTTGGCTGCCTGGGTGGGCCAAAGACGGATCGCAGGCGACGATCCGGGGACGACCGCTGGGGTTCTCCAGTCGTACGCCCTCGTGGACGAGGAAGGTATTCACGGCGGAGATGACGGCAGGAAGCTGTTCCGGTTCGTCGAGGTATTCGCGAGGGTCGGCGAGCCGGAGCAGGACCTTCTCCAGCTCGCTGGGGTTCTCCCGGCGCTCGGTGAGTTGGGCCAGGGTCCACTCGCGACGATACTCGCCGTCGTACTCCGGCACCCGCTGCCAGCCGGCGTTTTCCAGGAAGCGGGCGATTTCAAATCCCTTGCGGTAGTAGAGATGGTCATCGCCGCAGATGACGCGGGCCAGCTCCTCCAGGGTGTTGGCGTCCAGGATGCCGAGTGGGGACTGCGGGGTCATGCTGGGCCTCCCGTACTGTCGTCGGTGTCGTCGTCTTCGGTCATGTCAAGGGCGGCGACCGGATCGGTCGTGTCGGGGTCATCGGGGGACTCCGTCAGCCCCTCCTCGGAGGAGAGGTCGAGTGGGGTCCACTGCGTACCGGCGGATGCGGTGGCCGAGGGCGACCGGTTGTCGGTGACGCCGAACGTTGCCGGCTGGATGCCCAGCCGGTTCAGTTCTTCCCACAGGCCGGACATCGCTTCGTCAGGGTCGAATCGAAACTCGCTCTCGCGGATGCGCCAGAACGTCCAGCCCACCCGTTGGAGTTCGCGATCACGCTGATGGTCATACCGGATTTGGTCAGGTGTCGAGTGGTACCGGTTGCCGTCGCACTCTACGGCCAGACGCCCACGTGCTCCTACGACGACGAGGTCAATGCGCTTGGTTCCCGCCGGGTACTGCGGGACAACGTGATATCCGCGCTCCTTCAGACGCAGGTAGACGCGCTGCTCGAAGAGTGATTCGAACGGCTTTTGCGGGACCTCGCTCGACACCTCGCCGATGTCGTCGGAGTTGGCAAGAGCGGCGGGCGGGTTTTCCATGTAGGCAAGGAGGTTGAGGCGGAGGTCATTCGTCTTGAGGCGGTCCGGCGGGACCGAGTAGAAGAGTCGCATCTGGTCCTGAGCCCGGGACGCGGCGACGTTGTAAGCCCGCTGTTCGCTGCGTGAACCGCCTGCAATGCGCGGAGGGTCGGTGACGACCATCGACAGCAGAATGACGTGCCGCTCATCTCCCTGGAATGACGCGGGGTTGCCCACCCGGATCTGGTGGCGCTCGCGCACCGGCGCTGGAATCCGCTCGTTGATCAGCTGTTCCAAAAGCCTGACCTGGCCGACCGGGCCCTGGAGGGTGATGACGCCCATCGTTTTGTCCCGGTAGGCGGGGTCCTCCACAAGTCGGGCCAGGCAGTCGGTGATGGCGTCGGCCTCCTTCGGGTTGCGGAGTCGGCTGTCGCGTCCCTCGGTGACAGCTCCCTCGACGAAATGCGTCACGAGGGGGGCGAGGCGCTCACCGCCGTACTGGCGCAGCGGCTGCAGCTTGTTGTCGTAAAAGGTCTGGGAGGACCAGCCGATGATCTCGGGCATGCACCGGAAGTGTTCCTCCAGCCGGATCACCTTTGGGAAGAACGTGGCCAGCAGTTCGTAGAGGTTGGTGGCGGGGGTGTACAGCTGGCGCAGCATGGGCGGCATGTCCGGCAGATGGGAGATGAGCCGGTCCTGGATCGCCTGGAGACGGCCCATGCCACTGACCGGGGGCGCACACTGCTTGTCGTCCCCGACGACGATCACGCGAGGAGCGAGCCACAACAGGAACAGGGCGTCCATGCCGGCCTGACTGGCCTCGTCGACGATGACGACGTCGAACGCGTCTCGCTTGGGCGGCACCATCTCGGCCACCTGAGAGATGGGCATGACCCACGCGGGTACCGCTCCTTGCGCCGTCCGCATGGCGTCGCGGGCTGCAGCACGGTAGCGGCCCGCGACGCGGCCCTTGCCCTTGCCGTACGAGGCCATGTGGCTGCGGTATGCCTGGAGTGCGGAACGCTCCTCCTGGGTCATGCGCTGCAGGCAGTGCAGCCGACCCCAGGTGGCCGCCAGTTCGCCGGTCAGATCCTCTAGGTTCCTTTCGCACTGGGCTAGTTCGCCGTCAAGTTGACGTTCGCGTCCCGGTGTGCGCTGGCGGCGTACGAATGCGGCAGCCACCGCCCAGGCCCACGCCTCGGCCAGCGAGTTCAGCCGCGTTTCCCATGCTGGATCGTCGGGTTCTTGTGTCAGCTGGTCGGCGAGCAAGGGGTGCGCCCCGCGAACGCTGTCCAGAAGCACAGCGCACCGGCGCCGGCGGTGCTCCCGCCGATGCGCTTCCCGGAGTGCCTCGAGCTCCTTGGTGTAGCGGTCGATGTCTTGCTCCCGAACAGCTTGGGCGGCGGCGAGCGCTTCGGCGGCGGGGTGAGAACCTGCCACCGGTGTACGGAGCTGCTCCTCCCATTTGGCCAGTTGGGTCATTGCTTCGTCCGCTGCCCGCCGGCCGGAGAGAGCAGTCAGAGCCATGGTGAAGTCTTGCCAGGCCGGGCGGGAGGTAAGGGCGATGTGCAGGCCGTGACGTACGAGCAGTTCATCGATGCGCTCGCGTGCGGCGGCGAACGCGTCGACGTGCTTCAGACGTGCGTATGCCTCGGTCAGGGCGGCCAGGCGGAGTTCCACCGGGCCTTCGGAGATGGGGACTCCGGCCTGGGCCCACCGCCTCGCGAGTGTGGCTACGGCTGAGTGGGCGTGCAGGTGGGCGAGGACGGCGTCGAGGTCCTCCAGGGTTTGGGGTGAATGGCCGTTCACGGTGCACGTGTCGAGGAGCTCCTGAGCGGCCTTCTGCGCCTTTGCGGCACGGAAGCTGCCACGAGCGCGAAGCTTGCCACCCGAGGCGAGATACTCGCGCAGTGCAGAGCCCATGGTGAGCATCGCATCGGCCCGCTCGGCGGAGAGCTGCTCGGGCACGATGACGCGCGTCATCCCTTGATCTTCCAACTGCTGGGAGACAGCGTTGAGTTGATCAGCGAGTCCGGATACGCGACGCCACAGGGCGAGGTTGTCGCGGGAGAGCCGGTCTGAGATGGCCTTGGTGGTCCACTTGTCGGTATCCCATTGCCTGGCCGACAGGGGTAGACCGAGGTGATGCAGGGCTGTACGGCAGTCACCCGCGAGCGAGGTCAGTTCATCAGTGATGGAAGCGTCGAGTTGGGCCAAGTGGTCACGGATACCAGCTGCCTCAGGGGACAGGCCGTCATCGGTGACGCGGCTGGCCGTGAATGCCTGGGCTAGCTCCTCGGGGGATGGGACGGTGTCCGGATCTGGCAGAGTGCCGCCCGCGCGTGGCTCAGCCGCGCCGTCGCGCAGCAGGCTCAGCAATTCTGCTGCCTGTGCGGGGGACAGCGGGGGAACGGAGGGGGCCGGCCCTTCCTCCGGAACCAGGCCGATCCAGGAGTGACGTTCCGCGTTGTCGTGGACGCGCTGCACGATTGCGGCGAGGGTGCCGGCGTATCCGGGCGCGATTTCCGGGTGCTGGTAGACCTCCGCCTCCCGGAGCGCGATCACCTGCTCGGTGAGCGTGCCGATCCTTCCCCGCACCTCTTCCCGGCGTGCGGAGAGCCGACGGATCTCGTCCCGGAGTTGCTCGGGGTCGCTGGCGGCGACCTGGTCGGTCAGGGCATTGATCGTGCGTTCCAGTTCGTCCACCCCGTCCTGCCGTGCGGAGCTGAGAAGCAGGACACACAAGTCCCTTACAGCAGGGGGAAGTTTGTCCCGCAAGACCGTCAGGGCCTGATCGCGAGCGCTGGTCACCAGGACCCGCTGCCCCTGAGCGAGCAGCGCGGAGACCAGGTTGGCGATCGTATGTGTCTTGCCGGTACCCGGCGGCCCTTGCACCACCACGCCTGTGTCGTGCTCCAGCCGCCGCAGCACACTCCGCTGCCGTTCGTTGGTCTTTCCTGGGAAGAGCGGGTCGTCCCCGAAGAGGGGTGGGATCTTGCGACCGTCCCAGTTCGCGCGTTCCTCAGAGTCCAGAAGCAGCACCAGCTGAGCGAGCCTGAGGGGCACATGCGCCTCGGAGGCCACGCTGTCCGCGATCCGATCGTAGAAGCTCAGCAGCGCGTTGCGGTCCCGTGGACGCAACACCAGCGCCGGAGCGTAGGTGAGTCGCGCACCTGCCTCCGGCTCGCGCGGCGGCGGCCACTCGGCACTGAACGCAACTGGACGCTGCAGTACCCGCTCCTGCCACTGGGCCAACTGCTCCAGGGCTCCCGAGCCGAGTAGGTGCAGCGGCTGAGCCGCGATCTCTTCCGCGAGCGCGGCCGAGCGCTCGGGAGCCCAGCCATCATGGGTGTCGAGGAACGCCTGGTCCTCCAGCCGCACCGCTCCCTCGGCCATGAGCCGAACCGTGACCCGAGCGGTCTTGCGGTCGACTGAGGTCTCCACCCGGTGGGTGAGCAGATGACGGTGGACGGCGTCACCGCGCGGATCACTCCACGTCAACAGACCGGCGGCCAGGACGAGTTCGAGCTGGTCATCCTGCTGAGTCAGCTTCTGGTGCCAGCGGTAGACCTGCTCGTACAACTCCCGAAGGGCTCGCTCCGCGCGTTCCCGCTCCGCCCACCGGCGCCAGCGATCGAGCCACGGACCGTAGGCCCGCAGCACTTCGGCTGCATCCTCTCGGCGGACGGTGTGATCCTCTGTCTCTTCCCACCACTGACGGCCGTCCGCGGCTGGCACCAGCTCCCGCCCCGGGCCCTCGGTTGCGAGCGGCGGATCGCCACCATCCGCATCCCGGCACTGTTCCGCGGACACCCACCCATCCAGTACATCCGGCAGAGGCGGCGGTGCCGTTTGCGGCACATAATCGAGCGTGAGCAGCGGACCGTCGACTCGGTCCGAAGGGCGCCGTACGGAGGCGGGCAGGTTAGCCAGCCACAGGCGCTCCCGTGAGCGTCGGTCGTCGCGCAGACGGCTGTCGCTGCTCTGCACGACCTCTTTGAGGAAGCCGATCAGACCGGTGGTCTGTCCAATGACGTCAGGGTCGTTCGCGGCGCGTCGCGGCACGTTCACCTTTCTCCCCTCGGCTGATGGCGAACCTGCCAGTATGAGGCCGCCCGGCAAACTAAACAACGCGTCGCAAGAAGATGGCGTAATGTGCGCGGCATAAAGGTCGGACCGATATGGCGCCAGGAAGTTCTCCTCGGCAAGCGGCGTGAACACACGGCCGGGCAGGAACAAGATCGGCACCCACCACTGCTGCCGGCTGAGAGAATGACATCAGCCGGAGCGATGTACGTACGCCACGAAGCGGGCGAGAGTCAACAAACCATCTCTCGTGGACTAAGCCTCGATTCACCGGTGGATGTCCGTACGCGGTCGCCGGGCGGCCGACCGGCCCTCGGGCCGGGCGTGCCGGCCTCCGTAAATTGTTGGTCGGCCCGGGAGGGCTGGGTGTGGCTTGTGCGGTCCCCCGCCAGGCGGAGTGCTCACCCGCGCGATACTGCCTGTCACACCGCCTCGCCGTCCGCGCGGGAGAGCGCTCCGAACCAGCCCATCCCGGCAGCGTTGGGGATGGCTGCTAACGCTGGCGCTAACGACGACCTCGGGCAGTCCTGGACCGGTCTGGACATCGCGGAGCCGCGAGAGGCTGGTCAGGAGTCGGATCTGGACGGCCGTGGAGATGCTTAGCATGACTCGTAATGAATGGGCCACTGACATGAGGCGCACATTTACCCAGCCCGCAACGTAACTAACTCTCATCGTAGGATCGCTGGATGAGAGAGGAAGCCTTTTCGAGGTCCTCTCGATTGCTGATTCGGACTTCAAGGTCTCCCGTGCCGAAGTGGCCGATCTTCCTCACGTCCCGTGTGAAGCCTTTCTCAAGCTGGACAGTTGACGGGTCAACTTTTAGGTAGACGAGCATCGTGTGCATTTTGGGATGAATCTCGACGCAAGCGAAATTCTTAAGTCGACGGAATGCGAAGTAGCTCTTTAGTGTCTTCTTGGTTACATCATCGCCGAGAGCTTCCGCGAATCGCTCGAGCTCGGCGTACAAGTCCTTCAGTGTATCCGGCGCCTGATCCAGGTATTCGCTTACGGTCTTAGCCCCACTGCCGCTTCCCTTAAGGCCACCGAACGGCGCCGAGTCGACAGCCGAACCTGCTGCAGTGCGAGCGGTTACAAGTTCGAGCGCAAGTAGCTCGCCGCCGAAGTCCCGATAGCGAACCAACTCGATCGACCGATTGATCTGCTGTACTGCGTGCTCGTCATACTTGTTAAAGTCGCCAGCTACGCAGACCAGTCGAGGATTCTTCCAGTCGATTTCCTTGGCGGCTTCCGGTCCGACCGTCTTGATAGCCAACAACTCGAACTCGGCGCGATGGTCAAGGAGCCAATCCAAGTAAAATAGGCCCTGATTGATCACATTTTCGTTGCTGGCCCGCTTGTATTCGAAGATGACTGGCGAGCCATTCTCATCTAGTCCCAGTGAGTCGATACGCCCACCGTGCTTTGCGCCCGTAGAGTACTCCGAAGCGATGAACCTCGTACCGAACAGCGTCTCCATGTTGTTGTCGATCAGTTTCTGCAGCGAGAGTTCGAGGGTAAATGCCTTTCCGGACAACTCAGTTGCCTTACCATTGTTGATCTTGAACAGCTTCAGGTCACTCACGCTGCGTCGTTCCTCCCCGAGCCAAATTCTGTCGGTACGCTTCGCTATGGCCATCGGTCGGCCGAGCCGGAATGTTTCCATGGTTGAGCCTGTGAGGATCGCTGCAGGCAATGGTGGCGATCGACTGACGCGCAGCTCGGGCGCCTTAGCGGACGCTTCGCCCGCGTGGCCGGCTCGGGTTGGGATGATCGCTGCCGCGCGGCTTCCGGTAGCCAGCCGTGCGCTCCGGCTCGGCTTGGCACCCGCATACCGGATGTCTCACCAACGGATGTTGCTAACGCTTTTGCTAACGACGGCCCTGGATCGATGTGGACGGACGTGGCGCCTCAGCAGTCCGGCAGCCGGTCAGACGACAAACCTGGACGGCCATGGACGTCTTCGATCTTGCTATGGATAAGACGGGACGCTGCTGAATTTGGCCGTTGATGGATCAAGGCAACGCTGCACGCCGCCGTAGCCGCCCGCTCCGGCACGATTCAGCACGTGCGGCCCGTGGGCACCGGTCTCCTTCGACCGCCATGCTGAAGAGGTGAACCCCGGGTCTCATTACGCTGCTCGACCACCTATCGCGCGTCTGTTCCGCCGCCACTTACGCTATGTGCCGTTGTAACCTGATCGGCATCAGATGCCGTCAGGGAGTGCCGCGTGGAAGATGCTGCCGAGGAGTTGCTTGATAGCCCGGATGTGCTCGCCCAACGTATCAACCAGGCGGGCGGCAAAGCTGGGGTCGCGGCCAGTGTCACCTGGCTTCTTCAAAACGCCGCAGCGTTGGACGGCTTCAACTCTGTCGAAGAGTGGGCGGTGGCGACAGGCGGTGAGGGCCCGGTAGGTTACCACCTAACACAGGTCCGTGCAGTGCTCGCGCGGGAGCTGTGGCAGCGACGGCTGTTTGTAGGCGTGACCGTAATCGATGAGATGCTCTTTCAGGCCGTCCGGCGGCGATCGCAGGATCCTGTTCTCGATGTACTGGTATGGCTCGGACGAAGCCCACTTGGCAAGCCGACTTACGTCATCTACCCACTGCATTCGTTCGGCCTGCTCGGAGCAGGAATACTCTTCCAACCCAGCGAGGTATCCAGCGAGGCGCTAGCGCGGGCGTACGGCATTGCTGTGTGTTCGCAGCACAACAGACTGTCGCGGGCAGTTGAGTGGCTGGATGAAGTGCATGGCTGGTTCGGCATAACTGGCCGTGTTCCGAATGATCTGCTTGAGCACTGGCGAAGCGGCCGAGCTCCATGGCTAGAGCGTAACCCACTGCTCGTGGTGCGCATCAATACACTCAGCGACTCATATTACGAAAATCAACGGCTGCTACTCGATCGTCTACATATCACCACAACCTTCCTCGGAGGTCTCGCTGTCCGACAGCCGGTGCCTATAAGCGAGGCGAGCCGCCTCTTGTCCACGCGGAGCGTCAACAATTGGCAGACGCTCGACGTTCATCACTACTTTGTGATGAACGGTGGCATCGACGACCAGGGGGCGCTACGTGGAGACGCAATACCAATGAGCGTGGAAGCGGGCTATCTTGCGGAACTCAGCGACCTGCCCGTTGATCTAAACATGGCTTATTGGAGCAAGGGGGTCGATAGCGCGGAAGGGCTATGGCAGCCGCTCGAAACGATCGCTAATCTACAACTCCCAACACGGTTCCGGAGAAGCCGAGCAGGTCAACATTCGCGTGCGCGCACCGCACGCAAGATATTTGAGTCGCTTGACTATTTCCGACGAAGCCTCGGATTCGACCGTTGGTACGCGGTAGTGAGCCTCGCGACGGCGTTCGAGATGCTATTGACAAGCCATTACGCCGGTGGAATTACTGAGCGCCTGAAACGCCGAGTGGAACTATTGCTGGGTGACCCCATAGTCGCGCAGGCCGTCGCGGACGTGTATGACGCACGCTCGGAGATGGTGCATGCAGGTAGAACGCCGCCAGAGAGTCTGGCGATACACGCTGCCCAGCGCGCCTATCTCGGATGCCTAGAGCAGATAGCATCTAAACTAAACGGTCTTTCGAGGAACGAGATCGACCCAATGCGGCGCATTACCGGTGATATATAGGGTGGCGTCGGCGGTTGGCCGATCTCCGATGCATCCGGCCTATTGAGTTAAGACCATCTAGCCGGCCCTCCCCGCGGACCGACGGTGGCGGCTCAGGCTGACAGCAACGACAGCAGCCACCAGCACCCACGGCCGCACGTCGGGCACCGTCCTAGCAGCAGAGGTGTCCGTGTTCCTCGTAAGCGGTAGGTCGACCGGTCCAACCTGCGGGCCGCGGCCGGCTGCTGTACGGCAGGGAAGTACCGCAACACCGTCTACAGCATCTATCGCGATCGCACGTCACCACACGTCCCAGGAGGGCGAGCCGCAGCCGCCCTCGATGGTGCCGGTAGTTCGGGATGAAGAGGTATCGGATAGCTGGCCAAGTCGGCACGTCCACCCGCGAGCACTCCGGACCGATGCGTCTAAACCTGGGCAACGTTGTCGCAGGTCAGAAACACCCACCGAGCCCGAGCGCGTGCAATTAGCGTGCAACTAGCCAGGGTGAACAGGGGTCAATAGGCGTAACTCGTGGGTCGCCGCAAGCGCAGGTCAGGCGCGCTGAGGGCCGATCCTCCTTTAATTCCCAAGCTGGTAGCGCGGGTTCGATTCCCGTCACCCGCTGCGCTTGACGTTGATCGCCGCGCTGGCGACGGACAGAATGCCCGGGATGAAGACGAACCGAAAGGCTAATGCCGCGTAGGCGGCCGCGGTCTCTCCGGACCAACTTCCGTCCGGGCGGCGTGTGCCCCCGATGCGGCAACCAGCAGAACTACTCCGAGCAATACGACGCGGCACTGTGCACGTGGTGTGATGAGTGGACCGAGGGCGTCAATGGGGACGACGCTTGCGAGTCTTGCCGGGGACGGCCTGAACGGCCGAGTCTGGCTCGGGAACTTGCTCCCTGGGATCTTGCTCTCCGACGGGCGGCCAGGCGCACGACTCGCCGGCTACGCTCCATGGCCACTTGCCACTGAACGTCAACCCACCTCGCCGGGGGACGATGCTAACGGATTTGCTAACGACCTCCCTGGACCGCCGCGGACGGCCCTGGACCGCGCAGTCGTTCGGCCGCAGATCAGCGGACGAGTCTGGACGGCTGTGGACGCTCCCGATCTTGCTACGGATCAGATGGCGATTGACCCCGGAGGGTGGGCATCTTGAGCGTTGCCGGTGTCCCCTCGGGCTGGATAGGGATCTGGAACAGTGCCCAGCGTGTGAGGCGAACCAGTTCCTCACCAGTGAGATCCGGTAGTTGCTCGAAGTCGCGGGGAAGGATGTCGAGTGGGAAGTGGTCGAGTGTCTCGCGGGTCCGCTGGATGACCACGAAGCAGCGATAGGACAGTTGTGGATGGGGTTCCGGCAGCAACGCCCGGAGGACGCCCGTTGCGCCGTCAGGCAGATGTTCCGCGAGCCGCTCAGCTTCCCGGCCTCGGCCGGTGAGGTGCAGGTTCCGCGCCTTACCGCTCAGGCTCACCAGATCATGCTTGGTTACCCGCTTAATCATTTCGGGGACCTTCACGCGTCGCACCTTGGCAGAGTAGCGAGGCGCGGACTTATGAACGTTCCAGACAGGCACGGGATGAACGGGCATCTCGACCATGCTCCGCTCGACATCCGCCCACGTTAACGGAGGAGCGCCACGGAGATCGCCGACCCTCTGTAAATCCGTGCCCAGGTGGAGACTGCGGTGACCCCGTGTCCAGGACCTGGATGGGGGATCGCCCCGCACCACGCCATCGACTCATCCACTTCCCTGCTGCACACATCCGGAAACGAAGCCCTCACTATCACCCGCCGCACCACCTAAATCGCTTCACGTCTACTCGGCCCGCCCTGCTCGGTCTCGCTGTCGTAGCCATACGCGGTGGCGTCAAACGCTGAGGCCGAAGGCATCAACGCCTGTGGGGGCAGCCGTGATCCGCATGCCTCCCAGCGTCCGTTCGCCGACCGCTAGCAGGCGCGCGCACCCACTGAGTGACAAAGCTCTGAACGAATCGGAATTCCTCACTAGGATTCCCCGGTGTCGGCGCGATTGCCTTTGCGTGCTGCACGAAGCACGTTTTGGATAGCCCGTCCTAGGTTCTCTGCCGCCTCGACCGCTTCTCTAAATTCCATCTCTAGAGGCAGGCTGTGCTCGTCGGTGAAGAAGTAGAAGGAGCTAAGGTTGTCGACAATCCCGTATTCCGCCATAGGGGATGCTCCCCGCTGGCTGTGCCCTGTGCCGCGTAGGTAGTCGCTGTAGTGTGCGACGGCGTTGCGCAGATGCTGCCGATCGGGGCATGCGCCCTCGAAGCTGGCGATGGCCTCATCAACCGACTCCACGACGTGACCCGGCGTGTAGAACCGGACGGCCCGCGCCGCGTCGGCAACCTGGTTCATCGCGAGGACGAACATCAACCCATCCGCGATTGCACGGGTGATAACCGACCAGACTTCCTCTCCCGAGACCTCGTGGTCGGTACGCCCCGACGGCGGCGCCGGCCAGCGCAGCCGGTCATACTGCGACCGCACTGCGGCAACCCACGTCGACAGGTTCATCTCGGCACGAAAGAGCTCCGTGAGGCCGTCCAGCTGGTCATACATGTCCTTATGGTGACCATCCAGTCGACTGCTGGCAATTGTCTTTTTGAACTGCCCCGAGGGTCAGTCGGAATCGGCTGGTGCGGCCGGCGCGGCGGCTACGTGCAGTTGAAGCTGATGACCCAGACCGTGCCCTGGGCCCTCCCGGAGCTGGCACGTCCCGTGCGGCGGCGTACTCGTCACAGCTATGCCAGCCGCAAAGCAGAAGCGGATGCGGGTGACGGCAACGGTGACGGCAACGACGGCAACCGGGGACAGCCATCGGGCCACCTTCACCACCGTCCACCTCGGCGGATGCTGGGCGAGCAGGGGTATCCGTATTCCTCGTAAGCGGAAGGTCGTAGAGCCGAGGCGCGCGCTGTGCTGGCCTGGCGTTCGGGCCGCCGTGGCTGAGGCCGTGGTCTATCGGGTGAGCCCGCGGACGGTTTCCCCTCCCAGCAGGGGTTTGTCGTCCGGGCCTTTGATGTAGGGGCCGAAGCCCCAGGCCAGGACATGAACCCCAGGCGCTGGGGCTTCTCTCGTCAAGAGGCTCTTCGTCGCTTCCATGCCCGTTGCGTGCTCGATCGCTCGTCAGGATTCCCACCGCCCGCGTCACCGGGCTTCTGCGGCTTCTGGGAGCGCATGAGTTCGCGCCAGACCATCTTGCCCAGCGAGTTCGTTGGAGGCTTGATCGAGAAGGAAGATCAAGTTCATGGCTAATAAGTCCCCTACCCTCAGGAACTGCGCCGTCGAGCGGTGCGGATGGCCGCTGAGGTGCGTCCTCAGGACGACTCGGAGTTCGAAGCGATCAAGGCTGTGGCGGCCAAGCTGAACATCGGTTCGGCCGAGTCATTGCGGGACCGTCGATGCCCCAGTGAGTCGGTCGCCGTAGGGGCTACGCGGACTTCCGCGTCCTGCGGATGGGCTCGCGGAGACCCGGCACCGCCGAGTCGCATATCTATGCAGCCGACTAGGTATGCATCACGATGCATACCTACAATAACCCTGCTGCACAAGATCGGTACAAAAGAGCACCCATGGAGCACCCACCGCCCCGAAACGATCAACACAAGATCCGCCGGACCCAAGAAACCGCAGGTCAGCGGCCAGATGAGTGGTAGGGCGCCTGGGACTCGAACCCAGAACCTATGGATTAAAAGTCCACAGTTCTGAAGGAATTCCCTGCTCGACGCACTACCGCGTCCTATTTCACAGTGCCACTACGTGCCATTTGATCCGGTTCGCCATTTGCTTCGCGGCGTATCGACCCGATGGCGTACCGGGTGCTGCCGGGCGGTACCGCGACGTACGAGCACCCACGGAGCACCCGAACCGGCCGTTGGGCCTGGATGACTATGCATCGCACGTTAGGCCGGTGTCGTTCACCAGCACCGGGGCTCACAGCGTGGAGTAGGCGTCATGCGCTTTCTGTGCTACGACCTTCACCAGGTCGAGCTCCTGGATCTCGGTCAGGTCCTGTTTGACCGCAGCGACGACGCCCGGTCGCGGGCCGCCGGTGCTCGCCACCCCCGACCCGCCCGCGGGTCAGGTCGACAAGGCCGTGTTCACGCTGTGCGCGGTGATGTACCTGCACGCTGCGCCTGCGCCGCCGGGACGTGTTCGCCGTCGGTTCGGAAAGAGGTCGGGGCGGCGGTGTCGGATCGGGCCAGAGGCGTTCGTAGCAAGGGGGAGCGGCCGCCCACCGGGGCGCCGCCCAAACCCTAGGAGATGATCTTCAGATGCAGTTCCTGGTTTCCGTGATCGACGACGAGTCCAGCTCCCCCACCCCCGCCGAGCTGGCTGCCACCGGTGCGTTCAACGATCGGCTCCAGGCCGAGGGACACTTCGTCTTCGCTGGCGGCCTCGCCTCGCCCGATACGGCCACCGTCATCGACAACCGGGGCGGGGAGGCGGTGTTCACCGACGGGCCGTTCCTGGAGTCCAAGGAGTACCTCGGCGGATTCTGGATCGTCGAGGCCCCCGACCTCGACGTGGCACTCAAGCTCGCCGCCGAAGGATCCAAGCACTGCAACCGGCGGGTCGAGGTGCGTCCCTTCCAGGAGCAGTGAGCATGCTCGACGTCCGGGAGGCGGTCACCCGGACCCACCATGAGGAGTGGGCCCGCGTAGTCGCCACCCTGACCAGGCGCTTCGGTGATCTGACATCGCAAAGGAGGCGGCGGCTGAGGCGTTCGCGACCGCCGTCGAGCGGTGGCCGGCCGACGGCGTACCGCCCAGCCCCGGCGCCTGGCTGACCACCACCGCCAACCGCAAGGTCATCGACCGGATCCGCCGCGAGAAACCAGACCACGGCAACCAAGCGGCGACCGAGTCCGTGTGACACCAAAAAACTGCCCGGCAGAATCGATCGGAGTTGTCGGATCCGGGCCGCGTCGTTCGTAGCAAAGGTGAAAGGCCGCCCACCAGGGGCGCTGCCACGACCACAGGAGATGCGACCGATGACGCACCCACAGGCCAAGGTCCACCGCATGTTCGAGCTCATCGAGCCGATCGCCACCGTTACCTTCTCCGAGGTGCCCAACGAGGCGTTCCTGGCCCTCGGCATGCGCAACTACTGGGACGGATACTTCGCCGGCCGGGCCGCGCCGCTGGGGCTGGCACCGGCCGGGGTGGTGCACGCGGTCTTCTACAACTTCGCCGACGGCGAGGTGGCGCGCCACATCCCGTGGGTCTGGGGGAAGATCACCCCGGAGGAGGCGATCGCCGTGCGCGAGCGGGGCAGCGCCGCCGCGCTGCGGCAGATGATCGGGGGGCTCGCCGACTCCCCCGGTCTGGTGCGGGTCGCCGACCTCGCCACCCGAGCAGCGGTCAGCGCGCCGACCGAGGGCCGAGCGCTGTACGGCGGGCTCCGGGCGCTCGACGTGCCCGAGGAGCCGGTGGCCAGGCTCTGGCACGCGGCGACGCTGCTGCGCGAACACCGCGGGGACGGACACAACGCCGCCCTCGTCGCCCACGGCATCGGCGGCACCGAGGCCCACGTCCTCCTCGCTCTCTCCCTCGGAATGAGGGCGGAGGAGTTCGGCCGGATCCACCACCTGCCCAAGGCACAGCTGGCCGCCGTCGTCGACGGGCTGTGCGGCCGCGGCCTCGTGGACGCCGCCGGCGGGTTCACCGACGCCGGCCGGGAGACCAAAGAGCGGATCGAGGACCTCACCGACGAACTGGCGGCGCCGGCGTACGACGTGCTCAGCACGGACGAACTCGACGAGCTGATCGCCGGGCTCGAGCCGATCGCCGCCGCGGCAGAGGCCGTCGACGACTGAGCGGGCGCATGCGGGCGACGGCCACGACCCCCAGCTCGGCCACCGAGATGAGCAGGTCATTGCGCGGGTCACCCGAACGGTGCAGCCGACGGCGCCGCGCTAAAGGACGATGAGCCCATCGAAGCGGTAGCGACCAGCGTCGTAGCTCTCAGGACTCAACGTCCAGGACCCAAGAGTGCTCACCTGCCAGCGGCTACCCACCAGGAGTCTGCCGGATGGCAACTCCCAGAACTGATTAAGGACCAGGAACGTGAGTAAGACCGTGCTGTACATGTCGATGTCGGTGGACGGGTTCATCGCCGGGCCGAACGCGGCGCCGGGCAACGGGCTCGGCGATAAAGGGCAGCGGCTGCACGAGTGGTTTCTGCCGGACGCCGACGCCGATCACAGAACGGGCAGCCACCTGGCGGGCGTGAACCGTGAGGTCATGGACGAGGCCATGGCCACCGGGGCGGTCGTCGTCGGCCGGCGGACGTTCGAGCTCGCCGACGGCTGGGGCGGCGACCACCACGACGGCGTGCCGATCTTCGTCCTGAGCCGCCATCAGCCCGATCCCGAGCTGCAATGGCCCGGGGTCACCTATGTGAGCGACGTAACGGCCGCGATGAACATGGCCAAGGACGCGGCCGGCGACAAGGACGTACTGGTCCACGGAGCCCGCACCGCCCGGCTGGCACTCGCCGCAGGCGTCCTCGACGAGTTGCAGATTCACCTGGTCCCGGTCCTGATCGGGCAGGGCGAACCGCTTTTTGAGGACATGCCACCCGACCACATCGAACTCGAACTGCTCCGTGCCGCGGACGGACCGGGCGTGACGCACCTGCGCTACCGCGTGCGGACGGGAGGCTGAGACGATGGCGCTCATCCGGCTGTACATGACCATATCCCTGGACTGCTACGTCACCGGGCCGCAGGACAGCCCGGACACGCCGATGGGCATCGGCGGGTTCCGGCTTTTCAACTGGCTCGACCGGCGCAACGACCCGGGACCAAACGGACAAGTCCACGCCGAGGCGCTGGCCACCCGCGCCGTCATCTCCGGCCGCCGCACCTACGAACACGCCGACCGCTGGCAGGGCGACCACCACGACGGCGTCCCCGTCTTCGGTTCGGGAGTAGGACGCCAAGCCGCCCAAGCTCAGCTCGGCCGTCGCGCCGGGGTGCAGGACCAGCGGCCGTCGTGCCAGCCGCAGGTCTGCTCGTAGCCGGAGCGGAACGACCCGAGCCAGGGGATGTCGTCCTCGTAGCGCGTGGGCGGCGGTGTCGGTGCGAAGTTCGCCGCGTCGTCGATGCTGCCGCTCCCGTCGTAGCGTGCGACGGTCGGATAGGGGTAGACCGGCCGGGTCCGTACGACGGTGTCGTCCTGGCGCTTTGTGGCGACGAGCCGGTCGGGTGCGACGCCGTTCTCGACCCAGGCGAGGGTGGGGGTGAGCGCGTCGATCGCGTCCGGTCCCTGACCGTCACCGCAGTGGGCGACGCCCGGCAGCATGAACAGGCGGGCGAACCGCTGCGTGGCGTCCGTCCCACCCATGCGCTCGGTGAGGGCGTGATAGTAGGCGATCGTTCCGTACGGCGAGATTGCCTGGTCTGCCCAGCCGTGCCAGAGGAGGAGCTTCCCGCCCAAGGCGCGGAAGGCCGTCAGGTCGGGGTCGCTCGCGTCGTAGACGCCGGCCCGCTGGTAGATCTCGCGGAACGTCGCCGAGTCGTAGTGCAGGTCGTGCAGTGTCGCCGACGGCCGGGCGGACGGGTAGGCGAGGTACTTCAGCGCGTTCGTCGCGTTGCCCTCGGCCACGGCCGGGTCGCCGGTGGCGGTCGGGGTGACCCAGCGGGCCCAGTTCGCTTCCGAGCCCACGGGCTCACCCCCCGGGTACATCCGCCGGCCCCGCTCGTCGCGTGGCCCGACGTACAGCTTGCGTACGGCACCGATCTGCGCGTCGGTGAGGCAGCCCGCGCTGTCGGTTCCCGTCGCGCAGCGCAGGCTCCGCGGATCGAACGTGCAGGCACGCGGGTCGTCGATCTGGCCGTCGGCCAGGCCGTCCCGTGCGTCGCACTCGCGCATGACGGCGGCGTGCAGCGCGGGAAGCTTGGCGGCGGTCAGGATGGGCCGGCCCCGCGCGTCGGTGTTGGCCGTGGCGTGCCAGCCCGCGGACCACACGATGAGCGACGTGAGCAACGACGCCGGGGCGCCGGCGACGATGCCGTCGAAGTCACGCGGGTAGCGCTGCGCCTCGGTCATCCCCTCGTGGCCGCCCTGCGAGCAGCCGTCGAAGTAGGAGTAGCGCGGGCCTTGTCCGTAGTAGAGCGCGATGAGCCGCTTGGCGACGAGCGCGACGACGTGGTCGGACCGGTAGCCGAAGTCGACCCGGAGCTGCGGGTCGGCGCCGAACGTGCCGTCGAAGCCGGAGACGCCGACGTGCCCCTCGTTGTCGGTGGCTATGACGAAGTCGCCGCGTGTCAGCGGCACGCACCCGTCCGTCGCGTCGGCGTAGATGTCGACGCTCCCGCAGAACGCCCCGCACCCGGTCTGCAGATACCGCTGCCGCCACGTCTTGGTGGGGAGGAGCACGTCGAACTGGATCTGCGGCGCCGCGGTTCCCTTGACTTCGCAGGCCGCCCAGCCGTCCGGCGAGGTCGTCGCGGTCGCGGACCCGATGACCGCCGGAGCGCCGGGCGTCCCCGACAGGTCCTGCCCGGCGAGGGCCGCGCAGTCGGTCCTAGGAAGCACCACGGGAGGGCCGGAGGACGAACCGCGCACCTCGGCGGGCACCCCGGCCACGGCCGTACGGGGCGCGGCCTGGCCACCGCCGGCCATCACGAGGACGGCGAGGACGGCGAGGACGACCGGTAGCGCCCGGACTCCGGCGGTGCGGCCGGCGCGTCCCGGCATCCGGCCCCGTACACGAGCACGCATGCGTGTCCTCCCCGTTTCGCGGCGTACGCGTGATCGCGGGATCTCGGCGACGCCGGCGACCTCACGACAGGAGCACCCGGAAGCTAAATGTGCCGCGAGCACGTGTCAATACCGAACCGAATATCCGGAAATCGCGCCGGATCCTGGCGAAAATCGCCACGCCCTCTGACCTGTTTCCATTACCGCTGGTAATCGCCGACACCGCACGCGTGAACCTGGGGTACGCCGTCCGATCGATCGACGCCACCCGAACCTGTGGGGTGCGGAAACTGGGTGAGTGCTGCGGATCCGCAGGTCGATGGCTCGAGCACGGTGCGGTAGTGGCCATCCTGGCTGGTTGTGTTCTGGTCCTTCCTCTACCTCATCCTCGGCCACGTCCTCCGACTCTCGCTCCTGCTGATGCGTGGTGACCGGAGTAAGGAACTGGAGATCCTCGCGCTCCGGCATCAGGTCGCCGTCCTACGCCGTCAGGTGCACCGTCCTGATCTCAATGATGCAGACCGTGCCCTGCTGGCGGCGCTGTCGCGGCTGTTGCCTCGGCCTTCATGGCAGATGTTCTTCGTGACGCCGTCGACGCTCCTGCGCCGGCACCGGGATCTGATCGCCCGCAGATGGACCTACGGACGGAAACGTCCAGGCCGCCCCTCCACCAGGAGGGACATCCGGGAAGCGGTGCTGCGGCAGGCTCGAGAGAACCCGACTTGGGGCTATCAGCGGATCAGCGGCGAGCTCGCCGGCGTCGGTATCCGGGTTCCGCCCAGCACGGTGCGGGACATCCTCAAAGGTGCCGGTCTGGATCCCGCACCCCGAAGGACCGGACCGAGCTGGGGCCGGTTCCTGAAGGCCCAAGCCGAGGGGATCCTCGCCTGCGACCTGTTCCACGTCGACACGGTGTTTCTCAAGCGGATCCATGTGCTGTTCTTCATCGAGCACCTCACCCGGGCCGTCCACGTCATGGGTGTCACGACCAACCCGACCGGGGCCTGGGTTGCCCAGCAGGCTCGAAACCTGATCATGGCCTGGGGGAGCGGGCCGAGCACGTCAGATTCCTCATCCGCGACCGCGTGCACCCGACAGGCGTGCTTCCAGAACAGCACCCGGACCCTCAGCGCGCGCCGCTGCAGCGACCGGATCTGCGGCAGGTAGTCGCCGGCGACCAGCACCGCCAGGTCGCCGCGCCCGGCGTCCACGTACTCATAGGAGTCCTCCATCATGGCCGTGCCGATGCGGGCATCGACCTGCTTCTCCTTGCCGAAGAAGCTGCGATCACCCCGGCCGGCGCGGCGTCGGGGGCCGGCATCACCGGTTCTACGTGCATGCAAACCACCGCGCGCCCGCAGCAGCCTGGCTCGATGTACCGGCGAGGAAGGAGCCCGCCGCCGCGCGGTCCCGCCGCTGACCCGAAACCGCCTGGAGCCGTTGCATGAGGTCAGCGGGGGGTGAGGAGGCAGAACTCGTTGCCTTCGGGGTCGGCGAGGACCCTCCAGTGGAGGTCGGTCTGGTCGATGCCGGGGTCGGTGGCGCCCAGGGTGCGCAGGCGGGCTTCCTCTGCCGCCATGTCGTCGCCGGGGTAGGGACTGATGTCGAGGTGGACGCGGTTCCACACGGTCTTGCGGTCGGGGGTGCGGATGAACTCCAGGTAGGGGCCGACGGCCTTGGCGGAGCGCATGACCGCGTGGTCGTCGGTGACCTCGTGCAGGGTCCAGTCCGTCGCCTCGCCCCAGAATCGGG
Organism: Actinoallomurus vinaceus; assembly: GCF_039542055.1. Lineage (NCBI taxonomy): Bacteria > Bacillati > Actinomycetota > Actinomycetes > Streptosporangiales > Thermomonosporaceae > Actinoallomurus > Actinoallomurus vinaceus. Next base: position 24,591 of record NZ_BAABHK010000015.1, read on the forward strand.
CCATGGCGCGCGGGTCGCTGCAGTCGACGACCACCGCGGCGATCGGGCCGGTGTCCTGATAGATCGGCCGGGGTTCCAGGACGCAGAACTCGTTGCCCTCCGGGTCGGCCATGACCGTCCAGGGGACTTCGCCCTGGCCCACGTCGGTAGGGGTCGCGCCGAGCTCCTTGAGGCGCGCGACCAGCTCCGCCTGGTGGGCGGCCGAGGTGGTGGCCAGGTCGAGGTGCACCCGGTTCTTGACCGCCTTGGGTTCCGGGCGGTTGATGAGGTCGATGCAGACGGCGGCGGGGTCGGGGTAGGTGAAGCCGACGGGCTCGAGGCTGGAGCCGTACTCCTCACTGTCGATGCCCCAGCCGAGCGCCTCCGCCCAGAACCGGCCGAGCGCGGAGGCGTCATGGGCCTTCATATTGATCTGCACCAGTCTCGTCGCCATGCCAAGGATCGTAAAGGCTGCCGTCATCTGGGCCGCCGCGACCAGGCGTATGCCCGACCAGGCGCTGCCCCTGGTCGGCCCCGCCGACCCCGCCGAGCCCGTCGATCATGGGACGAACAGGACGCGGGCTTCGAGATCGAGTTGCGTGGTCGGGGCAGCGGCCGGCGGGGTCAGGTTGAGGATCCAGTTGCCGAACCGGCGGATGACGTGGGTGATGCAGGTCTTCGGCGACGAGGTACTGGCCACCGCCATCCTCGACCGTGTGGGTGCCGAATATCGTGTCGCCTCATGCGACCTGGGCGTATTCGTGGAGGAGGCCGCCGAGTCGGTCTGGCGTGCTCCACCACGGCGAAGCAGTACGGCCGCGCGAGCATGACCGTCTCGACGCTGAAGAAGTCGCAGGCCAAGATCCCGGACGCCTGGGCTTAAAGGAACTGAGCCCAGGTCGGGTCGCTGCGCCGGGGCGCTGGATCGAAGCCGGCCTTCTTCAAGATCGCCCAGACGGTGGCCGGGGAAACCTTCCGGCCCAAGCCGGCGATCTGCCCGGCGATGTGCCGGTATCCCCAGTCCGGGTTCTCGGCGGCCAGGCGCAGCACCAAGGCTCGGATGGTGGGTCGGATCGGTGGTCGCCCTGGCCCGTGCTTGGGGTAGCTCCAACGTCGTTTCACCAGGTCGGCATGCCATCGCAGGAGCGTCCGCGGGGTGACGAACAGGTGGTACCGACGGCGTCGCGGGAGCAGACGCGCGAGCGCGGAAATGATCGCCCGGTCCGCCCACGATGGCCGAGGAGCGGCAAGTTGGCGGCGGAGCACCGCGAGCTGATGACGCAGTACCAAGATCTCTGCGTCTTTGGACGCCTGTGATCGGGCGAGCAGCGCGATCCAGCCGAACACCCGTAAGACGATCAAGTACCACAACCGCAGAGCCATCCTGCGATCCTGCCGGAGCCGAGCCACCGACCACAGCGAAACCCCAGATCAGCCCCTGTGACACGATATTCGGCACCCACAGGCCGGGAGCGGGAGCGGCTCCTCGCGCTCCATCCGCAGATGGAAGAACAGATCAATCGACTGACGGCGCGGCGACAGGCCGAGGCGAACCAGGGCGACAAGATCATCGCCCAAATATCGCCCAGACAAGCCTGAAGCCCCGCCTCTCCGAAGGAGAAGCAGGGCTCCTGGCCTGCACTTTCACGTGGTGGGCGATACTGGGATTGAACCAGTGACCTCTACCGTGTCAATGTCGTCCCGATCAATCGCTGACCTGCGGCTTTTCGAGAAATAGCAGGTCAGCGGGTATCAATGACACTCCTTGACGTCGGTTCAGGACAGTTCAGCGACCATGCGTGCTCCCGGTGCTCCCCGCTCCCGGAGGGAGCACGGGAGCACGGATGGGGAGCATTCCGGGAGCACGGTCAGGTCATGCCCGGGTTAGTCGATGGTTTGGGGAGCCGGCGGTTCTCAGATGAGCGCCGAGGCTCGGCGGCGAGAGGACGTGGGCATTCGATCGGCATAGGGTGCCGATCGCATGCCTATGAAGTGCCTAAGCGGTGTGCTGCGTGGTGCCGCCGTCGGCAGTTAACGTTGATGTGAAGCGGGCCTGGCTGAGCGCATGGCTGTCTGCGGATTTGGTTTCTGATGGCGATGTCCAACCTTTGGGGGCTGGAAAGCCTCTAGCGGGTGACAGATAGTCGACCGTGAGGGGGTAACCCCGCATGAGCGGTGATCCTCAGGTGATCAGCATGTTCACCGCGCTCGCCTGGCAGGGGACAGCGCTGCTTCGTCAGATCCTGCGTGCACGCGCCGCGCTGGTACTGGAGCAGGCCAGGCAGGCGACCATTCGCTCAGCACTCGCCTCGCTGCCGCCCGGCGCGGACTTCATCCACCACCCAGGCGATGGCGGCGGCTGGGAGATCCGCACTGCCGGCACCCATCGGCCGCGCTCCAGGGTCGGCGCGGAGACGGTCCGGTGACGCCCGCACCCGAACAGCGGGCCCGATCATCGGGAACAGCGGTGCTGTCGGCGGGCCGTCCCTGGGACGCTCAGGTGACGAGCTTCTTCCTGGCCAATCATCATCAACTGCGTCGCTACCTGATCGCTCAGGGATGCGCTCCGTGCGACAGCGACGACATCGTTCAAGATGCGTTCTTGATCGTGCGGGAACGCTGGGAGACCGTCAGCGGGTATGCCAAACCAAAGGCCTACCTGTACAAGGTGGCGCTGCGCCTGTGGCAGCGCCAGGCAGCCAAACAGGCCCTGCGCCGCTATCGCGGGGATCCCGAGCCACGTCTGGCGGGCTTGCCCGATCCCCGCGACACCGCGGCCACCGTCGAGGTGAACGACACGCTCATCCGATGGTTCCGCCAACTGCCCGTCCAGCAGCGCAAGGTCGCGGCCTTGCGGCTGATCGGCGGTCTGAGTGAAGTCGAGACCGCCAAGATCCTTGATCTGAGTCTGGGAACCGTGAAATCCCAGCTCAACGCAGCCCGCAAACGCCTGCGACAGCTCAAAGATCAAGACGACCCGGCGAAGGGAGGGACATGATGGACCGCATCGATGCACTGGTTCACCGCATGACCATCGCAACGGACACTGGAGAGGACAACGCGGCCCTAGACCGCTTCATCCAGGCATCCCATCGGCTCGACACCGACCCGGAGGAGCGGCAGCGGATCCATGACCTCGCCGATCTCATCGATACCCAAGACGCCGCCTACGGCCAGGGCCTTTCCGCTTTGGAACACGGCGACAAGGCGTTCGCCGAACCGCTTTTGAGGTCCGCCGACGCCGCTGGAATCGAGGAGGCCGCCGCACTGGTGGCCGCTCTGCAAGACCTGCCGTCCGATGCGGTCCCGCACTCGTTGCGTCAGCGGGCCGCCGACCTCACCAGCCAGCGGTTGATTCTCAACGCCACCAACCTGGGCGCAACCGCCCACATGAACACCTCAACGCCACAACGGCCGGCGCAGCCGTCCACGCTCAAGGCAGAGACCACCTCCGGTAGGCGCTTGCTGCGTCTGCTCAGGCACCGTCGAGGCAAGAACATCACGCTTGCTGAGATCACTGCTCTGCTACTCGACGTGATCGACGTCAGGGACCCCTTTACGCGCGCGCACGGCGAGCGTGTGGCCGACCTGGCGGCACTGGTCGCCGGGGAACTGAACATGCCGCGCACTCGGGTGGAGGAGATCCGCTTCGCCGCCATGTTCCACGACATCGGCAAACTCAACATCCCGACCAGCATCCTGCGCAAGGACGAAGCCTTGACCGTAGAAGAATTCACCTGCATCAAACTTCATACCGCGCGCGGCCCGGAGATCGTTCAGGCGGTCGCGGAGATTTTCGATGCACCGATCGAAAAGGACGCTCAACGGATCATCAACGCATCTCTCCAAGGAATCTCGCATCACCACGAGCGGTATGACGGTACCGGATACCCCAGTGGTCTCGCTGGCCAGCAGATCTCCGAACACGCCCGTGTGATCGCCGTCGCGGACATCTTCGACGCGATGACGACCAGCCGCTCCTATCGGGCTCCCCTCACCGCCGATCAAGCCGTCGCTGAAATCCACAACCTCGCGGGTAAGCACCTCGATCCACGCATGGTCGAAGCCTTCCTCTCGGTGACAGACCATGACAGCTGGTCAGAACCAGGGCCTTCGTCCTCGGTTCCCACTAACAGCGGCGAAACCGCATGGCAGAGCCACGACGACCCCAGCCATCCACTCCGAGTCGCAGGTCACACATGACCTCGTGATTCCGGGTCCCTTGGACGCCGGGTCGACCAGCGCCTCGGTGCCCTGGCGCACGCCGGAAGGACACCGTCGATCCAGGCGGGAGGGCCTTCGATGGAATGGCTCCATCGAAGGCCCTCCCTGATTGTGCGGTCCCTGTCGCTCTTACAGTTTGAATGCAGTTCGTCCCGAACGTAGACCGGTGAGAGAGACAGGGACTCCAATCTATCTATCGCGCTCGGGCCGGTCGCGAGGATGCCCGTAAGCTGCCGATAGGGCGGATCGCAAGTACTCGAATGCCGAGCCAGCGGATTAAGAGGTGCCGCCCGCTGACGTGCTGTTTCGTGGCATCCGAGCAACCACGGAGCAACCATGGGTCGGCGGTGATCGCGTGACTGTGCGTGCCGACTGTCATTTCCGGGCGGTCGACTCAGTTCGCCGGTGACAATGTCTGTGGCGCGCCGGCGTGGATGTTCGGGGTGGTGGACAGGTCCGAGACGGTGTAGGCCGTGGCGACGCCTGCCGGGGTCACGGTCCACAGTCCGGGTGCGCCGTTGGTGGCGAAGTCGGCTGCCTGGAAGGTGGAGAAGGTCGCGCCCGTGTTCCAGCTCTCGGCGATCTTGTACTGGGTGTAGGTGATGGTCCCGGTGGTGTCGCCGTTGTCGTGGGTGGTGACGCCTTCCCATAGGTACAGATCGCCGGTGGAGGGTTTCCATAGGTACATCGCGGTACCCGACGGGACCCGGGTGGTGGTCATCCGCCAGTTCTGCCAGTCGGGTGTGCCGTCCGGGGTATTCGTAGAGATTCTGAACTGTGGTGCGAACGTGACGCCTATCGAGCGGCATTCGTAGTAGTTGAGGTAATATCCGTTCGTTGCGTCACCCGAGATCGAGATCAGATCGTCGCCGGATCCATCTGAATTCATGGAGTCGTAGGCGTTGGCGAACTCCAGAGGATTGTCCCCATTGTAGTCGGCGAGGAGATCCCGGAGGTCCTGCTGGTTCCCGGCGGTCGGATTGAGTGTGGAGCCGTCACCGCTGCCGCTCAGCAGGACCGCATTGCCGGTCTGCAGGCCCGAAGTGAAGTACACGATGAAGTCCTGGAAGCCGTCACCGAAGTAGTTTCCGACGACGACCTGCCCACCGTTGAAGTCTGCCGGGTCCGGCGGGGAGTTGAACCCCGCACCTAGGGTGCCGATGTCCTTGGCGGGAACGCGTATCCGGCCGCCCGATGTTCCCGAGGCGAGCCAGAGCCCAGAGGGTAGTCCGGGTGTGTCACCGATGGTGACCAGATCGGGTTTTCCGTCGCCGTCGATGTCTTGATTGGCTGCGGGCGGCTCGCTGATGCCGATGAACTTCTCGGAGACCTTGCGGCTGTCGGTGCCGTCCGCCGATACAGCCGTGACGTTCAGCGTGCCGTTACGGCCGGTCGGCACGATTTGGATGTTTGCCGTTCCCGACCTTGTCTCTACTGTGAGGATTTGGCCGTCGTTGACCTGGTAGCGGTATTTAGTCGGCGTAACGCCTGTGCCTGGGGTGAGCGTCAGGTCGATTGGGGTTCCCGTTGGGAACGGGCCGGGTACCGGTCCGTTGTAGTCGGCGGGCCAGTTCGGCCCGGATATCGTCGGCGGTCCGACGACGGTATCCGCCCGAGCCGCCGATGTGGTCGCGATCGAAAGCGCCAGGGCGGCCGTCGCTGCACATATACGCCTGTCCATAGGAGATCCTTTGGGATTGCGGTTCTGGCGGGGGCGCGGGCTTTGATCAAGTCATCTGACGGCTGGCCGTCGGCTACCTATCTGCAAAGACATGAAGCGGCGCGTGCGGTGGTATGTGCTCTGCCGCCCGCCGTACGGATGGTGGGGGCTGTTGACGGTCAATGGGGCGTGGGGGACGGGGGTCGAGGTCCCCGCCTATGTCGACATCGTCGCTTCGTCCTCGGTGGCGGATGGCCGCCGACCGCACGAACCCAGGTTTCGGCATCTCGTGACTGAGGTCCAATTCCTCGGTGTTCTTGGCGACCGGCCGATCCGGCCTGCGGACCAACTCCACCGCGTGGGCCCGGAAATCTGCCGGGTACTTGAAGGTCTCGAACGCGGCCTCCTCTTCCTGACCACTTATGATCCATGCCTTGATGTGTCCACGATCAAGGCTGAAGTGCACCGGCCCTGCGCGCCGTCATTGCTTGAAGCGGGCAGGGCCGGAAGCTGGTCCGTACGCGTTATATCAGGGGGTGTGCCAGTTCTGCTCGTTCGCGTAGTCGCAGTCGTAGATGATGAGTTGAGTTCCGGGCGTTAGGGAAGATCCAGGATCGGCGAGACATCTTCCGGAATTCGGATTCCAAAGTTGCCCGTCGGACTCGATGTGCCACTTCTGGGCCGGATCGGTGGGGATGCACTTCCATAGGATGATGGGTGTGCTGTTCGTTGTATGGGTGCCCGAGACCGCCAGACAGCTGCCATTATTAGCGGGATCTCCAATGGAAATGGTGTAGTCAAGGTCGCTGCTATCAGGAGTTATGGTCCACTGTTGTGCTCCGCTCCCGTTGCACGTGTAAATCTGGATCGCGTTGCCATTAGTGGTGCTGCTGCCTTTATTGTCTATACACAAACCGCTAGACAATTGTGAGGTGATGGTGCCGGTGATCGCTTTCGGGACGTTATACTGCGCGACCTGAGGAACGGTCAGGTACTGATTGTAGTAGACGACATTGGCGATCTTTCCGGTGAAGTAGCTGACACGATCCTGGGTAGTGGTGCCGGGGGCGTTAACCCAGGTCTTGGAGGATGTGTTGGCGGGGAAGACCCCGGCGCCGATGAAGTTCTGAGGGTCTTCGTTTTTGATCAGTGGGCTGCCGGCCATGCCGATACGCAGGTCATCATCGAGGAAGAGGCTTTGATCGTATCCATCGGCGGTGAGGGTGACGGTATGCCACTGGTCGTCGTCAACGCGTTCGGGGGAGACCATCGGCCGGATATAGCCGTTCCAGAACTGGGCGTATAGCCGTTCATCGGTGCCGATGTACATTACCGGCATCGTGGCGGTGTTCAGTGCCGAGGGCGCATCGTGCCCGGTGGAGAACAAGATTCCGGTTTTGCCGGGCTGTGCCTGGAAGGACAGCGACACGGTCAGCGATGTGGAGGCCTGGATCAGTCCGTTTGGGGGCTGGAGGTAGCCGCTGGCGCCGTCCAGGGAGATGACGGGCCGTTGGAGGTATCCGTCTGGCTGCCATTCGGTGCCGGTCGGGGAGAGTTGTACTGGTGCGCCGCCGCGGGAGTCGGTGGCGGCGGTGGCGGTGTCGCCATCGGCGAGTGGCCATTCGTGGGTGGGGCCGAGCAGGTCGTTGGTGGCCTCTTGGGCGACGGTGGTGCCGGTAAGGGTGTAGGCGGTTGCGCTGAAGCCGGAGCCGGTCCACAACTCGATGTTTCCGGTGGCGTTGATGTCCGCCGAAACTAGTTGGGGGGTGCTGGTCCAGGGGACTGACAGGGGGGCCGTGGTCCAGGAGCCGGGGGTGCCGATCAGGGCATCGCTGCTTTGGTTTGGATTGGTGGACTCATACAGTTTTCCGTTGGTGGTGTTCAGTGCGAACAGTACGGTCTGCCCGTTGGGCTGAGCGGTGGCCAGGGCGTAGTTTTCCCAGCCGGTGCCGTCGGGGGTCTGTTTGGGGCCGGCCAGGGGTTCGTTGTATCGGTAGTCGCCGAACAGGCCTATGGTGTTGGTTTCGAGATCGAGCTCGTAGCCGTTTGTGGCGTCTCCGGCAATGGCGATCATGTCGGGGAGGGGGTTGCCTTGCAGGCTGGCGTTTCCGGCGGCGACCAGTTGGGTGGGGTTGTCGCCGTCGGGATTGATGTGGGTGTCGGCGAGGTGGGGCGCTGAGATGCGCTGCTGGTCACCGACGTAGGGGCTGAGGGGGGTGGTGTCACCGTTACCGAAGAGCAGCATGGCGTTGCCGGTGTTGGGGTAGTAGGCGACGGTGTCTTGGGCGTGATTGCCGGTGAAGTCGCCGTGCAGTATTTGTGCGCCGTTCCAGTCGGCGGGGGTTCCTGGGCTGTTGAGGCCGGTGCCGAGGGCGCCGATGTCGATGGGGCTGGTGAGCGCTCCGTGGCCGTTGCTGGTGGCCAGCCATAGGCCGGCGTTTCCGGCATGGTTGGTGATGAAGTCGGGGTTGGTGTCCCCGTTGATGTCGCCGTCCGGGTACGGGGTGGGAGGGCCGTCGACGCTGAAGGTCACCGATGCGATGGCACCGGGGTTCCCTCCGGCGGACAACCCGTAGACGGTGAGCAGGTTCGGTCCGACGTGGTGCAGCGGAATGGTGAGTGTCTGTATCCCCCCGGTGGCGGTCACCGACAGTGCGGCGGTCTCGTTGACCTGGTACACATACCGGGTCGGTGCGGTTCCAGTGCAGGTGACCGGCGGGCTGGCGAGCGCATCCATGCATGGTGCGAGGGTCACGGTGGCCTGCCCGCCCAGGATGAGGGACCCGCTCGGTTCTTGCAGGCCGGGTTGTCCTGGTGCAGTGGGGTCGTAGGTGAAGTTGCAGGGGTTCGAACTGGTGCCCAAACCGCTGGTGGGACTGCTCCCTATCCCGTCGGTGGTGCTGACGTACCAAGAATAGGCGTGTGCCGTGGTAGCCCCGTCGGTGTGCCATTTCTTGATCTGATCAGACGTGATCGGCAGGCGTGCGGGAGTTCCGGATGCGGTGTCCACCGTGCCGGTCTGAGCACCGGTTGGGAATACCACAGCGCCCTTGTAGTCCTTAACCACGAATTTCGTGGTGAGGTTCGTCTTTCCGTCCGGATCGTTGGGGATTACGGAGAAGGTAATCCCGTCGTTGCCAATGACCATTGAGGAAGGCGAGCCGGTTTGGCACAGGCCACCGGGTGAGGTGGACGGCAGGCGGCCCAGGCCCGGCAGGCGGTCGTATTCGGTGGACATCGTGGCTTCGCCGTTCCCGCTATAGAACTCTTCCCACTGGGTGTCGGTGCTCTCGTCCGGCGCGCGCAGTCCGAACGTCAAGTCCGTTGCCCCGGAGGTGTCGTTTTTCTGCATGAACGAGGTCACATCGAAATCGACGCTGTGGTTCGGGCAGTTGTCAGCGTTCGTCGATGCGACCTTGCTTTTCCAGGATGGCTGATTGCTCCAGGAAATCGATTTGGAGATGTCCCCGGTCCACCACAGATCCGTTTCACTGGAGGTGTGGCAGTACTCATCCCCGTCGTTGTCGACGGTGAACTTCACATCGGAGGAGTGGACCGTGGCGCCCTTCAGCACGGAGGAGACACTAAAGCGGATGAAGGACCGGGAGGTGAAACCATTAACGTGGCCGACCTGCAGCACGTTGGCATTGGGGTCGAAGGAGTTGTCGTACTCGGTGGCGTCGAGCGCATTGGACACCGATGCCCAGGCTTGGCGGGAACCGCCTGCTGGGTTCCAGGTCGGGTCGATGAACAGCGGGAAGACCGTCGAGGAGGCGGACAACATGCCGGCGTCGGGGGAGAGCGTGATAGTGGAGTCGCTGCCGCCCGTGTCTTGGGTCATCCGTCGCACGGTCGGGGTTCGCGTCGGCGCCGATGCGGTCGGCGTGACGGTGGTTTTGATCGCTTCAATGTGCGCACGGGGTCCTGGCTCGCTGACACCCGGCGCCGAGGGCAGGTCTGGGGGCGCCACCGGCGTTGTAGGCGTCGCGTTGGTGGCCGAGTCCCACATCACCGCGGTTTTGGCGGCGAAGATCGGTATTCCATTGGGGCTGGTCGAGGCGGACAGGTAGCCGTGGGCGTCCGCCGACACACTGACCCCTTCTCCGTGCGCCTGCAACGCCAGATCGGCCAGGGCGGGGTTGGCGGCTGCGGCTTTGGTCTTGACGACCAGGACGTGACTGAATCCACCCTGGGGCGTGGCTGTGACCACCAGGTCCACATCGGGCAATACATCCGCGTAGGTGGCGGAGGCGGCATTCAGGGTCGGCGTGGGCAGGCTGGCCGGCCAGGACAGTGACAGGCGCACACCCCCGTCGATCATCGTGGCCAGGGGGCCGGTTCCGCCTCCGGAGAGCACCAGGCCGGTGCTGGTGGCGGTCGGGGACACCGTTCCATCGCTGTTGCGGTGCAAGGTGGCGTCCAGGTCAACCCACGTACCACCCCGCTTGATCCGGGTGGGCTGCAGCGTGTCGGTAACCACGAACGTGCCCTGCGGTGTCGCTGTCGTTGCCGACGTTGCGGTGGTCAGCGCCTCCACCTTGACCGGTTTACCGGTCGCCTTCGCGCGTGCGGACGCCTGTGCGGTCTGCCGACCCAAATCCGCCGTCGCGCTTGTCCTGGTGTGGGAGTGAGGTCGGTCGGCGGCCAGCGCAGGCCCAGTCGATAGGCGGGGAATGGCGAGGTACATCGCTGCGATGGTCACGGCCGCGAACGCGCGCGCGGTACGCGGCGCGGGGGAGCGCCGCGTGCCCGAGCGGAAGCGCCGGATGCGGCCCGGCGACCCGGGTGGAGCTGACATGCGCACGGCGGCGGATCCCTTCACTGGCCGTGGGAACGGCCCGGTGATGATCAGCCAGGCCGCCCAGGAGCATCGCACGCTCCTCCCCAGTTCAGACATGCGACCAATGGTAAAGAGAGAGTAAAGTGTCGTGTTTGCGCATGTTGAGGTATTTGTGAGGTCTGTGGCCAGATGTGGCATCTAGGCAATTCCGGATGATCTATGGCACAGTTCGGCCGATCGATCTTCGCTCCACGCCTCCCGCCGCCACCGGACGCATCCCCTGGGGTTCGCCCATGCCGCGAGTCGCGCCGGTGCTGAAGACGCCGTCGATGGGATCCGCCCGGACCGGGTGAGATCACTGTGGTGAAGGTGGGCGCATGCGCGGTGGCTGGATACGTCAAGGCTGGGTCGCGCAGGTGCGCCGATCCCGGCTGGCGATCGGACTGATCGCGGTCTCTCTGCTGGCCACCCTCGTACCGGCCGTCTATTTCGCGGTGTCAGGTCAGGACGCTCCGGCAGTGCCCAAGACACAGGCGGCTCACGGCGTACGGACTTTCAAGCCCAAGAAACCGGTCCGATCCAAGAATGCCGCTGCTCGTCCCTACCGGCCGGGGAAGGTGGCGTGGCCGTCGGCTGGCTCCGGGCAGGCGGCACTCGACACCCGCCGGGCAACACGCGTGGGGGGGACACCGATCTCGGTGCGGGCGTTGTCTCCGGCCAAGGGCGGCTACCGCGGCCCCTCGTCCGTATCGGTGAACGTGGCCTCTCATGAGGCCGCGGTCAATGCGGGCGTTAACGGGATGCTGTTCACTGCCGCGGCGCGTGGTGGATCCGGCCAGGCGGCCGGTCAGGTTGAGGTGGGGGTCGACTATCGGGCGTTCGCCCACGCGTACGGCGGGAACTTCGGGGCGCGGCTGAGCCTGGTGTCCCTTCCGGACTGTGCGCTGACCCGTCCCCAGGACCCGGTATGCCGTACCCAGACGCCACTTCGCAGCGGTAACGACCCGCAGGCGGACACGGTGTACACCGCGATGTCGGCGAGCATGGCGCGGCCGATGGTGCTCGCGGCCACCACCTCCGGGGGTGGCGAAGGTGACGGCGGCGGCCCTGCCGGAAGTTACCAGGCGACCGAGTTGAAGGCCTCGGGGTCGTGGTCGGCCGGTGGTTCCAGCGGGTCGTTCACCTACGACTATCCGATCGCGGTACCGCCGGCGGCGTCCGCGCTCGTACCCAAGCTCGATCTGGGCTATGACTCCGGGGGGCTGGACGGGCAGACCGCCGCGACTCAGACTCAGGCCGGCTGGGCGGGCGACGGCTGGTCGACACCGCGTTCGTTCATCGAGCAGTCGTTCGCACAGTGCTCCGATTCCCCCGAGGGCTCGGCGTCGCCGAAGTCGACGTCGGACCAGTGCTGGGACGGAGAGATCCTGACGCTGTCGCTGAACGGCAGCTCGACCCAGTTGGTGTACGACGCGAGCAACAAGACCTTCGCACCGGCGGACGGTAATGGCGACGTGGTCACCCATGTCCCCAACTCCGGTAACGGGTCCGGCACCTACAACACCGACTACTGGAAGGTGGTCGACCAGAAGGGCACCGAGTTCTACTTCGGCCGTAACCAGCTGCCGGGCTGGACGTCAGGTGCCACGACGACTAATTCGGTGGACTCCGAGCCGGTGTTCTCCGCGCATTCAGGGGACCCGTGTTATGACGCGTCGGGTTTCTCCGCGTCGGTGTGCACGATGGCGTACCGGTGGAACCTGGACTACGTCAAGGACATCCACGATAACGCGATGGCGTACTACTACAAGCAGGACACCAACGCGTACGCCAAGAACAGCGAAACCACCAAGGCCACCGGTTACGTACGTGACTCCCACCTGGATCACATCGACTACGGCTTCACCGACGGCAACGCCTATACCGTCAACGGCGGCCACGCCCCCGACCAGGTCTTCTTCACGACCGGGGACCGCTGCCTGTCCGGCACCTGCGACCCGCTGAACAAGACCAACGCGGCCAACTGGCCGGACGTACCCTACGACTTGAACTGCACCGCCGGGTCGTCGTGTCAGGTGGTGGCACCGTCGCACTGGTCGACGGTGCGGCTGACCGGGATCAAGACCCAGCAGTGGAACGGCTCGACCTACAGCCCCGTGGATTCCTGGGCGCTGGATGAGACGCTACCGGCGACGGGGGATGGAACCTCACCGACCTTGTGGCTGTCGAAGATCACGCACACCGGGTCGGACACCAGCGCGGGCGGGTCGGCGGTCACGCTGCCGTCGGTGACCTTCACTCCGAAGGACCTGCAGAACCGCGTCGCCACCCACGACGGTCTGCCCATCTTGACGCGGAAGCGCATCGAGTCGGTCACCACCGAAACCGGTGAAGTGATCGGCGTCAGCTATGACCAGGTAAATCCCTGCTCTTGGCCCGTCAGCATCACCCCGTCGGCGAACACCGCGTCCTGTTACCCCGTGTATTGGACGCCCAACGGCTATAGCAAGCCGATCCTGGACTGGTTCAACAAGTGGCAGGTCGTCTCCGTCACCGATGCTGACCCGACCGGCGGCAACCCGACGATGTTCACCTCCTACAAGTACCTGCACGGAGGTGCATGGCATTACGACGACAACGAGGTCGTCAAGGCCAAATACCGGACCTACGGTCAGTGGCGCGGCTTCGGAGACGTGCAGACGTTCACCGGTCAGGGCAACGACGCCAAGACCGAGAGCGAGACCACCTATTACCGCGGGATGTCGCAGGACAACGACACCACCAAGGTGCCGCTGACCGACTCCCAAGGCGGCACCCACGACGACACCGACCAACTCGCCGGCTCGGTGCTGGAGAGCACCGCCTACGACTACGCTGGTGGCGCGGCCACCAAGTCGACGATCACGTCCTACTGGGTATCCCCACCCACCGTGTCCCGATCGCGTACCGGGCTACAACCGCTGACCGCCAACGCCAGCGGTCCGGTGGAGACGTGGACCCGCGAATTGGTCACGAGCAGCGGATCTGCCGTCTGGCGCAAGACCGAGACCGACACCAGCTACGACGCAGACACCTCCTCGGCCACGTTCGGCCTGCCGCTGGTGACCTTCACCCACGGGGACCTGTCCGACACCAGCCAGCAGAGCTGCACCGTCACCACATACGCGCCCGCCTACACCGCCAAGAACCTGGTCGGGCTGCCCGCGGAGGTCGAGACCGACGCAGCCTCCTGCGGCGGCGCCAACCCGGGAGGCGCCTCCGCACCGTCGGCCTCCCAGATCAACGCCCTGACCGCTCCGACCTCGGTGACCCGGCCCGACGATGTGGTCTCAGACCAGCGCGTCTTTTATGACGACCCCCCGCAGAGATCAACGTGGCCACAGCCGTCGAACTCGGCATGGCCACAGGCCGCTCCGACCAAGGGCGAAGCCTCCGAAACTCAGATCGCCACGGGATACGCCGGTGGGGCGTTCCGCTACGCGGTCAACTCCGCGAACGTCTACGACGCCTACGGCAGGACCGTCGATTCGTACGACCCGCTCGGGAACAAGACCCATCTCGACTACACGATGGCCAACGGGCTGACCACCGCGATCAAGACGACCAACCCGCTCAACCAGGCGAGCACCCAGAGCCTCGACCCGCTGCGCGGACTGGTGACCTCGGCGACCGACGCCAACGGCATCACCACGACCACCCACTACGACGGGCTCGGCCGCACCATCGCGGTCTGGGGCTACGGCAGGGCCACCACCTCGCCGGCCAACGCGAAATTCAGCTACCAGATCTCGGCGAGCGCACCGTCGGTGGTCACCACCCAGACGATGAACGACGCGCAGGGGTCCGTGACCTCCTCCACCACGCTGTACGACGCGCTCCTGCGACCCCGCCAGGTCCAAAAACTCACGCCCAGAGGCGGTCGGCTCGTCACCGACACCTTCTACGACACCCGCGGCTGGGCGTGGAAGACCAACACCGACTGGTACGACTCAAGCGGCACCCCCGGCAACGCGCTGCTGACCGTCCCGGACTCCCAGGTGCCCAACCAGAGCGTGACCGCCTTCGACGGGCTCGGCAGGCCGGTCCTGGGCACCTCCTACGACGATTCGAACATCAAGTCCCAGACGGCGACCTCTTACCTGGGCGACAAGACCATCACGGTCCCGCTGAACGCTTCCGGATCGCCCTTCCCCGGCGCGACCGCCAAGGCCACCGTCACCGACGCCCTCGGCCGCACGACCGAGCTGGACTCCTACACCCAGTCCCCGACCGTCGCGGTCGCCACCAGCGGCACCCCGCCGATCACCAAGGTGACCATCAGCGGCGGAACCAGCCAGGCCACCCAGTACAAGTTCGACCACGTCGGTCACCAGACCGACGTCAAGGACGTGGCCACCGGTGAGGACTGGAACAGCGGCTACAACCTGCTCGGCCAGGTCACCTCGAAGAAGGACCCGGACGGCGGCACCTCCAGCATGGAGTACGACGACGCCGGCAACCTCGTCCAGACCACCGACGCCCGCAACAAGACGATCTCCTTCGCCTACGACCCGCTGAACCGCAAGACCGGCGAGTACGACGCCCCTGTCTCCGACCAGAGCACCTCGAACCGGCTCGCGTCGTGGGTGTATGACAACTCCGACAACGCCATCCCCGGCATGACAAACCCGGTCGGGCAGGTGACCACCGCGACCGCCTACGTCGACGGGAACGCCTACAAGACCCAGGCGGCCGGATTCAACGCCCACGGCGAATCGACCGGCGAGACCATCACCATCCCAGACAGCGAAGGTGCACTCGCCGGCGATTACACCTTCACTCACCACTACACCAGCGGAAACGCCCTCCCTGATTCGGACGACTACCCGGCCTCACCCGGCGGGTCCCTGCCCGCGGAAACGGTCACCCACGGCTACTCGGGCGCGATGGACGTCCTGGTCACCATGGGCGGCCTGACCGCCTACACCGCCAACCTGACCGTCACGCCCTACGGGCAGGTCGCCCAGGCCGAACTCGGCAGTCATCTGGGCAACCACGCCTACATCAACAACACCTTCGACCCCCATACGGGGGCACTCACCGACAGCCAGCTCGCCAAGACCGCCGACCCGTCCACCAGGATCGATGAAACCTCCTACACCTACGATCCGGTCGGCAACCCTCTCTCCCAGACCGAGACCCGGCAAGGCGGCGCGTCGGAGACCCAGTGTTTCCGCTACGACGCCCTCGACCGGCTCACCCAGGCCTGGACCGGCACCGACAACTGTGCCGCCGATCCATCTGACAACGGCGGAGCCACCGTCGGTTCCGGTATCACGAGCGGGGCCTACTGGACCACCTGGACCCTCGACCCCCTCGGGCAGCGCAGCAAAGAGACCCGGCACGGACTGAACGGCGCCGCCGACACCGTCACCAACTATGCCTACAACACTGGCCAGCCCAACACGCTCGCCTCGACAAGCACCACCGGGCCGGGTGGCTCAGCCGCGACTTCCTATGGCTACGACCCGGTCGGTAACACCACCACCCGCACCACCCCGGCCAATGGCCAGGAAACACTGACCTGGGACGACACCGGTCAGTTGACGGCGGTCACCGGCGCCTCCGGCGGCTCGAGCTACATCTACGACGCTGACGGCCAACTACTGCTCCAAAAAGACCCCGGCAAGACCACCCTGTTCCTGCCGAACGAAGAAATCGCCCTCGACACCAACACCAAAGCGGTCACCGGCACCCGCTTCTACAACCTGCCCGGCGGCGGTGAAGCCGTCCGTACCGGATCCGGGACCGCCTACGGCTTCGAACTCGGCGACCAGCAGGGCACCGCGAACCTCAGCCTCGACGCCACGCTGACCACCCCCACCTGGCGTCAGCAAGACCCCTACGGCGACACCCGCGGCACGGCGCCGTCCACCTGGCCCGACAATCACGGCTTCCTCAACAAGCCCCAGGACACCAACACCGGCCTCACCGACATCGGCGCCCGCTGGTACGACCCATCAATTGGCCGATTCGCCTCCCTCGACCCGGCATTCAATCCGGGGTCTCCGCAGGAACAAAACGGCTACACCTACGCCGCCTCCAACCCCATCACCAGCAGCGACCCGACCGGGTTGATGATTCCGTGCTCAACCGGTGCCGGGGGCTGCGGGAAGACCGGCTACATGGGCGGCTCACCCACGCCGTCCAGCTACTGCGACACCCATGACTGCCAGGGCCCGCCCAGCTACCAGCACTCGGGCTCCGGAAACGGCGGCGGTGGCGGTGGTGGGGGCGGTGGTGGGGGCGGTTCCCACGGCTGTGGTTTTTGGTGTGGCGTCAAGCGCTTCGTTCAAAAACATCACACGATCGTCGCTACGGTCGTCACGGTCGCCTATGAGGTCGGCTGCAACGCGGCAGCCGACGCCGAAACCGCCGGCACGGGGGCACTCTTCTGCGCCGGAACCGGCGGGGCCGTCTATGGGTGGTTCAACAACCAGCTCGACCCGAACGCCGACCACAGTCTCACCGGCACCATCAAATCGATGGCCATCAATGCCGCCGTCTCGGTTGCCACGGCCGGAGTCCTCGAAGTCGGTGGTGCTCTAGCCGCACCGGTCGGGGGAGCGGTCGCGCGGGCGGCCGCGAAACCGGCGGTGAAGGCGGTTGCCCGGGCGGCCGAGGATGCTGCTCCATCAGCAGGGCGAAGGGCGGTATCTCAGGGCGGCCGTTCTCTGGTCAAAAATTGCAACAGCTTCGCGGCGGCGACGTTGGTGCTGATGGCCGACGAGACCTCCAAGCCGATCGCTCAGGTCAAGGTCGGCGACAAGATCGCCGATGCGGTTCCCGGCACCGATGCCGGCACCCGCGACCAGGCCCACACCGTCACCGACGTCCACGTCACCTACGACGATCACGACTACACCGACGTCACCATCGCAACCGGTAAGGGCCCGCGCACCATCACGGGGACCAGCCACCACCTGTACTGGGACATCACCACCCGAGCCTGGACCCCCGCCGACCACCTCCGTGCCGGCGACCACCTCCAGACGGCCGATGGCAAACAGGCGAGCATCCTGGCGCTGCGCACCTACACCGCCACGATGGTCACCTACAACCTCACCATCGACCACCTCCACACCTACTATGTGGAGGCGGGCACCACGCCTGTCCTCGTACACAACTGCGGTCCGGACGGCGTAGCGCGGGTCCATCTACATCCCCCGACAGCGCCGGGTGAGGCTGGGCACGCTTCGATCGAGGTAACCCAATTCGGGGGAGATACCCTACATACCCATCAGGTGGGGACTATCGGGACGAGGGCATTTTCTCGGCGTTGGACGGGAGGCCCGGGTGCGGACGGAGTGATCGAGATTCCGCTGCCGAGATCCGGGGCCGCTCTTGCTGCACAGGAGGTTTATCAGTCACGCGGCCGTCTTGGAGACTATGATCTGGAGACTAGGAGCTGTCTGACCTATTGTGGTGATGTCCTGAGGGCTGGTGGCGTAGAAGGCGTTCCCAAGACGACGAGCGGGATCCTTTCATGGCTACTCAACACGGACTTTTCTGCAGGAGCCGAGTGATGAAAGATTTCCCTAGCTGGATGCACGCGTTCCGGGACTTGCCTCCAAGTTGGACGCCTCCCGATGAGCTCAAGAAGCCAACACATTCCCCCGCGAGAAATCTTGCTCTCGCTATGCTAGTAAGTGATCTCATCGGAAATGACGCAATCGAACTTATCGGGGAGTGGATCTCTGCGGGGGCCAGACTCAATATCTGGTTCAAGAATCCTGAACGCCGCAACCTCGGAGAAGGTGAATATCCGGAGCTTCTTCAACTTCAGGGCAAGGTTGCCGAGCGAGTGTACGCCTCCTGGTGTTCCTATAAGTCTGCCATCGGTGAGCCTTCCAGTGAATCGGCTGATCCGGAGTATCAAGGTCTTATCGATGCCATTCGTAGTGGCATAACGATGATAAATGACGCGATGAAGTGACGCTTGCCGTCAAGTTAGAGGTAATCGCGAAGGAGAAAGACCCGCCCAGGGCGGCCGTTCTCTGGTCAAAAATTGCAACAGCTTCGCGGCGGCGACGTTGGTGCTGATGGCCGACGAGACCTCCAAGCCGATCGCTCAGGTCAAGGTCGGCGACAAGATCGCCGATGCGGTTCCCGGCACCGATGCCGGCACCCGCGACCAGGCCCACACCGTCACCGACGTCCACGTCACCTACGACGATCACGACTACACCGACGTCACCATCGCAACCGGTAAGGGCCCGCGCACCATCACGGGGACCAGCCACCTGTGGGTGCCCGTAGTTCGGCTACCCCTATGCGACCTGGGCGTATTCGTGGAGGAGGCCACCGAGTCTGTCTTGTCGGGTGATCTTCAAGTCGGTGCCGGCGGGGCCGGGCAGCGGTCGAAGCGGGCTGGCGTGGTTCAGTGCCCGATGCGGCCGGTGGTTGTTGAAATGGATCTCATATTCGGCGAGGACCTTGCGCAGGTGGCGGGCGTTCATGATGAGGATCCGGTCCAACAGTTCACGGCGTACGCTCCCGACCCAGCGTTCCGTGATCGCGTTCATTCGTGGAGCCTGCGGCGCGGTGAGCAGGATCCGGATTCCCTCGGCGCGGAAGACCTCATCGAACGTCGCGGTGAACTTCGCGTCGCGGTCACGAATCAAGAACTTGAAGTCACCTGCCCGCTCACCCAGCTCGAGCATCAGGTTCTTGGCCTGCTGAGCGACCCAGCCGGCGGTCGGATTGGCGGTGACACCCAGGACGTGGACGCGGCGACTGGCGTGCTCCACGACCGCGAAGCAGTACAGCCGGGCCAGGGTGATCGTGTCGGCGTGGAAGAAATCGCAGGCCAGGATCCCGGACGCCTGGGCACGCAGGAACTGGCCCCAGCCGGGTCCGGATCGTCGCGGAGCGGGATCGATGCCGGCCTTGTGCAGGATCCTCCAGACCGTGGCAGCGCCCACGTTCCGGCCCAGGCCGGCCAGTTCCCCGGCGATTCGCCTGTAGCCCCACGACGGATTCTCCGCCGCCAGGCGAAGCACCAACGCGCAGGTCGTCGGTTTGGTCGGCGGGCGCCCGGGCGTCTTGCGCTTGAAGGTCCAGCGCCGTTTCACCAGATCAGCGTGCCAACGCAGCAGCGTGCCAGGCGTCACCAGCAGCCCTACCCGGCGTCGTTTCGGGAGCAGCCGGGCCAGCGCCGTGATGAAGGCCCGGTCGGCCCACGACGGCTTGGGCCGAGCGACCTGACGGCGTAACACCGCCAGTTGGTGGCGAAGCACCAGGATCTCGGCTTCCTTGGAGACGTCCGAGCGGAGGAACAGAGCAAGGCCGCCGAGAAGCCGGATGAAGATCAGATAGACCAGTCGCAAAGCCACGAATCCGTATCCTGCCGCGCCCCGCCCGTGTCTGCGCGCCGATCGAGAAACCCCAGGTCATGCCCGGTGGCTCAATTCTGGGCACCCACAGCCCGGCATCGCCGGCGTCTACAGCCATGTCACCGATCCCATGCGGCAAAACCTGGGGGACCGGCTCCAGCAACGCTGGACCACCCTCACCGCCGACCAGCGATCGCAACCGTGACCCCGACCGGAGCACTGCTCCCGGTGACCCCGACCCACGAAAAGTACTGACCCCGACCTACGGAATGAGTAGTCCCGATCACCCGTGGAGCACCCTGCTCCCGATCTGCTCCCGAATCCGGCCGATGGTTAGCACCCGAAACCCAAAATGCAGGCCAGGCTTGTGGCCTGACCTGCATTGATGTGGTGGGCGATACTGGGATTGAACCAGTGACCTCTACCGTGTCAAGGTAGCGCTCTCCCACTGAGCTAATCGCCCTCGCGAAGCAGAGTGTGCTTCAGAGGTGGAGACGGGATTTGAACCCGTGTACACGGCTTTGCAGGCCGTTGCCTCGCCTCTCGGCCACTCCACCGAGTGAGGTCTTGGAAGACCTCTCCGAGCGGACGACGGGATTCGAACCCGCGACCCTCACCTTGGCAAGGTGATGCTCTACCAACTGAGCCACGTCCGCGTGTCGGTGGGGCGTCCCCCCTCCGGCAACGGGCTAAACATTAGCGGATACTCGGCCCAACCCCCAACTCGATTGCCCTGGCGGCGCCGGCGGGTCGATCCTTCGACGGTCGTCGAAGCGTGCCGGGCGTACCGTCGAACCATGCGAGCACCGTACGACTCGGACATCGCGCCGGTGGCGGCCCTGCTGGCGGATCGGACCCGTGCCTCGATGCTGACGGCCCTTCTCGACGGGCGGCCGCTGTCCGCGGGGGAGCTGGCCAGGACGGCGGGGGTCAGTGCGGCGACGGCGAGCTCTCACCTGGCCAAGCTACTCGACGGTGATCTCGTCACCGTCGTACGGCAGGGGCGGCACCGGTACTACCGCCTGAAGGGCGCCGAGGTGGCCGCCGTCATCGAGGCGATCAGCCGGATCAGTCCCGACGTCGAGGTCCGCAGTCTCCGCCAGTCGCGGCAGGCGCGTGCCCTGCAAGAGGCCCGCACGTGTTACGACCACCTGGCCGGCCGGGCCGGTTCCGCGTTGTTCGAGGCGATGCTCAGCCGGGACCTCCTCGAAGCCGTCGACACGTCGTACGACGATCCGGCGAACTCCGCGTACGAGGTGACCGACAAGGGGGAGCGGCAGCTCGAGTCGATCGGCGTCGACGTGGGCGCGGTCCGCCGGGCGCGTCGGAGGTTCGCCGGGCACTGCCTCGACTGGACCGAGCGCCGCCCGCATCTGAACGGTGCGCTCGGCGCGGCGCTCACCGCCCGGATGATCGAGGACGGCTGGTTCGAGCGCGGGTCGACGCGGCGGGCCCTGTTCGTGACGGAGAAGGGGCGCGGCCGCCTGGCCGACGTGTTCGGGTGCGTCCTCGGCTGAGCCGGCCGCGCCCGGGCGGGGCCACGCCGGGCGCCGACCCGGCACGGTGAGCGCGGCGCTCGGGAGCCCGGCGTACGCGCCTGTCCGCGGGAATGGCTGAACCACTGGTCACGTCGTTGCGTCCGATATCTGGCACTCACGATGTTTGGGAGGCCTGGACACATTAAGGTGTCGCATGCGCCCCAGCGACGTACGGGCGCGGAGAGGTGACAAAGCGGTGAGCGGGGAGCGTAAGTTCTTCCGTCGTGATCGGCTGACCGGGCTGATCGCGATCGGTGCGGTCGGGGCGTTGGCCGTGGCCGCCGTCGTGTTCGGCGTGGGTATGGCCAGCGCCAAGTACCACCTCGCCGACGTGGGTGGCTGGCTGACGTCGTCGAAGAAGGGCGAGGTCGTCCACGTCAACGGCCTGTCGGGCAAGGTCGACGGCAAGGTGACGTTGTCGGGCACGGCCGGCCACAAGATGAAGGTGGTCCAGCAGGGCGGCGTCGTCCTGATCGTCGACGAGACGACCGGTGTCGTCAGCCGCGTCGACCCGGCGCACCTCAACGTCGTCCAGGGCATCGCCTACCGGGGCGCGGCCGGCATGCAGGTGGTGTCGGGGTCCGGGGCGGCGTACGCGCTCGACCAGAGCAAGGGCAGCGTGCAGCGCCTGGACCCGATGACGCTGGCCACCCAGGGCGACCCGATCGGTCTCACCGGGCCGCTGGGCGCGGCCGCCATCGATGCCAAGGCGACTCTGTGGGTGCCGGTGCCCGCCGACGGCCAGGCGGCGAACGTGCAGAGCGGCCGTGCCGGACAGCCCATCGGCGTCGGCCGGGCCGGCGACGACCTGGCGCTCACCGTCGCCGGCGGATCCGCCGTCGTCACCGACTTCACCACCGCCGAGAGCCTCATCCTCGGCGCGAACGGCGTGCAGGTGAAGGTGAAGCTGCCCTCGGTCGTGTCCCAGCTCGGCAAGGGCCGGGTGTACGCGCCGACGAGCACGGACGGGCAGCTGGTGCCCCTGCTGGCCGGCAAGTCGCTGATCGTGCTCAACTCGGGCAACGGCTCGCTCAGCAGCGTCGCGCTTCAGCTCCCGAACCACGAGCTGAGGACGCCCCAGGTGCTGGGCCAGAAGGTCTACATCCCGGACCAGAGCTCGGGCAACCTCCTCGTCTACGACGCCGCGACCAACCGGATGGACGCCCAGGTGCCGGTCACCGGCAAGCCGGGCTCGCTGGACGTGTTCGTCAAGGACGGCCTGCTGTGGGCGAACAACCCGAATGACCCGAAGGCGGTCGTCGTCGACGGTTCCGGCGCGCACAAGCCGGTCCAGAAGTACACCGGCGCCGTGCCCGGCGGCGCCGAGAACCCGATCCCGAAGACCGGCGGCGGGGACGACGGCGGTCTGCCGACGCCTCGGCTGCCCGTCCACCCGAAGCTGCCGAAGCCGCCGATCACGCCGCCGAAGCACAAGCCGGACCCGCCGAAGGTGACGCCGCCGAACCAGCCGACCAACCTGCGGGCGGCAGCGCAGCCCGACGGGAGCATCAAGGTCGACTTCCAGCCCGGCGGGGGCGGCGCGGCGACCGGTTACCGGCTCGTCGTGCCGGCCGGCCTGACCGCCACGCCGGCGCGGATCTCCGCGGACGGACCGGACTACACGTTCACCGCCAAGGGCGGCACCTGCGGCCAGGAGTACGAGTTCGCGGTCGCGGCGGTGTACAAGAACGGCGACCATCAGTCCGAGATTCAGTCCGAATACACCGACCCGACGCTCTCCTGCACGCAGCCGGACGCGCCGAGCGGCATCACGGGCACCGGCACCGCGCAGGGCGCGAAGGTCAGCTGGCAGGCCCCGCCGAACGCCAAGGGCGTGACCTACAAGGTCCAGATGACCGGCCCGAAGACCTTCACCAAGGACAACTTCTCCGGCACGTCGCTGACGATCCCGAGCATCTGGAAGAACGGCTCGTACACCATCAAGGTGACCGCCTCCAACGGCGCCGGCGGCAGGTCCGCCAGCGCGGACCAGACGCTCACCGGCCCGGCGCAGCACTACGTCGGTCAGCATGCGGGCAACCCAGGCGACAAGAGCTTCCTGCACAAGGTCCCGAGTGACGACGGCGACAAGAGCAACTCGATCACCAATTACAACGACCAGTCCGTGACGGTGGACTGCCAGAAGATCGGCGGCCACTACCAGCACCCCACGTCCAAGGACCCGTACTACTCCGGCAGCCTCTGGGACTACATCCACTACGGCGGCCATCAGGGCTACATCATCGGCTACCTGATCAACACGCCGCGGCAGCCCGACTGGCAGAACTACAACGGGCTTCCGCTCTGGGAGTGTGCCGGCTGATGACGGCGGAGGCGTATGGGGCGCCTGACGCGGAGGCACTGGCAGGGCGGTTCGCGCAGCTGTTCGGCGCGCTCGCGGGCAACATCGAGCGCGTCATCCGCGGCAAGCGGGAGAACGTCGAGCTCGCCCTGCTGTGCCTGCTCAGCGAGGGGCACCTGCTGCTGGAGGACGTGCCGGGGGTCGGCAAGACGACCCTCGCGCGCGCTCTCGCGGCGAGCGTGGACGCGCGCTGGACGCGGATCCAGTTCACGCCCGACCTGCTGCCGTCGGACGTCACCGGCGTGTCGATCTTCAACCAGTCCAACAGCCAGTTCGAGTTCCACCCCGGCCCGATCTTCGCCAACCTCGTCGTCGCGGACGAGATCAACCGCGGCTCGCCGAAGACCCAGTCGGCGCTGCTGGAGGTCATGGAGGAGCGGCGGGTGACCGTGGACGGGCGGCCGCATCCGGTGCCGCGGCCGTTCATGGTGATCGCGACGCAGAACCCGGTCGACATGGACGGCACGTACCCGCTGCCGGAGGCGCAGCTCGACCGGTTCCTCATGAAGATCTCGATGGGGTACCCCGACCACGCCTCGGAGGTCGCCGTGCTGGCGGGCACACCGACCGGGCCGCTGATCGACCAGCTGCCGAAGGTCGCGCGCGGCGACGACGTCAAGAACATGATCGACTTCGCGAGCCGGATCCACGTCGCGCCGCAGCTGTACGACTACCTCGTCCAGATCGTCGCGACGACCCGGCACCACCCCGACGTCCGCCTGGGCGCCAGTCCCCGGGCGAGCCTGGCGCTGCTGCGCGCCGTACGGGTGCGGGCGGCGGCCGCCGGCCGGTCCTTCGTCGTCCCCGAGGACGTCAAGTCCCTCGCCGCCCACGTGATCGCGCACCGGCTCATGCTCACGCCCGAGGCGGAGCTGCGCGGCCGTACCGCGCCGGAGCTGGTCGCCGAGGCCCTGTCCCGGGTCCCGGTGCCGCAGTCCGCCGGGGTCTGAGGGTGCTCACGCCGGTCGGCTGGGGGGTCGCCGCGGTGTCGGTGGTGCTGTACGCCGCCGGTGCCCTCCTCGGCTACCCGGAACCCGTCGCCCTCGCGGTCGGCGGCCTCCTCGCCGTCGCGGCGGCGCTGCTGTGGACGCTCCCGCAGCCGAAGCTCACCGTCGAGCGGGAGATCACGCCGCTGCGGGTGGCGCGCGGCGAGCCGGCCTCCGGCATCCTGCACGTCACCAACACGGGCCGGGCGCGCCGGGCGGGGATGCGGGCGTACGACGCGTGCGGCGACGGGCGGATCGAGGTCCGGGTGCCCGTTCTGCGGCCCGGCGCGACCGAGACGGTCGACTATCGGCTGCCCACGGACCGGCGCGGGGAGATCCCGGTGGGTCCGCTGCGGCTCGTCCGCGCCGACCCGTTCGGGCTCGCCCGCCGGGTCCGGGAGTACGGCGAGCCGCGGACGCTCCTGGTCCGCCCGAAGACGATCCCGCTGCCGCTCCTGCCCTCCGGGCGCAACCACCATCTGGAAGGGCCCACGTCGGACACCGCGCCGGCGGGCACGGTCACCTTCCACGCGCTGCGCGAGTACGTCGTCGGCGACGACCTGCGCCACATCCACTGGCGCTCCAGCGCGCGCACCGGCACGCTGATGGTCCGCCAGCTCGTCGACGCGAGCATGCCCCAGACGACGATCGTCGTCGACACCGGTGCCGCCGCGTACACCGACCCGGACGACTTCGAGCTCGCCATCGACGCGGCGGCGTCGGTCGCGGCCGGCGCGGCCCGCATGAACTTCCCGGTCCGCGTCCTCACCGGCGAGGGGCCGCTGGTGGAGACGCGCGGCGGTGCCCACGACGTCGAGGCCATCCTCGACCGGCTGGCACGCCTGTCCCGTACGGACATGGCGCACGCCGCGGTCGAGGTCGCGCGCCGCGTACGGGCGGGCGGGGCGCTCGTGCTCGTCACCGGCGGTCGCGGCGAGATCTCGGGGGCGGGGGCGCTGCGCCGCCGGTTCGACCGCGTGGTGTGCGTCCGGATCCGTCCCGAGGCGCCCGGTCCGGGCCTGCCCGGCGTCGCGCTCATCGAGATCTCCGACCTGGAGGAGCTGCGCGCGGCGTGGAAGGGCGCCGCGCGATGACGACGACGGCCCCCGCGGAACCGCGCACCGACGAGCCGCTCCCGCCGAAGCCGGGCCCCGGCCTGCGGGTACGGCTCATCACCGCGCTCGTCATCGTCGTGGCGCTGGCGGCGACCGGCGGGTTCGCGTTCCACCGGGTCTTCGCGCTCGGCGACCTGGTGCCCGTCATCACGGTCGCGGCCGTCACGCCCGTCCTGCTCGCGGCGCTGCCGTCCTGGCCGCGCCGCCGGACCTGGCCGCTGTGGACCTCGATCGTGGCCACCGCCGTGGCCTGGACACTCGTGGCCGGCCTGACCCTGTTCCACGGCGACTTCACGGTGATCGGCGGCGCGCTCCGCGACTCGTGGAAGGGCACGCTCACCTCGCTGCTGCCCGCCCCCGGGCGGCCCGAGCTCCTCGTCCTGCCGCACGTGCTCGTCTGGCTCGCGGGCTTCGCGGGCGCCGAGCTCACCCTGCGCTCGGAGACGAAGGCCGCGCCCGCGCTGCCCTCGGTCGCCGTCTTCTGCGTCGCCCTGCTGCTCGGCGTGGGCGGCCCCGGCTCCAACCTGCCCGTCGCCGCCGCCCTCGTCGGCCTCGTCGGCGCGCTCACGATCGTACGGAGCGGCGGGCGGCCGCTGTGGCTGCTCACCGGAGTCCCGGCGGCGGCCGCCCTGGGCCTGCTGGCCGCGGCGGTCGGACCGTACCTGCCCATGAAGGGCGAGGCGTACGACCCGCGGGCGACCGTCAAGGCCCCGCCGCCGCAGCAGCGCGACAGCATCAGCCCCCTCGACCGGGTGTCGGCCTGGCTGCAGACCCCGGACCAGCAGATGTTCACCGTCCGCGCCGACGCGCCCGAGGACTGGCGGCTCGCCGCCCTCGACCGCTTCGACGGCGTCACCTGGACCTCCGGCGCGCGGTTCGTCCCCGCCGGCAGCCGTATCCCCGACGACGACCACGTCCGCCGTACACGCGTCGTCCAGCACTTCGCCATCCAGGACCTGCCGGGCGTGTGGGTGCCCGCCGCCGACCGTCCCCGGTCCATCGAGGGTCTCGGCGTGACGACCGACCCCATCAGCGGGGTACTGACCGCCGGGCAGCCGCTGCGCTCCGGCCAGGCGTACACCGTGACCTCGATGGTGCGCGACTACGACCCCGACCGGCTCGCCGCGGCCGAACCCGCCCGGGACGCCGAGGCCCAGGCCGCCACCGCACTGCCCGAGTCGCCCGGGACCACCGCGAAGACCGCCCAGGTTCCCGCGTTCCGCAAGCTCGCCGAGCAGATCACCAAGGACCAGGACACGACGTTCCAGCGCGCCGCGACGCTCGCGGACTACCTGCGGACCGCGGCCAAGTACGACGTGACCGGTCTGCCCGGCCACACGTACGCGCAGCTGCGCTACTTCCTCGCCCGGTCCAAGCGCGGCACGTCCGAACAGTTCGCCACCGCGTACGCCGTCCTGGCGCGTTCGATCGGGCTGCCGACCCGGATCGTCGTCGGCTTCCGGCCGGGCGTCGGCGGCAACGGCTCCTGGCAGGTCCGCTCCGGCGACGTGCTGGTCTGGCCCGAGGTGGACTTCGCCGGTCTCGGCTGGGTGCCGTTCTTCCCCACGCCCGAACAGGCCGGCACCTCGAGCAAGTCCGATGGCGTGCCGGCAGGGGAGACGCAGCAGAAGCTCGAGGCGGCGCAGAAGAACGCCGCGGCCCGGAAGAAGGCCGGCGGATCCGCCAACGGCCCGGGCGCGTCCCCGCCCCCGACGCAGCCCCGGCGGGCGCCAGCGGCCGCGTCGACGCCGTGGTGGGTGTACGTTCTCGCCGCGAGCCCGGCGCTGCCCGCCCTGTACGTCCTCGGCGTGCTGATCGTCCCGGTGCTCCGGCGCCGCCGCAGGCGCGGCGGCGACACGCCCGCCGAGCGGATCACCGGCGCCTGGGAGCAGACCCGCGAGGAACTGCGCGCGGTCGGCCTGCCCGCCACGTCGACCCTGGCCGCCCACGAGGTCGCCGAGTTCGGCGCCGAACGGGTCGCCGGGGCCGAACCCCACCTGCGCCCCCTCGCCGACCTGGTCAACCGGTCCGAGTACGCCGCGACGCCACCCGCCCCCGCGGCCGCCCAGGCCGCCTGGGGGCATGCCGACGCGATCGCCCGCCTGGTCCGGCGCACGGCCGGCCCGTTCCGGCGTCTCGGCCGCCGGTTGCACCCCCGCTCCCTGAGCCTGCGCTGAACCCGGTCGGCGGGCCGTTCCCCCTCCGGTCCTGCGCGCCCGCTCCGAGCGCCCGTACGCGCCGTTCGTACCCTCCGGGTGCTCAGCGCCCGCGCCGAGCAGCCGTCAGGGCCGGTGGTGGGTCACTGCGCGGTGGCGTTGCGGATGCACTTCGGAGCGGACCACGCCATCGTCGCGGCCTGCCCGTCGCTCTGCCCGAGGGCGACCAGCGCGCCGACCGTGAAGCAGTACCCCTTCCGGGCGTCGAGGCCGGACAGCGTCACGGTCGTCGAGTGCGGCGCCAACGCCTGTGGGGGAGTCTTCACCGGCGAGCCGTCGGACTGCTGGACCCAGATCGGGTAGTCGTTGCCCTTGGCGAGTTTCCAGCGCAGCACGACGATCTGGCCCCTGTCGAAGGCCCGCAGGTCACGTGGCTTCGCCGCGCGCATCACCTGGGCCGGAACGGGGACCGGGGCGGACGAACCGGCCGTCGGCGGAGGGGTCGAGTTCGACGCCGATGACGGTGTGTCGTGCTTCTTCTTCTCGCCACCGGTGTTGCCGAGCACCAGGAACCCGCCGATGCCGACGCCCGCCCCCAGGACCACGGCTGCGAGCACCCCGGCGACGACGGCGCCCTGCCGGCTCTTCCGGTCCTCCGTACGCGGAGGGAACAGGTCGGGCTGCTCGGCGGTCTTCGGCAGCGTCCGGGGCGTGGCCTCGCGAAACTGCGGCGGGGGCGCCGGCGAAGCCGCCGACGGACGCGGCGCCGGTCCCCGGGCCGGGCCGGAGCTCGGGGCCCGGGACGGCGGGGCCGCGGGCGGCGAGGGTGGCGCGGCGGCGGACGTGCCCGATCCCGCGGCCGGTGCCGGGGTGCCCGGTGCCGCGGCGTCGGGATGCACCGCCGGCAGGTGCGGCGGACCGTACTGCTGCGCCAGCAGTTCGAAGCCGGGTCCGGTCAGGCCGGAATGGTCGGTCTCCGGGATGTACGCGGTGGGCGCGGGCGGCGGTCCCGTGACCGAGTCGCTGCCGGCCAGCTCCGTCACCGGCAACCCGAGCTCGGCCTGCAACTGCTGCAACCGCGTCGCGAAGGCGACCGCGTTGGTGTAGCGCTGGGGCGGGGTCTTCGCCATCGCCTTGGCGATGACGTCGTAGACCTGGTACGGGACGTCCGTGCGAGAGATCGGAGGCGGCGGATCGTTGAGGATCCGCATCATCAGCGCGCCGATCCCGGCGGGCGAGCCCGCCTTGAAGGCCGGGCTGCCCGCGAGGAGCTGGTACATCGTCGAGGCCAGCGAGTAGACGTCCGCGGTCTCATCCGGCTGCTCGCCGTTGACCACCTCCGGCGCGGCGTGGTGGGGCGTGAACGCGGTGGTGTGCGTCGCCTCCGACGAGCCGGTCAGCCGGGCGATCCCGAAGTCGGCGAGCGCGGGCTCGCCGTACTTGGAGACGAGGATGTTCTGCGGCTTGACGTCACGGTGCAGGACGCCCGCCTCGTGCGTGGCAGCCAGCGCGCCGGCGATCTTCACGCCCGCCCGCAGGACGTCCGGCAGGGGGAGGGGGCCCTCCCGCGACAGCCGGTCCCGCAGCGACCCGCGCTCGAAGTAGTCCATCGCGATGAACGGCCGTCCGCCGCTCGTCATCCCGGTGTCCAGGACGGTGACGACGTTGGGGTGGCCGGTGAGCCGCCCGGTGATCTGACACTCCCGCTCGAACCGGCGCATCGTGTCGGCGTCGACCGCGTCCACGGACAGCACCTTGAGCGCGACGACGCGGTCCAGGCGCTCCTGCTGGGCGCGGTAGACGACGCTGAACCCGCCTTCGCCGACCCGCTCCAGGATGCGGTAGCCGGGCACCTGGTCGATCATTCGGTCTCTTCTTCGTCGGGGCGGTTGGGGCTGCGGGGAAGTCTCGTGTCGATGGTAATGCCTGTTTCCGTCCGCTCATCGAGTGATCAGCGCTCACTCTCGAGGTCTTCCGGCGGCCACGGGCCGTACCGCCGTGACCATCGACGTCGGGAAGCCCGCAGGCGTTCCCGGTTCTCCCGTCTTGGTGCCGGGATGTGCGGACCCGTGCCTCCCGGCCGGTGACGGGTGACGGCGGGTATTGACTCGAACCGCGCACCGGCGGGTCGTAGTGTGGGGCCATCGGCCGGGGCCGCCGGCCCCGGTGGCGCAGGGATGACCGGGCCAGGGCCCGGCCTGGAGAGGTGGCTTTCACAGTGGTCGAGATCAGCCCACAGAACGGGAACGTCCCGGTCTGGATCAATGGAGAACTGTACGCCCCGGAGAACGCGCGGGTGTCAGTGTTCGATCACGGCATTCTCGTCGGTGACGGCGTGTTCGAGACGGTCAAGGCCGTACGGGGCCAGGCGTTCGCGCTGACCCGCCATCTCCGGAGGCTCGCCGTCTCGGCGGCCGGCCTCGGCCTGGCCGAGCCCGATCTCGACGCCATCCACCGGGGCACGCTCGCCCTGCTCGCCGCCGCGCCGTCCTGGGACCTCGCCCGGATCCGGATCACCTACACCAGCGGCGTCGGCCCCCTCGGCTCCGACCGCGGTTCGGAGGGCGCCACCGCCATCGTCGCCGTCGCCGAGCAGAAGCCCTTCCCGCCGACCGCCGACGTCTCCGTCGTGCCGTGGCCCCGCAACGAACGCGGCGCCCTGTCCGGCCTCAAGACGACCTCGTACGGCGACAACGCCAAGGCCCTCGACTACGCGCACGAGCGCGGCGGGGCAGAGGCGATCTTCGGCAACCTGGCCGGGAACCTCTGCGAGGGCACCGGCTCTAACGTCTTCCTCGTACGCGGCGGACGCCTGACCACCCCGCCGCTGTCCTCCGGCTGCCTCGCCGGGGTGACCCGGGCGCTCGTGCTCGAATGGTTCGGCGGCGAGGAGGAGGACCTGCCGCTGGAGGAGTTCACCACCGCGGACGAGGCGTTCCTGACCTCCACCACCCGCGACATCCAGCCGATCCGCGCCGTCGACGGCAAGGTCTTCCCCGCCGCGCCCGGACCGGTCACCCGCAAGGCCATGGAGGTCTTCGCCGAACGCGGCGCCGCCGACCTCGACCCGTGACAGGCGTACGGCCCCGCGCCATGGGTGTGGGCCAGCGCTGGGAGGCGCCTGGTGCGGGGCCGTACGGTCCGTGCGGGGGGTGTTCAGGTGTGCCAGAGGAGGTCGTCGAGTTCCGCTTCAATGTCGATGAAGTCAGCTTCACGGCCGGCCGGAACGATCTCATAGGTCCGGTCCAGGAAGTCCGTGAGGGGGGTCAGCGGGACCTCGAAGTGCGCCCGGCCGAACGGCGACGACAACGTCAAGTTCAAGATCCGTTCGCCGTCCTTCTCCGCCGGCCACACCCGCACGTCACCCCTGCCGACCTTGCGCACAATTCCGACGGTCAGCAACTCGCGAGCAAAGATCCACTCCACCGGCGCGTCGTTTCCAACATGAAACGCCACACGGACGGCATATGGATCGTCGGCGGAGTAGTCCCAGGTCGCGAGCAACGGGATGATCGTTTTATCCGGGACGATGAGCCGAAGGCCGACCTCGGCGGAGGCAGTGGTGCTGCTGCTGTTCATCGGTCATCCTTCAGGCGTCAGTCCCGCGTCGCGGGTTTCTCGGTGAGGACGTCGCTCCCTCCAACGGGTGTCCCCCTGGCTCTGTGACGGGTAACTGTCAAAAGTCCTAAGAACATTCCGCCCCCCGTACGTCATGTGACCTACCTCATCGAAGTCATACCCGCTCTGACCTGCGCGGAAGCGAGGTGATCTATGGTCGATCGCATGAAGGACACACTGAAGGCCTGGCGCGAGCGCATCCGCGAACGCCGCCTGCTCAACAACGTGTGGCGTCTGGCCGTGTTCACCGTGGGGGTCTCGGTCCTCGCGGCCGGCGTCGCCATGCTCGTGCTGCCGGGACCGGGATGGGCAGCGATCTTCGTAGGCTTTGCCATCCTGGCGACCGAGTTCGCCTGGGCGCAACGTGCCCTCACCTCCGCGAAGCAAACCGCGAGCAAAGCGAAGGAGAAGGCCCTCGACCCCAGAGTCAGGCGCCGGAACCAGCTCCTGGCCATCTGCGCCGGCGTCATCGTCGCCGCCGCGATCGTGGCCTACCTCCAGGCATTCGGTCTAAACCTGCCGTGGCACGTCTGATCATCGATGCGCGGAGAGGGGTGGGGATGCGCTAGTCTGTGCTGGCAGCGGTTGAGCCGCCTGGGGCGATTAGCTCAGTGGGAGAGCGCTTCGTTCACACCGAAGAGGTCACTGGTTCGAACCCAGTATCGCCCACCCAGTGTGAGAGCAGGTCAGAGAGGGTTCCGGAGGTCACGCCGGGACCCTTTTTCAATCCTGGTCGGTCGGCGGTAGCCAAACCGGTAGCCGGCCCAACGCGGACTTGTACTGACTGAGGATAGTGTTCATCGTTTCGGCACCTTTGGTGATGACCGCCTTGAGCTGGTGCCGGTAGACCTTCTCGGTCACTGCGATGCCCGCGTTCCCGACGAGATCGGCGATGGTTTCAACAACCCTCGAAACGTCGGTGGGCCACTCGGACGCGTCGGTATCTTCCCCGCATGGCCGCATCCTCCGAAACGCCCGCGCAGTCGCCGACCGGCCCCGGCGACAGGGAGCCACCGTCGCGGCTTAGGGGCCGCGGGCGGATGCGGCTCGTCATCGTGGGCGGGGCCGTGATCGTCACCACCGCGCTGGTCGCCGTCGGCCTCGCGGTCAGGCGTACAGAGCACCAGGATCCCGGCGAGAAGGTTCCCCAGCCGCACCGCGCGGCTACTGCGTTCCCGCGGCCCGCGGCCGGGCAGCCCCGCTGGGCCGTCCCGGACCACCACTGGACCGCGCTCAGCAAGGCCTGGACCGACGAAGGCCCCGGCCCCTACGGCAGCGGCGGCGACACAGACAGTACAAGGCTCGTGTCCGACGGGAAGCGGGCCATCGCGTACGAGGCCGGCGTGGTCACCGCGTACGACGACGGACGAGGACATCCGCTTGTCCGACGACTCTGATGACAATTACGCGCCCAGGCCCGGCCTGTCGGCCGTCAGCGGCGACGTCGTCCTCGTACGGTTCAGGGACGCGATCTGGCCGGTCGACGCCGGCACCGGGAAGCCGTTGTCGCGCTGGACCGCCCCTCAGGGGGTCATCATGGGCATACTCGGCCGGACCATCGTGGCCGTCACGCCAGGCTCTGCAGGCCCGCTTGTCGGCGGCTACGACCTCGCATGCATCTGGTCACGGGAGCACGGGACGAAATGGTTCTCCTGCGACATCGAGGACGGCACGTTGTTCGCGCTCGGGGACGGCGTCGCGATCATCGATCCCACCACGGGGAAGACCGTCTTCCAGCGCCTCGCCGCCCGGCACGACGGGAGTCACCCTCCCCCGCGGGCCGCGCTGTATCGGCTGGCGGCCACATCGTGGTCTTCGATAGGGACGGCATCACCGGCTACCACTGAGCCGGTCGGCGGGCCGCCCAAACCCCGGACCGGGCTGCAGGATTTCCCGGGCGAGTACAGCCGTGAAGTACAGCAACCGTCGTGGTCGCCGTCGGATGTTCGTGGACGCTGATGGATGGATCCGGCCTGACCAGTTGGTTTCCGGAAGACCTAGTCCGTGGTACCGCCCTGATGGAGCCACGCGATATTGCCGTGCCGGGCGGGCTGATGAACGCCATTGGCCATCCGCAGGTTCGCATACATGACGAAATCTAGGTACGAATGCCAACCCCCAGTGAGGCGGCGGAATTGCATCTGTCAAGTGGCACTCCGGTCGGCCAACGCACTCGGGTCGGTTACGGCAAAGATGGAGAGTCTTTCCGTGTCATAATGGCCATCTTCGCGGGAGACCGGCATTATCTCATCTACGAGCGGAACCGGGCGGGCGCATGAACGGCCTCGTCTGGTACGTCTCATACGGCTCCAACATGAGCGCGGAGCGATTCCATTACTACATCCAAGGCGGTCGCCCGCCCGGTGCCGCACGCTCCTATCCGGGAGCCCGGGACCGCACCTTGCCTCGTGCCGACAAGGCCGTATGGCTTCCCGGCGGTATTTACTTCGCAACAGAGTCACAAGTCTGGGGCGGCGGACGAGCCCTCTATGATCCCGCTATCCCGAGAAAGGCCGCTGCGCGGGCCTATCTGATTACCTCCCAACAATTCTCCGACGTAGCCGCCCAGGAAATGTATCGAGATCCAGGCGCGGACCTGGATATCGCGGAAGTGGTTACCGTCGGGCGCGTCCAGGTGGGGAATGGCCGTTATGAGACACTCGTGTACGTCGGCCAGAATGAGCAGGCTCCCCTGCTCACATTTACTGCGCCGTGGGGGATCGGCGATGTTCCGCTGCTGAGCCCGAGCGATAAATACTTGCGGATGCTTGGGCAGGGACTGCGCGATGCCCATGGGTGGGATTCTGTGAAGGTTGCTAATTACCTTGCCAATCTCCCTGGAGTGCAAGGTACTTGGACACCGGAGCAAATCACGGCACTCGTCACGTCCGGCTCACCCGAGGGCGAGCTACCGCCCCGACCATGACCAGCCGCACCGCCGATGTGACCGATCTGGTAGGGCCGCCGCCCGGGCTCAGATAGCTTCGAGTCGTGGAGATCGAACCGGGCGAGCAGCTCGACCCGACCGGGCCGGCGGCGCCGTACATGCAGATCGCGGCCGTGCTGCGCCGCCGTTTCGGGCGCGGCGACTCCCCGGTGAACACCCGCATCCCAACGGAGTCCGACCTGGTGGCCGCGTTCGAGGTGGCGCGTACGACCGCGCGGCGCGCCATCGCGCTACTTCGGGAGGAAGGTCTGGTCTACACCGTGCCGCAGCGCGGGACCTTCGTCGCCGAGTAGAAGCCGTGTGATGGCGCCGACGAGGCAGGAGGAACTTGACAGGTGCGCGACAAGGAAGAACGGGCGCAAACAAAGAAGCGGATCACCAACCGCCTCAAGGAGGTGGGATGGTCTCGCGAGCCAGCAGCAGAAAAGTTCGACTGGCCAGACTTCGGTTTCAATAACGGGCAGGCAAACCTCGAGTTCTTCTACGATGCTGCCGACGATTGGGTATGCCTGGGGCTTCTAACCAAGGATCAAGAAGGTCAGCTGAGGATTCACTTCGGAGGTGATGTCGACCCTCTTCTGGATGCCGTGATCAGCGCTCAGCAGAGGCTTGCTGACTACTGGGACATCTTCATTGAGATCCTGCTGGCGATTCCACTGCGGGTGTACGCAGTTACCGGAGAGGACGAGGGCGACCTGGTGGAGCTGCGGAGCCACCGACCTCTTGTATAGCTGCGCGGGCGTACAGGTCGCGGGAGGCTTGGGATTCCTTCACACCGAAGAGGTCACTGGTTCGAACCCAGTGAGCCTTTTCCACCCCCCCGAACGCCAGCTGACCGGCAGTAAACGGGTCGCAGCGTTGACCCGTGCCGCAGCCCCTGGATAGTTGCCGCTGGCCGGTGAGCACGACGGGCTGGGAAGGAGCTCGGACGGCTGGCGTGCGCGGTGGGCTGGTGCAGCGCGATCCGACCTGAACCACGCGCGGGACCGTGCGGATACATAATGGTGCGCGCCACATCATGTGGCGCGCTGTTGCTGCGGCACGACCCCATACAGGCCGGGCCTTGTGGCAGCACGAGCGGGGACGCCAGACCCGAGGGAGACGAACGCCGTGGGCGTGTACACATACCTGCAGCCGGTGCACAGCGCGGAGCCCGCCGGTAAGGAGGTCGACATCGACACGAGCTGGTTCGACCTCGCCGAAGGCCTCAACGCACTCGGGCTCGACGGCGAATTCATCGTGACCGGGAACATCTTCATCGCGACCGGGGACGAGGACTCTGACGGCGGAGGTGTCTACGAGGGGCAGCTCGACCCCGAAGAAGTCCAGCGGAACTGGCAACAGCTGCAGATCGTGACCTTCGAGCGGTACTTGGCCGCTTACCAGGAAACGCCGCAGGGGAAGGGTTGCAACGACCCGGGCATCGACAACTACCTCAAGGCTCACTTCATGACCCTCATGGACGTCTACCGAAGGGCGGCCGACGCAGGGGCAGGTATGAAGATCATGGCCTGGTAGCAGGTGAACCAATGCTTCGCGCTGTGCTGCGCTACCGCAACGTCCGCTACCTAACCCTGCCGGACTCGACCTCCCCGAGCGACGGCAAACGATGCCCCGACCACTCGCTCTGATCAACTTGCCGTACGACCACTACGCCGACACACGACTCCACGGATCACCAAGGAATTCCCCACCTCGGACCGTTCGTACCACGCGGGCCAGCCGTTCACGAGCACGGAGATCGAACCAACCACGAGTTGGCCTGGCGGGTTTGTAGGACGTGGATGGCTTTGGCGAGGTGGCCGGCGCGGTGGGGGCAGCAGCGGAGTTGGGTCAAGATCTTCCATGACTTGAGCTGGGCGTTCGCGCGTTCGCCGGGTCCGCGCAGGCAGGCGTGGGAGCGGTTGGCGGCCTTTTGGGATTCGGGCTTGCCTCGGCCCTTGTAGGGGGTGGCGATGCGCTGGCCTGCGCCGGTGTAGCCCTTGTCGGCCAAAACGATGAGGCCGGCGGTCGCCAGGGCGCGCAGGATGCCCCAGATCTGGGCGGCTCTCAGGTCGTGCTCAGTATCGCCCACCCAGTGTGAGAGCAGGTCAGAGAGGGTTTCGGAGATCACTCCGAAGCCCTTTTGACTGTCCGGGGCGTCGTGTAGGGCCTCCCAGAGGCGTCCTTCGGACGTCGCCGGCCGCTCCTCCGGCGTGGGCTCTGCCGGGAGCAGTGCGGTGCGGCTCTCCGCGACTCCGCCGATCAGGGCGTGACGGCGCAGCAGAGGGCGGTTGCCGGGGGGGGGGGCGTCCTCGAAGGCTCCCAGTGAGATCGGCCGCGTGATTGAGTGGATGTCGGGCGCTTGCCAGGGACCGAGCGTGCGTGCGGGTCGGCGTGTAGCACGCGCATGAGGAAGTGGTCGGGGCCGCCGCGGAGGGCCGCGGCTGCGACATTCTGACGCCACCCCCCGAACCGCCGGGTACATGAGGGACGCCCTGCCCCGAGGCGCCGGGTGATCAGGGACGGGGCGCGTAGCGGGTGGCTTGGAGGGTGAAGAGGCGGGCGTATTCGCCGTTCAGGGCCATCAGGGCGTCGTGGGAGCCGCGCTCGGTGATCTTTCCTTCGGCCAGGACGACGATGAGGTCGGCGTCGCGGACGGAGCCGAGGCGGTGGGAGATGAGGACGCTGGTTCGGCCTTGGCGGTGGCGGCGGAGGGACGCGTGAACGGCGTGTTCGGCGTCCGCGTCCAGGCCCGAACTCGGTTCGTCCAGCAGGAGCAGGTCGCGGCTCTGGCGCAGGAACGCGCGGGCCAGCGCCAGGCGCTGCCACTGGCCGCCCGACAGGGCGACGCCGGCGCCCTCGCCATGGCCGCCGAAGATCTTGCTGAGCATCGTGTCGTAGCCGCGCGGCAGTGCCTCGACCGCCTCGTGGACACCGGCCCGCCGCGCCGCCTCCCGGATCCGGTGCGTGTCGCCCTCGCTGCTCAGGTCGCCAAGCATGATGTTCTCGGACGCCGTCAGGTCGTACTCCATGAAGTCCTGGAAGACGACGCCGATGTGCTCGCGGAGTTCGGCGGGGGCCATGTCGCGGAGGTCCACGCCGTCCCAGTGGATCGAGCCCTTGTCCGGGTCGTACAGGCGGCACAGGAGTTTGACCAGCGTGCTCTTGCCCGCGCCGTTCACCCCCACCAGGGCGACGCTCTGGCCGTGCGGGATGTGCAGGTCGACGCCGCGCAGGATCCACGGGTGTTTCTCGCTGTAGCGGAACCACACGTCGCGCAGCTCGATCCCGCGCCGCAGCGGCGGGACGGGACGCCGGCCGGGACGCGGGGGCATGTCGGGTTCGGCTTCCACGATGGCGGCGAAGTGGCCGAAGAGCAGCAGGGCGTTGTGCGCGTCCGCCCACCGGTCGATGACGGACGTCAGCGATGCCTGGACCCCGGCGACCGCGGCGATGAACACCGTCACGTCGCCGGCGGTGAGATCGCCCGACGCGGCGGCCAGCACCGCCCACACCAGGCCCCCGCCCGCGACGGCGCTGCCGACCAGGGCCAGCAGTCCCTGGCTGCGCAGGGTTCTGAGGTCGACCCGTCGTTCGGCCTCGTTGGCCGAGCGGATCTCGTCGAGCATCCGGGAGCGGAAGAAGCCGCCCAGCCCGAACAGCCGCGCCTCTTTGGCCGCCTCCGGCCTGGTCAGCAGCTCGCCGTAGAAGATCTCGCGCCGCATCGCGGGGCTGACCTTCCACATCGTGCGGGCCCGTTCCCGGCTCAGCCCAAGCTGGATCCAAAGCGCGGGCAGCGCAGCCAGGAAGATCACCAGGACCAGCGCCGGGTTGATCACCAGCAGGGTGCCGACGAAACCCGACATCGTGATGATCGCCTGCGCGATGGACAGGCTGCCGAGGATCAGCCGGTTCGGCGCCTGCTGGCTGGACTCGTGCGCCAGCCGCAGCGTGTCCTGGAAGGCGGGGTCCTCCAGCCGGCGCAGCCCCGCGTGCGAGTCGACGGCGGCGAACAGGCGGTCGACGACCAGGGCGCGCACCGCCCGGCGCAGCTGGGCCTGCGTGTAGGTGGCGGCGTGCGGCAGCACGATGACGCACAGCCCGCTCGCGGCGAGCCCGGTGGCGATGGCCGGCAGGACGTCCCGGTTCCCGCCGCCGGCGAGCGCGTCCAGGACGAGCTTCGTGAGCCAGGCCGTCGCGACCGGCGCGAGCCCGGTGAGCACGGCGAGCAGCATCGACGCGGCCGTCGCGCCGCGGTGCGCCCGCCATGCCAGCGCGGCGACGACGAGGGGCCGCCCCCCAGCCGCGCGGGGCGGCTCGGTCATGCGCGGGCCGGTGCCGGCAGCTCGGACGGCGAGAGGAGTGAAGCCGTCACCACGGCGCCCTCGTCCACGACGTAGAAGCTGGGGAACGCCGGATGCCCGAACGCGCCGCTCACCGGCCTCTTCACCGGCTCGACCACCAGGGTGGCGACCGGCGACAGCGCCGTGACGAAGGGCTCGGCCTCGTCCCGGTCGCCCTCGATCACCGCCAGGACGCGTCCGGCGTCCACGGGACGGACGCGCTCGGCGAACTCGGGCAGCCGTTCCCGGCAGGACGCGCAGGTGGTGGAGAACAGCCCCACGATCGTCGGGCCGGCGAAGAAGGCGCGGGTGACCGCGGTGCCGTCGAGGGCGGTCGCGGTGAATTCGGGCAGCGGGGTGCCGGGCGGTGTGAACGGCACCTTCGGCCGTCCGCTCGCCGGCAGCGCTGCGTGCTCGCGCAGCCGTCGGACGATCGCCAGGGTCAGGATCAAGTCGAACGCGCACAGGAGGCCGACGAAGACGACCACCGTGACGAGATATGGCAACAAAGGTTCCTTGTGGCCTGGGCGGACCGCCTCATCGCGGAGCGTGCGCGGACGGCGCGATCAGCAGGTCGGCCAGTTCGGTGAAGAAGATGAACACCAGGGTGAGGACGGACGCGGCGGCGACCGCGATGACCGCGCCGGCGGGATGCACCTGCCCCGGAGCCGTCAGGTGCGCGGCGAGACCGCCCCAGGCGACGGCAGTGAGGGCGAGGTTGCGCACGACGTGCACGCGGCCGGCGGGGGCCGGGCCCGTGCCGAAACAGCGGCAGGTCGCACTCCGGCCGGTGCGGAGCGCGCGGTGGACGCCTCCGGCGAACGCGAGCAGGACGGCGCCGGCCAGCACGAGGCCGGCCGGCGCCGTCCGTTCGAACGCCAGGAGTACGACGGCCACCGACTCGGCGGTCACCACCGCGGCGGACGTCGCCGCCGGCGGAAGGCCGGGAGCCAGGCCGGGCACCGACCGCCGGAACTCCCCGAAGGCGTCCCGGCAACGGATTTTGCCGAACACCGCGACGAGGAAGACCAGTCCCAGTGTGCAGCGGGCGGCCGCGTGACGTACTCCATGACGATTCGGCCGGCGTCAGTGGCAGTAGGTCTTACCGGCGTAGATGCAGCAGTAGGAGCCCCACTGGTCCCACCAGCAGGCCTCGGCGCGGGCGGTCGTGCTCGGCAGGACCTTGCCGAGCATCCGGTCGCTCAAACGGTTGAGTACACGGATCACGAGGATCTCCTCACAGGTCGAGCCGGAACGTTCCAGCTGCGGGTACCGAGGATGGCGCCTTTCGAAATGATCAGCGCGGCTGATCCAGAAGCTAAATGTTGTTGATCATCGTCGGCAAGGGGCGATGTCCCCGGCGGCGCGCTGTTGTGGACTGTGCGATCAAACGCGTCGTGATCTTGGCGGTTCTTGCCATCGGGACGGCTATTGACTCTGGTGCGACGTGACGATCAGTCGGCGCACCACCACGCCCAGTAGTCGGTCGCCGGAGAACAGGCCGCGCTGGCGGGAGTCGATGCTGTCCGGATTGTCGCCGAAGACCGCGAGCGTTCCGGGCGGCACGGTGTCGCCGTCTCCTGGAACGCCGGGCGGCAGCCGGTCCCCGGGTAGCGCGGCGGCGCGCTTGACGTTCCATATCCGGCCGTCGGGACCCGCGGGGCCCGGCAGGTAGGGGCCGTCCAGCGGCGGTTCCAGGACGACGACGTCCCCGTGGCGCACCCGGGGGAGGGACCGGCGCCGCACCAGGACGCGGTCGCCATCGCGCAACGTTGGTTCCATGCTCGTCCCGCTGACGGCGACGACCACGAGGTTCTTGCGCGCCCATGCGAGCGCCCCCAGCGCACCCACCGCCGCCAGGCACGTCCCGCCCAGCGTCCATCCTTGTGAAATCGACATCTGGCCCATGGCCGACCGATGGTAGTCCGGTTGATCAGCCTGAACCCGCCGATCGGTAGTGAGCAGCGACTTTCCCCGGACATGACGATGCTCTCCGGGTGGGATCCGGGTGCCGTCCACGCTGGGGTCGTTCCTGCGCCGGGCGAGGGGCGAGGCCGTGTGGCCCTTTCAGCAGGGGACCTGCTGGACGTACTGAAGCTCGTGCTCGGCACGGTCGCCTGCGTTGGCGCGCTGACCGCGTTGATGATGAACGGCTATGCGGGAGGCAGCAGTAGCCCCGCGGGCGGATCCGTGGCGATGGCCTTACCGAGGCCGCCCCGGCGGCCGGAGAACGTCGCGTCGCTGAAGTCGACGGTGCCGCCGGAGAACTCCGCGCGGGTGAAGACGATGGTGCTGCCGGAGAACTCCGCGTCGGTGAAGTGGAGGGTGCCGCCGGACAATGTCGCGTCGGTGAAGTCGAGAGTGCCACCGGAGAACGTCGCGTCGTTGAAGTGGGCGGTGGCGCCGGAGAACTCCGCGCCGATGAAGTCGATGATGCCATCGGAGAGCGTCGCGCCGGTGAAGTGGACGGTGCCGCCGGAGAACTCCGCGCCGGCGAAGTCAAGGGCGCCGCCGGAGCATGTCGCGCCGCTGAAGTCGATGGAGGCGCCGGAGAACTCCGCGCCGATGAAGTAGTGGGTGGTGCCGGAGAACGTCGCGTCGGCGAAGCGGACGGTGCCGCCGGAGAACTCCGCGCCGGTGAAGTGGACCGTGCCGCCGGAGAACGTCGCGCCCGTGAAGTCGATGGAGGCGCCGGAGAACCTGGCGCCGGTGAAGTCGACGGTGGCGCCCGAGAATACGGCGCCGGTGAAGTCGAGGGTGCCGCCGGAGAATACGGCGTCGCGGAAGTCGACGGTGCCGCCGGAGAACACCGCTCCGCTGAAGTCGCCTCCCTCGAAGCGGACACCGGTGAAGTTGAAGTCATGGCCTCGCCAGGAGACCCGAGCGTTGTCGCGCAGGTGTGCGGTGATGATCGAGATGACGGTGTGGTGTATCTCCTGGCTGCCGCCGAACGCCAGCTGTTCGGCGGCCGGGGGGCCGGCCTCCGGGGGAGGTTCGTAGGGCATTCGCAGGTAGGCGCACAGCTCGTCGATGCAGGTCTGCCGACCGTCCTGCCAATCGTCGGCCAGGTCGGCAAGCGCGTACACCCCGGCCAGTCGCATCGCGGTCTTGGCGTGTCCGAGCCGCCTTGTCGCCGTGGCGAACCGTCTGTTGAACACCCGCACCCGGTCATCCTCTCCGCGCTGCTGCTCCGGTATTTTCCCGTCTTCGGCGAGACACCGCTTGCGGAAGTCCATCACCAACGAACCTCAGCACGTCCAGAATGTCCTCCTCCGACAGGGGCGTACACGCCTTCAAGCGCGGCAGCTCGGCGTGGAGGAGATCGCGCGCCTGGTGGATCACAAGGGCGGCTCCGCCGTCACGGAGAAGGGCCACCGGCAGGAGATCCGCCGGGCCGTGCGGAGCGGGGATCCGCCCGGCCGGCCGGTGCGCGATGCAACCTCCGGTGAGCTGGCGGCCCAGGTGCCCGGTGGGTCGGGCGAATGGACACTCTGCCCCAGAGTGCCCGGGACCTGGGCATCGACATCGGCCGCGGCCAGGTCCGGCTGACGCTGTCGGCCGAAGGCATGTGGTGGCGTCGGACCCGGTCCTGGGCCACCGGCGCCGATCCCGAATTCGTCCCAAAGGGCCCGGATCGTAGAACGGCCGCCTGCGGCCGAAAGGCCGTCAGGCCGGCGTGAGCGGCTGTTCCGGCTGTTCTGGCTGCTCGCCCAGCACGGCGCGCCGGCCGAGGTCCTTCTCGATCTCCGCGTTGGCCTCGGCGCCGAACAGGATGATGTAGGTCGACAGGTACAGCCAGCTCGCCAGCGCCGCCGCCCCGGCGAGCGTGCCGTACGTCGCGCTGTCTCCGCTCTTCCCGCTGTCGTACACGGCTAGTGCGATCGACATGGTGAGCCACGCGGTCATCGCGATGCCCGCGCCCCACCGCACCGCGTGCCAGTCCGCCTTCTTGCGGTCGGGCCCGTACCGGTACAGCAGGATCAGGCCGGCCATCGTCAGCACCGCGAGAATCAGGAAGCGGATGCCGAGGCCGAGGATGCGG
Organism: Actinoallomurus vinaceus; assembly: GCF_039542055.1. Classification (NCBI taxonomy): domain Bacteria; kingdom Bacillati; phylum Actinomycetota; class Actinomycetes; order Streptosporangiales; family Thermomonosporaceae; genus Actinoallomurus; species Actinoallomurus vinaceus. The sequence goes on from NZ_BAABHK010000015.1 coordinate 67,697, forward strand.
TCGACGCTGTGCAGCCGGACGTGCGGCACGGCGGCGACGATGGCGAACGCCGTCAGCGCGGTGACCAGCGCGCCGACCGCGAGCCCGAGCGCGATGAGCTTCTTGCGGAGGAAGCCGCGCGTCTCCTGCTCGTCGATGACGACGTGCAGGCCGCTGATCAGCGCCTCGAACCCACGCGAGCAGGTCCACAGCACGCCGGCCAGAGCGACGCTCAGCCTGAGCGTGAGTCCCTGGCCGCTCATGGCGGCCGCGTCGTGCGCCTGGCCCGCCAGCATCCTGCCGAGCAGCGGCGGGAGCACGTCGGTGAGCGGCCTGAGCTGCTCGTCGATCTGCGTGGGGCTGATCACCAGCGCGCACACCGCGATGACGCCGACGGTCAGCGGGACGATCGACAGGGTGACCCAGAAGGTGACACCGGCCGCGATCAGCGGCAGGTTGTCCTCCTTCGCCTCGCCGCGAACCCGGCGGAGCAGGATGACCCAGTCGCGCGCGGTGTAGCCCTCGGGCCCGGCGATGGCCCTGCGCATGGCCTGGGCGTTCAGGATCCTCCTGAGGAGCAGTGCAATCCGGATATGTCGCTGATCTTCAGACACGGGGGAGACGATACGGGTGCGGACGGTCACCGCGCACGCACAACACGAAGTCCGCCCCGCGTCCGGGTCCGCCTGATGTCCCGGGCCTGGTGGTGCCTGGCTGGTCGACCGCTGAGCACCGGACGAGTAAATGCCTGCGGTGCGTTGTCCAGCAGACCCAGCCGAGCTCTGTGTCACCATTGCAGCACAAATGGTGCGTTTCGGTTGATCAAGAACGACGACCCTCGATAACGTTCGGCTCGCCATCCGGCCTGCGGTGGGGCAGAAGAGTCTGCCGGCAGTGGCACATCATTTGAGGACGTGAGCCCACGATGGGTTTGTTCAACAGGTGGTTCGGCAAGGAGAAGGCCCGGGTCAAGACACGCGCCAAGAAGGCGGCGCAGTCCCACCCGAAGGCGGCGAAGGCCGCCTCGAAGGTGAAGGAGAAGGCCGAGCACGCTCACGAGCGCGCCTCGCACGCGAAGGCCGCCGTGGTCACGGCCGCCCACCAGCAGGCGCTGACGCTGCACATGCTCACCCACATCCCGAGCCATCATCCACGTGAGGACGACCCGCACTACCACCTGTTCGAGCAGGCCAAGGAGCGCCTGAAGCGTCAGGGCCTCTGGAAGTGCGTCATCGACGACGAGCTCTGCGACGGGCAGCCGGAGCTGCACCACACGCACGTCGAGTTCTCCCAGATCAACCAGGTGGACCCGAAGGCGGTCGAGAAGCACCTCGGCCTGCACTTCGAGACCGATGAGGACTTCCAGGAGTGGGTGGAGTCCCCCGGCAACCTCGAGGTGCTCTGCGTCAACCACCATCGCGCCCACTACGGCATCCACGTGATTCCGGGGCCGCTCTGGGAAGCGGTGCGCTATCACAAGAAGGGCACCAAGGCGGCGGCGGAGTTTCTCTCCAACGACGAGGCCAAGGCCCTGGCGGACAAGTCGAAGGATTAGCCGGGTGCCTTGAGGGGCGCCAGATCAAAAAGGGTTCCGGAGTGATCTCCGGAACCCTTTTTGATCTTCAGCCTTGATCGGGGTGTACTTCGGCGAGGTCGAGGCCCCGGCCGCCCGCAAGGCTCGTGACCTGGCTGGTGCGGCCTGCCGGCGTCGCGGGCCGCATCGGGCCGGTCAGTTGTAGAAGGTCGCGCTGTGGATGTCCACCGGGTTGGAGGTGTTGCCGGTGGCCACGCCGTACACGGCCACGAAGGCCGAGCCGGTCGAGACCAGGCCGGTGTAGTCACCGAGCATTCGACCCGAGCTCGTCAACGGCACCGTCCGCGCGTCGAACGAGCCCTCGATGTGCTGCTCGCGCCACGATCCGGACTCCGTGCAGTCGTCCGCGCAGGTCACGGCCCAGAAGTCGGTGGGCAGGGTCGTGGCGGACGTGTTCTTCCGGAAGTCGTAGTACGTGACCGCCACGGCACCGCCGGGGGTCACGGCGACGGCCGGTACCGCGGCCGAACCGGTGGGCGTCTTGTCCACGCGAACCGGGCTGGACCAGGTCTTCCCGCTGTCCGCGGACCGCGCGTACGCGACGTGGAAGGTGCCGTCGGAGTCCTGGCTCTGCCAGACCGCGTTCACCACCTTGCCACCCGGCTGGGCCGCCAGCAGCGGCTCTGTGGCGTTGCGCACCGGGTCGCTCGAGTTGTCGGGGTCCGGGATCTTGGTACCCACGGTGAACGGGGCCGCCACGTTGAGCGTCGGCGTCGACCACGTGTCGCCGCCGTCGGTCGAGCGGACGACCTGGGTGGCGGCGGTGGTGTCGGTCTCCACGTGCATGCCGAGCAACAGCGAACCGTCGGCCATCGGTGTCACCACCGTACCGATGGCGCCGCTGTTGGTGGGGAAGTCGTACACCTTCTTGGTGGTCCAGGTCTTCCCGTCGTCGGTCGACTTCGCCATGTAGACCGGCTGTCCCCAGGTGCCGTCCGACTCGCTGAAGGACCGGTCCCACACCGTGTAGAGCACGCCTGGGTGGTACGGGTCGGCGGTGATCGCCGGGCGGTCGTTGAAGAACTCCGTGGTGTCGTCCCGCTGCAGGGTCACCGGGGCGTCCCAGTGCTCGCCGCCGTCGCTGGACCGCGACACCAGCATCGCCGTGACCTGACCGGTACGCGACAGCGAGAACGACGCGGCCACCGCCGAGCCGGACGGCGTGATCGTGATCCAGTGGTCCGTCGTGACGTCGTAGTCCCCGCCGTTGGCCGCGGTACCGCCGTTGCACCGGGAGAACGCGGGCTGCGTCGCCGACGCATGCCAGGTCGCGCCGCCGTCGTTGGACACGGCGGTGACGGCTCCGTTGCTGCCGTACCGGTTCCACCGGTCCTGCTGGTACACGGCGACGAGATGCGACGAATTCTTCGGATCCCGCGCCACCATGGGCTGAACCTCGGCGTTCGGGTTCAGCACATAGCCGTCGCCCGCGGCCAGCCCACAACCTGCCGGCAGCGCACTGGTACCCGATACCGGCACCACACTGGCAGGGTCAGAACCACCCGCATAGGCGGACGGAGCCGCAATGGTGCAGGCGAACATGGTGGCCGCCGCGGCCACCACTGCCCTGGAACGTTGTTTCAACGTTGCCTTCCTCATCCTCGATGGGGGGTGTCTCCACAGGGAACGCTGCCGCCCGGCCGGCGGCATGTTCCCAGCAGGCGCCAAACGGCACGGCCGACGTTACAGCCTCAAGATCAACTTCGCCTCCAAGATCGATTCATGACTCCTGGGTCGGCGGGAGACGAGGCGGAGTCGCAGGCGTCTGCGGCCTCGGGCGCCCGCTGGGAAGACCACCGCCGTGGATGAGAGCTCCTGCCGGTCCGGCTTCCGTGCGAGCCCACACCTGCGGTGTGCGGTGGCGGGCCGATACTGAGGCGATGAACCTGCGCCCTGAACTGCTTCCCCCGGCAGTCGACCACCAGCGACTCGCGGAGCTCGGCGAGGAGATCGAGCGGATCGCGCACCTGGTTCATCAAGGCAGGCGGTCCGAGGCCGATGAAGCGGTGGCAGCCTTCAACGCCAGAACCGGACACACCTACGCGGTCTCCGACTTCGTCGAGTACGGCGCCTCTCGGGACCTTGAGGAATTCGCTCGCGAGGCCGCCCGCCCGGCACGACCACGGGTCGGTGACATCACCCGGTCAGAACTCGTCGAAATCGTCCGTAGGATCATGGCCGGAGATCCGGAGACCGACTACTACCTGCGGCTACTCGAGGTCAACGTGGCCCATCCCAGGGTGAGTGATCTGATCTTCCATCCCCCCGCCGAACTGCAGGACGCCCCCGCCGAGACCATCGTTGAGGCGGCACTGTCCTATCGCCCGATCGCGTTGTGACCAACCCAGATCGGAAGCGACCCCTTTTCAGTTCTCGAGCAGGTCCCGGCCGTAGTTGGCCATGGACCGGTTGTAGCGCGGCAGGTGCTTGGCCAGGGCGACGAGGGCGAGGGACAGCCCTTCGCGCTCTCGGCCGAGGGTGGCCAGGCAGAGCGCGGTCGTGCAGGTCAGGGCGTCGTCGAGGTGGTCGGAGCCGTGGGCGCGCTCGGCCTCGAGCATCGCGAGCGCGGTCCGTACCTCACCGATATTGCGCAGGGAACTGGCCATCTGGATCACGGCGCGGCGGCGGTTCTCACCGGTCAGGCCGCCGCGCTCGAGGGCTTCGCGATACAGCGGTACGGCCAGGTCCGAGTGGCCCCAGGTGTCACGGGCGCAGGCCCGGTGGAACAGGCCGTCGGCGTCGCCGGCGGGCAGTTCCGCCGCGAGCGCGTCGATCTCGGCGAAGAAGGCGTCCTCCTGCTCGTAGTCGTCGACGGCCGCGAACAGGGCGGCGGCGCGACGGTTGACGTCGGCGTGCAGGTCGGAGAGGTCGGTGACGTCATGCATGATCATGATCCTTTGAATCATCGGGGGGATCGACCGGTGCCGGCCGACGCGATCGATCGTGGCCGTGCGGTTAGGATCGCCACCAGTCATTCGGCCAGGGCCGAATCACCCGCGCTCGGCGCGGTGTCGAAGAGCTCACAGGCGCAAGGAGGCGGCGATGGCCATCAGCCTCGGCTTCGGCCCGGCCGACCTGGCGCGTTGCCGGTTCGCCTACTCCCCGGTGTTCGAGACGCTCGCCGCGGTGCGCGTTGCGACCGGTCCGCAGGGCCCGGGGCAGCACCACCGGCGCTGGCTGGAGGACGCCCGCCCGCGCCAAAGGACGCTCGACCTGCGGCCGATCACCCTGCTCCAGCCGCGCCGCGGCTACACCCCCGACTTCCTCGCCCCGCCTCCGCTCGCCCCCTCCTCGGACATCGACGCCGAACTGACCCGGATCGCCGCGACGCCCGCGCCGGTGGTGCATGAGGAGATCAAGATGTCGCTGCGCGAGACCCCGGGCGCGGAGGCGAGCGAGTTGGGGAGGCTGCTGCTCGGCGACCCGGCGGAGGTGCTCAGCTTCCTGACCCATCTCATACGGGCCGCGTGGCGAGCGCTCGTCGAGCCGGTGTGGCCGCGGGTGCGGGCGCTGCTGGAGGCCGACATCGCGTATCGCTCGCGACGCCTGGCCGAGGGCGGCCTGGACCACTTGTTCGCCGATCTGAACCGGACGCTGCATTGGACCGGCGACACACTCGTGCGCGACCCCGGCGGCGACGAGCACGTTGAGCTCGCCGGACGCGGTGTGCTGCTGATGCCCAGCGTGTTCAAGTGGGAGGAGGCGATCGTGATCACGCAGCCGCCGTGGCAGCCGACCGTCTCCTACCCGGCGCGCGGCCTCGGCGGTCTCTGGCAGCCGGTGCACGGATCCCCGACCGCGGCGCTCGAGCGGCTCCTCGGCCGGACCCGCGCCGCGCTGCTCGCCGCGCTCGAGGAGCCCACGTCGACGACGTGGCTCGCGCACCGGCACGCACTGGCGCCGAGCACGGTGTCCGAGCACATCAAGGTACTGCGGGACGCGGGCCTCGTCGTCGGGGAGCGGCACCGCCATGAGATCCGGTACCGACGCACGGGCATCGGCTCGGCCCTCGCACGCGGCGGCGAGTAGGGGAGCCGGCCGGCGGGCTCACCGGCGCCACCCACGTCCGTCTTCGTCAGACGATGATAGATCCGATGTCATTAGGCGGCTGCTACCTCCAAGCTGCGGAAATCGACCCGCTACTAGAGAGTCTCGCCCCGATACATCGGGTGTATGTCTTGACGGGAAGTGATGACGGATGTAAAACCATGCCGAATTCCGGCTCCCCCCAAGGCGGTCCTCATGGCACTGAAACGGCATACGGCGGTCATCACCGCCCTCACCCTGATCGGGGCGGTCGCCGCCCCGGCCGAAGGTCCGGCGGGCGCGGCGCCCGCACCCGCGCCAAAGAAGGTGATCTCGGTCTCGTCCGTGGCCGCGCTGCAGAGTGCGGTCAAACAGGCGCAGCCGGGTGACCGGATCGAGCTCGCCGATGGTTCGTACTCCACCTCGTCGGCGATCGCGCTGACCCAGTCGGGCACGGCGTCGGCACCGATCACGATCGCCGCACAGCACACCGGCAAGGCGGAGATCAAGGGCACGGACGGGTTCTCGTTCGGCTCGATCCACTACGTGACCGTCGAGGGCTTCCGGCTCACCCACGGGAACGCCATCAGCCTCCCGACCGGCGCCGACCACGTACGGCTGACGCGCAACGTGATTCAGCTGTCGAAGAGCTCGACCAAGAACTGGGTCACGGTCGCCTGTGACGACTGCGAGGTCGACCACAACACGTTCCAGCACAAAAGCTCACTCGGCGTGTTCCTGCAGATCTCCGGGCCCGGGAGCTCGGGAATGGCACAGCGGGTCCGGATCCACCACAACTACTTCTACGACCACTCCTACAGCGGCTCGAACGGCGGGGAGTCCATCCGCCTCGGCCTCAGCTCCCGGCAGCACGCATCGGCCCACGCGACCGTCGAGTACAACCTCTTCGAGAAGGCCAACGGCGACTCCGAGGCGATCTCGGTGAAGTCCTCGGACAACACCGTGCGTTACAACACGCTGCGCGACACCCGGGGGCAGATCTGCCTGCGCCACGGAAGCCGGACCCTCGTCGAGGGCAACATCATCCTCGGCGGCACATCCGGGATCCGCTTCTTCGGCAACGACCACGTCATCATCAACAACCTGATCCAGAACATCGGCGGCATGCCGATCGAGGTCGGCTCCGGGAACATCCGGGACGATACGGACAGCACGACGGACCATGAGGCGGCCGACCGGGGTCTCGTGGCTTTCAACACGGTCGTGAGCACGAAGACGAACCTCATCGGCATCGGCACGGAGGGCCACGAGTACGGGCCGGACCACACGACCGTGGCCGACAACATCCTCGTCGGCGGCTCCGGAAATCTCGTGACGGTCGGCCGGGACACGAACACGAAGTGGGAGGGCAACATCGTTTGGGGCGGGTCGCGCGGCGACATGCCCGCGAGCGGCGGCCGGTCCGTCAACCCGGCCCTGACCGTGGACTCCGGCGGCCTGGACCGGCTCACCGCGGGCAGCCCGGCCATCGACGCCGCGGCCGGCACCTACGCCCAGGTGACCCAGGACATGGACCTGCAGGCCCGGTCGGGCGCCAAGGACGTCGGCGCCGACGAGTACCTCACGGGCGGCACTGGCCGCCGCGCGCTGACCACCGCGGACGTGGGTCCCTCCGCTCCCTGAGCCCACCCCGTACGCCACGGTCCAGTGCTCGCACATGCCGGCCTCCTCGCCTCGTGGGCGAGGAGGCCGGCGCGATGCGGTGTCAGATGATGGTGAAGGCGTTCCAGCCGGTGCCGATTCGGGCCTTGCCGCTGAGGACGTGGTCGGTCACGGCCTGCCCGCTCGACGGGTACAGCCACAGCTGGCCCGAGGTGTCCATCGCGATGACGTCGCTCCCGCTGTCGCCGGTGACGTCGCCGTTCATGAGGAGCGTGGGGAAGCCGCCCCATCCGGTGCCGATGCGCACCTTGCCGCTGAGGACGTGGTCGGTCACGGCCTGCCCGCTCGATGGGTAGAGCCAAAGCTGGCCTTTGTCATCGAGGGCGACGACGTCGGATCTGTGATCACCGGTGATGTCGGAGACGTGCAGCTGTGCGAAGCCGCCCCATCCGGTGCCGATGCGGACCGAGCCGCTGAGGACGTGGTCGCTCACGGTCTGGCCCGTCGACGGGTACAGCCAGAGCTGGCCCTTGGTGTCGAGTGTGACGATGTCGGCCTTGCCGTCGCCGGTGATGTCGGCGACGTACATCTGGCCGAAGCCGCCCCATCCGGTGCCGATGCGGACCGAGCCGCTGAGGACGTGGTCGGTCACGGCCTGCCCGCTCGACGGGTACAGCCACAGTTGCCCCTTGGTGTCGAGCGTGACGATGTCGGCCTTGCCGTCACCGGTCACATCACCGGTGATGAACCGGTTGAAGCCGCCCCACCCGGTGCCGATGCGGACCGCACCGCTGACGACGTGGTCGCTCACGGTCTGGCCCGTCGACGGGTACAGCCAGAGCTGGCCCTTGGTGTCGAGTGTGACGATGTCGGCCTTGCCGTCGCCGGTGATGTCGGCGACGTACATCTGGTTGAACCCGCCCCAGCCGGTGCCGATGCGGACCCTGCCGCTGAGGACGTGGTCGGTCACGGCCTGCCCGCTCGACGGGTAGAGCCACAGCTGGCCCTTGTCGTCGAGGGCGACGACGTCGGCCTTGCCGTCACCGTTGACGTCCGCCGGTGAGCTCACCCATCTCGTGGGCGCGGGCCCATCGTCGACGATGTTCTTGTAGCGGTACGCCTGGTAGTCGCCGGTCGGCCAGCCCGCCAGAGTGCCGTCATTGAAGGACACGTGGGTGACGTGCTCGATGGGAGTGGCGCCGAAGCTGTAGTAGGAGAAGTGGACGTGGTCGGACTCCCACGCCTCGAACAGGATCGCGTGCTCGTCGGTGTAGTCCAGCATGTCGCCGGGTTTGAGATCGCTCCGGCTGATCGCGACCGAGACGCTGGGCAGGGTCCAGGTGTTGAGGCCGCCGGAACCGCCCGGCACCAGGTGCCACGCCATGGACACATAGCCGGAGCAGTCAGGGCCGTATCGATGGGCCCCGTCGACGTCCGCGACCAGCGTGTCCGCGGCGCGCGACGAGTCGTAGACGAGCGCCGGTTTCCGGTTGTACCAGTCGCGGGCCCGAGCGAGGACCTCCGAGCGGGAGATCGCACCTCCGGCGGTGGACGCGGCGTGTGCGGGACGCGGTGTGGCGAGGGTCATCAGCGCGGCCGCGAGCCCGACGCACAGGGCGAGCGCGACCCTGGGGCACGGGCCCAGGATCCGGGAGAGAGTCGAATTCATGGTTCCTCTGTTTCTGGGATACGGCATGGTCCAGCGGGAGATGTGCGGTCATCTCTCCGGAGCCGCTAGATGATGGAGAAGGCGTTCCAGCCGGTGCCGATGCGCACCTTGCCGCTGAGGATGTGGTCGGTCACGCCCTGCCCGCTCGACGGGTAGAGCCACAGTTGGCCGTCGCCGCCCTCGGCGACGATGTCGGCCTTCTTGTCGCCATTGACGTCGCCGTTCGTCAGAAGAAGGAGGAAGGACCATCCGGTGCCGATGCGGACCGAGCCGCTGAGGACGTGGTCGGTCACGGTCTGGCCGCTCGACGGGTAGAGCCAGAGCTGGCCCTTGTCGTCGAGGGTGACGATGTCGGCTTTGGCGTCGCCGGTGATGTCGGAGACGTACATCTGGCCGAAGCCGCCCCATCCGGTGCCGATGCGGACCGAGCCGCTGAGGACGTGGTCGGTCACCGCCTGGCCGGTGGAGGGGTACAGCCAGAGCTGGCCCTTGGTGTCGAGCGTGACGACGTCGGCCTTGCCGTCACCGGTCACATCACCGGTGATGAGCCGGTTGAAGCCGCCCCACCCGGTGCCGATGCGGACCGAGCCGCTGAGGACGTGGTCGGTCACCGCCTGGCCGGTGGAGGGGTACAGCCACAGCTGGCTCTCGTCGTCGAGTGTGACGATGTCGGCTTTGGCGTCGCCGGTGATGTCGGAGACGTACATCTGGCCGAAGCCGCCCCATCCGGTGCCGATGCGCACCGGACCGCCGAGGACGTGGTCGGTCACGGTCTGGCCCGTCGACGGGTACAGCCACAGCTGGCCCTTGCTGTCCAGCGTGACGACGTCGGCCTTGCCGTCACCGGTGACGTCGGAGACGTACATCCGGGTGAAGCCACCCCATCCGGTGCCGATGCGGACCGCACCGGCGAGGACGTGGTCGGTCACGGTCTGGCCCGTCGACGGGTACAGCCACAGCTGGCCCTTGCCGTCGAGGGCGACGATGTCGGCCTTGCCGTCACCGTTCACGTCGACCGGTGAGCTGACCCACGAGGAGCCGAGGCCGGCGAGTTGGTCGAGCTTGGCCTCGCTGCCGTTGAAGACGTCGAGGGTCACGTTCTGGGTCGGCACCCCGGGGACCGAACCGACGTCGGCGTACTGCCACATCAGCCAGTCCGGCCAGCCGGGCGGCACCGCCGGGGCGGTGTGACCGCTGGTGTAGTCGGCGACTTGGAGCAGATACGAGCCGAACGCGGTGGTGCTGCCGAGGCACCCCGTCATGAACCCCCGGGCCGTGTAGATCATCGGCTTGACGCCGAAGGCCGCCTGCACCTTGTCCAGCCACGTCTGCACCTGGGCGACCGTCGTGTACGGCGGGCAGGAGCTGTTGCCGTCGTCCGTCCACTCCAGGTCGAGGATGGGCGGCAGCTCGCCCCGCCGGTGACCGGTGTAGCCGGCCGACTTCAGCGCACTGATGAAGTAGTCGGCCTGGGCGCTCGCGGTGTTCGGGTCGTAGCCGATCAGGAAGTGGTACGGAGCGGTCGCGATGCCTTGATCAAGTGCGGCGGCGAGGTCGCTCTTGAAGTACGGGTTGACGATGTTGGTGCCGCGGGTGGCCTTAAGCGTCGCGAATCGTACGCCCGAGGAACGCACCTGTGGCCAATTGACGGCGGCGCCACCAGGGTGCTGGTACTCGGTGATGTCCACGCCCTTGACCGGATACCTCCCGGCCGGCGGACTCGCCGACGAGGCGCGCGCCGCTCCCGCGTACGGTCCGGCGAGTACGGCGAGAATGCCCGCCGTCGCCACCGCGAGGCGAATGCCTTTACGGCCTTGATGTCTTCGCCAGAACAACGAACTCACTCCTTTGTCGCATCGATGGGGATTCCTCGGCGGCCGGCGTCGCCGTCACGGCCCCGCGACCGTCGGGACCGCGGCGAGCTGCCCGGTCCTCGGCATGCGAATGCGCACTGAGTTCACCCCGTGAGATGGATGCGCCTTCCTGAAGCCCCCGTGGCCTCGGCGCGGCTCTCAATATCGTCATGTCGGACGGCATTCGGTACCGGGTGGGATGAACCTGGGACGCCTGAAATGCCGGGGTCGCCGTGGGGACCACGCCGTACACTTGCGGCGGGAAAATCGGCCGAGATCATAGGTGGGACGGCCTGGGATGGAACCCGCGTCGGAGGACCCGGTCGGCCCGGAACGGCCGGAGGCGGGTGGGTGTACCGCCGCCGCGCGGCTCGGTGCCGAGCTACAGGCTCTCCGGAGGCGTACCGGCAAGAGCCTCAAGAGGCTCGAAGAACTGGTGCACGTCAGCGACTCCTCGATGTCCCGCTACCTGTCCGGCCGCATCGTCCCGCCGTGGCCGGTCATCGAGCGGCTCTGCCGGCTGGCGGGCGAGGACCCGTACCGTCTCCGGCCGCTCTGGGAGCACCTCGACGGCGAACGTCACCGGCAGGGCCGATGCGCGCCGGAGCCGTCCGAGGCCGTCACCGCCTTACCGGCCCCGCTCGACGTTCCGGAGAAGACGGATCCACCGCTGAGGTGGCATCGACGCCGCCCTCGTACGGCCGTCGCGGCGCTGACCGTCATGACGGCCGTCGTCTTCGGCGGGCTCGGCCTCGTGACGGGCCGGGAACTGGCGCCCGGGCCGCGCGTCGTCCCGGCCGCGGCGCAGGACGACGCCTGCACGAATTGGACCTGGCCCACCGGGACGGCGGGCCGGGCCGCCATCCCGCCCGCGACCGTGCACGGCCAGGGCCACGCGCCCGTCGTCCGGCTGCTCACCGGTACCGTCGGCGGCCGGCCGATGGCCTGGGCCCAGATCACCGGCGCCCGCTACGGAGACCGGGTCTGGCTGGACTGGAGCCGGAACAACGGTCAGACCTGGATCCAGTGCGGGCCGTTCACGACGACCACGGCGACCTTCGCCAGCCGAGCCCACGAGATCGGCACACGGTGGCGCTTCCGGGCGTGCGGCGACACTCCGCGCGCCGCCGAGAACTTCCCCCGCGATGCCTGTACCGGCTTCTGGTAGGGCGCCGATCTATTTCGAAATGTTTTATATACACTGCGGCTCTGAGCGCGCTTTCATCGGTCTTTCAAACGGGTGCTCTGTCGTTCGGTGCTGAGTTCTGGCATGTCAAGCGCCCAATTTGGCGAGGAGTAGCCGCCCAGACCTTCGAAAGATTTCGATACATATCGTTGACGCCGTCCTCTTCTGGGCGCATGCTCGCTCCATCGATCGGCCCGCCGGCGTTCAGGAGGAAGCATGTACATGAACGACGCCCCCGCCAATCCGATCAGCCGCAGAGGCTTCATCGGCCGGGCCGGGGCCTTGGCGCTGGTCGCGTCCGCGGTGATGCTGCCCGGCACCGCCAACGCCGACACGACCATCACCACGAATCAAACCGGCACCAATAACGGCTACTTCTATTCGTTCTGGACCGACGGCGGCGGGTCGGTCTCCATGACCCTGGCGTCCGGCGGCAATTACCGCACCTCGTGGACGAACTGCGGTAACTTCGTCGCCGGCAAGGGCTGGAGTAACGGCGGGCGCAGGAGCGTGAACTACTCGGGCAGCTTCAACCCGTCCGGCAACGGATATCTGTCGCTCTACGGATGGACGTCGAACCCGCTCGTCGAGTACTACATCGTCGACAACTGGGGCACGTACCGGCCTACGGGCACGTACAAGGGCACGGTCACCAGCGACGGCGGCACCTACGACATCTACGAGACGACGCGGTACAACGCCCCGTCCGTCGAAGGCACTCGCACCTTTAATCAGTACTGGAGCGTCCGCCAGTCGAAGCGAACGGGCGGCACCATAACCACCGGCAACCACTTCGACGCGTGGGCCCGCTACGGAATGAATCTCGGCAGTTTCAAGTACTACATGATCCTCGCAACGGAGGGATATCAGAGCAGCGGAAACTCCAATATAACGGTGAACGGGTGAACGCCAGGAAGGATCGACCTCGAATGCGGATCACGCCACATCTGTCGAAACGCTCCCCGGTAACCGGCCTGGCCGTCGCCGCACTGGCCGTGGCGAGCACCGTCGCCTTCACCGGCAACGCCACCCCGTCGCACGCCGCCACCTGCAACGGGTACGTCGGGCTCACCTTCGACGACGGCCCGTCCAACGCCCACACCCCGAGCCTGCTGGGCGCGCTCAGGCAGAACGGGCTGCGGGCCACGATGTTCAACGAGGGCCAGTACGCCGCCGCCTACCCGTCCCAGGTCCGGGCCGAGGCCGGCGCGGGCATGTGGATCGGGAATCACAGCTACACCCACCCGCACCTGACCCAGGAGAGCCAGGCGCAGGTCGACTCGGAGATCTCCCGGACGCAGCAGGCCATCGCCAACGCGGGCGGCGGCACGCCGAAGCTGTTCCGCCCGCCGTACGGCGAGACCAACGCGACGGTGCAGTCCGTGGAGGCCAAGTACGGCCTGCGGCAGATCATCTGGGACGTCGACTCCCAGGACTGGAACGGTGCCGGCACGGACGCGATCGTGCAGGCCAACGCCCGGCTCACCAACGGCCAGATCATCCTCATGCACGAGTGGCCCGCCAACACCCTGGCCGCCATCCCGCGCATCGCGCAGACGCTGGCGAGCAAGGGCCTGTGCGCCGGCATGATCTCCCCGCAGACCGGCCGCGCCGTGGCCCCGAGCTGACCCCCGGGAACACCACAGCTGTGGCGCGGCGGCCTGCGCGCCGCCGCGCCACCCGGCTCACCGTCGCGCGGGTCAGCCGCTCTCGATGCCGAACGCGGGCGTGAAGCGGACCGGGAGCGCCGACAGGCCGCGGAGGTGGAAGGCCGGCCGCCACTCGAGCTCGTCCTCGGGAACCGCGAGCCGCACGTCCGGGAGGCGGTCGAGCAGCACCTCGATGGCCGTCTGCGCCATGACCTCGGCGAGCTCGGGCGCCGGGTGCGGGCATCCGTGGTCGCCGGTGCCGAACGCGAGGTGGGCGTGGTTGCCGCCCGAGTCGCCGTGGACGGCGGGCCGTACCTGCGGGTCGGCGTTGGCGCCGGCCAGCCCGACGACGATCACGTCACCGGCCCGGACGGTCCGGCCGCCGAGCTGGGTGTCCCGGGTCGCCCAGCGGCCCGGAACGGCCTTCACCGGCGTGTCCTCCCACAGCACCTCGTTCAGCGCCTGGCCGACGCTGTGGCGGCCGCCCGAGAGGGTCGCCGCGAAGCGGTCGTCGGTCAGCATGAGCCGCAGCGCGTTGCCGATCCAGTTGGCGGTGTTCTCCTGGCTGCCGGAGATCACGACGAGGATGTCGTGGATCAGCTCGTCGTCGGTGACGCCCGTCCCGTACGCGAGCATGCGGGACGTGACGTCCGGCCCGGGCCACTCGCGCTTGCTCTCGATGAGACCCCTCATCGTCGCGACGAACCGGCCGTACGCGTCGATGGCGTCCTCCCGGCCGTCGCTCATCGTCTTCATGTCCTGGGCGACGCTCATCAGCTCGGAGTCGGGCATCCCGAACATGCCGCCCATGACGAGCACCGGCATCCGGTACGCGTACTGCTCCATGAGCTCGGCCTCGCCGGCGGCGGTGAACGCGTCGATCAGCCGGTCGGCGAACCGCTCGCAGTCGGCCCGCAGCTGGAACTGGTCCACCTCGGCGAGTGCGGCACTGGCCGCGCCGACGCGATGCGCGTGCGCGTCCCCGTCCAGGAACATCAGCATGCCGGGCGTGTAACCCACGGCCGGCGGTGGCACGTAGTCCGGGCCGTGGCAGCGGTACGGGTCGCGGGCGAACAGTTGCCCGTCGGTGAGGACGCGGTGCGCCTCGCGGTAGCCGATGACCAGCCACGCGGGGTCGCCGCCCTCGAGCAGCACCGGCACGACCGGCCCGTGGTCGCGCCGCATCTCTCGGAACAGCTCCTCGGTGTTGCCGGCGAAGCGCCGGCCGTACAGCGGCACCGCCTCGGAATGCGCGCCTCCGATCTGCGGATCCGGCGCGGTCACGAGGCGCTCCTCTCGGTCGTGGACGGCGAGTACGAGGGTGCGTGCGTCATCCCGCGCGCTCGGCGAACCGCATGACCGACGCTTTCCGCTGCAGCATGTGCCACCACCTGTGATACCGATCGACTCGAGACGGGACCGGCCGCCCGTAGGACGGGGATCATAAGCCTGGGCCAGTCACATCGGCCATACCCTCCGAGG
The DNA here is from genome assembly GCF_039542055.1 of Actinoallomurus vinaceus. Lineage (NCBI taxonomy): Bacteria > Bacillati > Actinomycetota > Actinomycetes > Streptosporangiales > Thermomonosporaceae > Actinoallomurus > Actinoallomurus vinaceus. The sequence goes on from NZ_BAABHK010000015.1 coordinate 82,758, forward strand.
CTGACCGTCGTTTTTACGGAATGTTCGGATGAGTGCTGATTCAAACGCCGCGTCCGTATCCGGCCGGTCTCATGCCGGTATCGCGTAGGCCACTGGGCGTGGTGCGGGTCGGTGGCCGATGATGTCTGCCATGACGGGGCGTGTACTGAAATGGGCCGGTGGCCTGCTCGCGGTGGCGGCCCTGGTGGCGCTGGGCGGTTACTTCGCGGCGGTAGGTCTCGACAAGGCCGACAAACTGGCCAGCGTGATCGGGGTGTTCGTCGCGGTGGCCGGCCTGGCCGTGGCGGTCTACGGGATGGTCGCCGACCGGCGGGCGGCCGATGGCGGCCGGGCGGCCGGACGGGTTACCGCGCCGGGGGAGAGGTCGATCGCGATCGGCGGCGACAACAGCGGGATCGCCTCGACCGGGGATGGTGCGATCAACGTTCAGCAGCAGGCGAAGGCGTCGGGGAACGGCCGGATATACCAGGCGGGCCGCGACATGACCATCAATGACAAATGAGCCGGTGATCTCGCCTTGGAATGAACGGCCGGGAGGCGTTCGAGCGCGCGCGGGCCGACCGAATCAGTTCTTCTGGCGCAGGCGGTAGAGGATCTCGCCGGCGTCCGGGACGACCAGGACGTCGGGGTCGGCGTCGTCGGTCCAGCGGCCGACGTCGATGGTCGCCGGGTCACGGTAGCCGAGACCGTGGGCCGCACAGACGTCCTCGGGGATGCCGGTGGCGAGGGTGACGCCGATCCGCGGCCGTTCCACGCCCGCCTCGTAGGTGCCCTTCCCGCGCAGGTGAGTGCTGTGCGCCAGGACGCCGAGCGGGTGGTCGCGGAACCTGTCCCACTGCGCGAGGAAGTAGTCGCGGGTGTGGTAGCCGATCTCGGCGAGGACGGCTCCGTGGGTCACGCTGAAGCGGTCGATGTGGGGCGCGTAGAGGATCACCTCGCCGCCGTCCGCGACCACCGGCTCGACCTTGTACATCCCCTTGGCCGCCGTCCACATGTCGGCGTACCGCCGGGGCATGATCGACAGCACGGTCTTGTACGGCCGGTCGACGTAGCGGACGTGCACCTGGGCGGACAGGTCGGCGGCCGCGGCCCACGCCTCCTCGGGGGGCGCGGCGTACAGGCCGTTCAGGTCGGTGCCGCCCGGCCGCACCACCATGGCCAGGCACAGCCTGGGCGTGGGGATCATCGCGGCGGCGCGATCGATGATCGCCCGGACCGGGGTGATCCCGCGGGTGCCGATGATGTCGTGGCTGGTGATCAGGGCGCCGAGCCAGTGGGAGAGATCGATGACCTCCGGGCCGCTGACGCCCGGGAAGAAGTACTTGTTGCCGCCGGAGAAGCCGACGACCTCATGGGGGAACACCGGCCCGCAGACGATCACGAGGTCGGCGTCCACGACGAGGCGGTTGATCCGTACGTCGACGGGGCTGTCGAGCCGTCCGCCGCTCAGCTCGCGGACCTCTTCCGCGGTGATCGTGCCGAGGGTCGCGTAGGTCGCCGGATCGGACCAGGCGTGGTTGACCACGGTCATCTCCGGGAGCAGGCGTTCCCGGCCGACCCCGGTGGCGCCGACGAGGGCGTCGAGCGCGGCGTCGTCCATCGGCTGATGCGTGCCGAGCGCGACCAGGACGTCGATCCGGCGGGCCCGGCCGGCCAGCGCGTCGTGCAGCATGCGCAGCATCAGCGGCATCGGCGCCGAGCGGGTGCCGTCCGGGATGATCACCACGACGTGCAGGCGGTCGACGTCGTGACCGGTCAGCGAGTCCGCGACGATCCTCCGGATCTCGTCCTCGGTGAGCGTGCGTTCCGGGCTCCCCGTACCTAGTGCCACGGCGCGATCTCCCTCTCCTCGGTCGGCGTCGGCTCCCGGCTCCTTCCGGACACCATCTCACCACTGTGTCCCGGAACAAAGAACCGAGTTACGTCCAGCGGAACGATCCGCTGCTCTCGATCGGGGAGAGCCCGGCGGGTGACGGCCCGCTCGCCTGGGCGGATGACGGGCCGGGCGACGTCCGTGCTTCGCTCCGATGATGTTCTACCTGGTCGCGAAGACAGGTATCGGAACGGGGAGTTCCCCCGTGTCGGGGGTCGGGGGCACCGAGGCAGGCTCGTCAGGGTTCCCCCTGACGACGCAGGACCAAGGCGCATCATGACCCCACTATTCCCCCTCCATCGCCGCACACCGATGTCGGGCGGTGCGGCGTCCTCCGGCGGTGATGCAGCGTGACCTCCTACGACGACCTCACCGCTGGATTCGCGGACATCGTCGCCCCCAGCCGCCAGGCCAGAGCCCTGGCGAGTGCGCTCCGGCTCGGATGGCGGCCCATGGCCGACCGGCTGAACGGACGATTCGTCTCCCTCACGGTCCTCCGTACGGCCCTGGAGCACGGCACCCGCCTGTTGCGCCCCGACCCCGGGGTGCGCGTCGAGGAGCTGACCGGCACGGACGCGGACGTCCCGATCGCCGGCGAATGGGTCCGTCCCCCCGAGCCCCACGACGGGGCGATCCTCTACCTGCACGGCGGGGGCTACGCGTTCTGCTCGCCGCGCACGCACCGGACGCTGACGAGCCGGCTGGCAACGGACACCGGGCTGCCCGTCCTGGTCCCGGGCTACCGCCTGGCCCCGGAGCATCCGTTCCCCGCGGCGCTCGAGGACGCCCTGGAGGCGTACCGGTGGCTGCTCGCCGACCTGCCGGCCTCCCGGATCGTGATCGCCGGAGACTCCTCCGGAGGGCACCTCGCCGCGGCCCTCGTCGGCGAGGCCTGCCGGGCCGGCCTTCCGTCCCCCGGAGGCGTCGTGCTGTTCTCGCCGTGGGTCGACCTGAGCTGCGAGCTGTCCGTGCTCAGCGACCGCGAGTACCGCGACCCCTTCATCAGCCCGGCCCTGGCGCGTCACTTCGGCCGGCTCTACGTCGGCGACCACGACGACTGGTCCGACCCGCGGCTGTCCCTGCTGGACTGTGCCGGACTCGACCTGCCGCCCTTCCTCATCCAGGTCGCGGAGGAGGAGGTCCTGCGCGGCGAGGCCGAGCGGCTCGCCGAGGCCCTCACCGAGTCCGGGAACAGCTGCCGGCTGCAGGTCTGGCCGGGTCAGATCCACGTCTTCCAGCTGTTCAACCGGCTGTTCCCCGAAGCACGGGCGGCCGTACGGGAGGCGGCCGACTTCATCCGCGACGTCATCCCGGACGACGCGACCGGAGAGGCGGCCTGAACCCCAGGGTCAGGGCGAGTCGAGGATCTCCTCCGGGCGGGCGGCCTGGCCGACGGCCTGCTCGGCGGCGCCGAAGCGGGCGACCGCGACGGCCCCGGCGACGGCGAGCACGAAGCCGACGAGCGCCGCCCAGCTGTACCCCGGACGTGAGGCGTCGCCGAGCCAGACCACGCCGACCAGGCCGGGGACGACGGTCTCGCCCACGACGAGGGCCGCCGTCGCCCCGTTGACCGAGCCGATCTGCAGCGCCACCGTGTGCAGGTACATGCCCCCGAGGCCGCCGACCGTGACGGCGTACAGCGCGGGGTCGGTCAGGAGCGCGACCGGATCGAACGGGCGCACTCCGTTGAGTACACGCACGCCCACGCCGACGGCGCCGAAGCCGAGGCCGGACAGCAGCCCGGCCAGGATCGCGGCCTTCGCGCCCAGCAGCCGCACGGCCAGGAACCCGCCGACGATCAGCAGCACGGAGATCGTCAGGAGCCACCAGTGGGCCGAGATCGGCGTCCGGCCGCCGCCCTCGTGCCCCGCCGCCCCGGCCAGCAGCACCAGCGCGGCGCAGACCACCGCGATCGACAGCCATTCGAGGCGATTCAGCCGGACGCCCAGCAGCTTGATCCCCAACAGGGCGGTGATCACCAGGTTGGCGCTGATCACCGTCTGCGACAGGAACAGCGGCAGGAGCCGCGCCGCCAGCGCCCCGAGCCCGAAGCCCGCGGCGTCCAGGACCGTGCCGAGCATGAATTCCCAGGTCACTGCGGCCTTGGCGGTCGACGACAGGCTCGGGCCGCCGTACGTGGTGGTGGCCGTGGTGGACCCCGCCTCGATCTCCCGGCGGGCGGACCGCCGTGACCCCACGGCCTGCAGGACCGAGCCGGTGCCGTAGCAGGCGGACGCGGCGACGGCGGTCACGAGGCCGATGATCATGCATTGCTCCGTTCGTGCGCCGCCGGATCGGGGGGACTCCGGCGCCGAGGGCGGGGGTGCACGGCGTCGGGAGCAGGATCACCGCCCTCCTAACCTGGACGATCCACCGGGGCCGATAAGTTCCGCACCGCTCAGCCGGCCAGGTTTGATCGTGAAGGGAGGGGGCAGCTCGCGGCCGATCGCAGGAGGTGCCTCATGACCGCGCAGGGCGCACGTGTACGGGCGGCCGGCCGCCGCGCGTCCAACAGTCCGCCGTTCCAGGTGTCGGCTCGCGGCGGCGCCTACGGCTCCGCGGGCCCGCGCGTCATCGGCCCGTTCGCGTCACCGGGCCCTGTCTCGCCGGCTCGACGCGGCGTCGTCGGCTTCTTCCCGGCGCTCCGTCAGCTCGCGGGTGAGCGCCTGGACGGCATGGGCGAGCAGGGCGACCTCGGTCTCCAGTCGGCGGATGCGGCCCTCGAGCAGGGAGATCGACGGGTCCGACAACCCGGCGGCGATCTGCCGTGGCATCGGCTCTCCTTTCCCCACCCCCGTGAACGTGCCGTGCTGACGACGGCGGCGCCGGTCAGCTCGGCGGGATCGCGCTGCCCTGCGGATGCCGGGCCGGCAGGACGGGCTCGATGCGGTAGAGCGTCGGGGCGGGGACGTGTCCGGCTCGGGCGGGCCGGTGGACGCCGGCGGCCAGGGCGATCAGATCCCGTGCCGTGAACAGTCCCGCCAGCCGCCCGTCCTCCTCGAGCACCGGGAGGAAGTCGGTCTCCGCCGCGAGCATCGCCCGCGCGGCGGTCGCGACGGAGTCCGCGGGGCGGACGTGGGGCAGCGGGCGGTGACCGACGAGGGCGCCGACCGGTTTGCGCATCCGGTCGGGGCCTCCGCTGTCCCAGGCGGCGGCCAGGGTCTCGGCGTCGAGGACGTCGATGAAGCATCCGTCGGCGCTGAGCACCGGTACGTGGTGGTAGCCGCCCTGCCGCATCAGCTCCCAGGCCAGCAGGGCGGACTCGGTGTCCGTGACGGCGAGCAGGTCGGTCGACATCGCCTCGCCCACCGGCCGCTCCTCGAGGGTGCCCGTCATGCTCTCGCCTCCAGCATGGTCGGATGGATCCGCCGCCCACTGACGACGTCGCTCCGGATCCGGATGAAGTGGTCGTGCCGGCCCGGCGACCAGAGCCGCAGCGGCAACCGGGACAGTCCGTCGATCTCCCGGGAGTCGCGCACCGCACGCGCCTCGCCGATGATCGTTACGGACCAGCCGGCCTTGTCGCCGGTGTCGAAGGCGTCCGCCTCGAACGCGACGATCGCGCCGCGCGTGGCCACGGCCAGCTTCGATCCCGGCGCCGTCGCGATGATCACATCGTCGTCGACGAGGAGGAAGTCGACCGGCTGTATCGCCGGCAGTGCCCGGTCGGTGAAGACCACCCGGCCGACCGGCACCGATCCCATGAGGGCGAGACACTCCTCGCGGCCGAGAATCTCCAGTCCGTTCGCGTCGAACCGCATATCTCGATGCTGTTCCGCCCCCGGCGGCCAGGGGCAGGGGCGAACGTCCCGCGTCCGATGGCCGTTCTCCGGCCGGAGTGGCCCTGTTCGGGACCTTCGTCCCGGGGGTGGTTTCCGATTCACGGCGGGGGTCCGCCGCTTCGGGGACCTTGGTCCCTGCTGACGCGTCCGCGCCCGTGATCCGATGGAGCCCTGCGGGGCCGGGACCGGCCGCGCGGCCGGCGTCTCCGACCCGGGAACGCCGACCGCGCGGCGTTTCCAGGGGGCGCGGAGCGGGTATGCGACGCCGGCTCGACCGTGCACCCTCTCGATCGAGGAGACGCGACATGACCGTGGCGGATGACGAAGTACGGCGGATCGACGCGTACTGGCGGGCCGCGAACTACCTGTCGGTGGGACAGATCTACCTGCGCGCCAACCCGCTTCTGCGGGAGCCGCTGAGCCGGGACCACATCAAGCCGCGGCTGCTGGGTCACTGGGGGACGTCGCCGGGGCTCAACCTCTGCTACGTCCACCTCAACCGCGTGATCAAGGAGCGCGACCTGAGCATGATGTACGTCATCGGGCCCGGGCACGGCGGCCCGGCGGCGGTCGCCAACGCCTGGCTCGAGGGCACCTACAGCGAGGTCTACCCGCGGGTGTCGCGTGACGCGGAGGGCATGGCCCGGCTGTTCCGGCAGTTCTCCTTCCCCGGCGGCGTGCCCAGCCACGTCGCGCCGGAGACCCCCGGCTCGATCCACGAGGGAGGCGAGCTGGGCTACTCCCTCGCCCACGCCTACGGCGCGGCGCTCGACAACCCGGACCTGGTCGTCGCGTGCATCGTGGGCGACGGCGAGGCGGAGACCGGGCCACTGGCGGCCGGCTGGCATTCCAACAAGTTCCTGGACCCGGCGACCGACGGCGCGGTCCTGCCGATCCTGCACCTGAACGGATACAAGATCGCCAATCCGGCCGTGCTCGCCCGCATCCCGGAGCGGGAACTGGTGGCGCTGATGGAGGGGTACGGCCACCGGCCGATCATCGTGAGCGGGGACGAACCGGCGGACGTGCACCGGAAGCTGGCGGACGCCCTGGACGACGCCCTGGACGACATCGCCCGCATCCAGGAGGCGGCACGCGTGACCGGGACCACGGACCGACCTCGCTGGCCGATGATCGTGCTGCGGACGCCGAAGGGCTGGACCGGCCCGCGCGAGGTCGACGGGGTGCCCGTCGAGGGCACGTGGCGGGCCCACCAGGTCCCGCTCGCCCGGGTGCGGGAGGACCCGGAGCACCTCGCCGCGCTGGAGGCGTGGCTGCGTTCGTACCGGCCCGAGGAACTGTTCGACGAGAACGGGAGGCCGGTCCCGGAGCTGCTGGCGCTGCCGCCCGTGGGGGAGCGGCGGATGAGCGCCACCCCGCACGCCAACGGCGGCCTGCTGCTGCGCGACCTGGAACTGCGCGACTTCCGCGCGTACGCCGTGCCGGTGGACAAGCCGGGCACGACGTTCAGTGAGGCGACCCGCGTGCTCGGCGGCTTCCTGCGGGACGTCGTCGCCGACAACCCCGACATCTTCCGCATCACGGGGCCCGACGAGACCGCGTCGAACCGGCTGTCGGCCGTCTTCGAGACCACCGACCGGGTCTGGGAGGCCGAGCGGCTGCCGACCGACGAGCACCTGGCGCCGCACGGCCGGGTCATGGAGGTGCTGAGCGAGCACCTGTGCCAGGGGTGGCTCGAGGGGTACCTGCTCACCGGACGGCACGGGCTGTTCAACAGTTACGAGGCGTTCGTCCACATCGTCGACTCGATGTTCAACCAGCACGCCAAGTGGCTGTACGTCACCCGCCGCCTGCCGTGGCGGCGGCCGATCGCGTCGCTGAACTATCTGCTCAGCTCCCACGTGTGGCGGCAGGACCACAACGGCTTCACCCATCAGGACCCGGGCTTCCTCGACGTCGTGGTGAACAAGAAGTCGGAGATCATCCGGGTCTACCTGCCGCCGGACGCGAACACGCTGCTGTCCGTGGCCGACCACTGCCTGCGCTCCCGCGACTACGTCAACGTGATCGTGGCCGGCAAGCAGCCCGCGCTGACCTGGCTGTCCATGGAGGAGGCGATCCTGCACTGCACGCGCGGCATCGGCATCTGGGAGTGGGCGAGCACCGACGCGGGCGCCGACCCCGACGTCGTCCTGGCCTGCGCCGGCGACATCCCGACCCTGGAGACGCTGGCCGCCGCCGACCTGCTCCGCCAGTACTTCCCCGACCTGCGGGTCCGCGTGGTCAACGTCGTCGACCTGATGCGGCTGGAGCCCGACACCGAGCACCCGCACGGGCTGTCCGACGCGGAGTACGACGCGCTGTTCACCACCGACAAGCCGGTGATCTTCGCCTTCCACGGCTACCCGTACCTCATCCACCGGCTCACCTACCGGAGGCACGGCCACGATCACCTGCACGTCCGCGGCTACCGGGAGGAGGGCACCACCACCACGCCGTTCGACATGGTGATGATGAACGACCTCGACCGGTTCCACCTCGTCATGGACGTGATCGACCGGCTGCCGCGGCTGGGCGGCCGGGCCGCGCACGTACGCCAGCAGATGATGGACCGCCGCATCCGCGCCCGCGCGTACACCCGTGAGCACGGCGAGGACCTGCCCGACGTGGCCAACTGGGTCTGGCCGCACGGGGGTGGGATCGGATGACCCGGGTGCTGGTCGTCAACGCCGGGTCGAGCAGCCTCAAGCTGACCCTCCTCGGCGCGGACGACACCGTGCTGGCCCGGCCGCGCGACCTGGCGGAGATCCCGGACCTGCCCGCGCCCGACGCGATCGGCCACCGGATCGTCCACGGGGGCCAGGAGTTCACCGAACCGGTGCTGATCGACGACGACGTCGAGCGGCGGCTGCGGGCGCTCGTCGACCTGGCCCCGCTGCACCAGCCCAAGTCCATCCACGGCATCGACGCCGTACGCACGGTGCTGCCCGGCGTTCCCGAGGTGGCCTGCTTCGACACCGCGTTCCACGCCGGGCTCCCGCCCGCCGCCGCGACGTACGCCGTGCCCGCCGCGTGGCGGGAGAAGTACGCCGTGCGCCGGTACGGTTTCCACGGCCTGTCCCACGCGTACGCGGTCCGGCGGGCAGGGGAACTGCTCGCCGCCGACCCGGCGCGGCTGCGCATCGTCGTCTGCCACCTGGGCGCCGGGGCGTCGCTGTGCGCGGTGTCGCGGGGCCGTTCGGTGGACACGACGATGGGGTTCACCCCGCTGGAAGGCCTCGTCATGGCCACCCGCTCGGGCAGCGTCGACCCCGGCCTGGTGCTGTGGCTGCAGCGGCACGCCGGCCTGTCCGCCGACGACCTCGCCCAGACGCTCGAGCACGAGTCCGGCCTGCTCGCCCTCGCCGGAACCGCCGACATGCGGCGGATCCTCGCCCGCGACGACCCCGAGGCCACGCTCGCGCTGGAGATCTACCTGCACCGGCTGCGCGGCCTGATCGCGGCGATGGCGGCCTCCCTCGGCGGTCTCGACGTCCTGGTCTTCACCGGGGGCGTCGGCGAGCGGGCGCCCCGGATCCGGCAGGGGGCGGCCGACGGGCTGGGGTTCCTGGGCGTGCGGCTCGACCCGGACCGCAACGCGGCCGCCGACGCCGACGCCGAGGTGGGGGCGCCGGGCGCGCCGGTGCGTACGCTGGTGGTGACGGCACGGGAGGACCTCGAGATCGCGGCGGCGACCCGGCGGGTGCTGAGGGCCGCGCGCCCGTAGCACCGGGCACCGTGACCACGCCGGGTGACGGGTCTCATACTGTAATCATCGGGCCAGCCAGCAGCCTGAGGGGGAGGTCCGCGCTGCCCATGCCTCCGGACAGCCAGCCGGGCCAGGACCGGACCGGTCTTCTGCCGCAGCTGCGGCTCGACGATCTGCTCGCCGAGCTGCAGACGCGGCTGGTCGCCGTGCTCACCACCCGTGACCGGGTGCACGCCCTGCTGGAGGCGGTGGTGACGATCGAGGCCGACCTCGACCTCGACAGCGTGCTGCGGCGGATCGTGGAGGCGTCGGCGACCCTGGTCGAGGCCCAGAGTGGCGCGCTGCGCGTGCTCCCGGAGGAGGACGGGTACGGGCGGCTCGTGACGGTCGGCGGCTTCGGCGACGAGCCGCCGCCACGTGACTGTCTCGAAGTGCCGGTGTGCGTCCGCGAGCAGGCGTTCGGCACCCTCTACCTGGCCGACAAGGCAGGCGGCGGAGGGTTCGACGAGAACGACGAGAACGTCGTCGCCGCCCTCGCGATCGCGGCCGGCGTGGCCATCGAGAACGCCCGGCTCTACGACGAGGTCCGGCGGCGGGAGCGATGGCTCACGGCGTCGGCCGAGGTGTCGGCGTCGCTGCTGTCCGGCACCGATCCGTACGAGGAACTGGTTCTGGTCGCCGAACGCGCCCGGCAGATCTGCGACGCCGAGACCTCCGGCGTGCTGCTCGTCGACGGGGACGAATTCGTCCTCGAGGCCGCCGCCGGTCTGCACGCCGACATCGTCCGGGGCAGGCGGTACCGCATCGACCAGGTGATCGCGGGGCGGGTCTACCGGAGCGGCCGGTCCCTCGAGACGGCCGACGCGGCGGAGGAGTTCCGCCAGGCCGGCGTCTCCCTGCCGATCCCGGTCGGACCGGCGCTGATCGTTCCCCTCGGCTCGGCGGGAACCGCCCGCGGCGTCCTGGCCGTGTCGAACCCGCCGGGCGGGGCCACCTTCGGGGAACCCGCCCGCCGTCTGCTGGAGGCGTTCGCCGCCCAGGCCGCGGTGGCGCTCGAACTGGCGGACCGGCGGCAGGACACGGAGCGGCTCGCGCTGCTGGAGGCGCGGGGCCGGATCGCCAAGGACCTGCACGACACCGTGATCCAGCAGTTGTTCGCGACGGCCATCACGCTGATGAGCGCCATCAAGATCAGCGAGAAGCGTGACGTCGCGGTGCGCGTGCGGCGGGCGGTCGACGACCTCGACGACACGATCCGGCAGATCCGCTCGACGATCTTCGCGTTGCAGGTGATGCCCGGCGAGCACGGCCTGCGAGCGCGCATCCAGCACGTGATCGACAAGGCGGCGGAGAGTCTCGGCTTCGCCCCGGAGACCCGGCTGGACGGCCCCCTGGACCTGGCGGTCGGCGACGAGGTGGCCGTACAGGTGCCGGCCGTGCTCGCGGAGGCCCTGTCCAATGTCGCACGGCACGCGCGGGCGGGCCGGGTGAGCGTCACGGTGAGCGCGGGGGACGAACTGGTGGTGCGGGTCATCGACGACGGGATCGGGTTCCGGCAGGGCGGACGCCGGAGTGGTCTGCGCAACATGGCCGAACGCGCCGAGCGGCTCGGCGGATCGTTCCGGATCCGGCCCGGGGAGAGCGGCGGCACGGTGCTGGAATGGCGCGTCCCCGTCCACGGCCCGGAGAGGGACGGAGGCTGACCCTCCCCTCCGCGACCCGGCGAGTGGGGCGGTCCCGCCGCCGTGAACGTCTCCGCCGGTCACCGGGTGCCGAGCGGCCGGAGACCGGGTGCCGAGCGGCCGGAGACCGGGGGACCTTCGTCCCTTACGGAACCTGGTGGGGGTGATGACCCTGGAGAGGACGAACGAGCCCTCGCGTAGATCGCGTCATCTCCGTGGCCCGGCGCTGTGCGAGGTCTCCCCCTGAGCAGAGGAGAGAATCGTGATGGAGCCGATCGTCGTCGGGACCGACGGCTCGCCACCCGCCGACGTCGCGGTCGAATGGGCCGCGGAGGAGGCGGGGCGCACGGGACGGCCCCTGCACGTTCTCAACGCCACCGGACACTGGCCCTGCGACATGCCGTTCCACCCGGCACCCGGTTTGTCGGAGTCTCTCACCGAGACCGGCGATCGGATCCTCAGGGCGGCCGTCGAGCGGGCGCTGAAGGCCAGGCCCGGCATCGACGTCACCACCGAACTCGTCCACGAGAGCCCCGCCGAGGCGCTCCGGACGGCGGCCGGACGCGCCTACGAGGTCGTCCTCGGCCACCGCGGCCTCGGCGGCGTCGCGGCACTGCTGCTCGGGTCCACGGGCCTGAAGGTCGCCGGTCACGCGCCCGGCCCGGTGATCATCGTGCGCGGCGGGACGGAGGAGACCCGCGGCGAGGTCGTCGTCGGCGTGGACCGCTCCGGGGAGTCCGCCCTCGCCCTCCGGTACGCCTTCGAGGCGGCGGCGATCCGCGGCGCGTGGGTCCGCGCCGTTCACGTCTGGGAGATGCCGTCGGTCACGGTGACCGCCTACCCGGCTGCCATTCGCGAGGGCGCCGCGGCGGCAGCGGAACTCCTGGCCGGCGTGGTCGCACCCTGGCGGCAGCGGTACCCCGACGTCAGGGTCATCGAGCAGGCGCCGTCCGGTCACCGGGTCGGCGAGCTCGTCGCGCGCTCCGCCGCCGCGGACCTGCTGGTCGTCGGCGCGCGGGTCAACTGCAACGGCCGGTACGGCCTCCACCTGGGCTCGGTGAGCCACGGCGTGATCCACCACTCGCACTGCCCCGTCGCCGTCGTACGCGCTCGGCCCTGACTCACCGCGTCCCGCGTGCCGGCTCCCGTGGCCTGGAGTCCGGCGCCCCGACGGGGAGGCGGATGCGGACGCACGTACGTCCCGGCTCGCTGACGAGGTCGGCGGACCCGCCGTGGGCCTGGACGACGGCGGACACGATCGCCAGGCCCAGTCCGCTGCCGCCCGCCTTGCGCGACCGGGAGCCGTCACCGCGCACGAACCGCTCGAAGATGTCGTCGCGCAGATCGGCGGGGACGCCGGGTCCGTCGTCGATCACCTCGAGGACGACCGTCCCGGCCGCGTCGGCCTCGGCGACGCGCACGGTGACGTTCGTGCCGGGCGGGGTGTGGGTGCGCGCGTTGGTCAGCAGATTGCCGATGACCTGGTGCAGGCGGAACTCGTCCCCGTGGATCGTGACCGGGTCCTCCGGCAGGTCGAGGGCCCAGCGATGGTCGGGCCCGGCCGCCCGGGCGTCGCTGGTGATGTCGATGGCCAGCCGGGTCAGGTCGACCGGTTCGTGCGCGAGGGGCCGTCCGGCGTCCAGCCGCGCCAGCAGCAGCAGGTCGTCCACGAGGTGCCCCATCCGCGCCGCCTCCGCCTCGATGCGGCGCAGCGCGTGGTCGACCCGGGGGCCGGTCTCGCCGGGGTCCCGGCGGGCCAGCTCGGCGTGGCTGCGGATGCCGGCGAGGGGGGTCCGCAGCTCGTGGCTGGCGTCGGCGATGAACCGGCGCAGCCGGTCCTCGCTCGCGTGCCGCTGCGCGAGCGCCGACTCGACGTGCTCGAGCATGTGGTTGAACGCGGTGCTGACCTGCCCGACCTCGGACGCGGGGTCGGGGTCCGGCACCCGGGCGGGCAGCGCGACCTCTCCGCTGGCCAGGGGCAGCTCGGAGACGTGCATTGCGGTCGCGGCGACGCGGCGCAGCGGGCGCAGGGCGAGCCGGACGAAGAAGGCGCCGGCGGCCCCGGCGGCGACGAGGACGACGCCGAACACCGCTACCTCGACCATCTCGAGCCGGGCGACCGTGTCGTCGAGGCCGTGCATGGGGAGCCCGGTGATCAGGACGTCGCGGTCCTCGCCCGGGTTCGCCACGATCCGGTACTTGCCGAGCGCCTCGAGCCGGACGGTCCGTGCCCGGCCGTCGGAGGGCAGCCTCTCGAGCCGCGTCCGGTCCACCGCGGAGAGGTCGGGCTGCCCGCGGGGGTCCCGTACGTCCCGGACGACACCGCACTGCGTGATCCGGCCGCCGGCCAGGCGCGCGCCGAACGTGCCGACGGACTGGCCGTTGACCTTGTCGAAGTCCTGGCGCTCCACGGCGTGCTCGAGGCCGATGGCGTACCGGTTCTTGGCGTCGTAGAGCTGCTGGTCGAGCCGGCCGATGAAGAAGCGCTGCAGGGAGACGGTCGTGGCGACGCCGACGATGCCGCAGGCGAGGGTGAACAGCAGGAGCGACCCGACGATCAGCCTGGCGCGCAGCGTACGGACCCGGGGCCGTCGAGGCAGGAGGCGTCGGCGGGGGACGCGGTGCCGGGTCATGATGCGGGCGGACGCAGCACGTAACCGACGCCGCGGACAGTATGGATCATGGGCTCGCGCCCGGCGTCGATCTTCTTGCGCAGATAGCTGACGTAGAGCTCGACCACGTGCGCCTGCCCGCCGAAGTCGTAGTTCCACACCCGGTCGAGGATCTGCGGCTTGGACAGCACCCGGCGGGGGTTGCGCATGAAGTAGCGCAGCAGCTCGAACTCGGTGGCCGTCAGCTCGATCGGCTCGTCGTCCCGGCGCACCTCGCGGGCGTCCTCGTCCATTGTGAGATCGCCGATGGCGAGGACCTCACCGCTCTGGGCACGGGCGCGCCCGGAGCGCCGGAGCAGGCCGCGCAGCCGGGCCAGCACCTCCTCCAGGCTGAACGGCTTGGTGACGTAGTCGTCGCCGCCCGCGGTGATCCCGGCGATGCGGTCCTCGACGGCGTCCCGCGCGGTCAGGAAGAGCACGCACACGTCGGGGTTGTCCGCCCGGAGCCTGCGGAGCACCTCCAGGCCGTCGAAGTCCGGGAGCATCACGTCGAGGAGGACGGCGTCGGGCCGGAACTCCCGGCCCGCCTTGACCGCCTCGGCGCCGCCGCCCGCGGTCATCACCTCCCACCCCTCGAAGCGCAGGACGCTGGCGAGGACCTCCGCGAGGCTCGCCTCGTCGTCCACGACCAGCACGCGCACGGGCGAGCCGTCGGGGCGGGTCATGAGGGGGTGCCGGGCCGCCGGAGAGTCGGGGGATCGAGGGTCGTTCATCGCCACCTACGCTGCTCGCCGCACATCTGACCTGAGTGAAGATTTCCTGAGAATCCCCTCTGAACGCTCACATCTGTGCAGGTCGGCGCGGTCTTAGCAGGGACGCACAAGCCGTTCAGAAGGAACCTTAAGGTTCCAGACCCAAAGTAGTCATCCGAACGACCTAAAGCATACGGGGAGACAAATGTGACGACTCTGGACGAACGGGCCGCCGTACGTCGGCCGGGGACCGACCGGCGACCGGTGCGTGCCCGACCCGAGCACGTGCTGATCCCGATCGCCCTCGGAGTGATCGCGGTGCTCGCGCTCTGGTGGCACGACACCCCGGCCGTCACCGGCTTCGGGGACTGGCTCACCAACGCGGGACGCATCACCGGCCTGCTCGCGGGATTCGCGGCCGTTGTCCTGGTGGCCCTGATGGCGCGGATCCCGGCGCTCGAACGCGGTGTCGGCACGGACCGCCTCGCCCGATGGCACGCGATGGGCGGCCGGTACATGGTCGGGCTCGTCGTGGCGCACGCGCTGCTGATCATCTGGGGGTACGCGGTCACCGCGCACACCGACGTGGTCCACCAGACGGGGACGCTGCTGGTGAGCTACCCGGACGTGCTGATGGCGACCGTCGCCGGCCTCCTCTTCGTCGGCGTCGGCATCGTGTCCGCCCGCGCCGCGCGCCGCCGCATGCGGTACGAGACGTGGTACTACCTGCACTTCTACACCTATCTGGCGATCGCGCTGGCGTTCGCCCACCAGTTCGCGACCGGCGCGGACTTCATGACCGACCTGGCCGCCCGCGTCCTGTGGGCCGGGCTGTACATCGTCGTCGGCGTCCTGCTGGTCTGGTACCGGTTCGTGATGCCGGTGCGGGCGGCGTTCCGGTACGGGATGCGCGTCGAGGGCGTGTACCGGGAGGCACCCGGCGTCGTCTCGGTGTGGGTCCGGGGACGGCACCTGGACGAACTGCGCGCCGAGGCGGGCCAGTTCTTCCGCTGGCGGTTCCTCACCCGTGACCTGTGGTGGGCTTCCAACCCGTACTCGCTGTCGGCGCCGCCACGGCCGGACATGCTCCGCATCACGGTCAAGACGTTCGGGGAGCACAGCGGCGCGCTGTCGCGGCTGCGGCCCGGCACCCGGGTCTTCGCCGAGGGCCCGTACGGGGCGTTCACCGCCGGTCGCCGGCGGCGGCGCAAGGTGCTGCTGCTGGCCGGCGGGGTCGGCATCACCCCGGTCCGCGCGCTGTTCGAGACCCTTCCGGCGGCTCCCGGCGATCTGACGCTCGTGTACCGGGCGACCGACTGGTCCGACGTGGTCTTCCAGGAGGAGCTCCGCCGGATCGCGGAGATCCGCGGCGCGACGCTGCACTACCTGGTCGGCTCGCGCCGGGACCTCGGCGGCGACCCGCTGTCGCCGGCGGTCCTGACGAGGATCCTCCCGGACCTGAACGCCCACGACGTCTACCTCTGCGGACCCGACGGCATGGTGAACGCCGCCAAGGCGTCCCTGCGTCGGGCGGGTGTGCCGCGTCGCCACATCCACCACGAGTCCTTCGAGTTCTAGAAGAGAGGGCACCTGATGAAGAGGGCGATCCTCGCCATCCTCGGCACCGCCGCCGGGCTGGTCCTGCTGCTGAGCTTCAAGACGCACCCGGCGTCCAGCAGCGGCACCGCCGCGGGAACCGGTACGGGCACCGGCACCGGCGGCGACACGGCCGCCCCGGCGCCGAGCGAGAGCTCCAGCGGGAGTTCCGGCACCGGCTCGGGTTCCAAGAAGAGCAGCGCGTCCACGACGCGCACCGTGACCGGTGACACCGTCGACACCCGCTGGGGACCGGTCCAGGTGCGGGTCACGCTCAAGAGCGGCAAGATCACCAAGGTCGAGACCGTCCAGGTTCCGCACGAGAACCCCCGCGACCAGGAGATCAACAGCTTCGCCGTCCCGCAGCTGAACCAGGAGGCCCTGGCCGCCCAGAACGCGCAGATCGACACGGTCTCCGGGGCGACCGTCACCAGCGATGGCTACATCCGGTCCCTGCAGAGCGCCCTCGACAAGGCGGGCACATGAGCGGCGGTCCCGGCGGCGATCGCGATGAAGACCGCCCGCCGGCCCAGACGGCGCGCAAGCACGTCGAGCACTGCATGGGGACGGTCTTCTCCTTCGACCTGCGGGAGCCGTACCCCGTGGAAGGCGCCCTGGAGGAGGCCGTCCGCTCGCTGCACCGGGTCGACGCCACGTTCTCGACCTACCGGCCGGACAGCGACATCAGCCGCCTGGCGCGCGGCGAGGTCGGCGTCGGCGACTGCGCACCGGAGGTGGGGGAGATCCTCGCCCTGTGCGAGCGGCTCACCGAGGAGACCGACGGCTGCTTCAGCGCCTACCCCGGCGGTGCCCTCGACCCGTCCGGCGTGGTCAAGGGCTGGGCGATCGAACGCGCCGCCGGCATCCTCCGCGCCGCCGGCTCCCTCAACCACCACGTCAACGGGGGCGGCGACATCCGGCTGACCGGCGGCCCCGAGCCGGGCCGCCCCTGGCGGGTGGGCATCGCCGACCCGCTGCGCCCCGGCACGGTGGCCACGGTCGTCGCCGGACGCGACATGGCCGTCGCGACCTCGGGCACCGCCGAACGCGGGGCGCACATCCTCGACCCGCGCACGGGTCGGCCCGTGGCGGGCGGCCTCGCCTCCGTCACCGTGGTCGGGCCCAGCCTGACCCTCGCCGACGCCTACGCGACCGCGGCGTTCGTCATGGGGGAGGCCGCCCGCGACTGGATCGAGGGCCTTCCGGGGTACGAGGCGTACGGGATCGGCCTCGACGGACGGACCTGGACCACCACCGGCCTGCGCGCCGACGGCCCGGCGCAGCCTTCGACCGGACCCGGCCCCGGCCGCCCGGCCCGGTCCAGCGGTCCGGCTCAGTTCACGGTCGGGTTCGGCGGTCCGGTTCGGTTCGCGGTCGGATCCGGTGGCCGGGTTCGGTTCGCGGTCGGGTCCGGCGGTCCGGCTCAGCCCTCGGCCAGGTCCGGCAGGTCGACCATGTCCACCAGGTCGGCGATGGACGCGGCCACCCGCTGGGGCCGGAACGGGTAACGCTCGATCTCCTTCTCGGTGGTCACGCCCGTCAGCACGAGGATCGTGAACAGGCCCGCCTCCATGCCGGAGACCACGTCGGTGTCCATGCGGTCACCGATCATCGCGGTGCTCTCGCTGTGCCCGCCGACGGTGTTGAGGGCGTTCCGCATCATCAGCGGGTTCGGCTTGCCGACGAAGTACGGCTCCACGCCGGTGGCCTTGGTGATCAGTGCGGCGACCGAGCCGGTGGCCGGCAGTGCGCCCTCGATGGACGGGCCGATCGGGTCGGGGTTGGTGGCGATGAACCGCGCCCCGTTGTTGATCAGGCGGATGGCGCGGGTGATCGCGGTGAAGCTGTACGTCCGGGTCTCGCCCAGGACCACGTAGTCGGGGTCGAGGTCGGTCAGGATGTACCCGATCTCGTGCAGGGCGGTCGTCAGGCCGGCCTCGCCCAGGACGTACGCCGAGCCGCGCGGGCGCTGGTCGTCGAGGAACTGCGCGGTGGCCAGCGCGGACGTGTAGATGGACTCGACCGGGACGTCGAGCCCGGCCGCCCGCAGCCGGACGTGCAGGTCCCTCGGCGTGTAGATCGAGTTGTTGGTCAGCACCAGGAACGGCTTACCGGCCTGTTTCAACCGGCCCAGGAACTCCTTGGCCCCCGGCACGGGCTGGCCCTCGTGGACCAGCACCCCGTCCATGTCGGTCAACCAGCATTCGATCGGCTTACGCTCGCTCATGCGAACAAATATCCCGCATCGCCGTGACCGTTACGCAGCCGGGATGCGCCCGGCGTGTGAGCCGTCGCCATCGTCCGGGTGACCGGACGGTCCGACCGTGACCGGCGCGCATCCCGCGCCGTCGTCGGCGAAGGCGGTCGATCGCTAGGTCGTGACCGGATCGCGCCGGGGGGCCGTCGTCGGCGGAGGCGACTGATCGCTCCGGTTCGGACCGCCCCGCTGCCGTCGTAGCGCGGAGGCGGTCGACCGCTCGATCGTTGCCGGATCGCACCGGGCGCCGTCATCGGCGGAGGCGGTTGATCACTCGGTCGATGCCGGTCGGCGGCGGTCGGCGAAAGGGCGCGGCCAGGCGCGTCCGTGCCGTACGGCCGCGCAGCGTCACGGCGCTGCCGAGCCGCCAGTGCGCCGCCTCCGCGCCGTCGGCGCCGGACACGACCGTGGCCGACGCGAGCAGCCGGTCGGGGGACGTCTTGGCGAGGTCGCTGAGGCGCGCAGCCTCGTTGACCGGGTCGCCGATCACGGTGTACTCGAGGCGCTGCTCCGCGCCGATGTGCCCGGCGACGACCTGACCGGCCGACACGCCGATCCCGGCGATCAGCTGGGACAACTCCTCCTGCAGCCGCCGGGTCAGCTCACGCGCGGCGGCGAGGGCCTGGCCCGCCGGGTCGTCGAGCGGCTCGGGCGCGCCGAAGACGGCCAGGGCCGCGTCGCCCTGGAACTTGTTGATCAGGCCGCCGTGGCGGGAGACGACGTCGACGACGATCCCGAAGTACGCGTTGAGCAGGGCGACGACCTCGCCGGGCGGCCGGGTCGCGGCGAGGGTCGTCGAGCCCTTCAGGTCGACGAAGATGACGGCGGCCTCACAGGTCTCGCCGCCCAGGACGACCCCGTGCTCCAGGGCGTGGCGGGCGACGTCCTCCCCGACGTGCCGGCCGAACAGGTCGCGCAGGCGCTCGTTCTCCCGTAGCCCCGTCGCCATGGTGTTGAACCCGGCCTGCAGCCGGCCGAGCTCGCTCGCGTCGTAGACCGGGACCGACGCCTGGAGGTCGCCGTGTTCGATCCGTGCCAGCCCCTCCCGTACGGACCGGACAGGGTCGGCGATCGCCCGGGCGGCGATGTAGGTCACCTGGAACCCCACGTACAGGGCGACGCCGCCCAGCGCCAGGATGGTAACGGCCAGCTGGGTGAGGGACATGCCGTCGACGACCAGGGCCGCCACCGCCGCCGCGATGAGACCGAGGAGCGGCACCGCGCTGCCGAGCGCCCACGCGAGCATGGTCCGCGGCGTGATGCCGAACCAGGCGTCGTACGCCGCAGGGCCGGAGGCCATCACGACCGCCGCGATGGGCCGCAGCAGGCGCTCGGCGAGCAGGTAGACGATCGCGCAGGTGGTGATCCCGCCGAGCGCCGTGATCATGCTGACCTTCAGGGCGAGCAGCTCGGAGTACGACACGTCGATGACGGCCCAGCCCACGGCGCCCAGACCCCACAGCGTGCCCTGCATCGTCATGAGCCGCAGCGGCCCGCGCAGCACGGCGCGGCGCTCCTTCTCGCTCGGGTCGTGCTGGTGACCGGCGAGGGTGTGCACCGGACGGAACAGCCACATTCCCCACACCACGCCGATCGGCGCGCCGAGCCCCAGATAGGCGCAGAAGACGATCAGGTTGACGAGCCGGACGTGGGCGGGGTCGGCGATCCCCGGCGGATCCGGCATCACGAACGTCGAGAACATCAGCACGAACAGCGCGCCGGCGAGATTCGCGCCGCCGACCGCGACGATGAGCAGCCACCGCGAACGGCGTACGAGCACGGCGCGGGAGGCGTCGGGCGGCCCGTCCAGCCAGCCGCGGAGCCCCTTCACCAGGGTATTCGCGGCCACCCGCCCACCCCCCTCACCACGCCGTCATGGAGCACCAGTGTGACGGATGCCCCCGTTCCGGGCGACAGCGGCGGCTCCGAACACGGCCTCGCTCGACCCGACCGGGGCGAGGGCGACCAGCCGTTGCCGGGAGTCGCCGGCCAGGTCGAAGTTCTCGTAGCCGAAGGTGAGCGTGCCGAGCGAAGGATGCCGGAAGCTCTTGACGCCGTGCGTGCGCACACCCACGTCGCCGCCGGCCCACGACCGGCGGAAGGCGTCACTGCCGCCGTGCAGCTCCCGGATGAGCGCCGACAGCTCCGCGTCGCCGGGGTGGCGGCCCGCGGCGACGCGGAGCTGCCCCACCGTCTCCGCCGCCACCTGGTCCCACTCGACGTAGAAGTCCCGGCTCTCCGGGGACAGGAACAGGAAACGGGCCAGGTTCACCCCGCTCGCCGAACCGCCGGCGGCCGGTAGGAAGATCCGCTCGGCGGCCGGGTTGAGCGCCAGCACGTCGAACCGGTCGTTGATGACCAGCGCGGGCACGCTCATGAGCCGCAGCAGGCGCCGAAGCTCCGGACGAGCGGGTCCGGCCGGTTCCGCCTGCTCGGTCCGTCGCCGGACCGGCCGGGCCAGGACGCGCAGGTGCTCGCGCTCCACCGCATCCAGGCCCAGGACCTCGGCCAGGGCGTTCAGCACCTCCTCGGACGGGCGGGTGGCGCGGCCCTGCTCGAGGCGCTGGTAGTACTCCACGCTGATCCCGGCCAGCTGCGCCAGCTCCTCCCGGCGCAGTCCGGGGACCCGGCGCCGGGACCCACCGCGCAGCCCGGCGCTCTCCGGGGTCACGCGGGCCCGGCGCGTCCGCAGGAACCGTCCCAGCTCCCGGTGATCCTCCATGCCCGCCAGTATGCCCGCGCCCCGCCCGCCGACCGCCCGCCCGTTCGTCGGCGTCCTCCCGATCGGCTTCGCGCCCGCTCGGCCCGTTCGGCGCCTTCCGGCCCGCCCGTACGGCGAGGGTGGCCCTGCGGGTACCCGTAACAGCCGGGATCTGGGTGACCCGGTCGCCACACGGAAGGCTGCGGCACATCCCCAGGGTTCACCAGAACGGAGATCACCCCATGTGCCACAGCGTCGACGCCCTTCCGCCCGCCGCTCCGGTCGTCACCGGAGGGGTGGCCGAGCACGAACGGCTGGAGCTCACCGCGGCGGACGGCAACCGGTTCCGCGCCTACCGCGCGGCCCCGGCCGTCCCGAACGGCCGGAACGTGCTCCTGCTGCCCGACGTCCGAGGCCTGCACCCCTTCTACGAGGCACTGGCTCATCGCTTCGCCGAGGCGGGCTTTCACACGCTGGCCGCCGACCCCTACGGGCGCAGCGCCGGCACCGGTCCCCGCGACGGCTCCTTCGACGGGATGGCGTACCTGGCACTGCTCGAGCCCGCCCACGTGGAGGCCGACGCGGCCGCGGCCGTCGCGGCGATCCGCGAGCGGGGGAGCGGTCCGGTGTTCAGCGTCGGCTTCTGCCTCGGCGGGGCCTACTCGTGGCGGCTGGCCGCGGCCGGCCTCGGGCTGGCCGGGGCCGTCGGCTTCTACGGCCCACCGCGTTTCTTCGGCGACGTCACGCCGCGTCTGTCGGCGCCGCTGCTGATGCTGCTCGCCGGGAACGACGTCGCGACCCCGCAGGAGGAGTTCGACGCACTGACGGCGGGCTTCGACGCGGCCGGGAAGGAGTACGAGACGCACGTCTACGACGGCGCCCCGCACTCGTTCTTCGACGCGTCCTACGCCGAGTGGCGGCAGGAGTGCGCGGACGCCTGGCACCGCATTCTCGACTTCACCCGGCGGCACGGTGGGGCGGGGATTTCCTGAGCAGGCATGATCAAGTTCGTCGATGATCGCGTCTTCCAATGTGATGATCTTGGAGGTACGCTCCCGACGAAGATCCCCAAAAGGGATTTCGGTCCATGGGCGCTATCAGCGCGCCTAGAACCATTGGGAGGCCAGATGTCCACCGCTGCCCTGCTGAACGAGCTCGACACCCCCACTGAACTGGAAGACCTGGACCTCGACGTCCGTATTTCCCTCAATGAGGACGCGATTCGAGAGCACGACGGCTTCGGGACCCCGGGTGGACACACCTCGCCGAACCTGACCTCCGGCGTCCAGTCCATGTGCGTCGTCTGCTGCGCGTAAGGCGCTCTTCGGGCGGGAGGGCACTGCCGGGCGGTGCCCTCCCGCTTCTCGGCCGGGGTGTCGTGAACCGTGAACCAGGGGAGTAATGCGGGACGACGTTTTCCAGATCGCTGACCCGATACTGGTGCGAATGGGCCCTGTTCCACGGAGCCGGACCGAGCAGAGCGGACACCGGGATTCGCGATCGCGAATCCGTCAGGTCATGGCCGACCCTCTTCTCCGCGAAGCGATCCTGATCGCGAGTGGCAGCCTTTCGAATTCCCTGACCAAAATCGACTCCGGTGCGGAGGTCGGCGAAAAGAGGTCGCTCAGAGCGGCGATCTCGGCGACGCGTTACCACCTGCGGCTCGGCGGCCGGCCGACGCCGTTCGGGTTGTTCGCCGGGGTCGCGCCGGGACGGCTGGGCGCGTCCGCGCGGGTCGAGGTCCGGGGGCCGGGCGACAAGTGCGTCAGTCTGGACTCCGAGTGGCTGACGGATTCCGTGCTCTCGTGGCTCGACCGGCCCGAGGTGCGGCGACGGGTCGACGTGGTCGCCAACGACCTGTGCCACGTCCGGGACGGCCGGCTCGTGCTGCCCCGGCCCGACGGCGAGATCTCGGTCCGCCACACGGCGCTGCTGGCCTGGGTCCGCGAGATCGCATCCCGCCCGCTGCCGTACACCGGACTGCTGGACGCCGCGGCGGCGCGCTCTCCCGACGCGCCCGAGGCCCGGCTCGACGGCTTCCTCGTGCAACTCGTCCGGCACGGGTACCTGCTGACCTCGATCACGCCCCAGCGGGTCGACGCCGACCTGCTGGACCGGATCGAGGCGGCGGTGAGCGACGTTCCGGACCTCCGGGCGCGACTCCGCGGCATCCGCTCCGCCCTGGACGACTACGCGACGGCCGAGCCGGGCGTGGGCGAGGACGCGCTGCACCGGCTCCTGCGCCGTATCGACCCGGACGGGGACCTGCCGCGTCCTCCGATACAGGTCGACCTGCGCGTCGACGCGACGGTCGTGCTGCCCGAGGCGGTGGCCGAAGAGGCGCAGAGATACGCGTCCGCGATGTGGGCCGTCTCCCCGGTGTGGACGACGCACACGCACATGCGCGACTACCGGGATCGGTTCATCGAGCGCTACGGCATGACCGGGGTCGTGCCGCTCGCCGATCTGATCGATCCGCACCGCGGACTCGGATACCCCGACGGGTACCGCAACCCGCCCGACGCCGCGGAGCGACCCGCGAACGGCCCTGCCCCGGAGACCGAGGAGGACCGTACCCGGCGCCTCGTGATCGCCGAGCTGGTGCAGGAGGCCATGCTCGGTGAGCGCCGCGAGATCGAGTTGACGGCCGCCGACATCGACCGGCTCACGCACGCCCCGCCCAACGATCCGCCGCGTTCGCTGGAGTTCTGCTTCCAACTGCTCGCCGACAGCGCCGCAGACCTGGACCGGGGAGCGTTCCGTCTCGTCAGCACTCCCTACGCGGGGTCATGGGTGGCCGGAGCGACCGCCGGGAGGTTCGCCGACCTCGTCGGCCTCGCGCCGGACCTCTCCCGGCTCCTGACGGCCGGCGCCGACGAATCGACGGTGTTCGCCCAGCTCACCTTCCCGCCCCGCACCGTACGGGCGCTGAACGTGGTGCGGGCGCCGAAGCTGCTGCCGTACGAGATGCCGATCGGTGTGTTCGCGGATCGGTCGGATCCCCGGCACATCGACTGGCGGGACCTCGTGGTGGCCATGGACGAGTCCGGCTTCCAGCTGTTCCGGGGCCGGACCGGTCAACGCGTCGTCCCGGTCGCTCCGTACATGCTGGCGATCGACCGGGAGGCGCCCAATCTGGCGCGGCTTCTCGTGGACATCACCGTCGCGCGGCCGAAGACCGTGTCCGGATGGGACTGGGCGGGCCTGGAGGCGCTGCCGTTCCTGCCCCGCGTGTCGTTCGGGAAGGTCGTGGCCTCGCCGCGACGCTGGCGGCCCGATCGGCGGATGCGCGAAACGGCGGCGGACCACGAGGCGTGGGCGGCCGCTCTCGAGGAGTGGCGAACGCGCTACCGCGTCCCCGACCGGGTCCAGATCGTCCAGCAGGACCGGGCGTACGGCATCGACCTTCGCGACGAGTGGCATCGCGGGCTGCTCCGGCACGAGATGACGAAGGGCCGGCTCGTGCTCCTCGAGGACCTCGCCGCGGACGGCCGGGGACTCGGCTGGGCCGCCGGCCACAGCACCGAGGTGGTCGTGCCGCTGACGCGCCGGGAGACCCCGCGCCCGCCCGCAGTCCCGCTCACCGGGATCCGGCCGCACCGCCCGCGCGTTCACCTGCCCGGTGAGGAGTGGATCCACGCCAAGTTGTACGCGGTACCGCGGACGCATGACCCGCTCCTTCGTGAGCATCTCCCGGCTCTGCTCCGAGACGTCGACGCCCACGTCGACCGGTGGTTCTTCATCCGGTACCGGGATCCCGAATGGCACATCCGCCTTCGGCTGCACGGCGAGCCCGAAGCGCTCCGCGCCCATGTCCTGCCCGAACTCGCGCGCCACTGCCGGGCCTGGCAGGAGGCCGGGGCGATCCGCACGATGGTCATGGCCCCCTACGAGCCGGAGACGGAACGCTATGGCGGCCCCGACGCCCTGGTCCCTGCCGAGCGGCTCTTCTGCCTGGACAGCCAGTCGGCGATCGCCCAGCTGAGCATGCGCGCTCAGGGCAGGCTGGAGCTTCCGGACGAGGTGCTGGGCGCGGTCGCCCACGCGATCCTGCTGGAGTCCCTCGGCTCGTGGGACTGGTGCTCCTGGATCGACCGGACGTTCCGGAAGGCTCCCGAGCATGCGATCTTCCAGCGGCACCGGGCCCTGGCCACCGACCTGATCGTCCCGGGACGGACGGCCGAGCGCTTCGCCGAACGCTTCTCCGCCCCCGGCCTCGCCCGCCTCTGGTCCGAGGCCCCCGAACCGCGCGCCTACGGAGAGCTGCTGCTGGCCGGCGACGACGCCTCCGCCGAAGGGCCTCGTACCGCCGCTCACGCCGAGACGGTGCTCGCGCTGCTGCACATGCAGCACAACCGGCTGATCGGCATCGACCGGTCCGTGGAGAAGGCCGCCGCGGCGATCCTCCGCGGCGTCGCCCGCGCCCATCTGGGCCGGGCGAGACACGCCGCGGCCCGCCGCTGACCACGAGGGGACGGAACACATGAGCGACGGAACCCGGCGGGAGAGGGCACGCGCCGTCGCCGACCGGCTGCTGGACCGTTTCGCCGACCCCGACGCCACCGTCGCCGCGTGCCGGATTCCGGCGGATCAGTCCGATGACGGGCGCGCGTGGCCGCTCTGGGAGGACCTGGCCCTGTCGAACGGATACCCCGGCGTCGCGCTGGCCCTCAGCGGGACCGTACTGCGCGACAAGCGGCAGGCCGCCATCGCCCATCGCCACCTGGCACGGGCCATGGCGGCGGTGGAGAACGCCGGAGAGTCCTGCTACGGCATCTACGGAGGCGCCGGGGCGGTGGCGTTCGCGACTCTCGCCGCCCACCGGCAGACCGGCGGTTACGTTTCGGCGCTGCGGGGACTGGACGCCTACGTCAGGCGTCTCGTCCGCGTCACCCTGCCGTCCGCCACGGACGGCCCGGCCAGGACGAACGCGGAGTTCGAGGTGGTCCGTGGAGTGAGCGGCGCCGGCCGCTACCTGCTCGCCCGCGGTGACGAGTGCGCCGGCGAACTGGAACTCGTGCTGTCGTACCTCGTCTCCATGGCGTGCGGCGAGGTCCCCCATCAGGGACACAAGGTGCCGCGCTGGTGGACGCTCGCCGCGCCGCGGTCCGACCTGGAGGCCAGGCTGCCCGGCGGTCACCTGAACCTCGGGCTCTCGCACGGCGTCGCCGGGCCGCTCGCCCTGCTGTCGCTGGCATGGGAGGCGGGCCGTGTCGTCGAGGGGCACCAGGAGGCGATCGAGCGCATCGTCGGCCTGCTCCGTGACCGGCGGTCCGAGGACGAGTACGGCGTCTACTGGCCGGGGTTCGTCTCCCTGCACGAGTGGGCCGAGGGGCGAGCCGATCCGGGAACGCGACCGCGCCCGTCGTGGTGCTACGGCGTGCCCGGGGTGTCCAGGGCCGTCCAGCTGGCCGCGCTGGCCCTGGGCCGGGACGACTGGCACGACCTCGCCCGTGCCTCCGTGCTGGCCTTCCTGGCGTCCCCTCGCGACCGGTGGAACATCGATGACACCGCGCTGTGCCATGGCTGGAGCGGTCTTCTTCACCTCCTGGGGTTGCTGAACCGGCACATCGACGACGAGAGGCTCACCCGCGCGCGGGACGAGATCGTGGACGTCATCGTGGCGCGATTCGACGAGGACCTCCCGTTCGGCCTTCGGTTCACCGCGGGCGCCGACAGCCCGGGTTTCCTCGAAGGCTCCGGAGGTGTCGCGCTCGCGCTGGACGCCTACGCCGAGGACCGGTCCGCCGTCGGCTGGGACGAGGCGCTGCTGGTCGCCTGAGCACGGGCGTCCGGTGCCGTGCGCCATGCGGCAAGCCGGGCCACGGGAGGCTTCCGCGGCGGTGACCGGTCCCATGGCACGGTGGGGAGATGACTGTCATCGCGAGGATGGGGCTGGGCCTGGCCGCCCTGGGACGGCCGGCGTACATCAACCTGGGGCGTGACGGCGCGCTGCCCGCGGAGCGGACCGTGGCGGCGATGCGGGACGCCACATGGCGGGTGCTCGACGCGGCGTACGCGGCGGGGGTCCGCTGGGCCGACGCCGCCCGGTCGTACGGCCTCGCCGAGGAGTTCCTGGCCGGCTGGCTGGACGAGCGCGGGCACCGCGACGTCACCGTCTCCAGCAAGTGGGGCTACGCGTACGTCGGCGACTGGCGCATGGACGCGGACGTGCACGAGGTCAAGGAGCACTCCCTGCCGAGGTTCCGGGATCAGCTGGCGCAGACCCGGAGCCTGCTCGGCGACCGCCTGGCGGTCTACCAGGTCCACTCGCTGATGGCGGACGGTCCGCTGTTCGCCGACGCCGGGCTGCTGCGGGCTCTCGCCGGCCTGGCCGCCGAGGGCGTGCGCGTCGGCTTCTCCACGTCCGGGCCGTCCCAGGCCGAGACGGTACGGCGCGCGCTCGACGTGGAGGTGGACGGGCGGCCGTTGTTCACGGTGGTGCAGTCGACGTGGAACGTCCTGGAGACCTCGGCGGGCGGCGCGCTCGCCGAGGCCCATGCGCGGGGTGCCCACGTCATGGTCAAGGAGGGGCTGGCCAACGGCCGGCTGGCGGTGGACCCGCCTCCGGCGGTGCGGAAGGCGGCGGAGCGGCACGGCGTCGGACCGGACGCGGTGGCGCTGGCGGCCGTGCTCGCGCGGCCCTGGGCGGACACGGTGCTGAGCGGCGCGGCGAGCGCCGGCCAGCTGACGTCCAATCTCGCGGCCCCGGCCGTCGTGCTGAGCGAGGACGAGCTCGCCGAGCTGGGCGCTCTGGCGACGCCGCCGGGGGAGTACTGGGAACGCCGCGCCGCCCTGCCGTGGAACTAATCCGGTAATCATCGAAACACTGTGCGAAATCCCCGTATATCCGCCAACATGACTTGACGCCATGATCGCTATCCGCGACAGTCGTGGCACTTGGAGCGATGATCTTGTGGCGGGAAAACGGGACGAAAGGCTCGGTGCATGGGCGGATCCGACATCAGAGGCGCCATCCTGGCGCTGATGGCGACCCTCATCTACTACCTGGGCTTCATCGTCTTCCGGGTCGCCGCGAACCGCATGCCCGAACTCCGCGGCACCCGGCCGTTCAGCCTGATCCGGTACACCTACACCAACTGGCTGTGGCTGTCCGGCCTGGTGATCGTCCTGGCCGGGGTGACCACCCAGGTCAAGGCGCTGACGATGCTCCCGCTGAGCCTCGCCCAGCCGATCTTCGCCGCCAGCCTCGTCTTCATCCTGTTCTACGCCGGCGTCTTCTTCGGCGAGCGGCTCACCGGCCGGGAGTGGGCGTGCGTCGGCCTGTTCGGGCTGGCGACCGTGATGGTCGGCACGTCCAACGGCCGCCGCGAGGTGATGACCAGCGCGGTCGCGGGACCTGTGACCCTGTTCGCCGTGGTGATCCCGGGCATCCTGGTGGGCGTGGCGGTACTGGTCGGCGGTGATATCCGCACGTTCGGCCGGCACGCCCGGCCCCTGGCCGGCATCGCGTACGGCATCGG
This sequence comes from Actinoallomurus vinaceus, assembly GCF_039542055.1. Taxonomy (NCBI): domain Bacteria; kingdom Bacillati; phylum Actinomycetota; class Actinomycetes; order Streptosporangiales; family Thermomonosporaceae; genus Actinoallomurus; species Actinoallomurus vinaceus. Next base: position 111,206 of record NZ_BAABHK010000015.1, read on the forward strand.
GTGCGGCGTCAGCCTCGGCGTCTCCGAGCTCGCGCTCAAGGGCGTGGCCGCCATCTACAACGCGCACGGGCTCGCGGCCGCGGCCTACGGCTCGCCGTACCCGTACGTCGCCGTCGGGATGGCGGCGCTCGGCCTGGCCCAGCTGCAGATCGGCCTGCAGCGCTGCCGCATGTCGATCGTCGTGTCCGTGCTCACCGTGACCGCCAAGACCCAGCTGGTGATCCTGGGCACGGTGCTGTACAAGGAGCCGTGGCCGTCCGACCGGCTGCTCCTCGCGCTGCGGATCGGCGCGTTCGTCCTGGCCGGCGCGGCGCTGGTGCTGTTCCCCCGGCACGAGGCCGTGGAGGAGCGCTCCGGCGCCGCGCTGACCTCACCCGCGCGCGAGCGTGCCTAGCTAGAACCGCGCGCCCGCCAGTTCGCCGTGCGGGTCGAGGACGTACTTGTGGGCGGCTCCCCTGTCGAACTCCTCGTAGCCGTGCGGCGCCTGGTCCAGCGGGATGACGAGGGCGTTGACGTTGCGCGCGATCTGGACGCGGTCGTGCAGGATCGCCATCATCAGCTGCCGGTTGTAGCGCATGACCGGGCACTGCCCGGTCGTGAAGACGTGCGACTTGGCCCAGCCGAGGCCGATGCGGATGCCGAGCGTGCCCTCCTTGGCCTTCTCGTCGGCGGCCCCCGGGTCGCCGGTGACGTACAGGCCTGGGATGCCGACCCGACCGGCGGCACGGGTGGCGTCCATCAGGGAGTTCAGGACCGTGGCGGGCTGCTCGGTGGTGGAGCCCTCCGGTCCGTGGCCCCGCGCCTCGAATCCCACGCAGTCGACCGCGGCGTCGACCTCGGGCATGCCGAGGACGTGCTCGATCTCCTCGGCGAGGTTGCCGTGGGCCGACAGGTCGACGATCTCGCAGCCGAAGCTGCTCGCCTGCGCGAGCCGGTCCTTGTTCATGTCACCGACGATCACGACGGCGGCGCCCAGCAGGAAGCACGCCGTGGCGCAGGCCAGCCCCACGGGCCCGGCGCCCGCGACGTACACCGTCGATCCGGTGGTGACGCCGGCGGTGTACGCGCCGTGGTATCCGGTGGGGAAGATGTCCGACAGCATGGCCAGGTCGAGCAGTTTGGCCATCACGGTGTCCCGGTCCGCCGGGATCTTCAGCAGGTTCCAGTCGGCGTACGGGACGACGACGTACCTGGCCTGGCCGCCGTGCCAGCCGCCCATGTCGACGTAGCCGTACGCCGCGCCGGCCCGGGCGGGATTGACGTTCTCGCAGACGCCGGTGTGACCCTCCTTGCAGTTGCGGCAGCGGCCGCAGGCGATGTTGAACGGGACGCTGACGATGTCGCCCACCTTGATGAACTCGACGTCCTCCCCGGTCTCGATCACTTCGCCGGTGATCTCGTGGCCGAGGGTGAGCCCGGCGGGAGCGGTGGTGCGTCCGCGCACCATGTGCTGGTCGGAGCCGCAGATGTTGGTGGCCAGCACCTTGAGGATGGCTCCGTGCTGGAGCCTGCGGTTGTTCTGTTCTTCCAGGACGAGCGTCGGATAGGGCATGTCCTCGACCGATACCCTGCCGGGTTCGACGTAGACGACGCCTCGATTGGTGTCCGCCACGACTGATCCCCCCCAAGCGGATGTCCCACGCTTGGCGTCGGGGCGGCGGCAAGACACCGCCCCCCTGCGGCGCCTTGTGACCAAAGTCTACGCCTGTGGCGATTCGCGGTAAACGCCCAGGTAGATCGATAGGGGTGGGTTGATTCTTGACTTTGCGGGTTAAATGCCGTGATTGTCATCCGATGCACTTCGGCGTGCGTCTAAGGGGGCAGAGACCCGCGCGGCGCGCCCGTGCGACCGATCGATGAGGTGGAATGGCCGACAACGACGCTGACGACGTGACGCCGGAGAACGCGTCGCCGAAGGCGCCGGACTCCGGTGGCCCGGCGGACGACGCGCCGGCCGCGGAGACGCGACGGGGCGAGAGGGAAGAACCGGGCGACGAGAAGGTCGGGGAGGGCACCGGCTCGGGCGGGGCGAACGCTCCCGAGGAAGCCGGCGAATCCGACGGGGCCGGCGGGCCGGGGGACACCGGTGCGCCCGGAGAGCCCGGCGGTGAGGGCGTGCCCGCGCCGCCGCCCGAGCGCGGCCGTCGTCGGCGTGTCGTGCGCTGGGTCGCGGCCGGCGTCGCGGTGGCGCTCGTCCTGGCCGGCGGCACGGCCTTCGGGCTGTACGAGAAGCTGCAGGGCAACATTCACAAGGAGCACGTCGACCAGCAGCAACTGGGCACCAACCGCCCGCCGAAGCTGAACAAGTCGATGAACATCCTGCTGCTCGGCTCGGACTCCCGGGACGGGGAGAACAAGGAGTACTGGTCGCCGGACATCAGCGGGGAGCGCTCGGACACGACGATCCTGCTGCACCTGTCGCCGAACCGGGACCGCGCGGTGGCGATCAGCTTCCCCCGCGACTCGATGGTCCACGTCCCCGACTGCAAGAAGAAGCGCGGCGGGACGGTCCCCGCGTTCTTCGGCATGCTCAACGCCGCCTTCGCCTACGCCGGGGCGACCTGTACGTGGAAGATGATCGAGTCGGACACCGACATCCACATCGACCACTACGTGAAGATCGACTTCACCGGGTTCAAGCGGGTCGTCGACGCGCTCGGGGGAGTGGAGATCTGCGTGCCGCAGGCGGTCAACGACCCACGGGCGAACCTCTCCCTGAAGGCCGGTCGCCAGGTCGTCAAGGGCAATGACGCGCTGGGGTACGTCCGCACGCGCTACGGTCTCGGCGACGGCTCCGACCTCGAGCGGATCCAGCGGCAGCAGAAGTTCATGGCCTCGGTGGTCAAGAAGGCCACGAGCCAGGACATGCTGACCGACCCCACCCGGGCGTACCGGTTCCTGAACGCCGTCACCAAGTCGATCGCCACCGACGACGAGTTCAGCGTGTCCGCGATGAAGAAGCTCGCCACGAGCCTCAAGGGGATGAGCGCGGGCACCGTCCGGTTCGTCACCGTGCCGACGCAGACCTACCCCAAGGACCCCAACCGCGTGCAGTGGGACATGGCGCAGGCCGGTCCGCTGTTCGAGGCGATCCGCAAGGACGACGACCTGCCCGCACCCAAGCCGGAGCCGTCCAAGCCGGCGGCGCCGAAGCCGCAGGAGGTCAAGGTCAGCGCGGTCAACGCGCCGAAGAAGGCCGTGAAGGACCTGAAGGCCCAGGGCTTCCAGGTGACGGCGGCGAAGGGCCCGGCACAGCCGCAGACCAGGATCCTGTACGGGACCGGGGCGGAGCGCTTCGCCGACGCTCTCGCGGTCGCCGTGCCGGGCGTCGTCATCGCCGCCGACAAGACCGTCGCGCCGGGCACCGTCTCCCTGGTGGTCGGCCCGGAGGGCGTCCAGGTGAAGAACCCGGACATCCCCAAGGTCGACGGCGAGATCAACGCGGCCCAGAATCCCTGCAAGTGAGCACGGCCTCGTTGGGTCGGGGACCGGAGCGGACGCCCGCCCACAGTCCCCGGCCCAGCTCGCGGGCCAGGTCCGCCCGGTCGGCCGGGCCCGCGAGCGTACGGGCCCAGCGGCGCGCCGTCGCGCCGGCGTAGAGCAGGCGTTCGCCGGGGCCGAGGCAGCGGCTGCGGGTGAACAGCCACACCTTGTTGCGCACCTCGTAGAAGAACCGCCGGCCCGGGTCGAAGTCTGGGGAGGCCGTCTTGTGCACGGCGACGCTGTCCCGGCACAGCAGGCCGGTGCGCCCGCGCAGTAGCCGCAGCGTGAACTCGAAGTCGTCGTTCCACAGGAAGTAGTCGGCGATGGGCAGCCCCCGCTCCCGTACGGCCTCGGCGTCGACCAGCACCGACACGAACGACGCGGACCGGATCCGGGCGCACCCGGCGACGGCCGACGGCCTGGACCGGGGGGTGTTCATCGGGTGGTCGCGGCCGTCGGTCCAGACGACGCGGCTCGCGACGAGCGCGGGCGGCCGCCCGGCGTCGTCCCGTCCCCGCTCGCGCGCCGCCAAGAGGGCGGCCAGCGCGCCGGGCTCGGGCACCGTGTCGTCGTCCAGCAGCCAGAGCGCGTCCGCGCCGAGCTCCAGGGCGCAGGCGATGCCCGCGGCGAACCCGCCCGCCCCGCCGGTGTTGCGGGAGAGCTCCAGCAGACGGGCGTCGGGGAAGCGTTCGCGGACGAGCCCGGAGGTGCCGTCGGTGGAGGCGTTGTCGACGACCACGATCGCGTCCGGCGGCCTGGTCTGCCCTTCGAGGGCGGTCAGCGCCTCGGTCAGCAGATCCCGCCGGTCGTACGTGACAACCACGGCGGAGATTTGGGCGTCTTTCAGCTGACACCTCACGTTATCGCCGAGTCGGTGGGAGTAAGACGCACGGATGAAAGCCGCAAAAGTAGCATAAGATGCATTCCGCCCCGCTGGCCTCATCGCCATCCCATCCGTACCAGGGGGTGGTGGGGCGAAGCCATGGGGGTGGCCAACAGGACGGACGTATGGCCGAACCCTTCGCGCTCCTCCTCACCGTCTACGGCGGGGATCGGGCGGACCACGTGCGAGAGGCGTTCCGCAGCGCGGTCGACGCCCAGACGCGCCGCCCCGACCAGGTGATCCTCGTCCAGGACGGGCCGGTCTCGGCCGAGCTCGCCGGCTGCCTGGCCGAGCTCACGAAGGAGAGCCCGGTACCCGTGACCTTCCTGCCGCTGGAGCACAACGGCGGCCTGGGTCTGGCCCTCGACGCCGGGCTGGCGGCCAGCCGGTACGACGTCGTCGCCCGCATGGACGCCGACGACATCGCGATGCCGCGCCGGTTCGCGGTCCAGCTGCCGGTGATCGAGCGGGGGGCCGACCTGGTCGGCGCGGGGATGCTGGAGTTCGGGGCCGGCCGGGAGGACATCGTGGGGAGCCGGACGCCGGTCTCCGATCCAGGGCACATCGCCCGGTACGCGCGGCTGCACGACCCGTTCAACCACCCGACGATCGTGTACCGGCGCACCGCCGTCCTGGCCGCCGGCGGCTACGGCGACATGCCGCTCATGGAGGACTACTGGCTGTTCGCCCGCATGATCGCGAGCGGAGCCGAGGTCGTCAACCTTCCCGAGCCGCTCGTGTACTACCGCGTCGGCGAGGGCGCGTACGAACGCCGCGGCGGCCTGGTCCTGCTGCGCGCGGAACTGCGCCTGCAGCGCGAACTGCTGCGCAGCGGCTTCACCACGCCCGCGCAGTACCTGCGCAACGTGAGCGTCCGTGGCGGGTACCGCCTGACGCCCGCCTGGATCCGCCGCCCCCTGTACCGGCGCTTCGTCGCCCCGCGCGGCGAGCGGAGGGCCCGGATCCCGTCCGTGGAGTCGCCTGTGGAGAACCCGACGTCGTCCGTGGAGGAGACGCGTGAACGCTGACCTGGTCGTCGCCGGCGCCGGGCTGTTCGGGCTGACCATCGCCGAGCGCTGCGCCCGCGACCTCGGCCTGCGGGTCCTGATCGTCGAGCGCCGCGACCACATCGGCGGGAACGCCTACAGCGAGGCCGAGCCGGCCACCGGCATCGAGGTCCACCGGTACGGCGCGCACCTGTTCCACACCTCCAACGAGCGGGTCTGGGAGTACGTCAACCGGTTCACCGCCTTCACCGACTACCGGCACCGGGTCTTCACGATCTTCAAGGACCGCGTCTACCCGATGCCCATCAACCTCGGCACGATCTGCGAGTACTTCGGCCGGGCCATGTCCCCGGACGAGGCCCGCGCCCTGATCGCCGGGCAGGCCGCCGAGATCACCGATCCGGCCAACCTGGAGGAGAAGGCGATCTCCCTCATCGGGCGGCCGCTGTACGAGGCGTTCATCCGGGGCTACACCGCCAAGCAGTGGCAGACCGACCCCCGTGAGCTGCCCGCGGAGATCATCACCCGGCTACCGGTGCGGTACACCTTCGACAACCGCTACTTCGCCGACCGGTACGAGGGCCTGCCGGTGGACGGCTACGCCGCCTGGCTGGAGCGCATGGCCGACCACCCGAGGATCGAGGTCCGGCTCGGCACGGACTTCTTCGACCTCGACGCCGCCGGCAACGTCCCGGTCGTCTACACCGGTCCCCTCGACCGCTACTTCGGCCACCGCGAGGGCGAGCTCGGCTGGCGCACCCTCGACTTCGAGCTGGAGGTCCTGCCGACCGGCGACTTCCAGGGCACCCCGGTGATGAACTACGCCGACGAGGACGTCCCGTACACGCGCATCCACGAATTCCGGCATTTCCACCCCGAACGGGACTACCCGGGTGACAAAACCGTGATCATGCGTGAGTACTCTCGCTTCGCCGGACCCGGCGACGAGCCGTACTACCCGATCGACACACCCGCCGACCGCGCGCGCCTGAACCGGTACCGCGAACTGGCCCGCGCGGAGAAGGGCGTGCTGTTCGGCGGACGTCTCGGCACGTACAAGTACCTGGACATGCACATGGCCATCGCCTCCGCGCTGACCATGTACGAGAACCGCCTGCGGCCGCTGTTCGGCGGCCGCTCCAGCAACGAAGGTAACGAATGAGAGTCCTGCAGCGGCTCGTGCTGCCCGTCGACCGCGACCTCGACGTGCTCAAGCTGTACGTCGACGGCCGGATGGTCCGGGGCGAAGAAGCGGTCGCCCAGGAGACGGCCGCGGCGGAGGACCTGGCCGGCGATTCCTCGGAGGACGCCGTCCTCGCGACCCGGCGCGGCGTCCGGATCGTCGGCCGCCGCAGCCTCGTCGTGCCTCTCGGGCGGCGGGTGTCGTTCTGCACCTACTTCAACGCCTTCCCGGCGAGCTACTGGCGGCGCTGGAGCGTCGTCGACGACGTACGGCTGAGGCTCCGGCTGCGCGGCGAGGGCATCGTCATCGTCTACCGGTCCACGGGCAAGGGCTTCACCCAGCGCGTGACCCAACTGCACGTCGACTCCGACGTTGCCGTCGAGCGCGAGGTCGAGCTGCCGCTCCAGCCGTTCATCGACGGCGGCTGGTACTGGTTCGACATCGTCGCCGGCGACCGCAACGTCGTCCTCGAACGCGCCGAGTGGTGCGCCGACACCGACCGGTCGCAGGGCAGCACCAGCATCGGTATCACGACGTTCAACCGGCCGAAGTTCTGCGTCGAGCAGTTGCTCGCCCTCGGCGAGGCCACCGACGTGCTGGATGTCGTTGACGAGATCTTCGTCGTCGACCAGGGGACCAAGCGGGTCGTGGACCACCCGGACTTCCCTGCGGCGGCCGAAGCCCTCGGCGAGAAGCTGCGCGTCATCGACCAGGCCAACATCGGCGGCTCGGGCGGCTTCTCCCGGGCCATGGCCGAGACCCTCGACGCCGGGCGCAGCGGCTACGTGCTGCTCCTCGACGACGACGTGGTGGTCGAACCCGAGGGCATCCTGCGCGCCGTCGCCTTCGCCGACCTCGCCCGTACTCCCACGGTCGTCGGCGGGCACATGTTCGACCTGTTCAACCGATCGGTCCTGCACGCCCACGGGGAGAACGTCGCCCGCTACCGCTGGTGGATGGTGCCCGCGCCGCACACGTTCTACTGGCACGACCTCGCCCGCGAGGGGCACAGTCTCCGCGAGACGCCGTGGCTGCACCGGCGGATCGACGCGGACTTCAATGGCTGGTGGATGTGCCTCATCCCGGTCGACGTCCTGCGTAAGATCGGTCTGTCGCTGCCGTTCTTCATCAAGTGGGACGACATCGAGTACGGCGTCCGCGCCAGGGAGGCGGGCATCCCGACCGTGCCGCTGCCCGGCGCCGCCGTCTGGCACGTGCCCTGGCATTCCAAGGACAACGACCTGGACTGGCAGGCCTACTTCCAGGAGCGGAACCGCATCATCAGCGCGCTGCTGCACTCCCCGTACGACAGGGGCGGCAACATGCTGAAGGAAAGCCTGATCATGGTGACCAAGCACGCACTGGCGATGCAGTACTCCACCGCCGAGCTGATGCTGCTGGGCCTCGAGGACGTCCTGAACGGCCCGGACGGGCTGCACGACTCGATCACCACGAAGATGGCCGAGCTCCGAAGGTTGCGCGCCGCCTTCCCCGACGCGCAGGCCAAGCCGGACATCGACGACTTCCCACGGGTCCGCCGCCGCAAGCCGCCGAAAAAGGGACGCGAGCCGCTGCCTCCGGGCAACCGCAAGGAGATGATCAAGACGGCGCTCACCGGGATGACGCGGCAGCTGCGTCCCGTCGGTTCGTCTCCCCGCACGCATCCGGAGGTCACCGTCCCGCACGTCGACCAGTCGTGGTGGCTGCTGTCGCGGTTCGACAGCGCCCTCGTCTCGGCGGCGGACGGCACCAAGGTGTCGTGGTACCAGCGCGATCCCGCCCGTCTGCGCTCCATCCTGCAGCGCAACGCCGCTCTGCACGCGCGGCTCGTGAAGGACTGGTCGAGGCTGCGCCGGGCCTACCGGACGGCCCTTCCCGACCTCACCTCTCCGGAGCGCTGGCGCGAGACCTTCGGCGCCGCCACTCCGCCGGTCGCGAAGCCGGCGGAGCGGGATGCGGTCTCTGGGGAGAGCGACACGGCGGCCTCGGAGGAGCGGTGACGGTACCGCCGCTGACCGCCCCGGGCCGCGGCGGCGGTCTCCTGGAGGTGGTGCGGCGGCGTTACCTCCTGCGCCTGCTCGTCCGCCGGGAGCTGCGCAGCCGCTACCAGGGATCCCTGCTCGGACTCGGCTGGTCGTACGTCCGCCCGGCCGTCAGCTTCGCGGTCTACTTCTTCGTCGTCGGCGTCTTCCTCAAGATGAGCAAGGCGATCCCCGGTTACCCGGTGTTCCTGTTCTCCGGGATGGTGGTGATCAGTTTCTTCACCGAAACGCTGATCACCAGCACGTGGTCCGTGATCGGGAACGCGCCGCTCGTCCAGAAGATCTATCTGCCCCGCGAGATGTTCCCGGCCTCCTCCGCGCTCGTCTCGGCGGTGCACATGCTGCCCGGCCTGGCCATCCTGTGGATCGGCGCGCTGCTCGGCGGCTGGACGCCCTCGGCCCTCGGCTTCGGGTCGATGGCGCTCGGCTTCGCGATCGTGGCCGTGCTCGGCCTGGCGGTCGGCCTGCTGTTCGCCGCGATCAACGTGTTCTTCCGCGACTTCGGCCAGGTCGTCGACATCCTCAACATCGTCATCCCGTGGACCGCCCCGATGATCTACCCGTGGACGGCCGTGCAGGAGTCGGCCGGGAACGGCCTCGGCCTGCAGATCTACCTCGCCAACCCTCTCGCGACCGCGACGCTGCTGTTCCAGCGGGCCTTCTGGTGGCCCGCCAACCCTCACAAGGCCGAGCTTCCCGACGGGACCCCCACCTTTCCCGACGGGAAGCATGCCTTTCCTGACCACCTGACCGTACGAGGCTTGGAAAGCCTGTTGGCCGCGGTCGTGCTGCTGGGGCTGGCGCAGATGGTCTTCTTCCGCCTGCAGCGGCGGTTCGCCCAGGAGCTCTAGATGGAATCCATCGTCGTCGACGGCGTGACCAAGCGCTTCACGCTGCGCCACGCGCACTCGATCAAGGAGATGACCGTACGGGCCGCGCGGCGCCAGAGCCTGTCCGAGCGGTTCACGGCGCTCGACGAGGTGTCCCTGACCGTCGAACAGGGCGAGTCGCTCGCCCTCATGGGCCTCAACGGCTCGGGCAAGAGCACCCTCCTCAAGCTCATCTCCGGCGTCATGCAGCCCGACGGCGGGTCGGTGGGCGTACGTGGCCGGGTCGCGGGCCTGATCGAGGTCGGCGCTGGCCTGCACCCCGACCTGACCGGCCGGGAGAACATCTTCCTCAACGCCGCGATCCTCGGCATGAGCAAGGCGGAGACCGAGGCGAAGTACGACGCGATCGTCGCGTTCTCCGAGATCGAGAAGTTCCTCGACACCCAGGTGAAGTTCTACTCCTCCGGCATGTTCATGCGGCTCGGCTTCGCCGTCGCCGTCCACACCGAACCGGACATCTTCCTCGTCGACGAGGTGCTGGCCGTCGGCGACCCGCCCTTCCAGAAGAAGTGCCTGGAGCGCATCGAGGAGCTTCACGACGAGGGGCGGACACTCGTCATCGTCTCCCACGACATGGGCACCCTGGAGAAGGTCTGCGAGCGCGGCGTCGTGCTGCGGGAGGGTCAGGTGGCGTTCGAGGGCGACATCGCCGACGCCGTCGACTTCCTCGCCCCGCCGGACGGCCCGCTCGACGCCGCACGGCGCCAGCGTGCCCGGGAGGAGGCGAAACTCGCCGCCGCCACCCTCAAGGAGGAGCAGGCCGCGGCGGAAGAGACGGCCGAGTTGATCGATGAGATCATGCCCGACGCCTCGGCCTTCGTCGATCCGCAGGCGACGCTCGAGCACGCCCTGTCCCTCGCCGAGGGGCAGGAGGGCATGGCGCTCGAGTTCGGCGTCTTCTCCGGCCGTACGCTGCGGACCATCACCGCGGCCCGCGACGGCAAGAACGTCTTCGGGTTCGACTCCTTCGAGGGACTCCCCGAGGACTGGCGGGAGGGCTTCCCGGCGGGCACCTTCGCCGTCGACGAGCCGCCCGAGGTGCTCGGGGCCGAACTCGTCGTCGGGCTGTTCGAGGACACGCTCCCCGGCTTCCTCGACGAGCACCCCGAGCCGGTCGCCTTCCTCCACGTCGATGCCGACCTGTACTCCTCGACATCGACCGTCCTGCGCCACGTCGGCCCCCGCCTGCGGCCCGGCAGCGTCATCGTCTTCGACGAGTTCTTCGGCTATCCCGGCTGGCGCGACCACGAGTACCGCGCCTGGGCGGAGCACGTCGAGGAGACCGGCCTGCGGTTCCGCTACGAGGGCTACACGCGCGACAACGAGCAGGTCATCGTACGGATAACGGAGCAATGACCCCCATGGACAAGAGGATCCCGGTGTACGCGGCGGCTGCACTGCTCCTCGGCGGCGCGGGCGCGGCGGTGGCCGCCGCCGGCTCCGACGGGCAGCGGGCCGTGGGAGCGGGCAACGCCGCCCGGGCCGCCACCGCCACGCCGCTGCGTACCGACACCGGCCTGTACCCGCGCGTCGTCCGCCTCGCACACAGCGGATCCGCCAACGGCCGCGTCATCGCGAGCGTCGTCACATTCTCCGGGAACGCCGGGATCGGGTCGGTGTACGAGAGCGACGACGCAGGGAAGACCTTCCGTCAGATCGGCTCCATCGCCGACCCCTCCGGCTCCGGCGGCAAGGGGACATGCTGCGGCACGCTGTACGAGCTGCCGAAGAAGGTCGGCGCCAACCAGGCCGGCACGCTCCTGTGGGCCGCCGCCTTCGGCAAGAACGTCAAGCCGAACCGTCGCATGACCATCCGGCTGTGGCGCAGCCTCGACCACGGCCGTACCTGGTCGTACCTGTCCACGGTCGTCAAGGCCAAGACGACGGGCGGCCTCTGGGAGCCCGAGCTCACCGTCTCCTCGGACGGCAGGCTCGCCGCCTTCTACTCCGACGAGACCGACCCCCGGCACAGCCAGAAGATCGTGCGCGTCCGCTCCTCCGACGGCCGGAAGTGGAGCGCGCCGACGAACACCGTCTCCCTCGCGGCCAAGGCCGAGCGTCCCGGCATGCCCGTCGTACGGCGCCTGCCGAACGGCCACTACGCGATGAGCTACGAGCTCTGCGGCTCCCGCAAGTGCGAGGTACGGCTCCGCACGTCGGCGAACGGATGGAGCTGGGGCACGGCGACCGCCCTCGGCACCCGCCCGGCGGTCGGCGGCCGGCACTTCGCGCACGCCCCGACCATCGCCCCCCGCCCGGACGGATCGCTGCTTCTCGTCGGGCAGATGCTGGTCGACGCGAGCGGAAAGGCCGCGCCCGGCAACGGCCGCACGCTGTTCGTCGGCACGAAGGGCGGCACCGGCACCTGGCGCGCGGCGACGGCCCCGGTCGCCGTTCCCGACGCGAGGGACGAGTACTGCCCCAACTACAGCTCCGCGCTGCTCCCGGCGGCCACAGGCACCTCGGTGCTGGAGATCGCCACGGACTATGCCGGAAAGGTCTGCCGCCCCTCCTTCGCGACCGCCACCACGGGCTGACGGCCATGCCACCGACGAACGGTTCAGCAGCGAACGCCTCATCGGCCGCGCAGGGTGACCTGACCTCGACCAATGGCACCGCGTCGACCAACGTGATGGAAAGCTCCGCGGCGAAACGGCCAGGAGGCCGCCTGCGGGAACTCGACCTCCTCCGCTTCGTGGCCGCGGTGGCGGTCATGATGCACCACTTCACCGGCGTGCCCACAGGAGCCTGGCCGCAGGACGCCCGCAAGGTCTTCCCCGAGCTGAACCCGGCGGCCGACTTCGGCTACCTGGGCGTCGAGTTGTTCTTCGTGATCAGCGGCTTCGTGATTCTGATGAGCGTCTGGGGCCGGCGGGTCGGGGATTTCGCCCTATCGCGCGTCGTCCGGCTCTTCCCGGCCTACTGGTTCGCGGTCGGTCTCACGATGGCCGTCTACCTCACGACCGGAGCCGCCGTCGACTACGGGCCGGGCAGCCAGGGTCCGCTGCTCCGGTTCGTGCCGAATCTCACGATGCTCCAGACGGGGACCGGAGCACCGAACATGGAGGTCGTCTACTGGACCCTCTGGATCGAGTTGCACTTCTACGTGCTCATCGCCTTGTTCGCGTGGTGGGGCATCACCTATCCGCGGTGTGTCGCGTTCATGTCCGCCTGGCTCTTGCTCGGCGTCTTCGCGCAGGAGGCCGACTCGGCGATCCTCAAGGCGCTGCTGTTCCCGCAGTACGCCCCGTACTTCATCGCCGGCATGGCGCTGTTCCTCGTGTACCGCTTCGGGCAGAACATCGCGCTCTGGCTCTTCGTGGCGTTCTGCTGGGCGCTCACCGTCTACTACGGCGTTCACAACATGAACCCGGCGAACGCCTGGCCGGGCGTCCACCAGTACGCGATCCCCGGCATCATCACAGCGATCTATCTGGTCATGGCGCTCGCCGCCACTCATCGGCTCGGCTGGCTGCGGTGGCGTGGATTCACCGTCTTGGGTGGGCTGACCTACCCGCTCTACCTGGTGCATGAGACGGTATCTCGACCATTGATCAAATGGCTGGCCCCGCAGTTGAACCGGTGGACCGTTCTCGGAATCGCCATCGCATCCTGTCTCGTCGCGGCCGGCTTGATCTGGGCCGTCGTCGAGCGACCCGGTCAACGGTGGCTACGGGGGCGGCTCCGGAAGGCGATCGAAGAGATCCGCCGTGTGGATCGGGGCGACGCTGTCGAAGCCGGTACCTCGTCAGAGGCGCCTACCGGTACCTCCGGTTAGCGTCGTCAGCGCAATGCCCGAAGGTCGATCGCGTCGATCTCGGTACTGCACGTTCCGCGGCTGAAACGCACGGTATTGCGTCCGGCGTTGAGGGTCAGGTCGGCCGATCTGATGATCCATTCGTCCCAGCCGACGTTGGGGAACCGGAGGTTCCCCTGCGGCCTCCCATCGACGCTCAGCCGCTGGTCGCAGGGGGTTCCCATCCCGTCCGCGGCATGCGCGTACATTCGGTAACGGCCGGCGCGTGGAACATCGATGGTGAATTCCAGGTAGCTGTCGGCATAGTTGAGATATCCGACCTTGCCGTTTCCGGATGCCGCACGTGTCTGGAGCCGCACGCCATTGTTCACCGCGGCGTACGCCGGATTCTCCGCCTCCCAGCGGGTGATCGAGGACGCTGTCAACGCGGAGTACCAGCGGGCGGCCATCTTGGAATATCCCCCGGCCGTCGGGTGGATGCCGTCCGAGGCGAGGTCTCCCTTGCCCAGCGCCGCGTGCATGTCAACGGTCTGGACCCGACGGCCCCTCTGCGCCAGGGACCTTGTGATCGTAGGAATAGCCGCGTTGTAGCGCTGGGCCCTCGCCTCGTCGATGGGACGGGCGAACGGACCGATGGTCGCCACGTAGACCCGCGTCTCCGGCGAGGTGGTGGTGATCAGGTTGATCAGCATCGACAGCCGGGAAGGAGCGTGCTCCAGCTCCTTGTTCTGAAGGATGTCGTTCGTCCCTATGTCAAGGAGTACTACCTGCGGCCGGTAACTACGCAGCCACGACCGTACCTGAAGGTAGATCTGGCCCATTCTCCAGCCGGGATGGCCTTCATGGTCGCGGTCGGGAAGCTGCGCCGGACCGCTGGCCTGGGACCCCACGAAGTCAGCCGCCATGCCGTCGGCCGCCATGAACTGCCATAGATCAGTGCGATAGCCGCCGGGCACCTGAAGCCCATCGGTGATCGAATCGCCGAGGGGCATTACCCGCAGCGGCGGGGAAGCGGGCCGTGGTGCGTTCGTCGCCGAGGACGGCGGCCGGTCGGTCGGCCGCGTCTGCGACTCTGCCTGTGCCCGGCACGCCGTGACGGATCCCACGGTCAAAGCGAACAGCGCCGCTCCCATAACGGCGTTCCTAAGCCGACGATTCACATCCGAGTCCCGAGCCGCGCGGTTCGTCGCCGGGTCATGGCAGCGCTCTCCGCCACAGCGTCGGCTGCCCGCCGCGATCGTCTCGAGTCACGCCGACGGACAGCAGATCTTTCCCGGTTACGGCCATGCCGGTAAGCCATTGGTCACCCGGACCGGAAAGCCCGGTCCCTTGCGGCGTCTGAGTCTTCCATGACAGCCCGTCGGATGAAGTCCAAATGATTACATCGTCGCCGCCTCGTACGTCCATCGAGCCGCCGATGACGAATCCCCGTGGCGTCGCGGTGACGACGGTGACGGCCGAGCGGGCACGGCCTCCACTCCCCGGGGGAAGGGGGACCTGCCTCCAGGTCTTTCCGCCGTCCACCGAGGTGAAGGCAAAGACGGTCGTACCGGCGGAGGTCTTGGCGGTACCGGCGGCGGTGAGCACGTTCTGCCTGATGGCCACCTGGTGGAACGTGGCCTCGAGCATGCCGGCGGGAAGCGGAAGCTGCTGAAGCGCCCAGCGTTTGCCGTCCGCGGAGGTCCAAACGGCAGGACGGCCTCTCGGAGCGTTCTGAACCGATGGGTCGTTGAGGCCGCCGACGGCCACGTAACCGAACGGCCCGCTCACCACACTGCGCATCCAGCGTTCGGCACCCGGTGAGCCGTCCAGCGCGTCCTTGGTCGTACCCTCACCACGAGTCCAGGTCTTAAGATCGGCCGACTGCCAGACGGCCGCAGAGGATGCCTGATCACCCACGATGACATATCCGGTCGGCCCCGCTGTCACGGAAGCGGTGTCGATCTGGTCGGGATCACCTGGCTCGAACGCCTTGTCGCCGTCGACCGCCTTCCAGGCCTTCCCGTCCGGGGAAGTCACGACGAGCGGCCGCCGTGGGGCGGCACCGCTGAAACCGACGGCCACCCAACCGGCCCCTCCGGACGCCAGACCGGTCAGCTGCTGGGGTCCCGGACGGGCGAACGCCTTGGACTCCGCCTGACCGCGATTCCACTGGCGGCCATTGGACGACGTCCAGACGGCGGCATCGCCATTGGAGTTCCCTACCGCCACCAACTGGCCACCTGCGGAGGCGATCGCGTTCACGGACTGGTCGGTCCGTACGGCTCCTGCAACGCGGGTCAGGTCGATGCCGACCTCCTGCCCGTGCAGATCCCGTACGGCCAGAACGGCGTTGTTCCCCTCGGCCGTGCCGTCGCGTCCGACAAGGACGGTCGCGCCCGAAGTCACCGCCGTGCCGGTCAGAGTACGGCCGCCCGGCATCGGAACGGTCCCCGCGCCGGCCCACGATCTGCCGTCCGCACTGCGTTGCACGGTCACGGACGAGCCGGTGGCCACTGTCGCCGTCCACCCCTGGTCGGAGCCGGTGAGGCGGAGCAACCTTCCATACCCCGAAACATGAATCTCTCCGGCGGAAGCCCACCTTTGGCCATCGGCCGAGCTCATGAGGACGCAGTAGGGACTGCCGCCGCCACCTTTCTTATCGGCGTCGCGGCCGATCAGGAACCCGCCCGGGCCAAAGGCGAGGAACGCGGCGCCGACCGTGAGGCCGTTGCCGTCCGGATGGGGGGTGCTGATGGAGCCCCAATTGGCGCCGCCGTCGGTGGATCGCCAGAACCCTTCTCGGATGTCGCTCTTCTTCGGTCCGGAGGCCGTCCATCCGTGTGCGACGACCGTGTCACCGTTGGCCGCCACCCCGTCCAGGGTGGCGCGTTCTCCCTTTCCCGAGATCTTCAGCTGGTCCGCAGATATCCGATCCCAGCGTCGGCCGTCGGTCGACCGCCACACGACCGGTTGCATGTCGCTGAAGTCGCCCTTCGCGGAGGTCGTGCCGACGGCGACGAAGCCCGCCGTCGTTCGCGTGATCTGAGCCAGACGGTTGGAACCGGAGAAAGGCTCTCCGGCCGAATCCGGTTGGCGGGTCCAGTCGGTGCCGTTGCGGCTGGTCCACACCACACCACCCGTCGGTGATACGCCGAGCGCGACCCAAGCGCCGTCCGTTCCGGTGACCTGCTGCGGAGCGTCGCCGTACCGGGGCTGCCAGCCCTCGGGAGTGCGCACGGTGGCCAGCCGGAACGACCGCCCACCGTCGGTCGAGACGATGAACTGTCCGCGATAGTCGCCGTGGTCCAACTCGCCGCCTATCGCGACCACCGTGGAGTTCACCGCGGCGACACCGAGCAGTTCCTGATCACGGCCGTCGGTCTTGGCCGCGGGGTCTATGGGGAACAGGCCGCCGGCGAGTTGAGCAGCGGTGGCGGACTGCTTCTTCTTGCCGACGTTGCCCGAGAACACGATGATTCCGGTGGCGACCAGGCCTGCGACGGCCAGGCCTGCCACCCCGATGAGGATGGGTCGCAGGCGCGTGCGACGGCCCGCGCGGCCGGGCGTCTCCATCCGCCACGGCTCGTCGAACCGGACGGTCCCGTGCTCTCCAGAGGTTCGTGACTCTCGCTCAGGCGCCACCGGCGGACGTGGGGTGGACCGCGGCACCATCGCGGACGGCGGCAGGTCGAGGGCGGCCGGTTGGTTCGCTCCGCCTGCGTCGTACGCCGGGAAGCGCGGTGCGGTCGGCGGCTCCTCCTCGGCGGCGCCGTATGGAGGTGGAGGCGCGGCAGGGGAGGGCTCCACCGACGGGTCCCAGACCGGCTGCGGCGGTATCCGCCACGGGTCGGCCTGCGGCTGCGGCGCCCATTCCTGGGTCTCCGGCGGCTCCTGCCACGCTGAGTCGCGCGGCGCCGGCCTCTCGGTCTCCTGCGGCGGTGGGCCGTAGGGCGGTGGGGCCGGGTCGTTCTCCGACGGAGGTATGTACGGCGGCGAACCGGGCAGGCCCGGCGGCGCGGCGCCGTACGACGGCGATGTGGGCATTGCCCAGGGCGGCAACGGCGGCTGAGCCGGATCCGGCCCCCAAGCCGCCGGAGGCGGCGGGGGAGGAGACGACCACTCGTCGTCGGCCGGAGGCTCCGTGTTCGGATCGTCGTCCGGCGTCTTCTGCCCGGCCACGTGCACCCTTCCCGTCCATCGCCGCGAGGGCGACCCCCAACCCGACCTTCCGCACGGAGAGTCGTGGCGCAAATCTTATCGGGACAAAGCGGTCATGCGGTGTGCTTGCCTCCCGAGTCCCGTGACGACGCACGGACAAGTGGTGGACCGTCACCCACTCAGTTGAAACGGGCTCGAGCGTATTCGCGAATCGTTACGGAAAGTGATCGTCGTCGCGTGACTCGGATGGCGCAGGGAAGTGGCCGCTTCCGGCCGATCATCGGATCGCTCGAGGATGCTCGTTGCGTTATTGCAGGTGAGAGCCCTAGGTGAATCGGTTTACGCGTTGATTCGTGACTTACATCACCTCTTGCTCCCTGTTGAGGCGAAGGTCGGCGATGTTACCGTCCGTTCGCTCTTTAAAGATTCTTTACTTTCAGGGGGACGGGCGTGGTCGGCCGACGGGGTAACGGGGCATTCGCACGCGCTGGGCAGGAGAGACGGCCGCGCGCCCGAACAAAGAGGGCAGCGGGCGCGCTCGCGCTCGCACTGACGATGTCGCTGTTGTCGGTCGCGAAGGGCGGGCCCGCCGATGCGGCGGCTCCCTCGAAGCGGCTCACCGGCAGCCCGTCGGCGAAGTCTCGGGTCTCAGCGCTACGGAAGGCCCGCGCCACCGGAGAACCGACCGAGGTGCTGGAAGAGCGGTCCGAGTCGCAGCGGGTCCTGGCGAATCCGGACGGGTCGATGACGCTCGAGGACTATGTGCAGCCGAAGTGGGTGAAACGATCCGACGGCTGGATCCCGGTCGATACGTCACTCGTCCGGAAGGCGAGTGGTGTGCTGGCCCCGAAGGCGACCTCGGCGGATCTCAGCTTCTCCGGCGGTGGCGACTCGGCCTTGGTGACGATTGCGAAGGGCGGCGACAAGCTGTCGCTGGCGTGGCCGTGGAAACTGCCCACCCCGGTCGTCGACGGTGACACCGCCACCTACCCGGAGGCGATCCCGGGCGTGGCAGGAGTCGATCTCCGCCTGCGCGCAGGGTCGCAGGGCTTCTCCGAACAGGTCATCGTCAAGACGCGCGAGGCGGCGGCCGACCCGAAGCTCGCGCAGGTCCGGTTCACGGCGAGCATCCAGGGTGGCGGGTCGCTGCGGTCGGACGGCGAAGGCGATATCGACTTCGCCGATTCCGCGGGTACGTCCCTGTTCCACGCGCCGACGCCGATGATGTGGGACTCCGCAGGCGGCACCGGCTCAACGACGGCGAAGAAGATTTCTGGTTCGCCTCGTGTGGCTGCCGAAGAACCCGGCGAGAGCACCCATCAGGCGCAGATGGACGTCAGCCTGTCGGGTCAGGACCTGGTCGTCGCGCCGGACCAGACGATGATGAGGTCGCCGGACACGCAGTTCCCGGTCGTCCTCGACCCGGACTGGACGACGTCCAAGCTCGGGAGCAAGGGCACCGCATGGGCCGACGTCTCGTCGTCCGGACTTCACTCGTACAACGGAAGCGAGTGGAAGCAGGTCAAGGTCGGCCACTACGAGGGGTGGCCGGGGAGTCCGAGCTCTGACACCTACCGTGCCTTCTTCAAGTACAACGTGTCGAAGGCACTGCACAAGAAGATCATCTCGGCCGAGTTCCATGCCTTCCTGGACCGATCGTTCACCTGCACCGAGTCGGCGGTGGAGCTCTGGCAGACCAAGGCGTTCTCCAGCTCGACCCGGTGGTCGAACAAGCCGGCGCTGGTCGCTGGCTCCGAGATCGCGTCGTCGAAGACCTCGGGCGGAGAGCCGGGATGCGACGCCCACGACGTTAAGCTCAACGCCACCAAGGCGGTGACGGGTAACGCATCGTCGGTCTACCTGGCGCTCAAGGGCGGTAGCGAGAGCAGCCACTCGTACAAGTACTTCAGCAACGTCTATCTGACCGTCAACTTCGACTCGTACCCGACCGTTTCCGGGCTGGGCATGTCGAACCCGAAGACCGGGTGCGGGTCGTCGACGGCGCCGATCGTCGTCGGGAACTCCAAGCCGTCCCTGGTCGCCACCATCCTGGATCCTGACCCGGAGAATCCGCACGCGGACTTCGAAGTGTGGAGCGGAGCGACCGGAGGCAGCAAGGTCGCTTCCAAGACGACGGCGGGCGCGAAATCCGGCTCCCAGCATTCGATGGCGTTGCCGGATACCGCACTCGTCGACGGGCAGACCTTCCGCTGGCGGGTCACTCCGGTGGACACCGCATACGCCGGCACACCGAGCGGCTGGTGCTTCTACAGCATCGACAGGACGGCGCCGGAATCGGCTCCCGGTGTCACGTCCGATCTGAAGGACCTCGACTCCGGCGAGTCCAACGACGCCATCGGGCGTACGGCGACCTTCACGTTCGCGCCGAATGGGGCCACGGGCGTCACCAACTACCGGTATGCCTGGAACGACGATGCGGCGGCCGGAGCGGCGAACGCACCGTCGGTTCCGGCGGGAACCGACGGTACAGCGAAGGTGACGCTCACAGTGCCCTTCACCCCGGACATCACCTTCCGGCTGTACGTCTTCAGCTTCGACAAGGCGAGCAACCGGAGTGCGAATCCGGGCGTCTTCGAGTTCCAGCTCTCCTCTCCGTCGGGGCCTGTCGGTCACTGGACGCTGGACGAAACCAGTGGGACTGCCCTATCTGACTCCGCTGGAACGAACAATGCGACGCTGAACGGTGGTGCTCCCGGAGCATCGGGGCGAGTGCAGTCCGGAGTCGGTTTCAACGGCACCACCGACTATGCCGAGACGTCCGGCCCTGTGCTCCGGACGGACAAGAGTTTCACGGTGACGGCCTGGGTAAGGCTCGAGAACACCAAGTTCTGGGCCACGGCCGTCAGCCAGGACGGCACGCCTAATAGTGCCTTCTACTTGCAGTACTCGCTCGAGGAGAACCGCTGGGCCATGGCCGGCTGCGGGACTCGAGCGACGTCTCTGAGTCCCCCTGTGTTGAACAGATGGACGCACTTGACTGGGGTGTACGACGCGGCGGCCAAGCAGGACCGGCTCTACGTCGACGGAGCGCTGCAAAAAGTCATCGACTGCCCAGCTCCACGGAGTGCCACCGATGGGCCTCTCGTGATGGGCCGCGGGAAGTTCGACAACGAGAAAGTGGACTTCTTCCCCGGCACCATCGATGACGTGCAGGTCTACGACCGCGTCGTCTACGACACGGAGCCGAATGCGATCGACGGATCGACCGGCGGCATCGCGGATCTGGCGAACCGGCCGACCGTCCAAGAGGGGTACTGGACCGGTGACCTGGGCTCCGGCACGACCGTCGCCGACTCCAGCGGGCGAGGCCACGACGCGACGCTGAGTTCCGCAACCGCCTGGACCGCGGACGGCCAGGTCGACGGGGCGCTCAACCTGAACGACGCGAACAAGGAGCACGCCACGATCGCAGCACCGGTCGTGCAAACGGACAGCGGTTTCACGGTCACGGCGTGGGCGCGACCAGCCAGGCTCCCGAGCGGGAACGCCACAGTGCTGGCCCAGGACGGATCCCGTCGCAGTGCCTTCTATCTCGGCTATCGGGTCTTCAACGGCGTCGGCTACTGGTCGTTCACCATGCCCGCGGCCGACACCGACGACGCGGAATGGATCCACGCACACAGCGTGAGCCCGGTCGCCGTCGACGGTGAGTGGCACCACCTCGCCGGCGTCTACGACCCGGCGGCGAAGAAGATCCGTCTGTACGTCGACGGCACGCTTCAAGCCGAGACCGCCGTCGCGACGCCCTGGAACGCCGGCAGCGGATTCCACATAGGCGGGGCGAAGTACAAAGGCGCCGCGACCGACTTCTGGCCTGGCGGGATCGACGACGCCCAGGCCTATACCGGTGTCCTCACCGACACCGAGATCAACGAGATGGGCTCCTGAGTGAGGCCCGGCGGTATGCGCATGAATTCGGAACGTCACCGAGTGGAGGCATTGGTGGCACGTCGTCGGCTGAGAGCCCGTTGGATGCGGATGGTGCCGCATATCGCGGCGATGGTCGTTGTCACACTGGCGGTCAGCCTGCTGTCGGCGATGCCGGCCGGTGCGGATCAGCGGTGGAAGCCCGCAAAGGCGCGGGAACAACGGTCGGTCCCCGGCCATCGGAGCGGCTATCGGCCGGGCCACGCGGCCATGAGGAGCAAACCCAAGCCGCCGCCGACGGTGAGTTGGCCCAAGTCCGGAACGGCCGAGGTCAGCGTCCCCTCGAGCGGTTTGACGCAGGCCGATGATCTTCCGGTACGCCTCGGCCCGGCCACGAGCAAGAAGCCAGCCGCCTCCGGACAGGCGGCCTCCGGCGAGGTTCGGCTTCAACTGCTGGATCAGGCCACCGCGCAACGCGCCGGAGTCGACGGGCTACTGCTCACCGCGGCGACGGCGTCTCCGGGACAGCGGGCCACGGCTTCACCGACCCCGGCAGGCTCCACCCAGACGCCGTCTCGATCGCAAACGTCTGGCCGACCAGGTAGAGCAATACTGGAGGTCGACTACTCGCGGTTCCGGTACGCGGGAGGTGGTGACTGGGCTTCCCGGCTTCGGTTGGTCCGGCTGCCGGCGTGCGCGCTGACGAACCCGGGGCGGCCCGAGTGCCGGACGCAGACGCCGTTGGCATCGACCAACGACGTCGCCGGCGGCAAGGTCACGGCGCAGGTCGCCGTTCCGGCCGCGCAGGCAGCCTCGGGGGAGTCCGGCGTCGTCGCCCTGGCGGCCGGCGCGTCCGGCTCGGCGGGCAGCTTCGCGGCGACGCCGCTCGCACCGTCCTCGACGTGGCAGGTGGGTGCGCAGACCGGAAACTTCTCCTGGTCGTACCCCCTGCGGATGCCGCCGTCGCTGGGCGGGCCGGTGCCGCAGATCACCCTCGGCTACTCCTCCAGCGCGGTGGACGGCCAGACCGCGTCCACCAACAACCAGCCGTCGTGGATCGGCACGGGCTTCGACTTCTGGCCCGGTTACATCGAGCGCCGCTACCGGTCCTGCGGCGACGACTCCAGCCTGTCCCCGAAACGCCAGGACCTGTGCTGGCGGTACGACAACGCCACCATGTCGCTGAACGGGCGGTCCACCGAGCTGATCCGCGACGACGCCAGCGGTGTCTGGAAGCCGAAGGACGACGACGGATCGAAGGTCGAGAAGCTGACCGGCGCGTCCAACGGCGACGACGGCGACAGCGGGGACAAGGGCGAGCACTGGCGGATCACCACCCCCGACGGCACGCAGTACTACTTCGGCCTGAACCACCTTCCCGGGTGGACGAGCGGCAAGGACTCCACCAACTCGGCATGGACGGTGCCCGTCTTCGGCAACGACGACAAGGAACCGTGCCACAAGACCGGTACCGACGCCGCCGACACGTTCGACAAGTCCTCGTGCCAGCAGGCGTGGCGCTGGAACCTCGACTACGTCGTCGATCCACACGGCAACACGATGACCTACTGGTACACGCCCGAGACCAACTACTACGAGCGGAACCTGAAGTCCACCGGCGTCGCCTACACGCGGGGCGGAACGCTCGACCGGATCGACTACGGCCAGCGCAAGGACACCCTCTTCACCGCGAAGGCGCCCTCCCAGGTCGTCTTCACCACCGGTGAGCGCTGCTTCCCGACCGGGAGCATCACCTGTTCCGACGCCCAGTTCACCACCGCGAACGCCAAGTACTGGCCCGACGTCCCCGTCGACCAGAACTGCAAGTCCGGTGACTCCTGCGCGAACAAGAACACCCCGACCTTCTGGACCCGCAAGCGGCTGACCGCCGTCTCCACGCAGATCTGGAACGGCACCAAGTACGACCCGGTCGACGGCTGGACGCTGCGCCAGGAGATGAAGGACCCGGGCGACGGCACCTCGGCGGGGCTCTGGCTGGACGGGATCACTCATGCCGGGAAGGTCAACGGTGACGCCGCGCTGCCCGAGGTGACGTTCGAACCCACCAAGCTGCCCAACCGAGTGGATCCCAAACAGGGACCACAGATGATCAAGTTCCGGGTCGCGTCCATCACGTCGGAGTCCGGCGGCGTCACGTCGGTGAACTACATGCCGGCCGAGTGCACGCAGAGCAACCTGCCCGCAGCCGAGGACAAGAACGACAAGCGCTGCTTCCCGCTCTACTGGACGCCCGAAGGCGCGACCAGCCAGAAGCTGGAGTACTTCCAGAAGTATCCGGTCGCCTCCGTCGTCAACGACCCGCGCGTCTCCGGGACTCCGCCGGTCGTGACCACCTACACCTACGTCGGCGCGCCGGCCTGGCACCACGACGACGATGACGGCCTCGTGGAGGAGAAGTACAAGACCTGGTCCCAGTGGCGCGGCTATGCCAAGGTCAAGGTCACCACCGGCCGCGACGGCGACACCCAGTCGCAGACAGAGTCCCTGTTCTACCGCGGCATGGACGGCGACGAGCTGAAGGACTCGGGCGGCAAGCCGACCGGCCGCCGCGATGTCACCATCACCGACTCCGAAGGCCACGCGGTCCCCGACTCCGACGTCCTCGAGGGCCAGGTACGCGAGGAGATCGTCTACGACAAGCCGGGCGGGCAGATCCAGTCGGCCACGGTTAACACGCCATGGGTGAGCGACCCAACGGCCAAGCGCGTCAAGTCCTGGGGAACCACAACCGCCGCGATGGTCCGGTCGGGCACGGTCGCGGACCGTACGCTCCTCGGCGACGGCACGTGGCGGCGGACCCAGGCGGTCACCCACTATGACGACCACGGCCTGGCCGTCGAGACCGAGGACGAAGGCGACCTCTCCAAGTCGGACGACGAGACCTGCACACGCACCACATACGCCCGCAACGAGGGCGCGTGGATGCTCAACTACGTCAGCCGGGAGCTAACCGCGTCCGCGGCCTGCCCTGCATCGGATGCAGGCCTGCCCAACGACAAGCTCACCTCCGGGGTGCAGAACCTCTTCGACCACAAGGACTTCGGCGACGCGCCGTCTCTGGGAGACGTGACGGAGAGCAAACGACTCACGGGCTTCAGCGACGGCTCGCCGGACTGGCAGACCGATACCAAGACCGACTACGACGACTACGGCCGGGTCACCGCCTCGTACGAGGGCGGCAAGACGGACCACAAGACGACGACCGCCTACACCCAGATCTCGGGCGGGGGACTGGTCAACCAGACGGTCGTCACCAATCCGCTCGGGCACACCGAGACCACGACCTACCAGCCGGCGTGGGCCGCGCGCACGTCTGTCACGGACGCCAACGGCAAGAAGTCCGAACAGCAGTACGACCCGCTCGGTCGACTCACCAAGGTATGGCTACCGGGCCGTCCGAGCTCGGATTCACCGCACATGCAGTTCACGTACACCATCAGCAAGGACAAGCCGGCGGTGGTGTCGACGCAGCGGCTGATGGCCGATGGGTCCGCGTACTCGACGTCGTACCAGTTGTTCGACGGGCTGCTGCGCCCGGTCCAGACCCAGGCTCCGGCAAAGGTCGACGGCAGCGGCACCGTGATCGGCCGCATGATCGCCGACACCTTCTACAACTCCAGTGGGCTGGTCACCAAGACCAACGATCCTTATTACAACGCGACCGTGCCGTCCGGGACCCTGTATGCGCCCACCGACAATGAGGTGCCCGGCCAGACCGTGACGACGTACGACGGTCAGGGTCGTCCGACCGTGGAGGCGTTCCAGAAGCTCGGCGTGGAGCAGTGGCGGACGACCACCACCTACACCGGCGACAGCGTCAGCGTGGTGCCGCCCAAGGGCTCGACGCCCACCACGAAGGTCACTGACGCCAAGGGCAGGACCACCGAGCTGCGGCAATACCACGGCAGGACGATCGGTGGCGACTACGACACCACGAAGTACGGCTACGACTCGGCCGGCCGCCTGGCCGACGTCACCGACCCGGCCGGCAACGTCTGGCGCACTCACTACGACCTGCTCGGCCGCAAGACGAAGGTCGAGGACCCCGACAAGGGCGCGACCACCTACACGTACACCGACCTCGACCAGGTCGAGTCCACCGAGGACGCGCGCGGCAAGAAGCTGTTCCACGACTATGACCTGCTCGGCCGCCAGACCGCCGAGCACGCCGACTCCGCCGACGGTCCCAAGCTGGCGGAATGGATCTACGACAAGCTCGGCTCGACGAACGTCTTCGGGCAGGCGGTCTCGGCGATCCGGTATGTCGACGGCGACCCGAACAAGGCGTACCGCACGGACGTCACCGGCTACGACGCGGCCTACCGCCCGACCGGCACTCGCGTGACGATTCCCGATGTCGACGGCAACGGCGCTCTGGCCAAGACGTACGACACCGCGATGTCGTACAACGCCGACGGGTCTATGGCGACGATGACGCTGCCCGCCGTCGGCGGTCTGCCGATGGAGAAGCTGCGTTTCGGCTACGACGACCTCGGTCGCCCCCAGACGTTGAAGGGCACCAGCCCTTACGTCATCGATACCGGTTACGACGGTGTCGGCAACCTCACCACCCAGTTGATGGCGACCACCACCGGCTCGAAGGTGCAGCGCACCTATACGTACGAGACCGGTACCGACCGGCTGAAGAACGTCGTCACCGACCGGGAGAAGACATCGCCGTTGCGGGTGGAGAACACCACCTACGACTACGACGACTCGGGAAACGTCAGGACGATCGCGGACCAGCCCGGAAACGGCCAGCCCGCGGAGACCCAGTGCTTCCAGTACGACTACCTGCAGCGGTTGAGTGACGCCTGGACGGCCAATGACTCCTGCGCGGCTCCGGCCAGTGCGATCACCATCGACAAGACGGGCCCGGCGCCGTACTGGCAGTCCTACGACTACGACCTGACCGGCAACCGCACCAAGCAGACCGATCACAACCTGGACGGCGACACCACCCAGGACACCACGAAGACCTACGCGTATCCGACTGCGGGCGCCAAGCAGCCGCACGCCCTGCAGTCGGTCACCACCGTCACGCCGCCGGTCCCTGGAGGCAGCCCCGGCGGCACCAGCGTCGACTCGTTCAAGTACGACGACACCGGCAACACCACGGTCCGCACGATCGCCGGTGACGACGAGAAGCTCGACTGGGACGCCGAAGGCCACCTCGCCAAGTCGACCAAGGGTGACCAGACCACGTCGTTCGTGTACGACGCCGACGGCGACCGGCTGATCCGCCGCGAGCCCGGCGCGACGACGCTGTACCTCGGCTCGATGGAGCTTCGCCTGGACAGCACCGGTGTGTCGGCGACGCGCTACTACACGCTCGGCGACGACACCGTGGCGGTACGGACGGCGAAGGGCGTGCAGTTCCTCGCCGACGACCAGCACGGCACGGCGACGCGCGTCATCGACTCCGAGACCAACCAGGTCACCAAGCGGTACTTCACCCCGTTCGGGGGCCAGCGCGGAGCCAAGCCGACCGAATGGCCCGGCGAGCGCGGATACCTGGGCGGCACCACCGACTCCACGCTCGGTACTACCCATCTGGGCGCGCGCGAGTACGACACGGACAACGGGCGGTTCCTGTCGGTCGACCCGGTGATCGATAGCAGCGATCCGCAGCAGATGAACGCCTACTCCTACGGCGAGAACAATCCGGAGACCCTCGCTGACCCGAGCGGGATGAAGGTCGACGACTGCGGTATCGGCGGCAATCCCCAATCATGTGCCGGGGCGACGGTCGGCCAGATCCAACACTCGTTCCCGGGCTGGACACCGGCGCACCACACCTACTACGGCGACGCCTACTACCACGAGGGCTACTACTCCAGCGCGGCTGCGGCGGCGCGGCAGCGTGCCGCCCAGTTGGCGGCGCTCAAGCGGCTGTGGGCGGCCCAGCAGAAGAAGATCGAGCTCAAGCGCAAGCTCGCCAGCGCCCTTGGCTCGTTGCTGAAGATCGCGGCCGATGAACTCGGCATCACCGCCGGCATCGACTGTTTCTCCAAGGGCGACATCGGAGCGTGCGGCGAGACCGCCCTGAACGTGCTGGCCAGCTTCGCCGGCGGCTTGCTCGGCAAGTTCGTCGCCAAATACGGCGCCCCGTGGAAGTGGGCCAAGGCCGCCAAGCTCGTCGGCGCGGTTGGCAGACTCGTCGGGACGGTCACCAAGGCCATCAAGGATCTTCTGAAGATCGGCGACGAGGCTGGTGCGGCCGAACGCGCGGTGAAAGCAGCCTGCAACAGCTTTGCGCCCGAGACGCTCGTCCGTCTGGCGAACGGCCGGTCGAAGCCAATCGACAAGGTCAAACCCGGCGACAAGGTCTTGGCAACGGATCCGAAGACGGGTCGAACACGCGCGATGCCTGTGGTCGCCACGATCATCGGCATCGGTCGGAAGGATTTGGTTCGCATCACAGTCGGTGTACCAAAGAATGGAAACGTTAAGCGGCCAAGCGTGATCGTCGCCACCGCTGGTCACCCCTTCTGGTCACCGGCGAAGCGAACCTGGGTCGACGCCTCCGACCTACAGGCCGGTGACACCCTGCAGACCTCGTCTGGAAAGATCACCACGGTCATTGACGCGTGGCGCTACAGCAAGTACCAGCAGGTCAATAACCTGACAGTCGCCAGCATCCACACGTACTATGTACTGGCGAGTTCGACTCCGGTCCTCGTTCACAACGTTAACGAAACCAATTTCTGCAATTTGACGCTCGGGCCCAGCTTGCGAGGGCAAACGGCAGAGGGAGTTGCTGCCGAGCGCGGGGATACCGTTCTCGCACATGAACAGAAGATGATCAACGAATTCGGTGATCGGAATGGCTGCGCTGCCTGTGGTGCCACAGAATCTGGTTACGGGGACGGGCACTGGACTGGTGATCACAACCCGGCGAATAAGCTCGCCCCCAATGGGCCGTGGACTCTATATCCGCACTGCAAGGGATGTTCTAAACAGCAGGGTGGAATCGTGCGATCACTCCTCAAGGAGTACTATGATTTCCCTGTGCAGTAACCGAGCCAGTAGGTGGATCAATGATGCTCTTCGCTTCGTGTACGACGAGATTCGCGCACGGTCTCGTTGTCGCTGCCGCGCCCGGGAGTGTCGACATGCACGCAGGTTGGGACTCCGCGACTGATGTAGTTCACGGTGGTGTGGACTCCTTGTTCATCTCGGTCCAACAAGCTGCCAGTGGCCCGGTGTCGGTCCAATGCGTGCAGGGGCCTTACCGGCCGAGCGGAAAAGTCCTTGTGTACTCAGGGAATCTGATCCTACCTAGGGCGTCCCTCGAAATTTCGGATCCAAATGAATCAGTGAGGTTGCTGATTCCTGTTCCGAATGTAGAGAATCGGGTCGATGTCTACGGAGACGGCACCGATGAGCCTGATGAGGTAGTGATCGTTCTTACGGGCGATGAGTCGTGGTGATCCATAAGCTCTGACGGAAGTGGGTGATCTGGTAGGGCGGCCGTAGCTATTCAGCCTGATTTATATTTGGTTTTGGGGTGCCTGTTAGTGGATGGTGTCGAGGTCGCGCTCGCCGAGCTTGTCGGCTGTCCGGTGACGGGTATCGGGCGGGCAGCCGCAATGGGTGTTTTCACCTTCGGTCCCGTCCGCGACGCCATGCAAGACCCAGATGCGGGGCGGACGCCGACGATCAGACTGCACATCCAGTGTTCTTTCCGGCTCGTGCGTGCGGGCAAGATTCTTCTCGGTTCCGACGACATGAATTGGCCGGAGGATCGAGCGATCGATCCGGCTGGCGCTATGGAATCGTTTCGAACGATGTACGATCGCGGAGCGAAGCGGCTCGAGTCGGCCCTGGAGTCCACGATGTTCATGGTGAACGACTGTACGGTCGGCGAAGCAGGTATGGTAACGGTCCAAATGTCTCATGGGATTTCGCTGGAGCTGTTCCCTGCAGTCTCCGGCAGAGTCGAAAGCTGGCGGCTGGTAGTAGAAGGCGGAGATCACTACGTCTATTGCGGTGGCTGATTTATTGACTGCAAGACCCGATTGTTCGGGGATCAACGTCATGTAGAGATTAAGTGGCCGAGCTTTCGAATCTCGATACTTCCGCAGCTGCGACATCCTGGCGTCCACTCCTTGTCTCGCCTTGTGCTGGGTGTCATGGAGTTCTTTCCCGACTCAATATGGACTGGTAAAATTGGGTCTCGATTTGAAGGCTCTTCGCCCAGAATCCATCCGTGTACTCAAAGATGCCGGATGGAGTGACTCTCGACGTGTTCCGACATGGAAGTGGATGTCGGCATTAACCATCGAAGGATACGAAGACTTCGCTGTGGCGCGTAACGTATTGGCGGAGCTCGGTGATCTAACCGTTTGGGCTGGCAAGTCGAGAGGGCCTAACTATCCGAACGGTGAAATGATTTTCGATCCTTTATTGGCCGCCTGGGACGATTTTGATCGAGTCTTTGCTGCAATCGAGGTTTCTCAAACAAGCATATTTCCGTTGGGGTTGTGGAGGAATGATATGACTCCCTTGATAACTCCCAAAGGAGAGGTCTTCGCGGTCGGCGTTTTTGGGGTATGGCGAGTCGGTAGCGTTGAGGAATTTATTAATGCGATCGTCTATGCCGATCGACCAATTCAAGTCTTGTCGAGGTGAACCTATCTGTCGGCCAGCATGAGTTTCGTCCTCTCCAGGTGTGCTTCTGAATAGCGTTTGCCTGGATTTCAGAGTCCTTACCGCAGTTCTATGGGAGACCTGGTTCGTTGGTCTGCGGGTTGGAGTTATTCTGGGTGGATGAAGATCTTGTACGCCTCGCCGACGTATAAGAAACAGGTTCAGGCCGTAAGCGCGAGGAATTCGCGGGCGGCTGCGAGGTTCCGATAGGGGACGAGGCGGCTGCGGAAGTCGGCGAGCGCGCCGGAAGGTCGTGCGGAGTCGACGCCGCCGCTTTGCTCGTAGGCTTGGCGGGCGATATCGCAGGCCTCGTCGATCTGGCCAAGGGTCAAGTGAGCGTCGGCGGCGCGGGCGAGGAACAAAGCGTTGTCGCGGATATAGCCGTCGGCAGCGTGGTCGGCGGCTCGGGCGTGATCGAAGAACCGCAATGCCTGCCGTGCGTCACCTAGATCGAGGGCGCAGGATCCGGCGAGCATTTCGATCTCGGCCTCGGTGACCCAGTAGGCCCACGGCGGGTCGTCATCGCGCCGTCCCTCCGCGAGGGCATCGCGTGCTTTGTTGAGTTCTCGGGTACAGGCGATGCGACCATAAGGGGCCTTGGACCATGCGCGGGCGGCGCGGGCGTGCAGGATCGAGCGGACAAGTGGCGTAGAACGATGGCGGAGTTGGTCTTGGGCGGTCTGGACAAGGTTGACGGCGTCTTGTGGATTGCCGACCGAATACGTCTGGATCGCCATGAACGCCAGTACATTCGCGCCGACCGCTCGATCGCCGGCGGTGGCCGACGCGCGTAGGGCGGTGACGTAGTACTTCTGGGCCGCGGCGTGTAGACCTTGATCGAAGTGCAACCAGCCGCAAATCCGTCCGGCCTCGCTCAGAGTGGCGAACAGTCGTCGCCCGGTGGCCTGGTCGTAGGAGGTCTCATCGGCGAGTTTGCTGACCAACTGAAATTCGGCGATCGCAATAGGGCGTAGGTCCCCGCCGCCGAGGGCGTCGTCCAAGTGCCGCAGGTGATTCAGGCGGCGCTCTAGATGGGTGACCATCGTCATATCCAAGCGGCGCCGTCCAGCGGACGAGGCGGCGGGTACTTGGTCGAGCGATCCGGTCCAGTCTGCGGCGATCGCGGCGAGCGTCGTTCCGGTGGCGATCAAGAACCCGCGTCGATCCACGGAGCCTCCTCGCGCGGTGGCGGTCATCGACGTCACCGTACCCATGGGTGTCCAGGGTGTGGCAAGAACGGCGTCGTCGCCGTCGAACGCCAGGCGCAGCCAGTCCGGCCAACTGAGTTCTCGTACCGAGACGGGGGAGACGTTGTGGAGATCGGCCATGGCCAGTTGTGCGGACAACTCGGGGGCGCAGACACCGGCCTCCCAGCGGGCGACCTTCTCCCGCCGGGTGGCCATTGCTCCGTGGCCGAGCGAGCGGTGGTGGGCGTCCAAACGCCTCAAGTACTCCGTGGCGGATAGCCCGAGTTGGGCACGTAGCGCTGCCAGTGGGTGGCGGAACGGCGTATCACTCATCACGGCCCCCGACGCCGAGACCATTGTTTGTGCGACCACCGTAGCCGTCTCCATCGCAGGTGAAGGCGCTATTACGAAGGGTCGGCAACACCCAGGCAACGCTCGACCTCTGGCCCCAGATGAGTGTTGGCTGCTGCCATTGTGACGCTAGAGATTGATTCGATCACAAATAGTGATCGAGATCAGAGTGTTGGCAGAGGCGGTGGTTCGACGTGTCAAATCAACCCAAACTGGGACGCGCCCGGCTCGTTCCTGGCAGCTGTGATGAGGCGCGCTGCCCAAGGGCGGCGGTCGCATGATGCCGGTCCAAGCGTTCTTCCCCGCCAAGCAGCACGAGGCGGTGACGCTGGCTGCCACCTCGAATGCCGTTCCGCTGGCCCGGCGGCTCGTCGCTGAAGTGACCCGCCACTGGCGGCTCCCTACCGATCTCCGGGAGAACGCTGAGTTCATTATGAGCGAGCTCTGGAAATCATCGACTTCCTTTGTCATCGGTGGGACGCCGTTCGCTGCCGCAACGGCGGCAAGCTCGTCTGGGCCGAACAATGAATGTCGTGAGGACTATGGGCCGCGAGTCGATCACTGCAAGCACTCCCCGATCGAGGAGGGTGATCCGCTGGCTCCTGCGATGCGCGGACAGTGGGTGGGCAGTCGCTGATCGGGGCGAGGTCCTTGCTTAGATGGTCGTAAGTCGCTCTCCGCGAGTCGCTATGCCAGCCATTCGGCGGTGGGCCAGGTTTCGCGGTGCCAGGCGCTGTCCCAGAACATCCATTCGTACTCGGTGGCGCGGAAGAAGGCGCGGGCCATGGCCTCGCGGGTGGCGTCGTCGGTGGTGGCCGCGAGGCGGTCGGTGATGTTCTTGGCGCGTTCGGTCGATTCGGCGAAGGCCGGGTCGGAGTAGGTCGCGATCCAAGCGCGATAAGGATGGTCCTCGACACCTGCCGTGTTCTCCAGCAGGGTCGTGCCGACGTCCTGGTAGACCCAGAAGCAGGGGAGTACCGCCGCCGCGAGCACCGGGTACGGGTCGGCGAGGGCCGTCGCCTGCAGGAACGACGAATAGCCGAGGCAGGTGGGGGAGGTGCCGATGCCCGCGAGGTCGTCGGCGGTCAGGCCGAACTCCTCGATGTAGCCGGCGTGCAGCGTACGCTCCGCCGCCAGCGCGGCGTGCGCGCTCTCGGCAAAGAAGACCGCGTCCTCGGTGTCGGTGGCCCGCGCGGACGCGAGCGCGAGCGCCCGGGAGAACGCCTCCAGGTAGCGGGCGTCCTGCACGATGTAGAACGCGAACCGCTCACGGTCGAGCGTGCCGGCGCTGAGGGCGGTGTTGAACGGGTGCTCGTGGATCGCGCGGATCAGGCGGGCCGAGCGCTTCCACACGTCGTCGCAGAACATCGGATCCTCTCAGCGGTCACCGGACGGCGAGGAGCGGACGTTCGAGCAACACCAGGAGAGCTCCGGTCACCGGTGACGTCCCTTCGCTAGTCCTAGCTAGATCAGGTTCGACGG
Organism: Actinoallomurus vinaceus; assembly: GCF_039542055.1. Classification (NCBI taxonomy): domain Bacteria; kingdom Bacillati; phylum Actinomycetota; class Actinomycetes; order Streptosporangiales; family Thermomonosporaceae; genus Actinoallomurus; species Actinoallomurus vinaceus. The sequence goes on from NZ_BAABHK010000015.1 coordinate 144,172, forward strand.
GTGTGATCTCAGCCCGGAAAGGCTCCGGGCACCCCGCGTCACCGCCGACCGTAACAACAACCGGCCGGTCATGACCAGCCGTGGCGGCGGCCTCGCGGACCGGGTGTCACGCGGATCGCCGGCGGTCACGTTCGGACGGTCTGGATCCGCGCGGTCGCGGTCGCCGTGGCGACCGGCCTGCCGTCGGGATCGAGGAGCTCGCTGGCCAGAAAGCAGACGTCCCTGCCGCGCTGCACGACACGTCCTCGCCCCACCAGCCGCCCGGGGCGGGCGGGCCGAAGGAACTGAACGTGCAGATCCAGGGTTGGCGCGAACTGATCCTCGGGGAGCGTCGCCACCAGCGCCGGCCCCATGGTGTCATCGAGCATGGCGGCCAGGAACCCGCCCTGGATGACACCGACAGGGTTCGCGAACCGCGCGCTCGCCTGAAACGCCACCTCGATGGTGCCGCGCTCGGGGTCCAGTTCGACGAGCTCCCAGCCCAGAAGCGACGCGGCGGGCGGCGGGGGAACCCGCCCCGCCAGCACATCCCAGAACAACCCTCGTTGGTTCGTCTCGGGCTCCATGCCCGCATTGAACAGGGGCGCACCGACAACCTCGGCGCGACGTCCGAGAGCAGTCGTCCTCAGAGGCCCTTCTTGTACCAGTCGTCGCCATCGGCCCGGCGCTCGAGGTAGTCCTGCAACGACCGGGCGACCCACCTGCGTTCGTCGGTCTCGTGGTCCCACACGAACAGGTCATCGGGCCGTCCGGCCGGGACCCGGACGTAGGCGAACCGATCCCCACCACCGTCGTCCGCCATGAACATGAGCTGGCCGAACGACATGTACAGCAGGGCGAAGTCCGCGCTCTCCCGGAACTCGGTGTTCTGCTCGATGATCTCCTGAAGCGACCACACCAGCCCGGATCCGTAGTCGGCCCGCACGCCGTCGGTCTCCCGCAGCAGCCGCCGCAGCTCCTCCGGAACCGGCTGTCCCAATCGCCGCTCGATCTGATCGATGTCCGTGTCGGACGCGGGATCGGCGAACTCGGCGTCGTCGTACAGCCGCTCGATCAGGTCTCGCCACATCCCAGGCTCTCTCGCTGTCCGCAGGAACGTCGATCAGAACCTAGCGTGGCAGCTCGATCCGGTACTGGATGAAGCCGCGGTTCTCGGCCACCTTGTCGTACAGGCGCCGCGCCGTCGTGTTCGACTCGTGGGTGTGCCAGTACACCCGGGCGCAGTCGTGGGCCTTGGCCCAGTCGGTTACCGCCGAGATCAGGGCACGTCCCACGCCCAAACCCCGGGCGTCCGGTGCGGTGAACAGGTCCTGCAGGTAGCAGACGTCGGCGTCGGGTATCGACGTGCTGGCGTGAACGAGGAAGTGCACGATGCCGACGAGCCGGCCGTCCAGCGTCGCGCCGAGGGCGTGCAGGCGCGTGTCCGCCAGGAACTCGTTCCACGCCCGCTCGTACATCTCCGCGGGTTCCACCCGCTCGTAGAAGTCGATGTAACCGCGGAACAGGTCCTCCCAGGTGTCCCTGTCGGACGGAACGAGCTTCCGGATGGTGATCATCGATGTCTCCTGGCGGGGCGAGCGAGCCGAACGTCGACGGACGCTCCCCACGTACGGGCTGGTCGGCGAGGACGGGTTCAGGCATCCGAGCGTAGGGACGAGTGCTCTTCCGGGAGAACGGCCACTTCACGGCGAAAGGGAAGGACCAGTAGCGGCCCCCCGGAGGCCGTCGCCGGAGGTGGGGCTGTCCGTACGGGCGGATCGGGGGCTGGCGGCAGTGTCCCGGGCGCCGGTGCGGCCGTAGCGTGGGCTGCCGAGCAGAGATCGGGAGCCGGCGCGTCCACGCTGCCGATCACTGGGTGACGCGGAGGGAACAGGCCGGAGTGTCGATGCACCGATTCGGACTCGTCCGAGCGGCGAACGCTGCGGCGTACCTGCGGGGATTCGTCCTTTCGGGAATCGCCACCGTGCTCGTGACCCGGGCCTCCCTGGCGCAGGCCGGCTATCCCAAGGTCGGCAGCGGGAATCTGCACATCGCCCACGCCCTGTGGGGTGGCCTGCTGATGGCGGCGGGCGTGGTCATCGCCGTCGTCTTCCTCGGCCGGCCGGCGCGAATGTGGGCCACTGTGGTGGGCGGCGTGGGCTTCGGCCTGTTCATCGACGAGATCGGCAAGCTGGTCCACAAGACCGGCTACTTCTACCGACCGGCCGCAGGGCTCATCTACCTCACCTTCACCCTGCTCGCCGTCCTCACCCAGCGGGCGGGCGGACGGACATTGCTCACCCCGCGCGAGCGTACGGTCAACGCCGCCTCCGCGGCGCTGGCCGGGATAACGTCAGGGCTGACGCCGGAGGAGCGCCGTGCGGCGGTACGCCTGATCGAGGAGGTGGACGGCGAGGCCCAGGCCGCCCTGCTGCACCTCCTCGCGGCGGCACCCGACCGGCGGCCCGCCACCCCGCGCCCGGTGCGTACGGCGGTGGCCCGTGCCCGTACCGTCGCCGGGCGGCTGGCCGCGCACCGCATGGTTCTCCGCGTCGCCGTCTGCTACCTCGTGGCCCAGGGGGCCCTGACCATGGCCGGAGTGATCGCCGATGACGCCATCGTGACTCGTGCCGGAGAACGGGAGACAGGCGCGGTGGCGGCCGTCGCCTGCTGCGCGGTCGTGTCGACGGTTCTGGGCGCGTACGGCCTGGCGCGGCTGCGCCGCGATCGTACGGCGGCGTTCCGGGTGTTCAACGCCGTAGTGCTGCTGGACATCCTCGCCGGGCAGGTCTTCAAGTTCACGATCAACCAGTTCGCCGCGTTGTCCGGCCTGGCCATCGACCTGCTCGTCGCGTGGATCATCGCGACCGAACTCCGCCGCCTCAGGCCCGGCTCTCCTCGTCGCGTCCCTGCCGCGGATCGCCGCTGACGGGTCAGCGGTCGGGAGTCGGTGACCAGAGGCCGGCGGCGGTGTCGTTGTCGACGTGCCGGCGGTAGACCGTGACCTTGCCGTGGATGACCTCGAGGCTCTCGGCCAGCTCTGCGATCTTGGCGCGGACGGTGCGCTCGTGCTCCTCGAGCAGGGCCAGCCGCTCTCGCTCGTTGCCGGGGCCGGAGCGTACAAGCTCGGCGAACCGCCTCATCGTGGCGATCGACATGCCGGAGTCGCGGAGCCTGTTGCACAGGAGCAGCCACTCGACGTCGGCGGGGTCGTAGATCCGCTGGCCGCCCGCCGACCGGCGGATCGGGCGGAGAAAGAGACCTTCGCGTTCGAAGAACCGGAGGCCGTGCACGCTGAGCCCGGTCTTGTCCGCGACCTGCCCGATCGACAGCCCTTCCGCATGCCTCGTCACGGCACCGAGCGTACAGCTTGACCTAGAGAACACTCTAGGTTTTAGCGTCCTGAGCCATGGCAGCGAAACAGCAGAGGATCGGCAGTGGATTCGGCGCGCAGAGCACGGCGGAGGAGGTTCTGACCGGGGTCGACCTGTGGGGCCGGACGGCTCTGGTCACCGGTGGGTACTCCGGCCTGGGGCTGGAGACCACTCGCGCCCTCACCCGGGCGGGAGCGCACGTCATCGTCCCCGCCCGCCGGCGGGCCACGGCGGAGGAGACCCTCCGCGACGTCCCCGGCACCGAGGTCCACGAACTCGACCTGGCGGACCTGGAGAGCGTCCGGGTCTTCTCCGGCCGGATCCTGGAGACGGGCCGCACACTCGACATCGTCATCGCCGGCGCGGGCATCATGGCCTGCCCGGAGACGCGCGTCGGCCCGGCCTGGGAGGCGCACTTCGCGACCAACCACCTTGGCCACTTCGCCCTGGTCAACCGGCTCCGCCCGGCGCTGGCCCCCGGCCGGGCGAGGGTCGTCTCGGTGTCCTCGGCGGGGCACTTCCTGTCGCCCATCCGCTGGGACGACCTCCACTTCCGCACGGGCTACGACGGGTGGCTGGCGTACGCGCAGTCGAAGACCGCGAACGCCCTGTTCGCCGTGCATCTCGACACGCTCGGGGCGGCCGACGGGCTGCGATCCTTCGCGGTGCACCCCGGCAGCATCCTGACTCCGCTGCAGCGGCACGTCCCTCGTGCCGAGCAGATCGCCCAGGGATGGATCGACGCGGAGGGCCGGCCGGCGGCCGGGTTCAAGACTCCGGCACAGGGGGCCGCGACGGCCATATGGGCGGCGACGTCGCCGCTGCTCGACGCCCACGGTGGGGCGTACTGCCAGGACTGCGACATCGCCGAGCCCGCCACCACGGACGACATGCTCATCGGCGGTGTCAAGCCCTGGGCGGTCGACGCGGACGAGGCCGCCCGGCTCTGGGAGCTGTCCGCCGAGCTCACCGGCGTCGACGCGTACTCCTGAGGGACGGTGTGCTTCACTGCGCGGGTGATCGAGTACGAGGTGCTGCATGTGTTCTGCGGGCCCGACGGCAAGCATGGCAACGAGCTCGGGGTCGTCCGCGACGGGGCCGCCGTCCCGACCGAGGCCGAGCGCCAGGCCTTCGCGCGGAAGCTCGGCTTCAGCGAGACGGTGTTCGTCGACGACCCCGAGCGCGGTGTCATCGACATCTATACACCGACGCTGCGGCTGCCGTTCGCGGGATATCCGTGTGTCGGGACGGCATGGCTGCTCGGCCTGCCCGCGCTGATCACCCCGGCGGGACGCGTCCGGGCCCGCCGTGACGGAGAGTGGGCGTGGATCGAGGCGCGGGCGGAGTGGGCGCTGCCACGCACCCTGCGGCAGTACGGTTCGGCCGCCGAGGTCGACGCGCTGCCCGTGCCGCCACCCGGGGAGTGGATCTACGCGTGGGCGTGGCAGGACGAGACGGCCGGGCAGGTGCGGGCGCGCGCCTTCCCCGGGCGCGATGACGGTATCGCCGAGGACGAGGCGACCGGCGCGGCGGCACTGCTGCTGACCGCCCGCCTCGGCCGCGCCCTGACCATCACGCAGGGACGCGGCTCCCAGCTCCTGACGAGACCGGCGCCGGACGGCCTGATCGAGGTGGGTGGCCGCGTTCGCCCCGCCGAGCGGCAGTGAGTTCGACGTGTGAAACCGCCGCTCCGCCCCAGGTCAGCGCGAGTGGTGCGTCGTCGCGAAGCCGTGCAGGAGCAGGTCGGCGACCTGGAGACCGATGGCCGATGGATCGGTCTTGAGACTTCGGGCGAAGCGAAGGGTGAGCCGCAGGGTGCCCGCGATGGCCTGGGGGAGAAGCTCGGCGGGCAGGTCCGATCGCAGCCTGCCCTGTTCCTGGCCTCGCCGTACGAGCGTGATGACCGCCTCGTGCATCGCCCTGGTCTCGGGCGGCGGCGTCGGGCGGCGTGCGTCCGCCGGCAGGGGCTGTAGATCGGTCCCGACGGACAGCAGCGGGTAGCGCTGGGCGATCGTCGCCATCTCGAGGATCAGGCTCCGCAGCGCGTCGACCGGATCCATCTCGCGATCGAGCGCGTCCGTGACGACCTTCCGAGCCTCCACCGCGGCCGCCTCGAAGATCGCGCGGCGGAGCGCGTCGCGGTTGGGGTAACGCCGATAGACGGTGAGGCGTACGACCCCGGCCTCGTCGGCGATGCGCTGGATCGTCGCCTTGGGGTCCTCGACGAGAACCCGCGCCGCCGCCTCGAGGATCAAGCGGTCATTGCGCTGGGCGTCGGATCGGGGGCCACGGCTCCGAGGCCGACTCGGGGGCTCACGCACGTCTTAAGTGTTACATATGCGTATCAGATATTCCTCTAGCCTCAGCGGGGAACGGCCTGACACCGCCGAGCGAGGCGACGGCCGACCATGACCCGTTTCCCGACCGAGAGGAATCCACGTGAACATCGTCCCGATGCCAGACCAGGGCGGCGTGCTGGCGCTCAACGTCTTCACCGTCCGGCCGGCCGACCAGCAGTCGCTGATCGACTGCATCCGGGACGCCGGCGACCCGGCGGACGTTCCGGGACTGCTGTCCATGCACCTGCTCCGGAGCCTGGACGGAACGCAGGTGATCAACTTCATGTGCTGGACGAGCGAGGACGCGCTCAAGCGCGCGACGGCCGACCACCCGGTCATCAAGGAGACCAGAAAGCGGGTGAGCGGCCTGGTGCAGCGGGCCGCTCCCAACCTGTACGAGATCATCTCCGTCTCGCGGTGAGCTCGCCGGGCACCCTCGCGTCGACAAACCGATTGACCCTGTGAATCGCGAAAATCTACGCTTGCGGCCATTGCCCGAACGGCTTGACGGTCATATCAGAAAAGGGATTCTCATGGGCTTGGCCGACCTGCAGACCATCGATGTCGTCGCCATGGAGGACGACGGGACCGAGGGTCTGCATATCGTCGTCGGAAACGGGTGGCCGCCGGAGCGTGAGGCGCTTTACCACGTGCAGTTGCTCGTCAAACTGACGGGGACCCTCCACTACGCCGAGACGTGCGGGAAACGCTGCTCGGTCACCGTGCACAGTGCGGACGAGCCGCCCGCCGGCGTGCTGGAGTTCCTGCGCGCCGCGGGCGTACGGGCCGTGGTCGGCCTCGGGGACCGGGAGCGGCCCGCCGTCGGCCGCCCGCCCCGGTTCCCGAACCTGCCCGACGGGAGCCCCGACCTGGGCGCCCTGCAGGCCGCGAACGCCGCCGACTTCGCCGGGCGGCACGGCCTGGACGGCACCGTCGCGTCTCTGGACCGGCTCGACGAGGTCCTGGAGGCGCGCCGGCGGGAGGAGGGGCTCGGGCCGGACGACACCGACGAGGAGTTCGCCGACGGTGACCTGATCGTGCTCGGCGGCGCGTACGCGGGCGAGGTGCTGCGGTCGGCCGCCGGCGGGCGCTGGGTGCTCGGACGGGAGCCGATGATCGGGCCGTTGCACGTCGCGGTCGGCCCCGCCGGCGATGAAATGGCGGTCAATGTGCTTGGAAAGGTTCGCAAGTATCTGCGGTACGGCTCCGAGGATTCGGTGCGCAGTATCGTCTCGATGGTGCTGGCACGACTGAATGGCGGAATGCCCTCTTCCAGGTAGCGAAGGGCGTGTGGAGAAACGGGACCCGCGGCGTTAGGGTCGGTCGCCGTGACCGACATCGCCGGGCCACTCGAGGGCTCCCTCCGCTACGAGGACGGGGTCGCGGTCGCGCTCACGGCGCCCGGAGCGGGCCTGACCGCGCTCCCGTCCTCGATCGGCGACCTCACCGGGCTGCGCCACGTCGACCTGGACGGCAACGCCCTGACGGCCCTTCCCAGGGACATCGCGCGGCTCCCGCGGCTGGAGACGTTGCTCCTCTACAAGAACCGTCTCACCACGCTCCCGCCCGAACTCGGCGACACGACGTCCCTGCGCCACCTGAGCGTCGGCGGCAACCTGCTGTCCTCCGTTCCCGGAACGCTGTGGCGGCTCACCGGGCTGCGTTCGCTCAACCTCGCCGAGAACGCCCTCACCGAGATCCCCGAGGCCATCGGGCGGCTCACCGCGCTGCGGATGCTCGACCTCGCGCACAACCGGCTCCGCCGCATCCCGGAGAGCATCGGCGACCTGGCCGGGCTCACCGACTACCTCTACCTCGGCGACAACGGGCTCACGTCCGTGCCCGCCTCGCTGGGGCGGCTCGACCGGCTCGGCTACCTCAACCTCGCCGGGAACCGGCTCACCACGCTTCCGGACGCGATCGGCCGGATGGCCGCGCTGCACGAGCTGCGGCTCCAGGACAACCGGCTGACCAGGCTGCCGGGCTCGATCGGGCGGCTCGTACGGCTGCGGGAGCTGCACCTGCGCGATAACCGGATCACCGAGCTGCCCGAGTCGATCGGCGGATCGGTCGAGTTGCGCCTCCTCGACCTGCGGAGCAACCCGCTGACCCGGCTGCCCGAGGCGATCGTACGGCTGACGCGGCTCACGCATCTGGACCTGCGGGCCACCCGGCTGCGGGAGTTGCCGGACGGACTCGGTGACCTTCCCCGGCTGGAGAAGCTCGATCTGCGCTGGACCAAGCTCGATGCGATCCCCGGCTGCGTCGAACGGCTGCGGTCGCGCGGCTGCGTCGTTCTGCTCTAGCTTGATCTTTAACCTGCGGCGTCGGTGGCGCGACCCCGGTTGATCATGGATGAAGCCTTGGTTGATCATTCCTTCTTGCGACAGACGGAAGATCACGACCAAGGGCTTCAATTGATCAGTGTGCACGATGCCGGGGTTGCCGGTGCGCTCAGGGGGCTGTCGGCGTTCCGGCAGGAGTTCTACCGGTGCCTGACCGGGCGGGCGGATGCGTTGTTCGAGCTGACGGACGCGGTGTTGTGCGCGGACGGCCCGGTCCATTCGCTGGTGGAGTTGTCGCTGGTCGGTGAGCACCGCCGCGGTCACGGATCGCTGTATGCGGCGCTGGCCCGCGGCGAGGTGGACATCGCGCGGCTGGGCGGGGCGCTTGCGGCGGTGGCGTTGCCGCGGGCCGCTGATGGCCGGCTGGTGCTGGCCGTGGACATCACCTGCTGGCTGCGCCCCGAAGCCCACACCTCACCCGAGCGGATCTTGTGTCACACCTACGGGCGAGGCAAAGACCAGCACCTGATGATCCCCGGATGGCCGTACTCGGTGATCTGCGCGCTGGAGGCTGGCCGCACCTCCTGGACCGCGCCGCTGGACGCGCGGCGTCTCACACCGGGCGAGGACGCCGCCACGGCCACGGCCGCCCAGCTCCGCCAGACCATCACCCGGCTGATCGCGGCAGGGCAGTGGCATCCGGGTGACCCTGACATCTGGGTGGTGGCCGACGCTGGTTACGACGGGCCCCGCCTGGCCTACCTCCTGGCTGATCTGCCTGTTCAGGTGCTGGCCCGGATGCGCTCGGACCGTGTCCTGCGACGCGCGGCCCCGTCGTGGGTGCCGGGAACCTTGGGCCGGCCGCCCCGGCACGGCGGTGAGTTCGTCTTCGGTGATACCACCACCTGGGGCACCCCGGACGTCACCACCACCAGCGACACCCGTCTTTACGGCAAGGCCACCGTCCGGTCCTGGGACCGGCTGCACCCCCGGTTGACACATCGCTCGGCGTGGGTCGCTCAGGCCGGCACCTTGCCCGTCATCGACGGGCCGGTCATCCGGCTGGACATCACCCGCCTGCCCAGCGGCGCGATCCCCAAGCCGGTGTGGCTGTGGTGGTCCGGCACCGACGCCACCCCCGCTGAGGTCGACCATCTGTGGCAGGCGTTCTTGCGCCGCTTCGACATCGAACACACCTTCCGCCTGCTCAAACAAACCCTCGGATGGATCTGCCCGAAGATCCGCACCCCGCAGGCCGCCGACCGGTGGACCTGGATCATGCTGGCCGCCTACACCCAGCTCCGCCTGGCCCGCCCGCTGGCCGCCGACCCACGCCGCCCATGGGAACAACCGGCACCACAAGACCGCCTCACCCCCGCCCGAGTCCGCCGCGGGTTTCGGCACCTGCGCCCACAACTGCCCTGCCCGGCCAGCGCACCCAAACCCTCCCGGCCCGGCCCAGGACGACCGGCAGGCCGCCCCAACATCCACCCGACCCCACGCCACGACGTGCACATCATCGCCAAGACCGACACCAGACAGCGACGAACGAGAAAATCCACGACCCCACGACCACGCCGGACGGGTTAAAGATCAAGCTAGGGCCTGTTTCACAAGGATCAGATACTCAAGAGGCTGACCGTTCGCCACGGTGAACATGCACCTGGTCATGCCTGGTCGATCCGCTCCCTTGATGTCACTTCAGGACTTGCCCCTCGGGCTGTCACGCATGATCGCTATCTTCTTCCCCCATAGGCTCCGTCGCCGACATGGCGGAGTTGCTTGATCCCGTCACTGCGAGAAGAACGGAATGCCTCCACCATGACCGACCTCTTCACGGTTTCGATCGACGCCCGCGATGACCGGACTCTCCGGGGAAGAGTGCACATCATCAACCCCGATGCGTGCTTCTTTCCGCGGGGACCCGAGTTCCCGATGCAGGTGATCATGGATGCCTGGTGGTGCATGAACGAAGGCTTCTCCTTCGAGCTGGCCCCCTTCTCGCGTGACGAAGGCAAGGAGAGAGCCACCGAATCTTCAGCGAAGGACGAGTTCGAGGAACTCTACGATTTCTTCAGCGGCAAAAAGGTACGCGTCGACGCAGGCGGCTACCTGTTGGAGGATGGCTCCAAGAAGGTCCGTACACCTCAAGTCAGAGCGTCAGAGGTCTACAAGGACGATCTCCATCCCTACGGCGGGCAAGGCTTCGACGGAGATACCCACTACATCATGCTCAAGCCCAAGCCCACCGAGTTCAGAAAGAGGGCCCAGGAGATCATCATCTCCAACGAGCTGGGCGAGCAGCACAACGTGCCAACCGGAGTCGACATCTCGGATCTGTTCGAGGACGAGCTTGACGGGCTGCTCCGTGACCGTCCCCTGGAGGCACGTCCATACGCAGAGTTCACCGTCGAGGTGAGCGGAGCCCAATACCTGGAGCACCTGTCCGGTGGCATGCGGTGGTCTACTACCTATTCCGGTGCCTTGCCTAGGTTTTAGTGAGTCACCTCGCCCCACCCACCTCCACAACAGTTGGTCACAGCCACTCGTTGATGCAGGCGATGTACACAGTGGCGTCGTAGCGAACGGCAAGCTTGTCGTACCTGTTCGCTATCCCCCGGTTACGTTTGAGCCGGTTGATCGCACACTCCACTGCGTGCCGGCCGCGGTAATCAGTGACACCGAATTTGGGCGGCCGGCCACCACGGGAGCCGCGCTTGCGTCGGTGGGCGGCCTGGTCCTTCTTCTCTGGGATGGTGCACTTGATACCGCGTCGCCGCAGGTAACCGCGATTGGCGCGGGAGGAGTAGGCCTTGTCGGCCCGGACCCGGTCCGGACGGGTACGCGGGCGGCCCCCACCCGGGCGGGGCACCCGGATGCCCTCCAGCACCGGCCGGAACTGCGGGGAGTCGCCTCGCTGCCCGGCGGTGATCGCCAGCGACAGCGGCTTTTGTCCGTGATCGACGGCCAGGTGCAGCTTGGTGGTCAGCCCACCCCTGGACCGCCCGAGCCCATGATCGTCTGGCCCGCGGCGCACCCGCCCGGCGGTTCCTTCTGCCCCTCCCCTTTTTACGCGCACCGGCGGCGTGCTGGTGTGCGCGGGCCACGGTGGAGTCGACTGAGACATCCCAGGTGATCAGGCCCTCAGCGTCGGCTCGTGCCTGCAGATCGGTCACGATCCATTGGACAGCCCTCAGCGGGGACCCGGCTCCTGGTCCGCTACCCATGCCACGATACCCACGCGAGAGGTCAAGGCGAGTTTCGTCAAGATGTGTTCCACGTGAGCTTCGGCGGTCCGTTGAGCGATGACGAGAACGTCGGCGATCTCTTTGTTGCTCATGCCATTGCTGACCAACCTGGCAACCTGCCACTCCCTGGCTGTCAGCGGAATCGGAGGCGAGGCATCCGCCGATGCCGCGACCGAGGCTGTCGCTACCACATCCTCGCCGACCGCGTAAGCGAAAGCGCAATCGAAGTCCAATTCCATGCCGTATCGGAAGTTCGCTGCGAAATCTTCGTTCCCGAGCGCGTGCCGCAGTTGCGCCTCGCACTGCTCATTCGCGCGGGCGAACGGCAGCATTTCCAAAAGGGATACGCCACTCGTCTTTCGAAGGCTCTGCGCGATCCCGAGAAGGCGAACTGCGCGTTCGTGCTGTCCGGAGGACGCTGCCGTCCAGGCGAGTACCTCGATATTCCACGTCGACCCCCATCGATCATCGAGTGCTCGTTGACGGCGAAGGCTTTCTTGGAGCATCGCGGTGCCGCTCGGCATGTCTCCGTTCCGCCATTGTTCGAGACCGCTGATCCACATTCCCCAGGTCGTCGACCATTCGGCGCCGACGCTCTCGGCCAGCTCCTGACATCTGGCGCCGTAAGAGGAGGTGCGACGATCGCCCGTGAATATGTCGGCCAATGCCAAGAAGAACATGCACATGAAGGTGATCAGCAAGGCGTTTCTGGAGTGCGTGCCAGTGTCGTCGCGATAAGTGTCCAGGACCTTTTCTAGTAGTGGGATCCCCTCTTGTGGGTCGCCCCGGGTGACGGCGGCCACGCCTTGGGCGAGCCAAAGATGTGCGAGCGCATCAATGTCATCGAGTCGGCGCGCGACGGCGTAGCCTTCATTGAGAGCTCGCCGTGCGGCCGGCATATCGCCCTGCATGACGGCGAGATGGGCGTTCACCGCCAATGCCTTGACTCTTGTGGTATCGCGTCGATTCTCTTTCTTGAGAGCCTGGTCAAGCCAGTCTCGACCTTCACCGATGCGTCCGAAGAACGTCCAGCACTCCCACAGTGCGGTGATGATTTCTATTCCGGCATGCGCCCCATCGGGATCACTCATGCAAGAGTGCAACACGACCCGTAGGTTATCCCACTCCGGCTCGACCCATTCGATCCATTCCTTCTGGTGTCGACCGAGCCATTCGCGCTCCAAGTGTCGGCTTTTTCTTATATAGTAATCGCGGAATGATCGGCGCGTGGCCTCTATCTGCCCGGCTTCCATCAAGCGCATATGCCCATATTGGCGGATTGTCTCCAGCATCCGGTATCGCACTACGCCGGCGGACTCTTCTCGTGTGAGGATCGACTTGTCCAGCAGCTTGGCAAGCAGGTCAAGCATGTCCTCCTCGGCGATCTCGCCGCCGGTGCATACTTCCTGAACTGCCTCGAGGTCGCACGATCCGGAGAACACCGACAGCCGAGCCCACAAGACCTGCTCTTCTTGCGAGCACTGCTCATGGCTCCAGTCGATGGCGGCTCGCAAGGTCTGGTGTCGCGGCAGCGCGGCACGGCGCTTGCTGGCCAGTAGCTGAAAGCGATCCTCCAGCCGCGTGAGGATCTGCTCGACGGACAGCGACCGCAATTGCACTGCGGCCAGTTCGATCGCCAATGGAATACCGTCGAGCTGTTGGCACAGGCGAGCCACTGTAGTGCAGTTATCGGACGTAAGCGCAAAAGACGGCGCAGCAGTCGCCGCTCGCTCAACAAAAAGTTGAACCGCTTCATATTTGCGGGCTCGCCCTACCGTAAGGCCGTGGTTCGCCTCAGGTACTGACAAGGGCGGCACCTGGAAGACGAACTCGCCCTCGATGTTGAGAATCTGCCGACTGGTCGCGAGAATCCGCAGCCGCGGAGCCGCCGTAAGCAACTTCTTGGCCAGGATGGCGCAGTCGCGAAGTAGATGCTCGCAATTATCTAGCACCAGACAGAGATGCTTGTCTTCGAGATGCTCCTCCAGCATGGCCGTCGGAGACCGTGTCGAATCCTCCCGCAGCCCAAGAGCCGCCGCGACCGATCGCGCCAGCAGGCCACCGTCCTGGAGCGGCGCAAGATCGATAAGCCACGTGCCGTCCGCGAACGCCCTCCGCCTCCCGTCCGCGATCTGGAGGGCCAACCGGGTCTTCCCCACACCACCAGGCCCGGTCAACGTCACCAGGCGAGTGGCGGACAGCCTCCCAATGACCTCTGCCATCTCGCGCGGACGGCCCACGAAGCTGGTCAGGCCACATGGCAGCTTTCCGGTCTTCCGTATTCCGGCGGCCATACCTCACACTACGCCGCCACGCCGGCTGGGCATTCCGCCGCTGTGAAAGGCGGTGAAAGCGCCTTGGTCCCACCTGACCAAGGGGGTTAGCTTCGTCGATTGCCCGGAAAACGCTTTCCTCGTCGGTCGGAAGGGGAGTACCCGGATGGGACGTCCACGAAGTACGCGACAACGCCCAGGACGGCGGGCCGGAGCGGTCGCGATCGCCCTCGCCGCCGGGACGGTGATCGCGGGCGGCGTGCAGCTGCCCCGGCATGACGCGCTGGCGGCGACCGCGCGCCAGGTGGAGAAGCTGAACCGCGGACTGGTCAGCGTACGGTCCGGCAGCGGCAACTTCGTCAGCTGGCGGCTGCTCGGCACCGACCCTTCGGGCGTCGCGTTCAACCTCTACCGCGGCTCGGCCAAGGTGAACGCAGGCCCGATCACGAACTCCACGAACTACTACGACGCCGGCGCGGACGCCGCGGCCACGTACACGGTACGGCCCGTGGTGAACGGTGCTGAGCAGTCGCCATCGGAGTCGTCGCTGCGGTTCGGCGACGGCTATCTCGACGTGCCGATCCAGCCGCCCGCCGGAGGCACGACGCCCGACGGCGTCTCCTACACCTACAGCGCCAACGACGCGAGCGTCGGCGACCTCGACGGCGACGGGCAGTACGAGATCATTCTCAAGTGGGATCCGTCCAACTCGAAGGACAACTCCCAGTCCGGCTACACCGGCGACGTCTACGTGGACGCGTACCGGCTGAACGGCACCCGGCTGTGGCGGATCGACCTCGGCCGCAACATCCGGGCCGGCGCGCACTACACGCAGTTCCAGGTGTACGACTACGACGGCGACGGCAAGGCCGAGGTCGCCATGAAGACCGCCGACGGCACCAAGGACGGCACCGGAAAGGTCATCGGCGACGCCTCCGCCGACTACCGCAACTCCAGCGGGTACATCCTGTCCGGCCCGGAGTACCTCACGATGTTCAACGGGCAGACCGGCGCGGCGATGCAGACCGTCGACTACGTCCCCGCGCGCGGCACCGTCTCCAGTTGGGGCGACAGCTACGGCAACCGGGTCGACCGCTTCCTGGCCGGCACCGCGTACGTCGACGGGCAGCGGCCGAGCCTGATCGAGGCGCGCGGCTACTACACCCGTACGGTGATCAGCGCCTGGGACTGGCGGAACGGGGCGTTCACCCGCCGCTGGACCTTCGACACCAACAGCTCCACCAACTCCGGCAAGGGCTACGACGGCCAGGGCGACCACCAGCTGTCCGTCGCCGACGTGGACGGCGACGGCAAGGACGAGATCGTCTACGGCGCGATGTGCGTCGACGACAACGGCGCCGGCCTGTGGACCACCAAGAACGGCCACGGCGACGCGATGCACGTCGGCGACCTCGATCCGAGCCGTCCCGGTCTGGAGGAGTTCAAGGTCGATGAGGACTCTTCCAAGCCGAGCTCCTGGTTCGCCGACGCGCGTACCGGCCAGATCATCTGGAAGACCGACCCGAACGGCGACAACGGCCGTGGCGTCTCCGGCGACATCTGGGCGGGCAGCCCCGGCGCCGAGTCCTGGTCGTCCCACGCCGACGGTCTGCGCGACACCCACGGCAACGTCGTCGGCCGCAAGCCGTCGTCGATCAACTTCCTCATCTGGTGGGACGCCGACCCCGTACGGGAACTGCTCGACGGCACGCACATCGACGAGTACGGCACGAGTTCCGACACGCGCCTGCTGACCGGCTCCGGCGTCGCGTCCAACAACAGCACGAAGTCCACCCCGGCACTGTCCGGCGACATCCTCGGCGACTGGCGCGAGGAGGTCATCTGGCGGACGTCCGACAGCACGGCCCTGCGGATCTACACGACGACGGCGGTCACCGACCGGCGCATCGTCACGCTGATGCACGACACGCAGTACCGCACGGCCATCGCCTGGCAGAACACCGCCTACAACCAGCCGCCGCACCCGAGCTTCTTCATCGGCGACGGCATGGCCGAGCCCGCCCGGCCGAACATCTACACCCCCTGACGGGAGAGTCGCCATGGACCACATCGGCAGAAGGGCCGTGCTCAAGGCGGCCGGGGCCGGCGCGGCGGCGCTGGCACTGCCATCCCTGCTCCCGGCCACGCCCGCGTCGGCGGCGACGTTCGTCAAGGGCGCCGACGTCAGCTGGCTGCCGCAGATGGAGGCGAACGGCTACACGTTCTTCGACAGCGGCGGCGTCGAACGCGACCTGCTCACGATCCTGAAGGGGTACGGGATCAACGCGATCCGGCTGCGGACCTGGGTGAACCCCTCCAACGACCCCAGCAACGGCCACTGCTCGATCGACGAGACCGCGGCCATGGCCAAGCGCTGCAAGGACGCGGGCCTGCCGGTCGACATCGACCTGCACTTCGGCGACATGTGGAACTCGGCCGGCGTGCAGAACCCGCCGGCCGCCTGGGCGAACATGTCGTACAGCCAGATGCTGCAGGCGATGTACGACTACGTCTTCCACGCGATGAACGTCATCAAGGCAGGCGGCGTCACGCCCGGCTGGGTGCAGATCGGCAACGAGACCAACGGCGGCATCTGCCATCCGGTCGGCAGTCTCAGCAAGCCGGCGCAGATGACCGGCCTGCTCAACGCCGCGTACGACATGGTGAAGGAGGTGTTCCCCAGCACGCCGGTGCTCGTCCACCTCGCCCAGCCGCAGAACCTCGACGGCGTCTACGCGTTCCTCGACGCCTACCGCGGCAACGGCGGCAAGTGGGACGTCACCGGACTGTCGTCCTACGCCAGTGGGTCGAACATCCCGGGCGTCCTGTCCAACATGACGGCGATCCAGTCGAAGTACGGGAAGCCGGTGATGCAGGTGGAGTTCGGCGGGCGCTACGACCGGGCGGACCGGACCCGCACCGACCTGCAGACGTTCATCACCGGCCTGAAGAAGTTCGGCGGGCTGGGGCTGTTCTACTGGGAGCCGGAGGTGTACTCCCCGTTCAATTCCTACGGGATGGGGGCCTGGGACCCGGCCACCCGGCGTCCCACGACGGCGCTGAACGGCTTCCTGAACGCCTGACGGGCGACGGCCGTGGCGGGCATCCCCGCCACGGCCGTCGTCCCGGGCGTCCGGTCAGGAGACCTTGCCGACGCCCGCGCCCGCGGTCACGCTGGACTTCACCGACGAGGCGGATTCGGCGGAGTAGGAGTAGGGGATGCTCGCGACGCTGGAGGCGTTGCGGGTGGTGACGGTACCCGAGCCCACGAGGTAGTTGCCGTCCGCCTTCAGGTTGCCGTCCGGCGAGTCACCGGTCTGGATGACCGTCGGGTGGGAGACGTTGTCGAAGTAGTTCTTCTCGACGAACACGCCCGCGTTGCAGGTGGAGGCGACACCGTAGCTGGTGACGGCGCCGTAGTAGTTGTTGAAGACGTGCACCGGGTTGCCGAAGCGGACCCGCGGGTGCCGTTGGGTCGTCCCGTCGAACCAGTTGTGCACGTAGGTCACCCGCAGGTGGCCGAGGTCCTCGGACCCGTTGTCGTCGGAGTGGCCGAGCAGGGCGGTCTTGTCGTGATTGTGGTAGCGGTTCCACGACACCGTGACGTAGTCGGACGCCCGCTTGATGTCGGTCAGGCCGTCGTAGGCGTTCGACAGGTCGTTGTGGTCGATCCACACGTTCGTGGAGTACTGCACGTTGATGGCGTCGTCGGCCGAGCCGGTGAACGTCAGATTCCGGATGATCACGTTCTTGGCGTTGGCGACGTTGAGCCCGTACCCCGTGATCTTCCCGGCGGCGCCGACGCCGATGATCGTCTTGTTCGAAGTGACCTTCGTCATCGACGACAGCGAGATCGAGCCGTTGACCTTGATGACGAAGGAGCCGCTGCGCGAGGCGTAGTCGGTCAGCTGCGACGCGCTGGTCACGGTCACCGTCGTGCCGCCGGCGCCGCCGGTCGTGCCGCCGTTCAGGCTCGCGAACCCGACGGGGCTGGACTCGTACGCCGCGGCGGCGGCCGGTACGGCGGTGCCCGTCCTCGCGGTCGCACCCGTACCGGTCAGCGCACCGGCTCCGAGTGCGAGTCCGACAGCCGCGACCACGCTCCAGGGGCGCAGCGGAAGCCGCCGGCCCTGAGCCGTGCCTTGCGTGTTCCCCACGGTGAACCTCCTCCAGGGTGGGTGGTGCGGTGGGAGCGTCGGAAAAGCTTTTCCTGACGGCCAGGGTCGCGCCGTTGTTACCGAACCGTCAACGGCGGGTGCGCGGAGTGGCGCGCGTCGATCGGCCCGGTGGTCACGCGTGCATCCGGAGCATCGGGTCACCAGGGGGGACGTGTGGCGGAGGCCGGGCAGGCGGCGGGCGACCGCCGTGAAAGTTTCACCGGCGGTCCGGCCGGGGGGTGCGCGCGCCGCGTGGGGCGTACGGGCGGCGAGGTCTCCATCGCTCCGGACGGGCTCGGCCGACCGTCGCTCGCGGCGGAGGCGGATTCGTCGCTCATGGTCCGTTAAGCGGAACGCGCCGGGTTGAGGTGGAATGCGACCTGGAGTGAAATGGTTGTGCGAGCTAACGGCCGGTCGCTCCCCTCGGGAGGGCCGGTCTCGCGCTGCCGGGAGAAAGGGACACCACGTGACGACGACAAGGGCCCCGTCGACGGCAGAGGGAGTGGGCCTGCGATCAGAGCGGGGGCCGGTGCTCGCCGCGCTCATGCTCTGCACCGGGCTCGTCGCCCTGGACAGCACGATCATCGCGACCGCGGTGCCGTCCGTGGTCCACGACCTCGGCGGCTTCACGCAGTTCCCCTGGCTGTTCTCGATCTACCTGCTGACCCAGGCGGTCACCGTGCCGCTGTACGGGAAACTGGCCGACGTCTTCGGCCGCAAGCCGATCATGTTCTTCGGGATTGGAGCGTTCCTCCTCGGCTCCGTGCTGTGCGGTGCCGCTTGGAGCATGCTCAGCCTCATCATCTTCCGCGCCGTCCAGGGCGTCGGCGCGGGCGCCGTCCAGCCGATGAGCATGACCATGGTCGGCGACATGTACACCGTCGAGGAACGCGCCCGGGTGCAGGGGTACATCGCCAGCGTCTGGGGTGTGGCCTCGGTCGTCGGCCCGACGCTCGGCGGCGTGTTCTCCGACTACCTGTCGTGGCGCTGGATCTTCTTCGTCAACCTCCCGCTGGGCGCGCTGGCCGCTCTCATGCTCGCGCGGCGGTTCAACGAGGTCGTCGAGCGGCGCTCGCACCGCATCGACTACCACGGTGCCGTCCTGCTCACGGCCGGCTGCTCCCTGATCATCCTCGGCCTGCTCGAAGGCGGGGTGGCGTGGGGCTGGGCGTCGGCGCCGAGCCTTCTGATCTTCGCGATCGGCGCGGTCGCCCTCGTGGTCTTCTGCCTGCTGGAACGGCGGGCGGCGGAGCCGATCCTGCCGCTGTGGGTCTTCCGCCACCGCATCCTGACCGGCGGGAATCTCACGGCCGTCGTCGTCGGCGCGGTGCTGATCGGGCTCAGCTCGTACGTGCCGACGTACGCCGAGGGAGTGCTGGGCACCAGCGCGCTGGTGGCCGGGTTCGCGCTCGCCGCGCTCACGGTGGGCTGGCCGATCTCCGCCTCGCAGGCCGGGCGCGTCTACCTGCGCATCGGATTCCGCGACACCGCGCTGATCGGCAGCGTCGTGGCGGTGGCCGGGACGCTCCTGTGCCTCCCGCTCGGCGCGGACGCGAAGGTCTGGGAGGTCGCCGGCGCGTGCTTCGTGATCGGCATCGGCATGGGCTTCACCGCGAGTCCGACCCTGGTCGCCGTGCAGTCCGTCGTCGGGTGGGAGCGCCGCGGCGTCGTCACGGGGACCAACATGTTCGGCCGGTCGCTCGGCAGCGCGGTCGGCGCGGCGGTGTTCGGCGCCATCGCCAACGGGACCCTCGCGAGCCGGTTCGCCCACCCTCCGGCCGCGCTCGCCGGCCGGCTGGGCAAGAACGTCGACGCCGCCAGCCTGGTGTCGGCCGGCCGGGGCGGCGCGCGGGACGCGGCGACCGCGGCGTTCGTCCGGACCTCGCTCTCCCAGGCGGCCCACAACGTCTTTCTCACCCTCGTCGTGCTGGCGGTCATCGGGGTGGCGGCGGTGGCCCTGATGCCGCGCCGGGCCGAGCCCCTCGACCTCGGCTGAGGAGCCACGGACGCGCCTGCGGGCGGCGCCCTCACCCGGGTGGCTCATCGGCGGATCCACGGCCGTGACTCATCGGGCGAGGGTGGGCGCCTTCCGTGACCAGCGGCCTTCTTCCAGCTCGCGGACGATGAAGCGGGCGAGGTCGGTGCGGGCGATCATCCGGCCTCGCGGCGGGGTGATGCCCTCGCCGACGCGGTACTCCCCGGTGGCGGGAGTGTCCGTCAGCCGGGTGGGACGTACGAACGTCCAGTCCAGAGGACTTTCGCGGATGATCGTCTCCATCCGGCGCATGTCGCCGTAGAGCTCCTTGAGCAGCGTGTGAGCGACGGCGCGGTACCACAGCGGGAAGCCCGGATCGTCGTCGCGGACTCCGGCGGAGGAGATGGTGAGCAGACGGCGCACGCCCGTCGCCGTCATCGCGGCGACGAGCGATCGGGCGGTGCCGGAGTACAGGCCGTGCGCACTGCGGCCGGCCGGCCCGATCGCGGAGACGACGACGTCGTGTCCGGCCAGAGCGGCACGGACCTCGGCCGGATCGCGTACGTCCGCCCGGGCCACCGAAAGGCGTCTCGCGGCCTCCACTCCGAAGTCAGGGCTGAAACGGCCAGGGTCGCGTACGGCCGCGGTGACGGCGTGGCCGGCGTGCAGCGCTTCGCGGACGATGACCTCGCCGGTGCGTCCGGCGGCACCGAAGACGATGAGACGGCTCATGACGCCCTTTCTTCCGTGTGAAAGCTCGGGCCGCGAGGGCGGTGACCCCGAACAGAACGTACAGTACCAGTAATCATTTAGTGGCTGTAAAAATATAGTGGCGGTATTTCTGTTACCGTGGTTCCGGCCGCGTACCGGTGACGTGGAAGACGAGGAGGAGCTGGGGTGGCGGAAGGGCTGCGGGAGCGTAAGAAGCGCCAGACCCGGCAGCAGATCTCCGACACCGCGACGGCCCTGTTCTTCGAGCGGGGGTTCGACGCGGTACGGGTCGTCGACGTGGCGGCCGCCTGCGGGGTGTCGGAGAAGACCGTCTACAACTACTTCCCGACCAAGGAATCCCTGCTGCTGGACCGTGAGGCCCACCTCTCCGACATGCTGCGTGAGGCGTTGGGCCCGGCCACGCTCATCGCCTCGCCGATCGAGGCCGTGAAACAGGCGTTCATCGCTGAGATCGGCGCCTTCTTCGATCGCTCGGGGACCGCGGGCGGCGACTTCCGGCAGGTGCTGCGTTTGGCCGAGGTCATCGAGTCGTCGCCGTCGCTGCGGGCTGCCCAGCGTGACATGATGGACCGCCTCGCTGAGGTCGCCGCCGAGGCGATGGCCCGGCGGGCCGGCGTGGACCCCCTCGACCCGGCACCGCAGATCGCCGCCACCGCCATCACCGGCCTGTGGGCGGTCGCCTTCCGCGCCCTGCGGCGCGAGGCGAAGACCGCGACCGATGCCGCCGCTGCCCGTGCCGCGGTCGTCGCCGACATCGAACAGGCGGCGAGTCTGCTGGAGACCGGACTGTGGTCCTTCGCCCTGCTGGTGCAGGGGCATGACGACCCTGATCACCTCGCCAGGGCGGCGCGGGCCTGTGATCGGTCGCGCGAGCAAGTGCTGACCCGCCTGCGCCGCGCCCGCGACACCTGGGCGGGGGCGCGGCATGCCGACGCACCCGGCTCTTCCGGCCCTTGAGCCGTCCGGTCCTGCCGCGCGATCTCCGCTCTGACCCGTCCGGCCGCCGTCCACAGGGGGCGAGCGGAGGGCTCATCGCCCTTCTCCCGGGAGGGAGATGGCGATGAGCCCGCACTCGACGGCGTGGAACGGCCACCCCCGTCGGGCCTATGGTTGATCTTCTTCGGGCTCAGGCCGCCTTGGGCGGGATGCGCCGGGTGACGTCGACACGGAGGGTGGCCAGGTCGACGCCGGAGTCCGTGAGGACACGGGCGGCGAGCCCCTGGCCCTCCCGGATCAGGCCGAGCAGCATGTGCCCGCCGCCGATGTAGTTGTGCCCGAGGTTGAGGGACTCGCGCAGCGAGAGCTCCAGCACCTTCTTGGCGCGTCTGGTGAATGGGATGTGCCCTTTCGGCATCGCCCGGCGCGCCTTCGGTTCGAGCGCCCCCGGGCCGAAGCTCGCCTCGGTCGCCTGGCGCACCTGGTCCAGGTCGATGCCGATCATGGCGAGCGCGTCCGGGTCGAGGGCGTCGTCCGCCGGCGTGGTGAGCCGGGCGATTCGTCCGTGCAGGTCCTTCTGGGTGACGCCGTGGTCGATGAGCGCCTGCGCCGCCGGGCCGTGGCCCTCGTCGAGGAGGGCCAGCAGCAGGTGCTCGGTGCCGATGAACGGATGACGCAGGCGCCGCGCCTCCTCCTGGGACAGACGCACCGCCTGCCGAGCGTCGTCGGCGAACCGTTCGAACATCGCTACCGCTCCTTTCCGAGGATCCGTCGGCCGCCGCCGTGCTTCTTGTGGACCGCCTGCCGGCTGACGCCGAGGCAGACGGCGATCTCCTGCCAGGACCATCCCTGGTCACGCGCGTTCTCGACCTGCAGCGCCTCCAGGCGCTCGGCGAGTTCGCGCAGCGCGCGTACCGCTCGCAACCCGATCGCCGGGTCGCGGCTGCTCGCCTCCTGGGCGAGCTGGACTCCATCGCTCATGCCGTCAACATAGGTTGACAACAGCCTGATTGTCAACCGAAGTTGACGCGCCTACTGGAACGTAACGTGCGCCGGGCGCATCACCAGGACGACCCGC
This sequence comes from Actinoallomurus vinaceus, assembly GCF_039542055.1. NCBI lineage: Bacteria > Bacillati > Actinomycetota > Actinomycetes > Streptosporangiales > Thermomonosporaceae > Actinoallomurus > Actinoallomurus vinaceus. The sequence continues at coordinate 166,548 of NZ_BAABHK010000015.1, forward strand.
CGGTCCGCGTCGGGCAGCGGCGGCTCGTAGGAGAGCCCGTAGCGGCGGGCGAGGACGTCGAAGAACGCGCCTTCGGGGTCGGGCTCGACGTTCTCGACGATGCCGCGAACCTCCAGATAGCGGTACGGCTGGTCGGGATCGTTGACGGAGATCGCGACGGCCGGCTCACGCTGGACGTTGCGGCACTTCTGGCGGTCGGTCGTCGTGGTGAAGCGCAGGTGCTCGCCGTCCCAGAGCAGCCACACCGGGGTGACCTGCGGGCGCCCGCCGGGGCCGGTCGTGGCCAGATGGCCGAACAGCGGGCGCTCGAGGAGGTCCCGATGGGTCTCTGGAATGTCCGTGCGTGGGGCGTGAGTCATTGATCGCTCCCGGTCAGGTGTCGGGCGAGCCGGTCGGCCGCGAGGCCGAGCCATGTCCATCGGGCGTTGGCCACCAGGTGGTCGCCCTCGGGGATCAGGAGGTACTCCCCGCGCGGCGCGTGCCGGGCGAGGTCCTCGCCATTGGTCGCGCCCGGGATGACGTCCCGGCCGCCGTCGACGACCAGGAGCGGCTGCTCGATGCGCTCCGGCACGCCGGTCGCGTCGATGCGGCGGGCGAACTCCCGGGCGGCGTCCGCGTCGCCGGCGCGCAGCGTCAGCGTCTCGGTGACGAACGGCGGGAGCGTGTCCCAGTCGAGCCGCGTCGGTCCGCTGACCAGTACCCCGCTCCGGAGGCGCGGCTCGGCGGCCAGCGACAGGGCCCCGTAGAAGCCGCCGAGGCTGAGGGCGATCGCGCCGATCCGCCCGGTGTCCAGGTCGTCCCGGTCGGCGATGGCGTCGATCGCGGCGGAGGTGACCTTGTCGTAGTCGGGTCGTGGCGCGGTCCCGGGAGCGAGCTCGCCCTGGCCGGGGCCGTCGATGGCCAGCGTCGCCAGGCCCCGCCGCAGCAGCGCGTCGGCGATCGAGACGAACTCCTCCTTGCCGGAGTCCATCCCCGGGATCACCACGACGAGCGGCGGCCTCCGGACGCCGGCCGGCCGGCGCAGGGTCCCGACGACCTCTCCGGCGTCGACCCGCTCCCAGGTGGGGTCCAGAAGGGTGAGCGCCCGGCGCATCGCGTCGGCGGACTCGCCGTGGCCGTTCCGGTCGGGGTGGGGGATCGTCGTGGCGAAGTGGAACCACAGCGCGGCGTCCCGGTAGGCCTCGCCCGCGGAGACGAGCCGACCCTCGCTCTCGGCCCGCTCACCCGCCTCCAGGTGCTCGCGGCCGGTCCGGCGAAACGCCGCCGGCCAGTCGCGCAGGGCGGTCAGCCCGGCCGTGACGGCGTCGTACTCACTGGCGTCCACGCCCGCGGACACCGCACGCGAGCGGGCCGAGGCGATGAACCCCGGCAACGCCGGGGGATCGTCCAAGAAGGTCAACACGCACCTCCATGTCGTGCGGATGGGTACGGCCGGGAACGATATCAAGACCTTGATATTCGTCAAGACCGGAACGATTGCTCGGGTCTGTATGATCCGGGCATGGGCATGCCGCTGGACGAACGCCTCGGAATGGACCTCAAGCGGGTGGAGCAGGAGCTCATGGCGGCCAAGCACGCCGCGGTCAAGGTCGCCGGGCTGACCGTCCCGCAGTACGCCGCGCTGTACGTTCTCGCCGGCAACCCCGGCATGTCGGGCGCCGCGTTGGCTCGCGCCTGCGTGGTCACGCCCCAGGCGATGACCGGAGTCCTGAAGAACCTCGAGGAGCGCGGCCTCGTCGAGCGCACTCCGCACCCCTGGCACCGCAACGTGCTGGAGACGCGCCTCACCGAGAAGGGCCGGGCGGCGCTCGAGAAGGCGGACGCGCGGGCCTCGGCGATCGAGCGCCGCGTCTTCGAGGAGTTCAGCCCCGAGGAGCGCGACGCCCTCCGTGCCCTCCTCGCCCGGTTCGCCAAGGCGATCCAGGCGGAGGCGGCCGAACAGGCCGCCGAATGAGATCCGGCGGTTCCCGGCTCGGCAGTTGACCGAATGAGATTCGACTCACCGGCCCGGCGATCTTCCGCTGCGCCGGTGCGGTTGGCCATACTCGACGGACGGGGAACGGGGCACGGTGACGGAGGGATGGGATGACGGTTCTCACCAGCGCGCTCGACACCGCCGGCCCGGCCTATGCCGCCCGGCGGGCGGCGATGCTGGCCAAGCTGGCGGAGCTGGACGCCGAGCACGCCAAGGCGGTCGCGGGCGGTGGCCCGAAGTACGTCGAACGGCACCGGAAGCGCGGCAAGCTGCTGGCCCGGGAGCGGATCGAGCTGCTGATCGACCCGGACTCGCCGTTCCTGGAGCTGTCGCCGCTGGCCGCCTGGGGGACCGACTTCACGGTCGGCGCGAGCGTGGTCACCGGCATCGGCGTGGTCGAGGGTGTCGAGTGCGTGATCGCCGCCAGCGACCCGACCGTACGCGGCGGCTCCAGCAACCCGTGGACGATGCGCAAGTCGTTCCGGGCCTCCGAGATCGCGCTGCGCAACCGCCTGCCGGTGATCAATCTCGTCGAGTCCGGCGGCGCGGACCTGCCGACGCAGAAGGAGATCTTCATCCCGGGCGGCCGGACGTTCCGCGACCTGACCCGGCTGTCGGCCGCCGGCATCCCGACGATCGCGCTCGTGTTCGGCAACTCCACCGCGGGCGGCGCGTACCTGCCCGGCATGAGCGACTACGTCGTCATGGTCAAGGACCGCGCCAAGGTCTTCCTCGGCGGCCCGCCGCTGGTCAAGATGGCCACCGGTGAGGAGTCCGACGACGAGAGCCTCGGCGGCGCCGAGATGCACGCCCGTACCAGCGGCCTGGCCGACTACATGGCCGCCGACGAGCACGACGCGCTGCGGATCGGCCGCCGCATCGTCGCCCGGCTCGACTGGCGGAAACAGGGCCGTCAGCCGCTGCCCGCGCGCCCGCCCGCGTACGACGAGGACGAACTGCTCGGCGTCGTCCCGGAAGACCTGAAGGTCCCGTTCGACCCGCGCGAGGTGATCGCCCGGATCGTCGACGGCTCCGACTTCGACGAGTTCAAGCCGCTGTACGGCGACAGCCTCGTCACCGGCTGGGCGGCGCTGCACGGCCACCCGATCGGGATCCTCGCCAACGCGCGCGGCGTGCTGTTCGGCGAGGAGGCGCAGAAGGCCGCGCAGTTCATCCAGCTGGCGAACCAGAGCGGCACGCCGCTGCTCTTCCTGCAGAACACCACCGGCTACATGGTCGGCGCGGAGTACGAGCAGGGCGGCATCATCAAGCACGGCGCGATGATGATCAACGCGGTGTCCAACAGCCGGGTGCCGCACCTCACCGTGGTCATGGGCGCGTCGTACGGCGCGGGCAACTACGGCATGTGCGGCCGGGCGTACGACCCGCGCTTCCTGTTCACCTGGCCGAGCGCCAAGTCGGCGGTGATGGGCCCGGCGCAGCTGGCGGGCGTGCTGTCCATCGTCGGGCGGCAGGCCGCCCAGGCGCGCGGCCAGGTGTACGACGAGGAGGCGGACGCTCAGATGCGCGCCATGGTCGAGCAGCAGATCGAGGCCGAGTCGCTGCCGTTCTTCCTGTCCGGGCGGCTGTACGACGACGGCGTGATCGACCCGCGCGACACCCGCACCGTCCTCGGCCTCTGCCTGTCCGCGATCAACAGTGCCCCCGCCGCCGAGCCCGCGCAGGGCTTCGGCGTCTTCAGGATGTAGGCGATGATCTCACGACTGCTCGTCGCGAACCGTGGCGAGATCGCCCGCCGGGTGTTCCGGACCTGCCGCGATCTCGGCATCACCACGGTCGCCGTCTTCTCCGACCCCGACGCGTCGCTGCCGCACGCCGGCGAGGCCGACCTGGCGGTGCGCCTGCCCGGCGCGACCCCCGCCGAGACCTACCTCGACCAAGAGGCGATCATCGCGGCGGCCAAGGCCTCCGGCGCGGACGCGATCCACCCCGGCTACGGCTTCCTGTCGGAGAACGCCGCGTTCGCCGACGCCGTGCTCTCCGCCGGGCTCACCTGGGTCGGCCCGCCCCCGGCGGCGATCGCCGCGATGGGCTCGAAGATCGAGGCCAAGCGGCTGATGAAAGCGGCGGGCGTGCCCGTCCTCCCGGAGCTGGACCCCGAGACGGTGACCGGCTTCCCGGTCCTCGTCAAGGCGTCGGCGGGCGGCGGCGGCCGGGGCATGCGCGTCGTCCGGACCGCCGAGGAACTGCCCGGCGCCGTCGAGGCGGCGCAGCGGGAGGCGGCGTCGGCGTTCGGCGACCCCACGGTCTTCTGCGAGCCGCTGCTGACCGGCGCCCGCCACATCGAGGTACAGATCCTCTCGGACTCCCACGGCACGGTCTGGACGCTGGGGGAGCGGGAGTGCTCCATCCAGCGCCGCCACCAGAAGGTGATCGAGGAGGCCCCGTCCCCGGCGGTCGACGCCGCGCTGCGGCAGCGCCTGTCGGAGGCGGCGGCCGCGGCGGCCCGCGCGATCGGCTACACCGGCGCGGGCACCGTGGAGTTCATGCTCGTCCCCGACGGCGGGTTCTACTTCCTCGAGGTGAACACCCGGCTGCAGGTCGAGCACCCGGTCACCGAGTGCGTGTACGGCGTCGACCTGGTGGCGCTGCAGATCGAGGCGGCCGAGGGGGCTGTGCTCCGCGACCCGCCCCGCCCGCGCGGCCACGCGATCGAGGCGCGGCTCTACGCCGAGGACCCCGCCGAGGGGTACCGGCCGCACAGCGGTCCGCTGCACGCGTTCGCGATCCCGGGCGTGGACGCCGAGTTCGCCGTCCCCTCGGAGTACGGGCTGCGGCTGGACTCCGGTGTCGTCTCCGGCAGCGTCGTCTCCACGCACTACGACCCGATGCTCGCCAAGGTCATCGCCTACGCGCCCACCCGCGCCGCGGCGGTGCGCCGCCTGGCCGCCGCCCTGGCCGGGGCCCGCGTCCACGGCCTAGTCACCAACCGGGACCAGCTCGTCACCACGCTGCGGCACGAGGCCTTCCTCGCCGGCGCGACCGACACCGGCTTCCTGGACCGCCATCCCACGACCGCGCCGCTCGCGGGCGAGGATGCCGTGCGCCTGTCGGCGCTCGCCGCCGCCCTCGCGCGGGCCGCCGCGAACCGCCGGGCGGCCCCGGTGCTGCGCGACCTGCCCAGCGGCTGGCGCAACGTCTCGTCCCAGCCGCAGCGCGCCGTCTTCGAGGAGGCGGAGGTCGCCTACCGCCTCACCCGCGACGGCCTGGTCGCCGAGGGCCATCCGGGCATCGCGCTGGTGTCCGCCGAGCCCGGCGAGGTCGTGCTCGACGACGGCGGCGTACGGCTCCGGTTCGCCGTGGCGTCGTACGACCGGCGCGTGCACGTGGACTCCGTCCTCGGGCCGGTGACCCTCACCGCGGTCGAGCGGCTGCCCGATCCGGCCGAGCAGATCGCGCCGGGCACGCTGGTCGCCCCGATGCCCGGCTCGGTGGTCCGGGTCGCGGTCCGTGAGGGCGACGCCGTCGAGCGCGGGCAGCCGGTGCTCTGGCTCGAGGCGATGAAGATGGAACACCAGATCCTCGCCCCGGCCGCCGGGGTCGTCACGGCGCTGCACGCCGAGGTCGGCCGCCAGGTCGAGACCGGCGCCGTGCTCGCCGTCGTCGCCGAGAGCTGACCCCGGACGCCGAGGCGGCGACCCGGGCGCCGAGGTGGCGGCTGGGGCTCCGAGGCGGCTACCGGGTGGTGCTGTGCCTGCGTTCCTGGTCCGGCCAGGGGTGACCGGCCGCCCGGTCAGGGCCGGCCGGGGCAGGTGGGGCGGCACGCCCGGTGCGCGCGGTGACCACCATCACGGCGAGACCGGCCGCCACGACCGCGGAGCCCACGTACAGCGGCGCTGTGTAGCCCAGGCCAGCGCTGATCGCGAGGCCGCCGAGCCAGGCGCCCAGGGCGTTGCCGACGTTGGAGGCCGAGACGTTGGCGCTGGCGGCGAGCGGCGCGCCGCCGGCGGCGTCCGTGACGCGGGTGATCATTCCGGGGACGGCGGCGAACCCGAAGACGCCCATCAGGAAGACCAGGACCACCGACGCGACCCGCCCGTCGGCCAGCAGCCCGAACGCCGCGAGCGTGGCGGCGAGTCCCGCCAGGGACGCGATCAGCGTGCGGTCGCGGTCACGGTCGGCCGCCCGGCCTCCGGCGACGTTGCCGATCACCAGGCCGCTGCCGTAAACGACGAGCAGCCAGGCGACGTCGGTACTGGAAAAGCCGGTGACCTCGGTGAAGGTGTACGCGATGTAGCTGAACGCCCCGAACATGCCGCCGTAGCCGAGGGCGGTGGCGGCGAGGGTTAGCCAGACCTGCCAGGAGCGGAAGCAGCGAAGCTGGGGGCGCAGGCCGGCCGGCCGGTGGGCCTCGTCCACGGCGCCCGCCCAGGCCGGGACCCACACGGCGATGGCAGCGACGGCCAGCACGCCGATCCCGGTGATCGCCCAGAACGTGGCGCGCCAGCCCCAGCGTTCGCCGACCAGGGCGCCGAACGGCACGCCCAGCACGTTGGCGACCGTCAGCCCGGCGAACATCACGGCGACCGCGCGCGAGGCCCGCTCCGGCGGGACCATGCGGCGGGCGACGAGCGAGCCGATGCCGAAGAAGGAGCCGTGGCACAGAGCGGCGACGACGCGGCCGAGCAGCGCCACGGCGTAGGTGGGCGCGACGGCGGACAGCAGGTTGCCGATGACGAACAACGCCACCAGCCCGACGAGGACGGCCTTGCGGTGGACGCGGGTGGTGGCGGCGGTCAGCAGGATCGCGCCGATCGCGACGCTCAGGGCGTATCCCGAGATGAGCCACCCGGCCGCGGCCTCGGAGACGTCCAGGTCACGGCTCACCTGAGGCAGCAGACCGGCGATCACGAACTCGGTCAGGCCGATCCCGAAGCCGCCGAGCGCGAGCGCGACCAACCCGGCGGGCATCCGCCGCGCGTCGCCGTCCTGTCGGATGTTCACGTAAACATCATGGGTGCGGCCGCCGAACTCGACAAGGATCTTCGTCGCCCGCGAAGGCGACCAGACCGCAGTCACCAAGCCCGACCGGCTCGGCCGCCCCCTGGAGAATCCCATCGAGCTCGCCGAGGACCTCCAGGGCCGCGGCGCCGACCACCGCATGCTGCTCGGACCCGACCGTCAGAAAACCACTCGGCCGACGGCCCGGTCGGCCCATAGCCTGCCGTCATGGACGCCGGAAGCGGAAGTGACCTGGTCCGCGCGGGCTACAACGCCCTGTCCCACCACTACCGCGGCGACGACGATCCGACAGAACGGTACGACGCCTGGCTGGCCGACCTGCGAACTCGTCTCCCCGCACAAGCGGACGTGCTCGACGTCGGATGCGGATGCGGGATCCCGGTCGCCCGCTTCCTCACCGCGGCCGGCCACCGTGTGACCGGCGTGGACATCAGCGATGTCCAGATCGAACGCGCCCGTCGTCTCGTCCCTGAGGCCACCTTCATCCGAGCGGATGCCACAGAGCTACGTTTTCCGGATAGTTCCTTCGACGCTGCGATCTGTCTTTACTCCCTCATCCATATGCCGCTCGACCAACAGCCCGGCATTCTGCGGCGCATCGCCCAATGGCTACGCCCCGGTGGATGGCTTTTGGCGGCCGTCGGACAAGACGCCTGGACCGGTACCGAGGACAACTGGCTCGGTGGCCCCGCCACCATGTGGTGGAGCCAGGCCGATGCCGCCACCTACCGCTCGTGGCTTCGGCAGACCGGCCTGCAGATCATCGACCAGGACTTCATCGCCGAAGGCGACAGCGGCCACGCACTCTTCTGGGCACACCGACCCTGAACCCAAGGGCCGGAAGGCTCATAGAGCTGAAACGCGTTGAGAGCCGCGCGGGGCTCCTCTGGATGTCGATTCCCGAAGTCGCCCTCGGTGGCCACACCCCGGCGTCGGCCCGCGTACCCCGTGGCGCGTCCGGCCCGGCGATGCACCAGGATGTGATCCATGGAACCGCTCGTCCGTCTCGCCGCCGAGGGCGGCGTCGCGACCGTCACCCTCGACTCGCCCCGGAACCGCAACGCGCTGTCCCGCCGGCTCGTGACCGAGCTGCGCGAGGCGCTCACCGACGTCACGGCCGACGACGCCGTGCGCGTCGTCGTGCTCACGGGCACCGGGCCGGTGTTCTGCGCGGGCTTGGACCTGAAGGAGCAGTCGGCGGGCGAGCCCCCGCCGGACGTCCCGGGGCTGCTGGCGCTCATCTGGGACAGCCCGAAGCCGGTGGTCGCGCGGCTCAACGGGCCCGCGCGGGCCGGCGGGCTCGGGCTGGTCACCGCCTGCGACATCGCGATCGCGCCCGACACCGCGACGTTCGCCTTCAGCGAGGTGCGGCTCGGCGTCGTGCCCGCCATGATCGCGGTGACCTGCCTGCGCCGGATGAACCCGCGCGCCGCGGCCGAGTACTTCCTGACCGGGGAGGTCTTCGACGCCCGGCGGGCGCAGGAGATCGGGATGCTCAACCGCGCCGTGCCGCCGGAGGAGCTCGACGCGACCGTCGCCCACTACACGGGGATGCTGCTGCGCGGCGCGCCGGAGGCCCTCGCGTTCGCCAAACGGGTGCCGCGCACCGTCCCGGGCCCGTCGGTGGAGGAGGACTTCGCCCGGATGGGGGAACTGTCCGCGGAGCGGTTCGCCTCGGAGGAGGCGCGGGAGGGCATCGCGGCGTTCCTGGAGAAGCGCGACCCGCGGTGGATCCCGTGACCGTCGCCGACGTCCGCGCCGAGCCGCTGAGCCGGCGGCTGCTCACCGCCGAGATCTGGGTCGTCTTCGCGGTGTCTCTGGGCGCGAGCGGAGTCCAGGCGCTGCTGCAGCTGATCGCCTCGCTCACCCGGCCGAAGGCGCTGTCGCACCAGAAGGCGCTGATCGTCGGCTCGTACGCGCCCGGACGGCCCTGGATCGACCTGACGTTCCAGCTGTTCGGCATCGCGAGCGCGCTGGCGCCGGTCGCGCTCGTCGCCTACCTGCTGGCCCGCTCGGGCGAGTCCCTCAAGACGCTCGGCGTGGACCGGCGCGAACCGCTGCGGGACACCCTGCGGGGCGCGGCGCTGGCCGCCGTCGTCGGCGGTACGGGCCTCGCGTTCTACCTCGCCGCGTACTACTCGGGGGCCAACCTCGCCGTCGTCCCGGCCCAGCTGCCGGCGGTCTGGTGGCGCATCCCGGTGCTGCTGCTGTCCGCCGCGCAGAACGGCGTGCTCGAAGAGGTCATTGTCGCCGGGTACCTGCTGCACCGGCTGTCGCAGCTCGGCTGGTCGCCGGCCCGGGCCCTGACGCTGAGCGCCGTGCTGCGCGGGTCGTACCACCTCTACCAGGGGTTCGGCGGCTTCGCCGGGAACCTGATCATGGGGCTGCTGTTCGGTGTCCTGTACCGGCGATGGGGCCGTGCCACGCCGCTCATCGTCGCCCACACCCTGATCGACGCCGTCACGTTCGTCGGCTACACGCTCCTGCACGGACACGTGTCCTGGCTGCCCTGAGCGCCACGTCTTTCTTCCTCTTTCATGGGTTTTCACGGCCGATCACCGGGCCGGTCGGACGGCCCCGCGGGCAACCCGCCTGCTCGGATGCGGGGCCGGACGTGCGGCGATCTCGGCCAGGAAACTCCCCGTTTACACGGTTGATACATTCCTCTTGACAACCCTTTCGCGCGCCTTGGATGGTGGGAGCGCTCCCACACCCCCGCCACTCGAGCCATTAGCGCCCGAAGGGAGTCATTTCCGTGAACGGAAGGGAACTCTCCGCACCCTCCTGCACCGTCGAGACGCCGACGCTCGCCCACGTCGCCGCCCTCGCCGGAGTCTCACCCGCCACGGCCTCACGTGTCATCAACGGGACCGCCCGGGTCAGCCCGCGCGCCCGCTCCCGCGTCGAAGAGGCCGTTCAGCGGCTCGGCTACGTGCGTCACCGCGCCGCCCCCGCGGACCGCCGCAGCGGGTCGATCGCGGCGGTCGTCTGTGAGGACGACGCCCGCGTGTTCACCGACCAGTTCTTCGCCCGATTGTTCTCCGGCGTCCGGCGCGAGCTCGGCGACGAACGCGAGCTCGTCGTCCTGATCGTCGGGCGGTCCGGCCGCTGGGGCACCGTCGCGGAGTACCTGCGCGGCGGCCGCGCCGACGGCGTGCTCCTCATCAGCGCGCACGGTGCCCCGGCCATGGCCCTCCGGCAGACGGGGGTCCCCGTTCTGCTGGCCGGGCGTCCCCTCTGGACGACGCCGCTGCCGTACGTCGACGCCGACAACCGTGGCGGCGCCCGTACGGCGGTCGACTATCTGCTCAAGTGCGGACGCCAGACGATCGGGACGATCGCCGGTCCGCCCGACCGGGCCGTGGGGGTCGACCGCCTGGCCGGTTACCGCGCGGCCGTCGGCGACGCCGGCCTGCCCACCTCCGGACTGATCACCTACGGAGACCTGCATCAGGCGTCGGGCGAGCACGCGATGAACCGCCTGCTGGATCGCAGGCCCGACATCGACGCCGTGCTGTGCGCCTCCGACCAGATGGCCGTGGGAGCGCTGCGCGCCCTGCGCCGCACCGGCCGCCGGGTCCCGGACGACGTGGCCGTCGTCGGCTTCGACGACTCGCCGATCGCCGGGCGCGTCCGTCCACGGCTGACGACCGTACGCCGGCCGATCGAGGACATGGGCGTCCGGATGGCCCGCGAGCTGCTCGGCCGCATCGCCGGGGACGCGCCCGTCGGCCAGGGCGTCGTGCTCAACACCAAGTTGATCATCCGCGACTCCGCGTGACCCCGGCCCCGTACGGCCGGACCCCCTCAGCAGCCGGCCCGGCGGGCCGGTGGTGCCCCCCGTCAGGAGGAAAACCGCCCATGAAGAGACGGCAGAGGTGGCGACCGCTCATGGTCGTCCTGTCGCTCCTGGCCGGCGTGCTCGTCGCCGGTCCCGGAGCGCGCGCCGCCGATGTGCAGTGCAAGGTCGACTACTCGGTCAACGACTGGGGTTCGGGCTTCACCGCCAACATCACGATCACCAACCTCGGTCCGGCGATCAACGGCTGGACCCTGAAGTACTCCTACACCGGAAACCAGACCCTGACGCAGGGCTGGAGCGGCACCTGGTCGCAGTCCGGCAAGGACGTCACCGTCACCAGCCTGAGCTACAACGGCGCGATCGCCACCAACGGCACCGTCAGCGTCGGCGGCAACTTCAGCTACAGCGGCACGAACGCCAACCCGACGTCCTTCTCCCTCAACGGGACGACGTGCACGGGCGCGCACAAGGCCCCGACCGTGGCGCTGACCAGCCCGGCGGCCGGCTCGACGTACACCTCGGGCGCGACGATCCCGCTCGCCGCCACGGCGAGCGCGAACGACGGCGCGACCATCAGCAAGGTCGAGTTCTACAACGACACGACCCTGCTCGGCACCGACACCTCCGCGCCGTACTCCTTCGACTGGGCGAGCGTGCCGGCGGGGGACTACTCGCTGTACGCCAAGGCCTATGACAGCCAGGGCGCCACGGCCGAGTCCACGCCGGTCGGCGTGCACGTCGCCAGCGGTCCCGCGGTCGTCGCGAGCCCGACCGCCCTGGCGGTCCAGCAGGGCAAGACCGGGACGTTCGGCGTGAAGCTCTCCAGCCAGCCGTCCGGAAACGTCACCGTCACGGTCGCGCGGGCGAGCGGCAACACCGGCCTCACGGTCTCCGCGGGCGCCACGCTGACCTTCACCTCGTCCAACTGGTCGACCGCGCAGAACGTCACGGTCACCGCGGATGCATCCAGCACGGGCGCGGCGACCTTCACCGCCAAGGCGACCGGGTACGACACGGCGAGCGTCACCGTCACCGAGACCAAGTCGAACGGCGCGTACGAGGACCGCTTCCTCACCCTCTACAACAAGATCACCGACCCGGCCAACGGCTACTTCAGCAAGGAGGGCATCCCGTACCACTCGGTGGAGACGCTGATGGTCGAGGCGCCGGACCAGGGGCACGAGACCACCTCCGAGGCCTACAGCTACCTGATCTGGATGCAGGCGGTGTACGGGAAGGTCACCGGCGACTGGAGCAAGTTCAACAACGCGTGGGCGCTCATGGAGAAGTACATGATCCCCACCCACGCCGACCAGCCCACCAACAGCTTCTACAACGCGAGCAAGCCCGCGACGTACGCGGCCGAGCACGACCTGCCCGAGCAGTACCCGTCGCAGATCGACTCCGGCGTCTCCGTCGGCCAGGACCCGATCGCCGCCGAGCTGAAGTCCGCGTACGGCACCGACGACGTGTACGGCATGCACTGGCTGCAGGACGTCGACAACACCTACGGCTACGGCGACACCCCCGGCGGCGGCTGCGAGGAGGGCCCGAACACCAAGGCGCCGTCCTACATCAACAGCTACCAGCGCGGCCCGCAGGAGTCGGTCTGGGAGACGATCCCGCAGCCGACCTGCGACAAGTTCGCCTACGGCGGCAAGAACGGCTACCTGGACCTGTTCATCAAGGACTCCAGCTACGCCAAGCAGTGGAAGTACACCGACGCCCCGGACGCCGACGCGCGCGCCATCCAGGCCGCGTACTGGGCCGACACCTGGGCCAAGCAGCAGGGCAAGGGCTCGGACGTGTCCGCCACCGTCGCCAAGGCGGGCAAGATGGGCGACTACCTGCGGTACTCCTTCTTCGACAAGTACTTCAAGAAGATCGGTAACTGCACCAGCCCGAGCTGCCCGGCCGGCACCGGCAAGGACAGCGAGCACTACCTGCTGTCGTGGTACTACGCCTGGGGCGGCGCGACCGACACCAACGCCGGCTGGGCGTGGCGGATCGGCGACGGCTCCTCCCACTCCGGCTACCAGAACCCGATGGCGGCGTACGCCCTCACCAACGACTCGGCGATGGCGCCGAAGTCCGCGACGGGCGTTGACGACTGGAAGAAGAGCCTGCAGCGGCAGCTGGAGTTCTACCGCTGGCTGCAGTCCTCCGAAGGCGCGATCGCGGGCGGGGCGACCAACAGCTGGGGCGGGGCGTACGGCACGCCGCCGGCCGGCGACTCCACCTTCTACGGCATGGCCTACGACTGGCAGCCGGTCTACCACGACCCGCCGAGCAACCAGTGGTTCGGCTTCCAGGCGTGGTCGATGGAGCGGGTCGCCGAGTACTACTACGTCACCGGTGACAGCAGTGCCAAGACGCTGCTGAGCAAGTGGGCGGCGTGGGCGACGGCCAACACCAAGCTGAACGCCGACGGGACCTACCAGATCCCCTCGACGCTGCACTGGAGCGGCCAGCCCGACACCTGGAACGCCTCCAGCCCGGGTTCGAACGCGGGCCTGCACGTCACGATCGCCGACTACACCAACGACGTCGGCGTGACGGCGGCGTACGCCAAGACTCTGGCGTACTACGCGGCCAAGTCCGGCGACACCACGGCCAAGTCGACCGCGCAGACCCTGCTCGACGACATGTGGAGCAAGAACCAGGACGGGATCGGCATCTCGGTGCCCGAGACCCGTACGGACTACAACCGGTTCAACCAGGCCTACAGCACCTCGACCCCCAACCACGACGGCGTCTACGTGCCGTCCGGCTGGACCGGGACGATGCCGAACGGCGACAAGATCGACAGCAGTGCGACGTTCCTGTCGATCCGCTCCTGGTACAAGCAGGACCCCGCCTGGTCGAAGGTCCAGTCGTACCTGAACGGCGGAGCCGCGCCGAGCTTCAACTACCACCGGTTCTGGGCGCAGGCGGACATCGCCATGGCGATGGCGACCTACGGCCAGCTGTTCGACCAGTGAACGAGCGCCCCGGGGACGCGGCCCGCGTCCCCGGGGCCCCGACCGACGGCCCCGATGGCCACGGAGCGACCCCGGCGAGTGGGAGCGCTCCCAAACCGTCCGAGGAGGACACACCCCGATGAGATCCAACCCCCACCGCGGCCTGGCGCTGCGGATGGACCGGGCGGGCGTGGCGATCGCCGCGCTCCTGCTCGGCCTCGTATCAGTGCTGTTCGGCATGGGCCGGGCCCACGCGGCCGTCGGCTGCCAGGTCACCTACTCGGTGAACCAGTGGAACAACGGCTTCACCGCCAACATCGGCATCACCAACCTCGGCGACCCGCTCAGCTCCTGGACCCTGGAGTGGGACTTCGCCGGCAACCAGCAGGTCACCCAGGGCTGGAGCGGCACGTTCGCCCAGTCCGGCAAGCACGTCACGGTCAAGAGCCTGTCCTACAACGGCAGCCTCGGCACCAACGCGTCGACGTCGCTGGGCTTCAACGCCTCCTACTCCGGGACGAACGACGCCCCGACGTCGTTCTCCGTGAACGGCACCACCTGCAACGGGTCCTCCGGCGGCGGCACCCCGACGCCCACCCCGACCCCGACGCCGCCACAGAGCGGATCCCATGTCGACAACCCGTACGTCGGCGGCAAGGGCTACGTGGACACCGAGTGGTCCGCTGAGGCCAAGGCCGACGGCGGCACCGCGATCGCCAACCAGCCGACCGCGGTGTGGCTGGACCGCATCGCCGCGATCAACGGCGCGAACGGCGGGATGGGGCTGCGCGCCCACCTCGACGCGGCGGTCTCCCAGGGCGCGAGCTACGCGCAGTTCGTCATCTACGACCTGCCCGGCCGCGACTGCGCCGCTCTGGCCTCCAACGGCGAGCTCGGCGCGACGGATCTCGGCCGCTATCAGACCGAGTACATCGACCCCATCGCGTCGATCATGAGCGACTCGAAGTACGCGAACCTCAAGATCATCACCTACATCGAGCCGGACTCGCTGCCGAACCTCGTCACCAATGTCAGCGGCAACACCGCGACCACCGCGTGCCAGACGATGCAGCAGAACGGCAACTACGTGAAGGGCGTCCAGTACGCACTGAACAAGCTGCACGCGATCAGCAACGTCTACACCTACCTCGACGCCGGGCACCACGGCTGGCTCGGCTGGGACAGCAACTTCGGCCCCGCCGCGCAGTTGTTCGCCACCGTCGCCAAGGGCACCACGGCCGGCGTGAACAGTGTCGACGGCTTCGTCATCAACACCGCCAACTACTCGCCGACCACCGAGCCGTACCTGCCGGTCAACAGCCAGACCCGCCAGTCGAAGTGGGTGGACTGGAACTGGTACGTCGACGAGTCGACCTTCGGGGCGGCGTTCCGCCAGCAGCTGATCTCGGACGGCTTCTCCTCGTCCATCGGCATGGTCATCGACACCTCCCGCAACGGCTGGGGCGGCGCGGCCCGCCCGACCGGGCCGAGCTCGGCCAGCGACATCAACACGCAGGTCAACGCCGAGCGCGTCGACCGCCGGCCGCACGTCGGCGACTGGTGCAACCAGTCCGGCGCGGGCCTCGGGGCACGGCCGACCGCCTCTCCGGCCGCCGGCTTCGACGCCTACGCGTGGGTCAAGCCGCCGGGGGAGTCCGACGGCTCCAGCAAGTCCATCCCGAACGACGAGGGAAAGGGCTTCGACCAGATGTGCGACCCGAACTATGGCGGGAATGTGCGCAACGGCAACAGCCCGAGCGGCGCCCTGCCGGACGCGCCTCTGTCCGGCCACTGGTTCTCCGCGCAGTTCCACCAGCTCATGCAGAACGCCTACCCGTCGGTGTCGTAAGACGCCGGTGACCGTCACGCGGGTCTGACCCGCGCCACCGACGCCGGGCGGAGGCGATGCCTCATGGCGCCTCCGCCCGGCCCTCCACGGGGGACCTGCTTCCACGGGCGAGGACAGACCACGCAGCCTCGTCCCGTGCTCGAACCGCCGGAGGGAGTCTCGTTGACCTCGCCGCTCAGACGCGTTCCCAGCGTCGTGACCACCATCGTCGCCCTGCTCGCCCTGGCCCTCGTGCCCATCGTCGGACGGGCCGGCCCGGCGAGCGCCGCCGGCACCGGCTACTGGCACACCAGCGGCCGGCAACTGCTCGACTCGCAGAACCAGCCCGTTCGGATGACCGGCATCAACTGGTTCGGAGCCGAGACCAACACGTACGCGCCGCACGGCCTGTGGAGCCGCAACTACAAGGACATGCTGGAGCAGATCAGGAGCCTGAACTACAACACGCTCCGGCTGCCGTACTCCAACCAGCTCTTCGATCCCGGATCCACGCCGAACAGCATCGACTTCACCAAGAACGCCGACCTGGCCGGCCTGGGCGGCCTGCAGATCCTCGACAAGATCATCGATTTCGCCGGGCAGCTCGGCCTGAAGGTCGTGCTCGACCGGCACCGGCCCGACTCCGGCAGCCAGTCCGCGCTCTGGTACACCAGCGCCTACCCGGAGTCCCGGTGGATCTCCGACTGGAAGATGCTCGCCCAGCACTACGCGGGCAACAGCACGGTCATCGGCGCGGACCTGCACAACGAGCCGCACAGCCCCGCCTGCTGGGGCTGCGGCGACCAGTCCACCGACTGGCGGCTCGCCGCCGAACGCGCCGGCAACGCCATCCTGGGGGTCAACCCCAACTGGCTGATCATCGTCGAGGGCGTCGACAGCTACAACGGGGACGGCTACTGGTGGGGCGGCAACCTCCAGGGCGCCGCCTCGGCCCCCGTACGGCTGAACGTCGCGAACCGCCTCGTCTACTCCGCGCACGACTACGCGACCTCCGTCTACCCGCAGCCGTGGTTCTCCGACCCGACCTTCCCGAACAACCTGGCCGCGATCTGGGACAAGAACTGGGGCTACCTGTACAAGAAGAGCGTCGCGCCGGTCCTCCTCGGGGAGTTCGGCACGACGCTCCAGGACCCGCGCGACCAGACCTGGCTCAGGACGCTGCTCGCCTACCTCGGCACGGGCGCCGGCGGGATGAGCTTCACGTACTGGTGCTGGAACCCCAACTCCGGTGACACCGGCGGAATCCTGAACGACGACTGGGCCACGGTCAACACCACGAAGCAGGCCTACCTCACCCCCTACCTGATCCCTCCGAGCTGACCGGAGGCCGGGGGCTCGCCTCCCGGGGGCGGTGACGCGCCCTCCCGGGAGGCGACCGCCAGACGGGGCGCCGGGGTCGACCCAACGGTGGGAGCGCCGCGATCCCGGCGCCCTTTCGTCGTGCCCGAAAAATCGCGATCCGACGGCAACCTTCCGCGCACCTGGAACGACTGGACGAGTGGAACGCCGGGGTCGCCACCGAACGGTGTGGGAGCGCCGGGCGACCCCGGCGTCCCGTTCACGACCCGCCGCGCCGGTCGCTGGGTCTGCGAGCCCAGTGCGGAGCGGTCAGATTGAGACTGCGGACCCTGGCACCCGGTACGCCCCGAACGGCGGTGCCGCGTGCCGCGTCTGACGGCGGGCGGGCGGCCTCCGCCGTCGCACCGCCCCGGGCGAGGTTGGCCTGGGCCACGCGGGGTGGTGGCGGCCAGGGCGGTTCAGCGACGCGCCTTGGACTCCGCGATCCAGCCGGGCAGGGGCTCACGGGCCGCCAGCCAGGATTCGGGGATGCCGCCGGCGCCGGTGTGGGCGGCGACGATGCCGCCGGTGATGGCCGCCGTCGTGTCGATGTCCCCGCCGACGGCCACGCAGGTGCGCACCGCCCGCTCGTAGTCGGTGAGATGGCGGGCGGCGACCCACAGGCAGAACGGCACGGTGTCGTGCGCGAGGACGCGCGAACCGTTGCCGAGTTCGTACGCCGCCTCCTCACGCGTCCGGTCGAGTAGACCGGCCGCTCTGCGGACGCCGTCGTGCACGGCGCCGCGCGGGGTGTGCGAGAGGACGGCGTCCATCAGCCCGTCCGCGTCACCGCGCGTGACGTACGAGGCCGCGACCGCCACCGCGACCGCGCCGGCGATGCCCTCCGGGTGCGCGTGCGTGACGACGGCCGACGCCGTGGCCTCCAGCGTCACCCGTTCGAGATCGCCGGGACAGTACGCGCCGAGCGGTGCGGCGCGCATGGCGGCCCCGTTTCCCATCGAACCGCGGCCCCCGAACTGCGCGGGGGAGACCGTACGCCAGTGTTCGCCGTCCCGGAGGGCGCGCAGCAGGACGACGGTTCCCGGCCCGTAGCCGCGGTACGGGTCGTGACGGTCGGCGAACGCGGCGGCCAGGGCGTCGCGGTCCACCTCCCCGTGCCGGTGCAGGACGTCGACGAGGTTGCAGGCCATCTCGGTGTCGTCCGTCCACGGCCAGGGGCCGGGTGGCACCGCCGTCTCGTCGAGGAGCAGCGGCCGGTTCTCGGTGGCGAAGAACTGGGCGCCGAACGCGTCACCGACGGAGAGCCCGGCGAGGGAGTCCAGAGCGGTCATCGCCCGCCACGGTAGCGGACCTCGCAGCCGTCACGGCCTCCGGGCGACGCCGGTGTCACGGGTCGCGGCTACCCCGCCGTCACGGCCTGCGGGCGACACCGCCGAGTGTCGCGACCTCCGCAGGAGGGCCGAACGGGTCCGGTTCGGGGCGCCAGCGCTGGATCGGCACGATGCCGGGCTCGACCGGCTCGAGCCCGGCGAAGAAGCCGGTGATCTGCTCCGGTGTCCGCAGGTGGTAGGGCACCGCGCCGCTGTCCTCGTAGCCGCGGGCCGCCTCGCGGTGCGCGGCTCCGACGTCGATGCTGTCGGCCAGCGCCAGGAAGCTGCCGGATGGCAGGGCGTCCACCAGCCGCCGCACGATCGACCGTGCCTCCTCATAGTCGGCCATGTGGCCCAGGACGCCCATGAGCATCAGCGCGATGGGACGGGTCGGGTCGAGGGTCTCGGCCGCCGCCTGAACGATCTTCTCGGGTTCGCGCATGTCGGCGTCGATGTAGTCGGTCCGGCCCTCGGGCGAACTCGTCAGCAGCGCGCGGGCGTGCGCGAGGACCAGCGGGTCGTTGTCGACGTAGACGATGCGGCACTCGGGCGCGACCCGCTGGGCGACCTCGTGGGTGTTGTCGACCGTCGGCAGTCCCGTCCCCACGTCGAGGAACTGCCGGATTCCCTCTTCTCCGGCGAGGTGCCGGACGGCGCGGGCGAGGAAATGGCGGAAGGCGCGGGCCGTGTCGATGATCCCGGGAAAGATCTCCCGATACCGGTCCCCGGCGGCCCGGTCGACCGGATAGTTGTCCTTTCCGCCCAGCCAGTAATTCCACACCCGCGCCGAGTGCGGCACGGTGGTGTCGATCTCCGGCGTGGGGGCTGGTCCAGTGCCGTGTGAGCTGTCGTTCACGGGCCCTTCCTCGGTGCCGTTCGACGGGCGGAGCCCCCATCCTGCCGGTTCCTCCACATTCACCGCGATGGAAAGCTCGCGGTCTGTTACGGAATGCTCGGGAACAGTGCCCGAGCGGCGAAGATCTGCCACCGAGAAACGCGGCTCATCGGGCGGAGTCGCTGCGATTCGCCGAGCTTTTCGAGCACCATGCCAGGCGGTCCGGCCGGATGTCATGCCGGTCGAGCCCGGGCGCGTCGACGCGCTCGCCGGCGTCGGCCGCCGACCCCGCGGCGTCCGGGCGGCCGACTCGAAACTTACTGTGTAAAGGCGGGCGGCCGAGGCCCCTCGTCCGCCGCCGCCCGGCGACGCCGTGTCGTTCATCCGGCGTCGGCCTCTTGACGGCGACCGTTTCCGGCAGGTTTCATGCTCCTCACTCCCGTAAACGTTTACGGCTCCCGTACCGGCTGTCTGTAAACGTTTACGGCAACGAGATCGAACTTCGTGAGCGCTTCGCGGGCTCACGTACGAGGCGGGAGGACACCGTGGCCCAGGGGCCGACGATCACGACGATCGCCGCACGTGCGGGGGTCTCGATCGCTTCGGTGTCACGCGTGCTGAACGGGCTGCCGACCCGCGAGGACACCGTGCGGAAGGTGATGGCCGCGGCCGACGAGCTGGGCTACGTGCCGAACGCCGTGGCCCGCTCGCTGAAGTCCAACCGCACCCACCAGGTGGCGTTCGCGATGGCCGACATCGGCAACCCGACGTACGTCGCGATGGTGCGGGAGGTCCAGCCGGTGCTGAAGACCGCCGGGTACCGGCTGGTCCTGCACTCGACCGGAGGCGACGTCGACGACGAGGTGGACGTGCTCCGGCGGCTGGGCGAGCGCTACGCCGACGGGCTCATCATCAGCCCGCTGCGCGGCATCACCGGGAAGCACCTCGACCTGCTGACCGCCGCGCCCGCGCCCACCGTCGTGATCGGCTCGATCCCCGAAGGGACGCCGGTCGACAACGTACGGACCGACTCGCGGGCCGGCGTGCGGCTGGCCCTGGAGCACCTGTACGGCCTCGGGCGGCGGAGCATCGGCTTCCTCAACGGCCCGCTCGACACGGTCCCGGGCGCGGCGCGGGACGCCGCGTACGCCGACGCCCTCGACGGGCTCGGCCTGCCGTACGACCCGGACCTGGTGGAGGTCGGCGACTTCTACCGCGCCGAGGGCGCCGAGGCGGCACGCCGCCTCCTCGAACGATCCCGGCCGGACGCGATCCTGTGCGCCAACGACCTGATCGCGCTCGGCGCGCTCGACGTGCTGCGCGCGGAGCGCCTGCGCGTGCCGGAGGACGTCGCGCTCGTCGGGATGGACGACACCGAGCTCGCGACCGCGGCCTGGCCGACGCTCACGAGCGTCGGACTCGGGTCGGCCGAGCGTGGCCGGCGGGCCGCCGAGCTGTTGCTCGACCGGCTGGACAACGGGGTCGCCGAGCCCCGCATCGTCACGGTCGAGCCCACGCTCGCCGTTCGCGCATCGACGGAGGGAGCCGCGTGACCGCCACGCAGGCCGCGGTCCGCCCGGGGCGGGCCGGGCGCCCGGGACCCCGGACGAGGCCGCGCGGCGGCGGGGACCGAGGGACGCTGATCCTGCTGCTTCCGGCGCTCGTGCCGGTCCTGCTGTTCAGCGTCGGCCCGCTGCTCTACGGCATCTACCTGTCGTTCACCGACGCGCGCGGCGGCCGGAACGCCGTCATCTCCTTCGTCGGCCTGAAGAACTTCGGCGACGTCCTCGCCGACACGGACTTCTGGTCCTCGTTCAAGATCGGCCTGATCTGGGCCGTCGGCGTCACCGTGCTGCAGTTCCTCGCCGCCCTCGGCCTGGCGCTGCTGCTGAACCAGAACCTTCGGCTCCGCGGGCTCGCCCGTGTGCTGGCGATGGCCCCGTGGGCGATGCCGCCGATCGTGATCGGGCTGATGTGGCGGCTGGTGTACCACCCCAACGCCGGCATCCTCAACGCGACGCTGCAGAACCTGCACCTCCTGAATCACAACGTCGACTGGCTGAACGGCTTCAGTACCGCGCTGCCGGCGATCATCGTCGTCGGCGTCTGGACCGGAATGCCGCAGACGACCGTGGTCCTCCTGGCCGGGCTGCAGAGCGTGCCGAAGGAGCTGCACGAGGCGGCCGCCGTCGACGGCGCGACCGTGTGGCGGCGCTTCTGGAGCGTGACGCTGCCCCAGCTGCGGCCGGTGGTCGTCTCGATCACCTCGCTGGACTTCGTCTGGAACATCAACCAGTTCGCGATGGTCTACGCGTTGACGCAGGGCGGCCCCGGCGGCCGTACGCGCCTGCCGATGCTGTTCGCGTACGAGGAGGCGTTCCGCTACGGGTTCTTCGGGTACGCGGCCGCGCTCGGCGTCGCGATCACCCTCGTCGTGCTCGTCGTCCTCGGCTTCTACCTCTGGCGCCAGATGAGGGAGAGCGCCCGGTGAGAACATCCCTGAAGTACCTCGCGCTGCTCGGCTACCTCGTCTTCCTGGCGTTCCCGCTGCTGTGGCTGGTGTCGACGGCGTTCAAGACGCCGCGCGAGATGGCGAACCTGCATCCGCGCTGGATCCCGCACCACCCGACGCTGCGGAACTTCAGCGACGCGTTCGCCGCGCAGGACCTGACCGGAAGTGCCCTGCGCAGCCTCGTCGTCGCCGTCTCCGTCGCGGTGCTCACCGTGGTGATCGCGCTGCCGGCGGCGTACGCGCTGGCCCGCCGCCGCTCCGTGCTGAACCGGATCGCGATCGGCTGGGTGCTGGTCAGCCAGGTCTTCCCGGTGGTGCTGACCGTCATCCCGCTGTTCATCATCCTGCGCCGCCTGGAGCTGGTGAACACCCTGCTCGGGCTGATCCTCGTGCACACCACCTTCGTGCTGCCGTTCGCGCTGTGGATGCTGCAGGGCTACGTCCGGAACGTGCCACGCGAGCTGGAGGAGGCCGCCGCGGTCGACGGTGCCGGGCGGCTGAAGACCCTCGTCGGCGTGATCGCGCCGCTGCTGGCGCCCGGGGTCGTCGCCACCCTGCTGTTCTCCTTCATCTCCTCGTGGAACGAGTTCTTCTTCGCCCTCGTGATCATCAAGGACCCGGACCAGGCGACCCTGCCGCTGACGCTGGTGAAGTTCACCGGCGCGGAGCAGGCCGCCCGGCTCGGTCCGCTGGCCGCCGCCTCGGTGCTGGCCACGATCCCCAGCCTCGTCTTCTTCGCCATCATCCAACGTCGGCTGCGCTCGGGCCTCACCGCCGGCGCCGTCAAGGGTTAGTCAGGAGGTACCCATGCGTCGCGGTCTACGCTCCGCGCTCGCGGTCGCCGCTGCCACCGTCATCGGCCTGGCCGCCGGGTGTTCCGGGGGCGGCAACGACTCCGGGAAGCCGGTCACACTGAAGTTCCTGAGCCTGGCCTGGCAGAAGGACTCCCTGGCCGCCAACAAGCGGCTCGTCGCCGAGTGGAACAAGGCCAATCCGAAGATCCAGGTGCAGTACGTCCAGGGCAGCTGGGACAACGTCAACGACCAGCTGGTGACGTCCTTCGAGGGCGGCGACCCGCCGGACGTCATCCACGACGACTCCTCCGCGCTGGCGGGCTTCGCCGGTCAGGGGTACCTCACGGACCTGACCAAGCTCATCCCCACGGAGCTGAAGAGCGACATCCCGGACGCCGCCTGGGGCACAGCGACCTTCGACGGCAAGGGCGGGCAGGGGATCTACGGGGTGCCGTTCCTGCAGGAGTCGCAGGTCATCCTCGCCAACAAGAAGATGCTCGACGACGCGAAGGTGCGCATCCCCACCGTCGACAACCCGTGGACGTGGGACGAGTTCCAGCAGATCACCAAGAAGCTCACCGTCGGCAAGCGGTACGGCATCGCCTGGCCGCTGAAGGCGCCCGTGAACAAGGTGCTCAACCTGTCGCTGAACTTCGGCGGCACCTTCTTCCAGACCTCCGGCGGCAAGACGACCGTCAAGGTGGGGCCGCAGGAGAAGGAGGTCCTGCAGCGGATCCACGACCAGCTGTACAAGGACAAGACGGCCGACCCGTCGACGCTCGGCATGGGCACCACCGACCCGCTGCCCGGCTTCTACGCGGGCAAGTACGCGATGGTGCCCGCCGGGATCTACCTGCGCCAGCAGGTGGTCGAGCAGGCGCCCAAGGACTTCCAGTGGGTGACGATCCCGCCGCTGAAGGGCCAGACGACGCAGCAGGGCGCGATCTCCCAGACGCTCTCGGTGGCCGCCGACAGCAAGCACCCCAAGGAGGCGATGAAGTTCATCTCCTGGTTCCTGAACGGGCAGCACCAGGTGGAGCTGGCCAAGGGCGACTGGCTGATCCCGACGAGCCTGACGGCGGCCAAGGACCCGTCGCTGACCACCGACAAGGACGGCTGGAACATCGCGACCGCCTCCGCCAAGAGCCTCATCCTGGCCCCCTACCTGAAGGTCAACGGGTACGACGAGTTCAAGAGCAAGGTCGCCACGCCGGCGCTGCAGTCCTACTTCGCCAACAAGATCAGCATCGATGACCTGGCGAAGAAGCTGACCGACGACGGCAACAAGGTCCTGGAGCGCTACAACAAGTGAGCGACGGGGAGTTCCGGGATCGCGCCCGGGGGTGCCTGCTCGGCCTGGCGGCCGGCGACGCCCTCGGGCGGCCCGCCGAGAACCTCACGCCCGAGGAGATCACCCGGCGCTGGGGCCGCCTCACCGAGCTCGAACCAGGGCCGGACGGCGGCCCGGCGGGCACCGACGACACCGAGTACGCCATCTTCGCGGCGACACTGCTGCGGGCGCACGGTTCGGCGCTCACCGGCGAGGACGTCGTCGCCGCCTACCGGGAGCACGTCCTGCCGATCGACGGGCCGATGAAGGGCGCGGGCTTCTCCGAGCTGGGAACGGTCCAAGCGCTGCGGCGGGGCCTGCTTCCGCCGCTGACCGGACGCTGGCATCAGCACGGCTGGTCCGATGGGCTGGCGATGCGCGCCGCGCCGTACGGGATCTTCGCGGCGGGTGATCCGGCCGAGGCGGCCCGTCTCGTGGCCGTCGACGGCGCGGTCAGCCACAGCGGCGAGGGCGTCCACGGCGGCCGGGCCGTCGCGGCGGCGGTCGCCGTCGCGATGACCGGCGCCGCGCCCGGCGAGGTCGTGGCCGCCGGCCTGGCCGCGGTCCCGGACGACTCCTGGACCGCCCGCAGCGTTCGCACGGCCGTGCGGATCGCGGCGGACCCCGACCGGGACCGGCTGGCGGCCGACCTGCACAACGCCGTGGTCGCGCGCCACTACCCCTGGACCGACCTGGCCCCCGAGGCGGTCGCCCTGGCGTTCGCCGCGTACCTGGCGGGCGGCGGTGACGTGGAGGAGTCCGCGGTGACGGCGGTGAGCCTGGGCCGCGACGCCGACACCACCGCCGCCATCGCCGGGGCACTGGCGGGCGCGGGCCGGGGCGAGGGCGGGGTCCCGGAGCGCTGGGCGCGGGCGATCGGCCCGGTCCGGGGCGCCTGCCTGCCGTTCGTGGCGGGCCGGGACGTCCGCGAGGTCGCCGACGAACTGGCCGACGCCCGCGAGGCCGCCGACACGCCCGCGTACGCCCGGAAGGTCGCCGACGCGCAGGCGGACTCCCGCAGGCGGAACGGCTAGACGAAACGGAGGAGACGGATGTCATCGGGGGATCGACGCGATCGGATCCGTGGGGCCTTCGCCGGCCTGGCCATCGGCGACGCCGCCGGCTGGCCCGCCGGGCGTCACCGCTGGGCGCTGCTGGCGCCGTGGACCCGCCGGCTCGGCCGGGAGCTCGACGGCTTCGCCGAGGACCATCGGGTCACGACGCTGCCGGTGCCGTTCGCACTGAACCAGCCGGTGGCCGCCCTCGGGATCGGCCCGTCCGACGACGCCGAGTGGCTGGCCTGGACCGCGCGCACGCTGGGCACCGACCGCCGTGCGGCGTTCGCGGCGCTGGGCGAGGACGTGCGGGCGAGGATCTCGGTGCGCACCGCGCTGGACAACCTGGCACGCGGTGTCGGCCCGCCCGCCAGCGGCCACGACAACCCGCACTTCTTCGACGACGCCGCCGCCGTGCGGGCGGTCGCGTTCGGGGCCGCGCACCCGGGAGATCCGGATGAGGCCGCCAGGGCCGCCCGCGCCGACGCGGAGATCACCAACGCCGAGGACGGGGTGCACGGGGCCGGGGCGATGGCCGCCGCGGTCGCCGTCGCGGTGGCGGGGGTGCCGGTCGGCGACGCCGTCGCGGCCGCGCTGGCGGAGCTGCCCGAGGGCACCGCGATCCACCGGGCGGCGGCCCTCGCGCTCGACCTGCCCGGTGACGCGTTCGCGCTCGTCCCGGGCCTGGACGCGGCCCTGCAGGACCACGTGTACAGCTACGGCGTCGCGGCCGCGCAGACCGTGCCGGTGGCGCTCGCCCTCGCCCGGGCCGCAGGCGGCGACCTGGCCGAGGCCGTGCCGGCCGCCGCCTGCCTCGCCTCGCTCGCCGACTCGGCGCCCGCGCTGACCGGCGCGCTGACGGGCGCGGCCACCGGCTGGGCGGACCTGCCGGAGACCTGGCGGGAGCGTGCCCGGCACCTGGCCGGATGCTGCCTGCCGGAGCTGCGGGGCGCCGACCTCGTCGCCATCGCCGATCGACTCATCGACCCCGGACCGGCCGGGACCGAGGAAGGACTGGGATGACTCCGTTGCAGGACAAGGCCGTCGGCGTGCTCGTCGGCGCGGCGGTCGGGGACGCGCTCGGCGGGGCGACGGAGGGATGGACCCCCGAGCAGATCCGGGAGCGCTATGACGGCCGGGTCACCGGGATCGTGCCGCCGTACTTCGCCGACTGGCGCAACGCGCGCCCGATCGCGCCGTACCACAAGGGCGACGGGCACGTCACCGACGACACCCTCATGACGCACGCCCTGGTCCGGGTGTACGAGCGGGCGGGCGGCCATCTGGACGCGTACTCGGCCGCGGAGCACCTCGTGCCGGAGATGATGGGGGAGAAGCGCTGGATCCCCGAGCTGGAGGCGGAGGCGCTGCCGCTGCAGCGGGTGTTCCTCGCCGAGAAGTGGCTGGCGCTGCGGCTGCACTACGGCCACGTCGACCCGCGTGAGGCGGGTGTCGGCAACATCGTCAACTGCGGCGCGGCGATGTACATGGCCCCGGTCGGCGTCGTCAACGCGGCCGACCCCGACGGCGCGTACGCCGAGGCGATCGACCTGGCCGGGGCGCACCAGTCCAGCTACGGCCGGGAGGCGGCGGGGGTTCTCGCGGCGGCCGTGGCGGAGGCGATGCGGCCCGGGGCGACACCGGACTCCGTCGCCGCGACGGCGGTGCGGCTGGCCAAGGACGGCACCAAGGCGGCGATCGAGGCGGTGTGCGAGCGGGCCCGCGGCTTCGCGCACTGGGAGGGCTCGTTCGAGGGCCTGCGCGACGCGGTCCGGCCGTTCGACACGGTCGCCGACACCTACCGCGACCAGGGCCTGGGCGCGCGGCGGCCCAGCCGCACGCACAGCATCGAGGAGCTGCCGCTCGCCCTCGCCTTCCTGCTGATCGCGGAGGGCGGATACCGCGACACCGTGCTCGGGGCGGTGAACTACGGCCGCGACGCCGACTCGATCGCGAGCATGGGCGGCGCGATCGCCGGGGCGCTGGGCGGCGCGGCCGCCGTGCCCGCCGACTGGCGGAAGGACGTCGCCGTCGCCAGCCGCCTGGACCTGGACGCGCCCGGCCTGGCGATCGCGGCCGTGGCCGAGCGCGTGCACGCGGCCGACCTGGCCCGGCGGCGTGCGCACGAGCAGGCGTTCGCGGAGCTGCTGTCATGAGGCTGACCTGGGTCCAGCCCGAGGACCTGATCGGGCACGAACTCCGCCAGGCCGCCCAGGACGGCCGGGACGTCGCCGGGATCGCGGCGCGCTGGCACGCCGCCGGCGGCCACGACGCGCCGCCGCGCGCCGGTGCCTCGCCGGAGCCCGCGTCACCGCAGCTGCGCACCCTGGCCGAGCAGCTGCTCGACGAGCTCGCGGCGGTGCCGTCGCCGTACGACGAGCCGACCGAGCTGGCGGAGATCGTCGCCGCGTGCCCGGACTGGCCCGCGGGCGACCCGTGCCCCGCCCCGTACGAGCGGGTGCACGGCGCGTGGCTCGGCCGCGCAGCCGGGTGCGTCCTCGGCAAGCCCGTGGAGAAGATCCCGCGCGAGGGCATCCGGGAGATCGCCGAGGCGACCGGGAACTGGCCGATCCACGGCTGGTTCACCGCCAAGGGACTGCCGGCGGAGGTCGCCGAGCGCTGGCCGTGGAACCGCCGGAGCGCGGCCACCAGCCTCGCCGAGAACCTCAACGGGACCCCGGAGGACGACGACCTCAACTTCCCGATGCTCGCCCTGGCGATCCTCGAGCGGTACGGGCGCGGATTCACGACCGACGACGTCGCGCAGGCCTGGCTGGACGAGCTGCCGGGCGGGCGGGTGTTCACCGCCGAGCGGGTCGCCTACCGCAACCTGCTGCTCGGCGTCGCGCCGCCCCGGACCGCGTCGTACCGGAACCCGTTCCGGGAGTGGATCGGCGCGCAGATCCGCGCGGACGTGTACGGCTGGGTGAATCCCGGCGACCCGGCCGCCGCCGCGTCGATGGCGCACCGGGACGCGCGGCTCAGCCACACCGCCAACGGCGTGTACGGCGCGATGTTCGCCGCCGCGATGTGCGCGACCGCCCTCGTCGCCGGCAGCGTCGACGAGGTGATCGAGGCGGGACTGGCGGTGGTGCCGCCGGGCTCCCGCCTGGCCCGGGCCGTACGGGAGGCCGTCGCGTCCGCCCACGCGGAGCCCGACTTCGAGCGGGTCGCCGACGGCCTGCACGAACGCCACGGCGACCTGCACTGGGTCCACACGATCAACAACGCCGCCCTGGTCGCGGCCGCCCTCGTCCACGGAGACGGGGATTTCACCCGGTCGATCGCGGCGGCGGTGGCGGGCGGCTGGGACACCGACTCCGACGGCGCGACCGTCGGGTCGGTCGCCGGGGCCCTGCTCGGCGCCGGGGAATTGCCCGGCCAGTGGACCCGGCCGCTGCGCGACCGCGTGGCCAGCAGCCTGACCGGCTTCGACGGCGTGCGCCTCAGCGACCTCGCCGCCCGTACGGCCGCGCTCGCACCGACACGAAGGGACCGGTGATGACCCGCCCGCTGGACGGAGTCCGCGTGCTGGACCTGGCGACGCTGTTCGCCGGGCCGATGGCCGCGATGTTCCTCGGCGACTTCGGCGCCGAGGTCGTCAAGGTCGAGCACCCCCGCAGGCCCGACCCCGCGCGCGGGCACGGCGCGGCCAAGGACGGCATCGGCCTGTGGTGGAAGATGCTCGGCCGCAACAAGCAGACGATCACCCTCGACCTGTCCGCGCCCGAGGGGCAGGAGGTCCTGCTCCGCCTGGTCCGCGACGCCGACGTCGTGATCGAGAACTTCCGGCCCGGCACCCTCGAACGCTGGAACCTGCCGTACGAGCGGCTCCGGGAGGCCAACCCGGGCCTCGTCCTGGCCCGGGTCACCGGGTTCGGCCAGTTCGGCCCGTACGCCCGGCGCCCCGGGTTCGGCACGCTCGCCGAGGCGATGAGCGGGTTCGCCGCGATGACGGGCGAGCCGGACGGCCCGCCGACGCTGCCGCCGTTCGGGCTGGCCGACGGCATCGCGGCGCTGGCCACGGCGTACGCGGTGATGACGGCGCTGCGGGCCCGCGACCTGACCGGCGGGGGCCAGGTCGTCGACCTGTCCATCCTCGAGCCGATCCTGACGGTGCTCGGCGGCCAGCCGACAGCGTACGACCAGCTCGGCATCGTCCCGCCGCGCACCGGGAACCGCTCGGTCAACAACGCGCCGCGCAACACCTACCGGTGCGCGGACGGCTCCTGGGTCGCCGTCTCCACCTCCGCGCAGAGCATCGCCGAGCGCGTCATGCGGCTCGTCGGCCGGCCGGAGGTCGTCGACGAGCCCTGGTTCGCCACCGGCGCCGGGCGGGCGGAGCACGCGGACGAGCTGGACGCGGCGGTCGCCGGGTGGGTGGGTGCGCGGACCCGGGACGAGGTCCTCGCCGCGTTCGAGAAGGCCGAGGCGGCGATCGCGCCCATCTACGACGTGCGCGACATCATGGCCGACCCGCAGCTCGCCGCGCTGGACGCGATCACCACCGTGGACGACCCGGACCTCGGGCCGCTGCGCATGCAGAACGTCCTGTTCCGACTGTCGGCCACGCCGGGGTCGCTGCGCTGGACCGGGCGCGCGCACGGCGCCGACACCGACCACGTCCTCGCGGCGGCCGGCCTGACCACCGACGAGATCGACGCGCTGCGCGCCCGCGGGGTGATCTGAGATGCCGAGCCTGCCGCGACCGAGCGCTGTGGGATCGGGAGTGATCTGAGATGCCAACGTTGCCGTGCGATCGAGGGGTCGACCCAGCTGTGGGACCGGGGGCGGTCTGAGGTGCCGACGCTGCTGTACGTTCCGGCGGACCGGCCCGACCGGGTGGCCAAGGCGCTCGCCACCGACGCCGACGTGGTGATCCTCGACCTGGAGGACGCCGTCGCACCCGCTCGCAAGGACGAGGCGCGGCAGCATGTCGCCGATCTGCTGGCGGACCCGCCGCGCCCGGTCCAGGTCCGCGTCAACGACGTCCGGACCCTCTGGGGCCGCGCCGACCTGGCGGCCCTGCGTGAGCTGCTCCCGGCGACGGAGGGCGTCCGCCTGCCGAAGATCGAGTCCATGGAGCAGGTACGGGAGATCGCGGCCCTCGTCCCGGGCACCGCCCTGCACCTGCTGCTGGAGTCCGCGCTGGGCGTCGAGCGGGCTCACGAGCTGGCGACCGCCGATCCGGCGGTGGCGAGCGTCGGGCTCGGCGAGGCGGACCTGAAGGCGGACCTCGGCGTGACCGACGAGGCGGGCCTGGCCTGGGCACGGTCGCGGATCGTCGTCGCCGCGCGGGCGGCCGGCCTGCCGGCCCCGGTCCAGTCCGTCCACCCCGACGTTCGGGACCTCGACGGGCTCGCGGCCTCCTGCCGGCTCGGCCGCGCCCTGGGCTTCCGCGGCCGGGCGGCGATCCACCCCGCCCAGCTGCCGGTGATCGCCGAGGCGTACCGCCCGACCCCGGAGGAGGTCGCCGCCGCCCGGCGGATCGTCGCCGCCTACGAGGAGGGACAGGCCACGGGAACAGGGGCCGTCGCCCTCCCCGACGGCGGTTTCGTCGACATCGCCGTCGTCCGCCAGGCGCGGGCCGTGTTGGCCGAAGATGACCGCATTGTGAACGGCGGGCGACACACCGCCTCGACGGTTGGATAGCGTGCGGACCATGAGACTGGGTGTCTTGGACGTCGGATCGAATACGGTCCATCTGCTGGTGGTCGACGCGCACCTCGGAGCCGCGCCGCTGCCGGCCTTCTCCCACAAGGAGGAGATGCGGCTCGCCGCGCATCTGGAGGACGGCGACCGGCTGTCCGAGGAGGGGGCGGGGCTGCTGGGGCGCTTCGTCGACGAGGCCATGCGGATCGCCGAGGACAAGGGCGTTGAGCGGCTCATCGGGTTCGCCACTTCGGCCGTGCGCGAGGCGGCCAACGGCGAGGACGTCCTCGCCAAGATACGCGCCGACAGCGGTGTCGACCTTCAGGTGCTGTCCGGGGAGGAGGAGGCGCGGCTGACCTTCCTGGCGGCCCGCCGGTGGTTCGGCTGGTCGGCCGGGCGCCTGCTCGTCCTGGACATAGGAGGCGGCTCCCTGGAGATCGCCGCGGGCGCGGACGAGGACCCGGACTTCTGCACGTCGGTGCCGCTGGGTGCGGGGCGGCTGACCCGGGACTGGTTCACGGCCGACCCGCCGCCACCCGACGAGGTCCGGGCCCTGCGCAAGTACGTCCGCGCCACGATCGCCCGCGAGGTGTCCGGGGTGACCCGGCGCGGCATGCCGGACCACGCGGTGGCGACCTCCAAGACGTTCAAGCAGCTTGCGCGGATCGCCGGCGCAGCCCCCACCGGCCAGGGCACTCTGGTCCGGCGTGTGCTCAGTCACCGCGATCTGACCGAGTGGGCCGGGCGGCTGGCCGAGATGGACGTCGCGGAGCGCGCCGAGCTGCCGGGCGTCTCGGAGGGCCGGGCGCCCCAGCTCGTGGCGGGGGCGATCGTCGCGGACGCCGCGATGGACCTGTACCAGCTGTCGGAGGTCGTGATCTGCCCGTGGGCGCTGCGGGAGGGCGTCATCCTGCGCCACCTGGACGCGCTGCCCGACCCGTCCTGACCCGGCCGCCGAGCCTTCACCGAGCGTGCCATCGTAGTAGCCGGTGCGCTCGGTGAAGGCGCAGGACGAGCCGCGAAAGCACACGTGCGCGAGTCTTCGTCTCCGGTCTGGGGTCTCGCCTTACTCGGTGCGAGGGCGCACCAGGGATGTAACGTTCACGTCCGGCCTCTGGTATTCACAGACACTTCAGCCAGTGGGTGGTTAACGTGCCTGGCGTGACTGCAGAGGCGGTGGAGTACTTCTGGCATGAGGCACCCGTCCCCGGCGGACTGGAAGTCACCCAGGTCTATGGCTTCTTGCTCTGCCCCAGGACCGCCCGAGTCCTGATCCAGGATGACGACGGGAAGTTCAATCTGCCGGGGGGCACGCCCGAGCCGTTCGACGCCGACCTTACGGACACACTGGTACGGGAGGCGTTCGAGGAGAGCCAGGTCGTGGTCAGCGACGCCGTGTACCTCGGATACCAGGAGGTTAATCGGCCGCACCGCGAGCCCTACGCCCAGGTTCGAATGGTCGGCCTGATCGGCTCGTTCAAGGAACGTCGGCCAGATCCGGATGGCGGGCGAACGTACCGTCGACTGATGACGCCGCTGGCAGCCGCACCGGGAGTCCTGGGTTGGGGTGAACCCGCTGTCGCTCAGGCCAAGGCCGCGGCTCTTACCGCCGAGCAGAGGTGGGATCTGCAGGTTGCCTCTCCCGAACCATCCGGTTACGTGGACTGACAGGTGGAACTCATATCGCCGGTGGTGTGGCCGAGTGAGCCATGGGTTGCCCGGCCGCTGCCGGGGTCGGGCTGATCGCCCACGGCGCTACCTGATGCAGGAATCGCCGGACGGTGGTGTCGTAGTTGTAGTGGGTCAGAGCCAGGCGACGCCCCGCCGCACGGAGCCGGGCGCGCTGGGTGGTGTCGGCGGCCAGCGCGTGTGCGATCGCGGCGGCCAAGGATGGCGGGTCGGTCGGTGTAGCCGGTGCGCTCTGTGACGAGCTCGGCAAGCCCGCCGGCCGTAGTGGCGACGACGGGCGCGGCACCGGCCGCCCGCACGCGGAGTACCGCCCGGCGACCGAGCAGGAGATGACGGAGTTCGAGGAACACTTCGACAAACGCAAGGTCGAACTCGGCTCCTGCGGCCGGCCGTATCAGACCCCCTGCCAGCACGAACACGCCAGCATCCGATGCCCGATGCTCCAGATGAACCCGAAAATGCTGCCTCGCCTGGATGAGCTCGAGGCAGATCTGCGCCAGCGTCGCGACCGCGCCGTCAGTGAGGGCTGGCTCGGCAGGTCGGCTGCTCAACGGCCTTCCGCGACGGCTCTTCCTGCCCCAGGCGCTGTACAGGGTTATGCCCGCGAGGCGGGCCGCCCCCGAATCACCAAAGCCCCGCGACACCAGAAGAAGAGGCAACTCGTGGAAAAGAAGCTTGAGGGCGACACGGCGGCCACCGAGGCTCCTTCCGAACTGACGATTTACCGGGCCGACGCCGGGCACGGGAGGGCTATTCTCGGTCTGTACACGAACCGGGAGGCCGCCCGCGCCCACTGCGAGGACTACGCACGCGGTGGGCAAAACGACGAGCCCCTCGTCTGGTACCCGGACGACGCCGATGAGGCGGTAGAGGCGCTGTCCGTCGCGGGCGTGGGGTTGGACACCGGTTTCACGGTCACGGCGGTGACCGTCGCCTCCGAGTATGGCGGCAAGACCGACGAGTGAGCCACGCGACCACCACGGGCGACCTGCTCGCCCTCGCCGGCGCAGTCCGCGCCCTGCGCCGCCCGGCCTCCCGGTCGCGCGAGCGCGAGCAGGTCCCCCGCTGGGCCCGCCGCTTGCTCACCGACGACTTGGTTCTGGTCGTCGATGTGGAGACGACGGGACTGGAGAACGCG
Source organism: Actinoallomurus vinaceus (assembly GCF_039542055.1). NCBI lineage: Bacteria > Bacillati > Actinomycetota > Actinomycetes > Streptosporangiales > Thermomonosporaceae > Actinoallomurus > Actinoallomurus vinaceus. Next base: position 199,791 of record NZ_BAABHK010000015.1, read on the forward strand.
TACGCAGTACAGATCGCCGCCGTCGACCGCCGCGGTGCCCTGGTCTTCAACGAGTACGTGCAGCCGAACGCCGTCATCGAGCCGGCCGCCCTCGGAGCACGCCAAGCGCGCGGCGTACCCCGAAGCCGTTGAGCAGGCGCACGCGAACTTTGTCGCCCTCGCCGGCGGCGAAGTTCCTGAATCCCGCACAGAGGCCAAAGCCCTAACGACACGCTGAGTTACTTCTCACTTCGCCGTAGCTTCGGGAGCGGAGGGCCTGCTCCCGGGACTCCGCGCCGGTGCCCTCGGTCAGGACCAGCTTGAGCGGGGATTCGGCGATGGCGAAGTTGGCGTAGCCAGGGCGGCGCTTGGCGGGCTCGGCGCGTGCTCGCCGCGGCCGGCGCGCAGAACGCCCGCCGCAGGCCGGGGTGTGCATGACGCCGAGCGGCAGATCGCGGCAAGGGCTGGCGGAAAGCGGCTGGGACGCGTAGCTCAACTGTTCGTCAAGACGCTGACTATATTGCCGGATCGCCCTTTTATGGGCTCCTTTAAGCTCTTGGCGCGCTTTGCCGCCATTGTTTGGATCTAGTGGTGCTCTTCTATGGGTGGGCGGGTTTCAGGAACTTCGCCGGTGTCGCCGTCTGTTCTGCCCGGCCTGTTCCCGCCCGGCCCGGCCCGCTTGTGGCGGGTGTGTCGTCGCCCGGTGCCGTTCTCCCAGCCAAGGAGTGGTGACCATGACCCTGCTGACCTACACCTTGCTCACCGACCCGGCCCCCCTGGAGGCGTCAAGGGCCGGGCAGTCCCGCTCCATCGGGACGGTGTACCTGATGGTCACCAACACCGGCAGGGACAAGGCGTACTGGTCCAAAAACGAGGTGAAGGTGCCCGTCGGCGACGGCGCCGACCACCTCACGCCGGACATCACCAAGATCAAGGCCACAGGCGAGTACCACGACCAGTCGCGCGTGCGGAAGCTGAAGGTCCAGCCCCAGGTCACTACCGGGTCCTTCCAGGTCACCGACCCGGCCGGCCACAGAATCCCTTTCGCCCCCGGTGACTACCTGGTGCTGAAACTGGAGGACGTTCCGGTCGCCGCAGCCGCCGGGCTGGCCGTGCTGAGGGTGACAGAGGCCGCCAGCAGAACACAGAACGCGAGCCCGAGCACCACCGTCGCGGCGGTGCCGCTGGTGAAGACCGCCAAGCAAGCCCCGGCGCCCAGTAACTTCCACCCCGACAAGGCCATGGTGGACGACGGAGACAAAATCGTCCTGCGCTGGGACGGACCCGGCGACCTGGACTACAAGATCAGGTCGTCGGACGGCAATCCGGCACCCGGCGTCACCACCAAGGGCGAGTGGAAACCCGACCCCGGAACCGGCCCGAAACGCGACACCACCTACACCCTCATCGCCACCGACCCCAACACCACGCGGCAACACTTCCTCACCACCACCGTCCAACTGCGCAACCCCACCTTCGAGACCGGCATCCACGCCTCCCAGGTCCAGGGGACGGCGAACACCGGAGGCCTCACCTTCACCGCCGACGGGGTGAAGGTCTCCAACAACTCCGGCGGCCAGGGAAGGCTCCTCGCCGACAAGATCGAAGTCAACCGGGTGAACGCCGAACGGGTCCAGGGAAAAAGCACGACCGACGGATGGATCAGCTTTCCTGCGGGTGGCATACAGGTATCCAGTGGGAACTATGACACTCCACGAATGGGCTGTGTGTTCACCGAGGAGGGTATATTTCGGAACCAATCCTTCTCTGGAGGAGAGGAGAATCGGTGGATCGCTATGTCAGATGGCGCAGAGGTATGCGTGATACATATGCATGAGGACGGGACGAGAAGCTACGGGGACATGAAGGTGTCCAGTGTGAAGAACGATTTTGCCCGCTGGTAGTGGATGATCGGCAGCCTGCTGCTGCAGCGGGGCAGGGTGTCCCCGTTCCCCCTCGCGGGGGGCACTGCGGCGGGGATCTTGGCGTCCCTCCGCGAGGATCTTGGGCCGCATCTCTCGCGTGCTCGGTAGGCGGCATGAGAGTGCGCCGGCCGAGTTCCATCCTTAATGATCGGGGGCGAAACGCGAGACGTTCCCGGCGGGGGTGAGTTCCACGGCCCGCCATTTGCCTTGATCTGGCATCATGCCCGCCATGGACTATCACCGGCAATTCCATCGCGCGGCGATCGAACGGGGCATCCCGGAGGATGAGGTCAGCAAGTTTACCGAGTTCCTGCGATTCGCGATCTGGACAAGTGGGCGCCCCAACGGCGTTCCGGTCGGGCGAAGCGGCGGGTTGCCCCGGCTGCCGGTGGGCATGGGGTGGCCGTCCTCCGAGTACGGGCCGCTGCCATTCGTCGCCTCCTTCGACTGTGTGGCGCTTCCCAGAGTCGACGGCCTCGCCCTGCCGGCGGACGGCTCGCTGCTCTTCTTCTTGCACCACGAGTGGGCCGACGACACCTGTTCCATCGCCGACGAGCAGGAGTTCGCGCGGGTTGTACATGTGCCGGCCGGCACCAACACCGCAACAGCGGAGGAGCCCGACCACGACGAGGAGATGTTCTGCAATATGACGCTCGACTTCGTCGGCCGGGAGTACGACCTCTTCGCCACGGTCAACGCGGACCTGCCCAGCTGGTTCGAGGACGACGATGAGGACGAGGGTTCGCGGTCCGACAACCAGGAGCACCTGGCTCGCAACCTGCCACACATAAAGGAACTCCGCGCCCTGGCCGGAGAGCTCTGGCCGGAAAGCAACGGCGCCGCCGTCTACCTCGGCGGGTACTCCATGGGCACCGGCGAGCTTTCCACCGACTACATGTACACCACCCCGGAGACCAGGATGGCGGAGGACATTCTTGAGGCACGCGAAAAGGCCGGCGAACTCCTCATCTCGCCGGACGGGCGGGATCTGCGCCTGGAGGAGGAGGCTCTTCGGGTGATGCGCGAGTGGGTGCCGCTTGCCCAGTTCGTGCCGGACGACGTCTACCTCGGGCGTTTCATGATCCGCCATGACGACCTCGCCGCCGGTCGATTCGACAAAGCACTCTCCTTCACCGCATTCACCGAATAGGCGGCGCGTCGTCGGCGTACGTCCCGACGCACGCCGGCGACGCGCCACGACAGAGCCCGGGCGGGCGCAATCAGCCGCCGGTGACGCTCAGGCCGTGGAACTGCGCCATGCCGCGGGTGCCCGTCCAGCCGTTGGCGGCGGTCATGAACACTCCGGCGTCCTGCGTCGCGGTCGCGCCGGCGACGGTGACCGTTCCGAGGGTCCGCCACGTCGTCCCGTCGGTGCCGCACTGCGCGGTGTACTCCGAGCCCTTGCGGACCAGCCGCAGGTAGGCCGGGGCGGCGATGGAGGTGTCCTGCTTCACCGAGTCGAACCGGCCGTCGCCGTCGGAGTCCCAGGACAGGACGCAGCCGTTGTCCGGGGTCACCGCGAGGTTCAGGTAGCCCGCCGCGCCGTTCTGGGTCAGGTCGTCGCGGACGATGATCCCGGCGCGGGCCCAGCCGCCGGTCCGGTCCTGAGTGACGACCTTCGTGGTGACGGTGCCGTCCGCGCCGAGGGAGTCGTTGAGGTAGGCGGCGCCGAACTCGTTGGTGCCGCCCCACAGGTCGGCCCCGGTGCCCTCGATCGCGAGATCGTCGCCGGCCTGCCCGAAGACCGCGTCGTTGAACGAGACCGTCTTCAGCGGCGGTCGTACGCCGGTGGCCGTCATGACCTTCGCCGCCCCCGACGTCGAGCCCCTGGTCCCACCCGTGGTGTAGGTGGCGGTGACCGGAAGGGCGGCGACCACCTGGTCGCCGGCGCCGGTCAGGGTGACCTTCCAGCGGGCGGTGAACGTCTCGCCGGGACCGACCGAGGCCGTCGTGACCGCGCCGAGCGGTTCGGCGGTCATCCCGGCCGGGAGGGCCAGGGAGAGCTTCACGTTCTGGGCCGCGGCGAAGCCGCTGCGATCGGTGAAGGACGCGGTCAGCGTGACCGTCTGTCCGACGGCGACGGCCGTCCTGTCGGCCGACGCGGTCAGCGCCGCCTGGTGCGGGTCTCGGGCGAGCGTCGCCGCCACCGTCCGCGCGACGCCGCCGATGCCGCCGGTCGTCCGGGTGGCGTACCGCTGGTGCCCGTGCGCCCAGGCGTCGTCGATCGCGAACCAGTCGATGCTCTTCGGGGCGCGTCCGGCGGCGAGGGCGGCGTCGAGTTCGCCGAAGTAGGTCTTCCAGCGCTGCCGGTACAGCCCGCCGACCAGGCCCGCCCACTCGCGGTTGGCGTACTCGTGCAGGCCCTGTTCGCTGCTGTCGCGGCCGCCCCAGGTCGTGATGATCGAGCGGGCGTCGTACTCCAGCCGGTCCTTCTCCGCCGTAGTCGATCCGGCCGCGCGGGCGGCGGCGAGCCAGCGGCCCAGCAGGTGCTGCCCGTCCGTCGCGACCACCTGGTCCATCAGCGTCATCCAGCGCAGCCAGACCGACGTCAGCTCCTCGAACCGGCCGCGGTCCCCGGCATCGTACGCGGCCTTGATCTGCGGCAGCAGCAGGCGGCTGCGGTTCGACAGCACCTGCCGCGTGACGTCCATGAGGTCGTACCGGTAGGCCGAGCTGTTCCGCAGCGCAGGCGCGACCTGCAGCAGCTCGGTGAGCGCCCGGTCGAACGCCGGGCTGTCGTAGCGCATCTGCTGCGGCGAGTACGCCGCGGCGGTCGCGGCACTCAGGCTCGGCCGCGCCGCGAACAGACCGTCCTGACCCTCGCTCCAGGAGTCGGCGCGCGTCGTGCCGTACGCCGTCCGGCGCAGCACCTGCCAGGCGGCGGCCGCGTGCGGGTCGTCGCCGCCGTATCGCGCCCTGGCGTAGCCGGCGAACCAGGCGTCCAGTCCGATCGGGTCGGTCGTCCAGGCCAGCTCGGTGAACAGCGCCATCGCCGCGGGGTTGTTGTCCGCGCCCTCCGGCATCATCGCGATCCCCGACAGCCTGCTGCCCTGCTTGCCGCGCCACTGCGGGTACAGGCTCACCCAGTCGGGGGTGTTCGCGCCGATGGTGGTGTGGCCACCGAAGTTCCAGATGCTGCCGAAGGCGTACGGCGTGCCCTGCCAGTCCTTCTCCCGGTCGGTGACCGACGGGAACCGATCCGACAGCCCGTCGACGATGAACACCTTGCTCCGGTCGACCGCGGACAGGATGTCGGGGCGCGGGTTGGACTGCCAGCCGAGCAGGGTCCAGATCGCCCCGGGGTGCGCCTTCTCCAGCGCCGCCTGCACCGCCTGCGCGGCCTCGCCGACCGGAACGTCACCGGGCAGGCCGCCCTCATGCAGGAGGTCCATCTTGTACATCGTGCTGTCGCCGTACCGCTCGCTCTGGTGCCGGTAGAAGTCCGCGGCGACCTGAGCGAACGACGGGTTGCGCGGGTCGAGCCAGTCGGGCCGGGTGAAGGCGCCCCAGGTGCCCTGGGGAACCACCCGGGCGCCCGGGTTCTTGGCGACGAAGCCCGGCGGCACGGTGCCGTAGTAGCCGGGAAGCACCGGCGTCATGCCGAGCTCACGCAGCCGTCCGACGATCTGCTTGGCGAGGGCGGCGCGCCGCTCGATCAGGCCCTTGGAGACGGGGCCGCCGAAGCCGGACATGTTCTGCAGCAGCCACCACGGCTGGTGCGCCGGAGCCGGGATCCACGCGCGGATCTCGGCGTCGGAGTAGCCGAAGTCGCGGAAGGTGTCGTAGTACGTCGCGTCGGCGCCCGTGTAGACGAGCACCTCGTTGATGCCGTGCAGGGCCAGCACGTCGATCTCCCGCTGCCAGTCCGCCCAGGTCCGGAACGGCCCGGTGTAGCCGTCGTCGGTGTCGTTGAGCGCGAACCGGTGGGGGACGTTCGCCGCACGGGTGACCGGCGCGGACGGCGCGGGCAGCAGGCGTGGCAGGGTGAGCTGCTCGCCGTTCCACGAGATGTCCGCGTGGGCGACGTTCTTGAGGTACCAGCCGAAGCCGGTGAGCAGGACGGCGGAACTGGTGCCCTCGATCACGACGTGCCCGGTCCGTCCGGAGACGCGGAAGGCGTCCTGGCCGGCGCGCGCCGTGGCGATGAGCTCGACCTGCCGGTCGCGTCCGGGGATGAGGCGGGCCAGCGCGGCGCGGGCGGGGCCGACGTCGAACGAGCCGTCGGTGGGCGCCACGGACGTGGTGGAGGTGCGCCCGGGCGGCGCGGCGCGCGCGGCGGGAGACGAGACTCCGAGGAGCAGCGCGAGCAGGGCCGTGAGGACGACGGCGGTCCGCGAGGGGGACGGTGACGCACGCATCGAAGCTCCTGTGGAGTCTCAGGGCCCGGCCCCCCGCTGCCGTGCTCATATGTGATTGATGTAGCGCCGTATCGCGCACGATCGTACGCCGCTGAGCAACCATGCCGTCAACCATGAAGAGTCTCAAATCGCCGTATTTGGCGCTTTTTGGGAGGTGGTCGGCATAAACGAGCCACCGGCGTGGGCGACGATCCCGGTGAGGGGTGTTGACATGTGCTCGCTTGGATCCAAGTATGAGCAGAAAAAATCATGGCGTTGCACGGGCCGGGATTCGGGGTGCCAGCCCTGCTGAACCTCACGAGGAGGCATCGCGTGCTGTCATGGCATGATCGAATGGCCGGAATCGGCCTCGCCCTCACGGCGCCGGCGCTCGGCGCGATCGTCGCCGTATCACCGGCCCAGGCCGACATCGGATCGGCCGGCGGCCCGCGCGTCACCCACAACTCTCACTCCGTGACCGTCACCGTGCCCGCGTCGTCCGGGGCGCCGGGCTACTCGGTCGACATCGCCACCGCGTCCCTGACCGTCACGACCGCGCGCGGCGGGCGCACGGTGCTCGCCACGGCCGGCGGCGCCACCGGCGGCCTCCGCTTCCACGCGGGCGGCGCCTGGCAGCGCGCGACCAAGGTCACCGGCTGGACCTGGAAGAAGGGTGTCCTGCGCCTCCACGCGGCCACCACGCAGAACGGCGTCACGGCCGAGGCGCTGCTCACTCCGAAGGCCGACCGGTACTCTCTGTCCTGGAGCGTCAAGGGCGGCAGCCCCGATCAGCTCGGGTTGGCGTACGACCTGAAGTCGGGCGGGCACTGGTACGGCCACGGCGAGACGGCCACCCCGCAGGGCGGCCCCGGCGTCGACCAACCCTGGCCGCTGGAGACCGGGCACGTGCACGACAACGCGTTCGGCCCCGCCTCGTACGAGATGGTCGATCCGTTCTGGTACACCTCGAGCGCCACGGGCCTTCTCGTCGACACCGGCGAGGTCATGGACGTGGCCATCAACGACGGCGGCGACGGTCTCGGCCGCTTCACGGTCGACTCGGGCGGCACGTACAACGCGACGGTGTTCGTCGAGGCGAACCCCCGTGACGTGTACCGCGACCACACCGGCGTCGTCGGCAAGCCCGCGAAGAGCGACGCCACCTACGAGCAGTACACCAAGCCGCTGTGGAACTCCTGGGCGCAGTTCTACACGAAGGTCGACCAGAACAAGATCCTCGACTGGGCCCAGAAGCTGCACGACAACCGCATCCCCGGGCACACCATCCAGCTCGACGACAAGTGGGAGTCCAACTACGGCAACCTGACCTTCGACCCGAAGACCTTCCCCGACGCCCGGGCGATGTCGGACAAGATCCATGCGATGGGCTACGACTTCGGCATCTGGGTCACGCTGTGGATCAACCTGGACTCCACGAACTACCAGTACGCCGCCGACCACGGCTACCTGCTGAAGGACAAGACCGACGGCACCAAGCCCTGCAAGGTGACCTGGTGGAACGGCACCGCCGGCATCGTCGACCTGGCCAACCCCGACGCCAAGGCGTGGTACGTCGCGAACCTCAAGAAGCTGATGAGCACCTACCGGGTGGACGGTTTCAAGTTCGACACCCGCTTCTTCGACGACAGCTGCGCGCCCGACAAGGGCTACAAGCGCGCCGACTACCAGCGGCTCGGGGCCGAGCTGGCCGACGGCTTCGACCTGCAGGGCGCGGGCATCCGGACGCACTGGAGCGGATCGCAGAAGACCGGCTTCGTCATCCGCCAGATCGACAAGGGGACGGGCTGGAACTCCCTCGCCGCCTCCGTCACCCAGAACCTGGCCATCTCCACGATCGGCTACCCGTTCGTCGAGACCGACATGATCGGTGGTTCCGGTGGCCAGCCCGCGCCCAAGAAGGACGTCCTGATCCGCTGGGCGCAGTCGGCCGCGCTGATGCCGCTGATGTACTCCTCCGCGTCGCCGGCCGGCACCAATGACGTGAAGACCGGCAAACCCGTCTCTTACGACCAGGAGACGATCGACCGCTACCGCGACGCCGTCCAAGCGCACGGCCGGCTCGCCCCCTACATCTGGGAGCAGGTGAAGCACAGCGTCGCCACCGGCGATCCGATCATGCGCCCGCTGTTCTTCGACTTCCCGAAGGACGCCCCGGCCTACACGGTGAACGACGAGTGGATGCTCGGCCCGGCGGTGCTGGCCGCGCCCCAGCTGACCAGCGGCACGGCCCGGGACGTGTTCCTGCCGTCCGGAAAGTGGTTCGACGTCAACCACGGCACCGTCATCCGAGGCCCGAAGACGCTCCGCGGCTACCGCACGCCCCTGGATGTCACCCCGGCGTTCGTCGACCTGAAGGCCCCGGGCGCCGCCGCGGCGATCCGCGCCCTCAACCGCACGGGCACCGCACCCGCGGCCGGCTGAGGCCGACGCGAAGGCCGCCCGGCCGGTGATCGAGACGACCGGCCGGGCGGCCTTCGCGGCTCCGGGCCCGCGGCGGCCAGTGGGCGTTCCGGCGATGGAACGGTCATCCCGCGATCACCTTCTGCATCGGCCGCTCCTGTTGTACGTTCGGCAGCGCGGCGCCGTATGTACGGCGGTCCGGGGCGGATGTCCCGGATGGGTACGGGGATGCCGCGAAGAGCGGTGACGAGCGGAAGAGGATCATGGCGTATCTGGTCGAGCTGCCCGTGACGGTGAACGGCGAACCGGCGGAAGTGGTCAAGGTCCAGATCGCCGAGTCCGCCGACGGCCTGGTCAAGGCGGCCCGGCCGGGTCAGGTCGTCGCGCGGGCCACCCGCTCGCTCGGCGAGATGCTCGCCGGCATCCGGCCCGTCGCGGAGAATTTCGTCAGCAGCTTCCGCGAGATGGTCGACGCCCCCGATGAGATCGCCGTCGAGTTCGGCCTGTCGCTGTCCGCGGAGGCCGACGTGATGATCACCAGTACGGCCGCGGAGGCGGCCTTCTCGGTGTCGCTGAAGTGGAGACCCGCAGGCTCCGACCCTGGTGATCCGGCCGCCGTCTCCTCATGACCTCCGTGGGCCCGGAGGCGGCGACGGGGCTGGGGCCCACGGCCCTGGACGCGGCGATGCTCCGGATCCACGACGCGAACGGTGATCCGGTCGGAGGGGGCTTCCTGGTCACCCCCGAGCTCGCGCTGACCTGCGCCCATGTCGTCTCCGCCGCCCTCGGCACCGACGATGGGACGCGGCCCGACGCGTCCGCCCGCCTCCGGCTGGACCTGCCGCTGCTGCCAACCGCGCCGTCGGCCGAGGCGAGCGTCGAGCACTGGGTGCCGGCGGCCGAGCAGGGCAGGGCGACGGGGACGCCCGGGGACGTCGCCGTGCTCCGGCTCCACGGATCGCCGCCCGGTGCCCGGCCGATCCGCCTGGTGGAGGCCCGGGACCTGTGGGGGCATCCCGCGCGTGCGTTCGGCTTTCCCCTCGGGCGTCCCGGCGGGGTGTGGCACTCGGGCGTACTCCGGTCGCGGCAGGCCGACGGCTGGGTGCAGGTCGACCTCGCCGGGGCCGGCTACCGGATCTCCGGCGGTTTCAGCGGCGGCGCGGTGTGGGACGAGAGCCTGGTCGGCGCGGTCGGCATGATGGCGGTCGCCGAAGCGGGTGAGCCGCCGGTGAGCTACCTCATCCCGACCGAGGCCCTGATGGCGGCCTGGCCGCCGCTTCGCGGGCTCGTCCTCCCGCCGTCGCCGTTCCGGGGCCTGGCGGCGTTCCAGGAGGCCGACGCCGGGGTGTTCCACGGCCGCGAGAAGGAGAGCGACGACCTCGCGGCCATGGTGCGCGCCGAACGCCGGGTGTGCCTGGTCGGCCCGTCCGGCTCCGGCAAGTCCTCACTGGCGCTGGCGGGCGTCGTCCCGCGGCTGAGGGCGGAGGGCTTCGCGGTGGCCGTGCTGCGGCCGGGTTCCGGCAGCAGTCCGCTGTCCGCGCTGGCGTCCGCGCTCCTGCCCTTGATCGAGCCCGACCTGGGCGCCACCGAACGCCTCCTGCGGCTCCCGGGGCTCAGGGACGCGCTGGCCCAAGGCGGCCTGGCCGATCTGGTGCCACAGGTGCTGCGGGACACGGGGCGGAACCGTCTGCTGATCGTGGTCGACCAGTTCGAGGAACTGCTCGCCCAGGAGACCGAGGCGGTGGACGCGCTGGCCGACGTGCTGTTCACCGGCGCGCTGCCGGACGCCGTCAGCGTGCTCACCACCCTGCGCGCCGACTTCCTGGAGACCGCGCTCGCCCACCCCCGGATCGCCCCCGTCGTACGGAGCCCGGTCTACGTCCTCGGCGCGATGTCCGAGGAGGATCTCCGGCGGGTCGTCACCGCACCGGTCGCGGCGATTCCCGGAGTCGCCTATGAGGCCCGGCTCGTCGACCGCATCCTCTCCGACACCGGCGCCGAGCCCGGAGCGCTCTCCCTGCTCGGCTTCACCCTCGATCTGCTGTGGCGACAGCAGAGCGGTGGCCGGCTCACCCACGCCGCCTACGAGGAGCTCGGCGAAGTCCCCGGAGCGTTGAGCGCGTACGCCGAGAGGGTATGGGCCGAAAGCGTTCCCGTGTCGGAGGAACCCGACGCCAAGCGTTTATTCACCCGCCTCATCGGCCTCCCGATCGGATCCACCACCGCGACGCGAAGGACCGCCCTGCGCTCCGAGATGAGCGCGGAGGAATGGGACATCGCCCGGCGGCTCGCCGCGACCCGGCTTCTCGTGACCGACCGGGACGGCGAGGGCGTCGAAACCGTGGAGCTGGCCCACGAGGCGCTGATCAGCGGCTGGGACAGGCTGGGCGCCTGGGTCGCCGACGACCGCTCGTTCCTCGCCTGGCGTGAATCGCTCCGGCATGACGTGGACCGGTGGAACGGCGCCGGCCGGACGCCTGACCTGCTGCCGACGTCGTCCGCCCTCGAGCTCGCTGATCGCTGGCCGGGCGAACGCGCGGCCTACCTGAGCGACGCCGAACGCGACTATCTGCGCCAAGGGCGGCTGCACCGCCGTACGCGCGTCCGCCGGCGCCGGGCGTTGCTGTCCGGGTTGGCGGGCCTGGTCGCGCTGGCCCTGGTCCTGGGGTCACTGTTCGCCTACCAGCGGCATGTCAGCGCCGAATTGGACGCGCTGGCCGACTCGCGGGCGCTCGTGCAGGCCTCGGCGGACGAGGCCTACCTGGATCCGGCGCAGTCGGTGATGCTCGCGCTCGCCGCGTACCGCACCTCGCCCACGCAGGAGGCGCGCAACGCGCTGCTGCGGGCGTACCTCAAGTACTCCTGGTCCGACCGCACCCTCTCGGGGCTGCTCGGGCAGGTCGGCAGGATCCACGCGAGCCGCGACGGCAGCGTCCTGCTGGCGCGCACGCGGCAGGGCACGGCGACGCTGTTCACCCACGCCGCCGACGGCCGCGTGCGGCAGCGGCGGCTGGACTCCGACACCCAGGTGGACTTCCCGGTGGTCGCCCCCGGCGGTGAGCGGGTCGCGTTCGTCAATATCGACGGCTCAGTGGAGTGGTACGACGTGCGCGACGCCGGCCGCGGCCAGGTCGGCGGGCCGCATCGGCTGCCCGCGGCGCCCGAGGTCGCCGAGGACTCGTTCGCCGACAACAGGGCGGACATGTCGGCGGACGGCGAGCTGCTCGCCTCGGAGTCCAGCGCCCACGTCGTCTGGTGGGACCTGCGGACGGGCGGCGGGCCCCGGCGCGTGCCCGCCCCGGCGCACAACGACGGCACGGTGTGGTTCGGTCCCGACAGCCGGACGGTGCTGACCGGCGTGTACGACTCGGGTTCGTCGCACACCGAGAGCGTCGTCGCCGTCGACCTGCTGACGGGCGCGAAGCGGACCGTGGCGACCGGTGTCAGCGGCTTCGGCGTGTCCGGTGACGGGGGCGTCGTGTCCTTCTGCCGGACCGGGAGCGGCGGGGCGGCCGTGGCCGCGCGGCGCGTCTCCGACGGCGCGCCGCTGGGCCGGCCGTACACGCAGAAGGGCGAGAGCGTCTGCCAGCTGGCCGCCACCGACGTGACCGGGCACCGCGTCGCGATCGGAGGGGCCTCCTCGATGAGCCTCATCGACCTGGACGAGGGCCGGCAGATCTCACAGATCCACCTGCCCGACGGGGTGTACGCCTCCTACTACCCGCGCCTGGCGGCGACCGCCCGCGGGCCCATGCTAATCGGCACCGCCGACACGCAGATCAGCTACACGCTCCTGCCGTCCGGGCCGGGAAGCCTCGACGTCGGCGGTGCCGCGCTCACACCCGACGGCGGTCGCATCGTCTACGTCGCCAAGGACGGGTCCCGCCTGCAGCTGCGCACCACCGGGGGAACCGAGAGGCTGCTGGCCGACGCCGCCCTGGCGAAGCCGTACCACGTCCCCGACAAGACCGACGTCATCCGGTTCGACCGGGCCGGGAGGCTGCTGGCGGACCGGGAGGGCGAATCCCTCATCGCCGTGCGCGACGCCGCCTCGCTGCGGCCGACGGCGCGGATCACCGTCCCGCCACCGCCGGCCGGGACCGCGTCCTCGAGCCTCCTGACGTACTTCTTCGACCGGGCGGATCGCCTGGTCACCGTGTCGGGCACCCGGATCCAGCTGTGGGACCCCCGGGACGGGCGGCGACTGGCCGAGTTCGACGCCACGTCGCTGCATCCGACGGTCGCCGGGGGCGTTCCCCAGCTCTACGTCAGCGGATACACGACCGGCGACGAAGTGATGGTCCTCGCCGGCGGCGACCGGACGGTCCGCGTCCTCGACCTGCGGACCGGCCGGCTCAGGCCCGACATGACGATCGGAACGGACACGATCGGAATCCTGTACGACCCCAGCGGACGCTACTTCGCCGTGCTCCGCCACGGAAGCGTGGTCGAACTGTGGCGGCGCCATCCCCTCCGCCGGGAACTCGGTCCACTGCCCAGCTTGGGCGATGACGTCTTCGTCGCCCGGTTCCTCGGCACGCACGGCCGGTTTCTGCTGGCCTCCAACAACGCCGTACGCGTCTACCGGGTCGGCGCCCGCGCCTACGAGCAGTCGTACGACTTCGGGGGCGCGTCGGACACGATCTCCGGCCCGCATTACCAGTTCATCGACGCGTCGAGGGACGGCCGGACGGTGCTGTACGCCAACGGCGACGACGCCGGCGGACCGCTCGTGCTCGATCCCGAGGCCTGGGCCCGCCGGCTGTGCCAGGTCATCGGTTACCGCGACTTCACCCCCGATGAGCGCGCGGGCCTGCCGGTGCCCCTGCCCGGCCGGCCCGCGTGCCCCTCCACGGGTGGCGCCGCCGACGTCAGCTCGCGGGGGACCAGTAGTCACCGGCCATGACGATGTAGACGAGCATCTTGATCGTCTCGCCGTAGTACGTGTCGCCGTACGGGTTCGTGGCCAGGAAGTTCCACAGCTTGTCGGTCCAGGCCTGGTCGCCGGCGGCCATCGCGGCCACGCCGACCGGGTCGTTGGCGGCCTCGGACTGGTCGTCGGTCTGGGTGGGGGTGCCGTCGAGCTTGGTGTGCGGGTAGATCTTCGCCGGGTCGCCGCCCGCGTGGCTCTTGTAGCTCGCCGACTCCTTCGTGGCGACGCCGGTGCTCACGGACGACCCGTACACCAGGGCGTCGGTGCCCATGTGCCACGGCACGCGCACGGAGTTGTAGCCGACGATGTTGTCCGGCTGGCTCTCCTGGTAGTCGGCGGGTGCCGGTTTCGGGCTGCTGGTGTTCGCGTTCACCACGAAGTCCGACAGGAGGTTCGCGGTGGGGGAGTACTTCGCGGTGAACGCCTGGATGACCGCCTCGGTGCGCGTGACGACCTTGTTCCAGTCGTGGGCGGTGTCGTAGGCGGCGAAGGCGCGCAGGTGGTCGAGCATGTGGTCGGACGGGCGGGTGTCGGTGTTCGGCCCGTCGTCCTCGCACTTGAGGTGCCCGTCGGAGGCGACGTCGGCGGCGTAGAGCTTGGCCAGCCAGTCCTTGGCCGCGCTGGTGTAGCCGCCCCACTGCTTGTCGGCGAGGACCAGGCCGTACCCGACGTCCAGGTCGCCGTCCGTGGCGCCGTCGGGCGTGCCGGAGTCGGCGTACTTGCACGACTTGCCGTCGATCTTCCACTGCATCATGCCCTGGGAGTCGCGGTGGGTGGACACCACGTGCCACAGCCCGTCGAACTCCGCCTTGGCGTCGGAGTCGTAGCCGGCCATGAGCGGCACGATGTTCATCCCGTAGCCCTGCGCCTCGGAGACCGTGCCCTTGTTCGGGGCGTCCCCGGTCGCGTAGACGAGGTAGCCGCCGCAGGCGGCACGCAGGTACTTGCTCTTCCAGGAGTCGTACTGCTTCGTGACGGCGGCGTCCCGCGCGGACTGGCTCGCGGACGGCATGACGCCCGTCTTGTACGTCACGTGCGCCGGGAACGGGTGGGCGGGGGCGGCGGCCGCAAGGGCCGGCCGGGCCATGGCCGCCGGAGCGGCGCCGGCCTGGCCGGTCGCGGCGACGAGGGGGAGCGAGACGGCGGCGACCGCGGTCGTGAGGGCAGTCGACCGGCCCCTTCTGTGGAACATGCGGGCCTCCTCGGCGGGGGACTGCGCCGCCGGGGCGGCACGCCGACACCCGACGGGTGTTAGGAAGGTTTCCTAACAAGCTCCGAGGATGAGTCCGCTTCGCGCGCGAGTCAAGAGGGGTCGGCGAATCGGTGGAGGTGGCCGGCCGGGGACTCCGGCCGGCGGGCTCCGGTCAGTGATGGCGGTGGTGCACCACGACATGGTGGACGACGTGGTGGTGCACCACGTGGTGATGAGAGTGACCGCAGGCCGACAGCGTCAGCAGCGCGGGGGTGAGTGCCACGACCGCCGCCAGTCGGATCCGCCGAACCGTCACGTCATTCCTCCGAGAGTCGTACTTCAGGCTCTATCCAGCTTTTCTGGAGCAAGCCTTCCATGAACGACAAGACAGACGCGAGGCGGTGCCGATCGGTTCCCTCGAACTCGGACTCAGAGCCCCATGCAGGCGAGAGCCCGCTGGAAGGCCGCCTTCTGCCCGTCGGCCTGCCCCGCGGCCCCGAGCAGCTCCGCCAGGTCGAACCACGCGCGGGCGGCGGGCCGGTGCGCCTCCATCTTCTCCAGGTACTCCACCGCCTGGGAGAACGCGGCGACCCCCTCCTCTCGGAGTCCGAGGCGCACCTGCGCGTCGCCCAGGACGGTGTAGGCCTCGGCGATGGCCATGCCGGCCGTGTCGGTGAGCATGTCGGTCGCCCGCCGCGCCAGCGCCGCGGCCTCGATCGGCCGCCCGAGCACGATCTCGGCCCGCGCCTGGTACATGAGGCAGTAGGCGATGTCGACCGTACTCGCGGAGCTGGAGTCCATCTCGCGCTCGGCCCGGTGCATCAGCTCGAGGGCGCGCTCGGCCTGGTCGGGGTGGACGCGCAGCAGGAAGTGCGCGTACACGGCCCGCAACCGGGGCAGGTTGCGGGGATCGTCCTCCTCGCCGAGGAGCGCGATCGCGCGTTCGGACAGCCTGAGCGCTTCCCGGGCCTCGCTGCGCAGGTCCGCCACCCAGGCGGCGTTCCAGTACGCGGCCATCAGCGCGCGCGGGCTGCCGATGGCCTCCGCGCGCTCGATGAGCATCTCGGCGAGTTGCCGCGCGTACGCCAGATCGCCGCGCTGCTCGTAGGCCGCCAGGATGGTGGAGCCGAGCATCACCATCGTGTCGGTCCACGGCCCGCCCGCCGCGGTCAGCTGATCGAGCGCGTCCTCGCCGACCCGGATGCTGTGGGCCAGATCCCCGCGTTCGCGGTGGCATCGGCTGAGCGCGGTGTGGACCTCGGCCCAGCGCTCGGGCTCCGACAGCGGCGAGAGCGTCTCGGTCGCGAGTTCGAGGTCGCTGATCGCCTCCTCGAGCGCTCCGGTCGCCTCGAGGGCCAGCGCGTGACCCCAGCGGGCCTCGTGCGCGAGCGCGGGCAGATCAGCGAGGGCGGGGTCGGTGAGGACCTCCGCGAAGCGGATGCGGGCCTCGGCGGCGGCGCCGTTCTGCAGGGCGATCTCCGCATAGCCCAGCGTCTCCCGCAGCCCGCTGATCGTCTCCTCGGTGACGCCGGTGAGCAGGTACGACTCGGAGCAGCCGAGCTTGCGCGCCAGAAGTGCCACCATGCTCGGTGCGGGGGTGCGCTTGCCGCTTTCAATGAGTGACACGTAGCTGTCGGAGAGTTCCGGCCAGGCCAGCTGGGCCTGAGAAAGCTGCTTGCGCAGCCGCAAGTTACGAACCCGTTCCCCGAGCGATTCTTGACCTGGCATCCCGCCCGCCTCTACAAGAAAATGACAGAACCATGCGAAAGGATAGAAAACAATGTCACATCTTCGCAGGGCCATCGCCCTGTTCCTGTTGGCTATAGTCACTTCACTCGTCAGCGTGCAGGCCGTCAGCGTCGTCTCAGCCTCCGCCTCGACCGCCTCGCCGGGTTCTGAGATCGACACGACGATCAGGTGCTGCTGACCGACCCGTCCCGACTCCGCGGCGCGCCGGGACAGGCGCGTTCCGCGGCCGGTCCGGCGATGACCCTCGAGGAGCCGCACATCCCGGATGCCCCCGGCATGACCGGGAGCCGGGATGCGACGCCGAGGGTCGTGGCCACATCGCCGGGCCGAGCGCCGGCATGCCACCGGAATTACCGGGGTGACTCCTCTGTTGTGCTGGGGGCGGGTGACCTGACGGGACCCGATGACCCCGACATCGAGGAGCTGTGACATGGCGACGACGACGCTGACCTCCGAGAATTTCGACAAGACGGCGAGCGGCGACGGCATCGTGCTGGTCGACTTCTGGGCCAGCTGGTGCGGGCCGTGCAAGATGTTCGCGCCCATCTACGAGGAGGCGTCCGCCACCCACGAGGACATCGTCTTCGGCAAGGTCGACACCGAGGCCGAAGAGGACCTGGCCATGCGCTTCGACATCAGGTCCATCCCGACGATCATGGCGATCCGCGACGGGGTGATCGTGTTCGCCCAGCCCGGCGCGCTCCCCGCCGAGTCCCTCGAGAGCCTCATCGAGCAGGTCCGCGCCCTCGACATGGAGGACGTGCGCACCCGCCTGGCCAAGAAGGCCTGACCTAGGCCAGGATCGGGATCAGGCAGAGCCCGAAGACGGCGTAGAAACCGGCCGCCAGGGTCAGGGTCCGGGCGGTGAGGCGGCCCGTCCTGAGCATCGCCAGCAGGAACACCATGGCCGCCATCGTGACCACGCCCGACAGGAGCAGGGCGCCGTCGAACCGCCACGGCGTGAACAGGATGCCCAGCCCGGACGGCACGGTCGCCTGGATCATCATCGCGCCGCTGATGTTGGCCAGGGCGAGCGGCGTCTTGCCCTGGCGAACCCAGATCACGGCGTTCATGATCTCGGGCAGCTCGGTGGCGATGGGGGAGAGCAGCAGCGCGGTGACCGCCGCGGGCAGGCCGATCATGGGGCCGATCGCGTCGAGCTGGTGCACGAACAGCTGTGACGCGAAGAAGATGATCGCAAGGGTGACGACGCTCTGCGTGATGACGGCCCAGGTCGCGGGCGTTTGGCGGCGGCGCTGCAGGAGCAGCGGCTCCAGGTCCGCGCCGTCGCCGTGCTCTCCGCCGTCGCGCAGCTCCCGCCAGAAGTAGACCGCGTACGCGGCGAAGAAGAGCAGGCCGAGCCAGGGCTTGAACGCGAAGGCCACCAGGCCCAGCGCCACCTTCACCACGAAGATGGCGAGGAACCACCGCTGGTCGCGCGCGAGTTTGCCGGTGTCGCCCAGGTCGTCGCCCGGTGAGCCGCCCGTCGTGTCCTCGGCGGCCGCTCCGGCTCCGCCGCCGACGGGGGCGGCCGTACGGGCGGCGGCCTGGACCTTCCGGCGGCTGGTCAGCATCATGAAGCCGGTCACGCCGTAGGCGACGGTGGCCAGGGCCAGGGGGCCGCCCATCGCGGCTCCGACACCGATGTCCTTCTGCGCCCCGCCGGAGCCGAACACCACGGCGACGAACGTCACGACACTCTCCGGGAGCGCCGTGCCGAACGCGGCGAGCAGGGTCCCGACGGCGAGCGGGCCGACCTTCAGCCGGACGCCCAGCCATTCCACGGCGTTGACGAACCACTCGCAGGACAAGTAGATCGCGACGGCGCATGCCAGCAGGATCACGACGTGCAGCATGAGTTCCTCATCGATCGGGCACCGTGAGACAAGAAAAAGAGACCTCGGCTCACGGTGATCAGCGGTCACCGACAGCCGAAGGTCTCGTCCACCCCTGTCACGGGGCCCGGGCACCGGGAGCGCTGAGCGCTCCAGCATGTCGACGACCGGCAGGCGGGACTACTCCCCTTCGCCGGGTCCAGCTTACTTGACGGACCGACGTCCCGTTTCCGCACGTACAGGTCCGGTGTCCCGTTTCCGCGCACGGACAGGTCCGGCGTTCCGCGATACTCATTTGGTTCCCACTCATCCGCGCCGAACATGGGAGTGTCCGCCGCATGTCCAACGAACCGTCCGCGTCCGGAGCTCCGCTGTTCGGACCCGATCGGCGGCGGTTCTTCCTGGTCGGTGCGGTCGCCGCGGCCGGGCTGGGCACGGGCATCGGCCTGCTCTCCGAGAGCAACACGCGCGCGTCGGTGAACCGCCACGGCGCGGCGGCCCCGGGAACGCCCGCGGCGCGCTCCCGCTACCTGCAGATCGTCGCCCACGAGGACGACGACCTGCTGTTCATGACGCCGGACCTGTCGGAGTCGCTGCGCGCCGGATCGGCGCACCTGACCGTCTACCTCAGCGCGGGGGAGAGCAAGGCCGGAGTCCCGCCCGACACCCACGACGTGAACGCCTACGTGGCCGAACGCGAGACCGGCCTGCGGACGGCGTACGCCCTGATGCTCGGCGTCCGCGACCGGTGGCGGCAGGAGACCCTCACGGCCGGCTCGCTGCGGCTGCAGTCGTACTCCCTCGTCGACCGGCCCGACATCCGGCTGGTGTTCATGCTCCTGCCGGACGGGCGCGACCCGCGCGCCAGCCTTAGCTGGCACACCCTGGGCAAGCTGTGGAGCGCCGAGGGCCATCCGGAGCGGTGCGGCTGGACGCAGGCGCCCGAGGGCTCGCCGTACCGGCGATGTCTGAGCCGGGAGGACGTCCTCACCGCGCTCACCGACCTGATCCAGAGCTTCCGGCCGACCGTCGTACGCGCCCAGGACACCGCCCCCGACGAGCGGTACAGCGCGGACCACCCCGATCACATCGCCGCCGCGCGCTTCGCCGGCGAGGCCGTGCGCCGCTACGTCGCACGCCACCCCGACCGGCTCGTGCTGCAGGTCAACTACCGGGACTACAACATCCGCAACCTGGCGGTGAACCTCAGCGAGGCCGACAACAAGTTCAAGCAGCGCGTGTTCGCCGCCTACTCCGCGCACGACTACCGCATCAACGCCGAGAACCCCCACTGGGACGCCTACGAGGCGCGGATGGTCTACCGGTGGCCGCGCGGCACCGGCTTCACCGCGACGGACACCGTGTACGCGGTGGGAGGGGGCCGCCTGGTCGCCTGGCGGCGCACGGGCGGCCGCTGGTCGGCACCCCGGTTCCTCGGCGATCCGGGCGGCCCGCTGGCGCCGGCGGTGGCCACCGCCGGGCCGGTGGTGCTCGGCCTGCGCTCCGACACCGGGGAGATCGTCGCGTACGACCAGCGGGGCTGGCGGTCCCTCGGCCGCCCGGACCCGGCGAAGATCCGCAACCAGGCCGGGACCCCGGTGGCCGTGGTCGACGGCTCGGGCATGGTCGCGGCGTTCGTCCGCAACGGGCGCGGGGGCGTCAGCGCGCGCTTCCTCGGCGCGAGCGGCTGGAGCCACGCGTGGACGGACCTGCCGGGCATCGACCTGAAGCAGGTCGCCTCCCCTCAGCCGAAGAAGAAGAAGCACCTGCGGTACGGGGACGTCCAGGACGGACTTGCGGCGGTCGTCACCGACGGCGGGTTGATCGAGCTGTTCGCCGCGACCCGCTCGCAGATCCTGTGGTGGCGTCAGCGCGCGCAGGGCAAGCCCCTCGTCTTCGCGGGCGCCCTCCCGGTGGCCGGGGCGATCGCGCCGCTCTCAGCCGAGCAGGCCGACGGCCGGATCAGAGTGCTGTTCCGCGAGCCGTGGACCGCGCGGACACTGACGATCTCCCGTCAGGTCGCGGCGAAGCTCTGGGACAGCCCGGCGGTCGTCAGCGCCGCGCGAGGCCTCGACGGCGAGCCGCCCGTCACCGGGAGACCGCCCCGGGTACAGCTGGTCGGGGTCCCGGCGCCGCTGCCGGGCGGCGGGGAACTGTGCGCTCTGGGCGCCGACGGACGGCTGCACGTGGCGTCCCGCTCCGGCGGCACGAAAGTCGCCTGGCGGGCGATAGGCCGCTGATACACTGCGCCCATGGCGGCCATATTCGAGACGACGACGCCGGGCAAGCCCCGGCGCGACGGCTGTCTGCACTGATCTTCACAGCCGAGGCCCCGGGAGCGATCCCGGGGCCTTCGCGTATCCCGGCTCGCTCCCGCCACGCGAAAGGAGCGACCATGGAGTCGATGGCGTCCCCTGGACCCGCACAGTCGATAGCATTCGAACCCGATATCCCTGACCATCGAGGAGTTTCCGTGTCTGAGCTGCGCATCACCCTCGACGGAAGCGAGCGTGTGGTGGCGGCCGGCACCACTGCCGGAGAAGCGCTCGGCGCCGACGGCCGCACCGTGATCGCCGCCCGTGTCGGAGGCCAGGCCCGCGACCTGGCGTACGTCCTGCGCGACGGCGACGTCGTCGAGCCGATCGCGATCGACTCGCCCGAGGGCCGCGCCATCATGCGTCACTCTGCCGCGCACGTCATGGCGCAGGCGGTGCAGGAGCTGTTCCCCGAGGCCAGGCTCGGCATCGGCCCGCCCGTCGAGAACGGCTTCTACTACGACTTCGACGTCGAGCACCCCTTCCAGCCCGAGGACCTCAAGCGCGTCGAGAAGAAGATGCGGGAGATCGTCAAGCAGGGGCAGCGGTTCTCGCGCCGGGTCGTCGCCGACGACGAGGCCCGCGAGGAGCTCGCCGCCGAGCCGTACAAGCTGGAGCTCATCGGCCTCAAGGGCGCCGCGGCGGACGAGGAGAGCGTGGAGGTCGGCGGCGGTGAGCTGACCATCTACGACAACCTCGACGCCAAGAGCGGCGAGCTGCGCTGGAAGGACCTGTGCCGCGGCCCGCACCTGCCGTCCACCCGCGTCATCCCCGCGTTCAAGCTGATGCGGTCCGGCGGCGCGTACTGGCGGGGCAGCGAGAAGAACCCTCAGCTCCAGCGCATCTACGGCACCGCGTGGGAGTCCCGGGAGAAGCAGGACGAGTACCTGAGCTTCCTGGAGGAGGCCGAGAAGCGCGACCACCGCAAGCTCGGCGCCGAGCTGGACCTGTTCTCCTTCCCGCCTGAGCTGGGCAGCGGGCTGCCCGTCTTCCACCCCAAGGGCGGCATCGTCCGTAAGGAGATGGAGGACTACATGCGGCGGCGGCAGCAGGAGGCGGGCTACGAGTTCGTCAACACCCCGCACATCACCAAGTCGTCGCTCTTCGAGATCTCCGGCCACCTGCCGTACTACGGCGACGACATGTTCTCGCCCTTCGAGGTGGACGAGGTCGAGTACCGGGTCAAGCCGATGAACTGCCCGATGCACAACCTGATCTTCCGGGCGCGCGGGCGGTCCTACCGAGAGCTGCCGCTGCGGATGTGCGAGTTCGGCTCGGTGTACCGGTACGAGAAGTCGGGCGTGGTGCACGGCCTCACCCGCGTGCGCGGCATGACCCAGGACGACTCGCACATCTACACCACCAAGGAGCAGATGGGCGACGAGATCAAGTCGCTGCTGGGCTTCGTGCTCAGCGTGCTGCGCGACTTCGGCCTCTCCGAGTTCTTCCTGGAGCTGTCAACCAAGGACGACTCCGACAAGTTCATCGGCGACGACGCGGACTGGGCGGAGGCGACCGAGGCGCTGCGCCAGGCGGCCGAGGAGTCCGGGCTGGAGCTGGTGGACGACCCGGGCGGGGCCGCGTTCTACGGCCCGAAGATCTCCGTGCAGGCCAAGGACGCCATCGGCCGGACCTGGCAGCTGTCGACCATCCAGCTCGACTTCAACCAGCCCAAGCGCTTCGGCCTGGAGTACCAGGCGGCCGACGGCACCCGTCAGACCCCGGCGATGATCCACCGCGCGCTGTTCGGGTCGATCGAGCGGTTCTTCGGCGTGCTCCTCGAGCACTACGCGGGCGCGCTCCCGCCGTGGCTGGCCCCGGTGCAGGCGGTCGGCATCCCCATCTCCGACGACCACGTCCCGCACTTGCAGAAGATCGCTTCCAAGCTGCGCGACCGGGGCATCCGGGTGGAGGTCGACACCTCCGGCGACCGGATGCAGAAGAAGATCCGCAACGCGCAGAAGCAGAAGGTGCCCTTCATGCTGCTGGCCGGCGACGACGACGTCGCCAAGGACGCCGTGTCGTTCCGCTACCGCAATGGCGAGCAGAAGAACGGCATCCCCATCGACGAGGCCGTCGAGGAGATCGTCAAGGCCGTGGAGAGCCGCGTCCAGGTCTGAGACCGTCCATGATCCCCGGCGCGTGCCGTGCCTGAGCACACAGCACGCGCCGGGGATCATTCGTCTTCGCCGATCACAGCCACCGTAGATCCGCGAACATGAGGCGGGCGGCGCCCGCCGGACTCGACCACTCCCCGACGTTGTCTGTGCCGAACGTGACCGCCCGCCCGTCGGGCAGGGCCATGCCCCAGGCGACGTGCTCGGTGCCGTCTGCCTCCTCACGTACGAGTGCGAACGCTGCTCTTTCCTCTTGCCGATCTGCGGCCGAGGTCAGCCGTCCTGCGGCCACTCGTCCTCGCCGCTCTCCAGGTCGTTGCAGCCGACGTGGAGGGCGATGCGGCCGCTGTCGCTCCCGCGAAGGTCATGACACAGATAGCTGTCCTTGACCCGAATCGGATCGCCGGCCCACGCCACGGTCACCCATGAGGAGGCCAGCAGCGGATCCGCCAGTGCGGGAGCCGACGCAGCCATGGCGTCCCAGTCCAGTGTCAGCGTCTGGGGCGCGGACCCGTCGGGGCGAGGCAGGGTGCCTTCGTCGATCGCCTCTCTGATGGCATCGAGCTCGTCCTGTGCCGTCTCCGCGCCATCGGGATCCTCGTCGATCCGGTCGTGCAACTCGAACACCCGGCCCAGCAGCGGCAGAGTCGGGGCCGCGTCCCAGTTGTTCTCCTCGATGACGGCGTCCACGTCTTCCCAGATCTCCTCGGCACGCTCGTCGTCATGGTCACGCTCCTGGAGGGCGACGACCCGGGCCAGCGTTCGGTCGCACGCGGGGTCGCCACTGCGCAGCTGCGTCCGCAGATCGATACCCTCCACGATCGAGCCGCCCTGGACCACCCAAAGGTGAAGGACCGCTCCGTACCACATCACGTGGTAGGGGATCAGGTCGGTCGCACCTTTGTAGCGTCGCTCGAAGATCTCCCGCACCCCGGCGAGGTCGGCGGCGACGAAGACATCTCCCAGGCGCGAGCCGCCCGAACCCACCGAGAACTCCAGCAGGTAGCAGCTCGCCTCGGCGACGTCCTCGCTCTCCAGGGCGGCATCCGCCGAAACCGATCCGGCCGACTCCACGTCCATGAACCGCCTCCACCGCACGATCGAATGAGATGCCGGGGAGGGTAACAGTGTCCGCCGACAGATGATCATCTATCGTCGGGCTCAGATCAGCGCCGCGACGGCGGTGTCGACGTCGGCTTCCGTCGTGTAGAGGTGGAAGGCGAGGCGTGACGCGCCGTTGCGGACGGATGCGCGGATGCCGGCCGCCGCGAGCCGCTCGGCCGCGCCGGGGCGGGTGACGTTGACGATCGCGCTGTCGCCGGGCGGCATGCCGAGGCCGGCCCGGAACCGGTTGGCCAGCCGCACGTCATGGTCGTGGATCGGACCGATGCCGATCTCCAGGAGCAGTTCCAGCGTTGGAGCGGCCGCGACATAAGAGAACCATGGGGCGGCGATGTCGAATCGCCGGGCGTCCTTCGCCAGCCGCAGCGGCGGCCCGTACGAGGCGTCGCCGTCACCCGCGTACCAGTTGGCGGCGATCGGCCGGATGCGGTCGCGCACGGCCGGGCTCACGTAGCAGAAGGCGGTGCCGCGCGGGCACATCAGCCACTTGTACGCCGAGACGGCGAGGACGTCGAAGGGCGTCGCGTCGACCGGTAGCCAGCCGACCGCCTGGGTGGCGTCGGCGACGACGAGCGCGCCGTGCGCCCGCGCCGCCGTGACGACCTCGTCCACGGCGGCGACCTCACCCGTCGCGGACTGGACCAGGCTGAAGGCGACCGCGTCCGTACGCTCGTCGATCGCGCCGGGCAGGTCGGCGGGCGGGGCCGTGCGCACGTCGAGGTCGTGCACGAGCCAGGGGAACAGGTTCGACGTCTGCTCGATGTCGGGGACGACGACGCGCGAGCCGGGTGGCAGCGAGGCCGCGACCGGGGCCAGCACCTGCGAGGCGGAGGCGCCCACGGAGACGTCGTCGGCCGCGACGCCGACCAGACGCGCGAACGCGCTGCGCGCGCGATCGGTGGACCGGTCCCACTTGTCCCAGCCGTTGGCCCCGCGACGCCACTCGGCCAGCGCGCTCTGCAGCGCCTCGAACGCCGGCTCCGGCGGTATGCCGTAGCTCGCGGTGTTCAGCCATCCCGGCTCCGGGTCCCAGAGCCGTACCGCCTCGTCAAGATTCATCCTGGTGAGACTAGCGGTGGCCGTCGGCAACCTAGCGCTCGTTCGGCACCCGCACGCGGGCCCTGCGGGGGCTCGGCCCTATGCTGCTGGCATGACCGAGTCCGACCATGAGGAACAGTACGGAGTCGGGGATCCCGACCAGTTTCAGCGCCTGTGGACGCCTCACCGGATGGCCTACATCAAGGGCGAGAGCAAGCCCACCGGCGCCGGAGCGGACGACGGGTGCCCGTTCTGCGAGATTCCGAAGATGAGCGACGAGGACGGCCTGATCGTCCGGCGCGGGGAGAGCGTCTTCGCCGTCCTCAACCTCTACCCGTACAACTCCGGTCACCTCATGGTGTGCCCCTACCGGCACGTCGCGGACTACACCGAGCTCGACGAGGCGGAGACCGCCGAGCTCTCCCGGCTCACCCAGTGCGCCATCACCGCGCTGCGCAAGGCGAGCGGCGCCCACGGGTTCAACGTCGGCATGAACCTCGGCACGGTCGCCGGCGCGGGCATCGCCGCGCACCTCCACCAGCACGTCGTCCCCCGCTGGGGCGGGGACACAAACTTCATGCCGGTCATCGGTCAGACCAAGGTCCTGCCCCAGCTCCTGCGCGAGACCCGCCAGATCATCGCGGACGCCTGGCCCCAGGACTGAACGTCGATCCGTGCCGGTCGACCGCCGATGGCGCGGGCCGACCGGCACGATCGCGTGTGGAGGACTACCAGGCGACGTCGTAGTAGTAGGGCTCCGAAGGACGATGCAGCCAGGAGAACCGGCCGTTGTCCACCCGCGCGATCCGGCCGCCTTCGCCGCCGAGGAAGTGCTCGCCGGACGGATCGACGCGCAGGTAGAACACGAGCGCCGACGATGGGAGCCAGTCTGCGTGGCCGGTGGGCACGCCCGCTGCCGTGAGCCGGATCAACCCGAACTGGTCGTCGCCGGAGGAGTGATTCGTCCGCTGGACGATGGCGGTGAGGGAGCCGTCCGGGTTGAAGATGAACGACTCGATCTGCCCGTCTTCGAAGTGACCGTTTCTGAGATCCTTCGTCATGTCCTGAGACCGCAGCACGCGGGATTCCGTGAGAAGGTCCCCGGTCGGCGCGTGATCCGTGTCGAGCAGGCGGAGTTCGCCGTTCGGCGGCGCGTGGTACCGGAAGCCCACTGTGCGGCCGTCCGGCGCCCACGTCGGTTGCTTCACCCCACGATCCGCCGGGTCACCGGTCTGCGAGGTCCAGACCTGTTGCCGGCCCGTCTCGGTGTCGACGACGACGAGACGCCCGAGGTCCCCACAGTCCCCACCGAACGCGACGCGCCGCCCGTCCGGACTCGCGGCGAGACCATGGCCCTCTCCGCCGTCGGCGGGTATCGGAGCTCCGGGCAGTGCCTCGGGCGAGGTCACCGAGCCGTCACCCCGGATGCGGACCCGGTAGATCCGGGTGGCGCAGTCGCCCACCCGCGAGGTGAGGAAGAAGGTGCGCCGATCACCGGCGGCGGCCACCGATGCCTGCAGGTACGCTCCGGCGATCGTGGCGACCTGGCGACCGGTCGCGGTGCTCAGCACCACGGCGCGGTACGGCTTGTCCTCACCCTTGTCGACGAGGGCGACGGCGTACGCCGGTGCGCCGGCCGCCGCGGCCGGATCGGTGCGGTACTTCTGTTCCTCACTGCCCAGAAGGACGGCACCGGTCACGATGAGCGCCACGGCGGCGGCCACGGCGACCGGAATCGCCCACAGCGACCTCGCGCGCCGGGCCGGGGGAGCGGTCAGGGGGCGAAGGGCTTCCGGTCGTACGGTGCTCGTCGCGGCCGTGTACGCGTCGCGGAGCCGATCTTCGATCTCCGTCATGGGGTGCCTCCGAGCTTCTTGGCGAGCGCGGCGAGCGCCCGGGAGGTGGTCGACTTGACGGTGCCGCGGCTGACGCCCATCACCTCGGCGGTCTCGGCCTCGGACAGTTCGAGGAAGTAGCGCAGCGCGAGGGCCTCCCGCTGCCGGCGCGGCAGGGTGCGCAGCGCGGCGAACACCTCGCGGCGGTCCTCGCTGAGCAGGACGGCGGCCTCCGCGGACCAGACGGCGGGCTCCGGCTCGGGACGGAACCGGCTCGCCAGTTTCCGCCGCCGGAGCACCATCCGGCAGCCGTTCAGCACGGACGCGCGGACGTAGGGCAGGAGACGGACGTCCGGGCCGAGCCGGGGCATCCGGCGATGCAGGGCCGTGAAGGCGTCCTGGACGACGTCCTCGGCCGTGGGCCGGTCGCCGACCATGAGCAGGGCGAGACGCACCAACCCCGCGTGGTGATCCCGGAAGAGCGCGGTGAGATCCTCCGTCGGATCGGCGGGCTCCGGAGGGTCGGCCGACCGGCCGGTCAGGACGCTCACGATGTTGATTTCCACGCTCCTTGAATGCGCGAGCGGCCGATCGGTTGCCTCGTCCGAGGGCCTTCCTACGGCGCCGGCGTCTTTCCTTCCGGATAAGTTTTCGTTCGGCGGGCAACCAAACAGGCCCTCATGACATGTAAAAGATAGGAGAGCAAAGATCGCGGAGGGGTGCGACGCCCTCGCCGGTGGTTCCGGCGGCACGGCGACACCGGAGGACGTCGCGTCGGCCGCGGACCACGGCTCCGAGACCGAATCGCCGAGTGGTGGGGCGGCCGCGCCACCGTGAAGTCGACCGCCTCCCGGGCGCTCACCGCGCTCGCCGACGAACTGGGGGAGGACGCATGGCGGCGACCGAACCGCGTCTCCGGGACGCGTTCGCCGAAGAGGCCCGCACGGCGCGGTCCGGGTCGGCGCGCCGGTTGACCCTCCCGGCGCGCGGCAGGCGACTGCGCTGGCTGATGCCGGTGATCGCCGCGTCGGCGGTGGCCGTCTCGGTCGCCTTGACGGCGTTGGTCGGCCGGACCGCGCTCTCGGGGCCGCCGGCCACGGGGAGAGCCCCGGCGTTCGTCGTGGCGACGACGGGATTCGGGAGGTCTTCGGCGGGCGAGTCGCGCGTGGAGGTCCGCGACCCGAAGAGCGGCCGGGTGTACGACACGAGAGCCGCGTCACGCGGTCTGGCCTTCCAGTACGTCGCCGCCGCCGCGAACAGGGTGTTCTTCGTCATGGCGGCGCCGGCCCGCCGGACGGCCTGCGACACCCTGTGGGTCTACCGCATGAAGGTGTCCGGCAAGGGGAGGATCACGGCCTTCTCCGCGCTCGGAGCGCGCATCCAGGGGGCGACGGCGGGCAGGGAGGGGGCGCCCGGAGGACTGGCCGCCTCACCGGACGGCACCAAGGTCGCGTACGCGGTGCGTCGCTGCGGTGGTCCCGCGGACCGGACGTACTACAAGCTCGGCGTGGCCGACACGGTGACCGGCGCGCAGCGCGAGTGGACGGACTCGCGGGAGAGCATCGTCTCCAGCCTCTCGTGGACGTCCGACGCCCGCCAGGTCGCCTTCCTGCTCCGCGAGCCGGTCCACACACCGGCGGACGGTCCGGTCCTGCCGTCGAGGAACGGCGTCGTCCGGCTCCTGGACATCGGATCGAAGCGGTCCACGGATCTGGGCGCCGCCAAGGTCCTGCTGCGCCGGTCCCGGGAGCTCACGAACATCTGGGCGGCCGTGATCAACGGCGACGGGACACGGGTGGCCGTGGTGGCGGAGTACTCCCGGGCGGGCGGTGCGCTGGCGGTCTGTCAGGTCTCCCTCGCCGACGGGCGCGTGCTCCGGATGCTGCACCGCGAGGGGTCCGACAACGAGGCGATCTCCGCCGTGCCCGGCCTGGGCCCCGGCGTCGCCCTGCGAAGCGACACCTCCGGGCGTCATCTGCTCTACCACGACGCGAGCCTTGCCAGTGCGCCGTCGGACCTGGGCGGATACGGCCGTATCGACGACGGGCGCTTCCACGCGATCCCCGTCCCCCGAGGGGCCGAGGACACCTACGACCTCGCCTGGTGACGGACCTCGCCCGTGATCTTCACCCCATACGGGAAGCACTCGGGCGCGGGCGCGGTTGTGCCATGCGGGAGGATGGGATCATGAAGCGAGCGACTCTTGTGTACGACGGGGACTGCGGGATCTGCACGAAGGCCGTCCGCCTGATAGGGGACAGGGCCGTGGGTCGGCGCCTGCGGGTCCCCGCTGACGCCGACGTCGTCGCGTTCCAGTTCGCGGACCTGGCCGCGCTCGGCACGACCGCCGAACGCGCCGAGTACGAACTGCTGTGGGTCGAGGACGGGCGGATCTACGGTGGGGCGCAGGCGGTGGCCAAGCTGCTGATCGACGCCGGAGGGTTCTGGCGGCCGCTGGGCCTCATCACGAGGGTCCCGCCGTTCCGGTGGATCGCGCACGGGATGTACCGCCTCATCGCCAACAACCGGCACCGGCTGCCCGGTGGCACCCCCGCATGCGCGCTGCCCGTGGCCGAGCGGCCCGGCGCGGCCGGGTGACGTCTGGCTGATCCCGGCCGCCGAGCGCGCCGGGCATCGCGGCCGTCGCCGCGCTCGCCCGTTCGCGGGCCTATCCGGAGGACACGGCGGCGGCGTCGGGCGACTTCGTCCGCCCGTCCGGCGCCGCGACGCGCCCGCCGCCGCGCACCAGCCGCTCGGTGGGCAGGAAGCAGAAGATCAGGCAGAGCACGTGCGGCCAGAACATGATCGTGATGGTGGCGAGCACCGACAGGTGGAACAGCACGAAGCCCACGACCATCAGGTACTGGTGCCGGGGCTTGACGAAGAGGATCAGCGGTGAGCCCAGCTCGAACGCCATGATGCCCCACTGCGCCCAGTGCAGCAGCTCGGCGTGGTGCAGGAGCGGATCGGCGATGAACGTCCCGCGCCGCAGCACGGCGCGGACGAGCGTCGCGCTGTTCACCCACTCCCAGCCGCCGAACCGCACCTTGGCCCACGCGGCGAGGAAGTAGGTCGCCACCACCCCGAGCTGGACGCAGCGCATCGCCCAGCCGGCCGCCTCCGACGGCGTACGGTCCCGGAACGCCGCCTTGCCGACGGTGGGCAGCACGGCGAGGGCGACCAGATAGGCGAACCGGTCGTGGTCCACCTTCCCGAAGGAGAAGGCGATGACGATCCACTCGAAGTACAGCAGCGCCACCGTCACGCCGAGCAGCCGGGGCAGCCGGCCGGTCGCCGCCGCCACCGACAGGACCAGCAGCGCCCACCGGAGCACCTCGATGAGCGCCGCCGTCGGGTGCGGCAGGTGCAGCAGCCTGCCGACGATCAGCGGCTGGTACAGCGACGTCGCCGAGGCGTGCGCGCTGCTGACCGGGCGCAGTACGAGCACGTCGAGCGGGATGAACAGGTAGGCCGCCGTACGGAACACCGCGATGCGGGCCTTCGGGACGGGACTGAACCACCAGCGCAGGAAGGCGTTCGCCGCCCCCTTGCCGGCCTGCTGGACGGTCATGAGCGGGTCCATTCGGCGATCGTGAACTCCCGCTTGCCGACGTACAGGCGGTGCCGGAGCATGTAGTACTGCTGGATCAGCCGGACGCCGGTCCAGCGCGGTTCGCGGGGCCGCAGGCGGTCGTGCGCCTCGACGAGCGGGCGCAGCAGCTCCGGATGGGCCTGGAAGCGTGGAGCCTGTCCCTCGGCCTCGGCCCGCGTGATGCCCACGACGCCCGCGTCCAGCTGCGCCGGTTTCCAGGTGCCGTCCGGCAGCCGGGCGGCGAGCGCGAGGACGTGGACGTCGCCGTTGGGCGGCGTGCTCGTCGAGTACATCCGGAACGGCCCGAAGGGGAAGGCGTCATCGTCGCCGAAGGCGGTGCCGGTCAGCAGCAGCGTCACGGCGGCCGCGGTGACCAGGAGGCGGGCGGCGCGTGAGCCGGGGCGCAGGCGTTCGTGCCATGTCACCGGCGGATCCGGGGGTGTGTTCATGGGTGTCAGGTCGCCGAATCGGAGGAGGGGACCGGTGTGACCGGCTCAGGGGACACGGTACGGCTCCGCGCCGCCTCGATCAGTCGTTCCCACGGCGTGAACACCGCCACGAGGCAGATCACCTGTGGCATGAAGTGGATCGACATCAGGACGTAGGTCGTCACGTGGAACCCGAGGAAGAACGCGATGCCGGCCAGCTGCAGCCGGCCTCGCGTGAACAGGAGCAGCGGGGAGGCGAACTCGGCGACCAGCGTGACCCACTGGCTCGCGTGCAGGAGCCACCGCTGGTCGGCGATCGCCCGGCCGATCGGCGTGCCGCGCCGGACCAGCGCCCATTCGAGGGTCTCGCCGTTGGCCCAGCCCCAGCCGCCCCACCGCATCTTGGCCCACGCGGACAGGAAGTACGCCGAGACGACCGCGATCCGGATGAACTGGATCGTCCATCCGGCGGCCTCGGACCGGTCGGCGTCGCGGAACCGCGCCCGGCCCGCGGTGGGGAGGACGACGAGTGCCACCACCAGGGCGAGGTGATCGTGGTCGACCTTGCCGTAGGACATGCTGATCAGGACCCACGGCAGGTAGCCCACGGCGACGACGCCGCCGGCGAGCCGCGGAAGGCGGCCGGTGGCCGCGATCAGGCTGCCGACGATGAGGACGACGCGCAGCGTCTCCATCGCCCAGGGCACCGGTGCCGGAATGTGCAGGAGCCTGGCCAGGAGCACCGGCTGGTAGAGGTCCGCGGGCAGGTACGCGTGGACGACGGCGCTGTCGGTCAGGAACAGCACGTCGATCGGCACGAACAGGTAGACGAGCGCCCGGATGGCGGCGATGCGAGCCGTCGGCACGGGTGCGTACCACCAGCGTCCCCAGGGAGTGGCGGCCGTGCCTGCGGTCTCGCTCACCGGACGTCCCAGGTGACGACCGTCTGTACGGTGTCGCCCGCGGGCCGGCCGTGGTCCAACTTGGTCACCTTCATGATCACGTAGAGCCTCGAGAACGCCGGCTGCCCGGGGTGCAGTCGCCGCTGGGCGTCGGCGATGCCCTGAAGCAGCGACGGGTCGCGGACGAACCGGCCCATCTGCCCTTCGACCTCCGCGCGCTTGAGACCGGCGCCGAGTGCGGACATCGACAGCTTGATGTGGGCACCGGTCGTCGTGTCGGCCTCCAGCCAGTGCGAGCGGATCTCACCCGCCGGCGGGACGGAGAAGGCGAACTGCACCATGGGCCCGACCGGAAAGTCGTCGTCGTCCCCGTACGCGCTGGCGATCAGCAGCAGCGCGATGACACCCGCCGCGCTGAGGGATCGCCAGAACCGTCCGGGCCGGGAAAGCCGGGTCGCCTGGGCGGACATGGTGCGCCCTCCTGGCCCAGGTGACTTCATCGTTCTGATCGTCGCCATTTTCCTGTTGTGTTCCGCGGTTCTCCAGCGGGCTCGCCGCAGGCGGGCCTATCCGCTCATGCGGTCCCGCGCGCCGTGGGCGACGCCTGGGCGGCGAGGAGTTGCGAGACCGTGACGAACTCGAATCCCTTTTTCCGCAGGCGTTTGATCATCTCTGGGAGCGCCCGGGCGAGGGTCAGCCGGGATGGGCCGCCTCCGGCGTCATGGCCGAGGATGATCGAGCCGGGCACCGCGGAGTCCGCGACGAAGTCGATGAGGCCGTTCGGGTCGTGCGGATGGGAGCGGTCGGTGATCAGCAGGGACCACAGCGCGACGTCGTAGCCCAGCCGCCCGGCCACCTGGAGGGTCGTGCCTCCCAGCTGGCCCCACGGCGGTCGCAGGAGGCGGGGTTCCTTGCCGGTCACGCGCACGATCATGTCATGAGCGCGTTTGACCGACCGATAGGCGGTGTTGAGACTCAGGTTGGACAGGTTGGTGTGCGCCCACGTGTGGTTGCCGACCTCGTGCCGGTCCATCCGCCCGTGCAGAAGGCCGGCGTGCTGCTCGACGCGCTTGCCCACCAGGAAGAACGTCGCGGGGATCTTCGCGTCGTCGAGGGCGTCGTGCACGAGCGGTGTGTAGTTCGGCAGGGGCCCGTCGTCGAACGTCAGCGCGACCAGCTTCTGCTGCGTGTTGACCGCCCAGATCACGTCCACATGGCCTGCGGCGGGCCGCCAGTGGGCTCCGCGCGGAGTGCCCGGCGCCGACGCGGGGATCCGCTCGGACGCGTCCGCGGAGTCGATGGCCGCTCCCATGGCGACACCGGCGACGGCGCTCGCCCCGCCGACCGTCAGCGCGCGTAGAAGCGCACGCCTGCCCTTTCCGTCCGCCCCCGTATCGTCCATGCCGAGATAATCCCAAACGGCGGGTTAACAAAGCGTCATCCCGCAGGATGATCGCTTCTCCGCCTGCGGTCCGAGCACCCGGCCGTGTCGCCCGGGCGTCCGGGCGACACGGCGCGGACCGCTACTCCTTCGTCTCGGCGACGACCTTCTCGGCCAGGTGCGACGGCAGCGGCTCGTAGCGCAGGAACGAGCGGCTGAACGTCCCGGTGCCGTGCGACATCGACCGCAGGTCGATGGCGTACCGCGTGATCTCCAGCTGCGGGACCTCCGCCTTGATCAGCGAGCGACCGCCCGCGACGGTCTCGGTGCCCAGCACCCGTCCGCGCCGCGACGACAGGTCCGACATCACCGCGCCGACGTAGTCGTCGGCCACGAGCACCGACACCTCGTCGACGGGCTCGAGCAGCAGGACCTGCGTCTTGCCCGCGGCGTCCTTGAGCGCCAGCTGCCCGGCCGTCTGGAAGGCCATGTCGGAGGAGTCCACCGAGTGCGCCTTGCCGTCACGGAGGGTTACCCGGATGTCGACGAGCGGGTAGCCGGCCAGGACTCCGCGCTCCATCTGCTGCCGCAGGCCCTTCTCCACCGACGGGATGAACTGCCGGGGAACGACGCCACCGACGATCTTGTCGACGAACTCGAAGCCCCCGCCCGACGGCAGCGGCTCGACGTCGACGTGGCAGATGCCGTACTGCCCGTGCCCGCCGCTCTGCTTGACGTGCCGGCCGAGGCCCGGAGCGGGGCCGCCGAACGTCTCGCGCAGCGGGACCCGCAGCGGCACGGTCTCCACCTCGACGCCGTACCGGCTGTGCAGCCGGTCCAGCAGCACGTCGGCGTGGGCCTCGCCCATGTTCCACAGCACCAGCTGGCGGGTCTCGGAGTTGTTCTCCAGCCGCAGCGTCGGGTCCTCTGCCACGAGCCGGGCCAGCGCCTGGGACAGCTTGTCCTCGTCGGCCTTCGACTTGGCGCGGATCGCCGTCGGCAGCAGCGGATCCGGCATCGACCAGGGCGCCATCAGCAGCGGGGCGTCCTTCGCGGAGATGGTGTCACCGGTCTCGGCGTGGGTCAGCTTGGCGACCGCGCAGATGTCCCCGGCGATGCAGGACGACGTCGTGCGCTGGACCTTGCCCAGCGGAGCGGTGATCGCGCCGACCCGCTCGTCGACGTCGTGGTCCTCGTGGCCGCGATCCTCCAGGCCGTGCCCGGAGACGTGCACGGTCTCGTCCGGCTGGAGCGTCCCGCTGAACACCCGGACGAGCGAGATCCGGCCGACGTACGGGTCGGACGTGGTCTTGACGACCTCGGCCACCAGCGGCCCGCCAGGGTCGCACGTCAGGTCGCGCGCCGGGGAGCCGTCGAGCTTCGTGACCGCCGGGATGCCGTGCTCCAGCGGCGACGGGAACGCCTGGGTCATCACCTCGAGCAGCTCCCGCATGCCGATCACCGGCCCCGGGTGATCCCCGTGCGGGACCGACGTGGCCAGGACCGGGTAGAAGCTGCCGCGCGCCACCGCCTTCTCCAGGTCCTCGATCAGGACCTTGACGTCGATCTGCTCCCCGGAGAGGTAGCGGTCCATGAGCGTCTCGTCCTCGCTCTCCTGGATGATCCCCTCGATGAGGGCGCCGCGCTGCTCCGCGAGACGATCCAGGAACTCCGGGTCCGGGTCGCGCTCGGCGCGCTCGCCGGAGGAGTAGTCGAAGCACTTGCCGGTGAGCAGGCCGATCAGCCCGGACTCGCACGGGAAGTAGCAGGGCAGGACGCCCTCGCCGAAGGCGTCCTGGCAGGCGGTGAGGACCTCGTCGAAGTCGCCGCGCTGCTGATCGATCTTGGTGATGAGGACAGCGCGCGGCATGCCGACCAGCGCGCACTCCTCCCAGAGCATCCGGGTGAGGCCGTCGACACCGTCGACCGCCGAGACGACGAACAGGGCCGCGTCGGCGGCCCGCAGGCCCGCCCGCAGGTCGCCGACGAAGTCGGCGTAGCCCGGGGTGTCGAGCAGGTTGATCTTGATCCCGCCGTGGAGGAACGAGGCGAGCGAGAGGTTCACCGAGCGCTGCTGGCGAATCTCGACCTCGTCGTAGTCGCTGACCGTCGAGCCGTCCTCGACGCGACCGGGACGCTGGATCGTACCGGTCGCAGTGAGCAGCGCCTCGACGAGCGTCGTCTTGCCCGCTCCGGAGTGGCCGACCAGCGCGATGTTGCGAACGCTCTGGGGCTGGTCGACCGCCGGTGCCCTGCCGGCGGCTTGGGGAGCTGTCTTGTCCGCCACGTGCCCACCTCCAAAGGACAATGGGTGTGACGGGTGCCACACCCGTGGTCACCACCATTACCGTCGCGGCCTCATATCACAAGGGGTGACCGGGAACGGGTTGAGGCCTGCCTGATATCAGCCGTTCCCACCTGCGCCGACGTCACGCACTACGATTGGCCCGCCCGGGGGGATGGCGTGGCCTGGATATGCCAGGGCCACGGGGCGATGAAATCGCGGCTGAACACGATCAGAGGATGGCAATGCTCAACCAGTTGCGGCCGGCGCTCTCGCGTGTGATCACGCCGGTGGGCCGGGCGCTGGCCCGCACGGGTCTCACCCCGAACGCGATCACCATCATCGGCACGTTCGGGGTCGTCGGCGGGGCGCTCGGCTTCTACCCGCGCGGCGAGTTCTTCTGGGGAACGGTCGTGATCACGATCTTCGTGTTCTTCGACATGTTCGACGGCGCCGTGGCCCGGGTCACGGGGAAGACGAGCCGGTTCGGCGCCTTTCTCGACTCCAACATGGACCGGGTGTCCGACGCGGCGATCTTCTCAGGAGTGATCCTCCGGTTCGCCCGGCAGGACCATCCCGACATGATGATCGTCGGCCTCGCCCTGTTCTGCCTGGTGTCCGGCGCGCTCGTCTCGTACGCGCGGGCGCGCGCCGAGGGGATCGGCGTCGGCGCCACCGTCGGCATCGCCGAGCGCGGCGAGCGGCTGATCGTCAGCCTGGTCGCCATCGGCCTCGACGGGCTCGGCGTCCCGTACGTCCTGGTGGTCGGGCTGTGGCTGCTCGCGCTGGCCAGCGCGATCACCGTCGTCCAGCGGTTCGTCGCGGTGCGCAAGCAGCTCGAGGTCAGCGAGCAGCCGTGAGGGACGAGGCGGCGGACGCCGCGTACGCGCTGGGCTGGGCGGCCGTCCGGCGGATGCCCGAGGCGGTCGCACACGAGATCTTCATGCTGATCGCCGAGCGTACGTGGCGGAAGCACGGCCGCGGCGTACGGCAGCTGGAGAAGAACCTCCGCCGCGTCGTCGGCCCGGAGATCTCCGAGCAGGCCCTGCGCGACCTGAGCCGCCAGGGCATGCGCTCCTACATGCGCTACTGGATGGAGGCGTTCCGGCTGCCGGCGATGAGCCGCGAGCGCATCGACTCGGGCATGCGCATCACCGGGATCGAGGACCTGCGGAGCGACCTCGACGAGGGACGCGGCGTCGTCGTGGCGCTCCCGCACATGGGCAACTACGACCACGCGGGCGCCTGGATCGCGCTGTCCGGGATTCCGTTCACGACGGTCATGGAACGCCTGCGGCCCGAGTCGCTGTACGACCGGTTCGTCGCCTACCGGGCGGGCCTCGGGATGGAGGTGCTGCCCGCCACCGGCGGTGACGGCGACGTCTTCCGCACTCTCGCCGCGCGGCTGCGCGAGGCCCGGCTGGTCTGCCTGGTCGCCGACCGCGACCTCACCGCGAGCGGCGTCGAGGTCGAGTTCTTCGGCCGTACCGCGAAGATGCCCGCCGGGCCCGCCGCGCTGGCGATCGAGACGGGCGCCGCGCTCCGGCCGGTCACCCTGTGGTACGAAGGACGCGAGTGGGGTGTCCGCGTCCACGAGGAGATCCGCGTGCCCGGCGAGGGGGAGCGGCAGGACAAGGTCCAGGCGATGACGCAGTCCCTCGCGCACGTGTTCGCCGACGGCATCGCCGCCCACCCCGAGGACTGGCATATGCTCCAGCGCGTCTGGGTCGAGGACCTCGGGTGACCTGAGGTGAGCACGACGGCCGAGGCGGCGGAAAGGACGGGCGATCGGTGAAGGTCGGCATCGTCTGCCCGTACACCTGGGACGTTCCGGGCGGCGTGCAACAGCACGTCCGCGACCTCGCCGAGGCGCTGTTCGCCCTCGGCCACGAGGTGTCGGTGATCGCGCCCGCCGACGAGGACGCCCCGCTGCCCTGGTACGTCGTCCCCGCCGGCAGGGCCGTCCCGGTGCCCTACAACGGCTCGGTGGCGCGGCTGGCGTTCGGGTTCCTGTCCGCGAGCCGCGTGCGCCGCTGGATCCGGGAGGGCGCGTTCGACGTGCTCCACGTCCACGAGCCGGCCGCGCCGTCGCTCGGCTTGCTGGCCTGCTGGGCCGCTGACGGGCCGATCGTCGGCACCTTCCACGCGTCGTTCGAGAGGTCCCGGGCGCTGTCGGCGGCCGGGCCGATCCTGCAGAGCGCCCTGGAGAAGATCACCGCGCGGATCGCGGTGTCGGAGAAGGCCCGCAAGACGCTCGTCGAGCACCTCGGCGGCGACGCCGTGCTCATCCCGAACGGCGTGACCACCGAACGCTACGCCATGGCCGAGCCGCTGCCCGGCTGGCCCGGGGACGACGGCGCGCTCGGCTTCCTCGGCCGCATGGACGAGCAGCGCAAGGGCCTGCCGATCCTGCTGTCCGCCTTCGAGATCCTCGGGCGGCGGCGTCCTCGCCTGCGGCTGCTGCTCGCCGGACCCGGCGACGCCGAGGAGGTCCTGGCCAGGGTCTCGCCGGACCTGCGCGACCGGGTCGTCATCCTCGGCCTGGTCAGCGAGGCCGACAAGGTGCGCGCGCTGCACTCCGTGGACGTGTTCGTCGCGCCCAACACCGGCGGGGAGAGCTTCGGGATCGTGCTCGCCGAGGCGATGTCGGCCGGCGCGCCGATCCTCGCCAGCGACATCGAGGCCTTCCGGCGCGTGCTGCTCGACGGCCGGGCCGGGGCGCTGTTCCCCGTCGGCGACGCCGAGGCGCTGGCCGCCGCGGCGGCCGAGCTGCTGGACGACGCGGCCCGCCGCAAGCAGCTGTCCGCGGAGGCCAAGACCGCCGTGCTCGCCTACGACTGGTCGACGGTCGCCCGCGACGTCGTGCGGGTGTACGAGACCGTGGCCGGGGACGCCACCGTCGTCGAGACCTCGGCGATCTGACGATGTACGAGACGCTGCTGAACATCGCGCTCGTGTCCGCGGTCGTCGTCCTGCTCGGTGTGTACGTCTCCTGGCGCGCCACCCGCATCGACCGGCTGCACGTCCGCCTGGAGACCGCGCGGGCCGGGCTCGACGTCGCGCTGGTCCGGCGCGCGGCGGTCGCCCTCGAACTCGCCGCGTCCCGCCTGCTCGACCCGGCCACCAGCCTGCTGCTGGCCGCCGCCGCCCACGAGGCCCGCATCGCCGACGCCGACAACCGGGAGTTCGCCGAGAGCGACCTGTCCCGCGCCCTGCGGGCCGTCGTCGAGCAGCCGGGCTTCCGCGACACCCTCGCCGCCCGCGAGGACGGCGCGGCGCTGCTCGAGGAGCTCGACGCCGCCGTACGGAAGGTGGCGTACGCCCGCAGCTTCTACAACAACGCGGTCACCGCGACCCGCGCCGCGCGGCGCAAGCTCCTGCCCCGCGCGCTGCACCTGGCGGGCCGGGCGCCGCTCCCGGAGTTCTTCGAGATCGACGACTCCCCGCCCGAGACGTCCGCCGAGGCCGTCCGGTCGGGCTGACGGCCAAGTGCCCGCCGGTCGGGGATTCGCCACGATGTCCATGGCCTGCGCCGCTCGACTACCCTCGCCCGTTAGGAACACTTCCGATTCAGCGGGAGAGGACGCCTCATGTCCGATCTCCAGTCGCATAGCAGGCCGTACGTCGCCGCCCTGAGCGCCGCCGCGCTCGGCGCCCTGGCGCTCTCCGCGTGCTCCAGCGAGAAGAACAACACCGCGGCCCCGCCGAGGACCGCGGACACTCCGGTGGCGTCGGCGACGTCCTCCCCGAGCCCGGCGACGGGCCACCCCTTCACCGGGCGGCCGGGCGCCCGGAACGGCCCGGTGCTGGCCGTGAAGATCGACAACACACGGTCGGCCAAGCCGCAGCGCGGCCTGCGGTCGGCCGACATCGTCTACGTCGAGCAGGTCGAAGGCGGCCTGTCCCGCGTCATGGCGGTCTTCTCCTCGACCCTCCCGCCGCAGGTCGGGCCGGTCCGCAGCGCCCGGATCTCCGACCTGCACATCCTGCCGCAGTTCGGCCGCCCCGCGTTCGCGTACTCGGGCGTCCAGAGCAAGATGAAGCCCTACCTCGCCCGGGCCTCGCTGATCGACGTCTCCCCGGACACCACCGGCGGCGCGTACACGCGGCGCGGGCCCAACCCGGCGCCGTACAACCTGTACGCGTCGCCGCAGCGGCTGCTCGCCAAGGCGACCCAGGCGACCAAGGCCCGCGACATCGGCTTCCGCTTCGGCCCCGCGCCGTCCGGCGGCACCGCGACGACGTCCTTCACCGCGCGCTTTCCGTCGACGTCGCTCGTCTTCCGCTGGTCGGGGAAGGAGCACCGCTGGCTCGCCTCCCAGGACGGCCGTCCGGACCGCGCGGCCGAGGGCGGACAGCTGGGCGGCCAGACGATCGTGATCCAGCGGGCTCAGACCACGAGGTCGCCGTTCCACGACTTCCTCGGCAACTACACGCCGCTGATCCACACGGTGGGCACGGGGACCGCGACGGTGCTGCGCGACGGCAAGGCGTACGACGCCCGCTGGTCCCGCCCGTCGGAGACCCGGGGCACGACCTTCACGACCCGGTCGGGGCAGCCGATGACCTTCGCGCCCGGCCAGGTGTGGATCGTCATCGTCAACGCCGGCCGTCCCGTGGTCCCCTGAGCGGACCCGCCGAGGGAGCGGACATCGAGGGCGAAACCCGTCCTACCTCGAACTACCATGGAGAGCGACAAGCGTGATCGATTCTCCGAAGAGGTAGCCCGTGTCCACTGCCACTCCCGCCCAGTCCACCGCCACTCCGGAGACCGGCACCGCCCGCGTCAAGCGGGGAATGGCGGAGATGCTCAAGGGCGGCGTGATCATGGATGTCGTCACTCCGGAACAGGCCAAGATCGCCGAAGACGCCGGCGCGGTCGCGGTCATGGCTCTGGAGCGCGTGCCCGCCGACATCCGGGCCGAGGGCGGCGTCTCGCGGATGAGCGACCCGGACATGATCGAGGGCATCATCGACGCGGTGTCGATCCCCGTCATGGCCAAGGCCCGCATCGGGCACTTCGTCGAGGCACAGGTCCTGCAGGCGCTCGGTGTCGACTACATCGACGAGTCCGAGGTCCTGACCCCGGCGGACTATGAGAACCACATCGACAAGTGGGCGTTCACCGTCCCGTTCGTCTGCGGTGCCACCAACCTCGGCGAGGCGCTCCGCCGCATCACCGAGGGCGCGGCCATGATCCGCTCCAAGGGTGAGGCGGGCACCGGGGACGTCTCCAACGCCACGACGCACATGCGCCGTCTGCGGCAGGACATCCGGCGGCTCGGCGCCCTGCCCGAGGATGAGCTCTTCGTCGCGGCCAAGGAGCTGCAGGCTCCCTACGAGCTGGTCAAGGAGGTCGCCACGGCCGGCAAGCTGCCCGTCGTGCTGTTCACCGCGGGCGGCATCGCCACCCCGGCGGACGCCGCGATGATGATGCAGCTCGGTGCCGAGGGCGTGTTCGTCGGCTCGGGCATCTTCAAGTCCGGCGACCCGGCCAAGCGTGCCGAGGCGATCGT
This sequence comes from Actinoallomurus vinaceus, assembly GCF_039542055.1. Lineage (NCBI taxonomy): Bacteria > Bacillati > Actinomycetota > Actinomycetes > Streptosporangiales > Thermomonosporaceae > Actinoallomurus > Actinoallomurus vinaceus. The sequence goes on from NZ_BAABHK010000015.1 coordinate 240,692, forward strand.
CAAGGCCACCACCTTCTACGACGACCCCGATGTCATCGCCAAGGTCTCCCGGGGACTCGGTGAGGCGATGGTGGGCATCAACGTCTCGACGCTGTCGGAGTCGGACCGCCTTGCCGGGCGCGGCTGGTAGGGATCCAGGAGTACGCCACGTCGCCTGTCCGCCGGGCGGGGAGGGCAGGACCCGGGTCGCCTCGGGGCCTCCCCAGCCCGGCGCGGGCGGGCTACCCTGTCGGGGGCCCGGCGGCGTGGCGCTTCCGCGGGCGGACCGGTGCAGTGGCCGCAGGAGGGACGAGACCCATGGCGTGGTCTATCGCGCTGGCGTGCGCGAGCGTTGACGATCCGGTCAACGCCTTTCGGCAGGGCCTGATCCCGGATCCGGACGCCGCCGCCGACCTGGCGCGGCGTCTCTACCCGGACTCGGCCGTCGTCGAGAGCGGCGACACGGTCCTGGACTTCGCGCTCTGGCCCTATGAGGACGAGCTGTTCGTCGGAGCGTACGGCGACGCGCTGATCGTCTGCGACCGCCGGCTGTACGACGTCGACGACGCGGCCCGCACCCTCGCCGACCAGATCGCGGCGGCGCTGCCCGGCGCCACGTGCGGCGTGCTGGTCCTGCACAGCGTGGTGTCCGGGTGCTGGTTCCGCTGGTACGAACGCAACCGTCCCGAGCGGGACGTCTTCGTGACCAAGGAGGACGGCGTCGTCGTCGACCTCGGCGCGCGGCTTCCGGCGGAGGAGCCCTTCTGGAAGGCGATCGACGAGGGCGCGTCCGACGTGCCCCTGCCGTTCGACTACGAGCAGTACGGCCTGGCGCTGGCCCGCGAGCAGCTGTTCGGCCGGGGCCTCAGCGAGCGCGGTCCGGACGGGTTCCTGCCCCTCGAGCTGTCGCTCCGGCGGTTCAAGATCCGTTCACTGACCCGGCAGGGCGGAACCTCCAACTGACCCGCGAGCGGCTCTGCGTGTGCCGACCGGGTTGAAGGATGTCCGGGTTTAAGGATGTCCGGCGGGGAAATTCGGTCTTAGGCTGAAATCGGCTTCGCAAGGGGACAGCGCCGCGGCACCAGGGGGTGCGGAACAGTGACCGAGCCTGACAACATCGGCGACCGGCTCAGGTCGCTTCGCGATGGACGCTCCATGACCCGGAACGAACTGGCCGACGACTCCGGAGTGGACGTCGACCTGATCGAGAAGCTCGAACACGGCCGGCGCCGGACGGCGCGCCTCACCTCGCTCACGAGGCTGGCCGGCGCGCTCGGCGTCGGCGTCTCGCGGCTGCTCGGCGAGCGGCGGCCCGAAGAGCAGGGCTCTCGCGACGACGTGCGGAACGTCGGCGACGCCGTCGTGTCGGCCGACTCGATGCCCGGCATGGACGCCGATGACGCCGGCGAGACGCCCGACCTCGCCGAGCTGGACGCCGCCGTCGACGCGGCCTGGCGCGACTACCGGTCCGGCAACATGTCGCGTCTCGCCGGAAACCTCCCTGGCCTGATCGGCGAGGCCCGCCTCGCGGTCGGCGAGATCGGGGCTATGGCGGCCGGACCGCTCGCCGAGGCTCATCAGCTCGCCGCCCGCCTGTTCGTGCACTACGGCAGGTACGACCTCGCGGAGATCGCCGCCGAACGCGCGATCCGGGCGGCGGAGGGCGGCGGTGACGAGCTGGAGTGGGAGACGCTGCACGGCACCTACTCGTGGACCCTGCTCCGCGAGGGCCAGGTCCGCGCGTCGGAGGACCACGCGGTGTGGATCGCCGAACGGACCGAACCGTCGATGGGCGAGGCCGCCCTGCGCGACCTGACGGTGTGGGGCGACCTGATGATGGCCGCCATGGCGGCGGCCTGCGCGGGGGACCGCTGCGCGGGCGCGACCGAGTACCTCGGACTCGCCGGATCGGCCGCGCGCCGGTTCGAGCACGACCGCGTCGACCATCACGTGGGGTTCGGCCCCTCCCGGGTCGCGACCGAGGCGACGCGCGCGTACGCGACGCTGCACGAGCCGGGGCTGGCGCTGCGATCGGCCGGTGAGGTGCATGCCGACGAGCTTTCGGGTACGGCGTACGGCCGCCATCTGATCGACGTGGCACGGGCGCAGGCGGAGATCCGGGACCTGCGGGCCGCGGAGGAGACGCTCCGCGCGGCCGAGAGCCTGTGCGCGCGGTCGTTCCGGCCCGGTGGGCCGGCGTGTTCCGTCGTCACCGACGTGGTGATCGACGTCGGGCACCTGACACCGGAGCTGCGGCACATGGCGCGGTCCGTCGCGGTCGAGGTGTAGGAACGGCGGGCGCGGGAGCCGCCGGAGGAGGAGCGGCGGTCCAGGAGCAGGAGTTCGCGGTCCGGCCGGGGGATCAGGCCGGGCCGCGCGGCGGGGGAAGATCGCTGCCTGCTGCCGGTGTTATGACAGGCACTAGGCTCATTGTCCGTACATCTCATTCTGAAGGGCTGATTCGTGGTTGCTGCTGTCCCGACGATCGGCGTGCTCGCACTGCAGGGAGACGTCCGTGAGCACCGGCGCGCGCTGGAGTCCTGCGGAGCGTCGACGGAGGCCGTGCGGCGCCCGGAGGAGCTCGAGCGGGTCGACGCGCTCGTGATCCCCGGCGGGGAGTCCACCACGATGTGGCGGCTCGCACGCTCGTTCGAGCTGCTGGAGCCGCTGCGAAAGCGGATCGAACAGGGCATGCCGGCGTACGGCTCGTGCGCGGGGATGATCATGCTGGCCGACCGGATCGCCGACGGCGCCAAGGGGCAGGAGACGATCGGCGGCATCGACATGCTCGTTCGCCGCAACGCGTTCGGCCGCCAGGTCGACTCCTTCGAGTCCGATGTCCACGTCGCCGGGCTCGACACGCCGTTCCACGCGGTGTTCATCCGGGCACCGTGGGTCGAATCGGTCGGTGGCGCCGCCGAGGTCCTCGGACGTGCCGAGTCCGGCGACGCCGCCGGTAGGATCGTGGCGGTCCGGCAGGGACACTTGCTCGCGACGTCATTCCATCCGGAGCTCACCGGCGACGCGCGGATCCACCGGCTCTTCCTCGACATGGTGAAGGGAACGTAATGAGCGGCCACTCCAAGTGGGCGACGACGAAGCACAAGAAGGCCGCCGTCGACGCCAAGCGGGGCAAGCTTTTCGCCAAGCTCATCAAGAACATCGAGGTGGCCGCCCGGACCGGTGGAGGCGACCCGGACGGCAACCCGACGCTCTACGACGCGATCCAGAAGGCCCGCAAGAACTCCGTGCCGCTCGACAACATCGAGCGGGCCCGCAAGCGCGGCGCGGGGGAGGAGGCCGGCGGCGCCGAGTGGCAGACGATCATGTACGAGGGCTATGCCCCCGGCGGTGTCGCCGTGCTGATCGAGTGCCTCACCGACAACCGCAACCGCGCCGCCTCCGACGTGCGCACGGCCCTCACCCGCAACGGCGGCTCGCTGGCCGACCCGAACTCGGTGTCGTACCTGTTCAACCGCAAGGGCGTCATCATCGTCCCCAAGGAGGGCACCTCCGAGGACGACGTCATGCTGGCCGTCCTCGACGCGGGCGCCGAGGAGGTCAACGACCTCGGCGAGTCGTTCGAGGTGATCAGCGAGGCCGGTGACCTCGTCGCGGTCCGCAAGGCCCTGCAGGAGGCCGGCGTCGACTACGAGTCCGCGGAGGCCAACTTCCTCCCGAGCGTCAGCGTCCCCGTCGACGAGGACGCCGCCAAGAAGGTCTTCCGTCTCCTCGAGGCGCTGGAGGACAGCGACGACGTCCAGAACGTCTTCGCCAACTTCGACGTCTCCGACGAGATCATGGAGAAGATCGAGGCCTGATCCCATCCGCCGTGGGGGCGCCCGGTGCCTGCGCGGGCGTCCCGGCGGATGCCGTAGCGTACGTCCGTGGACATCCGAGCGCTCGCGACCGAGGATCTCAACGCGGCCTATGACCTGAAGGTTCGTGCCTTCGGGCCGGGCGACCAGGCGCAGTGGTTGCGCTCCATCCGTCCCGCCCTGCGACAGGGCCGCGTGTTCGGGGTCTACGACGGCCACCGCCTCGTCGCCTCCGCCCGTTACCACCTGTTCGACCAGTGGTGGCACGGACGCGCGGTCCCGATGGGCGGCGTCGCGAGTGTGGCCGTGGCCCCGGAGGAGCGCGGTCGCGGCGTCGGGCGTCGCCTGGCCCGGGCTCTTCTGGAGGTCATGGACGGCCTGCCGCTCGCGGCGCTCTACCCAGCCACCGCGCCGGTCTACCGCTCCGTCGGGTACGAGCACGCCGGTGCGCAGCACTTCGTCACCCTCGCGTCCGAGGCACTGCGCACGCTCGGCACCGGATCGGTGAAGATCCGGCGCGTGGGCCCCGACGACGCCGCCGACGTCGTCCGGCTGCTGCGCCGCCTCCACACCGAGGCGCGTGACAACGGGCCGATCGACCGGGGCGAGGACTTCTTCCGGGACCTGCTGGACAGCCCGGATCTCTTCGCCTATCTCGCCGAGGACGGCTTCCTCGCCTACGGCTGGGGCGCGGGCGGCCAAGAGCTCGTCGTGCACCGTTGCGTGGCCGGATCCGCCGAGACCGCTCGGGCGCTCTGGGCACTCGTCGGATCCGGCTCCTCGATGGCCCGGACCGTGCGCGCCTGCGTCGCCCCGGACGATTCCCTGTTCTGGCTCCTGCGCGACCGGTCCGCGGAGGACATGCACCGTGCCTCGTGGATGCTGCGGGTCCTCGACGCGCCGGCGGCCGTCGCCGCCCGCGGCTTCCCCACCGGCCTGTCGGCGGAGGTCCCCCTGACGATCACGGACGAGGAACGACCGGGCAACGCCGGATCCTGGCGGCTGAGCGTCGACGGCGGCCGCGCCACCCTCACGCGTACGGACGGCGAACCGGACGCTCTCCGGCTGTCCGCCCGAGGCCTGGCGGCCCTCTACGCGGGCGTCTCGACGACCCGCCTGCGCCGCTCCGGCCTGGCCGAGGGCGACGCGTCCGCCGACGCGATCCTCGACGCGGCCTTCGGCGCGACGCCGTACATGCTCGACTACTTCTGATTCCCGCGCGACACGCCGGGGCCTGGGCGGCCCGAAGCCGTACACGGCGAGTAGCCTCGCTGCGAACAGATGTTCGGAATGGAGAGGAATCGTCGTGCGGGTACTCGGCGTCGACCCCGGCCTGACCCGGTGCGGCGTGGGGGTGGTGGACGGCGCGCCGGGCACGCAGCTGCGGCTCGTGACCGTCGACGTCATCCGCACCAGCCCCGACGACGACATCGGGACCCGGCTGATCGGCCTCGAGCGCGGCCTGGAGGCGCTGCTCGACGCCTACCGGCCCGACGCGGTGGCCGTCGAGCGCGTGTTCAGCCAGCACAACGTCTCCACCGTCATCGGGACGGCGCAGGCCGGTGCCATCGCCATCGCGTGCGGGGCACGGCGGGGACTGCCGGTCGTGCTGCACACCCCGAGCGAGGCCAAGGCCGCCGTCACCGGCAACGGCCGTGCCGACAAGGCCCAGGTCACCAGCATGGTGACCCGGCTGCTGCGGCTCGACACGCCGCCCAAGCCCGCCGACGCCGCAGACGCGCTGGCGCTCGCGATCTGCCACGTGTGGCGTGGCGGCGCTCAGGCGCGCATCCAGGCGGCGAGGATGAGACAGTACGGAGTCGACAGGTGAGCGGAGACCAGAGCGTGCCATCGGCCGGCGGCTCCACGGTGCGCGGAGGGACAGGGCAGTGATCGCATTCGTCAGCGGGAAGGTCGCCGGCGCGGGACCGGACGGCGCCGTCATCGACGTCGGCGGCGTCGGCCTGTCGGTGCAGTGCACCCCGGCCACGCTCGCCGGCCTGCGGGTGGGCGACCAGGCCCACGTCCCCACCTCGCTCGTCGTCCGCGAGGACTCCCTCACGCTGTACGGCTTCGCCGACGACGACGAACGCGCGACCTTCGAGCTGCTGCAGACCGCCAGCGGCGTCGGGCCCCGGCTGGCGCTGGCCATGCTCGCCGTCCACCCGCCGAACGCCCTGCGCCGCGCCGTCGCCACCGAGGACGTGAACGCGCTGACCAAGGTGCCGGGCATCGGCAAGAAGGGCGCCCAGCGCATCGTGCTGGAGCTCAAGGACCGCCTCGGCGCGCCCGTCGACGACGACTCGGGCGCGCCCGTCTTCGTGACCCGCGCACTGCCCTGGCGCGACCAGGTCCACGCGGGGCTCACCAACCTCGGCTGGACCGGCAGGGACGCCGACGCCGCCGTCGACGCGGTGGCCACCGAGATCGACGGGCAGGACACCCCCGACATCGCCACCCTGCTCAAGATGGCCATGCGGAGGCTGAGCCGATGAGCCGCGGAGGGATCGCGTGAGCGACGAGCGCTTCGTCTCGCCGGTCGCCGACGGCGAGGAGAAGGTCATCGAGGCGGCGCTGCGGCCCAAGCGCCTGGACGAGTTCATCGGCCAGGCACGGGTCCGGGAGCAGCTCTCCCTCGTCCTGCACAGCGCCCTGCGGCGCGGCCGTCCGCCGGACCACCTGCTGATGTCCGGGCCGCCCGGCCTCGGCAAGACCACCCTCGCCATGATCATCGCGAGCGAGCTCGGCATGCCGTTGCGGATCTCCTCCGGCCCGGCGATCGAGCGGGCCGGCGACCTCGCGGCCGTGCTGTCCACTCTTTCCGAGGGCGAGGTGCTGTTCCTCGACGAGATCCACCGGATGGCCCGCCCCGCCGAGGAGATGCTGTACGTCGCGATGGAGGACTTCCGGGTCGACGTCGTCGTCGGCAAGGGGCCGGGCGCGACCGCGATCCCGCTCGACATCGCGCCGTTCACCCTCGTCGGCGCGACGACCCGGGCCGGACTGCTGCCCGCGCCGCTGCGCGACCGGTTCGGCTTCGTCGCCCACATGGACTTCTACGAGCCGGCCGACCTGGAGCGGATCATCCACCGGTCGGCCCGGCTGCTCGACGTCCGGATGGACGACGACGGCGCGGCCGAGATCGCCCGGCGGGCCCGGGGCACGCCCCGGATCGCCAACCGGCTGCTGCGTCGCGTCCGTGACTACGCCGAGGTGCGCGCCGACGGTGTGATCACCGTGGAGGTCGCGCGGCAGGCGCTCACGCTGTACGAGGTCGACGCCGACGGGCTGGACCGCCTCGACCGGTCGGTGCTGGAGGCGCTGCTGGTGAAGTTCGGCGGCGGTCCCGTCGGCCTCTCGACCCTCGCCGTGGCGGTCGGCGAAGAGCCGGAGACGGTGGAGGTCGTCGCCGAGCCCTTCCTCGTACGGAAGGGCTTCATCGCCCGGACCCCGCGGGGGCGGATCGCGACACCGGCCGCCTGGCGGCACCTCGGACTCGCCCCGCCGCCCACGGTGGAAGGTACGCTTTTCGAAGTGGAGGAGGAGTGACGGGAACTTCTCGGTGCACGGGTTCGTCACGTCGTTGCCGGGGTTTCAGGTACTCCTTTACACTCCGGAGCTTGGTCGCCGTCAGTAGATGACACGCCTTCGCGGCGCGAAATGGCCGGCGGCTAGCTCAACACATCACATCGGAAGGATGCCCCGGTGCAGGGCAACACAACACTCACAGCGCTCACTCATGTCACCGCGGCGAAGAGCGGCAGCAATCCATTGGTGTCGCTGCTACCCCTGATCCTCATCGTCGTGGTCTTCTATTTCCTGCTGATCCGCCCGCAGCGCAAGCGGCAGCAGCAGCAGGCCCAGCTGCAGAACCAGATCGAGCCGGGCCAGCGGGTCATGACGACCGCGGGCATGCTCGCGACGGTCGCGGCCGTGGAGGACGACGCGATCATCCTGGAGATCGCCCCGGGCGTTGAGGCCCGCTTCGTCAAGCAGGCCATCGGCCAGGTGCTGGACGACTCCATCGATGAGGACGAGGAGGAGGAGACCGAGGAGGTCGACGAGGTCGAGGAGACCGAGGCGGCCGCTGAGGAGCCGAAGAGCGGCGCCGACGCCGAGGTCGCGCAGGACGACATCGAGCCGAAGACCGAGGCGAAGACCGTCGTCGACGACACCAAGCCCGCAGAAACGGTGAAGGACGGCGAGCAGAAGGCCGACAAGAAGCCGTCGGCCTGACCTAGACCTGACCGCAGAAAAAGGACGAAAGACGACCGTGGCTCCGCCTAGCAGAAACGTTCCAAGACCTGGGCGCACTCTTCTCGCGCTGTTCGTGATCGTCGCAGCCCTGGTGGGCGTGATGTTCTGGCAGGGCCAAAAGACGCCCAAACTGGCTCTTGATCTCGCCGGTGGCACCACCGTGACACTGTCGGCGGAGCCTACGAAGCCTGGCGCCAAGATCGGCGAAGGCGAGATGGGCCAGGCGCTCAACATCATGCGTGAGCGCGTGAACAGCCTGGGGGTCTCCGAGGCGGAGGTCACCAAGCAGGGCAGCAACGTCATCGTCGTCCAGGTCCCCGGCAAGGGCCAGGAGCGTGTCGCCAAGCTCGTCGGCACCACGGCCAAGCTGGAGTTCCGCCAGGTGCTCGTGGCCGAGCAGGTGGGCCTCCCGAAGCAGACGTCGACCCCGACCCCGACGCCGACGAGCACGGGCAAGACCAAGGGCGGCGCCAAGCCCTCCGGGAGCGCGAAGCCCTCCGGGAGCGCGAGCCCGTCGGGTTCGGCCAGTGCCACGCCCAAGGGCCGGGCGCTTGCCCAGGCCCTCACCAAGGAGACGCCGAAGCCGTCGACGTCGGGCAAGGCCTCGGCAAGCCCGAAGGCCACCCAGTCGCTCACCCCGCAGCAGCTCCAGCAGTTGCAGCAGCAGCTCCAGCAGCAGCAACAGCAGCAGACCGGCGAGGACTTCTCCGGCGTCGACCCGGCCGTCAAGGCGCAGTTCGACAAGCTGACCTGCACCGGCAGCGACGTGGGCCAGGGCCAGACGCTCGACGCGAACAAGCAGGCGGCGATCTGCGCCCGGCCCGATCCCAAGACTCACAAGGTCGACTACAAGTTCATCCTGAGCCCGGCCAAGATCTCCGGAAACCAGGTCACCAAGGCGCAGGCGCTCCCGCCGGACCCGCAGAACGGCCGGATGCAGTGGACCGTCAACCTCGACCTCAACGGCCAGGCGACCAGCGCGTTCGCCAAGTTCACCCAGCAGGCCGCCGCGCTCGGGGAGAACAACACCCGTAACCACTTCGCGATCGTCCTCGACGGCACGGTCTACTCCTGGCCGGGCGTCAAGGAGGCGATCAACTCGGGCAACGCGCAGATCGAGGGCCAGTTCAACCAGGCGGACGCCACCGACCTCGCCAACGTCCTGAAGTTCGGCGCGCTGCCGCTGAAGTTCAAGCAGGGCTCGCTCGAGTCGGTCTCGGCGACCCTGGGCAAGGACCAGCTGACCGCCGGTCTCATCGCCGGCGCGATCGGCCTGGGCCTGGTCGTGCTCTACTGCCTCATGTACTACCGCGGCCTCGGGTTCGTCGCGATCTCCAGCCTGGCGATCGCCGGCATCATCACCTACGAGTCGGTCGTGCTGCTCGGCAAGTTCATCGACTTCCGGATGTCCCTGGCCGGCATCGCCGGTGCGATCGTGGCGGTCGGTATCACCGCGGACTCCTTCGTCGTGTTCTTCGAACGGCTACGGGACGAGGTCCGCGAGGGCCGCACCCTCCGGACCGCCGTCGAACGCGGCTGGGTGCGCGCCCGGCGCACGATCATCGTCGCCGACGCGGTGTCGTTCATCGCGGCCCTGCTGCTGTACTGGTTCGCCATCGGCGGGGTGAAGGGCTTCGCCTTCACGCTCGGACTCACTACTCTGATCGACGTGGTCGTGGTGTTCTTCTTCACCAAGCCGCTCATCACGCTGCTGGCCCGTACGAAGTTCTTCGGCCGCGGCCATCGATGGTCCGGCCTCGATCCGACGACGCTGGGCGTGAAGAAGCGCGTCAGCGCCCGTCCCGCCAGTACCAAGGAGGCCTGATGTCACGGCTGGGCAACATCGGCGGCCGCCTTCACCGCGGTGAGGTCTCGATCGACTTCGTCGGTCGGCAGAAGACCTGGTACGCCATCTCCGGGCTCATCCTGGTCGTCAGCGTCGTGTCGCTGCTCACGCTCGGCCTGAACTTCGGCGTGGAGTTCAAGGGCGGCACGGTCTTCCAGTTCCCGACGAGGTCCGGCGTGACGACCTCGGACGCCCGCGCGGCGGTCAAGGACTCCGGGGTCGTCAAGGAGGACCCCATCGTCCAGAAGACCGGCACCGGCTGGCGGGTCCAGACCGAGAGCCTGAGCTCGGAGGACATCGCCAAGGTGCAGGGCTCGGTGCAGCAGAAGCTGCACCTGGCCAAGGCCGACGACGTCAGCCCGCAGAGCGTCGGCGCGAGCTGGGGCAAGGACATCTCCCAGAAGGCGCTGCAGGGCCTGCTGATCTTCCTGGTCGCGATCATCATCTACCTGTCGGTGGCGTTCGAGTGGCGGATGGCGGTCGCGGCGATCATCGCGCTGGCGCACGACATCCTCATCACGATCGGCGTCTACTCGCTGGTGCAGTTCGAGGTCACGCCGTCCACGGTGGTCGGCCTGCTGACGATCCTCGGTTACTCCCTGTACGACACGGTCGTCGTGTTCGACAAGGTGCGGGAGAACACCAAGTCGCTGACCACTTCGAACACCATGACCTACAGCCAGGCGGCGAACCTCGCGGTCAACCAGACGCTGGTCCGGTCGATCAACACCTCGGTCATCGCGCTGCTGCCGGTGGCGGGCCTGCTGTTCATCGGCGCGGGCGTCCTCGGCGCCGGCACCCTGAAGGACCTGGCCCTCGTCCTGTTCGTCGGCATGATGGCCGGCGCGTACTCCTCCATCTGCATCGCGACGCCGATCGTCGCCGACCTGCAGGAGCGGCAGGAGAAGTACAAGACGCTCGCCAAGCGGGTGGCGGCCAAGGCCAACAGCCCGAAGCGCAAGGCCAAGCCGGACGTCGAGGTCGCCGAGCTGCCCGACGGCGATGTTGAGGACGAGGAAGAGGCCGAGGCATCCTCTGTCGGGGCCGGTGCCCGGGTCGTGCAGAATGGTCCGCGGCAACAGCCCCGCCGGGGTGGCACGAAGGGCCGGCCCAGCGGCAAGAAGAAGCGCTGAGTCCATCCCGCGGCGGATCGCGTGATCCGTCGCGGGGTGGCGTCTATGAGGAGAAACGTGACCTCGCGACCGGTCGACCTGACGAAACTGATCAACGAGCGGATCCGCGAGGTCCCCGACTACCCCAAGCCCGGGGTGGTCTTCAAGGACATCAGCCCGCTCCTGGCCGACCACACCGCCTTCGCGGCCGTCGTCGACGCCATCGTGGCCTACTACGGGCGCGGCACCATCGACAAGGTCGTCGGGATCGAGGCCCGCGGCTTCATCCTGGCGGCCCCGGTGGCCTACCACTTCGGCGCCGGGTTCGTGCCGGTCCGCAAGAAGGGCAAGCTGCCGGCCGCGACGTACGCCGAGAGCTACGACCTCGAGTACGGCAGCGAGACCATCGAGGTGCACCAGGACGCCCTCGTGCCGGGCGAGCAGGTGCTGATCGTCGACGACGTGCTGGCCACGGGCGGCACGGCCGCGGCGGCCGCCGAACTCGTCCGCCGCTCGGGCGCCGAGGTCGCGGGCCTGTCCGTGCTCATCGAGCTCGGCTTCCTCAAGGGCCGGGACCGGCTGTCCGGCCTGGACGTTCACGCCCTCATCGAGGGCTGACACGCTCTCACGAGCCCGTACGGCGCCCAGGCCCCGTACGGGCTCGTCCGCGTCCGGGGCCGGGCCTCTGAGCGACGTCGAGGCCTCGTAAGGGCTCGTCCGTGTCCGCCGCGACCGCTTGGCCAGGCCTCTGAGCGATGTCGAGACCTCGTACGGGCCCGTAGGTGCGGTCGGCCGCCCTCTGAGCGATGTCGAGGCCTCGTACGGGCCCGTCCGCGTCCGCTCGACGGCTCCGTCGGGCCTCAGAGCACCTTGAGGGCCTGGACCATGCGCGTGGCGATCGGCCCGGCGGCGTCGGCGCCGAAGCCGCTGCCCTCGGTGACCACCGCGAACGCGATCTTCGGATTGTCGGCCGGCGCGAACCCCGCGAACCACCGTTCGTTGTACGGCAGCCCGGTCTCCGCGGTGCCGGTCTTGCCGGCGATGTCGGTCGGCACCTTGCCGCGCGCGGTGCCGGTCTGGACGACCTCCCGCATCATGTCCTGCAACTGGCCCGCGGTCTCCGAGCTCGTCGCCCGGAGCAACTGCCGGGGAGACGCCGCCTCGATCTCGGACTGGTCGGGCGAGACGACCCGCTGGATGAGGTACGGCTTCATCACGACGCCCCCGTGGGCGACGGCGGCGGCCGCGAGGGCCATCTGCAGCGGCGTCGCGGAGACGCTGCCCTGGCCGATGCCGCTGCGCCCGACGTCGTCGCCGCCCATGTTCTTCGGGTAGACGCTGGCGGCGCTGCTCAGGTTGTCCTCGATCGGGATGCGCTGCCCGAAACCGAAGCCGCCCGCCTCGGCGCCGAGTTTCCGCTGGCCCATGTCCAGGGCGAGCTTGCCGAACGTGCTGTTGCACGACTGCGCGAAGGCCTCGATGAGCGGCAGCTGGCCGCCGTTGCACGGCCCGGAGTCGGCGTCGTTGTGCAGCGGGTTCCCGGAGGGCAGGGTGAGCACGCCGGGGGTGTCGACCGGACTTTCCTTGTTCAGGCCCTGCTTGTCCATCCCCGCGGCCGAAGTGATGATCTTGAAGGTCGAGCCCGGCGCGAAACTTTCATCGATCGCCTTGTCGATGAGCGGGCTGCCGGACGCCTTCAGCAGCCGGTTGTACGCCCGCGTCGACGCGGCGGTGTCGTGCACCGCGATCGCGTTGGCGTCGAACGACGGGTAGGACGCCATCACCTTGATCGCGCCCGTCCGTACGTCGATGGCGACCGCGGCGGCGCGGCGCGAGGTGCTCGACCGCAGGGCGTCGTACGTGGTGCGCTGGGCGTCCGGGTCGATGGTCGTCTGCACGGTGGCGCCCTTGTTCGCCTTGCCCACGATCGCGTCGAACCAGTGCTGGACGGTCAGCCGCGGGTCGGTGCCGGCCAGCAGGCCGTCGGCCGCGGCCTCGACCCCCGTCACGGCGCCGCTGGGCGCGAAGTAGCCCGTGACCGGCGCGAATATCTCCGAATCCGGGTACACGCGCTGGTACTTGAAGTCCTTGTTGCCGGTGTCGCGGGACCGGGCGATGATCGTGCCGCCCGCCATGATCAGCCCGCGGTCCCGGTTGAACTGCGCGAGGAAGTGCCGGGCGTTCAGCGGGTCGTCGCGGAGCTTCTGCTCCTGGTAGCCCTGGATGTAGGTGACGTTCACCAGGAGCGCCAGGATCAGGAGCAACGAGAAGATCGTCGCCCTGCGGATCGTCTTGTTCATCGGCCCCCAACCTTCGTCGGTGCCCCTCCCAGCATCCTCTCCCTCCCTGACCGGCACTCCTAGTGCGATGACCGGAATGGGTGATGGGCACCGACTGGAAAACGACTACGGATAAACTGTGGTTCCGACGTATGAATGGGGAGGCTGGGTGCCCGGTGAGGTGGTCTCGTCCGACGCGGTGACCGATGCCGCGCTGACCCCGCAGGCCCAGGCAGAGGCCTCTTCGCCGGCGGCGCCGGCGGGTGCTCCCGAGCCGGTGCCGGACGACGGCGACACGACGCCGTCGGGCGCGACCGCGCCGTCCGCCGCCCGGGTCCGCAGACGACTCGCCCGCCTCGGAGCCCAGCGTGGTCCAACGATGAATCCCGTACTCGAACCGCTGATCAAGACGCTTCGGAACACCCATCCCAAGGCGGATGTGCGACTCGTCGAGCGCGCGTACGACGTCGCCGCCCACCATCACCGCGACCAGAAGCGCAAGAGCGGCGACCCCTACATCACCCATCCGCTCGCCGTGGCGACGATCCTCGCCGAGCTGGGGATGAACACCGAGACGCTGTGCGCGGCGCTGCTGCACGACACCGTCGAGGACACCACCTACACCCTCGACCAGCTCCGCGCCGACTTCGGCGACGTGATCGCCGCCCTCGTGGACGGCGTCACCAAGCTCGACAAGGTCAAGTACGGCGAGGCGGCGGAGGCCGAGACCGTCCGCAAGATGGTCGTGGCCATGTCGCGCGACATCCGGGTACTGGTCATCAAGCTGTCGGACCGGCTGCACAACATGCGGACGCTGCGCTACCTGCCCCGGCCGAAGCAGGAGCGCAAGGCCCGCGAGACGCTGGAGATCTTCGCGCCGCTCGCGCACCGCCTCGGCATGAACACGCTGAAGTGGGAGCTGGAGGACCTCGCCTTCCAGACGCTGTATCCCAAGCGGTTCGACGAGATCGCCCGGCTGGTGTCCGAGCGCGCGCCCCGGCGCGACGTCTACCTCCAGGAAGTGATCGAGAACGTCTCGGGCGACCTGCGCGAGGCCAAGATCAAGGCGACGGTCAAGGGACGACCGAAGCACTACTACTCGATCTACCAGAAGATGATCGCTCGCGAGGTCGGCTTCGAGGAGATCTACGACCTCGTCGGCATCCGCGTCCTCGTCGACACCGTCCGCGACTGCTACGCCACCCTCGGCACGATCCACGCGCGATGGAACCCGGTCCCCGGCCGGTTCAAGGACTACATCGCGATGCCGAAGTTCAACATGTACCAGTCGCTGCACACGACCGTGATCGGCCCGGAGGGCAAGCCGGTCGAGCTGCAGATCCGCACCCGCGCGATGCACAACCGCGCGGAGTACGGCATCGCCGCGCACTGGAAGTACAAGGAGGAGACGGTCGGCGCCGGGTCGGCCGGCAAGGCCGGGGACATGGCCTGGCTCCGGCAGCTCCTCGACTGGCAGAAGGAGACGACCGACCCGGCGGAGTTCCTCGAGTCGCTGCGCTTCGACCTGTCGGTCTCGGAGGTCTTCGTCTTCACGCCGAAGGGGCAGGTCCTGGCCCTCCCGCAGGGCGCCACCCCGGTCGACTTCGCCTACGCCATCCACACCGAGGTCGGGCACCGTACGATCGGCGCCCGGGTCAACGGCCGGCTCGTGCCGCTGGAGTCGACGCTCGACAACGGCGACACGGTGGAGATCTTCACCTCCAAGTCGCCCGACGCCGGGCCCAGCCGCGACTGGCTGAACTTCGTCAAGAGCGCCCGCGCCCGCAACAAGATCAAGCACTGGTTCTCCAAGGAGCGCCGCGAGACCGCCATCGAGCAGGGCAAGGAGGCCCTCGCCCGCGCGATGCGCAAGCAGAACCTCCCGCTGCAGCGCATGCTCTCCGGGGAGGCCCTCGTCGCGCTGGCCCACGACCTGCGCTACTCCGACGTCTCGGCGCTGTACGCCGCGATCGGCGAGAGCCACGTCTCCGCGCAGAGCGTCGTGCAGAAGCTCGTCGACTCCCTCGGCGGGGTCGAGAGCGCGGCCGAGGACCTCGACGAGACCGTCATCCCGAGCAAGAAGCGGCGGTCGCGGCCCGCGGGCGACCCGGGCGTGGTCGTCGCCGGCGACCCGGACGTGTGGGTGCGCCTGTCCCGGTGCTGCACGCCGGTGCCGGGCGACGAGATCGTCGGGTTCGTCACGCGCGGCAACGGCGTCTCGGTGCACCGGGCCGACTGCGTCAACGTGGCGAACCTCCGTACCCAGCCGGACCGCATGGTCGATGTCAAGTGGTCGCCGGGGGAGGACTCGGTCTTCCTGGTGGCCATCCAGGTCGAGGCGCTCGACCGCACCCGGCTGCTGTCCGACATCACCCGGGTGCTGTCCGACCAGCACGTGAACATCCTGTCGGCGTCCGTCGCCACCAACCGCGACCGGGTCGCCATCAGCAGGTTCAGCTTCGAGATGGGGGATCCGAAGCACCTGGGCCACGTGCTCAAGGCGGTCCGCAACGTCGACGGCGTCTACGACGTCTACCGCGTCACCAACTGACCCGTTACATGATCGTCGGCCCGGCCCCCGCGGGGGCCGGGCCGACGATCACGGTCAGGAGAACTCGGTGAGCGTACGCTCGGCCTCTTCCAGCCACGCACGGCGCGCCGTCAGGGCCTCTTCGGCGTCCTTGACGTCCTTGTCGCGTCCGCCGCGGCGGGCCTTCTCCATGCGCGCCTCGAGCTGCTGGATCGAGGCGCGCAGCTGCGTCACCGTGGCCTCGGCGCGCGCCCGGGCCTCCGGGTTGGTGCGCCGCCACTCCGACTCCTCGGCGGAGCGTACGGCCTCCTCGATCCGGCGCAGCCGGCCTTCGAGCTGCTCCCGGGAGTCGCGCGGCACCATCCCGATGGACTCCCAGCGCTCCTGGATCGTCCGCAGGGCCTGGCGGGCGGCGCGCACGTCCCGGATGGGGAGCAGTCGCTCGGCGTCCTCGAGGACCTTCTCCTTGGCCTCGGCGTTCTGCCGGAACTCGGCGTCGCGCTCGGCGAAGACCGCGGAGCGGGCGGCGAAGAAGACGTCCTGCGCGCCCTTGAACCGCGCCCACAGCTCGTCCTCGACCTCACGGGACGCGCGTCCGGCCATCTTCCAGCGGCGCATCAGGTCGCGGTAGGCGGCGGCCGTGGGCCCCCAGTCGGTCGAGCCGCTCAGCGCCTCGGCCTCGGCGACCAGGCGATCCTTCTCCGCACGGGAGTGCTCGCGCTCCTCCTCCAGGTTGGAGAAGTACGCCTTGCGGCGCTTGGTGAAGGCGTTGCGCGCGGACGACAGGCGCTTCCACAGGGCCGTCTCGGTGGGCCGGTCGACGCGCTCGGCGGCCTTCCACTCCTCGACGAGCTGGCGGAGGCGCTCACCGCCGTTCTTCCAGTGCGTCTCCTCGGTCGCGATCCGCTCGGCCTCGCCGACGATGCGCTCCTTGACCTCCCGCGCGTGGCCGCGGGCCTGGTCGCGGGCGACCTTCATCTCCTCCCGGCGGCGGCCGAGCAGGCCGGTGAGGCCGTCCAGCCGCCGCGCCAGGCCGTCGAGGTCGCCGACCGCGTGCGCCTCGGTCACGGACTCCCGGATCCGGGCGATGCTGTGCTCGGCCTGTGAGGGGGCCAGGTCCGTCGTCTTGATCCGCTGCTCCAGCAGATCGATCTCGGTGACCAGCGCGTCGTACTTGCGCCGGAAGTAGGCGAGCGCCTCTTCCGGAGCACCGGCCTGCCAGGAGCCGACGGTGCGCTCGCCTTCGGCGGTCTTGACGTAGACGGTCCCGTTCTCGTCGACGCGGCCCCAGGGATCAGTGGTCACCGTCGGCCTCCCGGTCGTGGAGCGTGCCCGCCATGAGCGGCCGGACGGCCCCGACGGAGCCGTCTCCGCCTCCCCGGCACCGGATTCCCCAAGGATCGGTGGCGCTGGACACCGTTGCCTCCTGTTTCAAGGCCCGGGCCGCTCGTCGGGCGCCGGGCCCACCGTGACGACCTCGGGAGCTTCGCTCCCGCAGGCCACCCTAACCTTCCGCATTACCCCATCTTCGTGACGGTGAGGTGTTTTATTTCAATTTTCTTCTTTGGCGCGGTCATCTGGGTCTGGGGGTCCGGAGCGGTGGCTCCCGCCTTGGCGACCGAGTCGACGACGTCCAGGCCCTGGGTGATCTCCCCGAAGACCGTGTAGTCGGCGGGCAGCGGCGAGTCGCCGTACATGATGAAGAACTGGCTGCCGTTGCTGTTCGGCTGGCTGCTGTGCGCCATTGCGATCATGCCCCGTTTGTAGGTCGCCTGCCCGGAGGAGTCGGCCTTGGGGACGTTCTCGTTGCCGAACCCGTACTTCGGGCCGCCGCTGCCGGTGGCGGTCGGGTCACCGCACTGCAGCACCTTGATGCCGGTGTCGAGCCGGTGGCACTTGGTGTTGTCGAAGAACTTCTTCGACGCGAGGTATTCGAAGGAGTTGACCGTGCACGCGGCCTTCGTGCCGTCGAGCTTCGCGACGATCTTGCCCTGGCTGGTGTCGATCGTCATCTCGTACGTGCCCTTGACCGGTTTGACCGGCGGCTTGCCGACGTCCTTGGCGTTCTGCGAGTCCGACAGCGGCTGGTAGGCGCATTCGCCGGGCTTCACCGAGACGCTCGGCTGCGCGCTGGGCGTTTTGGAAGCCGACGCGCTCGCCGTGGACTTCTTGTTGTCGTCCGACTTGTTCATCGCGAACGCGATCGCACCACCGCCGCCGGCGATCACTGCCACGGCGGCCACCGTGCCGATGATCTTTATCCTGCGCGCTTGGGCCTGCCGGGCCGCACGGCGCTGCATCTGGCGCTCGTAGCGCTGCCGGGCCAGCTGCTTCTTGCGGTCTTTACCCGCCACCGGTGTCGCACCTCATTGATTCGCGTCATGAACAGGGAAACGTGCTGCGCATCGTAGCGGTCCTGGCCGGTATTTTTCTGCGTGGCCCACAGAGGCTCGCAAATCACGCCAGGACCGGACACCCCGCGGCGCTCCCGCGTATGTCGTTCGCGGTCGGCCGCGTGCCGCCGGTACGCTCAAGCTGCCGGAAGCAGGCGCCTTAAGAGAGGACGATCGTGCTCATCGCCGGGTTCCCCGCCGGATCCTTCGCCACGAACTGTTACGTCGTGGCGCCCGCGGCGGGGGAGGAATGCGTGATCATCGACCCTGGCCAGGACGCCGAGTCCGGGGTCGAGGAGCTGCTCCGCGAGCACCGGCTCAAGCCGGTCGCCGTCGTGCTCACGCACGGCCATATCGACCACATCTGGTCGGTGGCCCCGGTCTGCGGCGCCGGCGACGTCCCCGCGTACATCCACCCGGCCGACCGGGACCTGCTTTCCGATCCGGCCAAGGGCTTCCCGCTCGGCGTCGGACAGCAGCTGCTGGGCGGGCTGACGTTCGGCGAGCCGGACGACGTGCGCGAGCTCGCCGACGGCGCGACGCTGACGCTCGCCGGCCTGGAGCTGATCGTCGATCACGCCCCGGGCCATACGCGCGGGTCGGTGACCTTCCGGCTCGCGGACCAGCAGGTGATGTTCTCCGGAGACCTGCTGTTCGCCGGCTCGATCGGCCGCACCGACCTGCCGGGCGGCGACTACCCGGCGATTCTGGAGAGCCTGGCCCGCGTGTGCCTGCCGCTCCCGGACGAGACCACCGTGCTGCCCGGCCACGGCACGCAGACCACGATCGGCCGCGAACGGGCGACCAATCCGTTCCTCAAGGACATCGCTCCGGTCGACGGCCCGCACAGGGGACTCTAGAAACAAGATCATGAGCTCGAACTTCCAGGCCCCCAAGGGGGTCAAAGAGTATTTTCCGCCGCAATCGGCGACCTTCCTCGCCGCGCGCGACGCCTTCGCGACCGCCGCCACGCGGGCCGGCTACGCCTACCTCGAACTCCCGGTCTTCGAGGACACCCGCCTGTTCGCGCGGGGTGTCGGCGAGTCGACCGACGTCGTCTCCAAGGAGATGTACACCTTCGAGGACAAAGGCGAGCGATCGATCACGCTGCGCCCGGAGTTCACCGTCGGCGTGCTGCGGTCCGTCCTCGAACACGGCCTGCACAAGGGCGAACTGCCGGTCAAGGTCTGGGCCACCGGACCGGCGTTCCGCTACGAGCGCGCGCAGAAGGGCCGCTACCGCCAGTTCTACCAGGTCGACCTGGAGGCGATCGGCTCCGAGGACCCGGCGGTCGACGTCGAGACGATCGCCCTCGCCTGGGACTTCTACCGCGACCTCGGCCTCACCCGCGTCTCCCTGAAGCTGAACTCCCTGGGCTGCCGGGAGTGCCGTCCGGTCTACCGCGCCGCGCTGCAGGAGTTCCTGCGCGGCCTCGACCTCGATGAGGACACCCGGGCCCGTGTCGAGATCAACCCGCTGCGGGTGCTGGACGACAAGCGGCCAGAGGTCCAGGCCCAGCTCGAGGACGCCCCGCTCGTCACCGACCACCTGTGCGGCGCGTGCAAGGCGCACCACGACCAGGTCCGTGAGCTGCTGGCCGACCTGTCCGTCCCGTGGGTCGACGACCCGCGCCTCGTGCGCGGCCTCGACTACTACACCCGCACGACGTACGAGTTCGACCACCCGCTGCTCGGCGCGCAGTCCGGCATCGGCGGCGGCGGCCGCTACGACGGCCTCTCGGAGGACATCGGGGGCCCGTCGCTGCCCGGCATCGGCTTCGGCCTCGGCCTCGACCGTACGGTCCTGGCCATGGAGGCCGAGGAGGTCGCCGCCGTGACGCAGTCGGCGGTCGACGTGTACGGCGTGCCGCTGGGCGAGGAGGCCGAGCGTAAGATCTTCGGCCTGATCGCCGCGCTGCGCCGCGCGGGTGTCGCGGCCGACATGTCCTATGACGGCAAGAAGCTCAAAGGCGCCATGCGGGGCGCCGGCCGGTCCGGGGCGGCGTACGCCGTCATCCTCGGCGAGCGAGATATCGCCGCCGGGTCCGCCCAGGTGAAGGACCTGGCCAGCGGCGACCAGGTCGCCGTTCCGCTCGCCGAGCTCGTGACGACGTTGAAAGAAAGGCTTGCTCAAAGATGATCCGCACACACGAGGCGGGCTCGCTGCGCCGGGAACACGCCGGGCAGCAGGTCGTGCTGGCCGGCTGGGTGGCGCGCCGCCGCGACCACGGGGGTGTCACCTTCATCGACCTGCGCGACGCCTCCGGGATCGCCCAGGTCGTCTTCCGGGAGGAGGACACCGCCCACGACCTGCGCTCGGAGTTCTGCGTCAAGATCACCGGCGAGGTCCGCGTACGCCCCGAGGGTAACGAGAACCCCGAGCTGCCGACCGGTGACATCGAGGTCGTCGCCTCCGACATCGACGTGCTGAGCGAGGCCGCCCCGCTGCCGTTCCCGATCGAGACGGACGCCAACGTCAACGAGGAGGTACGCCTCAGGCACCGCTACCTCGACATCCGGCGCGAGGCCCTCTCGAAGGCACTGCGGATCCGCTCCCAGGCGTCCTACCTCATCCACGACGTCCTGCGCGAGCACCGGTTCGTCAACGTGGAGACGCCGACGCTCACCCGGTCCACGCCGGAGGGCGCCCGCGACTTCCTCGTGCCCGTACGCCTCAAGCCCGGTCACTGGTACGCCCTGCCGCAGTCGCCGCAGCTGTTCAAGCAGCTGCTCATGGTGTCGGGCCTGGAGCGTTACTACCAGCTCGCCCGCTGCTACCGCGACGAGGACTTCCGCGCCGACCGGCAGCCGGAGTTCACCCAGATCGACATCGAGATGAGCTTCGTCGAGCAGGAGGACGTCCTCCAGGTCGCCGAGGACCTCGTCGGCCGGCTCTGGAAGGAGATCGTCGGCTACGAGATCCCGCGTCCGATCCCGCGGATGACCTACGCCGACGCCCTCAGCCGGTACGGCTCGGACAAGCCGGACCTGCGCTTCGGCAACGAGCTCGTCGAGCTGACGGAGTTCTTCAAGGACACCCCGTTCCGGGTCTTCCAGGCCCCGTACGTCGGCGCGGTCGTCATGCCGGGCGGTGCCTCCCAGACCCGCAAGGAGCTGGACGGCTGGCAGGACTGGGCCAAGTCGCGCGGCGCGCGGGGCCTCGCGTACGTCCTCGTGCAGGAGGACGGCACGCTCGGCGGCCCGGTCGCCAAGAACCTCTCCGAGAAGGAGCGGGAGGGCCTGGCCGCCGAGGCCGGCGCCAAGCCCGGTGACGCCGTCTTCTTCGGCGCGGGCAAGCCGCACGCCACCCGGGAGCTGCTCGGCGCGGCCCGCCTGGAGATCGGCCGCCGCTGCGGCCTGATCGACGAGTCCAAATGGGCGTTCACCTGGGTCGTCGACGCGCCCATGTTCGAGGAGACCGACGAGGGCGGCTGGACGGCCGTGCACCACCCGTTCACCTCGCCCAAGCCCGAGTGGGTCGACTCCTTCCAGGACAAGCCGGGCGAGGCGCTCGCCAACGCGTACGACATCGTCTGCAACGGCAACGAGATCGGCGGCGGCTCGATCCGTATCCACCGCGCCGACGTGCAGGAGCGGGTCTTCGAGACCCTCGGCCTGAGCCGCGAGGAGGCCCAGGACAAATTCGGCTTCCTGCTCGAGGCCTTCAAGTACGGCCCGCCGCCGCACGGCGGCATCGCGTTCGGCTGGGACCGGGTCGTCATGCTGCTGGCCGGCCGCGACTCGATCCGCGACGTCATCGCCTTCCCGAAGGCCGCCTCCGGCTACGACCCGCTGACCGGCGCGCCCACGCCGATCACCGAGGAGCAGCGCAAGGAGGCGGGCATCGACGTCCGCCCGGAGGACGAGAAGCCGATGGAGCCCAACGAGCCCGGCCACATCGTCCGCCCCTCCACCGAGAAGTACTGACGGCCTCGCCGACGGGGATCCCGGCTCGGGATCCCCGTCGCGCGTGTCGGTCTCACGGGCCCGAGTCTCGGCACACCTGGCCAAGGCGGCGACCGTAGCTACAAGCGGCCGGTGGCGTGTCTTGTCGTCGCGCGGCGTTGTTCCGCCGGTGATCGGATCGGGATGATGATCACCATGAGACGTTTCGCGAGTCTTGCCGAGTTCGCCGCCGCCAAGGGCGAGCATCTGGGCCACAGCCCTTGGCGGGAGGTCACGCAGCAGCAGATCGACCTGTTCGCGGAGGCGACCGGCGACCATCAGTGGATTCACGTCGACCCCGAGCGGGCGGCCGACGGACCGTTCGGAGCTATCATCGCGCACGGTTATCTCACGCTGTCGCTGGTGAACGCCTTCATGCCGGAGATCTTCTGGATCGACGGGCCGAAGATGGGCGTCAACGTCGGGCTGAACAAGGTGCGCTTCCCCTCCCCGGTCAAGGTCGGCTCCCGAGTACGCGGCGGCGCCGAACTGGTCGACCTGAAGAACTCCCCGGCGGGGAAGCTGTCGACGGTCCGGATCACCGTCGAGATCGAGGGCGAGAAACGCCCCGCCTGCGTCGCGGAGACCCTGTCGCTGTACGTCACTTGACGTCCGTCGGCGGTCTGCACATCGTCCGGATGCTCGCCGCCGACGCGGGCGTCAGTGGTGATGTGGCGGGTCGGACCGTTTGGTTCGAGGTGACCTTCTGACGACGCGAAAATCGGTTGATCCTGCTGTGCGCGGTGGAGATCGTGAGGTCTCATGCGAATGCATGAGATCAGGGCCGATCACGACCGGGCGTCGATCGTCGTCTATCAGGCCTACCGGCCGGAGATCGGGCGGCCGGCGGCCGAGCAGGGGCGCTTCGTGCCGCCGTTCTCGCGGACGCGGATGACGTGGATCAAACCGTCGTTCCTGTGGCTGATGGCGCGCAGCGGCTGGGCGCGCAAGCCCGGCCAGGAGGTGATCCTCGCCGTCCGCATCAGCCGTGAAGGCTGGGAGGAGGCGCTGTCGCAGGCGGTCCTGACGCACGCCGACCGCCGCATCTACCGCGACAGCGTGGAATGGCGGGCCGCGTTCAAACACGCCCGCGTCCACGTCCAGTGGGACCCGGAGCGGACGCTGCACGGGCAGCCGCTGGACGGCCGCAGCATCCAGGTCGGGCTCAGCCGGCACGTGATCGACCGGTACGCCGACGAGTGGATCCTGGACATCCAGGACATGACCCCGCTCGTCCGTAAGATCCACCGCTTGGTCCACGACGGGGAGACCGCCAAGGCCAAGGCGCTGCTGCCGCGCGAGCGGGTCTACCCCCTCGAGCCCGAGATCGCTCGGCGCATCGGCGCGGACGTCTGAGCCGTCGCGGCTTCGGGGCGGGCGGCCTACTCGGTGATGGCAGGCGGGGACGACCGGTGACGCGGCAGGCTCCCGAGACGCAGAATGTCCTCGGTGTCTGAATCCGAGCGACAGCGGGCACTCGAGGCCCGGAGGGGGAGATCGATGAAACTGGACGACGTCCCCGTCCCCGGCGGCACGTTGCGGATCGCCCGATTCGGGGACGGTCCGCGCCTTGTCATCGCGATCCACGGCATCACCGCGTCGCTGATGGCGTGGGCCACCGCCGCCAGGGCACTGCCCGACGAGTGGTCGCTGGTCGCCATGGACCTGCGCGGCCGCGGCCACAGCGCGGGGCTGCCCGGCCCGTACGGGCTGGACCGCCACGCCGACGACGTCGCACTCGTCGCCGACCACGTGGGCGCCGGGCCCGGCAGCGTCCTGACCGGCCACTCGATGGGCGCCTACGTCGCGGCGCTCCTGGCCGCACGCCGCGACTTCGCCCGGGTCGTGCTCGTCGACGGCGGCCTTCCGCTACCCGTGCCGCCCGGTGTGGATCCCGATACCGTCCTGGAGGCCTCGCTCGGCCCGGCGATCGCCCGGCTGAGCCGGACCTTCCCAAGTGTGCGGGCCTACCTCGACTTCTTCCACGAGCACCCGGCCCTGCGCCAGGCCTGGAACTCCGATATCGAGGACTACGTGCGCTACGACGCGACGGGCCCGGAAGGCGCCGTACGGGCGAGGGCGCGAGAGGAGGCGGTGCGCGTGGACGGCCGGTGGCTCCTGACCGAGGCCGCCCGGATCGGCGAGGCCCTCGGGCGGATCGACTCCCCGCTCAGCCTGATCCGCGCTCCGCGTGGCCTTCTCGACCAGCCCACGGGCATGCTCCCCGATGAGCTGGCCGCGCAGTGGACCGCCCGGCTGCCCGGGCTGGCCGACGAGGTCATCGAGGACTGCAACCACTACACGATCCTCTTCGAGGACCGCTGCGTCCGTCTGGTCGCCGACCGTCTCACCGGTCCACCTGAGTGAGGCGGCCGCTGGTGCGGGTCTCGTTCCGGGCGAAGCCGAGCCGGTCGTAAAGGCGCATGGCCGCGGTGTTGTCGGCGTACACCCCGAGGCCCACGCCGTCGCATCCTTCGGCGAACAGCCGTCGCATCGCCCATGCCGTGATCGACGCGCCCAGCGCCCGCCCGCGGACCTCCGGCCGTACCGCGACCGCCGCGACCTGGCCGATCTCCGGTGAGCTCGTGGTGTCGGCGAGGCAGGCCAGGAGTCCGTCGCCCTCGGCGCGTATGCCCGCCCAGCGGCGGGCGCCGTCGTCACCCGGCCACACCGACCAGTCGGGGTTCGTGCGTTTCAGCAGCTCCGTGATCGCCTCGACATCGGTGGACCATCCCGCCAGGTCCTCCGCGGCCTGGGGCGGCGGCGCCTCGTACGCCACCCGGTAGACCCAGTCGACCGGATCCGCGAGTGGCAGCGGGGTGCCGCACGGCACGTTCACGTACACGTCGGGCGGCAGTTCGCCACGCAGCGAGGTCAGCAGATCGGCGACCGCGGCGGGCGGGCCGAGCCCCACGACGCGCCAGATCGTACGGTCGCGGTTCAGGTTGAGGAAGGCGGCCGCCTCATCGCCGCGCCAGGCCGTACCGCGTCGTGCCGGATCCACGCTCCGGATGAGGGGATGGCCTTCCGTCATGGCCAGGAGGTCGTCGATGGAGGAGGGGATCACGCCGCACAGGCTAACGGCGCCTCCGGACGCACCGATCGCGGCCCCCGGTATGGCGGGGCCGAGCACGTACGAGAGGCTTGTGTCGATCTTCGGGGGATGCCGGCGATGTTCCGGGTACTCCCCGGACGGGGCGAAAGGGCGGGGGCACGGGGATGGAACCGGCGGGCCCGAGGGCGGCGGAGCGTCCCGACGACCGGCCACATCGGACGGCTCCATGGCATCGGTCGCGTCTGATCGCGGCCGTGGGTCAGGCTGCGCTGATCGCCTTACTGTTCTACGCCTACCGGACCGGACGGCGTCTCGCCGACGGGCACGCCGCCGCGGCCCTGCGGCACGCGCGGTCGGTCTGGCACGCCGAACGCCTGCTCCACCTGCCGAGCGAGGCGGCCCTGCAGCGTGCGGCGCTGCACTGGGACGGCTGGGTGCGCGTGGCCGACGTGTACTACGTCGGCGTGCACTTCCCGGCGACGGCGGTGTTCCTGGCATGGGTCTGGTGGCGGCGTCAGGATCACTGGCCGCGCGTACGGGCGGCCATCATCCTGTCCACGGCATTCGCCCTCATCGGGCACTTCGCCTACCCGCTCGCGCCGCCGCGGTTCCTGTCCGGCACCGGGCTCGTCGACCTGATGAACGTCTACGGGCCGACCGCGTACGCGGAGGCGCCCGGGAGCGGGCCGTCGAACCAGTTCGCCGCGATGCCGTCGCTGCACGTCGGCTGGGCCCTGCTCGTCGCCTGGGGGATCGTCCGGTACGGCACGGGCCGGGTGCGCTGGATGGCGGTGGCCTACCCGGTCGCGACCACCTCTGTCGTCGTCCTCACCGCCAACCACTACTGGCTCGACGGCATCGTGGGCGCCGTCGTGGTGATCGTCTCCGTCGCGCTGAGCGGCGGTTTGGAACGGATAGTGTCAAGGCGTGGTACGCAGGGAGCATGAGCAGGCCGACAGCCTCTTCGACACGCAGGCCGAGGAGGCGCAGGAGGCGAACGCGCCGCTGGCGGTCCGGATGCGCCCCCGCGGGCTCGACGAGGTCGTCGGCCAGGGGCACCTGCTCGGCCCCGGGACGCCGCTGCGGCAGCTCGTCGAGCGGGACGTCGCGATGTCCCTGGTGCTGTGGGGGCCGCCCGGCACCGGCAAGACCACCCTCGCGTACGTCGTCAGCCAGGCGACCGAGCGCCGGTTCGTGGAGGTCTCGGCGGTGTCCGACGGTGTCAAGCAGGTCCGCGCCGCCATCGACGTCGCCAAGCGGGAGCTCGGCATGGGCGGCAGGCAGACGGTGCTGTTCGTCGACGAGGTGCACCGGTTCAACAAGGCCCAGCAGGACGCCCTGCTGCCCGCCGTCGAGAACCGCTGGGTGTCCTTCATCGGCGCCACCACGGAGAACCCGTTCTTCTCCGTGATCAGCCCGCTGCTGTCCCGCTCCCTGCTCCTGACGCTCGAGCCGCTCGGCGACGACCAGCTCCGCGAGGTGATCCGCCGCGCCCTCACCGACGAGCGCGGCCTCGGCGGCGCCGCCGAGCTCACCGAACCCGCCGAGGACCACCTCGTACGCCTCGCGGGCGGTGACGCGCGCCGGGCGCTGACCTACCTGGAGGCCGCGTCGTACGTCGTCCCGAACGGCGCGCCGATCGACGTCGACGTCCTGGAGAAGGCCGTCGACCGGGCCGCCGTGCGCTACGACCGCGAGGGCGACCAGCACTACGACGTGATCAGCGCGTTCATCAAGAGCATCCGCGGGTCCGACGTCGACGCGGCGCTCCACTACCTCGCCCGCATGATCGAGGCCGGCGAGGACCCGCGCTTCATCGCCCGGCGGTTGATCGTCCACGCCAGCGAGGACATCGGCATGGCCGACCCGACGGCGCTGCAGACGGCGACGGCCGCGGCGCACGCCGTCGAGTTCGTCGGTCTCCCCGAGGCGCGCATCAACCTGGCGCAGGCGGTGATCCATCTCTCTCTGGCGCCGAAGTCCAACGCCGTCATCCAGGCGATCACCGAGGCGAGCGCCGACGTACGGCGGGGGCTCGTCGGTCCCGTGCCGGCGCACCTGCGGGACGCGCACTACAAGGGCGCGGCCAAGCTCGACCACGGAAAGGGCTATCGCTACGCCCACGACTTTCCCGGCGGGGTGGTGGAACAGCAGTACGCCCCGGACGCCGTCGCCGGTCGCGAGTACTACCACCCGACCAGGCACGGGATGGAGTCGCGCTTCTCCGACGTCGTCGAGCGGCTCCGCGCCGTCCTGCGTGGTAGACGCGCCGACTGACCCGGGTGCGCAGGGGGCATCGCCACCCGGGTGTGGCATGGCCGACTCGGCGCGTTTCCGGAGGCCCGGGACGGTAAGGTCGGTCCGACCGAGTTTCGCGACGAGGAGGAGGAAGCCGGATGCTGACGGGTGAACAGCTGGCCGGTCTGATCGTGGCCATGTTCTGGGCGATTCTCGTCTCCTTCCTCGCCTACGTGCTCCTGAAGCTCGCCCGGTTGGTGACCGAGGCCACCAAGACGGTCGCCGAGCTGGGCGATCGGACCGCCCCG
The DNA here is from genome assembly GCF_039542055.1 of Actinoallomurus vinaceus. Lineage (NCBI taxonomy): Bacteria > Bacillati > Actinomycetota > Actinomycetes > Streptosporangiales > Thermomonosporaceae > Actinoallomurus > Actinoallomurus vinaceus. Next base: position 268,451 of record NZ_BAABHK010000015.1, read on the forward strand.
CTGCTCGACGACATGGCCGGCACGGTGGCGCGGGCCAACGAGCAGCTGGCCCGCATCGACGTGATCACGAAGAACATGGGCAGCGTGAGCCAGAACGCCGCCGCTGTCAGCACCACCGTCACCTCGATCGTCGGCGGCCCTCTCGTGAAGGCCGCGGCGTTCTCTTATGGTGTCCGTAAGGCCATCGGTTCCCGCGGCCACGGCAACCAGGACGGCAAGCGATGATCCGGCGGTTGTTCTGGCTGTCCCTGGGCACCGCGTTCGGCGCCTGGTCGGCCATCCGGCTCAAGCGCACCGTGCGCGCCGTCATGCCGGGCGGCCTCGCTGATCAGGCCGTCGGACTCGGCCGGACCGTACGGGGGTTCGCCGGCGACGTCCGCGTCGCGATGAACCACCGAGAGGAAGAGCTGCGCGACGCCATGCGTCTCGACGCACAAGCCGACATAGACAAGGACCTGCACTGATGGAGTCGGCAGAGATCGCCCGCCGTTTCCTCCGCTTCTTCGAGGAACGCGGCCACACCGTGGTGCCCTCGGCGAGCCTGATCGCCGAGGACCCCACGCTGTTGCTGGTAAACGCGGGCATGGTGCCGTTCAAGCCGTATTTCCTCGGCCAGCGGACGCCTCCATACCGTCGGGCGACCAGCGTGCAGAAGTGCATCCGCACGCCCGACATCGACGAGGTCGGCAAGACGACCCGGCACGGCACGTTCTTCCAGATGCTGGGCAACTTCTCCTTCGGGGACTATTTCAAGGAGCAGGCGATCCCCTTCGCCTGGGACCTGCTGACGCGGCCGGAGTCCGACGGCGGGTTCGGGTTCCCCGAGGACCGGCTCTGGGCCACCGTCTACCACGACGACGACGAGGCCTTCTCGATCTGGCGTGACAAGGTCGGCCTGCCGGAGGAGCGCATCCAGCGCCGCGGCATGGCGGACAACTTCTGGTCGATGGGTGTGCCCGGCCCCTGCGGCCCCTGCTCGGAGATCTACTACGACCGGGGTCCGGAGTACGGCCGTGAGGGCGGCCCGGTCGCCGATGAGGACCGCTACCTCGAGGTCTGGAACCTCGTCTTCATGCAGTTCGAGCGGGGCCCGGGCGCGGGCAAGGAGGGCTGGCCGATCCTCGGCGAGCTGCCCGCCAAGAACATCGACACCGGCATGGGCCTGGAGCGCATGGCCGCGATCCTCCAGGGCGTCGACAACATCTACGAGATCGACACCATGTGGCGGATCCTCGACCGCGCCGCCGACCTCACCAAGACCAAGTACGGCCGCGACGCGCGCGCCGACGTGTCCCTGCGCGTGATCACCGACCACGTCCGCAGCGGCACGATGATGGTCGCCGACGGCGTTGTCCCCTCCAACGAGGGCCGGGGCTACGTCCTGCGCCGGATCCTGCGCCGCAGCATCCGCCACCTGCGCCTGCTCGGCGCCGGCGACGACCGCTACCTGCACGAGCTGACCGCAGCCGCGATCGAGGGCATGGGCGAGACCTACCCGGAGCTGCGCTCCGACGCCGCCCACATCCACACGGTCATCGACGCCGAGGAGCAGTCCTTCCTCACGACGCTCCGCACCGGCACCGCGATCTTCGACGCCTCGGTCGAGGAGACCAAGCGCCGCAAGGAGCCGACGCTGTCCGGCGTCCAGGCGTTCACCCTGCACGACACCTACGGCTTCCCGATCGACCTCACCCTCGAGATGGCGGCCGAGCAGGGCCTGTCCGTCGATGAGGGCGAGTTCCGGCGCCTCATGGACGAGCAGCGGCAGCGCGCCAAGGCCGACGCCGCCGCGAAGAAGACCGGCAATCTCGACGTGTCCGTGCTGGGCAGCCTGCTGGAGCAGACCGGCTCGGTGCGGTTCACCGGCTACGACGCGGTCACCGGCGAGGCCCGCGTGGTCGGCCTCCTGGTCGGCGGCGCCAACGTGCCGTCGGCGGGGGAGGGCAGCGAGGTCGAGGTCGTGCTCGACCGCACGCCGTTCTACGCCGAGGGCGGCGGCCAGCTCGCCGACCAGGGCGTCATCCGGCTCGGCAACGGGGCCGAGATCGAGGTCCTCGACGTGCAGACGCCGCTGGCCGGCCTGATCGTGCACCGGGGCCGGGTCCGCAGCGGCGAGGCGCAGGCCGGTGACACCGCCTACGCCGAGATCGACGTCGAGCGGCGCCGGGCGATCTCCCGGTCCCACACCGCGACGCACATGGTGCACCGCGGGTTCCGCAACGCGCTCGGCGAGTCGGCGGCGCAGGCCGGTTCGGAGAACGCCCCCGGCCGGTTCCGGTTCGACTTCACCGCCTCCGGCGCCGTGCCGCTGAACGTCCTGCGCGACGTCGAGGACGAGGTCAACGCCATCCTCATCGACGACCTGGGCGTGCACGCCTCGGTCCACCCGATCGACGAGGCGCGCAAGATGGGCGCGCTGGCGCTCTTCGGCGAGAAGTACGGCGACGAGGTCCGCGTCGTCGAGATCGGCGACTACTCCCGCGAGCTGTGCGGCGGCACCCACGTGGCCCGTTCCGGCCAGCTGGGCCTGATCAAGGTCCTCGGTGAGCAGTCGATCGGCGCCGGCGTGCGCCGGGTCGAGGCGCTCGTCGGCATCGATGCCTTCCGGTACCTCGCCAAGGAGAGCGTCTTGGTCGCGCAGCTGTCCGAGCAGCTGAAGACCCGCCGCGAGGAGCTCCCGGAGCGGATCTCCGGCGTCGTCACCCGTCTCCGCGAGGCCGAGAAGGAGCTCGAGCGGCTGCGTTCGCAGCAGGTCCTCGAGATCGCCGGCGAGCTGGCCGGCGGCGCCGAGGACGTCGGCGGCATCGCCTTCGTCGCCCACCGCGTGCCCGACGGCACCAGCGCCGACGACCTGCGCCGTCTCGCCATGGACGTCCGCGGGCGCCTGTCGGGACGCCCGGCCGTGGTCATCATCGCCGGGGTCCCCAAGGACCGCCCGGTGATCGTCGTCGCGACCAGCGAGGAGGCCCGCGCCCGCGGGCTCCGCGCGGGTGCGCTCGTCGGCGTCGCCGCCAAGGTCCTCGGCGGCGGTGGCGGCGGCAAGGACGACCTGGCGCAGGGCGGTGGCGCGAACGCGGGCGCCATCGATGAGGCCCTGGGCGCCGTCCGCCGGGCCGTGGCGGCCGCGTGAGACAAGGCGTGCGCATCGGCGTCGATGCGGGCAGTGTTCGCATCGGCGTCGCGCGCAGTGATCCTGGCGGCATCCTCGCGTCTCCGCTGGAGACGGTGCGTGCCGGGAAGGGCGATGTCGACCGGATCGTCCAGCTGGTCGCTGACAACGACGCCATCGAGGTGATCGTGGGCCTGCCGACCTCTCTCTCCGGAAGAGAGGGGCCGGCGGCCGAGGCTGCCCGCCGGTTGGCGGTGAAGATCGCACGACGCCTGGATCCCGAGACGGTACGGCTGTTCGATGAGAGACTCACGACCGTGACAGCCGAAACCGGACTTCGGGCACAAGGTGTGCGCGGACAGGCGCGGCGCAAGGTCGTCGACCAGGCGGCGGCGGCCGTGCTCCTGCAGGCTGCGCTCGATGCCGAGCGCTTGACGGGTCGCCCTCCGGGGGAGACTGTCCAGGGGGGCTCATGAGCGACGCAGACCTCGACTTTCTGAGACAACTGTCCGAGCGGCAACAGCGCTCGGAGCCTCCAGGCGTTCCGCCACGTGCTGCCCGGGGCGGACGGGGACGGCGCCGCAAGAAGAGCCGCAAGGGCCGCAAGCTCGCGCCGCTCATCGCGCTCGTCTTCCTCCTCGCGGTCGTGTGCGGCGGCGGCTACGTCGGTTTCACCATGCTGAACGGCATGCTCAACCCGCCCGACTACAAGGGCGAGGGCACCGGCTCGGTCACCGTCTGGATCCACGAGGGCGACTCGGTCAGCGAGATGGCCCTGCGGATGAAGCAGGCCGGCGTCGTCAAGTCCGTGGACGCGTTCGTCAAACTCGCCACCAAGGACACGAGGGCGACGAGCATCCAGCCCGGCTACTACCACCTGCGCCGGCAGATGTCGGTGAAGTCCGCGCTCGCGCTGCTGCTCAGCGACGCCTCACGGGCCGGCCGTGTCACCATCCCCGAAGGCAAGCGGGTCGTCCAGGTCCTGCAGATGCTTTCCAAGAAGACCAAGATCCCGCTCAAGGACTTCGAGAAGGCCGCCAAACACCCCGAGAAGCTGGGCCTGCCCTCGTATGCCAAGGGCAAGCTCGAGGGATATCTCTATCCCTTCACGTACGACCCGGACCCGAAGGCCACCGCCACGCAGGTGCTCCGCTCGATGGTCGACCAGTTCAAGACGGTCGCGACCTCCATCGACCTGGAAGGAAAGGCCCGCGAGCTGGGCATGTCGCCGGGTGACGTGGTGACGATCGCCAGCCTGGTCCAGGCCGAGAGCGGCCGGGACGAGGACATGCCGAAGATCGCCCGGGTCATCGACAACCGGGTCCACAACTCCCAGCCGTGGATGCGCAAACTGCAGCTCGACAGCACGGTGATGTACGCCCTGGGCAAGTACAACATCGTGGCCACCTACGCGGAGACCAAGACGAAGAGCCCGTACAACACCTACAGCGTCTCCGGCCTGCCGCCCGGAGCGATCGACAACCCCGGCGAGGTGGCGCTCAAGGCGGCGCTCAATCCCGCGCAGGGCAACTGGCTCTACTTCGTGACCACCGATCCGAAGCGCCATGTCACCAAGTTCACCAACAGCAACAGCGAGTTCGAGAAGTTCAAGCAGGAACTCGCACGCAACACGGGGCACGGATGACGCGAGCCGCCGTCCTCGGGTCGCCGATCGCGCACTCGCTGTCGCCGGCGCTGCACCGGGCGGCGTACGCCGCCCTGGGGCTCGACTGGACGTACGAGGCGATCGAGTGCCGTGAGGAGGATCTTCCCGAGGTGCTCGAGCGGCCGTGGGCGGGCCTGTCCCTGACGATGCCGCTGAAGCGGGCCGTGCTGCCGCTGCTCGACGAGGTCTCCGGGCTCGCGCGGGCGGTCGGCGGGGCCAACACGGTCGTCTACGACGGCGGGCGGCGGCTCGGTCACAACACCGACGTGTACGGCATGGTGACCGCGCTGACCGAGGCCGGCGTCCGCTCACCGGGCTCCGCCGTCGTACTCGGTGGTGGAGCGACGGCCTGCTCGGCCCTGGCCGCGCTGCGCGACCTGGGGCTGCCGAAGGCCGTGGTCGTCGTACGGAGCCCGGCCCGGGCCGCCGAGGCGGTGTCGGCGGCCGACCGGCTGGGCGTATCGGTGTCGGTGCAGACCTTCGCCGACACAATGCCTCCCGCCGATCTGATCGTCTCGACCCTTCCGGCCCACACCGCCGACCCGTACGCCGAGGCGATCGCGGGGGCGACGGGCGCGCTCTTCGACGTCGTGTACGCACCATGGCCGACGGCCACTGCCGAAGCGGTGCGCGACCGGGGCGGCATCGTGGTGGGCGGCCTGCCCATGCTGGTGCACCAGGCCGCCCGCCAGGTCGAGCTCATGACGGGGCGCGCACCGGCCCCCGTCGAGGCGATGCGCGCCGCCGTGTCATGACGTGCTGCGGCGCTGCCGGCGCAGGCGTGACGCCAAGGCCACGCCCATGATCGCCAACAGTGTCAGGGGACCGGCGACATAGAGCGTCTGGGCCGCCGTCCCGAAGGTGCTGAAGGGCGTGGACCACAGGACGAGCGAGCTCGCGAGCGGCGACAGGGCGAGCAGCACCACGATCGTCGATCTGCGCCCGGAGGCCGAACGCGGGCGGGCACAGGCGACACCGATCAGTGTCAGCGAGGCGACCGCCAGCAGCCACGCCGGATTGTGGACCGTCACCGGCCGCAGCAGCACGGCGCGTTGCGGCATCGGGGCCAGTGGCGCGGCAAGCCAGATCAGAGCGAAGGCGAATGCGGCGACGCCCGTCATGAGGGCCGCGCCGCGCAATCCGCCGAGCGACGCGAAGGCGGGGCGCAGGCCGCCCGAGAGCGACAGCGCCGTCGCGGCCAGGATCGCCAGGCCGAACCAGAGCAGGTTGCCTCCCACGTATACCGAGTCGATGGCGTCGTGACCTTGGGCGACCGCCAGCCACGGAAGCTGGGACAGTGTCGCCGCCCAGGCGAGACCTGCCGCCGTTCGCCGCAGGCCCAGCAGGCTCAGCGCGGCCACGGCCGGCCATGGTGCCCACATCGGCCAGACCTGCGCGGGCTCCTGCAACAGCACCGGCGAGAAACCGGCCACCACCGCGTCGTCCCGGAAATAAGCGATCAGACCGGTGGACACGAGGGCGGTCGCCACCAGACCGAGCACGGCGAAGGCGTCGCGCCAGATCGGGCCGCCGAGGGAACGGATCTCGCGCCGGAGGCGGACGCGTACGGCCCCCCAGGCCAGGTCGGCGGCATCGCGCGGAGTCGGCCGCTCCTGGCCGGGGCCTGCCGTGGCGAGCAGGACGCCGAGCATCTCCTCGCGCTGGTCGATCGGGTAGAGCCGCAGCCATCGCCGCAGCCGGTGTTCGAGTGATGTGGACCGTGATGTCATGACGTGCTGCGCCGCCACTCCCGCAGACGGGACGCCGCGGCGGCCGTGAGGACGGCGACGACCGCCAGCGAGCCGAGGATACGGATGGCGTCTACGACGGGCGCGAGCGCGGTGTCGATCGCGATCTGGAACCCCAAGACGTAGACGGTCGGGGCAAGGCTCAGTATCAGCATCGTCGTCCACCTGCGGCCGGAGTCAGTCCTCAGCCGGGTGCACGCGACGGCGATCAACGCCAACGGCGCGATGCCCAGCCAATACCGGGGATCGTGGAACGACCATGCCGACGGTGACATGTCTCTCGACCACGGATCGATCTCCCCGGTGGGGACGCTCAGCGTGTAGGCGAAGGCTCCAAAACCGGCCAGGAGGACGACGACCCGCCACCATCCGAGAAGCGACAGCGCTCGGCGGAGGCCGTCCGAGACGGACAAGGCCGCGGCGGCGGTGATCGCCAAGACGAACCAGTACGCGTTTTGGCCCAGCCGATCAGAGAAGGCGTCCATTTCGCCGATGGCGAGCCAGGGCACCTGAGCGAGCGCTGCGGCCCATGCGATGCCGATCGCGGTGCGCCGCAGGCTCAGCAGGCTCAACGCGGCGACGAGCGGCCACGGCGCCCACATCGGCCAGATGGGCGCGGGCGGTGACTGAACGACGAAGGCGAAGTCGATGATGGCTCGTAGGGAGGCGATCAGACAGACGAAGAGGGCCAGGATCGTCACCAGGCCGAGCACGGCGAACGCGTCCCTCCACACCGTCCCGCCGAGGGACCGGATCTCGCGGCGCAGGCGGACGCGAACGGCTCCTCCCACGAGGTCCGCGGCGTCTCGGGGGCTCGGCCGGTCCTGGCCGGGGCCGGCCGAGGCGAGCAGGACGCCGAGCATCTCTTCGCGCTGGTCGATCGGGTAGAGCCGCAGCCATCGCCGCAGCCGGTGTTCGAGCGGGCTCATGCGGATCCTCCGGCCAGGCGCAGGCGGGCGGTGGCGGTCTCGGCGTTGCTGCGCAGGCGTTCGGCCTCGGCGGCGAGGCGCGCGGCGCCCGTGTCCGTGAGCCGGTAGTAGCGGCGCAGCCGGCCCTCGACGACGTCCTCGCGGTCGATCTCGGCGAGTCCGTCGGCGGTCAGCCGGTCGAGGGCGGCGTACAAGGTGCCGGCCCGAAGGCGCACCCGCCCGTCCGAGATCCGCTCGACGTCGCCGATGATGCCGTACCCGTGCTGAGGCCCGGCCGCCAACGCCGTGAGGATGAGGAACGTGGGTTCCTGGAGTGACCTGTGGTTCATGTAATCTTTATATACCGATGGCCGATACATTGCCAACGCGTGGGGACGAAGCGCCCGTTCGCCTGCTCCATCATGGGAGGGTGTTCGCCGACGTCGTCCCGTACCTCCGCTGCCCGATCTGCGCCGACGACCTGGCCGTCGCCGAGAAGGCGCTCCGGTGCCCGGCCGGGCATGCGTTCGACATCGCCCGGCAGGGCTACGCCAACCTGCTGACCGGCAAGGCGCACCTCGGCACCGCCGACACCCCGGAGATGGTCGCCGCCCGCGCGGACTTCCTCGGCGGCGGCCACTTCGCCCCGCTCGCCGAACTGGTCGCGGAGCGCGCGGCGGCCCTCGACCCGGGCGAGGGCTGCGTGCTGGACGCCGGCGCGGGCACGGGTCACTACCTCGCGGCCGTGCTCGACCGGCTGCCCGGACGGCCCGGTGTGGCCCTCGACATCTCCAAGCACGCGCTGCGCCGGGCCGCGCGGGCGCATCCGCGGATCGGCGCCCTGGCATGGGACGTCTGGCGGCCGCTGCCCGTGCGCACCGGCGCGGTCGCGGTCCTCATCGACGTGTTCGCCCCGCGGAGCGGGACGGAGTTCCACCGGGTGCTCAGGCCGGACGGCGCGCTGATCGTCGTCACTCCGGCCCCGTACCACCTGGGCGAGCTGATCGAACGGCTCGGGCTGCTGTCCGTGGACGAGCGGAAGGCCGACCGCGTGGCCGACTCGGTCGGCGAGCGCTTCGCCCCCACGGGCGCCTGGTCTCTGGACCTTCCGCTGTCCCTCACTCATGCCGACGTCGCGTCGCTCGTGGCGATGGGCCCCAGCGCCCGGCACACCGAACCGGGGATCCTGCGGGAGCGCATCGCCGCGCTCGCGGAGCCCGTGAAGGTCACCGCGGCGTTCGAGGTGCGCGCTTTCGACGTACGGCCGGAAAGCTGATATCTTTGACCTTTGACTGGCCTGGTGTGTACGCGCCGGGCGCGCAAGCGGAGGTCATCTCCCACCTGATCGGCTGCGCTCCCTCGGGAGACGAGAGGCTGATGGGTTCCGGTCAGGCACGCTGTAGGCGTGCCCGCCTCGTCGGCTCTGTGCTGCCGAGGTGTCCGGTAGTGGTGATGGCCCCGCATGCGAGTCATGCGGGGCTTTTCGTTTGAAGAGCCCAGGGCATGGCCGGTCAGGACAGCTCGGAAGCCCCAAGGAGGTCCCATCAGCGCCGAACCGCGTATCAACGAGCGCATTCGCGTGCCCGAGGTCCGGCTCGTCGGCCCGAACGGCGAACAGGTCGGCATCGTGCCGATCGCCAAGGCACTCGACCTTGCCCGGGAGTCCGACCTCGATCTCGTCGAGGTCGCCCCGACCGCGAGGCCGCCCGTGGCCAAGCTCATGGACTACGGCAAGTTCAAGTACGAGTCCGCGATGAAGGCCCGCGATGCGCGACGTAACCAGGCGCACACGGTCATCAAGGAGATCAAACTCCGGCCGAAGATCGATCCGCACGACTACGGCACCAAGAAGGGCCACGTCGAGCGGTTCCTCAAGGCAGGTGACAAGGTCAAGGTCACGATCATGTTCCGTGGCCGCGAGCAGTCCCGGCCGGAGCTGGGGTTCCGGCTGTTGCAGCGGCTGGCGGAGGACGTCGAGGAGCTCGGCTTCGTCGAGTCCCGTCCCAAGCAGGACGGCCGCAACATGATCATGGTCCTCGGACCGCATAAGAAGAAGAGCGAGGCAAAGGCCGAAACGCGCACCGCGACGGGAAGTCGTGCGCGACGGCAGCAGGAGGAGCACGGTTCCCCGGCCTGACCGGGCCCGCTCCGCCACGACCCTGCTCACCGAGCGGGGTCGTCTCGCGAAGAGGTAAGCACACGCGCCTCTCAGGCGTACAGCACTCCGTACGGAGTCGCCGTATGCCCGGATCGAGGCGCTCGGACTAGGGAGACGTCGGCGACCATGCCGAAGATGAAGACGCACAGTGGTGCCAAGAAGAGGTTCAAGCTGACGGGCACCGGCAAGGTCATGCGCCGCCGCGCCAACCGCAACCACCTGCTCGAGCACAAGCCGACGAAGCGCACGCGCCGGCTCGACGGAGCGGTCGTGGTGTCCAAGAACGACGAAACCAAGATCAAGAAGCTGCTCGGCGAGTAAGCCCGGCACCACCTGATCGCCGGGCTCCGGCACCACTCCGGTGCCGGCAGTCCCGTTAGTCGAACGACCGGCCGGAGCCCACAAGGCACGGCCTCCACGAAGGAGTTCAAGACGTGGCACGCGTGAAGCGGGCGGTCAACGCCGCCAAGAAGCGCCGGGTCGTCCTCGAGCGGGCGAGTGGCTACCGTGGCCAGCGGTCCAGGCTGTACCGCAAGGCCAAGGAGCAGCAGCTCCACTCGATGACGTACGCCTTCCGCGACCGGAAGGACCGCAAGGGCCAGTTCCGCCGTCTGTGGATCCAGCGGATCAACGCGGCGGCCCGCGCGAACGGCATGACGTACAACCGGTTCATCCAGGGCCTGCGTGAGGCCGGCGTCGAGGTCGACCGTCGCATGCTCGCCGAGCTCGCGGTCAACGACGCCGCGGCGTTCACGGTCCTCGTCGAGACGGCCAAGAAGGCGCTGCCCGCCGAGGGCAGCGCGGCCGCCTGACCGCGCAGATAACGACGCTGATGGCGGGCCGCGACCTGATCTCCACTCGATCACCACGGGTGAAGGCGGCTCGTCGGCTCGCCAAACGCGCGTTCCGCCGCCGCGAGCGGCGATTTCTCGCCGAGGGTCCCCAGGCGGTGCGGGAGGCCCTGGCGCTCGACGGCGTCCTCGCCGAGCTGTTCACCACCGCCGAGGCGGAGAACCGCCACCACGACCTGATCCTCCAGGCGGAGCGCTCGGGCGTCCCGATCTTCCGGGTGAGCGGCGAGGTCATGGCCGAACTCGCCCAGACCGTCACCCCGCAGGGCCTGCTGGCCGTCTGCGCGTTCGTCGACGTCGACCTCGAGGGCGTGCTCGCAGCGCCCCCGCGTCTGGTGACCGTGCTGGCGCACGTGCGCGATCCCGGGAACGCCGGCACCGTCCTGCGCACCGCCGACGCCGCCGGCTCCGACTCGGTGATCTTCACGGACGCCTCCGTCGATCCGTACAACGGCAAGTGCGTGCGCGCCTCGGCCGGCAGTCTGTTCCATCTGCCGGTCGTGGTCGGGCCGCGCTTCGACACCCTGATCCCGGCGCTCAAGGAGGCCGGGCTGACGGTCCTGGCGGCCGACGGGGCCGGAAAGTGCTCCCTGGACGCCGCGCTCGACTCGGGAACGCTCGCGGGACCGACGGCCTGGGTGTTCGGCAACGAGGCGTGGGGTCTGCCGGAGGAGATCCTGGACGCCGTCGACGAGGTCGTGCGCGTCCCCATCTACGGAGGGGCCGAGAGCCTCAACCTCGCCACCGCGGCCGCCGTGTGCCTGTACGCCTCGGCCCGGGCACAGCGTTCCGCCACGCCCTCCTGAGAGCGCCTCAGCGCAGCGCCAGGGTGAGGGCGACCCCGAGTCCGAAGGTGACGACCACGGCCCGCAGGACGCCGGGGGAGAGGCGCCGGGCGACGCGCGCGCCGAGGAACCCCCCGACCAGGCTGGTGACCGCCATCACCGCGACGGCGTCCCAGCGCACCGGGCCGAACAGCGCGAACGCGGCGAGGGCCACGGTGTTGATGACGAGGGACAGCACGGCCCGCACGGCGTTGAGTCGCTGCAGGTGGTCGTGGACGAAGACGCCGAGCAGCCCGAGCAGCATGACCCCCAGCCCGGCGCCGAAGTACGCGCCGTAGGCGCCGCCGACGAGGATGCCGCCGTGCAGGAGCACCCGGTGTCCGGCCCCGCCCCGGCGCCCGGTCGCGTCGAGCCTGCGCTTCAGCCACGGCTGGACCGCCAGGAGCAGGCTGGCCACGGCGATCAGCGCGGGCACCAGCGCGGTGAAGACCCCCTCGGGGGTGATCAGCAGCAGCAGGCAGCCGAGGACGGCGCCGGCCACGCTCGTCACGCTCAGCGCGACGACCCGCCGCCGCCGGCCGGCCAGCTCGGCGCGGTAGCCCGCGACACCGCCGACGTAGCCGGGCCACAGCGCCACCGTGTTGGTGACGTTCGCCGTGATGTTCGGGAGGCCCACGGCCAGCAGGGCCGGGAAGGAGATCAGCGAGCCACCGCCGGCGATCGCGTTGACCCCGCCGGCCGCCACGCCGGCCGCGCCGAGCAGGGCCATGTCGAGCAGGTCCATGTTCCGGCTCCTTCCGGCGGGCGACGGCGCGGGCCGTGTCGGAGAGTGACGGCGTCGAGCGACGACTGTATCCGGACCGTCGCGGTCCGCCGCCATCCGGCCCGGCGATCGAGGCGACCGCGGCCGTGGGAGCAGGCGTCCGATACCGAACGCAACAAGGATGTCTTCCGGCTGTAACAAATAGGCCTCCCGATTCGTTCAATCGAACAAAAGCCGACATGATCGATGCTGTTGATTCCGCCGTGCCGGATCGGTGAACCGGCCGGACGGCGGTTCGCGCTTCGGGTGGCCGTTGCGGTATCAATGAGGATTCCGATGAACGGGGCAAAACGGTTGAATACGAACATAAAGGGCATTCCACTGCCTCGCCGACGAGCGGCAGTGAGCTGCGAGAGGCTCCCTGGCAGGTCTCCGATGGCGCGCGGGGGCGCGCACCGGTGTCAGATGGCCGGCCGCGCGATGGCCGCCACGGTGGTGCGGCGCGATGGCGCGGTCGCGGTCGTGGCGGTCGGCGGTGAGATCGACGTGCAGACGGCGGGGCGGCTGCGCGCGGATCTCCTGACGCTGATCGACGGCGGTCACATCCACCTCGTCGTCGACTTCGAGGCCGTGCGCTTCTGCGACGCCGCCGGGCTCGGCGTGCTGGTCGCGGTGGCAAACCGGCTCCGGGAGAAGGGCGGCACGCTCTGCCTCGCGCGGGTGCGGCCCGCTCAGCGGAGGATTCTGCGAATCACCCGGCTCGACGAGCTGTTCCCCACATATGACACCGTTGACGAGGCGTTTCAGCACTGACTTGTGCTGGGCGACATGTCGGGTACACCGGTCATTACGCCTCCGGCGTGGCGGGATTTCCGCCGTCCGCACTAGAGTCAGGCTGTCGCAGTCAATATGGAGCCGGGGGAGGTGGCGGAGGCCGTGGGCGAACCGGTTCCGCGTGGCTCTGAGCCTTCCGCCGGGCGGGCGGCGTCGGACGGGGTCTGCCCCGATTCGCTGCCCGACGGGTTGCTCGTGGCCGACGCCGACCGGAGGGTCGTCGTGTTCAACCGCGCCGCGGTGCGGCTGACCGGCATCCCGAAGGCCGAGGCGCTCGGCCGCGACTTCGCCGGTGTCCTGCCGCTGCGCGACGCCGACGGCCGGGACTGGTGGAAGTGCCTCGACCCGTACGGCGGGCTGGCGATCCGCACCCGTCACCCGGAGCGGCCGCTCTACCTCGGTGACGGGCCCGAGCTGCTCGTCACCGCCTCCTACGACCGCGAGCCGGACGGCACCGTGCGCTCGTTCACCGTCGCCCTGCGCGACGCGGCCGAGCGCGCCCGCCACGAGCGCGGCCGGGCGGACCTCGTCTCCACCGTCGCGCACGAGCTGCGGTCGCCGCTGACCAGCGTCAAGGGCTTCACCGCCACCCTGCTGGCCAAGTGGCACCGGTTCAACGACGACCAGAAGCGCGTCATGCTCGAGACGGTCAACTCCGACGCCGACCGGGTGACCCGGCTGATCACCGAGCTGCTCGACGTCTCCCGCATCGAAGCGGGCCGGCTGGAGATGCGCCGCCAGGTCGTCGACGTCGTCGAGGAGGCCCGCAAGATCATCGCCGGCCGGGTGGCCGCGGGTGATTCGCCGGACCGGTTCAAGCTGGAGGTGCCGGGCGAGCTGCCCGAGATGTGGCTCGATCCCGACAAGATCGACCAGATCCTCGGGAACCTCGTGGAGAACGCCGTCCGGCACGGTGCTGGTACTGTGACGATCGTGGTGGAGCCGGACGCGAGCACGCGGGGAGCCGTCGTCGCCGTGCGCGACGAGGGCGAGGGCATCCCGCCCGAGGCGGCTCAGCGCGTCTTCCGCCAGTTCTGGCGCGGCCACGGCCAGCCCCGCGGGGGCACCGGCCTCGGCCTCTACATCGTGAAGGGCCTCGTCGAGGCGCACGGCGGCACCATCGCCGTGCGGCGCGCCCCCAGCGGCGGCGCCGAGTTCCGATTTAGCCTGCCCGCCGGGGCTCCAGACTTCGCCTGAGAGCGCCGCGGGCTTTCCGACCGGCACGGGTCCGCCATGATCGTGTAATGGCCCGGATCCCGGGCCGGAGGCCGTGCGCCGACTAGACTCGATCGCCGTTCCGCCACTGCTGGAGTAATCCAAACTCATGTCCGCACCGAATAAGTCATATGACCCCGTCGAGGTCACCGCGCTCCACCCGGACGAGGTGGCCCGCGCGCGCGACGAGGCGCTCGCCGCGATCGCGGCGGCCGCGAGCCTCGACGAGCTGAAGCAGGTCCGCCTGGCCCACGCCGGCGACCGCTCGCCCCTCGCGCTCGCCAACCGGGAGATCGGCGCCCTGCCGCCGCAGGCCAAGGCCGAGGCCGGCAAACGCGTCGGCACCGCCCGCCGCGAGGTCTCCGACGCGCTCAAGACGCGTCAGGCCGAGCTGGAGGAGGAGCGCGATCAGCGCGTCCTCGTCGAGGAGGCCGTCGACGTCACGCTGCCGTGGGACCGCACGCCGCGCGGCGCCCGGCACCCGGTGACGACGATCGCCGAGCGCATGGCCGACGTCTTCGTCTCCATGGGCTTCGAGCTGGCCGAGGGCCCCGAGGTCGAGGCCGAGTGGTTCAACTTCGACGCGCTGAACTTCCCGCCCGCCCACCCGGCGCGGGAGATGCAGGACACCTTCTTCGTCGAGTCGGAGGACTCCGGCCTCGTCCTGCGGACCCACACCTCGCCGGTGCAGATCCGCGCCCTGCTGACCCGTGAGCTGCCGGTCTACGTCGTCTGTACCGGCCGCACCTTCCGCACCGACGAACTCGACGCGACGCACAGCCCCGTCTTCCACCAGATGGAGGGCCTCGTCGTCGACGAGGGCATCACCATGGCCGACCTGCGCGGGGCCATCGGCGCGTTCGTCACCGGGATGTTCGGCGAAGGGCTCAAGACCCGCTTCCGCCCGTACTACTTCCCGTTCACCGAGCCGTCCGCCGAGGTCGACATGCAGTGCTTCGTCTGCCGCGGGGCCTCGGCCGAGCCGGGCGGCGAGCCCTGCCGCACGTGCCGGTCGGAGGGCTGGATCGAGCTGGGCGGCTGCGGCATGGTCAACCCGCGCGTGCTGGTCGCCGCAGGGGTCGACCCGGAGCGCTACAGCGGCTGGGCGTTCGGCCTGGGCGTCGAGCGCACGCTGATGTTCCGGCACGGGGTCGAGGACATGCACGACATGTTCGAGGGTGACGTGCGCTTCACCCAGGCGTTCGGGATGGAGATCTGATGCGCGTCCCTGTTTCGTGGCTGCGGGAGTACGCCGAGCTGCCCGCCGAGGTCACCGCGCGTGACATCGCCCAGAAGCTGATCGCCGCCGGCCTGGAGGTCGAGTCCGTCGACGCGGTCGGGCACGACGTGACCGGCGTCATCACCGGGCAGGTCCTCGAGATCGAGGAGCTCGCCGGTTTCAAGAAGCCGATCCGCTTCTGCCAGGTCGACGTCGGCGAAAGCGAGCCGCGCGGCATCGTCTGCGGCGCGACCAACTTCGTCGCCGGCGACCGCGTGCCGGTCGCGCTGCCGGGCGCGGTCCTGCCCGGCGGGTTCGCGATCGCCGCGCGCAAGACGTACGGGCGAGTCTCCGACGGCATGATCTGCTCCGAGGCCGAGCTCGGCCTGGCCGAGAGCAGCCCGGGCATCCTCATCCTGCCGCCGGACACGCCCCTCGGGGCGGACTTCGTCGAGCTGGCCGGGCTGCGCGACGAGGTGCTCGACATCGGGATCACGCCCGACCGCGGTTACACCGCCTCGATCCGCGGCATGGCGCGCGAGGCCGCGACGGCGTACGGCGTGCCGTTCCACGACCCCGCCGCCGTCGAGCTCCCGGCCGAGACCGGGGAGTCGTACCCGGCGAGCATCGCGGACCCGACCGGCTGCGACCGCTTCGTCCTGCGGGAGGTGCGCGGCTTCGCGCCGGACGCGCCGACGCCGCTGTGGATGCGGGTCCGGCTGACCCGTGCCGGGATGCGCTCGGTGTCCCTGGCCGTCGACGTCACCAACTACCTGATGCTCGAGCTGGGCCAGCCGCTGCACGCGTTCGACCGGGCGAAGCTGACCGGCCCGGTCGTCGTCCGCCGGGCCGAGCCCGGCGAGCGGCTCGAGACCCTCGACCATGTCGTACGGGACCTGCACCCGGACGACGTGCTGATCACCGACGCGTCGGGCCCGATCTCGATGGCCGGCACGATGGGCGGTCTGCACACCGAGATCGACGAGAAGTCGACCGACATGGTGATCGAGGGCGCGCACTTCTCGGCGAGCGACCTGGCGCGGCAGGGCCGCCGCCACAAGCTCAAGAGCGAGGCGCTGTACCGCTTCGAGCGCGGCGTGGATCGCGAGCTGCCGCTGGTGGCGACCCACAAGGCCGTGCGGATGCTGGCCGAGCTCGGCGGCGCGGAGATCCTGCCCGGCGTGACGCACGCCGAGGCGCCGGCGGAGAACGTCACGATCACCATCCCGGCCGACCACCCGGACCGCGTCGCGGGCGTCGCGTACGGCCGCGACACGGTGGTCAAGCGGCTGCGCGACGTCGGCTGCGAGGTGACGGGCGACGACGTCCTCACCGCGACGCCGCCGTCCTGGCGGCCCGACCTTCGCGACCCGAACGACCTCGCCGAAGAGGTCATCCGGCTCGAGGGCTACGAGAACATCCCCGCGCGCGCCCCGCGTTCGGTCGCCGGCCGGGGTCTCACCCCGGCGCAGCGCCTGCGCCGCCGCGCCGGCCGGGCCCTCGCCGCGGCCGGATACGACGAGGTGATCAACTACCCGTTCGTGTCCGCGGGCGACTGGGACGCCCTGCAGCTGCCCGCCGACGACGCCCGCCGGCGCGCGCTGCGGCTGGCCAACCCGCTCACCGAGGACGAGCCGCTCCTTCGCACGACGCTGCTCCCGGCGCTGCTGCGCACGCTCCACCGCAACATCGGGCGTGGCTTCGCCGACGTCGCCCTGTTCGAGACGGGTCTCGTCTACCGGCCCCGCCCCGACGCCCCGACGCCGCCGCGGCCGCCGGTCGACCGCGCGCCCACGGCGGAGGAGCTCGCCGCCGTCCAGGCGGCACTGCCCGACCAGCCGCTGCGCGTCGCCGTGGTCCTGGCCGGGCACCGCGAGCCGGCCGGCTGGTGGGGCGAGGGCCGCCCGGCGACCTGGGCCGACGCCATCGAGGCCGCCAGGATCATCGCAGGTGAGGCGGGCGTCGAGCTGGAGGTCAAGGCCGACCGGCACGCGCCGTGGCACCCCGGCCGCTGCGCCGCGCTGTTCGCCGACGGGACCCTCGTCGGCCACGCGGGGGAGCTGCACCCCCGGGTGACCAAGGCGTACGACCTGCCGGCCCGCGCCTGCGCGATGGAGCTCGACCTGAGCAGGCTCGAGCCGAAGGCGTCCGGCACCGTGGTCGCGCCGCACATCGCGACGTACCCGGTGGCCACGCAGGACATCGCGCTGACCGTGGCCGAGCGCGTCCCCGCCGCCGAGGTGGAGGCCGCCCTCCGGGCGGGCGTCGAGGCGCACGGCGCCGGGGACCTCCTCGAGTCGGTCCGGCTCTTCGACGTGTACACCGGTGAGCAGGTCGGCGAGGGGAACAAGTCGCTCGCCTACACACTCCGGTTCCGCGCGTCCGACCGTACGCTCACGGCCGAGGAGACCACCGCCGTCCGGGACGCCGCCGTCGCCGCCGCAGCCGAGCGGGTCGGCGCCGTCCTCCGCGGAGCCTGACTCAGGGCGTGTCTCACAGATCCGCGGTCCGGCCGCACGAACGGGATCTGCCAGACACGCCCTAACGCCGCGCCGTGATCACATCCGCGTGATCACGGCGCCGCGTTCCGGCCGGACACGAGAGGTCGCCGGGTCGGCGCATCAGGTGCCGTCGGGCCACAAGGCTCTGGGGCTCCGAGCGGCCCCGCCCGCGGCGCTCGGCGGCGCCGCGGGCGAGGCCGGGTGTCTCCGTTCTCAGGCCGTTGCGATCGCCGGGTCGCTCGTGCTCGGCCGGCCGGTCTCGACATGGCCGGCCAACCGCCGGAGGAACGTGTCGTCGTGGTCGGAGACGACCGAAAGGTCGTACCAGCCGTGGCTGCGACGCGCGGACGCCACGTGGACGGCGCGGGCGCCCGGCCGGAGCCGGTACGTGGCCGGACGCTCGTTGCCGTAGGCGTCCTTGACCGTCAGCTGAACGGGCTCCTTGCCGTCGTTGACCAGCGCCAGACTGATCTGCTCGCGGTGGCCGTCGTGGCGTGCCGTCACCTCCGGGGAACCGCTGCCGCCGCGACCCGTGAGCCGCCGGAAGAAGCCGTTCGGGCCGTGCACCCGGAAGTCGTACGCGCCCTGCCCGCTCCACGTCGCGGAGATCCGTCCGCCCGCCCCCACGGTGTAGGTCCAGGGCCCGCTCGCGTGGGTCGTGGAGGTCACGTGGAAGGTCGCGGCCGCCTCACCGTGGTCGGCGAAGTCGATCGCCAGACCGCCGGTTCCCACCCGGCCGTCGGCGGCCAGGTCGTACGGCAGCGGCCGGGCGGGGCGCAGCCCGCGTTCCTGCTTCGGCAGCACCGGCTTCGCCGGCGGCGTCGGCACGTAGTCGGGGTGCCGGTCGCGGTCCGGCGGGAGGTAACCGCTGGTGTCGGGGAGCGCGGGCATCCGCGCGGCGGTGCGGCCGAAGTCGAACGCCGAGGTCAGGTCGCCGCAGACGGCCCTGCGCCAGCCCGAGATGTTGGGCTCGTGGACGCCGAAGCGCCTCTCCATGAACCGGATGATCGAGGTGTGGTCGAAGACCTGGGAGCACACCCAGCCGCCCTTGCTCCAGGGCGACACCACGAACATCGGGACGCGCTGTCCCAGGCCGTACGGGCCGGGGACGCTCTGGCCGGAGCCCGGGAAGATCTCGCCGGCGACGTCGACCGTCGAGCGGCCCTGCGCCGGGGACGACGGAGGGTACGGCGGCACGGCGTGGTCGAAGAAGCCGTCGTTCTCGTCGTAGGTGACGAACAGCGCCGTCTTGCTCCACACGTCCGGGTCGGCCGTCAGCGCGTTCAGGACCTGGGAGATGTACCAGGCGCCGTAGTTGACGGGCCAGTTCGGGTGCTCGGTGAAGGCCTCGGGCGCGGCGATCCAGGAGATCTGCGGCAGCCGTCCGTTCAGGACGTCGGCCTTGAGGATGTCGAAGAAACCCTGACCGTGCTTGGCATCGGTGCCGGTCCGTGCCTTGTCGTACAGCGGGTCGCCGGGCTTCGCGTTCTGGTACTGGGTGAAGTAGAGCAGCGAGTTGTCGCCGTAGTTGCCGATGTAGGCGTCGTTCGTCCATCCCCAGGAGCCCGGGGCGTCGAGGCCGTCGCCGGCATCCTGGTAGATCTTCCAGGAGATCCCGGCCTTCTCCAGGCGCTCGGGATAGGTCGTCCAGGAGTAGCCCACCTCGTCGTTGCCGAGGACCGGGCCGCCTCCCTTGCCGTCGTTGCCGGTGTAGCCGGTCCACATGTAGTAGCGGTTCGGGTCGGTGGGGCCGATCAGCGAGCAGTGGTAGGCGTCGCAGACCGTGAAGGCGTCGGCCAGGGCGTAGTGGAAGGGGATGTCCTCACGGGTCAGGTACGCCATCGTGGTGGCGGTCTTCGTCGGCACCCACCTGTCGTACGCGCCGTTGTTCCAGGCGGCGTGCCCGCCGTTCCAGCTGTGGTCGAGGTCCTGGAGGAACCGCAGGCCGAGGTCGGTCGCGTCCGGGTGGAACGGGAGGACGTCCTTGGTCCCGTCGGACTGGTACCAGACCGGCTTGCCGCTCGGCAGCGTCACCGGGTGCGGATCGCCGAATCCGCGCACGCCGCGCAGCGTGCCGAAGTAGTGGTCGAAGGACCGGTTCTCCTGCATGAGGACCACGATGTGCTCGATGTCCCGCAGCGTGCCGGTGCGGCGGGCCGCGGGGACCTCCGCCGCGCGGGCGATGCTCGTGGACAGTGCGGTCATCGCGGCCGTCCCACCGGCGAGTTGCATGAATCGTCGACGGTTGATGTCGGACATGAAAGGCCTGCCTCGGGGTCGGGTCAGCGGGGCAGGACAGTGTTCTCAAGCGATTCGCAACTCTCCGCTGCGGAAGGGGGAAATCGGGAAGAAGCCTTGGCCAACCGGTGGGTCGCCGGGAGTCACTTCCCCCGGAGGGCGCGGAGCGGTCTGCGCTTGGCGGCCTTCTTCACGGCGGCGGGCAGGTCCCGCAGTTCGCGTTCCCGGCCGCGTTCCTCCCGCTCGGCGAGCCGGCCGGCGGCGAAGGCCTCGGCTGGCGGTGTCCCGGGCCGGCGGGCGACCTCGCCGAGCCGCTCGGCGGCGATGACGCCGTCCTGGTGGGCGCCGAGGATGCCCTGGAGCCGCTTCGCGCGGCGGGCCAGCTTCTTCGCGGGAGAGCCCAGGGCGGGCACGGCGGCCTCGGCGGTGTAGCGGGCCCGCTTGGCGGCCTTGCGGGTGCCGTGCAGAGCGGCGTCGCGTGCCGGGCCCGGAGACAGTTCGGCGGCGCGGGCGTGGCGGCGCAGCATCGTCCGCCAGGCCTTGTCGACGGTCTTGGCCGTCTCACGCCGGGACCGCCGGCCGGCTCGGTCGCCGACGAGGGGCGGGGAGGCCAGGAAGGTGTCGAGCGCGTCGAGGAGGGCGACGTACCGCGGTGACGACAGGGTCTCACGCAGCCGGTCGCGGTTGCGGAGCTCCTCCTCCGCCATCGCGGCCAGCCAGGTCGGCCGCTGGTCGGCGTCGGGCAGGTCCGCCAGCCGCTGCTCGAACCGCGCGCGGAGGACCTCCAGATCACGGACCTCGCCCAGCGCGTCGGCCAGCCACTTCAGCTCGGTGTCGAGGCCGGCGACGCGGGCCGGATCGATCATGCGCCGATGGGTACGGAGGAGGCTGCGGATCCGCCGTACGGCCACGCGCATCTTGTGCACGGTGTCGTCGTCGTGGTCGGCCAGGCGGACGAGCGGGTCGTTCGCCAGCATCGTGTCGACGTGCTCGGCCAGGTTGGTCACGAGGACCCCTCCGGCGGTGCCGGTGTCCACGGGCCGGTCCGCGGAGGGGACCGCCTCGAGCGTCCGGGCGAGCTTGGACCGGGCCGCCGACTCCCGGGCGCCCGCCCCGAGCAGGTGGTCGCCGACGGCCGCCAGGAAGTCGTCGGACGCGGTGACGGCCTCGATCTCGATCTCGCGCCACGCCATCAGGCGCACCTCGCCGCCGCTCCGGCCGAAGGGGTGCGCGTGCACCGTGTCGTCAGCCAGTTTCGCCAGGACCCGGCCCTTCTTCCCCAGGAGGGGGCGTTCGATCCGGCGGGTCTCCACCTCGGCCACCGGCACGAGCGGCCGCCCGCGCGTGCGGGCGGTGACGAGCGTGGCGAGTTCCGCCGGCACGGTCTCCTCACCGCCGTCACCGAGCGGCAGCTGGATCTCTCGCTTGGTGTTCTCGCCCGCCGGCAGCTTGAGGTGCCATCCGGCGTCGTCGCCGCCCTGACGGCGGCGCAGCGTGATCCCGCGGGCGGCGAGCCGCAGGTCCTCGGTGTCGAAGTACCGGGCCTGGAGGGTGTGCGTGGCGGGTTCGCCGACCCTGACGTGTGCTTTTCGCAGGTCGGGAAGCACGAAGTCGGCGTCGGCGTCGTACTTGCGCTCGAGCTCCGTATGACGGGCCACGGCGAATCTCCTCAAAACATGTATATATCGGGGCAAAACGCCATACCCAGATATACGCCGCCGAAGATTCGCCGGAAAGCCTTCCGTGAGCTTCAGGTCCGGGGGCGAGCCCGACGCGCGGGGTCAGCCGGCCTTCTGGAACGCGCTGACGGTGGCGCCGCTCTTCGTGCAGTCGGCGCCGCGGCCGTTCTGCTGGATCTGGTCGGGCGGGTAGATGACGCACGACCAGCCCTGGACCGAGAGCTCGCCGCCGCTGCCCTGGCCCGGCGCCTTGCCCTCGGCGATCTCGGCGAAGAACGCCTTGTACACCGAGACCGCCTCCGTGCAGGACGCCGACCCCTTGGTCACCTTGAGGTAGGCGGGGGCGCCGCCGGCGGCGTCGACCTTCCCGCAGTCGGCCCCGGCGGCCGCCGTCGGCTTGGCGGCCTTCGGCTTGGAATCGGAGCCGCATCCGGTGAGGGCGAGCAGGGCGGCCAAGGGCAGGGAGATCAGGGCGATCCGATGCATGAGCGGACCCTAGCGGTTTCCCCGCTTCCGGAAAGGCGCTTGCATGATGATGCAGAGAAATGCATACTTAACACAGCGGCGGAGGAGGAGACGATGGGCACGCGTGCGGCGATCGCCGGAGCGAGCGGCTACGCGGGAGGTGAGCTGCTGCGTGTGCTGGCCGGGCACCCCGAGTTCGAGATCGGCGCGCTGACCGCGAATTCGAGCGCGGGCACGGCACTCGGCGCGCACCAGCCGCACCTGCACCCGCTGGCCGACCGGATCCTCGCCGAGACGACGCCCGAGACCCTCGCCGGTCACGACGTCGTCTTCCTCGCCCTGCCCCACGGCCAGTCCGGGCCGATCGCGGAGCAGTTGGGCGGCGATGTGCTCGTCGTCGACTGCGGCGCCGACTTCCGGCTCGCCGACGCCGCCGACTGGGAGCACTACTACGGCGGCGCGCACGCGGGCACCTGGCCGTACGGCCTGCCGGAGCTGCCCGGCAACCGCGAGCGGCTCCGCGCCACGCGGCGCATCGCGGTTCCGGGGTGCTATCCGACCGTGTCGCTGCTCGCGCTGTTCCCCGCGTACGCCGCGGGACTGGCCGAGCCCGAGGCCGTGATCGTCGCGGCGTCCGGCACCTCCGGCGCGGGCCGGGCGCCCAAGCCCAACCTGCTCGGCAGCGAGGTCATGGGCTCGATGAGCGCGTACGGCGTCGGCGGCGTCCACCGCCACACCCCGGAGATCACCCAGGAGCTGTCCGCGGTGGCGGGACATCCGGTCACCGTGTCGTTCACGCCGACCCTCGCGCCGATGAGCCGCGGCATCCTCGCCACCTGCTCGGCCAGGGCCGCGCCCGGCGTCACCGCCCAGGGTCTGCGGGACGCGTACGCGGACGTCTACGCCGGCGAGCCGTTCGTCCGCCTCCTGCCCGAAGGGCAGTGGCCCGCGACCGCGATGACGCTCGGCGCGAACACCGCCGCCGTCCAGGTCGCCCTCGACGAGCGCGCCGGGCGCGTCGTCGCGGTGGCCGCCATCGACAACCTGACCAAGGGCACCGCCGGCGGGGCCGTGCAGAGCGCGAACCTCGCCCTCGGTCTGCCAGAAGCAATGGGTCTCACCACGATCGGAGTCGCCCCGTGAGCGTCACCGCCCCCCTTGGATTCAGAGCGGCCGGGCTCGCCGCAGGCATCAAGAAGGGCGGTGAGCGCGACCTCGCCCTCGTCGTCAACGACGGTCCGTCCCGCGCGGCGGCCGGCGTCTTCACCCGCAACCGCGTGAAGGCCGCGCCGGTGCTGTGGTCGGAGCAGGTGCTGCGCGGCGGCCGCGTGCGCGCCGTCGTCCTCAACTCCGGTGGGGCCAACGCCTGCACCGGCCCGGCGGGCTTCCAGGACACGCACCAGACGGCCGAGAAGGTCGCGGACGTCCTCGGCGACTCGGCCGGCGAGGTCGCGGTCTGCTCCACCGGTCTCATCGGCGACCGGCTGCCGATGAACGCCCTGCTCAGCGGCGTCGACGAGGCCGCCCGCGAGTTGTCGCGCGACGGCGGCCTGCCGGCCGCCGACGCGATCCGGACGACCGACACCGTCGCCAAGATCGCCTTCCGTCGGGCGACCGCCGGCTACACCGTCGGCGGCATGGCCAAGGGAGCGGGCATGCTCGCGCCGGCCCTCGCCACCATGCTGTGCGTGATCACGACCGACGCCGACGTCGACGCGGTGACGCTCGACCGGGTGCTGCGGCGGGCGTGCGAGGTGACGTTCGAGCGGCTCGACACCGACGGCTGCATGTCCACCAACGACACCGTTCTGCTGCTGGCGAGCGGGGCGAGCGGCGTCAGCCCGTCCGAGGACGAGCTCGCCGAGACCGTCACCGACATCTGCGCCGACCTCGCCCGGCAGCTGCTGCTCGATGCCGAGGGCGCCACCAAGGCGATCGCGATCGAGGTCGTCGGCGCGGCCAGCGACCACGACGCGGTGCTGGTCGGCCGGGCGGTGTCCCGCAGCAACCTGCTCAAGTGCGCGATCCACGGCGAGGACCCCAACTGGGGCCGCGTGATCTCCGCCGTCGGCACCACCGAGGCCGTCTTCGAACCCGACCGCATCAACGTCGCGATCAACGGCGTCTGGCTGTGCCGCAACGGATCCTTCGGCGACGACCGGTCCAAGGTCGACATGCGGCCCCGCGACGTGACCATCACCGTCGACCTCAGCGCCGGCACCCACACCGCGACCGTGCACACCACGGACCTCACCGCCGACTACGTCCACGAGAATTCGGCGTACTCCTCATGAGCCCGAAACCACGGATCCGTACGGCCGCGAGCGAGGCCGCCCTGCAGAAGGCCGCCACGCTCATCGAGGCGCTGCCCTGGCTGGAGGAGTTCGCCGGCAGGACCGTCGTGATCAAGTACGGCGGGCACGCCATGGTCGACGACGACCTGCGGCTGGCCTTCGCCCGCGACGTCGCCTTCCTCCGGTACGCCGGGCTGCGCCCGGTGGTGGTGCACGGCGGTGGCCCGCAGATCAACGCGCACCTCGACCGGCTGGGCCTGGAGAGCACGTTCAAGGCTGGCCTCCGGGTGACCACGCCGGAGACCATGGATGTCGTCCGCATGGTCCTGGTCGGCCAGGTCGGCCCCGACGTCGTGGGCCTCCTCAACCAGCACGGCGCGTTCGGCGTCGGCATGTCGGGGGAGGACGCCCGGCTGTTCACCGCCGAGCGCAAGACCGCCGTGGTGGACGGCGAGCAGGTCGACATCGGACAGGTCGGCGAGATCGTCGACGTCGACGCGGGAGCGGTCCGCAGCCTCCTCGACGACGGGCGCATCCCGGTGATCTCCAGCATCGCCCGCGGCGAGGACGGCGAGGTCTTCAACGTCAACGCCGACACCGCGGCGGGCGCGCTGGCCGCCGCCCTCCGGGCCAGCAAGCTGGTCGTGCTGACCGACGTGGAGGGCCTGTACTCCGACTGGCCGGCCGACGGTTCCGGGGACGCCGCCGAGGTGATCGACCAGATCACCGCCGGCGACCTGGAGAAACTTTTGCCCGACCTGTCAGCGGGCATGGTGCCCAAGATGGAGGCCTGCCTGCGCGCGGTGCGCGGCGGGGTGCCGCAGGCCCACGTGCTCGACGGCAGGGTGCCGCACGCGCTGCTGCTGGAGATCTTCACCGACGAGGGAATCGGAACCATGGTGGTGCCGGCATGAACGACCTTCGGAAGCGGTTCGAGGCCGCGCTGATGCCCAATTACGGCGTCCCGCCGCTCGCGCTCGCCCGCGGCGAGGGCTGCCGGGTCTGGGACACCGACGGCAACGCCTACCTCGACCTCATCGGCGGCATCGCGGTCTCGGTGCTCGGGCACGGCCATCCGGCGCTGGTCCAGGCGGTCTCCGCGCAGGTCGCCACCCTCGCGCACACCTCCAACCTGTTTCTGCACGAGCCTGAGGTGCTGCTCGCCGAGCGGCTCCTCGGGCTGCTGGGCGGCGACGGGCGCGTCTTCTTCACCAACTCCGGCACCGAGGCCAACGAAGCGGCCTACAAGCTCGTCCGCCGCCACACGGGCCCCGACCGCACCTACGTCGTGGCGGCCGACAGTAGCTTCCACGGCCGGACGATGGGCGCGCTGGCGCTGACCGGCAAGGCGTCGATCCGCGAGCCGTTCGGCCCCTTCGCCGCCGACGTACGGTTCGTGACGTACGGCTCGGTCGACGAGCTGCGGGCCGCCGTCACCGGCGACTGCGCGGCGGTCTTCCTCGAGCCGACCCAGGGCGAGGCGGGTGTGATCCCCGCGCCGGAGGGATACCTCGCGGCCGCGCGGGCGATCTGCGACGAGACCGGAGCGGCGCTCGTCCTCGACGAGATCCAGAGCGGCGTCGGCCGCACCGGCACCTGGTTCCAGCACCAGCACGAGGGCGTACGACCCGACGTGATCACCCTGGCGAAGGGGCTGGGCGGCGGGCTGCCGATCGGCGCCTGCGTCGGCTTCGGCCCGTACGCGACGGCGTTCGGCAAGGGCGACCACGGCTCGACGTTCGGCGGCAACCCCGTCGCCTGCGCCGCCGCGCTGGCCGTCCTGGACACCATCGAGCGCGAAGGCCTCCTCGAGCACGTCACCAAGGTCGGCGACCAGCTCGCCGCCGCCGTCGAAGCGATCGACCACCCCCTCCTGGCGGGCGTACGCGGCCGGGGGCTGTGGCGGGCGATCGTCCTCGCCGAGCCCGAGTCCGCCGCCGTCGAGGCCGCCGCCCGCGACGCGGGCTTCCTCGTCAACGCGGTCGCGCCCCAGGCGGTCCGGCTCGCCCCACCGCTGATCATCGCGCCGGACGAGGTCGCCTCCTTCGTCACGGCCCTGCCGGGAATCCTGGGGGCGGCGTCATGACCACCCCTCTGACGAAGACGGCGCGGCAGTCGCGGATCATCGAGCTGCTCGGCCGCAACGCCGTGCACTCCCAGAGCGAGCTGGCCCGGCTGCTCGCCGACGCCGGCGTCGACGTCACCCAGGCCACCCTGTCGCGTGACCTCGTCGACATCGGCGCGGTGAAGCTGCGGGCCGCGGACGGTTCGCTGATCTACGCGGTGCCGGGGGAGGGCGGCGAGCGCATCCGCCGGGCCCGGACCGGCGCCGCCGAGACGTTCGGCGGCCGGCTGGCCCGGCTCGCCCAGGAGCTGCTGGTCTCGGCCGAGGCCTCCGCCAACCTGGTGATCGTGCGCACGCCGGCCGGCGGCGCGCAGTTCCTCGCCTCGGCCATCGACCACGCCGACTGGCCCACCGTGCTCGGCACCGTTGCCGGCGACGACACGGTCCTCGTCATCGCGCGGGACCCCGCGGGCGGCGGCGAACTCGCGGCCGCGCTGCTGGCGCTGACCGAGCGGCGCCCGGACGACCGGGCCCCGCGAGGCTCGCGCGGCGGCGTGGGCGGCGCGCCCACCGACGCCTCCTGGGCCCCGGCGGCCGACCCCGACGGCGGCACCGTTCAGGTCCCTCGCGGCACCGCCCCGATCATCCCGGCGGCGCCCGAGCAGGCCGAGCGACGACGACCCTAGGGCGCCGTGCAGGCGGCGCCCGCCGTCAGCGTCAGACTTTTCGAATCCTGGAGCCATCGTCATGACCGAACGCGTCGTACTCGCGTATTCCGGAGGTCTCGATACCTCCGTAGCCATCCCGTACCTCGCCGAGCAGACCGGCGGTGAGGTCGTCGCCGTCGCTGTGGACCTCGGGCAGGGCGGCGAGGACCTCGAGGGCATCCGCAAGCGCGCTCTCGCCTGCGGTGCCGTCGAAGCGGTCGTCGTCGACGCCAGGGAGGAGTTCGCGGCGGACTTCTGCTTCGCCGCCCTCAGGGCCAACGCCCTCTACATGGACCGGTACCCGCTGGTGTCAGCGCTGTCCCGGCCGCTCATCGTCAAGCACCTCGTCGCCGCGGCGAAGGAGCACGGCGGGACCACGGTGTCGCACGGCTGTACCGGCAAGGGCAACGACCAGGTCCGCTTCGAAGCCGGCCTGTCGGCCCTCGCCCCCGAGCTCAAGGTGATCGCGCCCGCCCGTGACTTCGCCTGGACGCGGGACAAGGCCATCGCCTTCGCGGAGGAGAAGGGCCTGCCGATCGACGTCACGTCCAAGTCGCCGTACTCCATCGACCAGAACCTCTGGGGCCGCGCCGTCGAGACCGGCTTCCTCGAGGACATCTGGAACGCTCCGACGGAGGACGTCTACGCCTACACGTCGGACCCGGCACAGCCGCGTGAGGCCGACGAGGTGGTCATCACGTTCAAGGAAGGCGTCCCCGTCGCGCTCGACGGCAGGGAGCTCAGCCCGTACCGGCTCGTCGCCGAGCTCAACCGGCGGGCCGGCGCCCAGGGCGTCGGCCGTCTCGACATGGTCGAGGACCGCCTGGTCGGCATCAAGAGCCGCGAGGTCTACGAGGCGCCGGCCGCGATCGCGCTGATCACCGCCCACCAGGAGCTGGAGAACGTCACGGTCGAGCGCGACCTCGCCCGCTTCAAACGCGGCGTGGACCAGCGCTGGAGCGAGCTGGCCTACGACGGCCTGTGGTTCTCGCCGCTGATGGACGCGCTCGACGCCTTCATCGGCGAGGCCCAGAAACACGTGACCGGCGAGATCCGGATGACCCTGCACGGCGGCCGGGCGGTCGTCACCGGACGGCGCAGCGCCGCGTCCCTGTACGACTACGACCTCGCCACGTACGACACCGGCGACACGTTCGACCAGAGCCTCGCCAAGGGCTTCGTCGAGCTGTGGAGCCTGCCGAGCAAGATCGCTGCCAAGCGGGACCGCCTGCTCGGCTGAACCACCTCCGCCGGTCGAGGACCCCGGGCCGTTCTCGGCCACGGGGGTAACCGGCACATGTCCACCATCAATGCACCGGGCCCGACCATCGGCCCGGGCGGCACGCGCCGACACGGACAGGCCGCCATGCAGTAGTTTCGCATCGGCGGCCGGTCAGGTCGCGGACGCCTGCCGACAGTTTCCAGGGGAGAAGAACAGCGTGACGGACGACCAGCAGCGCAAGACGCCGACCAGGCTGTGGGGCGGCCGGTTCGAGGGCGGTCCGTCCGAGGCCCTCGCCCGCCTGTCGGTCAGCGTGCAGTTCGACTGGCGGCTCGCCCCGTACGACCTGCTGGGATCGCGAGCCCACGCCCGGGTCCTGCACCGCGCGGGCCTGCTCACCGAGGACGAGCTGCGCCGCATGCTCGACGCGCTCGACGACCTGGACAACGCCTGCCGCGCCGGCGAGTTCCGCCCGGTGGTCGCCGACGAGGACGTCCACACCGCGCTGGAGCGCGGCCTGCTCGAGCGGCTCGGCGCCCTCGGCGGCAAGCTGCGCGCCGGCCGCAGCCGTAACGACCAGGTCGCCACCGACATGCGGCTCTACCTGCGGGACCACGTCCGGCAGATCGTGTCCCGGCTCGTGGAGCTGGAGACCGCGCTGATCGCTCAGGCCGACCACAACCTCGGCGTCGCCGCTCCGGGCATGACCCACCTGCAGCACGCCCAGCCGGTGCTGTTCTCGCACCAGCTGCTGGCGCACGTGCACGCGTTCGCCCGCGACGTCGACCGGCTGCGCGACTGGGACAAACGGGCCGCGATCAGCCCGCTGGGCTCCGGCGCGCTCGCCGGGTCCTCGCTGCCGCTGGACCCGGAGGCGGTCGCGGAGGAGCTCGGGTTCACCGCCGCCGCGCCCAACTCGATGGACGCCGTGAGCGACCGCGACTTCGCCGTCGAGTTCCTCGCCGCCGCCGCGCTGATCGGCGTCCACCTGTCGCGCCTGGGTGAGGAGGTCGTGCTCTGGGCGTCCCAGGAGTTCCGCTGGATCGAGATGGACGACACCTACGCGACCGGGTCGTCGATCATGCCGCAGAAGAAGAACCCGGACGTCGCCGAGCTGGCCCGCGGCAAGTCCGGCCGGCTCATCGGCCACCTCACCGCGCTGCTGACCACGCTGAAGGGCCTGCCCCTCACCTACAACCGCGACCTGCAGGAGGACAAGGAGGGCGTGTTCGACGCCGTCGACACCCTGCTGCTCGTCCTGCCCGCGGTGTCCGGCCTGATCGCCACCATGCGCGTCAACACCGAACGCCTGGAGTCCCTCGCGCCCGAGGGCTTCGCCCTCGCCACCGACGTCGCCGAGCTGCTGGTCCGCAGGGGCGTGGCGTTCCGCGACGCGCACGAGGTCGTCGGCCACCTCGTCGTGTGGTGCCAGGTCAACGACAAGGACTTCGGCGACCTCACCGACGACGAACTGGCCAAGGTCTCCCCGCACCTGACCCCGGACGTACGCGACGTGTTCTCCGTCCAGGGCGCGCTCGCCGCCCGCAAGGCGTACGGCGGCACCTCTCCGGAGCGCGTCGCCGAGCAGCTCACGACGCTGCGCTCGCTCGTCGACGGCCACGCCTCCTGGGCGGCCTCGGGAATCGGATGAGCGCTCCGCTCCCGCGCGCGTTCTTCGACCGCTTGCCCGAGGAGGTCGCACCCGACCTCCTCGGCTGCGTCCTCGAACGCTCGTCGCCGGAGGGGACGGTCGTGGTGCGCCTGACGGAGGTGGAGGCGTACGCCGGACCCCTCGATCCGGCCTCGCACGCCTTCCGGGGCCGGACGAACCGCAACGCCGTGATGTTCGGTCCACCCGGCCACGCGTACGTGTACTTCACATACGGCATGCACTACTGCGTGAACCTCGTGTGCCTGGGGGAGGGCACCGCGGCGGCCGTCCTGATCCGCGCCGGTGAGATCGTCGAGGGCCGGGAACTGGCCGTGGCCCGCCGTCCGCGCTCCTCGGCCCGCGATCTCGCGCGGGGCCCCGCCCGGCTCTGTGAGGCCCTGGCGATCGACCGGGCTCTGTACGGCGCCGACGTCTGTGATCCGGAGAGCCCCCTGCGCGTGCTCTCCGGATCACAGACGTCGGCGGGGGTGCGCACCGGGCCCCGTACGGGCGTCACCAGCGCAAAGGACGTGCCCTGGCGATTCTGGATCGACGGCGATCCAAGCGTCTCCGCGTACCGCCTGCACACGCCTCGCCGCCGGCCGGCGCCGGAGGCGCGCCGCTAACTCCGCTGTCGCGCTCCGCGACGGGCCGATGGGTGCTCACGCCCGTTCCCGGGTGAGCCGCGCCGCGGAGACGAGGTGGACGGCGGCCAGGACGGTGCCACCGGCGACCATTCCCGGGTTGCGCAGGGAGATCCCGATCGCCGCGTCGGCCACCTGGGCCAGACCGGCGACGACCAGTACGGGGACCAGCCCGCGGCGTGACCGGCTCGCGAGCAGACAGAGGACCACGGCGCTGAGCGGAAGCGCCCGGGCCCCGTACATCCGTGCGTAGAGGTCCACGCCGTTCGTGGCGTCGGCTCCGGAGGGCAGGAGCAGTGCCGGATCGGCGAGGCCGATCACACAGGAGACCGCCGCCACCAGCGCGGCCAGGCCGTTCACGAGGATGAGACTGCGAGACAACGCCATGGTTCACTCCTGAAATCGTTCACGATGTGAATGATGCGGCGACGGTAGCATCGTGATCATGGACGATGTCAAGCCTGAAGCGTTCACGGCGACGCTCGCCTTCCGGATCGGCACCCTCGGGGCCCTCGTCACCGACCGTCTCGCCGAGAAGGCGCGCGAGCACGGGCTGAAGGTCAAGCACGTGGGGGTGCTGGCGGCCCTCGCGGGCAGCGGGCCCATGTCCCAGCTGGAGCTGGCGCGGCTCATGCGGGTCGCGCCGAGCCTCGTGGTGACCCTCGCCGACCACCTGGAGACGATGGAGGCCATCCAGCGCCTCCGGGACCCCGACGACCGGCGTCGTCAGCGGCTGGAGCTGACGGAGACCGGACGCGCCCTCCTCGACGAGTGCACCGAGGCGGCGCGTGCCCTCGACGACGACCTCACCGCCTCGCTCGACGCCGAACAGCGCGCCACGCTCGAAAGCCTGCTCGCCGCCGTCGCGGCCGCCGAGGGCCTCCCGGCCTGAGAAGCCGGCCAGGCCTGACGGGAAACCGGTGGGAGACCCGCCGGACGACCCGTTACCTTGATGCCGAACCGGTCCGGCATCCTTGGAAGGGACCGGACGTACGTACGAGACGAGGAAGAACGTGACCGACATACTGGACGATCTCGCCTGGCGAGGCCTGATCACACAGTCCACCGACCTGGACGAACTGCGGGCCATGCTCGCCTCGGGGCCGGTCACGCTCTATTGCGGTTTCGACCCGACCGCGCCTTCGCTGCACGTCGGAAGCCTGATGCAGCTCCTGACGCTCCGCCGGTTCCAGCAGGCGGGCCACCGCACGATCGGGCTGGTCGGCGGCGCCACCGGACTCATCGGCGACCCCAGCGGCAAGAGCGCCGAGCGCACGCTCAACTCCGAGGAGGTCGTCGCCGGCTGGGTCGAGCGCATCCGGAAGCAGGTCTCCCGGTTCCTCGACCTGACCGAGGACCGCGGCCTCATCGTCAGCAACCTCGACTGGACCGGCCCCATGTCGGCCATCGAGTTCCTGCGCGACATCGGCAAGCACTTCCCCGTCAACCGCATGCTCGCGCGCGAGACGGTCAAGTCGCGGCTGGACACCACCGGCATGAGCTACACCGAGTTCAGCTACGTGCTGCTGCAGTCCATGGACTTCCTCGAGCTGTACCGCAGGTATGGCTGCCGCCTGCAGACCGGCGGCAGCGACCAGTGGGGCAACCTCACCGCCGGCGCCGACCTCATCCGCCGGGTGGAGGGCGGAAGCGCCCACGCGCTCACGACCCCGCTCGTGACGCGGGCCGACGGCACGAAGTTCGGCAAGACGGCCGGAGGCGAGACCTACTGGCTCGATCCCGAGCTGACCTCGCCGTACGCCTTCTACCAGTTCTGGCTGAACGCCGACGACCGTGACGTCGTGACGTACCTGAAGTACTTCAGCTTCCGGAGCCACGAGGAGATCGAGGAGCTGGAGAAGGCGACCAGCGAACGTCCTGCCGCCCGGGCCGCGCAGCGGGCCATCGCCGAGGAGCTCACCACACTCGTCCACGGGGCCGAGGAGACACAGCGGGTGATCGCCGCGTCCCGTGCGCTGTTCGGCCAGGGCGACCTCGGTGAGCTGGACGAGCGCACCCTGGCCAGCGCCCTCGCCGAGGTGCCGTCCACGACCGTCTCCGGGCCGTTGCCGCCGGTCGTGGACCTCCTCGCGGCGACAGGCCTCGTGGGCAGCAAGTCCGAGGCGCGCCGTACGGTCACGCAGGGTGGGGCCTACGTCAACAACGCCAAGGTCACCGACGAGGCGGCAGTGCCCGACCAGGGCGACCTGCTGCATGGCCGCTTCCTCGTGCTGCGGCGCGGCAAGCGCAACATCGGCGGAGTGACGGTCGCCTCCGAGTGAACACGTCCGGGTGGCGCCCCGCACGCCGGAGTGCCACCCGGACGCGGCTCTCCGCGAGCTGGGCGCGGGCCGGAGTGATCCCCTGGGATCTGCCCGGACGATCGCATCAATGATCGTAAGCGCGCTCTTGATGATTGACCTTGGTAATGCCGAGGACACGCTTTCGAGAATCGTCGGGCGCTCTGAGCCGACGACGAAGAGATCGATCCCCAAGGGATCTACGCCCACGCGATCGCGCACCGCCGATTTGACGGTGTTTCCATCGGGTCGTAATGTTCTCTTCGCCCCCAGGGAAGCGGGACGCCGGAAGGCGGCCGGCCCGGGGGAAACCCGCACCGAGTGCTTCTGGTTCGGACCACGGTTCGAGCGGGGTAGCATGGTGTGGTCGCCCTGAGACGGGATGCGGAACACCGCTGGAAGCGGTGGTCGGCCCGTAGGGAACTTCTGGATGTGGTCGCTGCGGCCGGTTTCGGCTGGTCGGGGTGGTTGCTGTCTGGAGGGGCTGGTCTGGTCTCCGGTTGTCGGTCCAAGATCTTCGGGTCTGGGGGTTGACAAACAGGACCGGGCCGGTAAGATAGAAGGGTTGCCCCAGACGGGGTCCGGCGAGAGTCGGGACCCGGACGGTGTGTGTCCGTTTCTTGAGAACTCAACAGTGTGCTAAAAGCCAGTGCCTTTTGGTCCTCGCCTGGCTAGGTCGGTCCCTTCGGGGTTGATTCTGGTCGGGTTTGGATTCCTTTGGCAAGTATGATTCTTGCCGGGATTTTTTTCATTAGGGTTTGGCGGTTGTCTTCGGATGATCGTCGTTTGGCCTTA
>NZ_BAABHK010000016.1:0-284939 GCF_039542055.1 Actinoallomurus vinaceus
TTAGGCGTTTCGGTGGTTATGGCGAAGGGGAAACACCCGGTCCCATTCCGAACCCGGAAGTTAAGCCCTTCAGCGCCGATGGTACTGCACTGGAGACGGTGTGGGAGAGTAGGACACCGCCGGACATTCACATATATCAGGAAAGCCCGCCAGGCTACACGCCGGCGGGCTTTCCTGCGTTGTTGGGTCGGTGACGCCGGCTGCCTCGCTTCGCTCGCATCCACGGGATGGTCTACGGCCATCAACCGGCCTCACCCGCTCCCGTAGCCAGGGAACAGCCGGGTGGGGAAGGGTAGGCCCACAGGTTCCGGGATCCGGCCCGGGATTGGTGGAGGCTCTGAAGAGGTCAGGGCAGCGGGCGCAGGCCTGTCTCGCTCGAAAACTCGGTTCCGTGCGGTGACCTGGGGTTTCGCTGCGGGGTCATCGCCGAGGCTGGGACCATCTCGAGGTGCTGTTGTCGTTGCTGTACCGGCTGGTGCGGTGTCTGTTCGGGCTGCTGGCGGTGCTGGTCCGGTCGGATCTGTCCAAGGACGTCGAGTTGCTCGTGCTGCGCCACGAGAACCAGGTACTGCGCCGTCAGGCCGGAGGCCGGCCGCGGTGGGGTCATACCGACCGGCTCTGGCTCACGGCGCTGTCACGGCTGGTGAACCGCCGCCGCTGGGCTGAGATCTTCCCGGTCGCCCCTGCCGCGATCTTGCGGTGGCACCGTCAGAAGGTCGCCGCCTCGACCGTATGGGAGATACTCAAGGACGCTGGCATCGACCCCGCACCCGAACGCACCTCCAGCACGTGGGCCGCCTTCCTGCGCTCCCAAGTTGACGCCCCGCTGGCATGCGACTTCTTCAAAACGGTCACGCTGCGCGGAACGCGCATCTACGTGCTGGCGGTGATCGAGCACCGTACGCGGCGGATCCGCGTTCTGGGCGCCACCGCGCACCCACCGCCTTGTGGGTGACCCAAGCCGCCAGGAACCTGATCATGGACCTGCAGGATGCCCAGTGCCGAGCGCGATATCTGATCCGGGACCGAGACGGAAAGTTCCCCGACCTGTTCAACGCTGTCCTGGCCGATGCCGGGATCACGGTGGTGCTCACCGGCGTGCGGATGCCGAGGATGAACGCGCTCATGGAGCGGTGGGTGCAGACCTGCCGGCGCGAGCTTCTCGACCGCACCTTGATCTGGAACCAGCACCATCTCCGGCGCGCCCTGGGTGAATTCGAGGCCTTCTACAACACCCATCGCCCGCACCAAGGCATCGCGAACGCCCGGCCGCTGCGTCCGCTACCACCGCCGATCACCGATCCAGACCAGATCGCCCGCCTGAACGTCCCCGGCGGTGTGAACGGCTGGGCGGAAGCCTCAACGCGTACGAACATGCCGCTTGACCTGTGTGGATGAGATTTTCGGCAAGCGCATGGTTCACCACCGCGCCGAGCCCCGACGACCCGCACACCCAGTGGCGCCTGTACACCGTCCTGGACTACCCCGCCCCCGACCTTACCGACCGCGTCTACCAACGCACCGGCCCGCTAACCGTCGCTGAAAAACAACGCTGCCAATCCGACCGACCCACAGCCATCACCCCCGTCGGCGCCAGCACCCCCGCAGGCGGCGACAGCACCGCGCGGCTGTCCCAACTCACCCGAAAACACTGATCTCTGAACTCGCACGGCGAGGCCGCCAGGCCCTCGATGAGCCCGCCACGGGCGGACGCCGCCTTGCCGACTCCGGCCGGTTGGGATGGCCGGTGGGCAGCCGCCCACCGGCCATCTGGTCAGTCCCTGCCCAAGATGAGCTGGCGGGTCGTGGTGCTTCCGCCGCGGTTGATGACCACGGGCACCGTGCGACCGGCGCGCATGCCCGCCAGAACCTGACGGAAGACAGGCACCGTCGGCGTCGGCTGCCCGTTCACGGACGTGATGATGTCGTTCGGCACGACCCCCGAGGCTTCTGCCTTGCTCCCGGGATCGACCGTACCGGACGAGGACCCCGGCACCACCGGGAGCGTTGACGACGTAGCCGTGGAACGAACCTGGGGCCCCCGGGGGTGATGTTCACCTTGAGTGGCAGGGTCAACCCTTCGAAGGTGAAGCCGCCGCTGAACTGACCTCCCGCCAGCGGCGCGTCGACATCGGCGGTCCCTCAGGATCTCGGGACGGTTGAGTTCCGCACCGGGTGACGTGGTTAGGAGTAGGTGCGATGCATAGTTATTCGAACCCAAACGGCAGGTTTGGGTGCTCCGCGGGTGCTCGTATGTCGCGGTACCGCCCGGCAGCGCCGATGAGGAATATCGATACACGCTGTCCGTCGGTGACATCTTCCCAGCCCGGGATCAAACCTGGAAGCTCGCGACCGTGGAGAACGCCGGGAGAAAGGACTGGGTCGTCGTCCTGTCGCCGGTGGGCCGACGTGAGGAGCATGCCCTCAGCTGCGAACGTATCGGTCAGGGCCCACTCGGCCTGCGCCACGTCCGATACTGCCGACGCAACCCGCGATGGTGACCGCATCCGACAAGATCACGACCAAAGAGCATCCAGGGAGCACCCACGCCCCCTAAATGATCACCACAAGATCCGCTAGCGGCAAGAAACCACAGGTCAAAGGCCATTTGAGTGGTAGGGCGCCTGGGACTCGAACCCAGAACCTATGGATTAAAAGTCCACAGCTCTGCCAATTGAGCTAACGCCCCGCTACCCACGAGCGTACCGGAGGTACCGTACACCGCGCGCGAGGAATACCGGCTACGGGAGGTGCCCGATGCCGCCGAGCGAGGCCGGCGCGCCCAGGGTGAGGACACCGGGCGGGGCGGCATCGATCACCTCGTCGAGCCGTACGACGATGCGGTTCCGCGACGGCTGCGGACGGCCGGGGCGCGGAGTGGCCGGATGAGTGCCGGTCGGCTTCGCCGTGGCGCAGGCGTCCTCCGCGGATTCTCGCTCTCGATGAGCCCGATAATCGCGGAGCCGCACGCTCGGCCGGACATCGTTTTCGGTAACACCGGAATCGGCGCGTCATCGATTATGAACTCGTCACCGTCAAGAAGGTTCCTGCGCTATGGGGAATGTACGGCTTTTCGCTGCCGTATTCTGCCGCGAAGATATTGGTGTGCGGCTCGTCCGGGCCCGCGCCGCCGGACCGCGTCGCGCCGGGTCCGCGGCGACCACGCCTCCGCCGCTGTCGGCCTCACCTGAATCCGCTGGTCGGAGCGGGTTGGTGGTCGCGGGGGTCTCGAGATGCGAACGTCCGCGGGCCGACCCCTCCCCCAAGAGGTCTACCCGCGGACGTTCACTTTCAGTTGGCCCGGCAAGCATTCAGGATGCTCGCCTTTCGCGTCGCGTCCCCCGATGAATCCCCCAATTCAACCGCGACGTTCAGGCCGTTGTGGTGGTCCGTGTTCTTCGTACGAGGTTACGTACACCGCCCGCTGTATTCCACTCACTGCCGATGACAGTTCAGGTACAACCAGGGATGACCCTGCGGCGTCGACCTGGCGTGCCGTCGACGGCGGCGGTCGGCCGGAAGGTTGGTACGGTGCGAGGAACGATCGACGAGCAGACCGACCGGCCGGAGCGCTGCCCATGACCTCGCATTCGACCGCCCGCCCTCCGCGACAGGCCTCGGCCGTCGGGCGGGGGACACGCGTGCGGGGCACCCGGCAGGCCGAGGCGCTGGGCCAGGTTCTGGCCGACCTGCCGGAGTTCCGTAGCGCCCAGGACATCCACGCCGAGCTGCGCCGCCGCGGCGAGCGCGTCGGGCTGACCACGGTCTACCGGCATCTTCAGGTGCTCAGCGAGGGCGGCGGCGTCGACACCCTCCGCGACGAGACCGGTGAGACGCTCTACCGCCGGTGTGAGAGCAGCGCTCACCATCATCACGTGACCTGCAGGTCGTGCGGGCGCAGCGTCGAGGTGGAAGGGCGCGAGATCGAGCGCTGGGCGGAGCGCGTCGCCGCCGAGGCGGGCTTCACGGACGTCGACCACACCGTGGAGATCTTCGGGCTGTGCCCCGACTGCACCTCCGAGCGCGCCTGATCCGGCCGACGTGAGCGTGCGGGACGGCGATCACGTCGACCGCACGAGATCACGGCGACCGTACGGATCACGGCGACCGTACGGCGATCACGGCGACTCCGGCCGCGACGGCGGTCGGCACGCCGTGCACGAGGGCCACGGACGAACACCGAACGCATGCCCCGCCGCCCCGCGATTCCTGCCAGAGTGAGGGAAGTGCGGTTCGGAGTGTTCTTGCTGGCGGCGCGGTTCCCCGGGCAGAGCGACGGCGCGGTGCTGTCCGCCACGGTCGAGGCGGCCATCGCCGCCGAGCGGGCCGGCTTCGACGACGTCTGGTTCGCCGAGCACCATTTCATGTCGTACGGGATCTGCCCCTCCGCGATCTCCCTCGCGGCGTACGTCCTGGGCCGTACGGAACGGATCGCGGTGGGGACGGCGGTGAGCGTGCTGTCCACCGCGCACCCGGTCGCGCTGGCCGAGCAGACCGTCCTGCTGGACCAGGTGTCCGGGGGCCGCTTCCGGCTCGGCGTCGGGCGGGGCGGCCCGTGGGTGGATCTGGAGGTGTTCGGCACCGGGCTCGCGCGGTACGAGTCCGGATTCGCCGAGAGCCTCGATCTGCTGCTGGCCGGGCTGACCCGTCCCCGGCTGTCGGCCGCGGGGCCGACGTTCGCCTTCCGCGAGGTGCCGATGGTGCCGCGCCCCGGGACGCGCCCGTCTCCGCCGGTCGTCGTCGCCTGCACCTCGGCCGCCACGGTCGCGCTCGCCGCCGAACGCCGCCTGCCCATGCTGCTCGGACTGCACATCGGCGATGACGGCAGGCGCGCGATGGTCGCTGAGTACGCCGCCCGATCCGAGGGCGCACGGGCGGATGACGTTGCCGCCGCCGGATCCGAGGGCGCGCCGGTGGACCACGTGGCCGCCGCCGTGGCGTACGTCGCCGACACCCGGGCGGAGGCCCGGCGGACGCTGCGCGCCGAACTGCCCCGCTGGCTGCGCCCCGGCCTGGCCGGCTACGTTCCCGTCGACGACCGGCCGTACCGGCCCCGCGACCCGGACGAGTACGCGGAGCTGTTGTGCCGCATCCACCCCGTCGGTACTCCCGAGGACTGCGTGGAGACCATGGCGGCGACGGTCGAACGCACCGGTATCCGCCACCTGATCCTCATGGTCGAAGGCGCCGGCGCCCCGGAGCGGACCCGGGAGAACATCGCCCGGCTCGGTGCCGAGGTCCTGCCCCGCCTGCGCACCCGGTTCCGAGACCGATGAGCGCCCGCCTGCGTCGAGCCCGGCCGTACGGGGGCCGGTGATGATTCGCTCTCGCTGGCGTCATCAGCGTCTTACCCGCCGATCGAGCGCACAGTGTCCGTCACGATACTGACCGTATTTGTTGCTCCCTGTCATTATTCACGCACGGGGAGGGGGAAGATGGCTGGTAGCGAAGCCTTTCTGGCAATGGCAAAGAGCCAGGTCGGTCCGCGGCTGCGGGCGGACGGCAGTACGGAATACGGCGACTGGTTCGCCGAGCTCGTCGGGGACCGCGGCCACCGTACCGGTGACTTCTGCGCCATGGGCCTGTTGTGGTGCGCCTGGAGGACGAACCAGGTCCTCGTCCTCGGCGGCGTGGACCCGCGGTGGGCGCGGGTGCCGTCGTGGTGGGGGCACTGGCGGGAGATCGGCCGGTCGACGAAAAAGCCGGCCCGTGGCCGGATCGCCTTTTTCGATTTCAATTCAACCGGATATCCCGAGCATGTCGGTGCGGTGCTGCAGGACAATGGAAACGGCTCGATCGTCTCGATCGAATTCAACACCTTGAACGGCTGGTGCGCCGTTCGGGGGCGCCGGACGTCCGACGTTCTCGGCTTCGCCGATCCGGCCTGGCCGGACACCCGCGTGCCGCTCGTGGCGGGCGGCGACTCCTGCTGGAGGGGCTGACATTCTGCGCGGCGCCGACATCTCCGCGCGGCAGGGCACGCCCAAGCGCCCCATCCGGGGCGCCATGGGGCGGTCAGCCGAGCGCGCGGTCGAGGTTGAACGCGGCGCTGATCAGGGCCAGGTGGGTGAACGCCTGCGGGAAGTTGCCCTGCTGCTCACCGGTGTGGCTGATCTCCTCGGCGTACAGGCCGAGGTGGTTGGCGTAGGTGAGCATCTTCTCGAAGGCCAGCCGGGCCTCGTCGAGGCGTCCGGCGCGGGTGAGCGCCTCGACGTACCAGAAGGAGCAGATGGAGAAGGTGCCCTCCTCACCGGTCAGGCCGTCGGGGCTGGCCTCCGGGTTGTAGCGGTAGACCAGCGAGTCGGACACCAGCTCCTGGGTGAGCGCGTCGAGGGTCGACAGCCACTTGGGATCGGTTGGGGCGACGAACTTGGTCAGCGGCATCATCAGGACGGCGGCGTCGAGGACGTCGCCGTCCTCGTGCTGGACGAACGCCTGCCGCCGTTCGCACCAGCCGCGCCGCATGATCTGCCGGTAGATCGCGTCGCGGCACTCCCGCCAACGCACCAGGTCGGCGGGCAGGCCGCGGTGGGTGGCGATGCGGATGGCCCGTTCGATCGCCACCCAGCACATCAGCCGGGAGTACAGGAAGTTCTTGCGCCCGCCGCGGGTCTCCCACACGCCTTCGTCGGGCTGGTCCCAGTTGCAGCAGACCCATTCGACGAGGGAGGACACCGCGTCCCAGGCACAGCTGGAGAGGGGCTTCCCCCACTTGTCGTAGAGGTACATGGAGTCGATCAGGGCGCCGTAGATGTCGAGCTGGAGCTGGGTGGCGGCGGCGTTGCCGACGCGTACGGGCGCCGAGCCCTGGTGGCCCTCCAGATGGGGCAGCTCGCGTTCGGGCAGGTCGGTGCGCCCGTCGATGCCGTACATGATCTGCAGCGGTCCCGACGGCCCCTCATCGCGCAGGTCGACCCGCTGGGACAGGAAGGTCATGAACGCCGCGGCCTCCTCGGTGAAGCCGAGCCGCAGCAGCGCGTAGACGGCGAACGCTGCGTCGCGGACCCAGAGGTACCGGTAGTCCCAGTTGCGGGTGCCGCCCATGCGCTCGGGCAGGCTCGTGGTCGGCGCGGCGACGATCGCGCCGGTGGGGGCGTACGTGAGCAGTTTCAGAGTCAGCGCGGAGCGGTGCACCATCTCCCGCCACCGGCCGCGGTAGAGGGACGCCGACAGCCAGCGCCGCCAGTACGCCACCGTGTCGGTGAACTCCCGCTCGGCCTCGGCGTGCGGGCAGCAGCGCGGCGCGATCGTGTCGCCGACCCGGTCGAGGGCGAACACCGCCGACTCGCCCTCGGACAGCTTGAAATCCGCCCGCACGTCCATGCCATCGCATTCCAGCGGCACCGTGGAGGTCAGCGCGAGCGACAGCGTGTCGGATTCGAACAGCGTCGTGCCGTCGAGCATCCGTACGGTGTGCGGCCGGGTGGCGTAGTCGAAGCGAGGGGCCACCCGGGCCCGGAACGGGATGGTCCCGCGCACGCATATCACCCGCCGGATCAGCCGGTGCCGCTCCACTTCGTTGACATCG
This sequence comes from Actinoallomurus vinaceus, assembly GCF_039542055.1. Taxonomy (NCBI): domain Bacteria; kingdom Bacillati; phylum Actinomycetota; class Actinomycetes; order Streptosporangiales; family Thermomonosporaceae; genus Actinoallomurus; species Actinoallomurus vinaceus. The sequence goes on from NZ_BAABHK010000016.1 coordinate 7,529, forward strand.
CACACGGGCATGAAGTCCTGGATCTCGCCCACCCCGTCCTCGGTGAAGAACCGGGTGATCAGCACGTTGGTATCGGGGAAGTAGAACTGCTTGGTCCTGGCCGGCGCGATGGAGGTGAGCTCGAAGCATCCGCCCCGGTCGGCGTCGAGGATCGCGGCGAAGACGCTGGGCGCGTCGAACGACGGGCAGCAGTACCAGTCGACGGTGCCGTGGGTGTCGATCAGAGCCACCGTACGGAGGTCACCGATCAGCCCGTGCTCGGCGATCGGCGCGTAGCGAGAGGGCCCGCCGGGGCCGTGGTACATCGTCGGTTCGGCCATCGCAGCAGCCCTTTCCCCCGAGGACCACGCCGTGGTCCAGGTCGCTGACCTGCCGATTTCCAGACTAGACCGCCCCGCGTGCTGCGGCGCGGCTCAGGACGCCGTACGGGTGAGGGCTCCGGTGATCTGGGTGGCCAGCAGTTCCTCGAGGGCCGTGGCGAAGTCCAGGCGCAGCGCTGCCAGGGAGGGGTCGGCCTCGTAGGCGGCCAGAGCGCTGGCCGAGGGACGGGTGTGCACCCACAGCGCGCCGACCAGCACGAACGTGGCGCCGCAGACCATGAACGCCTGGTCGCCGAGCTCGGGCAGGTGGCGGCGGACGAGCTCGGCCATGGCGGTGACGTTGTCCAGGGTCGCCCGCTTGTAGCGCGCGGCGACCTCGACCGAGACGTTGTGCTCCAGGACGCCGGACTGGGAGCTGAGCAGGTCACAGAGCACCCGTTCGGGTGCGAGGGAGCGGGTGAGCGCGGCGGCGAGCTGGTCGCCGCGCCGGCGGGGCGTGCCCTGCGGGTCGACGTCGGTGGTGAGCCGCTCGGCCAGCCGGTCGATCCACTGTTTCCACGCCCGGTCCAGGAGTTCCAGGAGGATCGCCTCGCGGGACTCGAAGTAGCGCAGCACGTTGGACTTGGCCAGGCCGACGCGGCGGCTGAGCTCGTTGAGAGTGACCTCGTTCACGGTCATCTGGTCGAGCATCGCGGCGGTGGTGTCGAGGATCGCCCGCCGCCGGATCTCCCGCTGCTCCTCACTGCGCGCCCGCTGGAACGTCATGGCCCAATCCTACGGACCGCCGGTCTCTTGACAGCAGACCGCCGGTCTCTTACGTTGGCGGGAGATAACAGACCGATGGTCTCTTGATCGTCGCATCCCATCTTGGAGGGATCATGAAAGACAAGTGGACCGCCGAGGACGTGCCCGACCAGCACGGCCGCGTCGCGGTGATCACCGGCGCCAACACCGGCCTCGGCTTCGAGACCGCCAAGGCCCTCGCCGTACGGGGGGCGTCGGTGGTTCTGGCGGTACGGGACGTGGACAAGGGCAAGCAGGCCGCCGCCCGGATCGCCGACGCCGCTCCCGGCGCGGACGTCACGGTCCGGCGCCTCGACCTCTCCTCGCTGGACTCCGTCCGCGCCGCGGCGGACGAGCTGCGCGCCGGCCACCCGACGATCGACCTACTGATCAACAACGCCGGGGTGATGTACACCCCGAAGCGGACCACCAGCGACGGGTTCGAGCTGCAGTTCGGCACCAACCACCTGGGGCACTTCGCGCTCACCGGCCTCCTGCTCGAGGCGATGCTGCCGGTGCGCGGCTCCCGCGTCGTGACGGTCAGCAGCGTCGGCCATCGGATCCGGTCTGAAATCGACTTCGACGACCTGCAGTCGGAGCGGTCCTACAGCCGGGTCGCGGCGTACGGCCGGTCCAAGCTGGCGAACCTGCTGTTCACGTACGAACTGCAACGCCGGTTGTCCGGCACGGGCGAGACGATCGCGCTGGCCGCCCACCCGGGCGGCGCCAACACCGACCTGGGGCGCAACGCACCGGCGATCGTCCGCGCCCTCGCGACGGCGCTCGGCCCACTGCTCGCCCAGAGCGCGGCGATGGGCGCACTGCCCACCCTCCGGGCCGCGACGGACCCGAAGGCGCAGGGCGGTCAGTACTACGGACCGGACGGATTCGGCCAGGTCAAGGGCAACCCGACGCTGGTCAAGTCCAGCGGGCGGTCCCACGACACGGCCGTCCAGCGCCGCCTGTGGACCGTCTCCGAAGAACTCACCGGAGTGACGTTCCCGGTGTGACCAGGCTACGGAGCGTCGACTACAAGGCCACTGGCGAGGCGCTCCGCCGCCGAGCTCGCGTAGTTGCGCTCCACGGCGGCACGCTCGGAGGCGTTGGGGGTGGCGTTCGTGCACGAGACGCCGCCGGTCGAGCCGGACATCAGCGACGAGCAGGGGCCGGGCTTGTTGTCCGGCAGGCCGAGGCTGTGCCCGAGCTCGTGCGCCGCGATGCGGATCGTGTTGTACCCCTCGTCCACCGCCTCCCGGCCGAACCACACCGTCCCGGCGCTCCCGCCCGGGCGGACCGGCCCGAGCGTCGACTGGGGCCAGCCATCGAAGGCGATGATCTTGATGTTGGCCCGCTGGCCGGCGGTGGCCTCGACCAGGCGGACGTTCGTCACGTTCGCGTTCCAGGAGTTGGCGCCGGCGACCACGGCGCTCTTGAACTCCGCGGCCTGGCTGTCGTCGTAGTAGAGGGTGGTCGTGGCGAGTGCGGCCCGCTGGTGAGGGGCCGGCGCCGAGGCGCTCGCGGCGGGGATCAGGGTGACCGAGAGGGCGAGCGTGCCGGTGCCGATCAGGACGGAGGCGGCGGTGCGGTACGACATGGCGGGGGCCTTCCTCTAGCGGGCCACGCGTCGTCGCGTGTCCCGGATCAAGGTCGGCCCGAGCTTATGTGCGTACGGGCTTTTCAACAAGAGTGGTCATATGGCGAAAACCGGCCAGTTACCCCTAGCCGTTCGTCGGTCCCCGCATATTCGCGGACAGGAACTCCAGGATCATCGGGACCAGCTTCTTCAGGTCCTTGGTGAAGTGCTCGCCGTTCGGCTGGATGTAGGTGGTGGCGACGGTGGGCGGCTGGAGCAGCTTCACCAGCGCGTTCATCCGGTGCACCTCATCGCGGGACTGTGGAGAACCGCCGGCGATGAGCAGCAACCGGAGGTCGGGCCGGGTCCTCTCGAGCATCAGGTCCGGGCTGTTGGCCCGGCGCCCTTTCGCCGACCAGTGCAGATCGGTGTCGGGCTGGAAATAGCCGCCCCACGAGACGACGGCCTTGAAATCGCCGGGGTGCTCGGCGGCCAGCTTCACGGCGCAGAAGGCCCCGGACGACGCCCCGGCCGTTCCCCAGCCGTCGCGGCTCTTCAGCGTACGGAAGTTCGCGCGGATGAACGCTGGAACATCCTCGCCCATCCAGGTGCCCATCTTCGGGTGGCCTGGGATGTCACTGCACTCGGTGTCCTGGTGCGACGACGGCTGCAGGGCGGGCATCACCATGATGAACGGATGGGCCTTGCCCGCACCGGCCAACCTCACGTCGTCCTCCTGGGCCGGCAGCACCTTCGGATTGGACCAGTAGTTGTAGCCGGAGCCGTTGCCGCCCGTATGGAGGATGACCACCGGAAAGCCGGTCCTGGCGTACTGCGGATCGTTGTACTGCGGCGGCAGCCAGACCCAGACCTTCCCGGTCCATCCGGACTTGAGCCCTTTCAGCCGCGTCATCAGCACCGGCCCGGCCGACGTACGGCGGGCAACGGTGAAGTGCGCCGCGGGACCCGTCGGCATCGCGACCGCCGGAGCACGCGACGCCGGGGCCGTCCTCGCCGCCTTGGCGGCCCTGGGCGGCTCCGCGCTCTTCGACGACGAACCGGACCCGCAACCGCTCAGCACTCCGACGAGCAACAACGCCCCGACGACCGACACCACCTGCGGTGCCCCGCACCGGTAAGCCACCCGATCACTCCCGAGCCGGGCCGCGTCGGCCCACGAAGGAAAACCGCCTCCACCGTACTGGCCGATCTCCGCCGATTGAAGATCGGCCCCTGCCGGGCGAGGGCCCCTGACGCGGCGGAAGGGCCGTGGTTCGTGGGGCGGACGGCTCGTGCGGAATTAGTGCGGGGGACTGTAGCGCATCATCCCTGCATAGGCCTGTAGTCCCATTTCCCAGGTAAGGCCGTTACTTACGTGGATGCCCCGGCTACGATCCCCCGAAAATGATCAAGCTCCGGGTGGTCGTGCGCCTCCGGAGGTTCCGAAGGGAAATCCAGTGAACTTCAAACGGGTGACCTTCGCCGTGGCCGCCGCCGGGACGATGCTCGTCGGAGCGGCCTCCGCCGCATCGGCCGCTCCCGCCTCCGACGTCCACGTGCAGATACCCTCTTATCAGTACAGGAACGTGGCGTCGGGCAAGTGCCTGGACACGAAGACGAAGGCGGGCAACCAGGCCATCCGCCGGATCACGTGCCACAAAGGCAACACCAAGGACATCAAGCACCAGCTGTGGATCCTCGACAACGACAAGTCGCTCCACAGCCTGATCAGCCCCGGCAACTGCCTGGCCCTCAGGAACAGCCAGTTCGCCATCTCCAAGAAGTGCAGCTACAAGGACAAGACGCAGCGGTGGAAGTGGGCCAAGATCGCTACTCACAAAATGTCGCTGGTCAGCCTGGCGACGAACAAGTGCCTCGCCCTCAACCACGATGACTACCTGCTCGTAGTCAAGTGCAACCCGAAAGCCAAGGGCGACCTCTGGACCCGGTCCTCCTCCTGAGCGGTTGATCAGCCCGAGCCCCTCGCTTCCGGCGGTACGGACACGTGCCAGGAGGAGAGGGGCTCTCGGTCGCTCAGAACCGGCGGCTCCCTACCCTCGCGGGCGCTCGGTGAGGTCCCGAGGTATCACCATGGCGACCTCGACACACTGATCACCCTTGGTGTCTGACTTACTGCTTTTTCTCCAGGTGAAGCAAGAGACGCCAGCCATTATGTTCGTATCTCCCTGATCGTCCTTTTGATCAGAGTAAGCGAGGCTTGCTGGTCCAGGGAGGTCTTAGTCATGTTCAGGAAGTCCGCGCGGAAGCCGGTCACCTCCTGAGCATCGTGGAAGTACCGCTCGCCCGCATGACCCTCGCAGAAGACGACGTCCGGGTCGACGGGCTCAGGGAACGACAGGATGACGAACGGGTAGCCGATCCCTGGGTAGATCCCTGCACCGTACGGAAGAACGCGCAGGCTGACGCTCGGTAGTGCGGTCGCCTCCATCAGGGCCTCGAGCTGCGTGACCATTACCTCGGCGCTTCCGGCCTGCCGGCGCAGCGTCGCCTCGTCGATGAGCGCGTTGAGCTCCAGCGGGTGTTCGGGATCCCTAAGGCGCTCTTGCCGTTTCAATCGCACCGCGACTCGTCTGTCGACCTCCTCGGGCGTGATCGTCCGGCTGGACGCGCGGATGACGGCGCGTGCGTACTGCTCGGTCTGGAGGAGGCCGGGCATGATGCTCGGCTGGTAGTTGCTGATCAGCGATGCTTCGGCTTCGAGTTGGACGTATGGGCCGGGGAGGACGTCGCGGTAGGAGGACCACCATCCGCCGCGCTTTCGCGCGTTGCGTCCGAGGTCGATAAGGCGCTCGCGGGTCTCCGCGTCGACCTTGTAGAGGGTCAGCAACTGGCGTAGGTCGCTGATGCCGATCGAACTCTGCGCATTCTCGATCCGGACGATCTTGTAGGCGGAGGCGTCCAGGTACGTCGCGACCTCCTCTTGCGAGAGGCCGGCTTGCAGGCGCAAGCTTCGCAGCTCTCCAGCGAGTCGACGTCGCAGTACGAGTGACGCACTCATTGTGGCCCCTTCACTTGTGAGATCACGGTTCTTGGTCTAGCGTGCGATCGAACACATAGTGTCACGACTCAACTACGGAGCGGGGGCAAATGTGGATAACCGGGTTCCGGGCGGGGACGCCTACCTCGAAGCGCTCGCGGAGCGGCTGCGGAGCGAAGGGTGGCATGCGCGGGTTATCCCCTCGGCGGGTGAGGCTGGATTAGTGCGGGTGGTGAACCCGTCCGCTCCGCCGCTGAACGACGACATCACCGTGGGGCCCGATCGGGCGGGGCTGTGGTGGTTCCGCTGGTCGTTCGGGGTCCGGATCGCCCATGTCGACAACCTCGACATCGCCACCGCCCGCATCATCCGGGTTCTCGGCTGCCCCGGTCGCTGACAAACCCTGCCGCGACGGCCGCGCACCCGGTCGTCACGGCCTTCGCCCCCACGGAGGTACGCCATGTTCGCCGAGAACGACACCCGGGCCCCGCAGCGGCAGTGGTCCTGCCGCCTGGACGAGGACCCTGCGGCCGTCATCACCGCCCGCGCCCTGGTCGGCACCGTACTGACCGGCCGGCACACCGACCTGGTCGATGACGCCGTCCTGGTCACCAGCGAACTGGTCACCAACGCCATCGCCCACGGCGCACCCCCGGTCACCCTCACCGTCACCGTACGGACCGAGCCCGAGCCGACCGTCATCCTCGACGTCACCGACACCTCACCCGACCTGCCCATCCAGGACCTTCCCGGCGAGGTCGGCCACTTCGGCCTGTGGATCGCCGAAGAACTCGCCCGCGTCACCATCCACCCCACCCCGACCGGCAAGACCGTCCGCGCTACCTTCGAACGCCGCCCGAGCGCGGATCACAGTCGAACCCGTACGCACACAAAGTGAGCCTCCAGGGGGCATTCCCGCAGGTGAGCGGAGATCACGAAGCCGCTTTGTGTGCGAGCGGTCCGCGGTGGGGCGATTCATCGAATGTGGACGGGGAACTCTGCCGATCGTCGCGGCGTCCAATCCGAAACGGGAAGGAGCCACGCGATGTCACACGACGGCGGCGGGTACAGCGGAGGTCACCACGGCGGGTTCGGTGGTCACCACCATGGCGGGTTCGGCGGCCATCACCATCACCATCACGGCGCCGACGGCAACGGCGGTCCAGGCTTTCCCATCGTCAGTGCGGGCGGCGGAAGGCGAGGCGATGTACGCGCCGTCGTCATCTTCGTCGCGATCCTGGCCGCGGCGGCCCTTGGATTGCTCATCGCTAACTCCGGCTGAGGGCCACCACCGGTCAGCCGTGAGATCCCACGGTCACCTCGCCTCGACCGGCAGACCGTAGGCGCCGAGTTCGTGTTCTTCGGTCCGCCGGCGGCCGCGTACGCTATCGCGTCGATCAGGCCAACCGAGCCGTGTACCTCGTCTACGCTTCCGGCGCACCCTGGGTGCGATACCCCTCAGGTCCACGCGGTGAGCACGGGCACTGTGGTGATGGCGTTGGAACCCTTCGGCAGGTAGCGGATCTGCCACGGCTGGCGGGTGCGGTCGAGGAAGCCATAGACCGTTCCGCCCGTGTTGCAGTAGTAGTTGGCGCGATCGTTGCCGACCCACGGCGCCTGCCCGGTGTTGGGGACGCAGCGCGCGCCGTCCCGCAGGACCAGCAGCCACGGATCGGGCTCTGCCGGCGTCGTGATGATCGGCCGCGTCGGAGGCCGCGCCAGGGTGAGGACGATGACGCGATACGGGTTCTCCGACACCGGGCAGGCGACCTTGTCGAGGGCATCGGTGGCGAAGCACGGGTCGTGGATGTCGTTGCCGTCCAGGCAGCGGAAGGCGTCTGCCCGTTGGACGGCCACCGACTGGACGAAGCACGAGCCGGAGGTAATCTTCTCGGCGGTCTCGCCGGTGGCCAGGTCAGCGCCGGACCAAGGAGCGTAGCCCTTCACCGCGGTGGACGCCGTCGGGGTGGCGCCGCCCGCGTGCGCCGGACCGCCGCCCCTGCCATCGCGGAGCAACAGGAGCATGGCGGCCAACGCCGCCACCACCACTGCGGCGCCCACCGGCGCGAGCATGCGGCCGAGGCGGCGCGGCGGGCGGGGCCGCTTCGGCGGTGGCAGCGGGCTGCGGTACGACCACGTACCCAACAGCAGCGCGGTGGCGGCGTCCAGCGGGGCGCGGGCGTCCGGCGCGACCAGCAGCCTCAGGAGCCGCTCGGCGGTGGGCCGGGCGGCCGGATCCTTCTCCAACGCCGCCGCCACCAACCCGGCGACCTCCGGCGGTACGCCGGACAGGTCGGCCTGGTCGTGCTGGATCCGGTAGGAGACCACATCGAGGCTGCCGGTGCCGAACGGTGGGCGGCCGGTCGCCGCGTAGGCCACGGTCAGCCCCCAGTTGAACACGTCGGCGGCCGCGCCCGCCGCGCCGCGCACCTGCTCGGGCGCCATGAAACCGGGCGTGCCGATGAACGCGCCGCTCTCGGTCAGCGCCGTCGCCCCTTCGGGCACGGCGATGCCGAAGTCGATGACCTTCGGCCCGTCGGCCGCCAGGATCACGTTCGACGGCTTCAGGTCGCGGTGCACCACGCCGGCCCGGTGAATCACGGGCAGTGCGGCTGCGAGCCCGATCGCGAGGGTACGCAGCAGCGGCGGCGGGAGCGGCCCGGCGGCGGCCACGTGCTCGGCGAGCGTCGGCCCCGGGATGTACTCGGTGACGAGGTACGGGGTGTCCGCCGCCAGGTCGGCCGCCAGGACCCGGGCGATGCACGGGCTCTGAATCCGAGTCAGCGCCTGCACCTCCCGGGCGAACCGGGCGCGGATCGTCGGATTGCCGACCACCTCGGCGCGCATCACCTTGACCGCCACATCGGTGCCGCGCGCCCCACGAGCCAGGTAGACGGTGCCCATCCCGCCCGACCCGAGTCGGCAAACCAGCCGGTAACGTCCGATCCGTAACGGATCCCCGGTCTGCAGCGCCGTCAGGCCCACCGGTCGACCTCCTCCCCGCCGCTACCTTCATACCGGTGATCGCGGCTATCCGGAAGTCGAACTTGACAGCACCAGTCATCGGGCACCTTTGGCCCGGTCCCGGGTCCCTGTCTCAGGGCTTACGTCGCCATCGACGGGACTGCTTCCTGGGCTGGACGCGCTTCATCGGTGGCGCGGGGGAGAGAGGCGGCGTGTCCGGGGCCAGCGCCGCGTCGGGCAGGTCGCCGATCGGCCCGATCGCGTCCTCCAACTCGGGACGCAGCCCGACCATCATCGCGCCGTAGTCCGCCGGGCTCATCCTTCGGGCCGTCGCGAGGGAGTCTGCGGCCCTCACCGCCCATGCCTTGAATGATTCGTCCGCCGTGGCGAGCTCGCGGTACATGTCCGCGCTCGCCTCCATGGCGAGCAGCGCCTCGTCCGGCCGCCCGAGAACGGCGAGCATGTAGCCGGTCGGCATCAGCGCGCCGGCGACGTGGTCGCGGTCGTCCACGGAGTCGGTCCGCTTCAGTGTCCGGCTCAGGTCGATCGCCTCGCGGACGTACGCGGCGGCGTCCTCGGCGTTGTCCAGATGAGCGTGCCAGAACGCGAGCTTGGCCAAGGCGACGGCACGCACCGCGCGGTACGCGGCCGACGCGGACGCGGGCGGCTTCCCGAGTACGGACAGGGCCTCGGCGGTGCGGTCACGTGCGGCCCGGTAAAGCCGAAGGAGGCCGCGCATCGCCCCCAGATTGACCAGAGACTTCGCCAGGTCGACCTGGAACGCGGGCAGGTTCGTCTCGGCCATCGCCCGGTACAGCCGTACGGCCTCCTCTGCCGTTTCGAGTGCCTTGGTCCTCTCATTCGCACGGATCAGGTCCGCGGACCAGTTGACGAGCGCACGGGCCAGGTCCGGCGTGAAGGCGTCCGGATCGTCGGCGGCGAGGCGGCGGAAGATCTCCAGGCCGTCCCTCGTCGCGGCCTTCGCCTGCGAGTGCGAACCCTGGCCGGCCAGGCGGTTTCCCAGGTTCAGGTAGGCCCGGCCGAGTCGCGCGTACGACTCCGCACTCTTCTTCGGCAGCGTCTCCCAGGCCTCCACGACCAGATACGCCAACTTCAGCGCCTCCCGGCGCCGCCCCATGTGCGCCATGGTGACCTGGAGCGTGTCCAGGCTGGTGGCCAGACCTTCCCCGGCGGCGACGGGATCAGCGGTCGCCGCCGCCATCAGGTTCACCGCCTGCCGCAGCGAGGTGTACGCGTCCGCGTGCCGTCCCTCATGCGTCAGCGCGATGCCCAGGTTGAGCAGCGCCCACGCGTGGTCGGCGCGCATCGTGGCGGCCCGCGGCTCCGGGAGCTCGCGGAACAGCTCCGCCGACCGCTCGAAGTTCGTCAGAGCCCGGTCGCGCAGGCCGGCGACGCCCTCGCGGATACCGAGGTCCCGATGCAGTTTCGCCCGTTCGGCGACGTCCTTCGTCACGGCGAGGCGGTGTTCGGTCAGGCGCTCGGCGCAGGCCAGGGCGGCGAGATCGAAATCCACGTGGTGTTCGGGCAGGTGCGGTTCGATCGCCTCGAGGACGGCCAGGTCCAGGTGCGGCAGCCCGGCGAGGGTGACGAGGGCGGCGCCTCCGGCGGCCAAGGCCAGCCGGGGGCGCTCGCGCAACAGCGGATACAGCTGCGTCCGGGCGACGTGCTCCCACCGGGCGGCGGCCTCGATGAGGACGGTGACCGCCTGCCGGGCGTACGGCGGCGTGTCGTCGTCCGTCCCGGCCGCCAGCAAGGCGGGCAGCGCCGTCGTCGTCCAGGCGTCCGACCCGAACCCGAGCGCGTGGCCGGGGATGCGCAGCGCGATGAAGTCCTCGGCCATCCGGTCGGGGTACAGCGGCTCCAGCACGGTGGCCTGATCCTGCGGCGGGTAACAGTGCGCGTGCGCGTCCAGGATCCGCTGTACGGCCACGGGCTCACGGGCCAGGACCGCCCGTTCGACGACCGCCGTACCCTCGGCGTGGCCGAGCGGGCCGGTGAGCGACGCGCTGAAGACCGTACGGCCCATCGTGTGGACGTCGACGGTCGGCAGGCCATCGGTGTGGGCGTGCAGTTCGCGCCAGTAGTCGGATTCCCGGTCGAGGAGGTACGCGGAGAGCCGGGAGGGATCGTCCGGAGCGGTCTCAGCGTGCACATGCGCGTCGACGGCGGCCAGCGCCGCCATGTGGACGGTGAGCGCCACGCCGTACGCCTCATCGTCGGCCACCCCGTCCGGCGGACGCACCGTATCCGCGTCGGGAACGCCCATCACCTCGGCGAAGCGGTCACGCGCCCGGGTGAAGGCGGCCAGGCGCTCCTCGGGTGACGCCGCGAGCACGGGCAACGGCATGACCTCGGCCGACACGTCGAGGTCGTTCTCCAGCCGATGCGACAGGCCGGACCACCACAGACCGGCGGGCCGGGCCAGCATCAGGACCCGTACGCGGCTCCACTCCTGCCCGGCCAGGTCATCGATCATGCCGATGAGGTCGTCGAGGATCCAGCGTTCGGCGTAGTCGACGAGAACGAGAAGCCGGTCCGCGCTCTCATCCGCTGCGGGCGTGCGCTCGCGGTGCCGGGACGACGCACGGCCGCCACGCGCGGCGCGCACCTGCCAGCCCGCCTCGGCCGACGCGTGGGCGAACCGGTCCGCCAGCCGCGTCTTTCCCTGTCCGGCCGCGCCGCTGACGAGGCGTACGGCGGCCCGCTCAGGACCGTCCCGCCAGCCGGTCAGCCGGCGAAGCTGCGCGGTGCGCCCCGTGAAGTCGACCACTCGTCGGCGGGCGGCCAGGAGTCCGCTCGGCCGGAGGCGCGCCTCGTCCGGGCCGAGCGCGTGCGGTTCCGTCCGGAGCGGTTCCAGGCGGTACGCGGGCGGTTCCATGCGGATGTCGCCCGCGGCCTGGTAGATGGTGGCGTGGTCGGTCGCCACGGCGTTCATGCGGATGACCGGCGGCTCACCGCCGTTCTCGGAGCGGTCCCTGCTCATCGTTGGTTGATGTGCTGGTCCCTGGCGGACTGGTAGACGCGCCCGTGGCCGGAGGCCGTCCCGTACATCAGGACGGTGCGCGCCCGTTCAGCCGGGCCAAGCGTGGGCAGCAGCTCCTCATCGACGACCCGCCGCAACTCGTCCGCCAGCGACGGATCCTGACGGACCAGGTCCTGCAGGCGCAGCCGCCACAGGCCGGCAAGGGCCTGCTCGGTGTCGTCGTCGCCGTCCGAACGTGCGGCCAGCATGCGCGCGCGGACCTCTTCGAGTTCGTTCGCCACGGCGTCGGCGTGCGCCGAGTCGGCCCGCCGCCACAGTCGCACAACGGACGTTCGCGCCTGTTGCCACATGTCGGTCGCCATCGCGCCGACGATCGCCGTGCCCGCTGTCTTCAGCACCGGATCCATCGAATCCTCCTCACACCGGCGTAGGCCGGTGTCTCGCATCGCCACTGTGCGGATCTGGTCTTTACCATCGTGATCAATTAGCGTGACTCTGGTTGTGGTTCCGGTCGACGACTCCTCGGGGGGCTTGCTGTGGCGGGTTCTCGGAAGGACAACGAGTCCGCCCGTCTGCTCGGCGCGGAGTTACGAGGTCACCGCGTGGCCGGCGGCATCTCGCTGCGGGAGCTGGCGCGCCGGATAGGTCTGAGCGGTCACGGAACGCTGGTCGACTATGAATACGGACGGCGCATCCCGCCCGAGGACATTGTCATCGGCTACGAGCGGGAATTGCACGTGGCCGGCGGTCAACTCCGCGACCTTCGCAAGAAGGCGCTCGCCGAACTCGCCGAGACCGAAGCGGCGCACCTGCTCGTCCACGCACCGGACTCGGCGGCGCCCACCGCCGAGTCCGAGCTCACGCCGTCCGCTGCCGAGGTCGAGCCGGTACGGCCGGCCGGGCCTTCGACGCCGAAGCGGTGGCGACGGCGCTTGGTGTTGATCGTGGTGCTGCTGTTGCTGGCGGCAGGAGGACTCGCTCTGGCACGTAAGACCACAGGCCCGGCACCCCGACTCCGGATGAACTTCGCAAACGGCGCCAACCGGTGGTGGGTGCTCTACGGACCGCAGGTGGCCCGGCTCCAAAGGACGACGAGCATCACCTACCACGACCATCCCGCGGAATTGGTCACCGTCACGGGTGCGTCGGCGTCGAAGGGCTATTCGGCCGTGGGGATCTCGCACGGCCTGGAAACCTTGCGCGCCGGCATGAAAGTGACGCTCCACCTGTGGGTGCCCGGCCCGCAAGAGGGCGGCGTCAGCTTCCTGGTCCACGACTCCCGTGGAGCCAATCATTGGGCGGTGGAGAACCAAGGGGCCGGTACCCAGCAGACCGAGTCCCCCTTGCCCGATAAGGGCGGCTGGTCGACGGTCGTGTGGACGGTACCGGCCGTGGACCACGTGACAACGATCGGCATGCAGATCTGGGCGGAGAACGACCAACCCCTGCTCGTCGGTGTCGCCGACGTCGCCTGGTAGCCGGTCCCCGCCGAGGCCGTGGCGGGCACCGGCTACCAAGCGGCCCCCGCCGACCACCGAACAGCCGTCGGCAATCGGGCCGTGCGAATCAGCATCCATAGTCGATGTGCGGGCTGTCGCCGATGTGGACCGTTGAACCGATGTAGTAGAAAGCGTGAGTGTGCAGCCCTCGGTAGCACTGGTCTATGTTCAGGCTGACGAGACCGCCTCCGCTGGTGTATTGGTACGACGCCTGTCGTGCGACGCATGGGTGACCATCATCGCGCGCGAGCTCGAGTCCGTCGTCACTCCATAGCTCGATGTACATCGTGCAGTTGCTCGGCACAGAGCCGACTTGATTGAGGTAGACGTCGGGAAACACCCGCCTCGGGGATGATGTGCCGCGGTCGCTGATGCAGACGCCGACGTCCCATCCGTTGACCTTGATGTGCGGGTTACACCCGCCGGTCGCGGCTGCGGCCGAAGAGCCGGGTGAGAAGAACGAGAGACCCAGCAATAGCGTGCCACCGAGGATGGCTCCCAGGCGCCGGCCTTTGATCGCTTTTGTCATGCCGCGCTCGCACCTTCCACTCCATACTTGCGGAACTCCAGATCCGGGCCGGATCCGAGTCGCTCGCCCTGGCGGTCGCGATCAGTCCCGGAAGCCGAGCGACCACCCTGTTGGGGCGATGCGGGCACGAGCCTGACTCGGCCAGGACACCAGGCACCAGGCTTCGAACCAATGTCGGACCAGTCGTGGACCACGCGGCGACCAAGCCGGTGACGGCCGCGGCCTGCCGTCTGGGTAGTGTCCCGCCATGCGGCAGCAGATCACGGCTTATGTCCCACCCGGTGGCTATCCGGGGGCGAACGTCGGTCTCGGCATACCGGTAGCCGCAGGAGTGACCCTCGGGGTCGCCATGCTGCTGGTCGCCCTGATCGACCCGAGAAAGCGCTGGTGGTCGTTCACCGCTTGGCGCTACCGCGATCCGGATGCCGTTGAGCCGAGCGATGCCGCCTATTCCGCCGAACGGATGGGCTGGGTGGTCGGCGCACTGGCGATCTTCGCGCTGACCGGAGGTCTGGTGGCCTTCGTTCACCACCAGAGCGCCGATCAGCACCGAGCCGACCAGGCGGCCCAGGCGTCCGCCTCGGTACCGGCCCAGGCGAGCGGCGGCGGCGACATGGCGACGGCGAACGACATCACGCAGAAGATCCTGCAGCTGAGCTTCAAACAGGACCGGAGACCGCGCACGCTCGCCGGGCAGGTCGCCGCCTCCGTCGAGCCCGGTGCCACGGTGACGTTTCCCACCGATCCTGACTTCGTCTCTCTGACGCTGGCCGACGGCAAGACCTTCTGCCTGAACCTGCCGCCCGACGCACCGACCAAGGCACCCGGCCCGGCCGACCCCATCGTGTCGATCCCAGGCCCCTGCCCATGATCTTGGATCGGATGTCCATGCGTCCCCGCCGGTGCAGGCCGACCTCCGCGCGGCCCGGCGTCACCACACGGTTGCTCAGGTCCCCGGTTTGAGCTCCTGCAGGATGGCCTGCCCTGCCGCGCGGTGCTCGGCGGCGGCCGGCGGGTCCGTCTCGTCGAGTACGGCCGCGATCCCTTCGTGGGCGAGTGCCTCCGCGTACCGGTAGCCCAGCTTCGGGGCCAGCTCCAGCGCCTGCCGGTGCAGCCGCAGGGCCTCCTCGGGGAGGCCCGCCAGCCGGCAGGTCTCGGCGTAGCCGTTGAGGAAATGGATCTTCCAGTGTTCCTCGAACAGCTCGTCCAGCAGCGCGAACGCCTGCCGATGGCTGGCCAGCGCCTCCTCGTACCGGCCCATCTGCCGCAGCGCGACGCCCAGGCAGTTGAGGCACCAGGCCTCGTTGTGCTTGTGTCCGTCCTCGCGCGCCAGCGCCAGCGCCCGCCGCAGGTGCTCCGCGGCCTCGTCGGGTTCCTCATGGGCGATGGCCACGCCGAGGGTGATCCGGGCCGTCAGCGCGGGCGGCCATGCGGGGTCGGCGTGCGGGACGTCCAGTGCCCTGCGGGCCAGCCGCGCCGCCTCCTCGCGGTGCCCAAGCTGCAGCATCGCCCAGGCCTCGCACGCGGTCGCGTGGACCGTGCCCATCGGGCAGCCGGCGTCCGCGTACAGCTTCCCGGCCAGCCGGAAGAGTTCGAGCGGCTCCTCGACGTACCCCTCGTCCCACCTGAGGTAGCCGCGGCGCATGGTCAGCTCGGCCTCCGACAGGGTGTCCCCGACGTCGGACACCAGCGGTGCCGCCGCCTCGTACGCGGCGTCGGCCTCCGCCATCCGGCCCGCGTTGTAGCGGGCGAAGCCCAGGTCGCTGTGCGCCTCGGCCAGCTGCAGCGGATCGCCCAGGCGCTGCGCGGCGACCAGTGACCTCTCGAAGAGGACGTTGAGGTGCGTCGTGCCGCAGCGCCGCGCGAAGAAGGCCCGCATGAAACGCGGCAGCTCGCACACGTGTACGTCGGCTCCGGCGGCGACCGCCGCGTCGAAGACGGCCATCAGGTTGGTGTACTCCGTGGCGAACCAGAAGAGTGCCGCGTGCTTGTGGGTGAACGTCGGCAGCTCGGCCGGCGGCCGGCCCGCGGAGACCTCCCGGATGGGGGACAGGTACGACATCGCGGCGTCGGCGGCGGCCGCCGCGTGCACGTAGTAGTCGAGCACCCGGCCCAGCGCCTGCTCCAGCTCCGCCGGTGAGTCCTGCTCGGCGGCGGCCCGGCGCGCGTGCTGGTGCACCAGGTCGTGCAACCGGTAGCGGCCGGCCGCCGGCTGCTGGACGAGGTGCGCGTCGAGCAGGTCCTCCAGCATCGCCCGGGCGCTGCGCAGCGGTGTGTCCGCCAGTGCCGCCGCCACGTACTCGTCGAAGGTCGAGCCGGGCAGCAGGCCCAGCAACCGGAAGAAGCGGCGCTGCGCCCGGTCCAGTTGTCGTACGGACATGGCGAACGCCGTGTCGAACTCGGTGGCGCCTTCCGCCATCCGCTCGACGAGGATGCCCACGGTCCAGCCCGGCCGGTGCCGCAGCCGCGCTGCGGCCAGCCGCAGGGCCAGCGGCAGATGGCCGCACAGCCGCAGCACCTCGGCGGCGGAATCCGGGTCGCGGCCCAACCGGCTGTCGGATCCGCCCGGGTCGCCGCTGGCACGGGCCAGCAGCTCGGCGCTCTCCTCCGGGGTCAGCACGTCCAGCGACACCGGGGGCACCTCGTCCAGGCCCAGCAGCCGGTTGCGGCTGGTGATCAGGGCGACGGTGGGGCCTGCGCCGGGCAGCAGCGGGCGGACCTGGTCGGCGTCGGCGGCGTTGTCGAGGACCACGACGGCTCGCCGGTGGGCCAGTTCCGAGCGCCAGCAGGCGGCCAGCGGCTCGATGCCACCCTCCTGCGGGATCTTCTCGGAGGGGGTGTCGAGCGCGGCGAGCAACGTCCGCAGCGCGCGGTCGGGATCGAGCGGTTGCCGCCCCTCGGTGAACCCGTGCAGGTCCACATAGAGCTGGGCGTCCGGATAGTCGGCGGCGAGCCGGTGCGCGGCGTGCACTGCCAGACAGGTCTTGCCGACGCCCGCCATGCCGTCCACGGCGACCACCCGGCTGTCGTCCACCGCGGTGAGTACGGCGGCGAACTGGGCCTCGCGCCCGGTGAAGTCGGGCACGTCGCGCGGCAGATCGTTGCGGGGAGGGCGCGGGGCGTCGGCGGGCGGCGACGGGGGCTGGACCTGGCGGCTGGTCTTCGGAGGCGCCGGCAGGGGGTCCGAGGCCCGTTCCCACAGGGGGCGCAGCGGGCGGGGGTCGCGCTTGACGAGGCGGCAGAGCGCGATCACCGCCGTCCAGGGCGGCACCGTCTGGCCGCCGAGGTAGCGCGACAGCGACGACGAGCTGAGGCCCGTGTCCCGCGCGAGGGCCCGTACGCCGCGCCCGGACAGCTCCTGGAGCAGGCGCAGGCGGGCGGCCAGCTCGTCCTGCGGGACGGCCTTCGCCGTCCCCTGTTGTGCGACCACCGTTCCCCTGCCTCCCTGTCCCGCTTCGGCGGAATCTTTCCCGGTCGAGTCGCCGCTGGTCAAGGCCGTTTCAGCTGTCCCACGGTGTCCCATCGCCATCGTCAGGGCGAGCCCGCCCGGCTGTGATGGAGTCACGCCCCGGGGGAACGGGGCACCGGCCCGAAAGAGGGAGAGATCCGAGATGCAGTCCCGTATGCAGAACCCCGCCTTCGTCCTGTCCGGCGCGATGCAGCCCATCCAGGAGATCTTCAAGGCCGTGCACTCCGGCGGCGTGGACGGGCAGACGCTGGAGCTGGTGCACCTGCGGGTCAGCCAGATCAACGGCTGCAGCGCCTGCGTCGACGCCGGCGCCAAGACGGCCCGGAAGGCCGGAGTGAGCGACGAGCGGCTTGCCACGGTCGCCGCATGGAGGGAGACCCCGTACTTCAGCGAGGAGGAGCGGGCGGCGCTCGCGCTGGCCGAGGCCGCGACGCGGCTGGCCGACCGTCCCGACGCGGTGAGCGACGAGGTCTGGGACACGGCTGCCACCTACTACGACGAGAAGCAGCTGGCCGCGATCGTCCTGATGATCGGCGTCACCAACCTGTTCAACCGGCTCAACGCCACGACCCGGCAGATCGCCGGCGCCTGGGGATGAGGGGTGCCGGTCCCGCATGACCCGCCGCCCGGGGCCGGAATCTCTCAGCCTCATCGCCGCGAGATTCTAAGCGAAGCCGGAGAAGCCGCCGCCACGACGGTCGCCTTTCCAAGGCGGCCGTCCCCACCGAGACTCACCGACAAGGAGATTCCAACCATGAACCAGACCGCCAAGAGCCCCACTGCGGCCGACGAGAAGTTCAACGGGTTCACCGATGAAGAACGAGCCGCGATGAAAGAGCACGCCAAGGAGCTGAAGACGGCCGCGCGCCGCAGCCCGGGCAAGGCCAAGGCGGACGGCGAGCAGGACGTGCTCGCGAAGATCGCCGAGATGACGGAAGCAGACCGTGTCATCGCCGAGCGGCTGCACGAGATCATCAGGGCCGCCGCCCCGGCCCTCTCGCCCAAGCTCTGGTACGGGATGCCCGCGTACGCCAAGGACGGCAAGGTGCTCTGCTTCTTCCAGAGCGCGCAGAAGTTCAAGTCGAGGTACCCGACCCTAGGCTTCAACGATGTGGCGAACCTCGACGACGGCACCATGTGGCCGACCGCCTTCGCCCTGACCGAGCTGACCGCCGACACCGAGGCGAGGATCGGCGAACTCGTGAAGCAAGCGGCGAGCTGAGGCCACGTGTCCACCGCAGCCGACACCGCGGCCGCCGCGGCGAACAGCTCGTACCGCGACGTCCTGCTGCGCAACCGGCGGATGGCCGGCCTGCTGCTGGGTGACCTGCTGGCGAACGCCGGCACGGGAATGCTGATCGTCGCGATGCCCGTGCAGACGCTGGCCGTTCACGGGACCGTGGACGCGGCGCTCGCGATCGGGATGGTGGAGGCCGCGCCGTTCCTGCTGTCCACGGTGCTCGCCCTGGCCATCAGCCTGGGGCGGTTCTCCGTGCCGCCGCGGCGGCTGCTGTTCGCGGACTGTGTGCTGCGCGCCGTCACGCTCACCGGCCTGGGCGTGCTGGCGGTGGCGGGCCGGCTCACGCTGCCCGTGCTGGTCGGCGGGCTGCTGCTGGGCAGCACCTGCCGGATGGCGGGCTCCAGCAGCCGCCGGCTCCTGGCCACCTCGATGGTGGGTGACGCGGACCGGTTCGCCGTCAACGGTCTCCTCGGGCTGGGCGGCAACTTCGCGCAGCTCGTCATCGGGCCGGTGGCCGGCGGGCTCCTGGTGGCGTGGGCGGGTGCCGGTTGGGCGCTGTTCGCCGACGCGTGCGGGGCGCTGATCCTGCTGGCGTCGCTGCTGCGCTGCGTGCCGCGGACGCCGGCCGTCCACGCGGAGGACGGAACAGGTCCGGAGCGCGAGTCGGGGTGGCGGATCCTGCGGCGGCGGCCGGTGGCAGGGCGCCTCCTCGTGGTCGTCTTCTTCTTCAACTTCCTCTACATGCCGATCGAGGTGGCCCTGCCGCTGTACGTACGGGGGACGCTGCACACCGGCGCGTCCGGCCTGGGTCTGCTCTGGACCGCGCTGGGCGTCGGGGCGCTCGCGGGCGCCGGCCTGGTCGACCGGCTCCGCGACCTCCCGCAGCGCCCGCTGCTCATCGCGATCATCGCGCTGTGGGCGCTGTGCCCGATCGCGCTGGCCGGCGTCGGGAATCAGACCGCGGCCATGGTCGCCTTCGGCCTGGGCGGCCTGATCTGGGCCCCGTTCACCCCCGTCGCGTACAGCTTCCTGCAGTCGGGCCTCCGCCCCGCCGAGCAGCAGCCGGTGGTCACCCTCTGGACGACGGGCTCGACGGTCGCCGCCCCGCTCGGCCTGCTCGCGGGCGGCCCGCTGATCGCCCTGACGGGCGTCCACACCAGCCTGGTCCTCTCCGGCCTCCTGACCCTGCTGCTGGCCCCGCTGGCCGCCTGGAGCGTGCTGACGCGGGCGGCGGAACGTCCGTGATGTGAGCCGCCTCTGCGGCGCGGCGGCATGGGCGTCGCGTGGCGGCCGACGGATCGACTGCTCGGCCGTGATGAGCTCTTCGGTCCGCCGGCCGCCTGTTGACGCCGCGCCGAGGCCGTCAGACGGCACCCGGTCTCGGCCGGGACGCTACTGTTTGCTCTTGTTGAGCATGAGGGCTCCGGCGATGATGCGGTAGACCCCGTACGCCATCGGCCCCCAGGCGACGATGTAGACCCCGCCGCTGGATCCGGACGCGTTCGAGTACGTGATCGCGGTGATGAGCAGCCCGGCCAGCAGCCACGCCACGCCGAAGCCGATGCCGCGCTTGCCTTTGGTCTCCCAGATCCTGCGCTGCCCGTCGCTGACCCCTTGATACGGCGCGCCCTGGCTCGGCGCCTGGTAGGGCGGGTTCTGGTACGGAGCCTGGTAGGGCGGGTTCTGGGGCGGAGCCTGGTAGGGAACACCCTGGTCCGGCGGGTTCTGGAAAGACGGCCCCTGATTCGGGGGATTCTGATACGGCGCCTGGTAGCCGCCGCCCTGTGGCGGGGGACCCTGGTACGGGGCCGCGGGCTGGGGCGATGAAGGGTCCGGTGAGGGCGGCACGGCGCCGGGCTGTTGCTCTGTCATCTCGTCTGCTCATTCGATGGGGCGCCCGAGGGCGCGTACGTGGCCGACGATCCGGTCAATGAAGGCGTCCCGTCCGTCGACCAGGACGAGCGGAACGGCGAACGCCGTGCCGTTTGGCGTCTCGACCCGATAGCCGGCGACTTTTCCTTCGTTGCCCTGGTTCCGCCGGTAGACGGTCTTCAGCGCGGTGATCTCCGGCCACGCGACCGCGACCGGCCCGGTCCTGCGCTTGGCGATGAGCCCACCCTCGAACAGAAAACAGGCCCGCGACCCGACCAACAGCCCGCGCACCGCCATAACGATGCCCCAGACCATCGCGAAGAAGAACACGAGGGCGAAGATCCGCGCCACCGAGTGGACCCACGAGAACATCGACGTGGCGCCGGGGATCAGCGAGAGCAGCCACATCGCGACTCCCGATCCGACCGCGGTTCCAATGCCCATGACCAGCGCGCCGGTCATCGAGATCTCCCGACGAACGTCGATCAGGCGGCCGAATCCCCTCTGTGCGGCGAGTCGGCCGACGTCCTCGGGACCGGTGGCGGCACCGGAATAGGCTCCTGCGCTCGCTGGAACCCCTGCTGTTTCAGGTCTTTCGAATCTCTCGCTCATCTCTGCTTCTCGCGAAAGGCAGCAATGGTTTCCTCCGGCATCCGCTGATCGAGAGCCGGGAATGGTGCCGCCGGATCCGTCGGAATTCGGCGTACTGACGGTAGACCAATCGTGATCAAGATGTTTCTGACCGTACCGAGAAAACCATCGGCCCAACGTGCCATACGCCCCATAAAAGAGATCTGGCCGGACCATATCCTGCTGACACGCCTACGCCAGAGGGCCCCGCCCCGGGCCGTACGGGCACCGGGGCGGGGCCTCTCTCCTCCGTCAGCGTGTTATCCCGTACGCGTGGATCAGCGTCTGATTCTCATCGGTGGGCTCCCTGCCGGTCGACGATCGCGGTGGCCAGCTGGGCGGACCAGCCGAGGATCTGGCCCTTCGCGAAGTGCGCCGTGCCGTCGCCGCCCGTCGACGTGTGGTCCTTCACGGCGATGGCGCGGTGCCCGAGGTAGGCGTACGTGGTCGGGTCGATGATGACGTCGGTGCGCAGGTAGCCCTCGTCGATCCGGTAGAGGGCCACGCCGTGGCGTCCGGCCACGTCGGTCACGTCCTTGGCGAAGTGCACGCCCGGGATCGCGGCCAGCGCGCCGTACAGTGCCGCACGTAGCTTCGGCGGCAGGACGCTGTTCCTTATCAGATCCTGGATCACGGTGAACGCTGCGGTGTCCCGGCTCAGCGGGAAGGACGCGGACTCCTTGTAGACGAGGGCCAATAGTGCCTTCGGGTCGGTGGGCAGCGACCGGAGGTAGGTGTAGTCGGTGCGCGGTACGGCCGAGCGATCCATCGGCGTGGTCGGCCTGGATTCGAGCCGTCCGCCGTTCTCCCTGGCCGCCCGTTGCATACCGTCCACCCGGATCCAGCGTTCGGCGGTGATGCGCCGGTCGGGTCGCCCGGCAAGGGACCCGGCGGTGCCGGCGGAGGAGGTCGCGAGCATCTCCTTGACGTAGGTCCACTGGTCCGGGCGCGGATTCCAGGTGGGTTCGCTCGCCGCCTTGACCGTGGCCCGATGGGCCAGCTCGGCGGCGGAGGCGACGGGGCCGGCGGGCAGGCCCGGGATACCGGTACGGCGGTGGCCGTTCTCGTCGACGCCCCCGAGGTTCTGCGCGACGGTGACCCCGGCGGCGATCGTGACGGCCAGGGCGCCGACGGCCACGATCCGGACGCCCGTGCGTGGGAGCCGGACGCGCGGGCCGCGCTCGTCGAACCGCGTGGTCACCCGCGACCGGACCGCGGCGAGCCGCATCGGCTCGGGCTCGGCCAGCGATGCCCGCATCCGGCGCAGTGTGTTCAGTTCACTCATGGTCAGTCCTCACTCGTCGTCATCGGGGTACCGAGGGCCGCGCGCAGCTTCCGCCGGGCGCGGTTGAGGCGCGAGCGCACCGTGCCGATCGGTACGTCGAGCGCGCGGGCGACCTCCTCGTACGAGAGGTCGCCCCAGGTGAAGAGGAGCAGCGCGTCGCGGTCGCGTTTCTTCAGCGACGCGAGCGCGGCGGCCAGGCGTGGGCTTTCCGCCTCGGCGGAGACGGCGTCGGCCACCCGCTGGGCGTGGCCCTCGGCGGTGAGCGGGTCGGCTCCGGACCGGGCGTACGCGCGGTACATCCGTACCTCGGCCCGGCGCCGCTCGCCGATCAGGTTGGTCGCGATGCCGTACAGCCACGGCGCCGCGTCCGTACGGGAGAGGTCGTAGCGTGCCCGGCGGCGGAAGGCGATGAGAAACGTGTCGGCGACGACGTCGTCGGCGGCGTCGGGGCCGAGGCGGCGCGCGACGTATCCGCGCAGCCGGCCGGCATGACGATCGAAGATCGCTGCGAAGAGCTCGGGGTCGCTCCTCGACCGCTCGATGAGGCGCGCGTCATCGACGTCGGTCGAGGACGCGGCCTCCGAGCGTGGTGGCGCTGCGGCCATAGAGAGGTGTCCCTTCGTCTGGGCCCGTTGCGGGCACCGGGTGGGTCACCTCTCCTTGGCCGACGGCGCGGCCCGGGTTCATGCCACGGGATCCGGCCCGCCCGTCATGGTCTCCGCGTGGTCCGGATCACCGTACGAGCGCCCTCCGAGCACCCGAGTGGGTTTTTCTTGATTGTGACTTTTTGCTTGCATTTGACTCCGCTGGGTTGGCACTATCTAGTGCCCATATGTCCGTCATCGACGGGAAGGCGCTCTCGTGGACATAACGCCGGAGGCTCTCAGGCGCGCACTCCTGCCCCCGGGTGTGCAACCGCTGGAGCCCGATGATCCGGCTGTGATCGGAGGCCACCGACTGGCCGGCAGACTGGCATCAGGCGGGACAGGCGTCGTCTACCTGGCACGTGATGGCTGCGGAAGTCTCGTGGCCGTCAAGACCGTACAGGCCCAGAACGCCGGGCAGGCTCAGGTACGGCACAGTCTCCGGAAGGAGGTGGCCTGTGCCCGGCGTCTTCCGTCCTCCTACACGGTCCAGGTGCTGGTCGATGGTACCGACCAGACTCGGCCCTACCTCATCACCGAGTACGTTGAGGGACCTTCACTGAAGGATTTCGTCGAGGACGTCGGCCTATTGGAGCCCGCGCAGGTAAGGGCGCTGGCGGTTGCGGTCGCCCGGGCACTCGCCGCCATCCATCAGGCGGGGCTGGCCCACTGTGATCTCAAGCCCGGCCATGTTTTGCTGGCGGCCGACGGCCCTCGGCTGATCGACTTCAGTATC
The DNA here is from genome assembly GCF_039542055.1 of Actinoallomurus vinaceus. Classification (NCBI taxonomy): domain Bacteria; kingdom Bacillati; phylum Actinomycetota; class Actinomycetes; order Streptosporangiales; family Thermomonosporaceae; genus Actinoallomurus; species Actinoallomurus vinaceus. Next base: position 31,075 of record NZ_BAABHK010000016.1, read on the forward strand.
GCCCAGGAACGTTCCGCCTCAGACAGGTCCGCCGAGATCGAGGCGACGGCGGACAGCGCGGAATGGGCGGCACCGGAGCGCGTTACCGGCGGTCTTGGAGGTCCCGCTTCCGACATTTTCGGCTGGGGCTGCCTGATCGGCTATGCCACGACCGGCCGTAGCCCGTTCGCCGGGACCGACGCTGATGAATTCGGGCGACAGGCCATATCGCCGGCGGCCTTGCTCAACGGATTGGACGAGCCCCTCCGCAGCCTGGTCGAGGCCGCGCTCGTCAAGGACCCCGCCGACCGCCCCACCGCCGGCGATCTCGTCTCTCGACTGGGCTCGGTCGACCGCGCCATTACAGCGCGTCCACCAGAGCCCGGCACCGCGATGCTCCCTGTCCCCGGTCCGGCGAACGGAGCCTCCGGCGGCGTCGCTGCTCGCCGTGCGGCGCGGCCCGCAGCCGCCACGAACCCCGGCCCGACGCCCGATGCCGAGCTCACCACCGGTGGCGCCAGACGTTCGCGGCGGATGAGGACACTGGCCATGGTGTCCGTACCCGTAGTGCTCGTCACTGTGCTCGCCGCCGCCATCACTGTCGGAGGCCGCGATGCGGGGCGGGACACGCCGCCAGATCCCGACCGTACCGCCACGCCGCAGAGCCGGGAGATTTCCCCCGTACCGGCCGTGCTGAGGCCGCGGTCGTTTCGGCCGGGTGCGTCGCATTCTGGGTCTGTGGACGGCGCGCACGCCGGGCCCGGCTCGCCAGTGCCAGGCCGGGTCCGGCGTCCGCGTACCGGGCACGCGGGCAGGCCAGGGGTACCGGGTGGCCACGGCGGCTCATCCACTCCTGGATCGCCGGCTCCGCCGCATGGGTCCTCCCCGGCGGCTCCGTCATCGCCGGCATCGACGCCATCGCCTACGCCCTCTCCGACAACGACCGAATCCGGTTAGCGCCGCCGCGCCGGCCGTTCAGCGAATGATCACCATTTGGGGGGCTGGACGGTGGCGACGCCGAGCGTGTTGGTCCCGGGGAGGAGGCCGGACAGGAGCGCGGCGGTGAGGATGGGGTTGTTCAGTTCGACGAGCCGGTCGATCTCGGTCTCGCTCAGTGCCGTCCAGGCCCCGGCGGCGAGCCGGTCGGTGAGCCGCTCGACCTGGTCGCGGCCCTCGAGGCCGAGGTCGGTGGCCTTGCCGTCGGCGTCGATCCAGCCGCGCGACCGCAGCCGGTCCGCGGCCGCCTCCCACTGCTCCGGGGTCCACTGGCGGCTGCCGAACGTCTCGACCGGGGCGGCACCGATGGCGGCGAACGAGACCAGGGACTCGCACGGGTCCAGGCCGCCCGTGAGCAGCGCGGCGACATGACCGTCACCGCGCTGCTCGCGGATGATGGTGATCGCCTGCCACAGCTCGAGGTGCGGCTCGTCGGGCCAGGGAAGGTCGGCGTTGCCGGCCGCCAAGGGCCGGCCGGCGGTGTCGGCGGCCTCGGCGACCCTGCGCACCAGCCGGGCGGTCTCCGCGAACTCGGCCGTACCGATCTGGTCGCCCATCAGCCGGCGGAAGAGCCGGTCGACCCCGCGCAGCCTGGCGGCCAGCACCTGGTCGGAGCTCGCGACGGTCCACGCGGGGGCGACGTGCTCGGCGACCATCTGCGGGCTGAAGCTGTAGAACGCCGATGACACCCGTTCCGGACCGGGCGCGCCCAGGGGCGCCGCCCGCAGCGGGAAGTAGGTCGGCCATCGGGTCGCCACGTCGTACCCGAGGGCCGCGAACTCCTCGAATACCTCGGGCGCGTAGTAGACCAGTGCGTGAACCGGCTCGAACTGCTGCCACATCCTGCGGGCGGCCTGCAGGTAATAGGTGTCGGGCGCCATGATCACATCCTCGCGTACGGCGGTGCGTAGTGTGATCTCTTGCGGTTCACGCCTGCAGGTGGTGCTCGATCAACTCGACATCGGCCACGTCCTTCGGCCGGCCGAACGCCCGCTTCCATTTCAGCACTTCGGCCAGCGGTGCGAAGGGCACGCCCTGGATGAAGTCGGCTGCCGCGATGATCGCTTCGGGCGTCGGGTCGTAGTCCCCACAGGGCCAGGTGTCGTATGCCTCGTAGACACCGCGGACCAGGTACAGCCCACCGTTCGGCCCGGCGAGTTCCTTCTCCGCCCAGCCATCGGCCTTGAGTGTCCGGTACAGGCTCGGCGTGACGAACAGGTCGACATCGGCCGTATCGCGGATGCCGTGCGCCATCAGCGGGCCGCTGCCGAACACCACATACTGACCGAGCGGCAGATCAAGGCGCTTGACCTCGGCGAAGATGTCCATTTCCCGGCATGGTAGCGGCGCGATCGATCATCCGCCGGTGGCCGTCGCCCGCGACGGCCGACGGGTCGATCTCAAGGGGGACAGAAGGACGGGGCCGTTCAGTTCGACGAGCCGGTCGACCTCGGCTCCGCTCAGGGCGCCGGTTGACCGGGGCCCGGCCGGGACCGCCCCGCGCCGGGCGGATGCGGCCGGACCCCGTCTACCGGGACACGCCCGAGGCCGTCAGTGGAGCTTGTCGAAGGTCACCGATCCGCCGAGGTTCTCGTCGTCGGTGCCCCAGATCGCCTGCCCGCCGGGCAGCGCGACGATGCCTTCGACCTTCCGGTCGTCCTTCTTGGTGAACTTGCGCAGCGGCTTCAGGCTCGCCGTCTTCTTCAGGTGGAGTACGGGCGTGCGCCCTCCCTTGATGGTCAGCTTGCCGGCGTTGTAGACGGCCGAGCTGAAGGGGCCGTTGTCGTCGTTCGGGTCCTGCGCCGACGACACCAGGACGGTGCCGTCGCTCAGCACCTTCAGGTCGCTGACGTGCCGTACCTCGTTCGCGCTCGGGAACGGCACGGCGAACTTGTCCGTGTCGGCGGTCTTGCCGATGCTGAGGCTCGTCTTGCCGACCTTCGCCGTGGCAGTGCGGACGACGGCCTTCTCCGCGTTCTTGCCGCGGGTCGCCCACACGGCGAAGAGCTTGCCGACGGAGTTGCGGTACAGCGCGAAGCTCTCATAGTTGTCGCCGCTCTTGCGGTCCGGGAGGGCGACGGGCGCGCCCTGGACCGTGGCCGTGCCGCCGGCGATGGCGACGTGGTACGCCGTGCCCTCGCTGGCCAGTGCGATGTAGTGGTTCTTGCGGCCCGGGACGGCGTCGATCGCCTCCACGTCCTTGGGTAGGGTGCCCTTCCAGGTCAGCGGGGTGACCACGGGGGCCTTGCCGGGCCTGAGCCGTACGGTGGAGATCCGGTTCTGTCCGTCCGCCTTGTTGTCGCGCACGATGACGACATCCGCCCGGCCGCGGCCGACGGGCGCGCCCGCGACGAGGGCCATGCCGCTCACGCCGCCGGTGATGTCGGTGCCGACGCGCTGCCATTCCAGCTTCTGCGCGGCCTGCGCGGGGAGGGCGGTGGCCACGAGGGCGCCGAACGCGGCGGTCGAAACGATCAGTTTGCTCTTGATCACGGGCGGGATCGTAGACGATCTTGCATTTGCTTTGTGCCCAGATCGCACCGTTCCGTAGTGAATGCCGGTCGAACGTCATGCGTCCGATGAGTGGTCGGTGCGGAGTCCGTCACTCGAAGCGGGTGACGTAGCGGCGTTGCCAGGGCGTCTCGACGGCGCGCTTCGCGTAGTGCTCCCGGACGTAGGTGACCGCCTCCGGGCCCGGCACCCCGTCCAGCACGGCGAGGCAGGCGAGCGCGGTCCCGGTCCGTCCGTACCCGCCGCCGCAGGCGATCTCGACGCGCTCGGTCTCGGCGCGCGTCCAGGCCTCGCGGAGCGCGTCGGCGGCGTCGGCGCGGTCGGACGGCAGCCGGAAGTCCGGCCAGCGCAGCCAGCGCGCCTCCCACGGAACGGGCGGCGGTTCGTGGCCCAGGAGGTAGAGCCCGTACATGGGCGGCGGTCCGTCCGGGAGCGGGCGGCGGAGTCCCCGGCCGCGGACGAGCCGGCCCGACGGCAGCCGGAGCACTCCCACGACGGTGGGCTCCCACATGGTGATCATGAAATGAGAATAGCGTTCGGCTCTTTGACCGGTGTCGCTTATCGGGCATTAACTGGATATATCGCGCGAATCAGTTGTTTCTCTGGAAGGTGCTATTTTCGGGCTAGTGGCAGTGTGAGCTGCGATGATGACCCTGCTTTCCCGTTGATTCACCGAAATCGATGCGGGCTCGGGAATCTGCGGTAAGGATGGGGGCATGTCCTTTCCCTTAATGCCGGGGTTCGACCACATCAATGTGGTCGCCGACCTCGACCCGGTCGCCGCGATGCGGGACAGCGACCTCGGGGACCGCATCCGGATGTACCCCAAGCTTCTCCCCGCCGGAGCGCCCGACTTCGGGTACGCCGTGCAGCGGGGCACCGAATGGCGCATCGGCTGCGTCGGGGCGATGGATCCAGAGGGCGCCCGCTACAGCCTCGCCGCCGGCCTGCGCATCGAGGCGAAGGAGCGGGAGAAGGACCCCGAGATCGCCGGTGCGATGCGCGCGGTGGCCGGTCGGCTCGACCCGGAGGACGGCGCGCAGCTCCCCAAGGACGAGTGGGAGATCGGGGACCGTCGCTATCGAGTGATCCGGATCGAGAAGTTCACCCTCATCGGACGCCGGGTGATGGAGCCGCCGAGGCCGACCGACACCGACCCTCCGGACGAGGCTCGTTTCCTGGAGGACCACCTCATCGACCCGCGGGCGCCGGCGGGGCAGTGGGAGGCGCAGCTGCGGTTGAACCTCGTCGGGCACCTGCCCATCCCCGGCACGGTGCCCGAGACGGTCGAGCTCGAGGCCCGCCACGCGATCCGCACCCATCCCGGTGTGGTCGTCCTTCCGCCCACCTTCACCGTCGTCGAGATCAAGGGGGACACCTGGGACCCTCTCACCGGCGCGGACGGTCCCGACCAGGCTCGCACCCATCTGGCGAGGTATTTCAGCGAGTTGCTGCCCCGGCTCCTGGAATTCCAGGGGGATCCCGCCGACCCCGAGGAGATCGCCGAGTGGGAGGACGCCGCGGAGCGGATCGAGGAGATGAGCGGGCCGGAGTTCGCCGTGCTGGACCGCAGGTTCCGCATCGTCCGCGTCTCGCGGATGCTCCGCGTCGGCCGCGACGGCCCCGAGGGGCCGCGCCCGTCCGACCAGGAGCGGTACGGCATGCACGGGACCCAGTCACGGTCCTGAGCATCCTCGCCCGTCGACGCACCGGCGCACCGGCGTACGCGACTCACTGGCTTACGCGGCGTCGCGGCTCACCTGCTTACAGTGCGCCGTCGCAGGCCTGAGCCGTCCCAGGCCCTGCGGACGTTCTGTCCGTGCCGTGCCCGGTCGCCCACGAGGGCGACCGGTGTCGAGTTCACCGCGGTCTGACGCAAGAGCATCCCGCCGTCACGAATCACCCTGTGATCTCCAGGCGTGGCGCTACCTTGATCATCATGGAGTTCGTCTCGGCGTCGACCCTCGCGGAGTCCGTCGACAGGGATGGCCCGTTGCCGCCGGTCAGGGTCGCCGCGATCGGGCTCGCGCTGCTCGAGGTCCTGGACGAGGCTCATCGAACCGGCATCGTGCATGGTGACCTGAAACCGGCGAACGTCATGCTGTTGCCGGGTGACCGGATCGAGCTCGCCGACTTCGACCTCGCGCGGATGGCCGGCGGCCGGGCCCCGGCGCGTACCGGAGCGCTGTTCGGCTCACCCGCGTACATGGCGCCGGAACAGGTCCGGGGAGACCGCGGGGACGCCGCGACCGACTGGTGGGCACTCGGCGCCACGCTGTACTACGCGTCCGAAGGCACGGCCGCGTTCGAACGCGACAGGTACGAGGCCGGCATCGCCGCCGTGCTGACCGAGTCGCCACCGCCGCCGAGAAGAGCGGGCACCGACCTCGCCGCGTTGTTCTCCGCGCTGCTCGACAAGGACCCTTCGCAGCGCCCTGGATCGGAGTACATCCGTGCGGTGCTCGAACGCGTCGCGGCAGGCGAGGCGACGGTCTCCACCACGGCCGAACAGGCTCCCGAAGCACCGCCGCGGCCCGCGTCGGAGTCGCTGACGGCCGGGATCGGCCGGGCGATCGAGGACGCCATCCAGAGCGGCGCCATGCCGGTACCGCAGGCGACCGAGACGGACGCGACCACCCGCCGGCCGGACCGTGGACGGAGTGCCGGGCCGGCGCCCGGTGGCACGCGTGGCGTCCGCCGTGGTCTGCTCGCGGTGGGGGCGACCGCGCTGGTCGCCGTGGTAGCGCTCGGGTTCGCCGTGCCGCGCTTGCTCGCGCATGACCGCCGTGACGAGCGCCCGGCGGTCCGCCACGGCACGTCCTTGCCTCCGGTCGCCCGTCACGGCGCGTCCTCGCCTCCGGCGACCCATCCGCCCTCTCCGGGCACCGCGATCCGCCGTCTCCAGGCGTGTCGCCCCCGGCCGGCCGGTGTCACCTCGATGGCGGTCACGACCGTGAACGGCCATCCGGCGATCGTGGCCGGTTGCGGTGACGACACCGTGAAGGTGGCCGATCTCGCGACCGGTGCGCTCGGCCGCTCGTTGACCGCCCGTGGAGCGCTGAGCGTGCAGTCGGTCGCGGTCGGCGCCGTCGACGGCCGGCAGGTCGTCGTCGCCGGTATCCAACTGAGCGGCGAGGGCAACGACTACCTGCGGATGTGGGACCTCGCGACCGGCTCCGAGACGGGAAAGGCCTTCTCCGGTCACACGAACGGCGTGACGTCGGTGGCGTTCGGCACGGTGGACGGTCGGCCGGTCGTCGTCTCCGGCAGTTTCGACACGACCGTACAGACCTGGGATCCGGCCACCGGCAGGACCGTCACCCCGCAGCTGGACACCCACGCGGAGGTGATCTCGCTGGCGTTCGCCAGGCTGGAGGACGGCCGGCAGGTCGTCGTCGACGGCGGTTACGGATCGGCCGTGCGGGTGTACGAACAGAAGTCGGGGCGCCAGGTCGGCGCCACCTTCACCGGACACAGCGCCCATGACAGCGAATACGTCTACTCCGTGGCGATCGGTGCCATCGGCGCACGCAAGGTCGTCGTCTCCGCCGGTGACGATTCGACGATTCAGGTTTCGGATCTGGCGACCGGCGATCGGATCGGCGCCGCGATCCGAATGGCCGCCCACGCGGTCGCCGTCGCCTCCCTGGGCGGCCGGCAAGTGATCATCGCCGGCGGCACGGACCACACCGTACGCCTGTGGGACCTCGCCACCGGGAAACCGGTCGGCGGCCCGTTCACCGGCGATTCCGCCGTCACGTCGCTGGCGACCACGATGCTCGACGGCAGGCCCGTCGCGGTCGCCGGGTACGAGGACGGCTCGGTGTCCGTCTGGAGCCTCGGGTGACCACCCAGGCCGATCTCCGGCGTCGCGGACTCGCGTCACCAGCGCGGATCCGACCGGTGATCCGCAGGGCCGTCGAGCGCGTCTGATCCGTCTTCCGCCTGATTTAGTATGCCGGTTCGTGATCATTAGGATCCTCGGGTGATCATGAGACGACGGTTCGCGGCCGGCCTGTTGTGCCTGCTGGCCGCCCTGACGATGTTCGGCGTTCCACCCGCCTCCGCCGCGAAGGCCACCGCCACCGAGCCGCCCAAGGTCGAGCTCGTCCTGGACGTCAGCGGCTCGATGCGTGCCAAGGACATCGACGGCCGAAGCCGGATCTCGGCGGCGCAGCAGTCCTTCGACGAAGTGGTGGACGCGCTGCCGGGCGAGACGCAGCTGGGAATCCGGGTCCTCGGGTCCCGCTACCGCTACCCCGGCAGCTCCAAGACCGTCGGCTGCAGGGACACCGAGCAGATCAGCCCGGTCGGCCCCATGAACAAGACCGAGGCGAAGGCCGCGATCGCGACGCTGCGTCCCACCGGCTGGACCCCGATCGGGCTGGCGCTGCGGGCGGCGGCCAAGGATCTGGGCGCCGGCGAGACGACTCGGCGGATCGTCCTCATCACCGACGGCGAGGACACCTGCGCGCCGCCCGACCCGTGCGACGTCGCCCGCGAGCTCGCCGCGCAGGGCATCCACCTCGTCATCGACACGCTCGGCCTCAACCCCAATCAGAAGGTCCAGCAGCAGCTGACCTGCATCGCCAACGCGACCGGCGGAACGTACACCACCGTCCAGCACCAGCAGCAGCTCACCAGCCGCCTCAACCAGCTGGTCCGCCGCGCCGGCAGCACGTATCAGAAGACGCCCCGGCAGGTGGCCGGGGGCGCGCAGTGCGCCAACGCCCCGGTGCTGTCGCCCGGCGTCTACACCGACCGCGAGCAGTTCGGCGAGCACCGCGTCTACCGGGTGCCCGTGTCCTCCGGACAGGAGCTGCGCGCCTCGGTGAGCGTCGGGCTCGACCGCAGGCTGAACCCCGACTACGGGGTACTGCTGCGGGCGACATCACAGGACGGCCAGGAGCTCGTTCGCGGTACGGACGCGGGCAGCGGCCGTACCGACGTCCTGTCCACCGGCCTGCGCTGGTCCGACCAGCGCTCCGGCGAACCGTCCGGCCAGGAGGCTTCCGCGTCGCCCTCCGCGAGCGCGTCCCCGGCGGGCACCGTCTGCCTCGTGGTGAGCAACTCCTTCTCCGCACCACCCGGCGTGCGCACGGCCCCCGGCATGCCGCTGGAACTCACCGTCGACGTGGTGCCCTCCTCGCCCGCGCCGAGCGGCCCGGACCTCGGCCGCGGCTGGCTCCTGCTCGTCGTGCTCGCCGCCGCCGGCCTCGTCGCCGGACTGATCCTCGGCTGGCTCGCCCGCTGGCGGATCGCCATCTGGAAGGAGAACTGACCGTGCGCGTAACGCCGCTCCTGGGCCTTCCGGTCGCGACCGCCGCTCTCGCGCTGGCCACCGCCGGGCCCGCCTTCGCCGGTGGCAAGGCGTCGCCCAAACCCCGCCGGACGATCGGCACCGCCGGGACCTCGTTCCTCACCGCCACCACCGTACGGCCCGGGCAGACCGCGCGGCTGTCGGCGTCGACCGGCGACTACCTGTACTGGCAGTTCGCCGCGGCGGCGGGTCAGACCGACCAGGTCGCCGTGACCCTTACGCTGCCGTCCGAGACGTCCCGCGCCGGCGCGGCGACCTGGACCGTCGACGTCTTCGACGGTCTGCGCCGCCGTCAGGCCTGCACCGAGGGACCGCAGACCGTCGCCGCGCAGCCGGGCACGGCCAAGGCCGAACTGCACTGCACGCTGCGGCAGATCCGCTCCTGGGCCGAGCCCTGGTCCAGCGACCCGCTGCCGGGCACCTATTACGTTCGGCTGTCGGCGGTCGGCCTGCCGGATCAGGGCGCCGGCCTGCCGGTCGACGTACGGCTGCGGATCAGCGCGAAGAACGGGAACGCCGAGCCGTCCGGCGCGCACCTGAAGGCACCGCTGGCTCCCGCGGTCAACCCGGGCGCCACCACCGCCCCGGAGGCCGCGCCCTCGGTGGAGCCGTCGGCCGTCAGCTCGGCGCCGAAGCCGATACAGCGCGCCAAGAGTTGGTTCTCCTGGCCGTCGACCCGGTGGTGGTGGACGATCGGCGGCGGCGTGCTCGCCGCGGCCATGGGCGTCGCCGGCTACAGCCTGACCCGCCACCCCCGGCGCTGGTTCTCCTGATTCGCCGTCCGGGCGGGCGCGGCCGTACGACCCGCTCGCCCGGCTGCTGCAACACGGCCGTACGGCCCGCTCGGCGGTCGTACGGCCTGCTCGCCTGGGCGCAGTAACGCGGGTCGTACGGTCCGCTCGGCGGTCACACGGCCAGTTCGTCCGGGCGTTGTAACAGGATCGTCGAAATCCGTGTTTCGGTCATAACTAAACGATCTCTTCGTTACCGTAACGATCATGCCAACATCTCGGATATGGGGGCGGAGCCTTGTCGGTTTCGTCGCCGTCGGCGCGCTGATGGGATCGGCCTGCTCGCCGGCTCAGTCGGCCAAGTCAACGAGCGCCGACACCTCCGCCAAGTCGATCGCGACCACGTTGCAGCAGACGATGGACGGCCTGAAGTTCCAGGAGGTCCTCGACACGGCTCCGGTCACGACGAGTGCGCAGGCCCGTACGCTCAAGGCCAACTCGGTCGACAAGGACGCGCAGACGCCGAAGCAGCGCGCGCGTCTGCTGGCCGCCGCCGCGGACGCCCAGCCGATCTCCCAGCAGCCGCAGATCGATGCCACCGTCATCGAACTGGACAAGCACAACCGGCCCGTGTCGTCGGGCACCGTGCTGATGAGCCCGCAGTACCCGCACGGCAAGGTCGTGTCGGTGGACAAGAACTTCCACACCAGCGATGTGCGCTGGCGGCAGTGGGACGACTCGGGCTGGTACACCAACCACGCTCAGGGCACGATCGACATCGTCCCGGGCCGGGAGAACGCCTCGACCGACTTCATGCTGCCCTACCCGGCCTCGGTCCTGAAGCTGATGATCAACTTCGGGGTGCTGCGGCTCGTCGACAAGGGCGTCATCAAGCTCGACGACACCTACAGCTACCAGCCGACGGCCACCAGCAGCCTGTGCGGCGGGGCCACCAGCAACACCATCCGCCAGTACGTCGACGACTCGCTGACGTGGTCCTCCAACCCGGCCTCGTGCGCGCTGCTGAAGATGCTGTGGGACCACAACGCCGTCGACGACCTGAACCAGACGTTCCAGGACCTGGGCCTGGAGACGATGCAGGTCAAGGGGACCAACCCGGCCAACGGCGGGCACTGGAGCAACCCGGTCACGATGAGCTCCCTCGACACCGCCAAGCTGCTCACGCTGATCAACGGCGCCCCCGGCAAGGTCTGGACGGCTCCGAACGGCAAGGCCGTCACCCGGGACGTCCTGAGCAAGTCCTCGCGGGAGTTCTTCAAGAAGGAGCTCGGCGACCAGGGCTTCAACGACGTGCTGTCCACCACGGACTGGTGCGGCGCGGACTACCCGGCCCCCGGCATCCCGCAGGTCACCCCGCAGCGGTGGATCGCCGCCGACGGCACGGTCACGGTCGACGGCGACGCCTACGCGCACGACGTGCGGCCCTGCAACGCCAAGGCCGAGGTGACCTTCGCCCACAAGACCGGCCTGGTCTCCAACTCCGGCGGCGACGCCGGAATCGTCCGGAACCTGCCCGGGAAGAACGGCCGCAACTACATCGTCGCGATCTTCTCCAACCTGGGGAACCAGTACGTCGACCCGAATCGCCCGCCGACGGCGCCGGGCGCGCACCCGGTGGCCTACACCGAGAAGTACGCCCAGCTCGGCCTGGCCATCGACAAGTACGAGGCCGCCAAGCACGGTCGGTAGTACGCGAGGCTGACCGCTCCCGAGCGGCATGACGAGGGCCGCCGTGCGATCGCACGGCGGCCCTCGTCCTTGCCCCGTACTCGCCACTCCGGCTCCTCGTCGAGGGCGCGGGTGTCGCCGTCCGGTCTCAGAACGCGTCTCAGTCGGATCTTAATCGGCTCTCATGTGCGTCTTCGGGAGCTCTCAATCGGGACCCCTAATGTCTTTCTCGTAAGCGCCGAACGGCGACGGAGAAAGAAAGGACTCGAAAATGAGCTTCCGCAAGATCGTGCCGCTGCCCCCCAAGAAGAAGCCGGCTCCGAAGCCGCCGCGCAAGCACCACAAGAAGCACGGCAAGCCGCTTCCGGTGCCGCCGCCCAAGCACTGACCAGCGTTAACGGGGGGTGAGGGAGTCGGCGGGCGTGGCCTGCCGGCTCCCTTTTCTCGTGCTCTGAGAAGAGGAAGAAATGCATCGGACGCCCGCCGTATCGAGTTCTTCCGGCGTTTCCGCGAAGGACGCGTTCCGCCGATTCTGGCCGTATACGCGAGGGTTCCGCCGGTGGTTGGTCGTCGGAGCGCTGCTGCTGATTCTGTCGGCGGCCTGCGAGGTCGTCGCGATCTGGCTGTTCGGCGACATCACCGACCGCGTGCTGGCGGCCAAGGACCTCCACGCGTTCTGGACCCCGGCCCTGATCTGGCTGGAGGTCGCGGTGCTGACCGGCGTCGCGACCTTCGGCGGGAGCTACCTGACCGCCCTCGTCGGGGAGCGGTTCCTGCTGCGGCTGCGCGACGCCGTCTTCGCGCACGTTCAGGGGCTGTCCCCGGACTTCCTCGACAACCGCCGGCTCGGCGACCTCATGGTCCGCCTCACGGGGGACATCGAGGCGATTGAGCAGTTCGTCGCCTCCGGGGTGATCCAGACCGTCACCGCGGCGGTCAGCGCCGTGTTCTTCGCCGGGGCGGCGCTGTACGTCCGCTGGGATCTGGCGCTGGTGTCGTTCGCCGTCGCACCGCTGTTCTGGGTCGCGGTGCGGAACTTCACCTCACGGTTCCGGGACGCCGCCGTACGGGAGCGGGAGAGCAGCGGGACGATCACGAGCGTGGTGGAGGAGAGCCTGTCGAATCAGGCGCTCGTCCAGGCGTACAACCGGGAGCGCGCCGAACGGGGGCGGCTGCACCGGGAGGGGCTGTCCTGGCTGGAGGCCAAGATGGCCGAGACCCGGCTGGCGGCGCTGTACGAGCCGCTGGTGCAGGTCATCGAGACGGTCTGCGTGCTGGTGGTGCTCGGCTTCGGCGCGTGGGAACTCACGGCCGACCGCGTCACGCTGGGCGGCCTGCTGTCCTTCGCCGCCTACCTCGGGTACCTGTATCCGCCGATCCAGAGCCTCGGCCACGTCAACCTGCTGGCCTCGGAGGCGACCGCGAGCGCCGAGCGGATCGTGGAGCTGATGGAGACCCGGCCCGCGGTGGCCGAGCGTCCGGCCGCCCGCACCCGGGCCGCGCGGCGCGGGCGGGTGGCGTTCGACGGCGTCACCTTCCGGTACCCCGGCGCCGACCGGCCCGCCCTCGCGAACCTGTCGTTCCGCGCGGGCCCGGAGGAACTCGTCCTGCTGACCGGGCCGAGCGGGTCGGGCAAGTCCACGATCACCAAGCTGCTGCTGCGCTTCCACGACCCGGAGGCCGGGCGGATCCGCCTCGACGGCGTCGACATCCGCGAGCTGTCGCTGGCGACCCTGCGCGACACGGTGACCGTCCTTCAGCAGGAGACCATGCTCTTCCCCTGCACGGTGCGCGAGAACATCGCGTACGGCCGGCCGGGCGCGACCGACGAGCAGATCGTCGCCGCGGCGCGCGCCGCGGACGCCCACGACTTCATCACCGCGCTGCCCGACGGCTACGAAACCCCGGTCGGGCAGCGCGGCCGGCTGCTGTCGGGCGGGCAGCGTCAGCGGATCGCCATCGCGCGGGCGATGGTCCGCGACGCGCCGGTGCTGATCCTCGACGAGCCGACCACCGGCCTGGACGCGTCGACCGCCCGCCGGGTGCTGGAGCCCCTGCGCCGGCTGATGGCCGACCGTACGACCATCCTTATCACGCACGACCTGCACCTGGCCCCCGAGGCCGACAAGGTCGTCACCCTTCGCCCTACTTCGACCGTTGATGATCCACAACTCGCGCGTTTGCCCTAGGCTGCCCGATCACATCCCCCTCACAAGGAGTGTCATTGGGTTCCCCCCGACTCATGGGCAGCGTCATGGCGGTCGCGGTCCTCGGCACGGTCGCGTCCGGATGTTCCTCCGCCACCTCGGCACGGCCGCAGTCCGCCACGGTGACGCGTCACACCCCGTCGGTGGTCGGGTACACGGCCCTCGACGACGCGAGCGTGGCCGCGTACTGGACGCCGGAGCGCATGAAGGCGGCGAAGCCGCTCGCGGACGAGGCCGGTTCGGCGGCCGAGCGGACGCTGCGCGCCACGGCGCAGCCCGCAGGCGGCGCGCCGGTGACCGTCGACCCCGTCCTGCCGTCGGCCGCCGCGACCCGGACCGCGTCGGGCGGCGTCAGCGCGGCCGGTAAGAAGCAGGCCACCTGGAAGCGCGGCGGCCTGGTCGCCAAGACGGCGGGCAAGCTGTTCGGCCGCGGCGACGACGGCAGCAGCTTCGTCGCCTCCGCCAACGTCGTCACCAGCAAGGACGGCGACGTGGCCATCACCGTCGCGCACGCGCTGCGCACCCCGAAGGGCAACTGGACGACGAAGCTCGTCTTCGTACCGGGCTACAAGAACGGTAAGGCGCCGTACGGGAAGTTCGCCGTGCGAAAGCAGTTCGTGCCCCCCGAGTACATGAAGAAGGACAGCTCCGGGAAGTGGGTGCGCGACCGCCGGTACGACTTCGGCGCGATCGTCCTCAAGCCCCTGAACAACCGTAAGATCCAGTCGGTCGTCGGTGGCCAGGGCATCGTGTTCAACACCCCGGACCGGCCCACCGGCTACCTGTTCGGATACCCGGCCAACGGCAACAAGGGCCAGACCCTGCAGTACTGCAGCGGCTCCCAGGTCACGGACCCGGCCGGCGTCATGCCCCACGGCATGGCCTGTGACATGAACGGCGGCTCCAGCGGCGGCCCCTGGTTCAAGACGTTCAACGTGACCAAGGGCAGCGGCTACCAGATCTCCGTCCACGCGGCGCACACCACGGTCAGCTTGATCAGCTACGGGCCGTACTTCGGCGCCAGCGTGCTGGCCACCTTCCGCGCCGCCGAGAAGGCGTGACCGGCTGAGTCGTCCCTCCGGCCGGGGCTCGCCGTCCGCGGCGGCCCCGGCGCCGGCGGTCAGGCGCTGATCTGGACCGGGGTGCCGAGCGGCAGCATCTTGGCCATCTTGGTGATGACGGGGTTGCCGACGCGGACGCAGCCGTGGCTGACGGAGTTGCCCAGCGACTTCGGCTCGTTCGTGCCGTGGATGCCGATGATCGGGTCCTGGCCCTTGAACTGGGTGAGCGTCGTCGAGTAGCCGTTCAACCCGTAGGCGTACGGTCCGTACGCCCCCTTGGGGTCCGGGGCCTGCAGGAGTTCGGCGATGTAGTAGCGGCCGCCCGGGGTCGGGGTGTCGGCCTTCCCGATCGCGGCGGGCGTGTCGATGACCACGCGCTTGCCCTGGTAGACCTTCACCCGGTGCGCCGACTGCTGGACCTGCACCCAGTAACTCGTCTTCGCGGTCGTGACGTCCTTCTCGGCGATCCAGCCCTGGCTGCCGTTCGGCGGCGCCGGCAGCAGGACGTGCAGCCAGCCGGGCTTGCTGCCGATGACCAGGAAGACCCGGGTGACACCGTCCGGGTTCGGGTTCTGCAGTCGCATGCTCGGCGACGCGTCCCCGGGGTTCTGGTAGATCTCGACGGTCTTCGTACGCGCGGTGGCGATCGTGCTCGGGGCCTCGCCCAGCTTCGCCTGCTCGGCGTCGGCCGCCTGGGAGTTCGCGCCGGCCGCCGGAGCGGTCTTGTCGCCCCGGGCAGAGCCGCCGCCGCAGCCGGTCAGCGTGATACCGAGGGCGACGCCGATCGCGGCGGCCGCCCAGCGAGGCCCCGATACGGCCGAGCTGATGGACATCGGTTCCGCTCCTTAGAAGATCACGAAGTGGACGACAGGCGGACGGCCCGGGAACGCGCCTTCCCGGGCCGTCTGCGAACGTTCGGACGTCAGCCGGTGAACTTCGGCTGCGCCTTGACCGGCGTCGCCGGCCGCGCCTCGCCCGTGGGAGCGGAGGTCGTCGGCGACGGCGTCGCGGTACTCGGCTTCGTCGGGGTCGGCTTCGGGGTGTGCTTCTTCGGCGGCGCCGACGGGTGAGGGTGAGCCGGCTTCGACGGCTTCGGAGCGCCGACGCAGTGCTTCACGCTGTACGCGCCGTGCCGCTGCCAGACGGGCAGGTCACTGCGGTCGGGACGGTACGCCACGACCTTCACCACCGACGCGTGGGTCGGCAGCGCCACGCCGCCGCCCGCGGGTGCCTGGATCTTGGAGTCGCTTTGGCCGTGCTGGTTGTCGGACCAGGTGAAAGGCACCGCGCCCCAGCGGTTGGGGTTGATGACGAACCAGTTCGGCTGGCCATTGGTGCCGCACTTCGCCTCGAGTCGGAGGGCGGGGTCGCGGTCGTTGCACGCCCACGCGGGGGAGGCGGTCAATGTCGTGACGGCCAGGGCGGCCGCCGTACCGGCAAAGGTCAGTGTCGCCTTGTTCAGGCGCATGCAGGACCTCCAGTAAAGGAAGTAGGTCGGTGTGCGCCGTGAGGTTCTCCATCAACGACGCAGGCGGCACACTATCGGTCAGATACCACCTATGTCTCATTAATGGAGGACCCTTTACTATTCACCCGCATCGGGTGCTATCACCGCTGGATCCCCGGTGACGGCGGCGTTGCGGGGCGTCACGAACCCGCCTCCACCGGTGTCGAGTTGCAGCAATCGGCCCTTGACCAGCTGGTTTTCTGGCCGCTTCGTGATATGTCTGACTGGCCGGTCACAATGCACGCCCCCGTGACGGCTAGATGGCCGAAAGCGCCACGGGAGGTTACGTGCACCCGGCCAGGGGGCTGGATACACCCCCTCGTACTGGGGTCTACCGGCTGGGACGCGACCGGCCGCGTCCCTAGCGTCGATGCCATGAGATCACTCGTAAGTCGGCGAGCCGTCGCCCTCGTCACGACCGTCTGCGCCGGACTCGCCCTCACCGGATCGGCGCTCACCCCGATTCGCGCGACCGCTGCGCCGGCGGATGCCTGCCCGGCCGCCGAGTCCGTCACACCGGCCACCGGCCGGGGCACTCTTGCCGCAGAGCCCGTACGGCTTCGGACCCTTTCGGCCGACGAGGTGCGCACCGCGCTGGCCAAGGCCAGGTTCACATCGGCCTTGGTCCGGTACGGGGTTGAGCTGTGCCGCCTGCTCTACCGGACGGTGGACGCCAAGGGCCGGCCGACCGTCGCCAGCGGCCTGATCGTCCTGCCGCGGAACGGCGACCGCAGGCCCCGCATCGTGTCCTTCACCCACGGCACCCAGAGCTACAAGGAGGACGCCCCCTCGATCGGCAGGGACGACTTCTCGTTCGCTCCGGCGATGACGTTCGGCGCGGCGGGCTTCGCCGCCGTCACCCCCGACTACCTCGGACTGGGCAAGGGGCCGGGCACCCACCCGTGGATGGACGTCCCGTCCGAGACCACCGCGTCACTGGACATGCTGCGCGCCGCCCGCGCGTACATGGCCCGCCGGGGGATGGTCCCGCAGCGGCGGGTCCTGGTCACCGGCTTCTCGCAGGGCGCGTCGGCGGCCCTCGGGCTCGCGCGGGCGCTCCAGAACGGCGCCGACCGCTGGTACCGCCTCGGCGCCGTCGCGCCGATCAGCGGCGGGTACGCCTTCCGCGACGCCGAGATCCCGGCGCTCCTCGCGGGCCAGGAGATTCCTTCTAAGCTCGCCGTGGCCTACACGGCCTACCTGCTCGTCTCCTGGAACCGGCTGCACCACCTCTACGACTCTCCCGACGAGGTGTTCCAGGCGCCGTACGCCGACAAGGTCGAGCGGCTGTTCGGCGGGACGACCCCGGGCCAGGAGATGCTCGCCGCGCTGCCCGACAGGCTCTACGGGGATCCGCAGCAGCCGGGCGATCAGCCTCCCCTCCTCACCGCGCGCGGTCTTGCCATGCTGGAACACCCGACCGGAGCGTTCGCCGCGGCGCTGCGGGTCGCCGACGGGACGTGCACCGGCTGGGTCCCGCACGCGCCCATCCGCCTGTACTACGCCGCGGGCGACGAGCAGGCGGTCACCGCGAACACCGACCACTGCCGGGCGGCGTTCCGCGCGAGCGGAGTGAACCTCACGCCGATCGACCTCGGCCCCCACGACTACGAGGGATCCCGTCATCTCGGGACGGCGGTGAGCGGGACCGCGGCGATCGTCGACTGGTTCACCCACCTGTCCGCCTGATCGGTTGAGTATTCGGCTCGTCCGGCGGCGCGGCCAGGGGGCGGAGGATCCCCAGGAGCGCCGTCGGGTCGGGCACTCGCTGGAAGAACTCCGCGTCGGCCGCCTCGACCGCGGCGATCGCCGTCCGAGCCGCCTCGGCGCCCCGCTCGGTGACCCGCAGCCGCCGGGCCCGGGTGTCGGCGGGGTCGACCTTCCGCTCCAGGAGGCCCTTCTCCTCGAGCTTGCGCAGCACCTGCGACGTCATCTTGATGTCCGTGGCGGCACGCCGGGCGAGGGCCAGCTGGTTGGGCTCCTCGCCATGGGTGTTCAGCCACCAGGTGGCGGCCAGCAGGACGAACTGCACATGGGTGAGGCCGAGTGGGGCCAAGGTGGCGGTCATCTCCCGCTGCCAGCGCAGCGTGACCTGCCAGAGCAGGAACCCGGGGCTGTCGTCGGGATGGTGCGTCATCGGGCCTCGGCCAGCCGGACCAGGGCCGCGACGGTCTCGGGGAAGTCGCTCGTGATCGCCGGGCCGAGCTGCGGGCCGACCTGGTCGGCGGCCGGCCCGTCGATCTCCGTGCGGTACACGATCCGGCTGCGGCCGTCGCCGAGCGGCTCGATGCGGTGCACGGTCGTGACGGTGAAGTCGCCGGCGTCCATCTGGTCGACGAACAGCGCGTTCTCCTCCACCTGGGTCAGCTTCAGCAGGATCGGCTCGTCATCGGGCGGCGTCATGGTGATCTGAGACCCGACCGCGAACGGGCCGTCGATCTCTACCTTCTCGATCTCGGCGTTCCAGGACCGCCAGCCGGGCACGTCGGCCCACAGTCGCCAGACGGTCTCCGGGGTCGCGACCGTCTCCGCGGTGTGCTGGTACTCCCACATGTCCGTACTCCGTTCCGCGAGGGGATGTAGGCGGAAATTTAGTCTGCGCGAAGACTATCTGTCCACCCAGTATCTCCGGAAAACCGTGGCCCGGTCTCCACAGGCTGTGGAGACCGGGCCACGGATCGGTACGGAAGAGAGCGTCAGCCGTTGTAGCGGTACAGCGTCTGGCCGGTCGAGCTCGACGTGCTGCCGCCGCCGTACTCGGTCGACTTGACGACCGTCATGTTCTTCTTGATCCAGTCGGTGACCGCGGTGTTCCCGCCCCGGTTGTCACCGCCGACGAGGACGTAGCGCAGCTTGCCCTCCGCGAGGTACTGCTTCAGCTTCGCGACCGTCATCGCCGGGTCGCTGCCGGTGAAACCGCCCATCGCGATGACCGGCTTGCCGGTCTGCAGGATGATCGACGACGCGCTCTGCGCGCTGGAGACCGCGACGAGCCAGGTCGCGCCGCCCTGGTTCTTCTCCAGGAACGAGATCAGCGATGCGCTCACCTCACCGCCGGGCCCGCCGCGCGCTCCCATGCCGCCCGACGGCGCGCCGCCCTGGGGTGTCCCGCCCGTAGGAGGCTTCATTCCGGTGGGCATCGAACGGCCGCTCATCCGGGGCCCGCCGCCCATGCCGCCCATGCCGCCCGAGGTGGCCGGCCCGGCCGTCGGGTTGGTGCCGTTCTCGCCGGTGCCGCCGAACGCCGTCGTGGTGGCGTACGCGGCGGGTCCCGCCAGGGATCCGACCAGGCCGACGGCCGCCGCGCCCAGGGCGAGCCGGGTCCGGGTACGCGGCGCGAGGCGGGCGATCACGAGTCCGGCCACGCCGGCGACCGTGGCCGCCGCGACCAGCCAGGCGACCCACGGGTGCCAGCTCGGCGTGCGGCGCAGCACGACGAACGCCCACCCGCCGGTGACGGCGAACGCGAGCGGCAGCGCCCAGGACCAGCGGCGCGGCGCCTCGTACATCGCCACCGTGCCGGCACCGACCAGCGCGGCCAGCGCGGGCGCCATGGCGGTCGAGTAGTACGGGTGGAAGGTGCCCTGCGCGAAGCTGAACACCGCGTAGTGCACGGCCAGCCAGCCGCCCCACAGCAGCAGCCCCGCCCGGGCCTGGTCGGTGCGCGGCGCCCGGCCGCGCAGGGCGACGGCCACGACGAGCGCGATGACGGCGAACGGGATCAGCCAGGAGATCTGCCCGGCCATGATCTGGTTGAAGAGCCGGCCGGCACCGGACGTGCCGCCGAAGTTCGCGCCCTGGCCCGCACCGCCGCCGCCGGCCGACTGGCCGAAGATCCGGCCGAGGCCGTTGTAGCCGATGACGAGGTCCCAGACCGTGTTGTTCGTGCTGCCGCCGATGTACGGGCGGTCGCTCGCCGGCCACCGGTCGACGATCAGCATCCACCAGGCGCTCGACACCGCGAGCGCCACCCCGGCGGCGGCCAGGTGACCGATGCGCCGGACCGTCGAACCCTTCGCGCACAGCAGGTAGACCAGCGCGAAGCCGGGCAGCACCAGGTAGGCCTGCATCATCTTGGTGTTGAACCCGAGCCCGACGAACGCCGCGCAGGCGAGCAGCCAGCGCAGCCGGCCGGACTCCAGTGCCCGCTGCAGCGCCCACGCGCCGAGCACGAGGAGCAGGACGAGCAGCGTGTCGGGGTTGTTGTCCCGGTCGATCGCGACCGTGATCGGCGTCAGCGTCAGCACGAGCGCCGCGATCAGCGCCGCGCGGTACCCGAAGCTCCGGCGGACGGTGGCGTACAGCACCGCGACGGCGGCGACGCCCATGACGACCTGCGGGCCGACCAGGCTCCAGCCGTTGACGCCGATCACCCGCGCGACCAGCGCCGGGATCCACAGCGCCAGCGGCGGCTTGTCGACGGTGATGTAGCTGCCGGCGTCCAGCGATCCGAAGAAGAAGGCCTTCCAGCTGTGCGCCCCGGACAGGACGGCGGCGGAGTAGTAGGAGTTGCCGGACAGGGACCAGACCCGCCAGCCGTACAGGACCGCGGCCAGGCCGAGGATCGCCCACAGCGCCGGGCGCGCCCAGGGCGGCCGCCGCTCGAGCGGAGCCCGGCCGTACGGGCCGGGGGCGCGCTGCCAGTGCCGTCCGGCGGGATCGCGGGTCATCGGGGCGCCGGGCGGGGAGAGGCGCGTCGTCGGTGCGGCGGACGGGGGCGTGTGTGTCGTCATCGGGGTTGCGGACGGGGGCAGGTGCGTTGTCATCCGGGTGGGTCTTCCTGTGCGGAGGGGCGGTGAGGGGGTCAGGCCGCGGCGCGGGCGGCGGCGGGCCGTCGCCGGGACGGCACCGGGGCGCGGAACTCCCCGCGCCGGATGCGCCGCCGCACCCGGGCGATGCCGCGCAGGTCGTCGAGTGCCGTCTGGATGATGTCGACGCGGCTGTCGGGGTCGTCCACCCAGTCGACCGGGACCTCGTGGATGCGCAGGTCGCTGCGTTCGGCCAGCACGAGCAGTTCGGTGTCGAAGAACCAGGCCTGGTCCTCGACGAGCGGCAGCAGCGCCTGGACCGTCTCGGTACGGCCGGCCTTGAACCCGCACTGGGCGTCGGAGAATTTCGCGCGAAGCGTCGTCCGCAGCAGGAGGTTGTAGCAGCGGGAGATGATCTCGCGCTTCGGCCCGCGCTCGACGCGGGCGCCGCGCGCCAGGCGCGAGCCGATCGACAGGTCGCTGTGCCCCGACACCAGCGGCATGACCAGGGGCAGGAACCCGTCGAGGTCGGTGGACAGGTCGACGTCCATGTACGCGACGACGTCGGCGTCGGTCAGGCCCCAGACGTGCCGCAGGGCGCGGCCCCGGCCCTTCTGGTCGAGGTGGACGGCGCGGACGTGCGGCAGGTCCTGGGTGAGCCGCATGGCGACGTCCCAGGTCCGGTCGGTGCTCGCGTTGTCGGCGATCGTGATGCGGAAGGCGTACGGGAACGTGCCGGTCAGGTAGGTGTGGAGCCGGCCGACGCTCCGGGCGAGGACGTGCTCCTCGTTGTAGACCGGGATGACGACCTCCACCAGGACGTGGGACGACCTGCGGAGGGGGCGGACGGGCATGTCCTGCGCGGTGAGGTTGAGGTGGTCGCTCATGGCATCCACGGTCACGAATCGGACTGTGAACGGACTGACACGTCCATGAGGTCTGCGTGAGAGCTCGGCCGCGTCCGCGCGGCCGCTCTCATACGGCGTTCACGAACGCTTCAGGTGCCATCAGGCATCCGACCAATCAGCGCCAGAAGATCCATCCGCTGGATCGCGGCCGCGTGCCGGTCATACAGCTCCGCGAACCGTTCCGGCTCGTCACGGGACGCCGCGATCAGCGTGGCGTCGTCCTCCCGGGCTCGGGGACGGGTTGGGTGATCGTGTCGGCACTGAGCCGGTCCGAAGGCCCTGACGACGGCGCCGCAACGCCTGAGGGTTTTTCGCGTCATGCCTGCTTTTCCCGGTGATCACCGGCTTCTTCCGACGATCTTCCAGGAACCGATCGGCAGGCCGCGAGCCGTGCGGCGCCGTCGGGGCCGCTACCGGGTGAAGGCCAGCGTGCCGAAGCCGAGTTGGTCGAAGCCGCCGCTGTTCGGGCCGTAGTTCCCGCCGCCGCCCTCGGGACGCACCTTGGCGGCCATCGCCTTGGTGTACGGCGCGTGCAGACCGCGGCGGCGGACGTAGTGGTTGTAGACGAGGGCCCAGATCGGGCGGACGATGCCCCGGGCGGAGGGCGACACCTCGGTCTGGGTCACGGTGCGCCCATGCGTGCCCGCCACGCCGGATTTCCAGACGTACGGTGTGAACGGCACGTCGTGCCCGAGGTTGTACTTGGCCACGTACTCGGCGCCCTTGAGGAACCGGTTGCCGTCGTAGCCGTACAGGTCGTACCCCTGGTTCCACGCCATCTCGCAGAACGTGCCCATGAGCCCGATGCCGAGTGTGGCGTGCCCCTGGTCGCGCCCGGCCTCCTGCCACTGGCCGAGCCCGCCGGGGTGCAGGAACGGGACCGCGTGGCGGATGGAGCCGTTGCCCGCGCCCGTCTTGAAGTAGGTGACCGCCTGCTGCACCTTCGCGCGGTCGTCGCAGAGGATCCCGATGGCCAGCACCGAGCACATCGCCGTCAGATCCCAGTTGGCCCAGTAGTTCGTGATGAGCGCGCCGTTGTGGTGCTTCAGGAAGTCGTCGTTCATCGGGTAGAAGACCTCGCGCATCATCTTCTGGAACCGCGCGAGGTCGAACCCGGGGTAGCCGCGCATCAGCTCGGCGGCGTTCGCGAACTGGTACCCGTAGATCCCGGCCGCCAGGAACCGGTCGGCGCTGCCCGCCACGGTCTTCAGTGTCGCGGACCATGCGTTCAGAATGTCGCGGGCCGTGTCGCCGTGCGCGCGTTCTCCGGTGACCTTCCACCGCAGGGCGTTCTGGTAGGCGGCGTGGACGTCGTTGTAGAGGACGACGTAGTTCTGCGGCGAACCGCCGCCGCGGTACACCGTCGCCTGCGGGTTGGGCTTCCAGCCGCTCTGGGAGTGCCGGTTGTCGGCCAGCACCTTCCAGCCCGCCTTCCACGGCGCGGCGCCCGCGCGCACCTTGGTCCGCATCCGTTTGAAGTCGGCGCTCGTATGCAGCAGCCCGGGATGCGCGAACCGTTTCACCGGAGCGGCCGTGACCTTCGCGCCCGCGTTGCCCGCCGTGACGCGCCCGCCGTCGAGCAACCCGGCTCCCGCCACCCCG
Source organism: Actinoallomurus vinaceus (assembly GCF_039542055.1). Lineage (NCBI taxonomy): Bacteria > Bacillati > Actinomycetota > Actinomycetes > Streptosporangiales > Thermomonosporaceae > Actinoallomurus > Actinoallomurus vinaceus. The sequence continues at coordinate 54,334 of NZ_BAABHK010000016.1, forward strand.
GCCACACCGGCGACCGCCAGACCGCCCGTCAGCCCGAGCACACCCCGCCGGCTGATCCGACTCTGCTCCATGAAGTCTCCTACCCGTGTCGATGCTCTCGCTCAGGAGACGATCCCGACCGCACGGCGATAACGATTTCCGGCAGCCTGACGCAGAGATCGGTGGATTTGCGCAGTTCGGAGTATGGCCACGGTTTCCGCCGAGGGTTTTCCGTGCTCCAGCCCCGGAAACCCTCGGCAAATCGTTCAGGCAGCGGGCTGGCCCGCGTAGCGGCGGCACTCCACTCGGTCGCGGCAGGTTCCGGGCCCGGGGCGACGGATGAGTGGGGAAGCGTGGCTGCCACTCCTCACGGCGAGGATCCTTCATCTGCGTGATCTCTTCGCCATCGCTCGGTGGCGACACCGGCCATGATCACTGACACGACCTCTTCGGCGAGCTGGGGCGTGATGGGGAGATGTCCGAAGAGCACGCGGTAGTACGTGGTCGACGCGAGCATGTCCAGCAGAAGGTCGATGTCGGCGTCGGGTCGGATATCGCCGCGGTCGATGCCGCGCCGCAGCGCGGCGGCGGTGGTGGCGCGGCGCGGATGGAAGAAGACGTCCAGGAACTCCTTCTCCAGCTCGGGGTCGTCGGTGAGATCGGCGACGAGCGCAGGCAGTGCCCTGCGGCCGATGGCGGTGGTGAAAGCGTCGCTGAGAGTGCTGATGCCAGCGATCAGGTCGCAGTGAGTGCAGCCGGTGTCAGGCGTCGGTGCGGTGCCGAAGGTGGAGGCCAAGGCTCCCACGACAAGGTGCTGGCGGGAGCGCCAGCGGCGACGGATGGCGGGCTTGCTCGTTCCGGCGCGGGCGGCCGCCCCTTCCATCGTGAGGCCGCCGTAGCCGACCTCGTTGAGGATTTCGATGACCGCTCGCGAAACCGCGTCGTCGATGCGTGGGTCACGGGGTCTCCCACCACCGCCACGAGCGGTGCCGTTCGAGGTCCTCCTCGTTGTCTGGGCCATGGACAGAGTATATGGTTTACGTTCCGATCCGGAACGAAATGTAACAAGGGGGGTCGCCATGGCCCACAGCCGCGGCGAATCGATGAACAGCTCTGCCGACCATGCCGTTGAACAGGTCCCCTCTCCTGAGCCGGCGACGAACACCCCCGCTGGTGAGAGAGTCTTCGGCAACGCCTATCGCGCACTCACCCTCGGAGTCCTGCTGTCAGTCGGCGTGGTCGCATTCGAGTCACTCGGGGTGGCCACCGTGCTGCCCGGCATCGCCGAAGACCTCGACGGCCTTGGTGCCTACGGCTGGGGACTGTCCGCACTGATGCTGGCCAATGTCATCGGTACCGTCCTCTCCGGGCGGGCCGCCGACCGTCACGGCCCCTGGCGCCCGATGGCATGGGGCATGCCGGCCCTGGCGGCCGGTTGCGTGGTGGCCGGCGCCGCCCCCAGTTGGCCGGTCTTCCTGGTCGGTCGTTTCGTCCAGGGGCTGGGTGTGGGCACCGTGATGGCCATGGCCTACACCGTGATCGGCCTGGCCTACCCCGAACGGCTGCGGGCCCGGATGTACGCCCTGCTGTCGTCGGCGTGGACCATTCCCTCCCTCGTCGGCCCGGCCATCACCGGCACGCTGGCCGACCGCACCACATGGCGTACGGTGTTTCTGATCATCTTGCCGATCATCGCCGCCGCAGCCGCGCTCACCCTGCCCCCGCTGCGCGCACTGCACCGGCCGAACAGCGCCGGCGCCCCCGTCATCGCGCTTCCGTGGTGGAAACGTCCACCGGGCGGAGCTGTCCTGCTCACCCTGGGCACCGGCCTCTTCCTCCAGGCATTGCTGCTGACGAACCCGGCCATGTTGCTCGTCCTGGCCATCATCGGCATCGCCATCACAGTGCCCGCGTTCCGCTGGGTGACGCCTGAGGGCACTCTCAGCGCCCGGCCTGGTCTTGGGGCCGGTGTCACCGTCCGGGCCCTGATGTGCGGGACCTACTTCGGCACCGAGGCATTCCTTCCGCTCGGCCTTCGGGAACTGCGCGGAATGGACGCCACCATGGCCGGGCTCGGGCTGTCCGCAGGAGCCATCACCTGGGTCGCCGGCTCCGCCCTGCAAGCCAAACGTGACGCCGACGGTGCCGGGCGCGTCGCTTCCGCCGTCTGCGGCTTCGCCGTTCTCCTCGCCGGAGTCGTATTGAGCGCGCTCGCGACCCTGTCCACCGTGCTGCCGTCGTGGATCGCCGTGCTCGGATGGGCCATCGGTGGTCTGGGGATGGGCGTCGGCTTCAACGCATCCACGACCGAAACCCTGCGGCAGGCCCCAACAGAGCGGCAGGGTGAGGCAAGCGGAGCCCTTCAGCTCGCCCAGACCTTCGCCACCGCCGTGATCGCCGGGCTCGGTGGAGGGGCCATCGCGCTCAGCGAGAACCACGGCACCTCGATGCGGACCGCCCTGCTGAGCGTGTTCATCCTGACCGGCCTACTCGCCGTCGGCGGAATGCTCATCTCCCGCCGGCTCCGTCCCACGACCGCCAGGTCATCGGGCTGACCGCGCGAGCGCGGAGTGTGGACGAAACCCCCGCAAGCCCATGTACTACAACGCGTAGTACTTTGGCGGTGTCCAACGAGGCATCGTGTCGGCTTCCCCGCTAGGAGAGTCGGCGTGGAGAGGTGAGGGCCGGTGGCTGAGCGGCTGACGGCGATCGTGGTGGGCGGCGGAATCGCGGGGCTCGCATCGGCCGTCTCGCTCGCGCAGGCGGGCTGGGCGGTCACGGTGCTGGAACGGGCGCCCGCCTTCGGGGAGGTCGGCGCGGGCCTGGCCATCACCCGCAACGGGATGAGCGCCCTGGAGGCCATCGGCGTCGGTGAGACCGTAGGCGCCGCCGGCCATGAGACCGTCCCCGCGGGCTTTCAGGATCCGGGCGGCCGCTGGCTACTGCGGATCCCCCAACACACCGGACGTGCGCACGGCCACCACGATCTGGGGCATTCACCGGCAACGCCTGCACTCCGCCCTCCGGCAGGCGGCTGACGCCGCCGACGGCGTCGAGTTGGTCACCGGCGCCGAGGTCACCGAGGTCCGGCCGGGTCAGCCCGGCGGCGAGCCGGCCGCCGTCACCTGGCGGACCGCTACAGGGCAAGACACCAGCGAATGCGAATTGGCCGTGGCCGCCGACGGCGTTCGCAGCACCGTCCGGCAGCAGCTGTTCCCGAACGCCCGCCCCCGCTACAGCGGCAGCACCAGTTGGCGGGCGGTCATCCCCGACACCGCCTCCGACGGCCGCCTTTTCCAGGTATGGGGACCGGGTACGGAGTTCGGTGCTGTTCGGATCAGTGACCGCGAGATCTACTGGTACGGGTACTTCCGGCACCCCGAGGGAGCCTCCTTCAGCGACGAGCCGGCTGCGGCCCGCGACCATTTCTCCGGATGGTCCGCGCAGGTCCAGGCCATCGTGGCGGCCACCGCCGCCGACCAGCTGATGCGCCACGACGTCTACCACCTGCCCGGCGGGCTCGGCGGCTACAGCCGTGGGCGGGTCGTCATGGTCGGCGACGCCGCCCACGCCATGCTGCCCACTTCCGGTCAGGGAGCGTCTTCCTCCCTCGAAGATGGCGTCTGCGTGGGCCGCCTCGTCGCGGCACCGGTCGCCGCCGGCGGCGATCTGGCCGCCGCACTGGCCGCCTTCGACCAGGCCCGCCGGCCACGGTGCCGCCGGATCGCCCGGCTGTCGGCCGTCACCGCCAGGTTCGGCGCCGACCTCGGCGGCGGCCGGCGACAATCCATCCGCAACACCCTGCTCGGGCTCACCCCCGCCGGGTCCTTCGCCAAAGCGGCCGCGCCGATCGTGGGCTGGACCGCCCCCTAACGACAGAACCACCGCGGCCCGGGCCGATCGGTCCGGGCTCCGGCAAAAGGTCAGTGGCATTGCCAAGTGAAGCGGGCTTGATCGAAGCGGCAGGCTGCGAGGTCCTCAGAGGTGATCAGCCAGTAGAGGGCGCCCCCGTCACCCCACATCATGTCGGCATCCTGGTCGCTGGCGAACTGCGCGAGAAGCCGCCACTGCGACGCCGTATCAAGAATATCGTCGAAGTGTGGATTGTCGGGATTGAACGTGTCCAGGTCCCAATCTTCCGGAAAGTCGGCGACCTCGTACTCGACCTCGCCCTGGATGGAATGGGGATCTCCACCAACCTGGTGGCGGGCTTTCCGGAGGTTCCACACGTCCTCCTGGAACTTTACATACGTGGGATCGGTGGACACCGACTCGTAGTCGAGGCCGAGCGGTTCGTAGAATTCGTAATGGGTGAGCTGCGGGACGTGGACCGCAGGATCCGCGCGTAGCGGCACTCGCCGGTATGGTTTCAAAGCGTTCGGTGTCGGACGCGGGAGCACGGGCGTTTCGGCGGGAACGTAGAGGACCTGAGCGCCGGGACGGCTTTCGGGTACCGAGGGATTGACCCACGCTTCGTAGTCGTCGGCCTGTCCGTCGAAATAGAAGAACAGCAGCGTGCCGGTCGTCGGCAGGTCCAGTCCGGTGTCGGTGGCCGACAGCGGACCACAGTCGAGCGAGGCGACGAAGGACAGCGGGCCGTGTCCCTCCCACACCGGCCAGTCGACTCCCTCGGGGAGCAGGGGCTCGCCGCCGAGGACGCCGACCCGCTCGTCTCCCGGGCGGGCTGGTGAGAGGATCCGACCTCGCGGCTCAAGCAGAGAGCACAACCGCTCCGCGAGCTTCGCGGGCAGCCGCTCGTGCGCCAATGCGCTGAGGGCGGGAAGACTGATCATGCGGTGATCATGTCAGCCGGGGGTGACGGTTACGCCCAGGGCCCGCAGCACTGGATCGAGCACGGGGTGTGTGAGGTTGGTTTAGTCTTTCGGCGTGACGGAAACGCCTGGAGATCTGGCCCTGCCCATCGCATTGGCCGAGGTGGTCGCGGTCGGCTTCGAATGGGACTATGACGAAGAGACCGACGAGGCCAGCGGTTGTGATTTCGAGCCGTACGAACGATTCGAGGCGCCTGAGAAGACCGCCTGGTGGTTTCGCCTGTGGACCGGTAACCAAGAGGTCGACGGCAGCGAATTCCGCTTCTTCGGCGCGACCGGAGCAGGCGACTATGCGGGTTTCTGGCTGATTCGGCCCGGTGCGCCGATCATCGACCAGCCTGTCGTCTACATCGGTTCCGAGGGCGAGCGCGGCGTGATTGCGCGCGATCTCGGCGACCTGCTCTGGTTGTTCGCGCTCGGTCATGGGCCGGCGGAGGTATTCGACGACCCGGATCGTGAAGTCGAGCCGAACGAGGCGTTCCAGGCGATCGCCGAGCGGCACGCGCCGGGGAGGCGTCGTTCCGCCGCGGAGATCGTGGCGGCGGCGCGAGCGGAGTTTCCGGACTTCTCACAGCGCATCGACGCGATGTGCCGGTGAACGGAGGCCCAGTCCGGGTCGGGTGGGCCAGGGCGGGCGTCGCGGGCGCACACTCACGCGCGCGGCGTCCTGATCTTCCGACCCGGATGTCAGAGCGGCTATCCGCGTTCGGCCGGCTGATCGCGGCGGGCGATCACGGGAGAAGGATCGCCGTCACTGGGCGAACCGGATTTCGTCGCCGCTGTGGCCGCGACCGGCGAAGCGGATCCTGTGGTCGGCGCGGCGAGGAGAACGACAGAGGATCCGAAGATCTTCGATCTGATGCGTCGCATTGAGAAAGGTTCCGATCTCTGGAATGCCGTGGCCGATGTCATCGCTGGCCGGCGTGGTCGACGACGGCGGTGGTCACGGTCACGTAGCCGTACGTGACGGTGCCCACGGGAAGCCTGAGGTTCGCCTTCTTGTATTTGGCCAGCATTGACTCGGTCGGGGTCGGATGTCCGCCCCACACGTTCTGCATGCCGAGGACCTGGTAGGTCTGGGGATTGATCAGCACGAAGCTGCCGGTGGTTCCCTGCGTCACGCCGATGACGCGCCGGCCGAGGCCGTCCACGACGTTCGTGTCCACTCGCACCTCGTGCAGTGTGGCGATGGCCCGGTACAGCGCGGCCTGGATCTTCGGCGGAACGCCGGCGGGCGCGTTCCGGATGAGCTGCACGATGTTGGCGAACAACAGGCCGTCGCGGCCCGGCCCGGAGTCTCCACGAGGCTCGGCACCGACCTTGCTGGAAAGCGCTGCGAGGAGGGCCTGCGGTTCAGTGGGCAACGACCTCAACAGAGCAGAGGCGCCCTGGGGAGTGCCTTCGTCGCTGCCGCCGCCGGCCGCCTTGTCGTCCACGACGAGCTTTCCGCCTTCGATCACGGCCTCCTGCCGGCCGTCGAAGCGGATCCAGTACTGGTCGAACGTGGGACGCTTCCCGCCGGCAGTGTTGGCGCCGTACTCGGCCGTCTTGATGTAGAGCCACTGGCGAGGCAGGGGGACGCGGTACGACCGTGCCGACACGGCCGTCGCCGCCTTGTCCAAGACGACGGAAGCGCTGTCCAACTGGATGGTCGGCGGTGTGAGATGCCGTTCGCCGGAGCCGGTACCGGCCACAACGAGACCGGCAGCGGCCGCCCCGGCAAGAACCCCCGCGGTCAGTACCAGCCGCAGGCGGGGGATTCCCCTGGCCCGGCGGCGCCGACCACGCGTCGCCTCGAGCAAGAGCTGTCGTTGCCGCGGAAGGGCTGCGGGCATTTCGCCGTCCAGGTGCTCGCCCATCTCGGCGAGCATCTTCATGTCCTTCATGAGAACGCCTCCTCTACGAGAAGCGGGTTGGTGTCGCCGAGGGCCGCCCGCACCTTCCGGCGGGCCCGGTTGAGTCGTGAGCGGACAGTCCCGATCGGGATGTCCAGGGCGCTTGCCGTCTCCTCGTACGACAGGTCCGCCCAGGCGACCAACAGGAGGACGTCGCGGTCACGTGCCGGCAGGCTCGCCAACGCCTTCGCGAGCGCCGGACGAGCCGCCCTCGCGGACACCGCCGCTGTGACGCGCTCCGCCGGCCCTTCGGCGGTCACGTCCCGACCAGTGCGTTCCAGCGCCCGGTAGCGGGCACCTTCGGCTCTGCGATGCTTGGAGATCAGATTCGTGGTTATCCCGAACAACCACGGCCGAGCGTCGGCGTACCGCGAGTCGAATCGACGCCGCCGCTCGAACGCGGTCAGGAACGCCTCACCGACCAGGTCCTCGGCGACCTCTCGTCCGAGACGACGCGCGACATAGCGGTACAGAGTCGGCCAGTGGCGGTCGAACAGAGCCGCGAACGCCTCCGGCTCCTCGTGCGACTCGGCGATCAACTCGGCATCCGACCGCTCCGGGTACGGCGGATCAGAAGAAGCCGTCACCGCGGGCAAGGTGCCCACCGTCGCAACGGGGAAGTGGTGATCATCGGAAACCCTTCGTATCGGCGACCCTTCACTACTGATCACCGCTTCCGTCCGACCAGGTTCACGCGACTCACACGGACGCTGATGCGGGCACACGACGAGCGTCGGCCGAGCTGGGGTGGACGGCGCTCGACGGAGCCTCTACGAGATCGCGCGCATCCAGTGGCCGCCCGTGCTCCAGCCGAGGAGGCGGCGGGCGTTCGGGGCGGTGCCGTCGTCGAGGCCGCCGCCGACGAGGACGTGCCGCAGCCCGGCGAGCGCCGGCGCGAGCCGCCGTACGACGTGCTCGGGGTGCCGCCGGGTCTCCTCCTGGATCCACGCGATGACGGCGATCTGGTCCTCCAAGCCGCACAGGGACAGGAAGAACAGCGTGTGCCGCCAGGCGTACGCCGCGTCCTTGATGGTGCTCAGCGGGCGCGGGTTGCCGTGGATCCGTGTGACGAGGCGGCACACGGTCGTGAACGCCCGGCGGGCGAGCTCCGGCCAGCCTCCGGACGGGTCCACGCCGATCGGATGGACGAGTGCGGCCAGGTTGTGCGACGTGAGGAGCTGCGACTGCTCGATCACCATGCCGTTGGCCGCGACCCACGAGCCGCCCGTACGGTCGCCGGCGCGGTCACGGCACAGCGCGGCGAACGCGTCCGGCCCGTCGAGGGCGCGGACCGCCGCGTAGTCGATGCCGTAGTACCGCTCGTACAGTGTGCCTTCGAGCACGTCGGCGGCCAGCCGGGCGGCGCGCACCACCTTGGGGGTGAAGGTGTCCTCGAAGATGTCGGCGGCCAGTTCCTCCGTGAACGGGACGTCGAGTCGAGCCTGCCGGGCCAGCGCGGTCAGCTCCTGGATCAGCGGGTTGGGCAGGATCGTTCCCGGGAAGGCCTGCAGCGTCAGCTCCCCGAGGCGTACGAGCGCGGTCCGCGCCTGTCCGCCGCTCTTCGTCGTGGAGCGGTACCGCGTCACCGCGGCCACCCAGGGCAGCTCCTCGAGCCGGACCTGGTGCTCGAGGTTGAGCAGGAGCAGGGACCGCCGGTTCCGGAACGCGCGGTACACCGCCGCCATCAGCGTGCGCAGGGCCGGGTCCTCGTAGGCCTCGGCGGTCGTCACGGAGACCAGCTGGGGTACGAGCTCGGCCAGCACTTCGGCCGACGGCACGACACCGCGCTCGACGAGCGTGGCGATCGGGGCGCTGAGCGCCCGCTCGACGATGCGCCGGAGCGCGCCGGGAATCTCGCTGCCCCTGGCCGCGCCCGTACGGGCTTCCTCCTCGGTCACCGGGGTGACCAGGTCGTCGACGGACGGCAGGCCGGCGTCCGGCGGCAGGTCGGCCAGGCGCGCGACGAGGATCTGGGCGAGTGCGTGGAGAGTCGGGCGGGCGGCCGTGACGGCCTGGGCGTCGCGCAGCGCGGTGTGCTCCCGCGAGCCGGGGAGGCCGCGCCGCCGGACCATCGAGTCCACCGCGTGCTGGAGCAGCCCGCGGAGCCGGGGCGTGAGGTCGTGCCCCGCGACCGTCTCCTCCAGCGCGGTCCGCAGGATGGCGGGGTTCTCCTTCGGGCGCCGATGCTTTGTGCACAGGGTGTGGACAGCGGCCAGGTGTTGGTAGCGCGCGAGCAGCTCGGCGCCACGCTCCCGCCAGCCATCAGGCTCGACGGCACCGACCCGCCCAGGCGCGACGGCAGCGACCCGCCCGGGGTCGGCAGCAGTGACTTGCCCGGGCTCAGGGGCCGCGACCCGTTCCGGTTCGGAGGCGGCGACCCCACCGGGGCCGACGGCCCCGCCTCGCCCGGGGTCGATGGCAGCGACCCGCCCAGGCTCGGTGGGAGCGACCCGCCCAGGCTCGGTGGGAGCGACTCGCCCGGGCTCGGCGGCAGCGACTCGCCCGGGCTCGGCGGCAGCCCGCTTCTGGGGCTCGGCGCCCGCACCCCTCTCGGGTTCGACGGCCGCCGCCTCTCCAGGCTCGGCGCCCGCAGCACTCTCCGGCTCCGCGGCCGCTGCCCTCTCGGGCTCGGCGGCCGTGACGGGGCCGGGCGCGACCGTCTCCAGCCAGTGCGCCAGGAGTTCGTCGGCGAAAGGGTTCCAGACGGTGAGCGCCTCGTTCATCGCCGCGACGGCGCGGTGCGGGCGGCGGCGTTCGAGGGCGGCGCGCACCTCGCCGACCGTCTCCCGGTGCACGACCGTGTCGCGGTCTGCGACGGCGTCGAGGTGTACGGCGGTGTCGCGATGCACGACCGTCTCGCGGTGGACGGCCGTCTCCCGGTGCGCGACCGTCTCGCGATCTGCGACGGCGTCGCTGCGCGGCGGCGCGGCGACCGGATGCCCAGTGGCGACCGGATGCCCAGTGGCGACCGAACGCGACACGGCGACCGGGCGTGGCGCGAAGCGGAGCCGGTCGGCGAACGGGTGGATGGTCTCCAGCAGGGTCAGTGCCGCGTCCCGGTCGCCGGATCGCAGCAGCCACGCGGCCGTGAGCAGCGCCGCCTCCTCCGGCAGGTCGACCTCGTACGCGCCGCTGTCGAGCAGCGCGTACAGCTCGGTCAACCCCGCGTCGGTCAGGTGGTGGCGGAACAGCGCGAACCGCCCGGCGGGCACGCCGGCCCGGCGGGCGGTCTCGGTCTCGTGCGGCAGGAGGGGACCGCCCGCGGCGGCCTCGCCCGTTGTGAACCCGCCGCGTACGACCTCCGGGGTGACCCACACCGGGAGGCCGGCGACCGGGGTGCGCGACCCGATGGTGAGGGTGCCGTCCGTCATCCCGCGCATGACCTGTTCCCAGCGGCGGAGGCGCTCTCCTGCGCGCCTCCGCGCCGTGGGGTCCTCGTGGCTCGACGCGGTCGTGAACGCCTTCGCCAGCTGCCAGAACGGGTATCCGGTGCCGATGCGCACCTCGGGACGGTCCATGCCGGCGTGGCGGGTGCCGCCCCCGCGCCCTCCGGGATTAAAGGCCCGGTGCTCTGCTGCTGAGCTACACGCCGATGGCGTCAGGGTACGAAGCGGATGATCACTCCGGCAACGGGATATATCACCGCACGGTCGGCGGGAGCACCTCCTCGGGCAGGCCCTGGAAGGTCACCGGGACCTGGAAGCGCCGGATCGCGGCCGTGCCGACGGACGTGTGCAGCGGGGACGTGGTGGCGGGCCACGGGCCGCCGTGCTGCATCGCGTGGTTGACCGCGACGCCGGTGGGCCAGCCGTTGTAGACGACGCGGCCGACGTGCCGGGACAGCTCGGTGACCAGCTCGCGGGCCAGGTCGGCGTCGCCCGGCTCAGCGTGGACGGTGGCGGTGAGCGAGCCGGGCACGGCGGCGGCCGCGGCGTGCAACTCATCCTCCGAGGAGTACTCGATGATGATGGACGAGGGGCCGAAGCACTCCTCCGCCAGTTCCGGCCGGGCCGCGAACTCCTCCGCGGTCACCGCGAACAGGTGCGCGCCGGCGCTCTCGGCGACCGTGCGCGTCTCGCCCGCGATCCGCTCCACCCCGCTGCGGAACCCGTCCGCGATCTGCGGCGTCAGCAGCGCCGGCGTCTCGATCGGCGCGACGGCCTCGGCCAGCACGTTCTCGAGCCCGTGCCCGGCGGGCAGGAACACCAGCCCCGGCTTCGTGCAGAACTGTCCCGACCCGAGCGTGAACGAGCCGACGTAGCCGCGCGCGATCTCCTCGCCGCGGGCGGCGACGGCCGCCTCGGTGATGAAGACCGGGTTGACGCTGCCCAGCTCGCCGTAGAACGGGATCGGGTCCGGGCGGCTCACGGCGGCGTCGAACAGCGCACGGCCGCCGCGCACCGAGCCGGTGAACCCGGCCGCCTTGATGTTCGGGTCCTTGATCAGGGCCAGGCCCGCCTCGAACCCGTGCACGATCGCGAACGTCCCCTCCGGCGCGCCCGCCTTGACGAGGGCCTCGGTGACGATCTCGGCGGTACGGACCGAGGTGCGCGGGTGGCCGGGGTGGGCCTTCACGATGACCGGGCAGCCCGCCGCCCACGCTGACGCCGTGTCGCCGCCGGCGACGGAGAACGCGAAGGGGAAGTTGCTCGCGGCGTACACCGCGACCGGCCCGATCGGCAGCAGCGCCCGTACGAAACCGGGCTCGGCGGTGTCCCGCTGGAAGCCCTCGCCGCGTACCTCCCCGGCCAGCAGCCGCAGCTGCCCGGTGGTCCGGCCCACCTCGCCGGTCAGGCGGGTCGAGCCGAGCGCGGTCTCCGCGTCGGCCAGCGCCACCAGCTCGTCGGAGGCCGCGTCGAGCGCGTCGGCGACCGCCTCCAGCAGCGCCGCCCGCTCGGGCAGCGGCAGCGCGGCGAGCGGGCGGGCGGCGTTCGCCGCGGCCTCGGTCAGCGCGGCGACCGTCTCGGCGGAGGTCTCCTCCACGCCGGGCTCCAGGCGTTCGCCGGTCCGGGGGTCGACTCCGTACAGCAGGGTCATCACAGGTCTCCGTCGGTCGGGAAGCGGTTCAGGTCACCGGGCAGGCGCGAGCCCAGCGGGGACATGCCGCCGTCGGCGCCGAGGCGCTCGAGGATGTCGAGGGTGAGGCGGCCGCGGTGCACGCGCTCGCGGGCCGTGTTGACGGCCACGTCGCGCAGGTGGCGGCCGACCGGGTAGATGCCGGGGGCGTTGCGCAGGCCGAACTTCAGGTAGATCGGCGCGCCGCAGCGGATCAGCTCCGCCGCGTCGTAGAGGCGGACGAACCCGCCGAGGTCGTCGGGGGCCTCGACGTAGAAGTCCATCGGCGCGGCGCTCTGCGCCCGCAGCTCGGCGATCTGCCCGATGGTCAGGTCGCTGGGCACGTTGATGGAGTCGCCGCCGAGCTTCTCCCAGATGGCGTACGCGGCCGGGTTGACCGGTCCGACCAGCGCCGACACCTTGAAGGTGACGTCGGCGGGGAGCACGCCCGCGGCGCGCAGCCGGTGCAGGGTCCACAGCACGCCCTCGTCGGCGACGAGCAGGCACTTCACGCCGAGCGCCACGGCGCGCTCGGCCTCCTCGACGCACTGGGCGAGCTGGTCACGGCCACGGGCGCGCGGGCCCGAACCGCCGGACGACGCCTTCACCCCCGCGCCGATGTCCCACGTGCCGCGCGGGCCGACGAACAGGCACAGCTCGATGTGCCGCTCCTCGCACGCCTTCACCATCTCGGTGATCTCGGCGTCGGTGAGCATCCAGACGCCGCTGCCCTGGCTGATGCGGTGGAGCGGCACCTCGTAGCGGTCGGCCTCCTCCAAGGCGGCGGCCAGGACCTCCGGCCCCTCACAGGACGGCAGCTCCGTCCGCCAGCTCCCGCCGTCGGGGAACCGGGCCTCCGAGCCGGCCGGGGCGGCACTGCGGGCGGGCATGCCCAACCGGTCGAGCAGGTGCTCGCCGGGGTACCGGGGAACGCTCATCACACTTCTCCTTATGGCTTCAGAATGATCTTGCCGACGTCGTCGCCGCCCTGCCCGAGAAGTGCCACCGCGTCGGCGTACTCCTCCAGGGCGAATTCGTGGGTCACCAGCGGCCCGAGGTCGAGCAGGCCGGCGGTGAAGGCCCGTACGGCGTGCGCCCAGGCCGCCGACGGGGCGCCGAACACGCTGAACACCGTCAGCTGGCGTTCGACGATCGTCGAGGGGGAGAGCATCTCCGGGACGACGCCGGGGATGCCGGTCAGCACCAGCCGGCCGCCCCGGCGCAGCAGCCGGGTGGACGCCGCCGCCGAGTCGCGGGCGCCGGCGGTCTCCACGACCACGTCGAGGTCGAGCTCGCCGAGCTCGTCCGGGTGGAAGTAGCGCGTCGCCCCGCCCGCCCGCGCGACGGGCTCCCGGCCGGCGCGAGGGTCGCTGACCACGAGTTCGGCGGGGGAGGACGCGGCCAGCAGCTGGATCGTCAGCAGCCCGAGCGTGCCCGCGCCGACGACGCCGACCCGCTCCCCGGGCAGGGGAGCGGCCTGGAGCACGGCGGCGGCCGCGACCGCCGCCGGCTCGAGCAGCACGGCCGCCCGCAGGTCGGTGCCCGCCTGCAGCGGGTGCAGCAGGCGGGCGGGCACGATCAGGTGGTCGGCGAAGGCGCCCGGCCGGGTGAACCCGATCTCGTCGTAGCCGGCGAGGCACAGGTTGCCCTCGCCCGCGCGGCAGCGCTCGCAGACCTGGCAGCTGACGAAGCCCTCGCCGACCGTCGGCCGGCCGACGAGGGCCGGGTCGACGCCGGGCCCGACTTCTTCGATCGTGCCCGACCACTCGTGGCCGGGCACGATCGGGAAGGTGCAGTACTCTTCGGGCCGGCCGCCCTCGTACAGCTCGCGGTCGCTGCCGCAGATGCCCGCCGCCGCGACGCGGACCAGCACCTCGCCGGGCCCGGGCGTCGGAACCTCTCCCTTGACCAGCCGGTAGCGCCCCGGCTGCTCCAGGAGTACGGATCGGCTCACTTGGACCCGGCCCCGTCACGCTTGTGCCAGCCCTCGGCGAACAGGTTGAAGTTGGCGCGCTGGCGGGGGAACTCCGCGAGCGCGTCCAGGTCCAGTTCGACGCCCAGGCCGGGGGCCTCCGGCAGCGCGAAGTACCCGTCGACGACCTCGGGCAGGCCCGGAGCCACGCCCTTGATCGCCGAGTCGGCGAAGTCGTTGAAGTGCTCCTGGATCTTGAAGTTGGGGGTGCAGGCCCCCAGGTGCAGGTTGGCGGCGGTCAGCACGGGGCCGCCGACGTTGTGCGGGGCGATCATGGCGTAGTGCGTCTCGGCGGTCGCGGCGAGTTTGCGGGTCTCGCCGATGCCGCCGATGTGGGAGATGTCCGGCTGGATGATGTCGACGGCCTGCAGCTCGAACAGCTCGCGGAACTCGATGCGGTCGTGGATGCGCTCGCCGGTCGCGATCGGCAGGTCGGTGTGCGCGGAGACCTTGGCGAGGGCCTTGAGGTTCTCCGGCGGGCAGGGCTCCTCGATCCAGCTCGGGTTGAACGGCGCGAGCAGGCCCGCCAGGCGGATCGCGGTGGCCGGGGAGAACCGGCCGTGCATCTCGACGAGCAGCTCGGCCTCCTCCCCGATGGCGTCGCGGACCGCCTCGACGAGGCTGACGGCGCGCATCGTCTCGGCGTGGTCCAATTCCATGGTGCCAGCGCCGAACGGGTCGAACTTCAGCGCCCGGTAGCCGCGCTCGATGACCTTCTTGGCGGCGCCGTGGAAGGCCTCGGGGGTGAGCTCGACGGTGTACCAGCCGTTGGCGTACGCCTTGATCTTGTCGCGGACCTTGCCGCCGAGCAGGCGCCACACCGGCTGGCCGAGGGCCTTGCCGACAATGTCCCAGCAGGCCATCTCCACGCAGGCGATGCCGGACATGACGATCTCACCGGCGCGGCCGTAGTCGCCGTACTTCATCCGGTGGACGAGGTCCTCGATGTTGAACGGGTCCGAGCCGACGATGTGGTTGGCCTCGGCCTCGGCCAGGTAGCCGATGAGCGCGTCCGTGTGGTTCAGCATCCGCGCCTCGCCCACGCCGACGAGCCCATCGTCGGTATGGACTTGCACGAACGTGAGATTGCGCCACGGGGTGCCGGCGACATGTGTGGTTACACGGGTGATTCTCATAGAGGGTCTCCCTACTTGATACTGCCCAGCGGACGGCCGCGCCAGTGACGCTGCGGGATCGGGAAAGCGGTGATCAGGTGTGTTAGCGCTATCATTCGTGCCGTCCGTCGAGACGGTCGAGCTGGACAAGGGTCGAAGGTGGACGAGGTCCGTCAACCGGGGCGGCCCGTGCTCTGCCGCACGATGAGCTCCGGTTCGACGATGATCCGGCGGTCCTCCTCCGCGGGGGCACCGCCGATGCGTTCCAGCAGGAGCTGGAGCGCGTGCCGGCCGACCTGGCCGAAGTCCTGGCCGACCGTTGTCAGGGGCGGGCTGAGGTACGCCGCCTCCGGGACGTCGTCGAAGCCGACGACACTGATGTCTCCGGGGATGCGGCGGCCCGCCTCGTGCAGGGCTCGGATCAGGCCCACCGCCATCTGGTCGTTGGCGGTGAAGACCGCGGTCACCGAGGGGTCGCCGGCCAGCCGTTTGCCGAACTCATAGCCGCTGCGCGGGCTCCAGTCGCCGAAGACGACCGGGGGGACCTCCCGGCCCGCGGCGCGAAGGGTGTCCTCCCACGCCTGCCGACGGGCGCCCGCCTCCAGCCAGTCGCTCGGGCCGGCCAGGTGCCATACGGTCCGGTGACCCAGGTCGAGCAGGTGGCGGGTTGCCGCTGCGGCGCCCGCGTACTGGTCGACGGCTGCGACGGGGATCACGCCGCCGTCTCCGCCTCCCACGGCGACGACCGGCAGGCCGGCGGACACGTCCGCGAGCCCGTCGACCGACGGGACGTGCGGGGCGATGATGATGACGCCGTCGACGGACTGACCGCGCAGCCGGTCCACGGCCTCGGCCACGTTGCGCTGCGTCAGCGCCGCGAGGCTGGTGATGGTCACGCCGTACTCGGTCTCCCGCGCCGCCTGCTCGATGCCGAAGAGCATCGACGCCGGACCGTACAGGGTGGTGTCGAAGCCGACCACCCCGAGGACGCCGGAACGGCCCGTGGCGAGCACCCGGGCGGCGGAGTTGGGTCGGTAGCCGAGCTCGCGCACGGCGTCGAGGACGCGCAGCCGCGTCTCGCGCCGCACCCGTGCCGGTGAGTTCAGCACCCGCGACACCGTCATGGGCGAGACGCCGGCCAGCTTCGCCACGTCCGCCATCACCACGGTGCCCGAACCTCTGCCGGAACCCGGACCGGCAGGCCGCACCAGGTCGCCGCTCACGGTCACCTCCCCCTGCCCGGGCGCACGACGAGGCCTCCCATGACCTCGCCAGGTTTCTACCAGATTGCCGAGGAGTGTTAGCGATAACGAGCCAGAAGTCAACCGTTGACGTCAGCGAATGGTTAGCGTTAACACTGGTTGTCCTGAGGTCATTGCCCGCGACCTAAGGAGACGAGTGTGCTGACGGCACGCATGACGCTGGACCCCGCCTTCCGCGTGGCGCCGGTCAACCGCCGGACCTTCGGGACCTTCGTCGAGCACCTGGGCCGGTGCGTGTACACCGGCATCTACGAGCCCGACCACCCGAGCGCGGACGACGACGGATTCCGCGCCGACGTCCTCGAACTGACCAAGGAGCTCGGGGTGAGCACCGTCCGCTACCCCGGCGGCAACTTCGTGTCGGGGTACCGCTGGGAGGACGGGATCGGGCCGGTCGAGTCGCGGCCCGCGCGCCTCGACCTCGCCTGGCACAGCCTCGAGCCCAACCATGTCGGGATCGACGAGTTCGTGCGCTGGGCGCGCAAGGCGGACGTCGAGCCGATGATGGCCGTCAACCTCGGCACCCGCGGCCTCCAGGAGGCGCTCGACCTGCTGGAGTACTGCAACATCCCGTCCGGGACCCGGCTGTCGGACCTGCGGATCGCCAATGGGGCGAAGGACCCGTACGGGATCACGATGTGGTGCCTGGGCAACGAGATGGACGGGCCCTGGCAGATCGGGCACAAGACGGCCCGGGAGTACGGCCGGCTCGCCGCCGAGGTGGCGCGGGCGATGCGCATGGTCGACAGGAATCTCGAACTGGTCGCCTGTGGGAGCTCCAGCTCCAGCATGCCCACCTTCGGCGCGTGGGAGGCGACCGTGCTCGAGGAGGCGTACGAGCACGTCGACTACATCTCGTGTCACGCCTACTACGAAGAGCGCGACGGCGACCTCGGCAGCTTCCTGGCCAGCGCGACCGACATGGACCACTTCATCGCGTCGGTCGTGGCCACCGCCGACCACGTCGGGGCCCGGCTGCGCAGCCGCAAGAAGATCAACATCTCGTTCGACGAGTGGAACATCTGGTACATGAGCCGGCACGTGGCCTATGGCGGGCCGAGCGACTGGTCGGTGGCACCGCAGCTGCTGGAGGACCGATACCACCTGGCCGACGCCGTCGCCCTCGGCGGGCTGCTGATCTCGCTGCTGCGGCACAGCGACCGGGTCACCGCGGCCTGCCTCGCCCAGCTCGTGAACGTCATCGCGCCGATCGTGACCGAGCCCGGCGGGCGGGCGTGGCGGCAGACGACGTTCCACCCGTTCGCCCAGGCGTCCCGGTACGCCGCCGGTGAGGTGCTGCGCGTCGAGCCGGTCTGCCCGGTGTACGAGACGGCCGCGTACGGCGAGGTGCCGGTGCTCGACGCCGTGGCGACCCGCGACGAGGAGACCGGCGAGACCACGATCTTCATGATCAACCGGTCCGTGGACCAGAGCCTCACCGTCGACGTCGACGTCCGCGCGCTCGGCGCGGTGAAACCGGGAGGTCGGTCGGGGTCGGTTGGTCGGGGAGGCGCTGTGGAGGCGACCGTGCTCGCGGACTCGGATCCGTACGCCCGGAACACCGCAGATGATCCGCTGCGCGTCGTCCCGCGGGCCAACCCGGAGGTCCGGGTGGAGGGCGGCACCGTGACCGTGGTGCTTCCGCCGGTCTCGTGGAACGTGATCAGGCTTCACGTTTGACCCTCCGGCCCCTCTCGCAGAAGCCCAGGAAGGACTGCGATGTTACCGGTCACACGCTCGACAGCTGGACTGTTTCGAGACAGGCGCGTTGCCGAACTGTGTCTTGACATCGGATTTGTGACCGTTAACACTCCGGCAAAGCAGTGGTAACCAACCTCTTCCCGCCGTAACCCCCGTGTCACCCAAGGTGAGATATGAAGATCACGAAGATGGCCACGATGGCCACGGGCCTGTTCATGGCCCTCGCCATGACCGCCTGCGGCTCGAGCACGAAGACCGCCGACAAGAAGGGCGCGGCGGGCGCGGGCTCGGCCAAGGGCGCGCTCATCGGCGTCACGATGCCGACCAAGTCCTCCGAGCGGTGGATCCACGACGGTGACAACCTGAAGACCTCGCTGGAGAAGCTCGGCTACAAGGTCGACCTGCAGTACGCCGAGAACGACATCCCCACCCAGGTCAACCAGATCGAGAACCAGATCACCCGGGGCGCCAAGCTTCTGATCGTCGCCTCGATCGACGGCACCGCCATCACGACGCAGCTGCAGGAGGCGGCCGACAAGCACATCCCGGTCATCGCCTACGACCGGCTGATCCGCAAGTCGCCGAACGTCGACTACTACGCGACCTTCGACAACTACAAGGTCGGCGTCCTGCAGGCCACCTCCCTCCTCGTCGGCCTCGGCCTGAAGAAGGAGGACGGCTCCGACGGCACCGCCAAGGGTCCGTTCAACATCGAGGTCTTCGCCGGCTCGCCGGACGACAACAACGCGACGTTCTTCTTCAACGGCGCGATGGCCACCCTGAAGCCCTACATCGACAAGGGCACCCTGGTCGTCAAGAGCAAGGAGACCGACTTCAAGACGGTCGCGATCCTGCGCTGGGACCCGGCCACCGCGCAGAAGCGCATGGAGGACCTGATCACCAAGGCCTACACCGGCGGTGCGAAGGTCAACGGCGTTCTCTCCCCGTACGACGGTCTGTCTATCGGCATCCTGTCCGCCCTCAAGAGCGCCGGCTACGGCACCTCCGGCCAGCCGTACCCGGTCGTGACCGGCCAGGACGCCGAGCTCGCCTCGGTCAAGTCGATCATGAAGGGTGAGCAGTACGCCACCATCTACAAGGACACCCGCCAGCTCGCGGCCGTCACCGTCAAGATGGCCGACACCGTCCTCAAGGGCGGCAAGCCCGAGGTGAACAACACCACGGACTACAACAACGGCGTCAAGGTCGTCCCGTCCGAGCTGCTCCAGCCGGTCGCGGTCTACAAGGACAACGTCCAGAAGACCCTCATCGACACCGGCTACTACACCCAGCAGCAGCTGCAGTAGCGGATCGAGGGCGGGCGGTGCCGACGGCACCGCCCGCCCTTCCGGCGTGACATGAAGGGCACGACATGACCGACGACGCGATTCTGCGGATGAGCGGGATCACCAAGACGTTCCCCGGCGTCAAGGCGCTGCAGGACGTGAACCTGGTGGTGCGGCGCGGCGAGATCCACGCGATCTGCGGTGAGAACGGCGCAGGCAAGTCCACCTTGATGAAGGTGCTGTCGGGCGTCTACCCGCACGGCTCGTACGAGGGCGACATCCACTTCGACGGCGAGCTGTGCCGCTTCTCCAACATCCGGGACAGCGAGAAGCACGGCATCGTCATCATCCACCAGGAGCTGGCGCTCAGCCCGTTCCTGTCGATCGCCGAGAACATCTTCCTCGGCAACGAGCGGGCCCACCGCGGCCTCATCGACTGGAACAAGACCAACGCCGCCGCCGCCGAGCTGCTCGCCCGCGTCGGCCTGGACGAGAACCCGGTCACGGCGGCGATGGACATCGGGGTCGGCAAGCAGCAGCTCGTCGAGATCGCCAAGGCGCTGTCCAAGGACGTGAAGCTGCTGATCCTGGACGAGCCGACGGCGGCGCTGAACGACGCCGACTCCGCGCACCTGCTCGACCTGCTGCGCGGCCTGCGCGACCAGGGCATCACCTGCGTGATCATCTCCCACAAGCTCAACGAGATCAAGGCCATCGCGGACTCGACCACGATCCTCCGCGACGGCCGCACGATCGAGACGCTCGACATGGAGAAGGACCTCGTCACCGAGGACCGCATCATCTCCGGGATGGTCGGCCGCGACCTCGAGCACCGCTACCCCGAGCACGAGCCGACGATCGGCGAGGAGGTGCTGCGGATCGAGGACTGGACCGTTCGCAGTCCCACCCAGCACGATCGGCTCGTCGTGAACGGCGCCAACCTGACGCTGCGGCGCGGCGAGATCGTCGGCCTGGCCGGCCTCATGGGCGCCGGCCGTACGGAACTGGCGATGAGCGTGTTCGGCCGCAGCTACGGCGTCGGCATCACCGGCCACGTCTACAAGGACGGCAAGGAGATCCGCGTCAAGTCGGTCGGCGACGCCATCAAGCACGGCATCGCGTACGCCACCGAGGACCGCAAGCGGTACGGCCTGAACCTCATCGAGGACATCAAGCGCAACGTCTCCGTCGCGGGGCTGCGCAAGCTCGCCAAGCGCGGCTGGGTCAACGACAACGAGGAGACCCAGGTCGCCGAGCGCTACCGCAAGAGCATGAACATCAAGGCGCCGACCGTCGCCGCGGTGACCGGCAAGCTCTCCGGCGGGAACCAGCAGAAGGTCGTGCTGTCCAAGTGGCTGTTCACCGACCCGGACGTGCTGATCCTCGACGAGCCCACCCGCGGCATCGACGTCGGCGCGAAGTACGAGATCTACTCGATCATCAACGAGATGGCCGACCAGGGCAAGGCCGTGCTGGTCATCTCCTCGGAGCTGCCCGAGCTGCTCGGCATCTGCGACCGCATCTACGCGATGTCGGCCGGGCGTATCACCGGTGAGGTCTCCCGCGAGGAGGCCTCCCCGGAGCGGCTGATGCAGTACATGACCCGTTACGACGAGGAGCAGGTAGTTTCATGAGCAGCGTCGCACCGGCCCGCCCGGACAAGGGCGAGGCACCGCCCCCGTCCCGCGGCGTGTCCGACCGGATTTTCTCCGTCAACCTGCGGCAGAGCGGTATCTACGTCGCGTTCGCGCTGATCGTCGCGCTGTTCGCGATCCTCACGCACGGGGACCTGCTCTCGCCGGAGAACATGTCCAACGTTCTCGTGCAGAACTCCTACATCCTGATCCTGGCGATCGGGATGATCCTCATCATCATCGCGGGCCACATCGACCTGTCGGTCGGCTCGGTCGTGGCCGTCACCGGCGGCTTGTCCGCCGTGCTGATGGTCAACCACCACGTGCCCTGGCCGCTGGCGGTCGTCCTGACCCTCGTGGCGGGCGCGGTGATCGGCGCGTGGCAGGGCTACTGGATCGCCTACTTCGAGATCCCGGCGTTCATCGTGACGCTCGCCGGCATGCTCATCTTCCGCGCCCTCACCCTCACCGTGCTGGGCAACCAGGGCATCGGCCCGTTCCCCGACCAGGTTCGTACGTTCGCCAACGGGTTCCTGCCCGGGTACTTCGGCAACGTGGGCCTCGGCCCGCTCGGCGGCGGCGACCTGTTCACCCTGATCGTCGGCGTGATCGCCGTGGTGGGCATCGTGCTCACCCAGTGGCGGGCCCGCCAGGGCCGCGCGGGCTACGGCCAGAAGGTCGAGGCGCTGCCGCTGTTCATCGTGAAGATGGCGCTGGCCGCGTTCGTCGTGATGTTCATCGTCGTGCAGCTCTCGCGGTTCAAGAACCTGCCGGTCGTGCTCATCGTGCTGACCGTCCTGGTCCTCGCCTACACCCTGGTCACCACCCGCGCGGTCTTCGGCCGGCACATCTACGCCCTCGGCGGCAACCTGCAGGCCGCCCGGCTGTCCGGGATCAAGACCAAGTCCGTGGTGTTCTGGCTGTTCGTCAACATGGGTGTGCTGGCCGCGCTGGCCGGCATCATCTTCGCCGGACGGCTCAACCAGGCAGGCCCGACCGCGGGCGTCAACTTCGAGCTCGACTCGATCGCGGCGGCGTTCATCGGCGGCGCGGCGGTGCAGGGTGGCGTCGGCAAGGTCGTCGGCGCCATCACCGGTGGTCTCATCATGGCCGTGATCAACAACGGCATGTCCCTCCTCGGCGCGCCGAGCGAGCGGGTCATGCTGATCAAGGGCCTGGTGCTGCTGGCCGCGGTGGCGTTCGACGTCTGGGCCAAGCGCCGCGCCGGCACCTCCCGGTGAAGCCGGGAACGCTCAGATGACCGCAACCCCCGGCGAGCGGGGCGACGCGCGGGTCACGGCTCGCCCCGGGCTCCGGGATGTGGCCAAGCTCGCCGGGGTGTCGCACCAGACCGTGTCCCGGGTCTTCAAAGATCACCCGAGGGTGAGCTCGGAGACCCGGGCCAAGGTCCTGGCCGCGGCCGCTCAGCTGGACTTCCGGCCCAACGCCTTCGCCCGCGCCCTGGCCACCGGCCGCTCGCGCACACTCGGCGTGGTCAGCTTCGACGCGACCCTCTACGGGCCCGCGTCGATGATCAGCGAGATGGAGCGCTGCGCCCGCCAGGCCGACTACTTCACCAGCGTCATCGCGCTGCAGTCGGCCAGCCAGCGCTCGATCAGCGAGGCGGCCGAGCGGCTGCGCGGCCAGGGCGTGGACGGGCTCATCGTGATCCCCGGCCACGTCCCGCTGACCCAGACCACCAAACACCTGCCCTCCGACATCCCCCTCGTGGTGATGGAGAGCGAGACGATCGTCCCGGCCGTCGGCGTCGACCAGTACTCCGGGCCGAAGGCGGCGACGCGCTACCTCCTCGACCTCGGGCACCGGACGGTCCACCACCTGCCCGGCCCGCCGTCGTGGCTGGAGGCGCGCGAACGCCACCGCGGCTGGCGGGACGCGCTCCTGGAGGCCGGGGCGCCGGTGCCGCCGACCCTCCCGGGCGACTGGAGCGCCGGATCCGGGTACGACCGGGGCCTGGCCCTGGCCGCCGACCCGGAGGTCACGGCGGTGTTCGCCGCCAACGACCAGAACGCCCTGGGACTGCTGCGGGCCCTGTACGAGGCGGGCCGTCGCGTGCCGGACGACGTCAGCGTCATCGGCTTCGACGACATCCCCGAGGCGGCGTACTTCATCCCGCCGCTCACCACGATTCGCCAGGACTTCGCCGCCGTCGGCAGGTCCAGCGTTAACCTGCTGCTCGAACAGATCGACAGCGGCCGTCGCAGCGACAAGAAGATCATCATCTCTACTGAGCTGGTCAGCCGCAGCAGCGCCGGCCGGGCCCCCGCCTGACCCATGGCTCCGCGAAAGGTAACCCCGATGTCCTCCGCCCACGCCGTCACCGCGTCCGACCGCCGCACGTCCGTGCGGCTCGCGGACGGAAGAGAGATCATCTACTTCGACGACGTGCCCGGGTTGGACCGCTCCACTCCCGACCGGCGGGACCTGCCCCCGTACGCGCCCGCCGCCGAACTGCGGTACGACGCGCTGCAGGGCGAGGAGGTCCTCGTCGCCGCGCACCGGCAGAACCGCACCTACCAGCCGGCGCCCGGCGAGTGCCCCCTCTGCCCGTCCCGCGACGGTCACCTGAGCGAGATCCCCGCCCCCGACTACCACGTCGTGTCGTTCGAGAACCGCTTCCCCTCCCTCGGCGGCCCGGCCGGCGGCCGCTGCGAGGTGCTGTGCTTCACCAGCGACCACGACGGCTCGTTCGCGACCCTGCCGCCGGAGCGGCTCGCCACCGTCGGCCGCGCCTGGGCCGACCGTACGACCGAACTCGGGGAGCGGCCCGACGTGGAGTACGTCTTCCTCTTCGAGAACCGCGGCGCGGCGATCGGCGCGACCCTCCCGCACCCGCACGGCCAGATCTACGCCTTCCCGTACGTCCCGCCGGTCCCGCGCCGCATGCTGGCCGCCGCCGAGCGGTTTCGCGAGGAGCACGGCCGGTGCCTGATGTGCGACGTCGTCGCCCGCGAGGCCGCCGGCCCCCGCGTCGTCGCCGAGACCGACCGCTTCCTCGCCTACGTGCCGGAGGCCGCCCGCTGGCCGTACGAGGTGTACGTCGCGCCGCGCTTCTGCGTCCCCGACCTGCCCGCCCTCGGCGCCGCCACGCGTGATGAGCTCATGGGTCTGTACGCCGACGTGCTGCGCCGCTTCGACGCCCTGTACGAGCACGCGACGCCGTACATGGCCTGCTGGTACCAGGCCCCGGCACGTAGCTCGCGCCGCCTGGCGCACCTGTGCGCCCGCGTCTACACGCCGCAGCGCACCGCCGACAAGCTGAAGTTCCTCGCCACGGCCGAGACCGGCGGCGGCGCGTACATCAACGACGTGCTCCCCGAGACCGCCGCGGCCCGCCTCCGCGAGCTCTGAGCCAGGGCGCGTCCGGCGGATCTTCGTCCTACGAACAAGACCCACCGGACACGCCCTAGGAAACCGCAGCGCGGCCGGGCGCGTCCAACAGATGTCGGGGGGCTGGACTCGACCCCGCATGGAGGCCGCCCGTGCCGGAGCACGACCTGTCCCCGTACGAGATCGCCTACCTCTTCGCCGGACCCGACCGCGTCGCGATGGTCGCGCTCGTCGCCCTCCACACGGACGGGCGCATCCGGATCACACCCGACCGGCACCGCGTGTACGCCGAGCAGCGTCCCGCGGCGGAGCCGACCGAGACGACCACCCCGGATCCGGTCGAGACGACCGTGCTGGCCGTCATCCCGGATGTCGGCCGGGTCCTCGGCCTGACCCGGGCGTTGATCGCCGCGTCCCCCGCCGTCGCGGAGATCGGCCGGAGGCTACGCGCCGACGGGCTCCTTCCGCACTCCCGGATGAGCACGCTGCGGCGGCGCCGGAACACGCGGAGCCGTTCGCTGCGGCGCGAACTGGCCGAGGCGGCGGACGGCCTTGTACGGGTCGCGGTCAAGGGAACGCCCGGGATCGCCGACGAGGAGCTCCGAATGATCTTCGAGACGCACGTGTACGCGCCGCCGGCGCACTCCCCGCTGATCAACCCGAAGCGCGACAGGCCGGTCGACCCCCTGCACGCCCCCATCCGGATGAATCCGTCCGTCTACGGCTACTCGGACGGTGGCGGCTACGGGGACGCCGGCGGCTTCGACGTGGGCGGGTACGGGGACTCGGGCGGCTCGGACGGAGGTGGCAGTGGCTGGTGAGCCGCGCTTAGGGTCTGCCTCAAAGCCCCGCTGTCCTACTGCGCGGCGGGGCTTTGAGACAGGCGCTGGCCGTGCTTCAGCCGTGGCTCAGCAGCGCGACGGCGCGGTCGAAGGCGGAGTCGCGGCCCTTCGCCAACTCCTCGTCGGTGAAGACCGGAGTGCGGACGTCCGGCGGGATGCCGGGGCCGTCGAAGGTCCGGCCGGTGCGGGTCAGGAACTCCTCGTCGGGCAGCCCGAACGCCCAGCCGTTCGGGAGGCGCCGGTCGAGGATGTCGGAGAAGACGCCCTGGGTGTTCTCGCCGATCCGGACCGGCCGGGGGAGGCGGTCCATGAGGGCCTGGGTGAAGGTCTCCCCGGCGCTGACGGTGGAGCCGCCGGTGAGGATCGCGACCGGTCCCCGGTAGAGCGGCGCGTGGGCGGGGTTCACCCGGATCGGCTGCGGTCGCGTGAACCCGGCAGGGTCCTTCGGGTCGTTGCGGACCCGCTTCGCGTACGCCGTGTACGCGCGGCCGGTGAGACGGGAGGCGATGCGCAGCCCGAGGACGTCCGACCCGCCGCCGTTGACGCGCAGGTCGATGATGAGCCCCCGGAGCTTGCCGGCTCCGGTCGTCCGGGCCGGGGTGAGCACGGCGTCGAGCGCGCGGTCCAGCTCGGCGGCGTTGGAGGCGTAGGTGTCGGCGTCGGTGTAGCCGCCGAAGCCGGAGATCCGCAGGTACCCGAGGCGGCCGGGCAGGTCGGCGTAGGAGATCCGGCCCTCGGCGAAGTCCTGCAGCGGCGTGTCCCGCTTGGCGATGAACGCCTTGATCTTGGCGTCGTAGTCCGGCAGGGGCATTATCGTGCCGGGGCGTACGTGGTAGAGCCTCTTGCCCCCGGCGATGATGCCCGTGTGCAGGTCGTGCAGCGGCGCGATCATGGCGTCCAGGATCGACAGCAGGCGGTCGTCGGAGGTCCCGGCGGTCACCTGCGGGCGGTAGCGCCGCCGCACGGCGTCCCAGTCGATCCCCTTGGCGGCGAAGAACGGGTAGTTCTCGGCGAACGTCTGCCAGAACACGTCGAACGTCGCCCGCGGATCCTTCGGCGCGGGCCGGGCGCACCGGGCCGGCAGCGCGGCCGTCCGGCGCAGCTCCCGGACGCCGGCCGACCCGTCGATGGTGAGATGACCGCCCCGGCCGTCGCGCCAGACCCGGATGACGTCGTCGTCCTTGTCGGTGAACGTCACCCTGCCGCCCGAGCCCACCGGCCCGGTCTGCTGCGCGGTGAACCCGGGGACGCAGCTCACCGCGGTCGTCTCGTACGCGCGCAGCCGGCCGTGGTCGATGGACAGGACGGTGGCGTACCCGTCCGAGGTCCACACCCCGTCGACCGGGCCCGGCGTGCTCGCGGCGACGGCGGGCGGCACGGCCGCCGTCAGCGCGAGGGTCGCGGCGACGGCCGTGGCCATGACTCTGCGCGGGATTCTCCTGCGGTGCTCGGGCTTCCGCACGGTGTCTTCCTTCGTCTCGGCTTCTCGATCAAAACGCCGTCAGGTTAAGAAGACGCCCGTCGTCGCCGCGTCACCCCGCAGAACCGGATCCGGCGTACCCCTGGAGGGTGATCGGGTCAGCCCGGGACCGAGCCGCAGGTGATGTTGATCGCCGAGCCGGTGATCGTACGGGCCCGGTCGGAGGCGGCGAACGCGGCGACGTTCCCGACGTCCTCCAGGGTCGCCGCGCGGCCGAGCATGGTCTTCCCGACGATGTCGCCGACGATCGCGTCCCGGCCCTCGAAGCCCTCTGGCAGCGTCTCGGGCACCCCGCCGGTCTGCAGGGTGACGACGCGCACCCCGTACGGGCCGAGTTCGCAGGCCAGGCTGAGCCGCAGCGACTCCAGCGCGCCGAACGCGACCAGCAGCCCGCCGAGACGCGGCATCGGCGGACCGTACCCGCCGAAGATCAGGATCGCTCCCGATCGCTGCCGCATCATGTGACGTGCCGCCGCCCGCGCGGTCAGGAACGTCGTCCGGACCGCGGTGACGACCGGCCGCTCGAAGTCCGCCAGGGACATCTCGGCGAGCGGCGTGCCCTGGACGTCGCCGTGCGCGATGACGTTGAACGAGACGTCCAGGCTCCCGAACTTCGCCGCGACCGCGTCGGCGTGCTCGTCGACGGCCCGTTCGTCGAGCGCGTCGAGCACCGCGGTCTCGGCCCGACCGCCGGCCGCGCGGATCGGCTCGGCGACCGCCTCCAGCCTCGCCGCGGTCCGCCCGGCCAGGTGGACGCGCGCCCCCTCCCGGGCGAAGGCCCGCGCCACCGCGCCGCCGATCACCCCGCCGCCTCCGTAGATGACGGCGTTCTTCCCCTCGAGCATCCCGGCCGCCATGTCAGCTGCCCTGGAGCTCGGCGAGGAGTTCCTCCAAGCGCTCATCGGAGGTGCGGATGCCGCTCTCCGCCCCGGAGGCGACCATGCCGTCGCGGTCCTCCACCGACTGGAAGCTGGACACC
Source organism: Actinoallomurus vinaceus (assembly GCF_039542055.1). Classification (NCBI taxonomy): domain Bacteria; kingdom Bacillati; phylum Actinomycetota; class Actinomycetes; order Streptosporangiales; family Thermomonosporaceae; genus Actinoallomurus; species Actinoallomurus vinaceus. The sequence goes on from NZ_BAABHK010000016.1 coordinate 81,717, forward strand.
GTGCGCACCAGCGTCCGGCCGTCGACGTCCTCGAAGGTCACCGTCTCCAGCGCGACGTGGCCGGGCACGCCCTCGTACTCGAAGGTCTGCACGATGCCCTCGATCGACGGCTCGCCGTGGAAGACACCGTGGAAGCCGTGCTCGTTGCCGGCCGGGTCGGTGCTGACGTAGCGCCAGCGGCCGCCGTCGCGCGGGTCATGGTGGTCGAACCGCGTGGTGAGCTCGCGCGGGCCGAGCCAGCGCACGATCAGCTCCGGGTCGCTGTACGCCCGGAACACCAGGTCGCGCGGTGCCTCGAACTCCCGCGTGATGACGATCTGCGGGATGCCGGGCTCAGCGGTGATCTGCGTCTTGGCCATGGTCGTCTCCGTTCGTCGTGGTCGCGTCCGTGCGGCCGTCTCCTCTTTGGCCCTGCAGCGCCGCGAGCAGCTCGTCGAGCCGTTCGTGGCTCTCGTCCCAGAACCGCTGGTAGTGGGCCAGCCAGGTGGTCACCTCGCGGAGCGGCTCGGCCTCCAGGTGGCTGAGCCGGGCCGTCGCGCGCCGGGTCCGGGAGATCAGCCCGGCGTTCTCCAGCACCTTCAGGTGCCGCGAGATCGCCGGCTGGGACACGTCGAACGGCGCGGCCAGCTCGGCCACCGTCGCGTCCCCCCGGGTCAGCCGGGTCAGGATCGCGCGCCGCGTGGGATCCGCGAGCGCCGCGAACACGAGGCTGATCCGGTCGTCGGCCACTTCATAACCACCTTGTTTTAGAACGAGTAGGTTAATAATCGGTCCGCACTCCGGCCCTGTCAAGGGAGCGCGGGGAGTCAGCGCCGGGCGAGCACGCCGGACGCCGTGACCTTGCCGTTCTTGTCGTAGTAGACGACGTCGAGCTTGGGGCTCTTACGCCGGGTGAGGTGCATGTCGCCGACGTCGCAGCCGGTCATCGACGGCCCGAACGGCGTGTGCACCGTCAGCCGGCCTTGGTCGAAGGAGATCGGTACGGCCGTGCCGGCGCACTTGCCGTCGAGGTAGCGCACCTCGCCGAAGTGCTTGCCGGAGTGCAGCGTGACCTCGGCCTTCCACCGCGCGTGCGTGCCGTTCTTCTTGGCGGAGTCCGTCACCGTCCCCTGCCACGTACCCGCGAACTTCGCCGGAACGACCACCGACGGCTGCGGCCCGCGATCGGGGAAGAGCGCCGAGAGGATGAGGACGAGCGCCCCGCCGAACCACACGATCCCCCACGCCACCGAACACCCGATGCCGACCCTGGCCCCGATCGAGCGCCGCCGGCGCACCGGCCGGACGAACCGGGGCCGAGGCGGAACTGTCGGGGGAGGCGGTGGCGGGCCGGGATGGGTGTCCCACGGGGCCGCAGGCGGGGGCGGGCCGTGATCGGCGGTGTCCCAGGGGTCCGCGGAAGGGGGCGGACCGACGTCGGCGTTCGCCCACGGGTCCTGCGGAGGCGGGGCGCCGGGTGCGGCACCCGCCCACGGATCGTCGATGATCTCCTCGGGTTCAGGCTCCGGCTCCGGCGGCGTGGCGCGGAAGGCGTCGTAGGCGGCGCGGCGGTGCCGCAGGACGTCGCGCGCGGCGTTCAGCAGACGGATGCGCTCCTCGGCGGCCTTCTTCGCCCGCGCGTCCGCGACCAGGTCGGGATGCCCGGTCTTGGCCAGGGCGCGGTACGCGCGCCGGATCTCGTCCTGGGTCGCGTCCGGGCCGACCCCGAGCAGGTCGTACGCGTCGTGCCCCGAGAGTTCGGCGAAGTCCGCGGGCCTCACTTGCCCATGCGGCGTGCCACCGAGGCCCGGTAGCACGTCAGCGACCAGTGCGCGGTCGCGTCGGTATGGCCGGCGGGGATCACCTTCGTGCCGGACGCGACGGTGACGTCACGCGCCCCCGCCAGGCAGACCATGAACATGTTGAGGTGGTGCTCGAACCCCTCGTACGCCCAGTTGCAGCGCAGCACACCCTGCCCCGAGGTGAACGGCGTCTGCAGCAGCTCCTGCGCGCGCGGCGGGAGGTTGCCGAGCAGCCCCCGGTCGGCGGAGTCGAGCCCGGCGATCTGCTGGGCCGGCGGCCTCGGCCCGGACCCCAGGGCGGGACCGGACCCGGGTGCGTACGGCGGCGGCCGGTGGTCCACGCGGACATGCCGCAGCGACCCGGGCTCGAACAGGAACCCCGAGACGGCGTAGACCGGGCGATGCTCGGTGTTGATCCGCGGCTCGGCGATGGTCAGGCCCCGGTCGCCGAAGACCACGGCGTACGGCCGGCCGTCGGGGCTGGACGCGTCACGGCGGGCGAACCAGTCGATGACACCGCCGGCCAGCTCGGTCAGGCGCTCCCGGGTGCGCCCGCCGATCATCTCCCAGCACTCCTGGCGGAGCTTCTCCCCGGAGTCCAGGCCCATCTCTCCGGCCTGGTGCAGCGGGGCCGTGCCGGGCTGCGTGGGCTCCAGCCCGCCGCCGCGCCGTGTGAGCGGGCGGTCGTCGCCGGTTGGGACGATGGGAAACGACGAATCCACGCGCCGAGCCTCCTGCCCGCTCTGCCGACGGCCGAACCCCATTATGTCGAGACCGCCGACGCACTGTCCCGTCCTGGAAAGGCCACGGAAGACGATTCGCGCGTGCGACGGAGTACGGGTGATCGTTGACCGCTCCACCCGGAGGGAAGCCGTATGAGAGAGACGAGAAGGTGACCGCCGACGTGGGGGAGCAGGCGTCCGACGCCGAGCTCGCCGCCCGTTTCAGCGCGGACCCCGACTCCTTCACCGCCGTGTACGACCGCTATGTCCAGGACATTCATCGCTACGCGGCCGGGAGGCTGGACGCGCAGTCGGCCGAGGACGTGGCCGCCGAGACGTTCTGCGTGGCGTTCGACCGACGCGACCGGTTCGACCCCGGCCGCGGCAACCTGCGGCCCTGGCTGTTCGGCATCGCCACGCACCTGGTGGCCCAGCACCGGCGCAAGGAGGCCCGCCACTACCAGGCGCTGGGCCGCATGGGCCGCGAGCGCGCCGCCGAACCCCACGACGGCCGGGTCGCCGCCTCGGTGACCGCGCAGCGCATGCAGCCGCAGCTCGCCAAGGCCCTGGCCGGGCTGTCCCGGGGCGAGCGCGACGTCCTGCTGCTCGTCGCCCTTGCCCAGCTCAGCTACGAGGAGGTGGCCGAGGCGCTCGGCATCTCCCCGGGCACGGTCGGCTCCCGGCTCAGCCGCGCCCGTACGAAGCTCCAGAAAGTGCTCAATAAGGAGGCGTTCCATGGATGACCTGCAGATGCTCGCCACCACGCTGGCGGCGCCGGACATGTCCCGCGAGGCGGTGGACCGGGGGCGGCGCCGGCTGCAGAAAAGGATGCGCGGACCGGTGGCCCGCAGGCGCCGGATCCGCATGCCGGTGATCGCTCTCGGCGCGACCGCAGCGGCCGCGGCGACCGCCGTGGTCGTCGTGTCCTCCGACTCGACGGCACCCACCGCGAACCCCAACAGTCCCCCGACCAAGCTGTCGAGCCGGCAGATCCTCCTCGCGGCCGCCGCCACCGCGGAGGCCCGGCCGGCGGGGTCCGGGACCTACTGGCACGTCAAAACGATCGACGAAGCCAAGAAGCGCACGTCAAAGGCATACCGGTCGTTGGGTGACTCCTGGACCCGGCGCGACGGAGCGTCGTGGGGCCGGGCGGGCAGCGGCCCCGTCGTCAAGAACGACAATGGCGGGGGCAACTGGGCGCCCTTCCAGATCGCCTTCACCAAGCTGACCTTCGACCAACTGCAGCGGCTGCCGATCACGGGGGACGGCCTGACCGCGTGGATCAACGACTCCATCAGGCATTCCAAGACCGGCCGGCTTCCCACCGGCGCCGAACCGACGTACGTCCCGCACGCGATGATCGAACTGCTCTACGAGTACCCCGCCCCGCCGAAGGTCCGCGCCGCTGCGTTCCGGGCTCTCGCCGCGCTTCCGAACGTCAAGAGCACGGGCAATGTCAAGGGCGGACGTGGCCTGGTCATCAACAGCGGTACCGCTGACGAGGAGACGCTGGTCTTCGATCCGGCGACCTCCCTGGTGCGCAGCGTCGGTACCACCAGCGCCGCCTCGTACCACCGCGTCACGGTCCTCGCCGCCGAGTGGACGAACACCCTGCCCAAGGTCACCCCGCACAAACCCCTGCCCCCGGGCCGCGGCTGAAGCCGGAAGCCGCTGGCCGCAGGCTCAGCGCTTGCGGCCGGCGGCGCCGAGCATCCAGATGGACTCGGCGTCCCGTACGGCGGCGGGGTCGTCGGGCCGCCACTTCGGCAGGTTGACCAGGCCGGGTTCGACCAGGTCGTAGCCGTCGAAGAGCGCCGCGATCTCCTTGGGTGAGCGGAGGATGGCCGGGGAGGTGGCGCGTTTCTTGTAGACGTCGGCGGCGGACGCCGCGCCGTCGGCGCCCTGCTCCGGCGGTGTGATGTGGGACAGCGCCAGGTGGCTGCCCGGCACGGACACGTCCCGGAACGCCGCGACGAGGCCGTACGGGTCCTCCTCGTCGGCGATGAAGTGCAGCACCGACATGAACAGCACCGCGACCGGCTCGTCGAAGCGGATCAGCCGGCGTGTCTGCGGGTGGTCGAGGATCGGGCCGGGGTCGCGCATGTCCGCCTCGACCACGGCGGTGGTGCCGTCGTCGGGCAGCAGCGCCTTCGCGTGGGCGCGGACGATCGGGTCGTTGTCGACGTACACGACGCGGGTGCCGGGCGCGACGGACTGCGCGACCTCGTGCACGTTGCCCTGGGTCGGCAGCCCCGTGCCCACGTCGATGAACTGCCGGATGCCCGCCTCGCCCGCGAGGAAGCGCACGACCCGGCCGAGGAACGCGCGGTTCTCCCGCGCCAGCACGCGCACCTCGGGTGCGGCGGCCAGGACCTGCTCGGCCGCGTCCCGGTCGACGGCGAAATTGTCCTTGCCGCCGAGGTAGTAGTCATACATCCGCGCCGGGGTCGGCCGGTTCGTACGCAGGTCGTGAACCGGGATCTCCTCGTCGCCCATCACGGTTTCCCTCATTCGTGGTCGATCACCGTCGGTCGGGGCAACGAATGTGAAGATCGTTCTGTTCCCGCGGCCGGGCAGGGACGCGAACGGGCGCGGCGCCTCGCGGCACCGCGCCCGGCACGCCACCGAGGAGCGGGCTTCAGCGGGTGGCGAAGCGGGACTTGACCCAGGCGAGGATGTCGGGCATCGCGCCGTCGTCGATGCCGGTCGCACCTCCGTAAGTGTCGTGCTCCAGGCCGTCGTAGACGCGGTAGGTGACCTGGGAGCCCGTGCTGCGGAGTCCGGCGGCGACCTTGGCGTTGACCGATGCGGGAGTGACGGTGTCCGCGCCGCCCTGCAGGAACAGCACCGGGCCGGCGACTCGCTTCCGGCCGAGGCTGTTGTCGCGCAGGTACCGGGTGAAGCGCGGGTCGCCGGCGTAGCCCGGCTGGACCAGCGCCGACCCGGTCAGATCCGCGTACACCGCGGTGGTCACGCCCAGGCAGCCGCTCCGGGCGGCGTCCAGGCGGGCCAGGGCGGCCGGGGTCAGCAGGCGTCCGACGTCGATCTTCGGGTTGCTGTAGGCGGCACCCTGGGCCAGCAGCGGAGCGAATCCGCCGTACGGGACGGTCGTGGCGACGTGGGCGGCGAGCGTGGGCAGATCGGCGGCGGGCGAGGTGACGACCGCCCCCCGGTAGCCCGGCTCCGGGCGCTTCAGCTGGCGTTCGGCGAAGCCCAGTGCCGCGCCGCCGCCCTGGGAATGTCCCCACAGCACCCAGTTACGCGCCAGGCCGGGCACGGCCTGGCGCGCGGACCGCACCGCCCCGGCGATGTCCTCGGCCTCGGCGGTCTTGTTCACCAGTTCCGGGCGACCGGTCGTGCCCAGGCCCGCGTAGTCCGGGGCGACGACGACGTATCCCTGCTCCAGGAAGCGGACCATCTGGTCGCCGTGGTAGAGGTCGCGCATCAGCGACGGCGCACAGTCGACGCCGATGCCGCTGGCCCCATGTGCGTCGACCACGACGTGCCAGCCGCCCACCGGGCGTGGGCGGTCCTGCGGCACCAGCACGACGCCGGAGACCGCCACGTCGCGGCCCTGGGAGGTACGGGAGTGGTACAGCACCCGGACGGCCTTGACCGGCTTGTTCTCCACCACGTAGTCGGAGGTGGTCTCCGCGCGGATCAGGGTCCCGCTCGGCGCCCACGGCAGTGGGCTGGGCGCATCGTAGAAGGCGGTGCGCGGCAGGGTGTTCTGCCGCTGGGCCGCCCAGGCCCAGTCGATCTGGCAGGCCTGATCGCAGCCGTCGGCGTACCCGCCCGTGGCGGGCACGGTGGCCAGGACGGCACCGGCCGCGGTGGCCGTGGAGAGTAGGCGGACTCTGGTCAGGAAGGCATGACGAACAGACCTCACAGGAGGCTCCTCTTCAGTGTGGGTCGGTCAGCGGGGCCGGCGGCCGTCGACCCGTTCTCCGCTGGGCCCGTAGACGAAGTCGGTGGTGTCCGCGATGAACTCCATCGGGAAGCCCAGTTCGATCGCGCTGGCCTTGTCCAACCGGGTCACCGCCTCTTCGGGGAGTTCCAGATCGACCGCGGCGAGGTTGTCGGTCAACTGCTCCAGGTTGCGGGCGCCGAGGATCGGGTGGATCCAGGGCCGGCGCGCCCTGGTCCACGCGATGGCGACCTGCGATGAGGACACGCCGAGTTCGTCGGCCACGGTGTCCACCGTCCGCGCGATGGTGAGGTCGCGTTCGGAGACGGTGGCCCGGTCGACCCGGGAGGGACCGTCGGCGCCGCCCCGGGTGAACTTGCCCGCCAGGACGCCGGCGGCCAGCGGCGACCACGCGGCCACCGACAGTTCCAGTGCCGAGGCCATCGGCAGCAGCTCCCGCTCGATGTCGCGCTTGAGGAGGCTGTAGGGCAGCTGGAGCCCGGCGAACGGCGTCCACCCGCGGAACTCCGCGATGCTGTTCGCACGGGCGACGAGCCAGGCGGGCGCGTCGGAGATCCCGGTGTACAGCACCTTGCCCGCCCGGACGAGATCGTCCAGGGCCCGCATGGTCTCCTCGATCGGGGTGTCGGGGTCCCAGATGTGCACCCACAGCAGGTCGATGTAGTCGGTGCCGAGCCGCTGCAGGCTGGCCTCGACCGAGCGGACCAGGTTCTTGCGGTGGTTGCCGCCGGCGTTGGGGTCGGTGCCGTCCATGGTCAGGGTGTACTTCGTGGACAGGACGAAGCGGTCGCGGTCGGAGCCGAGCAGCTCCCCGACGATCTTCTCGCTGCTGCCCTCGGTGTACCGGTTGGCGGTGTCGACCACGTTCCCGCCCGCTTCGGCGTAGGCGGTGAAGATCTTGCGGCACTCCTCCAGGGAGGCGCCCCATCCCCAGTCCTGTCCGAAGGTCATCGCTCCGAGGAACGCCTCCGACACCCGCAGTCCGGTGCGGCCGAGCAGTCGGTACCGCATCACAGACTCCCGTCGAAGAAGGACACGGCCCGCTCGATGGCCGGCAGTACGTAGCGGTCGTCGTCGTACAGGTCGATGTGGTTGCTCGTGTCGAGCAGCAGCAGTTCCTTGGGCTCGGGCACCGCCGCGAAGGCGGCCTCCGCGTCGGACACGGGAATGGCCTGGTCGCCGCTGCCGTGCACGATCAACAGAGGGGCGCCGACCAGCGGCAGGAAGGAGTCGACGTCCAGCGTCAGCTCCTGCAGCACCGACAGCGCGGTGCAGCGGTTCTCCCACCCGGGCCGGGCCCCGCGCTCGGTGCCGTAGTACTCGAACGGCTCCGGGCCGGGGTTTCCCGCAGGCATGCCCTCGGGGTTGACGGCGGGCCAGTACTCGATCTCGCCCGTGTCGGACTGCCGCTGCGCTATCCGCGCGAACTGGTCCATCAGTGCCGCGAAGTTCTCCGCGCCGAACCGGTCATGGATCAGCTTGGGATTGTTGTAGGCGGCCGCGATCAGTGCCACGGCCTTGACCCGGGGGTCGAAGGCGGCGAGCTGCACCGAGTAGATCCCGCCCAGGCACACCCCGCACAGCGCGATCTTCTCGGCGTCGACCTCCGGCCGGGCGGCCAGGAAGCCGACCGCGTTGCGCAGGTCCGACACCTTCGCGGTGGCGTCCTCATGCCGGCGCGGTTCACCCTCGCTGTCGCCCCAGTTGCGGTGGTCGAAGGCCAGGGCCGCATATCCGCGCTGTGCGAACCGCTCCGCGTAATAGCCGGTCACCTGTTCCTTCACCCCGGAGAACGGGCCGGTCAGCACCACGCCGCCGCGCACGGTCCCCGGCTCGGGCAGGTAGAGGTCACCGGCCAGCCGATACCCGTCGCTGCTGAACTCGACCTTCTCTATCAAAACCACGAATCCCCTCACGCTCATGCCTGCTCGAACGGTGCTTTCGGGCACCGCGCGGCTTGCGCCGCGGAGAAGAGTCGCAGGTCCGGGAGGTGGCTCGATAGCGTTTTCATCACCCGTTGAGATGTGACTTTTTCATAAAAGCCCCCGGATGAGCGATCTCCAGCCACGTCCCGCCAGGGTGGCCGCCGGGCTCAGATCCAGCCCGCGTCGGTGGCGATCCTGATGGCGTCGACGCGGTTCCGGGCGTCCAGTTTCACCGCCGCCGACGTGAGGTAGTTGCGGACGGTCCCCGGGGTGAGGAAGAGCCGCTCGGCGATCTCCACGGGGGAGGCGCCCGTGGCCGACATGCGGAGCACCATCGTCTCCCGCTGCGACAGGGGGCTCGCCGACGCCTCCAGGGCCGCGGCCGTGAGCGCAGGGTCCAGCACTCGGCCGCCTGAGGCGACGGTCCGGATCGCATCGGCGAGTTCGGCGGGCCGTACGTCCTTGGGCAGGAACCCCGCTACGTGGGCGGCGAGCGCCCGGCGGAGCTGGCCCGGCCGGTTCAGACCGGTCAGGATCAACACCCGGCACCCGGGCAGCCGTTCGCGGAGCTGTTCGGTGGCGGCCAGGCCGTCCACCTCGGGCAGGTCGATGTCGAGTACGGCCACGTCGGGCTGGACGTCCAGCGCGGTCGGCACGATGAGCGCGCCCGAGGCGAGCTCCGCGACCACCTGGAGGTCGTCCTCCAGGGACAGCAGTTCCACCAGCGCCGAACGCAGCAGCGCCACGTCCTCGGCGAGCAGAATCTTGATCACGCCGAACACTACCTCAGCGGCAAGGGATTCGACGGCCGGCGTCGGGACGGAGGTGGCGGCGGAGAGCCTGTGGTACGGGGAGGGCAGCGCCACTAATGTCCGGTTAACCGACATTCTGTGATGTCAGGGGCCAGGGGAGACGTGGTTGGTGGGGACCTCGGTTGCTGCGGCGGAGAACGACCCGATAGACGACGGGTCGGGCGGCGCCGGGGATTCGCAGTTGCGGTTGGTGCGGCTGATGATGTGGACCGCGCTCGGCCTGATCATGGCCGTCCGGCTGCTGGCGGCGTTGGAGGAAGGACTGTCGTGGTCGGTCGCGCTCGTCACGATGGCTCCCTATCCGCCGCTGGTCGTGCTGCTGGCCGGGCCGCATCGCCGCCGGGTCCGGGACGGCCTGCTGGCGGCGCTGGTGTCGCTGTACGCGGTGCCGTTCGCCGTCGCGGGCACTCACTGGGACTGGCTGCCGTGGCCACTGGCGGTCGCGGCGCTGTGCGCCTTCCGGGGAAGGGCGGCCTGGCCGCTGTTCGGGCTCATCCTGGTCGCTACGGACGTGGCCGGACTGTGGGCCGGCGACGACGCGCTGTCGGCGATCATGAGGGCGCAGAAGACCGCCAATGACGGCCTGATCATCTTCGGGCTGTACGCCCTGGTGGCGATGGTGGCCCGGCTCGACGCGGCCCGTGGGGATCTGGCGCGCCTGGAGCTGCTGCGCGAACGGCTACGGGTCGACGGCGAACTGCGCACGATCGTCGGCGCTCACCTGCGGGCCGTCCTGGTGCGGCTGGCACAGGCCGTCGACGCCGAGCCGAAGATCGCGCGGGACCGGCTCCGCGCGGCCGTCGCGACCGTCCGGCAGGCGCTGACCGACATCCGCGCGACGGCCGCCGACTACCGCGTCTCGCCCGCCCTGCCGGCGCCGATCGAGTCGCCGAAGGTGGCACGCCTCACCCTGGCCGCGGTGTTCATCTGCGATGCGTCGCTCCAGCTGGTCGGCGTGGTCGCGACCTACCACCGGCCGTGGACGCTGCTGCTGATGGCGCCGTTGATCTGCGCGGCCGGAGTGGTCCTGCTGCTGATGAAGCCGTCCCGGAAGCAGCTGATCCTCCTCGGGCTGCTGCTGGGCGTCCCCGCCATGCCGTTCAGCTACCTGCTCTGGGACCTCAGCGCCATCGCCAACCTGTGGCCCTTCTTCCTGGGCCTGGTGCTCACCCGCATGCGGCCACCGCGCTCTCTGGTGATCACCGGTGTGGCGCTGGCGCTGTACATCCCGCTCCTCTTCTACCCGCCGCCGGTGCCCAACCTGGCGGGGATGGCGGGGCTCCTGGTGTCCATGGCCATCCTCACCTGGGTCTCCTACGCCCTGATCCGGCTGTCGAACCTGGTGGTCCTGCTGCACCAGGCCCAGCGGGACCTGACCCGCGAAGCCCTCATCCGCGAGCGCACCCGCATCGCCCGCGACCTGCACGACCTGCTGTCCTTCAGCCTGTCGGCGGTGGTGCTCAGGGGAGAGCTGTGCGAGCGGCTGCTGGAGACCGACCCGGTCCGTGCCCGCGCCGAGCTGGCCGCGCTGCCCGCCCTGGTCGAGCGCGCACTGGCCGAACTCGAATCAGTGGCCCACTCGGCCGTGGGGCTGCGCCTCGACCAGGAGCTGACCACGGCGCACGCCGTCCTGGAGGCCGCCGGGATCCAGGCCGCCGCCACCGTCGAGACCGGCACCCTGCCGCCCGAGGTGGACGCGGCGGTCGCCGCGGTGCTGCGCGAGGCGGTCACCAACGTCGTACGACACAGCACCGCCCGAACCTGCCACATCACCGTCACCCCGGCGGGCGACACGGTCCGGCTGCGCGTCGTCAACGACGGCGCGGCCGAGCCCCCACCCGTGGGTTCGGAACCAGGCACCGGCGGCACGGGCTTGACGGGCTTGGCCGAACGCACCGGGGGGCGGCTCACCGCCGGAGCACGGCCAGGAGGTCGCTTCGAGCTGGTCGCCGAGTTCGCCGGCACTCCTGGGCCGGCGTCCCCGCAGCCCTGAGCCGCACCGGCTTTCGCGAGCCCGAGCCCGAGCTGTCGGTGGCCGTGTACGGGAACGGGCGCGGCGCCTCGCGGCACCGCGCCCGTTCAGGCCTTCGGCGTACGGCTCAGCCGGCCGAGCCGTTCCAGCCGGTCGTCAGCTGCTGCCGGGCGGCGAACCCGGTCGTACGGCCCGGGTAGACGAACATGATGCCGGTGCTCGCCTCGACGCCCACCAGGTCGGAGGCGCCGTCGCCGGTGATGTCGCCGGTCAGCGTCAGCGAGCGGATGCCGCCCCAACCGGAGCCGAGCTGCTTGGCCGTCCCGAGGGAACGGGTTCCGCCCGGGTAGACCCAGAGGGTGCCGTCGGACTTGCGCACCGCGATCAGGTCGGGCCTGCCGTCTCCGGTGATGTCGGTGACGCCGGTCAGCTTCTCCATGCCGGTCCAGCCGCTCGCCCGCAGTTGCACGCGGCCGCCCAGGCCCTTGACCTTGCCGGGGTAGAGCCACAGGGCGCCGTCGCTCTTGCTCACGGCGATGAGGTCGGCCCTGCCGTCACCGGTGAGGTCGCCCATGCCGGTGAGCTCGGTCATGTTGTTCCAGCCGCTGTTGCCGATCTTGATCGGCGTGCCGACGGCGTTCGTGGCGCCGGGGTAGACCCACAGGGTGCCGTCGCTCTTGCGGACGGCGACGAGGTCGGCCTTACCGTCGCCGCTCAGGTCGCCGATGCCGGTGAGCTCGGTCATGCCGTTCCAGCCGCTGCTGCCGATCAGCTTCCGCCCGGACACGGTGAACTTCGGACCGGGGTACAGCCACAGCTTCCCGGTGGCCCGGTCGACCGCCACGGCGTCGGCCGAGCTGTCCCCGGTCTGGTTGCCCAGCGTCGACAGGCCCACGTCGGTGCGCGCGGTGACCAGGTACATCCCGTACGACTGCATGTCCGCGGCGAGGCTCTTGGCCGAGATGGTGTGCGTCCCGCCGGTGGACTTCCACGGGTCGAAGACGGTGATGGTCCCGGCGGTGCGGTTGTAGCCGTACGCGACGATGGCGTGCCCGACATTCTTGCCGCTCATCTTGGAGTTCCACGGCAGCTTCTCCATGAACACGCCGAGCACGGGCGCCCGCTTGAGCACCCCGACGTCGTAGGAGACCTTCGCCATCAGGCTCGAGGCCGTCCGGGCGTCCGCGAAGCCGTACGAGTAGCCGAGCGGGTCGGCGTAGGAGTTGAGCACGGGCCGCGCCTGGGCGCCCGTCGTGCCCTTGGTGGGGCTGGTGCCCATCTTCTTGGCCAGCGTCTCCTGGCTCACGCTGACGCCGAACGTCGACAGGCTCATCGACGACGACGTCGGCACGCAGTTCATGTTGGTCTTCTGATACTGCCCCTTCAGGGACAGCTTCGCCGACGCCGGAGCGGCGGCCGCTGCCGACGCGGTGACCTGCGGTGCCATCGCCCGCGCGCCCGGCTTGGCGACGAGGTTCGCGCCCGGCGGAGGCTTCGGCGCGGCGTTCGCCGTGCCCGTGAGACCTCCGCCCGCCAGGATGAGGGCCGCCACCGAGCCGATCGGCAGCACCCGCCGGCGATAAGACCTCATGCAATCTCCTCACGTTCACTACCGGGTCGCCGTGTCCGGTGCGGAGGCGCCGCGACCGCTGGAGGTCGGGGCCACGCCGGTCACGGCGGGAGCCGGTCGGATACCGGCCGGGATCTTGGACGGCGCCGCGCCGGTTACGGATCCACGGAATTCGGGGGAAGGCGGCGCGCCAAGGACAGGCCGGACGTCGAACGCCGGTCACCTTGAAACCGGGCGGACCTCTATAGATCACCCGGATGACCGGCAACCGGATCGTACCGGACAGTGATCATGCGTGGCAGCACCGCCCGGGAAGTTCACCGCGGCGGGAGAAGTTCATCTGGCCGACCACGACCGGTCAAGATCGGTGTTAGTGATCACCCGGCCGGCGCGTTAATCTCCTGCGGCACCCCCACGGAGGCCTCGATGCGCGTACGATCCCTGCTCACCGCGGGCGCCCTCGCCCTGGGCGTTCTCGGCGCACCCGCCTGGAGCGTTCCGGCCCGGGCAGAGGGGCCGCCGCGCATCCCGGCCCCCTCCTACCAGACCGCCGTGCCCGGCGAGTCGATCGAGGCCGACCGGGTCGACCAGCCGGTGGCCCCGGGGATCGTCCGCACCACCTTCGACACCTTCGGCCGTACCGGCTGGACGCGCGTCCACGTGCTCAGCGCCGACCTGCGGAACCACTCCGTCGGCGTCGACCTCGTCGGCCGCAAGGTCAGCGAGGCCCGGCCGCTCGCGCAGGCCGCCGACGAGCAGCGCGCGGTCGCCGCCGTCAACGGCGACTACTTCGACATCACCGAGACCAACGCCGCCATCGGCCCCGAGATCCAGGGCGGCGCCGTCCGCAAGGGCACGAGCCAGCCGTCGACCGTCGCGGCAATCGGCACCGACGGCCTCGCCCACCTCGCCGACCTGGCCATCCAGGGCACGGCCACCATCGCCGGCGTCGAACGCCCCCTCGCCGCGCTCAACTCCTCCAGCGCGCCCGCCGACGGCATCGACGCCTTCACCCCGCAGTGGGGGCCGGGCCTGCGCACCCTCATCCGCGACCCCGGCCCGTACACCGAGCTCATCGTCGCGGGCGGCAAGGTGACCGCCGTCAACGACCACCTCACGACGACGCCCGTCCCCGACGACGGCCTCGTCCTCCTCGGCCGCGGCGCCGCCGCCGGGCAGCTCGCCGCCGCCAAGCCGGGCGACGCGGCGGCGATCTCGTTCGCCCCGAACACGAAGCTGAAGATGGCGCTGGGCAGCGGCGCGGTGCTCGTCCGCGACGGCAAGGCGATCGACTTCCCGCCGAGCACCGGCAACGACGCGCTCAAGCCCCGCACCGCCATCGGCTGGAGCGACGGCGGCCACCGGCTCCTCCTCGTCGCGATCGATGGATCGTCGAGCTTCTCCACCGGGCTGAGCTTCGACGACACGGCCCGGCTGATGGCCCGCCTCGGCGCCGGCGACGCGTACATGCTCGACGGCGGAGGCTCCACCGAGGCCGTCGCCCGCCGCCCCGGCGACGCGGGCGTCAGCGTCGTCAACACCCCCTCCGACGGCAGCGAGCGGCCCGTGCCGAACGGCGTCGGCCTGTTCAGCCGCAAGGGCTCCGGCACGCTGCAGGGGCTGGACGTACGGCCGCGCGCCGACCGCGTCTTCCCCGGCCTGACCCGTGACGTCACGGCCGCCGGGTACGACGAGACGTACGCGGCGGTGCCGATCGGCGGGCGCCACGTCTCCTGGGACGCCGCGCCGAGGCGGCTCGGCCGGGTGAGCGGCGGCGTCTTCCACGCCCTCGCCCCGGGCTCCGGCCGGCTGCGGGCCCGCGCCGGGTCCGCGCGCGGCGAGCACGACCTGCGCGTCCTCGGCCCGCTGCACCGGCTCGCCTTCACCCGCCGCGCCGCCACCCTGACCCCCGGTACGCCGATGGACGTCGGGCTCACCGGGTACGACGCCGACGGCTTCAGCGCGCCCGTCGCCCCGCGCGACGTCACGCTCACCTACGACCATGACGCCATCGACGTCACCGCCGAACCCGACGGCGACCTGAAGGTCACCGGAAAGCCCGGTGCGACCGGCACCGGCACGGTTCTGACCGCGACCGTCCGCGGCGTGACCGCGAAGATCCCCGTGTCGGTCGGTCTCGTGGACAAGTCCATGGCGGAGTTCGAGCCGGACGAGAAGTGGAGCGCGTCGGCCGCCCGCGGCACCGCCAAGGTCGCCACCGTGGAGGCCGCCGACCGCCCCGGCGCGCCGTCGGACAACCACGCGCTGCGCCTCACGTACGACTTCACCGGCCAGCCCAGCACGTCCGCCGGGTACGCCGTCGTCCAGCCCACCGCGCTCACCCTGCCGAGCGGCGCGAGCGGTCTCGCGCTGTGGGTGAAGGGCGACGGCAAGGAGCACTGGCTGCGCGCGACCCTCCGCTCGCAGGGCACCACGAACGTGCCGTTCACCTTCGCGCTCAGCGTCGACTGGACCGGCTGGCGGCGCGTCAGCGGCACCCTGCCCGCCGGGTTCGCCACCCCGATCACGCTGCTGAACATCTACGTCGTTGAGACCGCGCAGGACAAGAAGGACGCCGGAGAGCTGGAGTTCGACGCCCTCGCCGCTCAGGTCGGCCAGCAGCCCGACAGCCGCGAGGCGCCCATGTCGGACCCGTACGTGCTGCAGCAGCGCGGCGTCGGTGCCGACCGCTGGACGTACGCCGTCATGTCCGACCTGCACGTCAGCGCCGCCGCGGGCGCCGACTCCTTCCCCGCGAAGCAGGCGGCCGCCGCCCTCGACCAGGCCGTCGCCGCCCGGCCCGACTTCATCCTCGTCAACGGCGACTTCGTGGACAGCGACGGCCCGGCGGACTTCGCGTTCGCTCAGCGGCTGTTGCAGGACCACGTCCCGGCGACGCTGCCGGTGTACTGGGTGCCGGGCAACCACGAGGCGGGCCTGGGCTCGGGCGGGCTCGACAACTTCGTCAGCGCGACCGGCCGCAAGACCCGGCAGGTGTTCGACCACAAGGGCACGCGGTTCATCCTGCTCGACTCCCACACCGGCAGCCTGCGCACCTCCGACTGGGACCAGATCCCCGCACTCCAGGACGAGCTGAACAAGGCCGCCACCGACCGCTCCGTCACGGGCGTCGCCGTCCTGTTCCACCACCCGCCGCACGACCCGTCCGGCGCCGGCGACTCCCAGCTGACCGACCAGCTCGAGGCGGGCCTCGTCGAACGCTGGCTGGCGGCGTTCCGGGAGGAGTCCGGCAAGCCGGTGGCGCTGTTCAACGGCCACGCCCACACCGCCGCCGTCACCCGCGCCGACGGGGTGCTCGAGGTGAACACCCCCGCGGTCGGCAAGACCCCGTACAGCTCACCGGACCAGGGCGGCTTCTTCGGCTGGATGCGCGTCGGCGTCGACCCCCACCCGGGGCGCGTACGGGCGGGCCTGCCGGATCCCGGCACGCGCGACTGGCTGGAGGCCGAGAGCCGGCCGCTCATCGACGGCATCGAACTGTCGGCCCCCGAGCGGCTCGCCGTCGGCGGGTCGGGGCAGGTCGCCGCGACGGGCGTGACGAGCGGCTTCGGGCTGAGGTTCCCGCTCCGCTACCCGGCCAGCGTGACGTGGAGCGGCGGCCCCGGCCTGGTCGTGACCTCGTCACCCGAGGAGGCCAAGGCCGCCCGCCACCGCCGCGACGTCCTGGCCATCCTCGACCCGACCACCGGCACCCTGACCGCCGTACGCCCCGGCACGCTGACGGTCACCGTCACCTCCGGCCCCCAGACCAAGTCCGCCACCGTGACCATCGACCCGAGCACCTGATCCGCGCGTTCGTGATGGCCAGGCGATCGGCGACGCAGCGTCACCGGGGACTGGTCTGTCAGACTTGAGCCGTGTATGACGGCTATGACACCGTCGCGCTGGCCGACGGCGACCTCCGCTGGGTGTTTCCGGACGCGCTCGGGTCAGAACGGGTCATGGAGCTGCTGGACGAGGCCGAGGGTCTGATCGGGGACCTGGCCGATCACCTCGGTGTGCGAGCCGGTCTGGGCGGGCGGACCGGAAGCGGCCTGGAGTATGTCCGGTCGGGCGGGTTCGAGGCCGCCGGCGTCTTCGGCATGGTTGAGGTGGGCGAAGTGAGCTTCAGAGCGGGGATGTCCTTCCCGCGCAGATGTGCTTGGGATCTTCGCTGGGGCCCGCCCTGGCTCGTCGAAGCGTCCATCGAGGTAATCCACCCTCCGGAGTTCGACTGCGGTATTCACACCATTGAGGAGATGAGCCGCGGGTTTCGCGACTCGCCACTGGAGGCGGCGCACGAGCTCGTGCAGGTGTCGCGATGGCTGCACGAACGCGGCACCACCCAGCCCATCAGTTCCTGGCAGGGCAGGATCCGGCCCGGTGACAACGGCACCAACCTGGACGGAACCCCCGCGGAGTGTTCTCGCCCGCGCGGAAACAGCGAGAATTGATCGCGACCGCGGCTTTGCAGCGACACCACGCTCGCCAGCAGACTCGGGCAGGCAGGTTGAACGGCAAGCTAAGGGCGGGTCAGCTGCCAGAGCGCCCCTGAGAGCCACAGGATCGCGACGAAGGAGAAAAGGGCGCCGCCGGCGAGTGGCAGCGCCCAGGCGGTCAGGTACCGGCTGCGGACGATGAGCACCTTGGCGGCGAACGCGCCGTAGAAGAAACACCCGGCGATGGAGTGCAGAGCGACCCGGGCGCTGTACGTCTGCACCCCGTACGCGGTGATGCAGTGGTAGGCGATGGGCAGGGAGAGCACGAACAGAACGGCTCCGCCGATGCGATGGGCGAGCGGCACCCGGCGTGGGGCGGCTCCGGCTCCGGGCAGCCGCCGGTACATCCACAGCGCCAATATCAGCTGGAAGAACGCCAGACATTGCAGTGCGGTGCCGAGCTCGGCCTTGAGAAGGTTCGCGTCGCCGCCGCGGCGTCCGAACAGACTGCTGTCGTAATTCGGCGTGTGCGTCCGGCCGAACGCGAAGAGAGCCGCCGCCACGACGAGCGCAAGCCCGGCGGCTGCCGCCAGCCGCTGTCCGGCCGGCCTCCTCGTGCTGCTCCCAATCATCTGCTCCCTACCTCTCCTCGGCCGGGGCGATGATCTCGCCGAGTTCGGCGTCGTGGACCGCGACGCCGAGGCGCTTGGCCGGACCGGTGTACGGGGTCTTCCCGGGCGGGGGAGCCGGCGTGGCCGTGGTGAGTTCGAGCCGGCCCAGGGTGTACCGGCCGATGGCTGCGCCGAGTCCGTTGCCGGCCTGGTGGTCCAGGCGGGTGTGCACGCCGCCCCAGATGCGGCTGAGTCCGGCTTCGGTCGCGGTGGCGCTGAAGCCGGTGTAGCGATTCGCGTAGGGCGGTGCGCCGCCGGGCGCGGCGGGTGACGTGAGGGTGAAGGCGTTGCGGTCGCCGTAGAAGGCGGTCAGTACCGTTGCCGCCGCAGTGCTGATCGCGCTGTGCATCCCCGGGTAGGACGGGTCGGGCGGGGTCGGGACGAGCGTGGTCCAGGTGGGGTCGCGTTTGATCCGCGGGTCGCCTTCGGCAAGGCGGATGGCGGTGATCGGCCGCCAGAAGCGGTAGGTGTACTTGGCGTCGTAGACGCCGATGGTGGCGTCGGCGATGGTGAGGTTCAGCAGCGCGAACATGTCCGCCGACCGGTCCAGGTCACTGTGGCGCGCGAGGGCGACCTGTTGGGCGATGTCGTACCAGTAGTTCTGGATCGGAGCGGTCCAGAGCTTGGCGAGCGTGGTCTGTTCCGCCGTACGCGTCGTGCTGTGGGCGGCGCCGACGCTCTTGACCTCGTTGATGGCGGCCACGTACGCGGTGCTGCTCAGTGCCGGGGGTGCGGCCGGACGGAACTGGTGGCCGGTGGGGAGCAGGAAGGGGGTCACCTTGCCCCAGCCGGTGAACTCCGGTGGCCTGAGACCCGGTGGGGTCGGCCGGTAGTCGCCGGGTCTGCCGGTGGTGGTGTACGGGGGTGGTAGGGCATCGGCGCCGTCGTGCGCACGTAGGGCGAGGATGCCGCGGGCCGCTTGGGAACCGACCCGGATGCCCTCCTGCTTCGCGTGGCCGGCGGGAACGGTGGCCAGATCGGCGGTCAACTGCCGGTCGAGCTCGGCCTTCCGGCCCGGGTACAAGGTGACGAGGGTGTCGTGCGCGGCGGTGGCCGCTGCGGCGGGGCGTGAGGCGTCCCGTGGTGCGGTGAGGGTGATGCCGTAGACGGGGTGAGCCCGGCTGATCGCGTTGACCGCGTCATAGACGGCCGCACTCATGATCGCGAAGTTGCGGGTCGGGTGGACGTGAGACTGCTTCGTCTGCGTAGACCGCACGATGGCGAGCAGTGTCCGGTTCCACTCGATCACCACGTTGCCTTGTGGGGCGCTCTCGACGACGCTGCCCTCGGGTGGGGAGGCATGGACGGTGGGTGTCGCGGCGCCTTGGGCGCCGATGGTGAAAGCGGCCACCGCGAGCGCGAGCATGGGACGGCGCTGGATTCTCCGCAGTATTGAGAGAGCGATTATTCCCACGACGTCCTCTTGTCGGCTAGCGGAAGTGAAACTGTCGGTCAACCGGAGGAAAATTGTGAGTCGCTTCGTCGTTAGTCGCATATATCGAGCTACCAGGGCCGATACCCGCCCGGGTTATCCAAAAACCATCGGTGGCGGCATCATCGCGATCGCCGTCACCGGCGCCATCGGCGCTGAGCAGGGTGTCTTCCGGCCGCACGGCCCCGGGTATGGACGCCGTGGGGGACGACATGGCTGCAGATCAGGATGTGTTCCAGGTCCTTGAGCCACGATTGCGGGGACGGCTTGTCCGGCCGTGGGGACTCGGAATACGACGAGGCTCGCGCGGTGTGGAATGGCATGGTCGACAGGCGGCCGGCCGCCATCGTCAGCTGTGCCGGGACCGCCGATGTCATCGAGGCGGTGAACTTCTCGGGCTGGCGGTGCCGATGGGCGTCGTGACGCAGACCGGAATCGCCGGCCTGACCCTGGGCGGCGGATTGGGATGGTTGCGTCGCAAATACGGGCTGAGCTGCGACAGTCTCATCTCGGTCGACCTCGTGACGGCGGCCGGCGAGGTCGTCACGGCCGGTACCGAGCACGATCAGGACCTGTTGTGGGCGGTCAGGGGCGGTGGCGGCAACTTCGGGGTGGTCACCTCGTTCGAGTTCCGCGCCTACCCGGTAGGCCCTGACGTGTACTTCGCCCAAGTGCTGCACGCCGGCGCGGACGCTCGCGCGGTGCTGCGCTCCTACGGGGAGTGGGCCGTGACCGCTCCTGATGAGATCAGTTCGTTCGCGATCCTCTGGCATGCCCCGGAGATCGAGGAGATCCCGGCAGAGCATCACGGCACCCCGATCGTGGTCTTCGTGGCCATGCACAGCGGTGACGCCGCGCGTGGTGAGGCCGAACTACGGCCGCTTCGTGACATCGGCTCACCGATCGCGGACCTCTCCGGTGTGCAGCCGTACCTGGACGTACAGCGGTTCTTCGACGAGGACTACCCGGCACACACCATGCGCTACTACTGGAAGTCGCGCTACCTCACCGGGCTGCCGGACGAGCTGATCGACATGCTGGTCAAGCGGAACGAGATCAGCCCATCGCCCCACTGCACCCTCGACGTGTGGCAACTGGGTGGAATGCTCAGTCGTCCAGGAGCCCGGGATACGGCGTTCGGCGACCGCTCGGCGCCGTTCCTGCTCGGCATCGAGGCGAACTGGGAGAGCCCCCGAGACGACGAGGCCTGCGTCGAATGGGCCCGCGGCGTGTACGCCGCGCTCGCACCCTTCTCCACCGGTGCGGAGTATCTCAACTTCCCGGGCGCGTACGAGGAGCACGACCGAATGATGCGCACGACGTTCGGCGACAATCTCGATCGGCTCGCCGCGCTGAAGCGGCAGTACGACCCGGACAATCTCTTCCGGCTCAACCAGAACGTTCGCCCGGACTGACCGGTCGCAGGCTCCCGCACGCCGCCGACCCACGCACCTGACCGCACCAATCGCTCCGGGAGGCCTCGCCGGTCGGTGGGCGCCTCAGATGCCCTCCGAAACATGCTCGATGCAGAGCGCATCACCATTGGCGACAGTGATGGCGTACTTCGCCCGCTCCGGCCTACGCGCGCGGATCTCGGTCTTGAAGCTGGGCAGGGGAAGCCCCTCCCGGAGACACTGGGCGCAGAACAGGTGCATGGTGTTCCCTCCGTCGTGACGTCGCGTCGGGAGGTTAGCGCTTGGAACGTCGCTCGCAGCGCGGGGGGACAAGGCCGCGAACTCCAACGAGTCGCCCGCGCCGCCGTGGCGACCGGCGATCCGGTTGCCTGGAGGAGCCGTTGACCTGGTCACTGTGGGGTCAAGAGCCGAGTCCGACCTGATCCCCGTGGGAGTGGAGGGCGCGGAGGCGTTCCACGACCGGCTCGTAATTGGGGTGCTTGCCGTTGGCGACCCGGGCCTCGGCCCGGTCGAGGGCGGTGTGGCCGCTGTCGTCCGGGGTGTCGCGGGGACCGTGGCGGAGGATCTCGTCGACGAAGGCGACGAGGATCTCGCTGGACACCTCTCGCTCGTAATACCCGTAGAAGCCGAGCAGGGCGTGCAGGGCGCCGTCGGGGCTCGTCCCCGAGTCGAGCAGGAACCTCACCTCGTTCAGCCGGATCTCCAGGCTCGCGGTGGAGTGGTAGGGCAGGCTCCTCACGAGTCCGGTGAGCGGCATGCTCGCCAGGTGGGCGGTGTGGGCGCCGCGGTCGGTCAGGTAACGGATCGCCTCCTCCGGGTACGGGCGCGTCGCGATCGCGAGGTCGAGCAGCGTCGTGCCCGTCAGGTCGCCCGCGTTCACCGGTGCCCCGGCCTCGACCAGCATGTGGAGGATGCGCCAGTGGTCGGCGTCCTCGATACGGGCGGTGGCCGCCTTGACGGTTTCGCCGCCGACGAGAGCGGCGAAGTGCGGAGCGTTGCCGAATCCGGCCTGCAGGGCGGGGTCGGCCCCAGCGGCGAGCAGCGCCGCGACCGCGTACGGGCGGCGGTGCGCGACCGCGTGGTGGAGAGGGGACATGCCGCGCTCGTCGAGCGCGTTGACCTCCGCGCCGTCGGCGAGGGCGGCCGCGACGGCCGCCGCGTCGTTCGCGTTCATGAGGGACCGGCCGGCGGGCGACGGCGTGCCGGTCGGCTGGAGTTCGAGGATGGCACAGGCCTCCTCCTGGTGCGGCGGCGCGGCGCTGGCGAGGAAGACGAAGCGGGCGCCGGCGAAGAGGACAGGCGCTCTGCCGAGGTAATGCTCGTTCCAGTGGTCGTCGGTCACGATGTCCATCGGCCCCAGGCAGCCGAGCGCGCTGAGGGCGAGCAGCCGGCGTTCCGCCGTCTGGATCCCGTCCAACTCGTCCACGTCCTCGTACTCCTCCAGGATCTCCTCGGTCGTGTCGGCGTCGTAGCCGGCGAACTCGCTCGCCAGTTGGTCGAGCGCGCCGTACACCGATGAGGCCTCGCCGACCACGTGGCCGTAGAACGGCTCGTCCTCATCCCAGAACTCGTCGTCCTCCTCAAGGGAGGGCTCGTCAGGGTCGTACAGAACGGCCGCGTAGCGCCCGTCGCAGAGCTCAGGCCGGAGCCGTCCGGAGTCGGCCTCGGCCAGGCAGCGCAGCATCTCGTCGATGTCCATGGCGACGAAGTGTGCCACCCGTCACCGACGGTCCACGGTGAGTTGATCGGGAAGGCTCAGACGTCCACTGTGACCATTGACCTGACCCACAGTGTGATCAATAGTCGATCATGTCGATCCCCCGCCTCGCCACAGGTCTCCAGAGTCCCACCCGCCCATCGATCCGCCGATTCGTCCGGCTGCTGGCGACCGCTTCACTCGCCGCCACCGCCACCATCCCCGCACTGACCGGAACGAGCGCGGCCGCCGCGTCGATCTGCGACAAGTACTGCGACGGCCGCGACCCCGCGCTGGCCGCCGGCGACCGCTCACCCGTCTCGGCCACCATCTACTCCCGGCAGATCGCCCTCCATCTCGACGACGCCGACGACATGGCCTGGGGCAGCATCGACAACGGCAATCCGGCCGACGAGGTGTGGCTGGACCGCTCGTTCGACGGCGGCCGGAGCTGGAGCCAGGGCAGCAAACTCGGCGACACCACCGTCCCGACAGGCCAGCGCGGCTGGCGCACCCTCATGTACAACGTCGACGACTGGAACAACCGGGGCGTCGGCGCGGTACGCGCCTGCGGAAAGGCCGGAGACCGCGCCGAGGTCGCCTGCACCCCCTGGGCCCGTACGACCTGGAACGCCGGAAACCGGTCGACCGCCGCGGCGACCGCGCTGATGATGTACTACGACAACGGCACCGGCTTGTGGACCACCACCAACTGGTGGAACTCCGCGAACGCGCTGACCGCGATCATCGACAACATCCGGATCGCCGGAATGGGCAGCTACCAGTACGCGGTCGCCACCACCTATGACGCCAACCGCTCCGCGCAGGGCGGGAACTTCCGCAACGACTACCTCGACGACACCGGCTGGTGGGGCCTGGCCTGGGTCGACGCGTACGACCTGACCGGCGACACCCGCTACCTCGACACCGCCCGCGCCGACGCGGACTGGATGACCTCGTACTCCGACAGCGTGTGCGGGGGCGGCGTCTGGTGGCGCACCCAGAAGGACTACAAGAACGCCATCGCCAACGAGCTGTACCTCCAGCTGACCGCCGCCCTGCACAACCGCATCCCCGGCGACACGGCGTACCTGAACCGGGCGAAGAACGAGTGGTCCTGGTTCAAGGCCTCCGGAATGATCAACTCCGCGAACCTGATCAACGACGGCCTGGACCTGTCGACCTGCAAGAACAACGGGCAGCCGGTCTACTCCTACAACCAGGGCGTCGTCCTGAACGGCCTGGCCGAGCTGTACCGAGCCACCGGAGACTCAAGTCTCCTCACCGACGCCAGACGGCTCGCCGACGCCTCCACGACCAACCCGGCCCTCAACCCGAACGGCATCCTCGCCGACCCGGGCGAGCCCCAGTCGAACGGTGGCGGCGACGGCCCGTCCTTCAAGGGCGTGTACGCGCGCGGGCTGGCCGTGCTCAACAAGGCACTCGGCGACCACCCGTACACCGCCTACCTGAACCGGCAGGCGGACTCGGCCTACGCCCACGACCGCAACGCCCTCGACCAGTACGGCTACCACTGGGCGGGCCCGCTGGACTCGACGGACGCGGCCCGGCAGCAGAGCGCCCTCGACCTGATGAACGCCGCAGCCGCCGCGAGCAGCGGCTGACGTCTCATCGGTCCGCCGGTTCGTTCCGGGTGGGGCGGGCCGGCGCGTCGCCTCCCAGGTCGGCGGGGCGGCCGGCCGGTACCGTCCCGGTCCGCGTCCGGAGCAGCAGGCCGATGAGGACGCACGCGGCGGCGACGGCCATGCCCGCGCGCATGCCGCCGAGCCGGTACCCGGACAGGGCCCAGGCCGTCGTCGCCAGCGCCGGGCCGAGGGAGAAGCCGAGCTGGCGGGCGAGGCTCTGCGCCGCGCCCGCGGTGCCACCGAGCGCGTCGGGCGCGTTCGACATGACCAGGGCGAAGTTCGGGCCCGCGAAGACGCCCGTACCGATGCCGGCGATGGCCAGCCGCCACCCCACGTCGGCCGGGTGCCAGTCCGTACCGAGCGGGACCAGCAACGACGTTCCGACGGCGGTGATGAGGACGCCGGCCCGCGCCGTACGGGAGGCGCTCCACCTGTCGCCGAGGAAGCCGCCGATCGGCCCGGCGACGACGTTGCCGACGGCGAAGGCCAGGACCGTGGTGCCCGCGGTGGCCGCGGACACGCCGAGGATCCGCTGGAGATAGAAGGACGCCATGAACTCCACGAGCGAGATCGTCACCGCGTTCAGCAGCACCAGGCTCACCGGCGCCGCGACGCCCGGCGTCCGCATCAGGGCCCGTACGGCATGGCTGGAAGCGGATCGCCACCAGATCGCCAGCGGGCCGACCGCCGTGGCGGTGAGCGCGAGCCAGGGCAGCCCGTGACCGGCTGAGAGGGACAGGCCGAGCAACAGTGCGGCCGCGGCGACGCCCAGCACCGCCGTCTCGAACAGCAGCGTACGGTCCGGGGCGCCCAGCGGACCGTCGGGCCGCATCTGGACGAGCGCGATCACGATGACCAGAGCCCCGATCGGCAGGTTCAGGTAGAAGATCCACGGCCAGCCCCAAGCCCCGACGATGATGCCGCCGAGCGCCGGCCCGCTGACGGCGCCGAGCGGGCCGAGCGTCATGATCAGCGCACTCGCGCGCCCGGCCATCTCCGGCCGTACCGCACGCATCGCGATCAGCGGGATCAGGGCAAACAGGATCCCGGCGAATCCGCCCTGCGAGACACGCGCCGCCACGAGCCAGCCGAGGGCAGGCGCGCCGCCGCCGTGACCATGGCGGCCGTCGCCGAACGCGCCGGCGTCACCCGCCGCGCGGTCTACCTGCATTTCAAGTCACGCGGAGACCTGCTCAGCGCGCTCTTCGACCATGTCAACGAGGTCGAGGACATCGAGGGCCGCTTCGCCCCGGTCGGTGACGCGCCCGACGCCGTCACCGCGCTGGAGGAGTTCGCGCGCCGGCACGCCGCGTTCATGTCGCGCATCCTCGCGGTGTCCCGCGCCGTCGAGCGCGCCGCGGGCACCGATCCTGACGCCGCCCGCCACTGGGAGACCGCCATGTACTGGCGGTACGAGACCAACCGCGCGCTCATCCGGCGGCTCGACGAGGAAGGCGTACTGGCCGAGGGCTGGACGGTCGACACCGCCACCGACATGCTGCTGGCGTTGATCTCCAACGGGGTGAGCGAGACGCTGCTCATCGACCGCGGCTGGACCCCCGAGCAGGCCGGCGAGCACATGGCCCACCTGCTTCGCGCCACCTTCGTCGCCGGTTGATGCACCCGGAACCGGACGGCTGTCAGGGCGGGCGGAGAAGACGGAGCGGCCGTACTCAGTCTGACGTCGGGCGCAGGATCAGGCAGATGAAGCCCCAGGTGTCCCGGTAGACGCGCAGCCATTCGTCGCGGTGGGTGGTGGCCGCCGCGAGCGCCTGGGCGCTGTCCGGATCGTCGGTATGGTCCAGGGCCCACGAGGCCAGCGAGCCTGTCCAGGCCCATTCGTAGTCGTCGAGCTCTTGGCGTGTGCTGATGTGCCCATAGACGGGAGTCCATCCATCGGCGATGACACCGTCCATCGTGGTCGGCAGGTCGGCGAACTCGCCGAGCATCTCCACGGCCGCGGGGGAGGGCTCGCGCTCCCAGTAGCCGTCACCGACCAGGACGCGTCCGCCGGGAGCCAGGTGCTTACGGGCCGCCGCGAGGGTGGGGAGCAGGCCACCGAAGGCGTGCGTGGCCCCGACACTGAGCACCAGGTCGAACTCGTGTGACGCCGTGAAGGCTGTGGCGTCCTCGTGGTGGAGGACGAGGCGGTCTTGTACGCCGAGGGCGTTCGCGGTCGTACGAGCATGTGTCAGCGAGCTCTCAGCGATGTCGACACCCACGGCCTGCAGTTGCGGATGGGCGGTCAGGGCACGTAGGAGCCACTCTCCGCCGCCACAGCCGAGATCGATTACGCGCGCGTCGCCCCGCGGGATGCCGCGTTCCAGCAGCCGGCGCACCGAGTCGTCGTCGAGCGGTGCCGCCACCGGATGGTCCGCATGGGCAAGCCTGGAGATCTGTTCACGGTTCACCGCCGGAGCCTGACACGACCAGAGGCCAGTGGACACCTGCTTTTCTGCCACGGGGAGACCGCCATGTCCTGGCGGTATGAGACCGACCGCGCCCGAGCGTGAACCCAGAGCCCGCGTCGTACCGGCGAAGTAGCATTCGCCGCTCCGCTGCGGGGTCAGCTGCAGGCGAACCGCTCGCGAGGGCTGTTCACGTAATTCGACGCCGACCCGGCCTGATGAGTGACGATCGTCAGCCAGCTGTCCGTGATGAATTCGTGCCCGGTCGAGTGGCTTGGACATCTATAGGACGGCGTCAGCGTGATCCCGGGTCGGCACGGCTTCCAGCCGGCGTCCGCCCATTCGCCCTTCTGCACCCATTGGCCGGTATAGGGGACCCACATCTGCAGGCGTGACTGGAGGTGGCAGTAGACGGGGGCCGGAGTGGTGCACCTGGTTATCTGAGATTCTCCGTGGATGTACCGGTCCCTGGTGTGCAGCACGAAAGGCTTATGGGCGCTGAACCAGCAGCCCTCCACCACTCTCGCGGTCGCCGGCTCTGTGCCCGCGAACTCCTGTGCGGAGTCCGGCGGCGGGGTCGGCTCGTCCGGGCGGGGGATCGGTGTTCCGGGAGCGTACGCCGCCCCGACGAGGTTGCAGGTGAGTGCGATCGCGACTGGCCCCATCGACATCCTGGCGAGCATCATTCGTCCCCTTTCGCCCGTCTGAAATGACGCGGTGCGGCACCGACCTTGCGTGGCCAGATTAAATTCTCGTCGCAGGACCTGGAAGGTCGCATCGCCGGGGCGAAGGGGAAATGAATTATTCTGGTGGTGTGAATGTCGCTGGATATGGAGTCCGCGCCAATTTGTAACGGTAGGGTATTGCACAGCGAATCGGTGCGCGGTCAGGGCGGCTCGCCCGGAAGGGCGGTGATCGCGTCGGGCCTGACGTCTATCGCACCTTCAGGCGGGCCACGGGCACCAGGCGGGCCTTCCTCATGTCGTATCTCTCGTCGAGCGAGGCACCCTTGAGGAGCCGGGCCGCCACCGCGGACCGCTCTGCCCCGTCGGCCACCGGGAAGACGTCGGCGTCCACCTCCCGTGTCGTCGCGCCGTCGTGCGCCTGCTCGCGGAGCCGCCGCACTTCCTCGGCGTCCGCCTCTCCTGCGCCGACCACCGAGACGGCCGAGCGAACGGAGCCCTCCTCGACCTCGAGCGTGACGCTCGCGGCGTCGCGCACGTCACGCAACCACTCGGGCTCGGGCGCGCGAGCGGGCACGAGGAGGACGTAGTCTTCGCCGTCCCGCAGGTAAGCGACCATGAGAAGATCCAGCACCGGGACCTCGCCGATCTGGGTGAGCCGCACACTGGGCGTCCCCCTGAACCGGTAGAGCACCACGCGCCCGCGGGAGAGCCGGAAGGCCGTCACGTTCACCGCGCCGATGACCCGGACCAGGACGGCGTCCAACGCGTATGGCATGAGCACTCTCCCCGTCGAAGACCCGTACATCCATTAGCACCTTAATCCGGAGGTCCTTCGAAGGGACCTATCCCGGCATCCACCACGCCGTCGCCGACCACGAGCGGATTTCCGTGGAGATGTAGGGAAACGCGGAGTGCCGGACATCTCGGGGCGAGGAAGACCCGAGAGAAGGGAGTCGGCGTGCCGGACGCTGATGACGGCTTCGGTGAGTTGTGGGACGCGCACTACGACGACGTGTTGAGTTACGCGGCCAGGAGAGTCGACCACGAGACGGCGCGTGACGTCGCCGCCGAGACGTTCCTGATCGCTTGGCGGCGCCGGAACGACCTACCGGCGGACCGCCCGTTCCCGTGGCTGCTGAACGTCGCACGGAACGTACTGGCGAACGAGGCACGCGGCCATCGGCGGCGCGGCCTGCTGTGGGGGCGGCTGCGGGACGACCGCGACCGCCACGCGCCGGTCGCGGACGTCGCGACGGGGCTCGTCGAGAGCGGACGCATCGGGGCGGCACTGCGGCGGCTGTCCGCCCGCGACCGCGAGGCCCTCCAACTCGTCGGCTGGGAGGAACTCGATCCCAAGGACGCGGCGATCGTCGCCGGGTGCTCGGTGAAGACGTTCTCGGTGCGCTTGCACCGCGCCCGGCGGCGGCTGGCCGCCGTGCTCGCCGAACTCGACGCCGAGGGCCATCGCCCGCCCATCACATCACTGCAGGGGAGTCGCCAATCATGAACGAAGACCTCCAGGACGTTCGCCGGCTGCTCGCACCGGCCAACCCGGTCCCGCGCGGCACCCTCTCCGGCGCCGGACGGGACGCCATCGGTCGCGCCGCCTTCACACGGGTGACCGGCACTGATGCTCC
This sequence comes from Actinoallomurus vinaceus, assembly GCF_039542055.1. NCBI lineage: Bacteria > Bacillati > Actinomycetota > Actinomycetes > Streptosporangiales > Thermomonosporaceae > Actinoallomurus > Actinoallomurus vinaceus. The sequence goes on from NZ_BAABHK010000016.1 coordinate 110,457, forward strand.
GGCGACCCCACGCCGGCTCCCGTCTCGGCGGGCCGGTGTACGGCTCGTCACGGCCGGAGGCCTGGCGGTGGCGATCGCGGCCGGGCTCACGGTGGCCCAGAGCCTGGGCGGGGCGGACAGGAACGGCAACCCTCGCGCGGTCCTCCCCGGTCTGCCGGGGAGCTCGGTCGCCAACGCCCAAGTGGCGCTGAACCACGCCGCGGGTGCCGCCGACCACCGGGCGGTCACCCCTCCCCGGCCCACCCAGTGGATCTACACCGAGCTCCGGTCCGCCTCGATCGACGCTCCGAGCCGAGGCAACGTATGGACCCCCACGTCACCGCAGAAGACGGAGATCGACCAGTACTGGATGCGGGCCGACGGGAAGCGGTGGGCGAGGTTCGATCACGGCAAGCTCGTGATCTCTCCGACCGGCAGCGGCCCCTTCCCCAACGACTACGCCGCGCTGACCGTTCTGCCCCGGGACCCGGACGCGCTGCTCGCCTGGGCGCGCAGGACGCAGACCCCGGGTGAGTCCAACAGTCCTGACGCCAAGGCATGGGCGGCCCTCACGTCCGTGCTCAACGTCGGCGTACTGCCGCCTGGACTGGAGGCCGCCACCTACCGCGCCATGGCGAAGATCCCCGGCGCGACGGTGGACAAGGCGGCAGTGGACGACCAGGGCCGGCCCGCGCTCGCCGTCATCGAGAGCCTCCCCGGCGAATGGTCGGCGAACGAGATCCTGCTCGACCCGACCACGTACGCCTACCGCGGCGAGCGACTCAAGGTCGTCAAGGACCACAGGTTCCGTGACGGCGCGATGATCAAGAAGGGCACCGTCGAAAGCCTGTCGACACTCCTCGCGGCCGGGGTCGTCGACCATCCCGGACAGCGTTCACCCAAGAGGCCGTAGCGGGGACAGGACATGCGGGCGGCCGTCGCGTGAGGGATCGACGCGATGGCCGCCAGTCCGTCTGACCGCGCCGAGAGGAGCGCGTTCGCGGGCTGTGAGGCGCACGTCGAGCGTCGCGGGGTCAGTCCTCTGGAAGGGGACCGATCAGCTTGATGCCGTATTCGGCTCCCAGCTCCCGGATCTTCTCCGGCGTCACCGCGTCCGCCTCGATGATGCTGTGTACGTCGCGGAAGAAGCCCTCGGGCCCACCGGGGAGCATCATCGTCAGCTTGCGCCCGCCCTCCGGTCCCGCGCGCAGGCCGTGTACCAGCCCGCCGGGCACGAACGCCACCCCGCCGGCCTCGGCCGACAGCCACTCGCCGGCGACGTAGAAGTCGTAGCGGCCGTCGAGGATGTACCAGAGCTCGGCGAAGCCGTGCACGTGAAGGGGTGTCGCGAAGCCGGGCGGATCCATGCCCTCGACCATCCCGAGACCGCCACCGGTCGACTCACCGGAGGCCTTGAGCCGCATGACGGAGCCATCGGGCGCCGCCGCCATCGCCCCCTCACCCGGGGCCAGAACGTACGGGCGGAGCGCCGGGCCGGTCGCTCCGTTCTCCTCAACGGCCATCGTCACGCGCCCGCGAACTCGACGCGGTCGTGACCCAGGCGTGGGGGAGCCAAATCAATGCTTAGCCGCCTATATGTCCGCATAAGACGATCTTGCCACGACCTGACCGTTATTCGATCTTGGGGGCCGGGGCGGCGTACGGCAGGGGCCTGGCGGCGGTGTCGCCTACGAGGGCTCGCCTTGGCGTGCTCGCAGACGTCCTTGAGCAGCTCGCGCTCGTCGTCGGTGGACGGGTTCACCGTGACACCGGCCCGCGCCAGCAGAACGAGCGACGTGAGCAGCCGGCCGTGGAGCGCTCAGGCGGGCGGGGACGGGAATCGGTGGCTACCGTGACCGGGTGGCTTCGACCGTTCTGCAGCGCGCCTTCACCGATCCCGGCCCGGACCTGCGCCCTCTTCCGCCACGCGTCGAGGACCTGCTCCGCGAACTACACGCCCCACCACGACTCGCCGCCCACCTGCGCGCCGTACACGACGTCGCCCACCGGATCCTCGGATGGCTCGATCTCCGCTACGGCGAGATGGCCGTCGACCGGGAAGCGGTCCTCTTCGGCGCGGCCTCGCACGACATCGGCAAAGTGATCCACACGGCCGAACTGTCCGGTCCCGGATCCGTACACGAGGAGGCCGGGCATCGCCTGCTCCTCGACCATGGCGTGGAGGAGCGCCTGGCCCGCTTCGCCCGCACGCATGCCGCCTGGACCGAGCCCGACATTGCGATCGAGGATCTGCTGGTGAGCCTCGCCGACAAGGTCTGGAAGGGCAAACGCGTCCCCGACCTAGAACAGAAGGTGGTCGACCGGTTGGCGGCGGCGAGCGGCCAGGCGACCTGGCAGGCGTTCCTCGACCTCGACGACCTCCTGACCGCCATCGCCGCCGAAGCCGACCGCCGCCTCGCCTTCCAATCGGCCCATCCGATTAGCGGATGACGACCGGCCCGCCGAAGTCTTCAGGGGCGGCTACTGGTCCGGCCGTACGTCGTGTGGTCATCCGACGGTCAGCACGATCTTGCCCTTGACGCGGCCGGTCTCGCTGAGCTCGTGCGCCTTTGCCGCGTCCTCCAAGGGCAGGACCTGGTCGACGATGACCCGTAGGGCGCCGCGTTCGACGAGGTCGGTGACCTCGCGCAGGTCGTCGCCGGACGGAGTGAAGCCGAACTCGACGTAGCGCAGACCGCGGGCCTGAGCCTGTTCGCGGGTCTCGGTCCGGTCGGGACCGGTGCCACGGACGTCGAGGAGGACACCGTCCGGGGTGAGCGTCCGCAGCGACCGGGGCCCGTACTCGCCGCTGATCGGGTCGAGGACCACGTCGATGTCGCGGGCGACGGTCGTGAAGTCGGTGGTGGTGTAGTCGATGAGCTCGTCCGCGCCGAGCTCGCGCAGGAAGTCATGCTTGTCGCGGCGAGCGGTACCGATGACGTACGCGCCGCGCGCCTTCGCGATCTGCACGGCCAGGTGCCCGACGCCGCCGGCCGCTGCATGCACGAGGACGCGCTGCCCGGCGCTGAGACCGGCGACGCGGACGAGCGGCTGCCAGGCAGTGAGCACCGCGGTAGGCAGGGCGGCGGCGTGGACGAGGTCCAGGCTCGACGGGGCGGCTGCGAGAGCGTGTTCCGGGGCGATGGCGTACTCGGCGTAGGTGCCACTGGGCGGGAGCACCGCGCCGTACACCTGGTCGCCGGGCCGGATCCTGCGAGCCCGCCGGGAGTTCGACGACCGGGCCGCCATGGAGCCGGAGCCCGTCCGCTGACGCCGTACGGGACCGGCCTGCGAGCCCGGGTCCGGCCCACAGGCACTCCGTACGGGTCGGGCGTGGTCAGGCCGAGGCGCCGTCGGCGGGTCGTTCCGGGTCGGCGTCGGCCGGGCGTGCGGCCGTCTCGAGGCTGCGGCCGGTGCTACGCGGCCCGAGCACCGCGACGTTCAGGCACAGCAGTACCAGGACGACCGCCGAACCGGTGAAGACGACCCCCGCGCCCAGGTCTTTTAGCGCGTGCAGGGCGACGAACGGCAGGACCGCCGAGGTGGCCCGCGACAGGGAGTAGGCGATGCTGATCGCGCTGCTGCGGATGCCCGTCGGGAAGATCTCGGCCTGGTAGGAGTGGAAGGCGTTGGAGAACACGTTCGACGCGCAGGTCAGCACGAACCCGCCGGCCACGATCAGCGCGGTGTCGCGCCCGTACCCGAACACGAGCCCGGACGCGGCCATGACCAGCGCCGACCCGATGATCAGCGTCTTGCGCTCGACGCGCTCGATGATGGGGATGGAGAGCGCCGACCCGACGGGGTAGCCGATGAAGCTGACGGCCGCGTACCCCAAGGACTGCACGACGTCGAACCCCTTGGCGTGCAGCACCACCGGCGCGAGCGAACCGAACCCGTAGTAGCCGACGGTCTGCAGCACCTGAAAGATCCACAGCATGACCGTGCGGCGTCGGTACTCGTCGGCGAACATCTCCCCGATGCCGACCCGCGCGGCGGGTGCCTCCGTGTCCGCTGCCACCGGGGGCAGCGGGCCGTCCACGGTCGCCTCGACGTGGGCGACGATCTCTTCGGCCTCGTCCGTACGGCCCTGGGCGACGAGCCAGCGCGGTGACTCCGGCAGCCGGCTGCGCAGCACCCACACGACCAGGGCGCCGAGTGCACCCACGACCAGCAGCCACCGCCAACCGTCGATGAGCAGGTGTTCCTCTGCGACGAACCGGCCGCCGAGGAACGCGGCGACGGGCACGCCACAGAAGCCGATCGTGTACGCCCAGGCGAGGTAGCGGCCACGACCCCGGCGGGGCATGAACTCGCTGACATACGTGTCGACGAGCGTCAACTCGGCACCGAGCGCCAGACCGCCGAGGAAGCGCAGCACCAGGAACGCTCCAAGGTCGGGCGCGAAGGCGGTGAGCAGGGACAGCAGCGAGTACAGGCCGAGGTTGACCAGGAACATCCGCCGCCGGCCGAACCGGTCGGCGGCCACGCCCAGTCCGATCGCGCCGACGAACATCCCGGCGAACCCGGACGCGATGACCAGCGACTTGCCGTTGGTGCCCAGGTGCCACTGCTCGGTCAGAACGGCTCCCAGCACCCCGCCGAGGAACACCTCGTACAGGTCGAAGAACGTCCCCAGGCCCACCACGACGATCAGCGCCCAGTGCCATCGCGTCACCGGCAGCCGGTCGAGCCGCGCGGCGATGGAACGAGCGTCCGCGTCCAGGGCCATGGGAGGACTCCTCACATGTCAGGGGGCGGGCGCATGAAACCACCCTGAGCGATGTCTCCGCCACAGTCTGTCCATGATTTGAGACGTACGGTGAGGTCGCCTCGGTCGGCCGGTGACCGCGCCGAGGCGGTGGCGAAGAAGCCTGTTGAGCGTTCGCATCGGCGAGGCCTCTGCGGTCGTCGTTGAGGATCTTTGTTTGATATGTCTACCCGTGACCGAATTCGGCGGATCGTTGTGGGGGTTTCACGGATGGACTTCGGCCCGGCGTCGAACGCCTGCCCGCTTTGCCAGATGACGGACCAGATCCAACCGGTCCCTGGCATCGTCACCTCCCAGACGGCGCACTCCAACGCGTACGTCCGGGGCTACCGCGCGTACGGCGTGTCGAGCACGTCCCTGGCGCAGCTGCTGGACCTCCCACGGCCCCGGCCGCCGCGCGGCATGGTCACCACCGGTGTGATCCTCACGGCGATCGGCGTGCCGCTTGGAGCACTGTTCCTGCTGGTCTCCTTGGGGGCACGCCACAGCGAGACGAATTCCGCCCCGGCCTGGGCGTCCGTCATCGCGCCCCTGTTCATGACGATCCCGGTCTGGGGGCCGGGCCTCGTCTGCCTCGTCGTCGGGTTCGTCCGCATGCGCGGCTTCCGCCGTGGAGCACCACTTCGTGACATGGCGTGGCAGGTATGGTCGACCGCCCGCTACTGCTTCCGCGACCACGCCGTGTTCCTGCCTCATGGCGCCCACGCTCCAGCGGAGTCCGCCCGTTCGCTCATCTTCGACACCGCCCAGCGCGCGCTCGCCGGCTCCTATTAGCCGTCAAGACTCCACCGTGACGGCGACGGGCGTCATGTCGGCGCGGTAGAGGACAGCCGGCCAATAGCCCTCGGGGAAGTAGCGGCCGTCGACGTCGTCGAAATGGACCTCAAAGTCACCCGAGCGGTAGACGACCAAGGAGTCGGGAAGCATCCCGGCCGCGAAGCGGGCCTTTTCCTCATCGGGCTCGTCACCGTCCGCGCCGGTGGCCCACAGAAAATCGATCCCGTCGCGGCGGATACGGTCGAACGCCGCCACCAGCCGACGGGCGTGCGGGCGAAGTTCGGCGACCTTCTCCGGCCCGGAGCCATCGAAGCTCACCCACAGTTCCTGGCCGGCGGCCGAGACGACAACGGGGCCTTGGGTCATGTCGTCGATGTGAGAGCCGTCCAGCGTCGGGCCGATCGGCGCGGACGTGCCTGGCCGTGACCGTCCGCCCGGAAGCAGATGGGTCGCCAGAAAGCACTCTTCCAATTGCTCTTCGTACGACGGGTTGTGCTCACGGGGCAGGAGCTTCGGAGCGGTGAACTGCTGCGGCGTGCCGCGCACCGAACGCCCATCGGCGCTGGTCAGGACGAAGTGTTCGCCGTCGTGGCCGATGCGGTCCACCTGGAACGACCGAGGCAGCGGCACGACAGAGACAGTGCCTCCTCCGTCACCACCGACGACCGCGAGCGTTCCCGCCTCTGTCCCGTCGACGGCCGTCTCGACGAGGAACACGCTCGACAACTCAGCGGCGACGCACACGACGCCATCCGGCTCCGCGAGTCTCCTCAGCGCAACGTCATCGCCGTTCAGCGCAGCCGCGAAGGTCCCGATTTCATGCACGCCCCGCCTCCCGCGGCCACGGTAGCGCCGCAGCGAGCCGGATCCCGCGCCGACGTGGGCGTCCGAGCAAAGACAGACCCCGCTCGCTGCGGAAGCGGGATACCAACTCACCGGCGATATCCGCGTCGATTCCGAGCATGGCACGCGCGCGTGCCAGGAGTTCGGTAGCGTCCAAGCCCTCAATCGTCTTGTCCAGGCCAGGCCCGAACGCCTCGGCGACGGTCGCCAGGTAGTACAGGGTGATCGAAAGCCAGCGCGACGTCGGGTCATCGTCGGTTCGCGCGTATTCGTGGGCCGCCTTCATCAGGTCTGTCGGCCACGTCTCATCGACGAGGTCTTTCATCAGGCTCTGACGGTTGGACACTTTGTCGTCGCCCGTGATGTCGCGCAACAGCGTCTGCTTGATGAGTGACACTTCGCGTGCGATCAATGCGGCGCTCATGTCGGTGATCTCGCCTCGCTCGCCTGAGCGGACCTCGACGAGTGCGCGAGCCGTACGGAGAACATCGCGCGGGAGCCCGCCGGAGAGCACATGGCACAGTGCGATGAAGAGATCGGAGATCCCCGCCACCCGCCGGCGCAGCAGTTCGCGAACATCGGTCAGACTGAGGCGCTCCACCCGGACCATCTCGTCGAAAGCGGTGTCGACGGCCGCACGTAGGGCTGGGGACCGCTGATGAAACCCGATCAACGCCTCGTCGGAGACGGACACGAGATACAGACAGTTCGGCGTTCCGAAGATCGCCTTGACGTCGTTGATGAACTGTTCCGCAGACGACGCGTCGCGGATCTTATCGATCTCATCGATCCCGATGACCAGCTTGCCCTCACCACGATGCAACTCACGCCACCAGCCGCTGGCCTTGGACGCGAACTCTCGGTACTGATCCACGATTTCCGGAAGCGAGAGCCGTTGCTGGGCGAGCTGCTTGCCGACCGTCCTGCCGAGCTGGGCTCCTCCGGGTACGGCAAGGGTTCCTGAGTAGCCGGTGGAGAATGTCTGCAGGAACTCCAGCTGCTGCAGGTTCTGCCGGGCCTCGTCCTCGAAGGAGGCAGCGCGTTCCTGGGATTTCGGGCGTGCTCGAAGAGTCAGCACGAAAAAGCCGCCGACGATGAGCAGTGAGCCGACGAACGCCACAAGCGACTGGGTGCTCGGCAGCGTGATACGCCGCGGCCGTTCGGTGAGGGTCCAGACGAGCAGCGCGACACCTGAGACGGCGGCGGCCGAGGACAGCAGGGTGGTGAGCACACGGTGGGGACGTGATACCAGGGGCCCGTCGCCGCTGATCTGCACTAGATAGGGCTGCACCACCGACATCCCGCCCAGGAGCGTCAGCAGGCCACCGAGCAACAGGTAGGTGCCCTGCGCGATCTGTGCGCGGCTGGCGTGTTCAACGACCAGGCTCGCGAGCATTGCCAGACCGGCCGTGAAGAACATCGCGGCGAACGCCGCGCGGAGCCGACTCCGCCGCGGCCTTCGGGCCAGCAACCTGCCCTGATCGACTCCGTTCTTCGCGACCGCGAGGCAAAGTTGTTTGTACAGGTGAACGACGAAGTCCCGGACGTCGTAGACCACCGGTGCCGACACCATCAGCCGAAGCTCCGGAGCATTGGGCCCCGCAAAGCGACTGTCGCAGAACCCGCGCAACAGTGTGGTCTTACCCGCGCCGCGAGGCCCCGAGAGCGCGATACTCCCCGTCAGCATGGCACTGGTCACCTTGGTGAGGCGCTCGCGAGCAGTGGTTGCCGCGATCTGCTCGCGACCGCCCAGATCCGACAGGCTCGGCACGCTCGTGACATGAAAGAACCGCTGGTACTCGGGCGCGTCGGTGAACACGCTGATCTGCTCACGCAAGAACGGCGCCAGGACCCGCTGTTGGAAGTCCTGTTTCGAAACGTCATCGAGACGCCACTCACTAGGGCCGATCTGCAGTGCACTGACCGCCGACAGCCCGAGGCCACCGAGGACCAGAGCACTAGTGGAGATGGCCAGACCGAACCATCCGAGAGTCACCGCGATCGCGGCGTCCACAAGCCCGGCGACGGCGATGAAGGCCACGATGCCCTTCGGGCGGGCGCGTACCGTCCGGACGATGGCCACGGCGAGCGACAGCAGGACCTCCGACAGCGGGATGTTCCCGACAAGGTCCACCTCCTCGCTGCAGATCAGCTTCGGAGCCGCGCTTACCACCGCTTCGATCAGCTCCTTCTCGCTGATCTGTGTGTTCACGACGGCGGTCTGCATCTCCTCCGAACGCAGGACCGACCGTGCGGCGTCGACGATGGGCGGCTGATACCAGGCGAGCTCCGGCACCTTTAATGATCCACCGCCATACGCTGGCCGTTACCGGACAGCAGGCGGACTCGGCGTATGCCCACGACCGCAGCCCCCTCGATCAGTACGGCTATCACTCGTCGCCCGAGACACGAATACGAAGACCAGGACGATCTTGTCGTCGCCGACTTCCTGCGGCCGTCGGTGAGGGGATCCCGGGAGCCCTTCCGCGACCGGACGGAATAGAGGACCCATGCCGAACCGGACCATCCACCCGCTTGACGAACGCCGCACAGTACGCGACTGGCTCATCGCCGGCGCCTGGAGCGAACCGGCCGACGACCTCCACGAGGTGCTCACCGCCGACGGATCTCCCTGGGGCCCGGACGGCCGCTGGGTGCTCACCAACGGACCCGACGTCGCGCCGCTGAAACGCCGGCTGTACGCCCGGCGTCCCCTGCAGCGCGACCAGGACCTGCCCGAGGTCGTCGAAGGCGGCCCCGTGTCGTACACCGGGCCGACCGGCATCACCCACGAGGACCACTGGCGGCGGGTGCACACCGCCGCCGACGGCCTCGTCGACTGGAGCGACTTCTGCTTCACCCCGGAGTACCGCCTCGCCCTGGCCGCCTGCGTACTCGAGGTCGACCAGGCCGAACGCCGCGTGCTGCGGCTCGCCTGCACCGGCCCGACGCTGCTGTACGTCGGCGGGGAATGCGTGTCCGCCGACGACACGGTGACCTACATGGAACCCGCCGAACGCGCGGTCGAGGTACGGCTGCCGTCCGGCACGACGCCGATCGTCGTGGCGTCCTGGCAGGTCGCGTTCCGCGAGTGCCGCCAGGTGCTGCGGCTGCGCGTCGACGGCCTCCCCGTACGGGTCGTCATGCCGAGCCCGGGCGCGGACGAGCGGGTCGCCGCCATCGCCGACCAGGTCCTCGATACGATCGCCGCGCCCATCTGGGGCGACACGTCCGGCGAGGTCCCCCTCACCGGACCGCTGGGTGCGGCGCTGCGAGTGGGCTGGCACGACCGTACGGCCCGGCTCCGGCTCGACGACCACGGAACGGCCCGGCTGTCTCTCGCGTCGGCCGCCGAAGCCGCGCACGAGGCGGGCAACGCCTCGGCGCTCTCGACCGGCGAGGTGACCCTGCGCGTCGCGCTCGACGACGACCGCTCCCCGGTGTTCCGGGAACTGCCGGTGGCGGTGCTGCCCCGCGAGTACCGCGCGGAGCCGGTCGGCGAACCGGCCCGATGGCGCGGCGAACTCCTCGCCCACGCCGCCGGGATCCCCGCGTCGGCCGCCGAACTCGCCCGCGCCGAACTCGACCCCACCGCCGTCGTACGCGCCGAGAACCTCGACCGCGCGCTCTGGATGATCGACAATCGGGCCGACTGCGCCGACTTCGAGGCCGTCGGCCTGATGAACCTGTGGCACCGCGTACCCGCCGATCGCTGGCCCCCCGGGCTCCGCGACACCGTCCGTACGGCGCTGACCGGCTTCAAGTACTGGATCGACCAGCCGGGTCTGGACGCCATGTGCTACTTCACCGAGAACCACCAGCTCGTGTGGCACACCGCGGAGATCCTCGCGGGTGAGGCGTTCACCGACGAGGTGTTCCCCAACACCGGGTGGACTGGGGCCGCGCACGCGGAGCACGGCCGGGAGCTGGTCCGCGAATGGATCGCGCGCAAGCTCGCCGGCGGGTTCAGCGAGTTCGACTCGAACGCGTACCTGGCAATCGACACGCTCGCGCTGACCTCCCTCGTGGAGTTCTGCGCCGACACCGCGCTCGTCGAGATGGCCGCGGGCCTGCTCGACAAGCTGCTGTTCATGCTCGCCGCGAACTCCTGGCGAGGCGTGCACGGATCCGCGCACGGCCGGTCGTACGTGCAGACGCTACGGTCGTCCCGGCTGGAGGAGACCGCGCCCATCATGTGGGTGGTCTGGGGCGTCGGCGCACTCAACAACGCGGTGCTCCCCGCGACCGTCCTCGCCACGGCCCGCCGCTGCCGTGTCCCCGACGCCGTACGCGCCGCCGCGCGCAGCATCCCGGAGGAGTGGCTCGGCCGCCAGCGCAATGCAGGAACGTACCGCTTCCACCACGACCTGCTCTCCCGGCCGTACGAGTCGAACTGCGTCATTTACAAGACGCCCGACGCGATGCTGTCGTGCGTCGAGGACTACCGCTCCGGGCTGCCCGGCCTGCAGGAACACATCTGGGGCGCGACGCTGGGCCCGGAGACGCAGATCTTCGTCACCCACCCCGCCAACGCCGCCGTGCACTCCTCGGCCCGGCCTGGCGCCTGGACGGGCAACCGCATCCTGCCCCGCGCCCGCCAGCACCACGACACCGTCCTGGCGCTCTACCGGATCCCCGCCGACGACCCGATGGGCCACACCCACGCGTGGTTCCCCCTGTCGCACACCGACGAATGGGTGCAGACCGGCGACTGGATCGCGGCCCGCCGCGGCGACGGGTACGTCGCCCTGGCCACCGACGGCGGCGTACGGATCACGGCCGCCGGACCGGACGCGAACGCCGAACTCCGCCCGGTCGGCCCCGGCCGCGCCTGGGTGTGCACGATCGGCCGACGCGCCACCGACGGATCCTTCGGCGACTTCGTCGCCGCACTCGGTCGCCCCGAGTGGACGGCCGACTCGGTGACCTACCGCACCCGGCACGGCTCCGTCCTCGCCCTCGACTGGACCGGCCCGTTCACCGTCGACGGCCGCGCCGCCGACCTCGACGCCGACGGGCGCGTCGCCCCCGCGCACCACATCGACAACCCGCTGTGCCGCGTACACGAGGGCGACACCGAGATGACCATCACGGTCGGCGACCTGACGCACGTCATCGACCTTCGGCACGGCCGGAAGGTGGTGACCGAATGAGGAGTTCGGCCGAAGACTCGGCCGCCGGTCTTACGCGAAGCGCTCGTCAATTCGGAGGCCATGCCGCAAGATGGCGACAGACGTATCTATGGGGCATAAGGGGCCGCCCGCGATCCTCGTCCGAGTGAGCGCGGGCGGCCGCAGTCCCTTCCGTTGGTCGATGTGAAAAGAGACAGGCGATGTTCGAAGTGGTCCTCCGCGATGCGTAGGCGCTCCGCTGCGGCGGTCCTTCTCGCGGCGACTGCGGCCCCGCTCGTGGCCTGCTCTCATGCGCAGAGGCCTTACGTCAGCACCTGCCCGCCGCCGAAGGTGGTCTTCGTCGTCGGAAGCAGGGACATTGCGGCCAGCCACTGCAGTGACGAGTACATCGCTCAGCCGACGGAGACCCTCCACGTCGGCCAGCGAATCAAAGCCGTTGCTCGAGCCGGCGAGCCGGTGCCCTTCAGCGACGATGCAAGAGTGCTCCGGGAGGTCTCCCGCAGCACGGATGGCCGGACTGTCGAGTACCAGGCGGTCCGGCCCGGCAGTGCCGGGCTCGACATCCACTACGGCCCGCCGTGTCCTCCCGCTGAGGGAACGGGTGACGTGACCTCGCCCAGACCCTCTGGGACGGATCACTGCGCCCTGCTGCCGATCCACGTCGTATCGGCGAATTGAGGACGACTCCGATTAGCCCTTTCGGCCAGGCCGTGCGATAAGGCGCCCGTCCGCTTCTGGCCAGGTACTAATTTAGTCGATCTTGCGGGCTAATGTGTTGATCGCGGATTTTGTCCTGCTCTGGCGGTACGAGGTTTTCGACGCGATGCCAGGCGGGCGTGCGATTACACGCGCGAGGGGAAACGGATGCGACGTTCTACGTGGGGAACGGTAAGTGGGGTAGCGCTTTCGGTGGTCGGACTAACGGCCGCGACTCCCGCACCGAAGGCGAGCAGAAATAATGATGCCGCTTCAGAGTGCCGCCAGGTGCCGATCGTCCAAACGTACTACACGGACACCGCAGGAAGGCGTTCGGCGACGCCTTCGGCCAGTTCGTCCACGACCCGTGTGTACAACGTCTACGGCGGCCGCATGTCGGTCACCGTGCCGCCGAAGACCTGGAATCCGGTAATCGCGTCCGATGCAGAGATCCAGCGCTACGGCTTGTATCCCCGGCCGAAATCAGCGACGCAGCGTAAGCTGTGGGAGCAGATGTATGCCCACGTGTCGTCCTGGGTCGTCCCCGACATGTGTGCGACGAACGTCCATGCGGCGGCCCCGAAATACTCGATCGATTCATCCCCGATCTGGTCGGGGGCCGTGGCGAAGAAGGTCAAGAGCGCTCCGGCGTTCACCGGAGCCTCCTACGTCTTCGACGAGCCGAAATTTGACAGTGTCTGCAAGCACGCGTCCTCGTACAACCTCTGGTCTGGTCTAGGCGGAATCAACAGTGGCCGTCTGATGCAGAACGGTATAGACAACGCTGGCAAAGGGCTTAACGGCGACTACGCGTGGTGGGAGGTGCTCAGCGCCGATCCGAAGAACAGCCTGCCGGAGATGGAAATCAAGAATTTCAAAGTCCGGGCCGGAGATCGAATCTTCGCCGGCATCAGCTACTACGCGCCGAAGAAGCAGGTCTCGTTCAACTTCTACAACTACCGCACGAAGAAGGCCGCGGATCTCGGCCCTTGGGGCACGATCGACACGCCGAAGGGGAGCTACCTCTCATCGGCCTTCTACGACGGATCCACCGCAGAACAGATTGTCGAGCGTACGACGGTCGGCAAGAAACCCGTGATGCTGCGCAAGCCGCATGGGGGATACAGCCACACCCATGAAGCCGGATTCTCCAACGGGAGGCAGGACGGCGAGGACTTCGTTTTCAAGAACGTGTGGCAATACAACATGAGGGCCAACAGCATCAAGCTGTCGGAGCCGGTCAAGTTCATCTCCAAGGTGAAGAATGAGGGCGCGTATCTGGCCCAATGGAACAATAAGTGGGATTCCTGCGGCTCCTGATACGCCGGCCGAGGTCTACGCTGCCAGAGCCGCCAAGGTGGCCGCTTGCCGACAGGTGGTGGCCATGAACGTCGGATCCTGCGTTGCCGGGTGAGACCTTCCATGGCTCGGGAAGTAGAGGCACGATGTCGACACGCGGTTGTCTCTTCTCGGGAGGGCCCAGGTCCAGTGGCAGACGGGCGACGGCTGAGCGGACTGGGTGGACTGCTTCCGTACGAAGCCTGGCGGGCTCTGATCGACGACGGTCACATACGCCGCTACAAGCCCGGTGCAGTCCTGGTGCGACAGGGCGAGCCTGGTGGCTTCGTCCTCGCGCTGGTGGCAGGCCTGATCAAGGTGACCAGGGACGAGAGCGACGGATCCCAGCTCCTCCTCGCCGTCCGAGGGCCGGGTGAGGTCGTCGGAGACATCTCCGCGCTCGCCGGCGGTCCGCGATCGGCGACCGTCACCGCGCTCGACTGCTGCGAGACGACAGTCCTGGCGGCCGGGCGGTTCCGTGAGCTGATGACCGTCCACGATTCCAACGACGTCCTCTTCCGGCACGCCTTCGGCCGGTTACGCGAACGCGAGGACCGCTGGGCCGAGAAGGCGACGCTGCCCGCCGGTCGGCTGGTGGCCCGGGAACTGCTTCGGATGGCCGCGCAGAGCGGCGACGCCGTGGTCGGCCTGGTGGCGCTGAACCTGCGCCTCTCCCAGGACGATCTCGCCAGGTGCCTCGGTCTGTCGCGCAGCGCCGTGGCAGGCGAGCTGCAGCGCCTGCGCGCCCTCGGTGTCGTCAGCACCGCTCGCCGCCGCGTCATCATCCGCGACTTGCGAAGACTCGAGGCCTTGGCCGAGCACGCGGATGCCTGGCCGATGACTGCGGAGTGACGCGGCTTACTCTCGTTCTGTCGATTTCTGGACGGTTCTGAGCGCCGGCTCTCCAGAGACTGTGGCAACCCCATGAGGCGGACCACCGTCGCGAAGGAGGAGCCGTGACCCCCGATCCGTTCGCCGCTCACCCGTACGAGTACCGCGCCATCGTCGGCGTCGACACCAAGTCCTTCACCGGGAACCCGAGCAGCCGACAGCCGTACCTCAGCGCACGCATCCCCGAGGTCCTGGAGGAGGCGTTCGCGCGGTCGGGGCTCACCGAAGCATGGAAGGACGCCCGCTTCCCGCAGGACACCGGAGACGGTCACGTCATCGGCACGGACCCCCGATGGCTGCCGTCGCTCGTCTCCCCCTTCCCCGACGTCCTCCAGGAGGTGCTGGAGGAAGAGGACCGGCGGCTGAGCGCGGTCGACCGGAACCTGCGCATGCGCCTGCGGGTCAGCATCCACGCCGGACTGCTCCCGGACAGCGGCCAGGGCCTGCGTACCGATGGCAAGGGAAAGCCGATGAACGACGCGCACCGGCTGCTCGACTCCACACCCGTACGGGAGGCGCTGAAGGACTCGAACCCGGACGTGACACTGGTCGCCGTCATCATCTCCCAGCACGTGTTCGAGAGCTTCGTCCAGGAACACTTCACCAAGCTGCACCCGTCCCGGCTCGCCCCGGTCGAGGCGCGCGTCGAGGGAAAGGTGTTCGCCGAGCGAGCATGGCTGTACGTCCCGAAGCCGTCGCACGGCCACCCCGGTGACGACTCGGGGGACCCGGCCCGGCCCGACTCCAACCCACCGGCGACGCCCACAGGTGGCACCGGAGCGATCATCGGTAACCGCGGCGCGGTCGCCAACCACAACACGGTGGGAGGTTCCTTCAGCCAGAACGTCGGCGGAGACCGGTGATGACCGAACCGAATGTCATCGACAACGCCGGTGCCGTCGCGTACGGCAACACCATCGGCGGCGACCTGCGGCAGAACGTCACCGTCTACCAGTACGTTCAGGAGTTCATCAGGGCGCGCCGGCTCGACGGCGAGCGCATCGAGGCGCTGCTGCGCGCGTACGTCCCTCCGCGGGGCCGCGACCGCGCGGCCGAGGTGCTGGGCCACCGGAACGCGGTCGCGCTGATCGGCAAGGAGGGCACCGGCCGCCGTACGACCGCCGTCCACCTGCTCGCGCAGCGCGGCCTCACCCTTCGCGAGCTCGCCCCGGACGAGGAGGACGGCGCTCTGCCCTGTGAGCCCGGCTGCGGATACCTCTTCAACGCGGACTCCCTCGGCCCGGGCGTAGACCTGGAAGACCATGTCGTACGGCTCCGGGAACAGGGCTCCGCCCTGGCCGTCTGGACGACCCGGGACGTCCGCCGGGACCCGGGGACGTTCCTGGCCGACATCGGCGTCGAACTGGAGGCACCCGAGCCGGAGCGGGTGTTCCGTACGATGCTGGACGCCGAGACCGGCCTCGACGAGGCCGCGTGGTGGCGCGCCAGGCCGGAGCTGGAACCTCTCGTCAAGAACGCCCTGCCCGGAGACGTCCGCCGCCTCGTATCCCTCATCACGAAGACCATGGCGCTCCGCGGCTGCGACGACACCGCCGTCGGCGACCTCATCGATGCCTACCGGAACTGGGACACCTACCTGCAGGAGCGGTTCGCGAAGCCGGACCTCGACCTCCGTACGCGGGTGCTCCTCATCACCGTCGCCATGCTCGAGGGCGCTCCGGAAGCGGTCGTGTACGAGGCCGCGACGGCGCTGGGCGAGCTGCTGGACCTCGGGCCGGGGGAGGGCCGGGGCCTCGCAGGCGCAGGCGTCCGGGGCCTGTCCGCCGCCTCCGAGGTGACCCGCGACGCCGACGGGACCGTACGCTTCGCCAAGCCGGCCTTCGCCACGTCGGTCCTCGACTACACGTGGCAGGTCTATCCACTGGTCCAGGAACAGATGCGAACGTGGGCGACGGCCCTGCCGGGTCGGCTGCGCACCGGCGACGATGCGGTCCTCGCCCGCCTGGCACGGACCCTGGCGGATCTGGCGGACCGGCAGCGCGACCTCGTCCTCATCCAGGAGGCGACGGCGGACTGGGCGGCCGCCCCCGGCACTCGACCGTTCGCGGTCGAAGCCCTCGTCCGGGCCGCGCTCGCCCCCGGCATCGGCAGGCGGACCCGCCGCTGGATGTACGACTGCGCCTACGACAGACGGAGACCGGACGCGATACTGAGCGCCATCGCGGAGGCATGCGGCCAGTACGGCAGCGTCTACCCGGAGAACGCCCTCACCAGGCTCCGCCACCTGGCCGCCGCGGACTCCGAACAGGTACGCCGTGCCGTACGGGAGGCCGTCACCCGGCTCGCCGGCAACGAACAGCACCGCATGAGGGTGCTCGGCGTCGTCGTGACGTCGGCGAAGAGTCCGAAGAGCGCGACCGCCTTCTGCGGCGCCTTCCTCGACATCGTGGCCACCCGCGACACGGACGGCCGCCTGACCATGCTCGACGAGGCGGCGTCCGGACGGTCCCGCCGATTCACGTCGATGCTCAGCCAAGGCTGGCAGGCCGCCCTCATCAACCCCGCCACCGCCGACCGTACCCGCGAGGTGATCGCGGCCTGGCTCGACGACGCACTCTTCGCCCTACGGGCGGGCGACGCGGGACGCACCCGCGCCCACACCGTCATCGGCGTCCTCGGCCGAGCCGCCGACGGCGACGCACGGTACCTGCCGCGGCTGGTACGGGCCGTGAACGAGTGGCACGACCGGGCCGACGGCAGCGAAACACGAACGGCCCTCCGGCAAGCGGTCATCTCCATCGCGTCATCGGCCGATCCCCTCGCGCCGGCCACGGAAAGGAAAGGTGCGGCATGACCACCCCGTACGACGAGCGACCCGGCTTCCTGCGATTGCTCAGCAGCCTGTTCGACCGCGGCGGCGTGCACCACGCCCGGTTCCCGACCCGGCTGCCCAGCAACCTTCCCGGCATCTGGTTCGACGCGAGCATCGAGGTGGCGTGGCAGCACCGGGCCACCGGCGCCGGCGACGCCGAGGCCGCGAAGCGGCACGTCTGCGCCCGCGCGGCCGACGTCACCGCCCCGATGTCCGTCCTGGACCTGACCACGGCACAGTTCCAGCTGAACGCCCAGCTCGCACAGCCCCTGCCCGTCCCCGGCACGTCCGTGCTGGTCGTCAACGCGTCGGCCGCGCTCAGCGTGGACCCCGAAGCGAGGCGGGCGGCCGAGGAACACGACCGGTACCGCGCGCAGACGGAGCACTGGCGCCTCCTGAGGGACACCGTCTTCGCGGACCCGGTGATGGCCTGCGTCTGGTGGCTCGACGGGCACCCGGAACGGCTAGAGAAGCTCCCGAACATGGACGCCGCCTTCGAGCGGCTCGCCGCCCTCACCACCTCCGGCGCCGGACGCGGCGACGACCTCATGCACGTCGCGAACCTGCTGCACCAGTTCCTCGCCGGTCTGGAGGCGGTCGACCGGCAACGCCTCATCGACAGCGTCGGCTACATCATGACCAACTTCGGCCGCCCCGACCTCGCCGACCAGCTGAGGGCCTCATAGGAAAAGCCGGAGGGTCGATTCGGATGATCCTCCGGCTCTTCCATGAGTGGGCTCCATGCCCCGTACTGCGGCCGGGAGATCATTCCCCGAGATTCGCAGCGAGCAGGTCGGCGAGGAATTCCCGTGTCTCCGGATCGACCGCGTAGATGACCGTGCCGACCATGCCGCGCGTCAGCAGCACCTTGTAGATGTTGCGGATGTGCCGGGCGTACTGCAGGTCGGTGACGGAACGCCGCTTGAAATCGGGATCCTTGTTGGCCTCCCGTACGGTGACCAGCTGGCCGTTGCGGGCGACGATGTCGGGGCCGAGAATGACGCCCGACCAGTCGTACTCGAAGCCCTGGGCGGTGTACACACAGCCGACCTGCTCGAAGCCGCCGTCGAACGTCGCCCACAGCGCGCTCGGCGGCGCGTCACCCACGGCACGGTTGCCCTTGACGTTCCACGGCCTGGCCCAGTCGCCGATCCGGACGTCGTCGACGAGACCGCCATCAACGGCATCGCTCCACGGCCAGCAGTAGCCGGCCGAGATCCGCGAGGAGTAGCCCTCCTCAAGCTTCTTGCGTAGGAGGTTCTCCATCTCCCACGGTGACTCGGCGAGACGGACCTCGAAGTGGTCATCACCAGTCCACTTCTCTGGGCCGCCGGGCTCCAGGTCGAGGAGGCGCAGCACCCAGTCCTCGTACTTGCGGCTGCCGCCGCACCGGAACTGGCCGTCGAGCGGGACGTGGTGCACCCGGATCCCCAGCGAGGCGGCGTGCGACTTGATGGCCTCCACGGTGCCGATCTCGTTGGGCTTCACCACCTGGTGCTCGTCGAGCAGGAACACCGGCACCCGAGCGGCGGCGATCAGCTCGTCAACCTGCGGCCGCCCGGTCCGTTGCGTCGCCTTGGTGTAGCGGTTCTCCGACGTCTCACGGATACGGTGCGCCTCGTCGCAGATGAGCACGTCGAGGTCGTTCTTGTCCGCCTTCATGAAGCTGTTGAAATACTTGAACATGTTCTGCACGCGGGACGAGCCCTTGCCCACGTGGCGGCGCATCGTCTGCGTGAACGACCGCGACCCGGTCGCGTGCAGCGCGGTGTATCCCTGCCGGGAGAGGTCACCCAGCAGGGAGAGCGCGATGACACTCTTTCCACTGCCCGGCCCACCGGTGACGATGACGACCTCTTTCGCATCGGACGTGCGGGCCTTGTGCACCGCGTGCTGCACGAGGTCGTACGCCAGCCGCTGCTCGGCGAGCAGCGTGAACTGCTCGCGGTCCTTGATCTCGGCGGCGGCCAGCTTCAGGAGCTGCTTCGACGGGCGTACCGCGCTGTCGAGCAACCGGTCCGCCGCGCCGGCCCCGCTCTGCGGAGCGAACTGCGCGCGCAGGTACTCGAGGAACGCGCCGCGGCGGGTCTTGGTGAACAGCCTGGTGCGCTCGGTGGTGGACAGCTCGAAGAGGTCCCGGACGTCGAGATCGGCCGCGTTGTGGAGATAGGCGACACCCCGGACGGCGTCCGGGTGCTCGCTCAGCGAACCAATGAAGTCGGCGATGTGCTCGCAGTAGCCTTGGACCTGCAGGAGCGGATGACCGAGGGGGCGGTGGAACCCCTCGACCAGCACCAGATGCTCGTCGTCCTCGTACAGGTCGGCCTGGCTCCACTGCTTCAGCTCGACGACGACATAGGCGTCGCCACCGGTGCGCGCGTCGACGCCCGCGAGCACCACGTCGGCTCGCTTGCTGGTGAGCGGCAGCTGATACTCGATGAGCATCTCGACGTCGCCGAGGCCCGCCTCGATGAGGTCGCGCGCGAGCACCGGCACGCTCCGCGGCCACGACTTCTTCTCCGACGCGGACGGGTACCTGCCCGTAGTTGCCTTGAGGTGATCGGAGAGGATCCCCGCGAGCTGTCGTTCCATCGGTGAGCCGACCAGACTCTCGGCGGACACCCGAAGCGCCGTCACGAACTTCCCCCAGGCAGCACGAAGAACTCGTGCGGGTGGGGGCATGTCCGCGATCAGAGCCGATCAGCAGAAGCCCGTCGGGCCGCATCCCTACGACTGACGAGATTACAGCGGGCCGAGGGCGCGCTGAGGCCGCCGACAAGCCTTTCCGCACATCAGTGGGAGCAACTTTGTCCGAATAGTGTCGAATCTACGGAGAGTGTGGTTCTCGGTGTATTACGGGGTGTCGTCCTGATTCGTTACCTTCGACTGTCGTCTGCCTCCTGGGCTGGCCGACCCATCGTGTCGAAGGAGTGGCTCCGTGGCTTCGCGCTGTCTGTACCAGGCAACCGCTCGTGAACTTGCCCAGCTCATCCCCACTGGCAACTTGCGCGAGGTGCTGGCGGAACGCTTCGTCGCGATGCTCGGCGAAGCACCGCATCGAAGCGAGGTCGCATCCTGGGTCAACAGCATCCCCACCGTGGTGGAGGTGTTGCTGGAGGCTGGCCTCGGCGATGTTCAGGTGCTCGTGGAGCTAAAGACTCCGATAACTGACGTGCGTATGGACATGGTCCTGGTCGGCTCGTCCCCGGAGGACGGCGAGATGTCGGTAGTCGTCGTGGAGAACAAGCAGTGGTCCCGGGTATGGCCGGAGCCCGACTCGGAGCTCGTCCATGCGCCCGGAGTCCCCGGGCCCAATCCTCGACTCCATCCTGTGAACCAGGTGTGGGGGTACCGTCAGGTCCTGAGGGACTACGTTCCTCTGCTCCGGGAAGCGAAGATCCGCTGCATCGTCAATATGCACGAGGCATCGAGCGATGTCCTCACCCCGATCCAGCCGAACGTCCAGCGCTTGAGCGCCTTCCACGAGATGGATCACTCTGTTCTGCTGCTGGGAAGCGACGACCGAGAGCGCTTCAAAAAAGCCCTTCAGGCGGCGCTCTCGCCTGAGAAGTCGGCGCACTATGCCGAGGAACTGTTGGAAGCTCCGGTATTGCCCACTGAGGGCCTGATGTCGGCGGTCAGCAAGAGCATCCGGGAGCGATCCGTGTTCCCCCTGCTGGACGAGCAGCGCGAAGCCTGCGACTACGTTCGGGCGATGGTGACCAAGAGCAAGAAGGGAGGCCAAAAGGAGGTCGTCTTGATCGTTGGCGGCCCAGGCACCGGTAAGAGCGTGATCGCGGTGGAGCTGTTGGGATCCTTGAACCGCCAGGGTGTTCGTGCTGTTCACGCTACCGGTAGTCGTTCCTTCACACAGACGCTGCGAGACAACGTTGGCGCGGTCAACTGGCGGGCGCGGCGCGGGTTCGCCTACTTCAACAACTTCGCCGACGTCGTTCCCAACGACCTGGACGTCTTGATTGCCGACGAAGCCCACCGTGTGCGGGAGACCTCTCGCCGCTTCCAGGACCATTCGGCGTCGTCTCGGCCGCAGGTGGAGGAGCTGATAGAGGCTGCCCGCGTCCCGGTGTTCCTGCTCGACGAGCACCAACTGGTCCGCCCTGGAGAAGTTGGCTCGGTCGAGCTCATCCGGAAAACCGCTGCGCGGATGGGCATCCGTGCCCATCAAATCGACCTGCGCCACCAGTTCCGTTGCGGAGGCTGTCCCGAATACGTCGACTGGATCGAGCGCCTCTTGGGCCTTGCCCCGGGAGGCCCTCAGCCTTGGCGACCGGTTGATACCTTCGACCTGTATCTCGCCCAGACGCCATCCGCCATGGAGAACTTCCTCCGTGAGCGTATGAAGGAAGGGTACAGCGCCCGGATAGCGGCGGGTTTCTGCTGGCCTTGGAGTCGGCCCCGCTCTGACGGGACGCTGGCAAACGATGTGAAGATCGACGACTGGTATCGACCGTGGAACTCCAAGGCGGAGCGCCGGATCAACGGCATCCCTCCCTCGAGTTTGTGGGCGACCGACAAGGCCGGCTTCGGTCAGATCGGCTGCATCTACACCGCTCAAGGCTTCGAGTACGACTACGCCGGTGTCATCTTCGGGCAAGACCTTGTGTGGACCGCCAACGGATGGCAGGGCGACCGCCGAGCCAACAGGGATTCCGCTGTCAACGGCGCCCGCTACTTCGATCAGTTGATCCGTAACACCTATCGCGTCCTGGCGACCCGGGGCATGCGCGGTGCCGTCCTGTACTCCACCGACCGTCATACCGGTTCTATGTTCGCCAGGCTCGGCGTTCCGGCGCTGCCGTCGCCACGCCGACAGTACTGAGGCCGTCCACGCCCAGGGACAATCGTCGTTTTAATAAAGTGATTTGAATTATCGGCTCATTAGCGTTATTATATCGTTTCGCTGGCAGGTCAGGACGGTAGGTCTGCGCGATACGTGTGTTCCCGATGCCATGCGAAGTACTTCTCGCGCTCAGGGGACCACCATGAGACAGTGCGGTCCTTGAGATATCGCTCAATGTGTTCGTTGACCACGGAGTCTTGCTGGGCTGCTTTGCTGACGATGAGCGTACCGTCGGATGCGACGGTTATATAACCATGTTCGTACAAGGCGTCACACCCAAGGATACATGCAAGCATAGCAATATTACTCAGGTCTCTGCGTTCTTCGTCGGAGCACTCGCTTCGCTTCTTGATGTGGGCGGCCCACAGGAATCGGCGTGGAAGAGTACGTCCGCATAGTGCACACTCGCCGGCCAGCCCTGGCAAGAGGGCCTTCTTCAGCGTCGGCTGTTCGCGTCGTTCGGCGCGTGACGCACGACGTTCCAGATCCTTGTCAAATACCAAGTCTGAGACGATTTCGGGGTCGCTTGGTGACGGCTCGGAACCGACGGATGGGACATCGCCAATGTCGATCTGGGCGAGTTCGATCAGGTTGTCGGCGCCCTCGCCCTCGGCCATATACGGGTTCTGGACGATGTAGTCGGGGCTCTTAACGTTCGGTAGGCACTCCCGAACCTCTTCGATGGGAATGTCGCATCCCCGCAAGTCGTCAAGGGCGTACATATACTCCCAGGTTTGGTCGTTCTTGTTCCGACCCCAAAGCTCCTCGGCCAGTTGAGGATTGTGGAAAGTATGCGTCACCAATCCCCCGAGATAGAGACGCTTTCCTCCGTAGAAGAAGACATAGTCGCCCTGGCTGAGCTTCTGGTACTTGGAGACATTGGCGTTGTTCAGGCCAGGGGTTACCCCCCACATCGGTGCGTATCCGTTGGGGTAGAGAGCTTGAAGGACGCCCAGTTCGTCGCCGAGGAGGGCCGCGTGGGCCGCGAGGTCCACCAGGCTCTGGATGGTGTCCTCGTAGTGCTGGCGCACGGAAGGCGTGGCCAGACTTGCAGGTTGGAGCATCACACGCATTGGCGCTGTCCCTTCGACACTGCGGAGGGAACAGACTGGCATATCGGACTTAGGCATGCATGTTATGACACGTTGAGGTCTGGTGGGCTCATCTGCAATGGGTCCTGGCGGTCCGGACATCGGCCCATTGGTCTTGTCGCGGTGAGGAGCGCTGACCAGGCATTCCGCCCGGATAGTGATGGAAGACGCGTGCGCCTGGATGGCCCGTACACCCTGCCTGTTGGCTACCGCCGTCTGGACCGGATGAGCGCCGTCGCCGGCCAGTCGGCCGTGTTGATACGGCACGTTAGCTGAACGTGGTGACCATGCTTGGTAGGTTGGCCGCCCCACGAAGTGACACGGGCGACGTCACGGGTGAGGCATCAGAGCCGCCTCTGATGGCATGCGGCGAAGTTCTCCAAGGTGTCGTGACGACGGGATGCCTGCCTAGACCGGCACTAGGACTGCACGAGGGTGGGACCGACCGGTCGCTCTCATCGATCGAGGAGCCTTCATGCGTCTTCTAAGTACCGAGAGTTATTCAGGCAGTAGTCTTCGTTCCTTAACCCATTAACGGTCAGTTCTACCGGCCCATCAGAGCAAAGGCCAGGAACCGAACGAACGTTATACGCCGGTAGCGAGCGAGCTCTTTTTCGGTGTTCTGAAGCTGAGCGAGACCGACGGAGGTACTCGCCCTCAGATCGGCGATGCCCCGGTTAATGTCGGCGCGTCGAGTCGCGATCTCGTTCTCTGCCCGGCGTTGCTCGGCGAGCAATGCGGCGCGATCCGTGGCAACCTGGGCAGCGAGGTCTTGCCGCTGTGCGTTAGCCTCCGACTGTACGGTCGTCTGCTCGGCTTTCAGCGTGCCTTCCTGCGCCGCGAATCGGTCGACGATAACCTTCTGCCGGTCGGGGGGCAATACAGTGGGCTGCGTGAGGCGGGCCGATTGTGCGTGAGCTTCCCGCCATACCCGCAGGCTAGTCGCCTTTACTTCTCCTATGCCGTCGACCCGGATCTCGCCGCCACGGGCCAGTTGGAGGAACGCGATCGTGTTCCCGTACGACCCGGAACCGGTGACGAGTCGAACGCCTACGAAATCCGCAGCGGTGGTGATGCCCGCCCAGCTCAGCTTCTCTACCGCCCCTTTGCCGATGCCCGAGATCTGGCCCGGCGTGATGCGGATCCGGGCGAGCTGTGCGTGCAGGTATTGATCCTGGATCTGCCGAAGCTCGTTTGCCAGCTCACGGTTCCTCCTACTGGAGAGGTCCCCGAGCCCCCGGATAATGCCTGAGAGCCGCCGCTGCAAACGCCGCTCGATACGGGCTAGTTCGTCCTGCTGGCGTTTTTGCAAATCATTCTGGCGAGAGGTAAACGATGCGACCCGCACGGCCGCCGTCTTCTCGAAGCCGTCGCGCTCCCGTTCCAGACGGGCGAGCTCTCGGCGGGGACCCGCGAATCGCGCTCTGTTCTCAGCCAGGTGTGTCCGCGCTCGTCGCTTATCTACCGCCTCTGCTCGTCGACGGAAGAAGAGCGTCAGGAATCCGGTACCGGAGGACGCCAGTGCCACGGCTGCGGCAACACCCGGCAGGCCGAATAGCGCCAGAAGGCCAGCGCAGGCAACAGAGAGGAGGCACAACGCTGTACGAAAGAACGGGCGAGAGCCCGCAAAGCTGACCGGTGGACGTGGCGGCGTAGACGGGACATGCCCGGCCATCCAGTCTGGCAGCGGCCCGGACGTCGCCCTCGGCGGTGGCGCCGCAGGCGGGGGAGGTGGCGCTGGAGCAGCGACCGTAGCGGCGACCGCTGATAGCTCCGGCAACTGCGAGAGCGGCAAGCCAAGCTGGTTACGTACCTGCTCGGCGAGTTCGCGGACTTGGTCGCTGTGGTGCGCGAGGAGCGCGGGCATTCGTAGAGATGCGCTCGGATTCTCGAAGTCGCTGCCATCGAGGAGAAGGTATTCACCGCCAGGCTCGTGCATTTGATGCCAGAGCGCTGGATCCGCCGCGAGGGCCACGAGCGACAGATAGATCAACCAGGAAGAGAACCGGTCCAGCTCCGGCCCGAAGTCAGTGTCGGCTCGACGCGGGGACTGGTAGTTACGGTGCCCTTTCTCAGCCGGGGCCAGACCGGCGAGCGCTGGCACATACATTCCGTCGTAATCGACCAGCCGCAGCGAGCCGCCTGGCGCGACGAGAAGATTTCCGTGCTGCAGGTCACCATGGGCGATGCCCGCCGCGGACAGCTGCCCGGACAGTTCGGCGAAACGGTCGGCAATCTCCTTGAGGGCCGCAGTGTCGTGCAGATGATCCTCGACCCAGCGGGTTAGGCTGATCCCCGAAACCCATTCCATCTTGAGGATCGGGTACCGCTGCCCGGATACTAGGATGCCCTGGGCAAGGTATTCGAATCCGACCTTCCAGGAATGCCCGACCGTTGCGAGATGGTCGCTGATCGCCTGGTATCGGCGTTCTTGGTCGGGAACCTCCCGAGTGAAGCACTTCACGGCGTAACGGCTGCCGTCGGCGGACGTGAGTTCGAAGACGCTTGCGAAGTTGCCGGATATAGGCTTGGGCCTGCCCAGCTTATCCAGTTTGGGCCGGGCACCGCGAAGATCTCGATCGCTGAAGCACAGGGTAGTGTTCTGTAGCGCATCGACATAACGGCTGCCAGTAGGGAACTGTCGCATGCTCACCACATGTGCACTCGTACAAGTGTCACGTCATCGTTGCGCATTCGGCCGTTTATGCGCAGCCCGGTGACCCAGGAATCAAAATTGCCAGGACCTGCGTCGGTGCCCAGGTCACCGAGGACCGCCCACGGCGCTTCGCCGGACGCATGGGCGGCGAGGAACCAGGCCGCGAGTGCGTCCGTGCATAGAAAGAACTGATCTCCTTGCTCCCACACGCCGCTGATCAGTGTGGCGCGTTCGGCGATCAGCTCTGCATCAGGATCCCGACTGCCGAGTAGGTCCGGCCGTATGCTGAAGTCCGCGTCGGACTGCAGCGGAAATGCCGCATGTAGGTGATTGTCACGTACCTGGAATAGGCAGCTGTCGCCGAGCG
This sequence comes from Actinoallomurus vinaceus, assembly GCF_039542055.1. NCBI lineage: Bacteria > Bacillati > Actinomycetota > Actinomycetes > Streptosporangiales > Thermomonosporaceae > Actinoallomurus > Actinoallomurus vinaceus. The sequence goes on from NZ_BAABHK010000016.1 coordinate 136,692, forward strand.
CGGCGGCGTTCCAGCCGCCTGACTCGGTGAAATGCGCTACGAGCAGCGTGGCATAAGCCCCGCGGGCTAGGCCGGGCTCTTCGTACCACCTAATCGGCCTGCCGCCGGCCAGCCTCTCATCGACGTACGTCGTATAGACGCCGCGCCACCGTTTGGCGGCGCGTATGGCAATGGCGGCGAACGCCGAGCCATCGGTCAACGGTTCGGCCTGACTGAACTCCTCCACGAGCAAACGGGCCCATCGGCCCGCCAGCAGGCTCTCCGACGCGCCGTCGGCGACCGCTACCGTAATTTGCTCGCCAGGGACTTCATCATCATCAGGTACGGACGGGTTGGAGGCGGCGGCGTCCTCGTAGTCCGCCGCTGCGCCGCCGTCCTTATGGGTGGAGAAGGTAGCCACGCTCGTACGCATCTGATCACCGAAGGTCGGTGGCGCGGGTACCGATGTCGAGGAACTGTACGACAGAGGCGATGTCGGCGTTGTAGACGAAGCCGCGACTGGCATCGCTCACCTGGTAGCCAAGTTGCGCGGCGTAACTGCGCATGTGCGACGGAAGCGGACTGGACATCTCAAACAGCTGCCGAGCGTACTGGTCGGGCAACCCGATTTCGGAGTCGGGGAATGTGACAGGAGTGCCTCCGCCGTCGGAGACGTGCAGGTTGAAGAGAAGAACCGGACCATCGGCGCTACTCTGCGCCCGGATAGACGCAGCCGGGCCGCTGGGGTCGCCGTCGTTTGCCTCACCATCGGTGAGGTTAAGCACTATCGGCGGAAAACAGCCGGGGTGCTCGGACAGCCAGCGAGATACGAGCTTTTCGGCGTACGATAGCGCACGGCACATTGGAGTTCCGTTCCGAGCAACCGGGTCCATCCAGATGGGGAACGTGATGGTGGTCTCGACCAGGCCGCCGGCTCCGTCCGGCTCCTTCTTGTTGCGGTTCTCCGAACGGGCCGGGTTGTCGGCGACCTCGCTGAGAGGCACGAGGTCACGCCCGGCGAGTGCGCCTCGATAGGCCGATTCCACTGTCGCACCGTAGCCGACGACCGCTACATGGAAGTAGTCCCGCACGCCCTCTTCTTTGGCGCACTTCACCGAGAGTTCGGTGAGGAGCCGGTTGATCGCGTCAGCGACAACGTCAGCCTTCTGCTGAGGTACCTCCCCGCCGATCGGATCGCTCATCGACGCTGACTGGTCGACCAGAAAGACAAAGCAGGTCGGGTTGGCACGGCTGATCTCGGCGGTATACGGCACTAAGGACTCCTCCGGGGGTGAGAGCGAATATAGATGGTACTAGTCTTTGTCCCGAAACTCACGGACTTCCCGTTTCCCGATCGACAGCGCAGTCGGCCCGAGTGTCCTTCCCGGACGAGATCTCTCTCGCATGTGATGCTGTTACGGCCGATCGGTCACATAACGGTGACGTTTTGGGTCAGTCCCGGTCTGTTTCTATCCGGTTGAGAGCCGTATAGAGATCTTCGACGTGCTCGTTCCGGAAGCCTCCGACAAAAGGTGTTGGTGCGCACTCGGTCGGTGACCTGGCTGGGTGCCGTGACGTGACGCGGGTCTGGGGGCGATCGTGCGTCAAGCCCGCCGGTGCTGGGACGCCGGCGTCTCGTCCACGATGGTGTCCAAGAGATCGGTCTCACCGGCGTCCTCAGCCCTACACGTTCCACCCGGCACAAGCCTGGCGGCCCTAGTGGCGAGGGCGTTGCGAACGGCGGTGAGCAAGGGGGTGACTAACCGATCATCCATGGTGCCGGTCCCGTTCGTGATGCCCAGGCCCCAAGTTCCTGCCAGCCAAACAACCTGATATTCATGTGGTCTGCGTATTGCTTTGCTTGTGCCGTAAACCTGGACGTCGTTACCACGGCCGCCACATCGGCATGGTGCACCGCGTAGCAGGTGCCACCAAATTTCTGCAGGTCGGGGCCTTTTACGGAATTGCTGCGTGCATAGCGCTTCGCCTGTATTACTAGGCGCTCACCGGTAGGGGTCGTTGCGATTACGTCTGCCCCAAGGTCGCCAGCACCTCCGACAATGCGCACGTTGTGGCAGCCATCTCGCGTGCACAAGTATGCAAGGGCGTGCTCGAACTCCTTTGGAGTCATAAAGAGATAGGTCTCCGCGCTTTGCGCACGAATAGCCCATAGGCGCGCCGCTTCTTGTTTTTTTACCTTCTTGTTTAGAGCGATAGCTGTATATGAACCGCCACCGACAAGCACGCCAATGCCGACGAAGACTTGGCCGGCGGTACTCTGCAGGAGAATCCCTAGTGTGAAAAGTCCTGCAACGGCTCCAATGCAGCCAAGATTAACTTTATTGCGCCGTCTGCGGCGGGGCACCGATATCTCCAGAAGTGACAGGACCCGGACCGGCGTAGCCGGAACGAGGGGCTCTCCGATCTCCGTACTGGAGATGCTATACGAGCACAACGCGTACGAACATGTCTAGTTGTCTTGTAGCGGCCACCGTTACGCCGACGTGACCAAAATCGGTGGACCTCGCCCCGCGGCCGCTCGTTCATCAGATGTGTTGGGCGATGATCTGACAGCTATCGGCCAGGCAGGCGTGGGTAGCGAGGTCTCATCTTTTGTGTAGATCTGTGGGAAGTCCGCCAACTGCCGCGCCAGCGGCCCGGGGCCGATGAGTTGGGGAAATCCGCAGTGGGGTCTTCGTCTGCCGCGTTGCCTGACTCGCACGACCGAAGGACGATCGTCGTGCAGGCGCGAACGTAGTGCCAGAGTGCCAGCGCACTGGTCATGAGAGCCGATTCAGCAGGGCATACTGAACTTCTACATCTATTCTCTGCGAGTGTGGAGCGGTGGTGTTGTCTCGACGAGCATCCGGCGATCTGGGACGATTTCGATCTAAAGAAAGTACTGGCTTAGTAGCTGGTAAGCGCCATTGCCAAGTACCCCTACAGCGACTTGACTGCACACGTCTCTCAATTTCATGAGCGCTTGCTTTAGCTCGAATATATGTGGGTTCTGTTGTGTAATCGCCTTTTCCATCACTTGTCGCACGTCCGAAAGCTCTGGGTTTGACCATGGGACATCCGGCGAATCGAGCACCTCTTGCAAGCATGAAATGAGTTGACTATCGGACGGTTGGCCGTGTCGTATGTGGTGAGAGTGCTTGCCTGAGATATTTTGGCCTGCGTAGTAAAATACCCCAGACAGACTTCCGATGTTAAACTGTGGTCCGCCGCCAGAGCGACTCGACATGTTCTTCCTTTCTGCGATTCGTGCTGCCTCGTGGTTTGCGGTTGCGAGATGCCAATGCTGTCCCGCTTCCGTGAGATGAATAGCAAGATGGGCATCTTCCCGGATCAGTCGCCACCACTTAGCGGCATTGAATGCACGATCGATGTCTGCTTCAGGGTGTCCATGGAGGCGTGTACGGATATCGCAAACCCTATGCCTAGGTCCTTCTTTGTAGATCAGGTGAATTATATCGCTAAGTGCTAGAGCGGCTCCTCCTTGATTTTCCCGTTTGCTATGCCACCGTCTGGCCTCCATCGGTGCTACAATGACGCTACTTGTTCGATACCATGTCGCGGACGTTCCGTCAGAAAAGGCTACGAGTCGCTGATTTCCACTTATCTCATAGGAAGCCACCACTAAGCGATAGGGAACTTGGGGAGGTTTGGCGGACCTGCCATGCGCTGAGCGATGTTCGCTGGTGAGCTGCTTGTACTCCTTTTCGAGAAAAGCTAGTGATCCCGCAACGATGCTGCTTGCCGAAGTAACACGACGACTCGGTGCATTATAAATCATCGGAGGTCGTCGCCAAAATGACTTCAGGAATTGATGGATTACTTCTATCAAGAAAGTAGCATTTACCCAATCGACTACAGATGCCGATACCCACGCAGATGCTGGCAGTAAAACTATCAACGACCAGACGCTGATGGCCTTTGCTCCAACGTAGCTCAGTAGCAGACATGCAACGAAGCAGAAAATGCTAGCGGAGAGCCGGGCCACTCTCTCGGGTATATGCGGAATAACTGGCGCATGTTCGATAAGGTCGGCAGCGTCAATCCGTGAATAGGTCGGTCTGAAACCCTGCGAAGACACCTGGCCCCCTTATTTTGCGCAACATGAATGATCGCGAGTTGCCTGTGCTGCGCATACTGTAACCGTCTACCCGGGTGGGCTAAGGTGGCATTTGAGGTGTTCAGTCGTGCGAGTGACAAATTAGTGGCTTAAGCGTTAGATGGAGCTGCCGGCGCTGCCGGACGTCCAGCTTTCGGGCACAAAAAGACATCTTCCCGGCGTGACCGTATCTGTGTTGTGCAGGTAACAGTAGAAGTCCGAGGGTGTGACACATAGCCGAGCGGCGCCATAAAGAGCTCGTGCTCCCTCCTCGGCTCGGTATGCCACTGGCGGCGGAGTCGGACCGTAAGACTGTCGGCTCGCCTTCGTTGAGCCCCGTCTCGCTCAGCCGGCTTCTTCCGGCTGTGCAGCAGGATGTGTGCCTGACCTGCAAGCTTAACGGTCGGGAATAGTGCTATCGAGCGGCGAGTGTAGATGGGCTTCCCTGTCAGGAGGTACCTCGCGGTTACCCAGCGTTTCCCTCCTCACGCAGGCTACTTCGACGCACGAGGCATTCGGCTCGCTTCGGCGCGACTTGCGCCAGTATGTGAAGTTGGTGGCCATACGCGAAGTCCTACCTCGTTAGGATCTGGTCGGCAAGCTCGCTGAGAAAAGTGAGGCTGGTTACTTCCGAGAGCGCGGTACCTCGTACGTACTCGTACCTGCCGAGGTGCCGCGATACTTCGCTGGGCTCCGTATGGAAAATGTCTGTGGAGACGGTTTCGGCGATCGCCATCGGAGGGTCGCAGGCATCCGGGAACGTGAAGAGGATTAACTGCGATCGAGGCATGAGGCTGGTGGCCATGCCGGTAACCAGGGGAAATACCCGTACGGTCACGTGCGGTTGAGTTTCGACGATCTTAATGACGTGGTGGAGCTGGTCGTGCATGACGTCGGGTGGGACGCTGAAGCGGCGGAGGCCAACCTCATCGAGGATCACCTCGTACCTCGGGCCGCCTGAGCGGAGGACGGTGCGTTGGCGTTGGAGCCTGGCCTCGACGAGGCGTTCGGGGATATAGGTGATGGGACCTTCGGCCTTGGCGTGCTCGATCAGTGCCCATGTGTAATCCGGGGTCTGCAGGATGCCGGGCATGGTGCCGGGCTGGTACTCGCGGATCGTCTTTGCCCCGGACTCGATGTCGGCATACAGCCGCTGGCGGTCACCCATCGCATCGCCGTATGAATCCCACCAACCGCGTTCGGCGGCGTCGCGGGCGATGCGAACGATCTCGTGCCACTTCTCGCCCGTCACGCCGAGGACATCGAGGATCTTCATGACGTCGGCGAGGTCCGGGCGGATGTGGGCGTTCTCCAGCTTCGAAATCTTCATGCGCGATTGGTGGATCAGGCAGGCCAGCTGATCTGCGGTTAAGCTGCGTGCCTCGCGTAGGGCGCGCAGCTCCGCTGCGAGCCGTCGGCGGCGGACGAACGGGCTGCTCATCGTCGACCTCCGCGGGCCGTTGATCACAGGGGCTTTGAAGTTCGATTACAGCACGTGTCTTTTGAACACGCTCCGGAATCATTGGATGCCTCGCCTGGTTGAGGGCGCGGATAGTGCTCGACGGGAACGTTCGGCTCGGGTACGCACCAGCCCGAAACGTGCGAGGAAGGGCTGTTCATGAGCCACGCGTGCGAATCACGGTTCCACGCGTGAGCCGTCACTGACCGCCTGTGCCACCGATGAAGCCCAGTGTGTGCTGAGAAGCATGCCGACGTGCCTGGAGGGTCGTTGGCGACGACTTCTCGCGAGGTGACCATGCTTTCCGACCTCTTCCAGTCGGCCATGACCGCGCCGACCATGTACTGGCGTCGGACCTTTCCTGGCCGACCGGATCAGGCCCACGTGGTCCGGGAATTCGTTATCGCTCTGCTTCCAGACCGTCCGCGTCTCGATGAAGTGCTCCTCGCGGTCGGCGAACTGGTCGCAAACGCACTGCGGCACAGCGACTCGGGCCGGGACGGAGCGTTCACCGTAGACATACGCCACGCCGCGGGTTGCACCGCTGTCTCGGTCACTGACGAAGGCGGGCGGGCTGAGCCGGTCGTCATCGACGCCGACGACCTCGCTGAATCCGGGCGCGGCCTGCGTACCATCTCACTCCTCGCCGACAGCTGGGGCTGGCACGGTGACGACGCTGGTCGTACCGTCACCGTGATCTTCGCGGCGGAGGAGTCTGGCGCAGTCCCCGATGACGTTCACCGGCCGATGAGCCAGGGCGACGGGCGGCAGCAATCGAACGGTGCCGACGGCGACCCAGCTTGCACGCGACCTTGGGACCTAGCGGCCGATCAGCCATGACCAGCGAGTATGAGCGAGAGCTTGCCGAGCTGCGAAAGGCTCTCGAGCTGCCGATCGTTGGTCACCCGCGCCGCGAGGCCGAACTCGCCGAGTTGCGTCGGCTGATCGATAAGTACGTAGACGACGCGAGGCGGATGCTCGCCGAGACTGACGGGCGCGACATGTGATCGGGCTCTGTCGAGTCAGTCGGTCGTGAGCCACTGGTCGTGGAGGTCACGCGCCGTCTGCGTCAGAACCGGGATGAGCTGGTGGCGGGTACGTCCGTACGTCTTGACCCGATGGCAATTCGGGCATAGGGCGATCATCTGGAGAGGCAGGTCGCGGCCACCATCGCTGAGCTGGACGATGTGGTCGACTTCCAGCAGCGGCTCTCCGCGATCGTTAATGTCGGGAGCGGGCTGCGCGCACTTTGGGTTCTCGCAGCGGCCTTCGCTGCGGAGCAGGACCGCGCTTCGAGCAAGGCCGTTTCGGATCGGGTCGTTGACGGTCCTGGTCCGGCGCTGCCCATTGGTGCGTGCCTCCCGGTGGGCGACCAGTTCGCACCGGCGGGCGTACTCGGCTTTGGGATCGTCGGTCGCATTGCCGACGGCGTCCTCGTCGGACGCAACGTCCTTGTCGTAAAGCCCGACAGCGGTGAGGAGTTCTCTCTCGTCGTAATCGTCGAGGAAACGTGCGGTGATGGCCTCGATGAGCCGGATTCTCGCGATGCCGTCCCGGCGGGCGAGCGTGTACACCGACTGCGGCAGGCCGCCGTCGGGCGTGTGCTCGGCGAACCAGCCCTTCACCGCAGAGTCCCCGTGGGCTCGTGGGACATCGGTGCGGCCGCGCAGGTCCCAGAGCCCCGCGTGGTGAAGGGCGGCAATCGGGTAGTCCGATCTGCCTTGGCGGCGTTCGCCGTCTCGGCGGTGTTCGTCCAGCAACGGGGTTAGAGCGGCGACGGTGTCGGCCCAGTTCAGAAGGCGGTCCTCACCAGCGCGGGCGCGCCCGATCGCCCACAGCAGGACGACGGCCTGCTTCAGCATCGGCTTGCTGGCGACCAGCGCTCGTTGTAGGTCACCGATTGTCGCCACGACCTCGTCGATGGTCTGCGGTGTCGGACGGGCGGTATGTTCGTCGATCACCTCGAACCCGAGCCGTTGCAGGGCGGTGACCGCGTGACCGATGCCGCCGGAGAAGTCTCTCAGCGGAGACTCGCCGGGCAGGTATCCGTGGGCGACTCCGGCGATGGCCTTGGAATCGTAGAGCGTCCCGTTGTACCGGAGCCGATAACGCAGGGCGCGCCGGAAGCCGTATTTGTCCAGGAAAGCGTCCCGCCCCATGCGGTCACACTCGGCGATCGCGGCGAGGACCGCTTCGCGCGTGATGTCGGGGAGCGCCACGATCGCACCGTACGCCCGATATCTGACATAAGCGGCGCGAGCTGCAGAGCAGGACCGCCCGGCGGGCCGATGCCGGTCCGGACGAGTCTTCAAAGGCGCTCAGGGACACCGTCTCCTGGCCGGAGCCTCCGAGCGGCCGAAGGCCGACGGCGTTTCACTGCGGCACCGTGCCGAAGGGGCGAAGCCGATCCTCCGCTGCAGCGTTAAGAGGCAGTTCACCTGGTGGTGGGCTGTTCATTTCCCGCCGAGAGGGCCGGAGCGGTCGACTGTGCGGCGAATAATCCCTTATGTCTACATGGAGGTCATCGGTGGCGCGTTCCAGATGGGTTGTCGCGGGCATGGCCCTGCTCACCGCGTCCGCGACGGCGGTCGCCGGACCGGCCACGGCGGCTACGCCGTCGGGCGCGAACGCGCTGCCGTGGAAATCGGCCACGGTGACGTGGACCTCCACGTCGCCCGTTCCTGGGGTGGAGGTCCGTACCGCGTCGGTCTCCGTACCGCAGGCGCGTCCCATGTGGACCGTGACCGTGCAGGCTCCGGCCGTGAACCGGCTGACCGGCGCCGCTACCTGGGCGGAGCTCGGAGACGCCCAGTGGGCCGCCAAGACCGTCGCCCAGCTGGCCGCGGCCGGGATCGACGCACGCACCGAGCAGGTGCCGTGGCCCGCCTTCTCCGACACTCCGCATGGCACCGAGGGGTACCGCGTGCGGGTCGGCGGTTTCGCCGCCCAGGCGGACGCGCAAAAGCAGGCGACCGCGGTCACCTCCGCCGGCCTGCACCCGGCCGTCGAATGGACCGGTTACGACGTCGACCAGGCGCCTGACCGGGAGAGCGTCCACGTCGGCATCGTGGACCCCAAGCGGTTCCACGGCAGCGTCGTCGCCGATCACGGGGCTGCGGTCGCCGGGCGGGTGACGACCTCCGCACAGGCTCGCGCGGCGGGCTCCGTCCTGGCGGTCAACGGCGGCTTCTTCATCACCTCTGACGCCGACGGCGTCCAAGGTACGCAGTCGGGCCTCGCCGCCTACGGTGGCACTCTCGACGCCCAGTCCGCCGGCAACCGGGCCGCTCTGATCCTGCAGAACAACGGTAACCGTAGCCGCGTCGCGAACCTCGTCTCGCGCGCGAGTGTCCGCGATGGCGCGGCGTCGTACGCGGTCAATGGCATCAACCGGGTGCCGGGCAAGATCCGTGACTGCGGCCGCCCGGGAGCGTCACCGACCGAACTCCCACGTCAGGATTTCACCTGCACCAGCGCCGACGATCTCGTGCTGTTCACCCCTCACTACGGGGCGAACCTGCCCACCGGGGCCGGCGCCCAGGCCGTGCTCGACCACGGAGGCCGGGTGGTCAGTGTCGGAACGGGCGGCGGCGGTACGGTCCCGGCCGGGGGCTCGGTGCTCCAGGGGATCGGGACGGCCGCGACGTGGCTGAAGGCCCACGCTGTCGTCGGGCGCCGGCTGATCGTTGACGAGCGGGTCCGGGACTCGTCCGGTAAGGCTGTGCCGTTGACCGGCAAGACCGGCATCGTGAGCGCCGGGCCGATTCTCGTACGCGACGGGCGCCTGGCGATCGACGCCGCCACGGAGGGGTTCATGGATCCGGCGGACCTGTCCTTCGGCTACGCCTGGGCGGAACAGCGCCAGCCCCGGACCCTCGCGGGCACGGACGCCCGGGGGCGGCTCATTCTCGTCACCGTCGACGGCCGCGCGCCGGGTGTCAGTGAAGGCGCGACACTTCAGGAGGCCGCAGAGCTGATGCGCGGGCTCGGCGCGGTGAACGCGCTGAACCTCGACGGCGGAGGGTCGACGGCGATGGCGGTCAACGGCACATTGGTCAACAAGCCGTCCGACGCGACCGGCGAACGCCCTGTCGGCGACACCGTGCAGGTTCTCCCGCAGTGATCCGGCAGAGCGCGGGACGCTCACACTGACCGAGCAGTGACAAGCGGCGGTCACCTCGACCGAGGCCCAGGTGACCGCCGCGTGCGTCACGAGGTCGGCGTGGTCACGGCTTCAGCTGTACGACCTGCGGATCGTGGTCGCTCGCCTGGCTCGTGCACTCGGCGTTGACGTGGACCACCTGGTACTGCACGTCGTGGGTGCGCGGGGTCACCAGGATGTGGTCGAGCACCTGAAGCGGTACCGGCTCGAACCCGGAGATGTCGTCGGCGTTCGAACGGTCGGCATCGGCCGGTACGCGCTCATCGACGGGGCAGGCCGACCTCGGTGGCCAGTATGCTCGCGGACCCGGGCTCGCTCAGCTCCGCCGGCAGCCGGGCCCGGATGGGGTCAGCGAGACCTCGGCGGCCGACGAGGAGTGATGTGGATCATAGGGGCGCTCTGGTTATCCGCGACCGTGGCCCACGTCTCCCGAGCATGTGGCTGACGAAGACAGCGTGCGTGGTGGCGGCCGTCGTCCTGGGGGTGGTTCCGGGCGCGCCCGCGGCGCGAGCGGTCGCGGTCCCAGCGGACATCACCGCCGCGATCTACGCGGATCGGAACGTCACCCTCGCCGGCGACGCGGTGGTGCGGCTGACCGGTGGTACGACGACGTACTCAGGGGTCATCGGCGGTGTGGGGACGCTGACCGTCACCGGAACCGGCACGCTCGTGCTCACCAAGGACAGCGACTTCCTGATCCCGCCGTCTCAGCGGCGGGAGAAGGTGACCACCTCCGGCGGGCCGCATCCCGTCACCACGATCTCGAACCCGGATCCGCCGGCGGTGATCGTCGATCGCGGGGCCACGCTGCAGTACGGCCCGGGCCCCGGCGCGAGCGGGGTCATCGGGCACTTCGACGAGCGGCCGGGGCTCACGCTCAACCATCTCAACATCAGGGTGGACGGACACCTGGACGTCGCGGTGCACCGCGCGCTCCACCTGGGGATCATGAGCGGCTCCGGTTTCATCTCCGCCCGCCGCGCCACCTGGCCCGGTCTGGTGCTCGCCGGTGACCATCCGTTCTCCGGGGTGCTCTACAACGGCACCGTTATTCAGTTCGGCGCCACGACTTATATGACGCGGCTGCCGAACGTACGGAAGATCGTGAACCAGGGATCGGCGATTCACGACATGCCCCTGGGCCGGCGGCTCGTGGACGGTGCCGACTACGACTCGCGGAACTGGGGCAACGACATCAACTTCCACTCCAGGCCCGGTGGCATGGTGGTGATGACCGGCGTCTACAGCTGGGCCGACCGAGGTTCTGATGCAAACCCCTGGCTCAGTGATCCAGCACTGAACTTCAGGGTCGTGCCGCACAACGACAACAAACGCGGTGTCAACATCGAAGGCGCGAACGTGCAGTGGGGCGACGGCACCCATCACCGGTTCTTCCTGCCCGGCAACAAGAACACGGTCTATATCAACATGCACCAGGCCCGGACGCGGTCCCGGCTGACCTTCGACTACAACGGCCCGGTGAGCCTCGGCGCGCCCATCTCGGGCGGGATTTACCACGACACCCTCTCGGCGCCGGGCCTCGGCGACGTCGTCATCGCCGGCACCCGCGGTAATGACGTGACCTTCGCCGCGCCGCAGAACTACGACGGCGCCACCACGATCGGCCGGGGCGCCGTCCTGCGGCTCGGCACCGGCGGCCCCGGCGGCGACGGTTCCCTGCGCACCCGGTCGTCGTACTACAGGATCATCGACAACGGTGTGCTGGTCGTTCAGAACAGCAAGACCGCGCTGACGCTGTCGCGTATCAGCGGCGCCGGCTCGTTCACCCAGGCGGGCAGGTCCACCACCACTCTGACCGGGCGGATCACCTACACCGGCGCCACCACGGTCGCGGGCGGCACACTGGCCTTGCGCGGCGGCACGCTCGCAAACAGCAGCGGGGTGGCGCTGACAAAGCCCGGCGCCGGCCTCGACCTCACCCGCGCCGGAAAGCAGACCTTCACCGGCCTCAGCCAGGCGGCGGGCAGCACACTCAAGCTCGGCCGCCTTCCTCTGACGGTCACCGGCCGGGTCGCCGTGCACGGCAACCTCGTGATCGCCCCGGGCACCGTCTCCAGGACCGCGCGCCAGGTCACCCTCGTCGACACGACCGGCACGCAACCGGTTTCGGGCTCGTTCCGCGGTCTGCCCGAGGGCACGTCCCTCACCGTCGCCGGACGAAAGCTGCACATCAGCTACCGGGGCGGCGACGGCAACGACGTCGTCCTGACCACGCGTTCCATCGCCGTAGATCAGCAGACCGGCAGCGCCCGGGGCAAGCGGCTCGCGTCCAAGGCCAGCCACTGGCACGTCGCCACCGGCCTCGCTCTGGCCCTCTTCCTGATGTTCGTCCTCGTCCTCATCCTCGGCCTGCACCGCACACGAAGGCAGCGACGGCACACCACTCCCCTCGGCAATGGGCACGCTGGGGACCGGCCACGATGACGCTCTCCCGCGGCCCTGCGGGGCGGTGAAGCGTGAACCACCCCGGGATAGGGGGAGGCTCTGACGCCGCGGAGCGGGGGTCGCCGCGCGCCGACCGTGCGCGGGGTGGATGTCGAGTCGACCGAAGAGCAGTGGCAGCGGCGGTCACCCCGGCCGAGGAGCCGAGGTGACCGCCGCGTGCGTTACGAGGCCGACATGCTCACGGCTTCAGGCGTACGACCTGGGGGTCGTGGTCGCTCGTCTGGTTCGTGTACTCGGCGTTGACGTGGACCACCTGGTACTGCACGCCGTGCGTGCGCGGGGTCACCAGGATGTGGTCGAGCACCTCCGAGATTCCGTCGTAGACGTACGTATACCTCTCGTTCTCCGGAAGCGTGCCGATCAGGTCGGTCAGGATCGGCCTGCCGTGCCCGCTGGTGGACCCGGTCGTCAGCGCTGCGAGCGCGGGGCTGAACTGGTAGTCGTTCAGGTCACCGAGCACGACCACGTCGGACTTCTTGTCCACCTTCAGGATCCGCTGGACGAAGGCGTGCACCTCCGTCGCCTGCGCCGCGCGCTGCACCGCCGACGACTGCGCCGGGTACTGGTAGCGGCCGTCCGCGTTCTGGTCGCCGAGCTTGGAAGCGAAGTGGTTCGCGACGACGAACACCGGCTTGTTCCGGAACCGGAACTCGCCCGCGAGCGGCTTGCGGCTGGAGTCCCAGGCCGTGTTCGCCGGGTCGATCCGGCCCGGCGACAGGCTCAGAGCGGGCTTGCCCTTGAGCTTCTCGACGGACGTCGGGGTGGTCGAGCGGTCGACCGACGACGAGCCCCGGTCGACGAAGGACACGCGCGCCGGGTTGAACAGGAACACCACCCGGATGTTGCCGCCCGGCTGACCGCCGTCCTTGTCGTTGACCGGGTCGATCTCGCGCCAGGCGTACTTCGGGCCGCCCGCCGCGACGATTGCCGCGGTCAGCTTGGTCAGCGTCTGGTCGGCCGCGACCACGCCGTCGTCGGTCGCGCCGCTGTTGTCCTGTACTTCCTCGACCGCGACGATGTCGGGCTTGGCGAGGTTGGTCACGACTCCCTGGGCGAGCCGTGCGTACTTCGTGGCGGAGTCGCCGGGCGCGAGGTTCTCGACGTTGTACGTCGCGACCGCGAGCTGCTTGCGACTCTGCGGGGTGGCGACGACGGGCGGCAGGTTCTTGTGCTGCGCCGTGCCGACCTGGGTCGCGGCGATTGTGTAGCCGCCGAACTGGGAGTAGTCGACCGGGCCCGCCGTCGCGCCCTGGAGGACGTCGCCGACCGAGACGCCGGGGTTGCTGCCGTCCGTGGGCACGACCTCGATGCGGCCGGAGGGCACGGCGTTCTCGCCGAGGAGTTCCGTGCCGCCGCGGTACGTCGTCGCCTGCGCCGGCTTGGTGGTGACGAACTGCTCACCGTAGCTGTTGGACGGACCGACCACCCGGGCGTCGTCGACCTCCACCCGCATGCCCTCGCGCGACTCCCAGAAGTCGAGGGCCGAGCGGGCCGGGTCGATCGGCGTCGCCTCGATGTTGGCCCCGCCGAGGTCGGGGGCGTACGTGGCGGGGACCGTGTCCGGCTTGATGATCTCGGCCGGCGGCAGCGCGTTGCCGTGGGAGAGCACGGACGCGGTGGAGCCGCTGATCTCGGTCACCGACAGGTTGGAGGTCTTCTGGACCGTGTCGCCGCTGGACAGCGGGTAGTAGTCCTTGACGGTGCCCGACACGAGCACGGAGTCGCCCACCGCCACGCCCGGCGAGGAACTGTAGACGAAGACGCCCTCGCTGGTGGCCGGGCTCGCGTCCGGCGTCGGGTCCTGGATCCAGTAGCCCTTGCTGCTGCCCGCCGACCGGATCGCGGTGACGACGCCGGGCACGTTGGTGACCTTCTCGCTGTCGTGCGGCGAGAGCCAGTTGGCACCCTGGACGTCGTGGATGCGCAGCGGACCGGGCTCACCGCCGCCACCGCCGCCTCCACTCCCTGCGTTCGCGGCGCCGGGCGTCGGGTCGCCGGCGCTGAAGTCGGCGGAGTTGTCGTCGCTGTCCGGCTTGCCGCTTCGCTGTACGGAGGCGGTGTTGGACGCACCCGCCGCCGGTGCCGTCTCGTTGAGCGCCGCGGTGCCGAAGCCGACGAGGTCGACCGAGGCGCTCTGGCACGCTGCCGAGTCCGCGCACGTCAGCGCCGCGGTGCCGTGGACCAGGGCGATCGTGCCGGCGGTGGCGGACATCGCGATGGTCCCGGTGGCCTGCGTCGCCGGCAGCGCCTGCGTACCGCCCGCGCCCTTCGCCTCACCGACGAGGTAGAAGCCGCCCGGCGCGATCGAGCCGCTCAGCGGGGTGACCTGCCAGGAGCCGGTCGCTCCACCGGAGTGGTACTGGACCGACCAGCCGTCCAGGCTGACGGCCGCGTCGCTCCGGTTGGTGAGCTCGACGAAGTCGTTGGTGTAGGTGGCGCCGGAGTTCCCCCCGCCGCCGTACACCTCATTGACCACTACGGACGTCGCCGGTGTGGCGGACGCCGGTGAGTCGCCGGCGGCGACCAGCGTGGCGAGCGCCAGGCCGCCGACGGCGACTCCCGCGGTCGCCCTCGTAAGCCCGGACAAGACATGGGCGCGCAATAGATCCTCCGATGACCGTTTTGTGTCGGCCACCATAATGGTGGTGAGGTGGCCGCGAGGAAATGGCGGGCGAGCGTATTTTTCGCGAACGGGTCGTCGACTCTTGCCGGTGCGCACGAGCGAGAGTCTCCGGCCGGAGGATCAGCACGGTAACCGTCGAACGTAAAGTGATCGGGCGGTCACGGAAATGGCCGGTGCCTGGTTCCACCAAATCGACGTCACGGGGATCGGCGGCTCGGCTACGGACCCTACGGCGTGGCCGCAAGTGGCTGGCGCGCTTCGCCATATCGGGTCGGCGAACGGCCATCCGGACGTCGACGACATCGTGCAGGGAACGGTCCTTCGAGCCCTGCGCGCGGGCAGCCGGTCTCCTTCAGGTCCTCGCCGGTCGGCCGTGGCGATCCGTCAGATTCGCGACTACCACCGGTCACGGCCTCGCTCGACCGTCGACGAGGCGGCTCAGGGGCAGGCCGACGGCTTGTCGGGTGCGGAATTCATGACGAGCGGATACGAGCCGGAGCTCCGCAAAGCGCTTGAGCCACCGGTCACCCGCGCCGCGAAAGCCGAGTCGCGGCGCCTCGTCGGCAAGTACGTCGACGAGGCCGAAGAGCGTCCGTCGCAATGGTCTTGGACGATCGCCCTAGAGACCATGCTGATCCAGGATTTTCATCAGATTCCGCTTGCGTTTCTGAGCGGTGTGCAGGGCGGCGAGGTACGCGGTGAACTCTTCATCGGCGCCCAACTGGCGGTGGCAATCGCGGGCCAGGAGAAGGATCCGCGCGACCTCGCGGTAGTTGCCGTCCCCGGTGCGCTGCGTGCGCAGCTCGACTGCGCGCCGGTACACCTCCAATGCGTCGGCCGGGCGTTCGCCCCGTACGAGATCGGCGAGGGCCAGCCACTGCCGTTCGTTCGCCCGCCCCTCAGCGGCCCGCCACGCGGCGTCGACCTCCCCGTCGTCGATCAGCACATCGACCAGCAGCGATCCGCCGTGGTACGGCTCCGCGTCGTGCGGCGACGTACGTTCACTGAGCAGGTCCAGGGCGGCCGCGCGTTCGGTGTCCCAGCAGCCGGCGGTCCGGGCCGCGTCACGCAGCTTCCGGTAGTCATCGAGTGAAGGTGACGAGCGGAACCGTTCCCTCCGTACGGCGACCACGTCGGCGAGCCGACCCTCCTGCTGGTACCGGTCGACGACATAGTCCGCCAGCCGGTCTTCGATCCAGGGCTGCCGTTCCGTGTCGCGCAGCCCGCGCTCGGCCCACTCCAGGGCCTCGGCACTGCGTCCCGCGCGGTCGAGTTCTTGGGCGATGGCCAGATGCGTCCTGCCGACCGGGTCGAGGTCGGCCGCGAGTGCGGCGACCAACGCGTCCACATCACCCTGGGCTCGCGCGATCTGCTGCTTGAGATACTTCGGGGCCCAGCCGGACGGGTCACGTCGCGACGCCTCGACGACCCGTTCGGCGAACCTGGCCCGTCCGGCGTCGCCCAGCAGGGCCCAGTAGTCACCGAGATCGAACTCCGGCACGTGCGACCATTCGCCGAGCATGTGGGTCGCCAGCCACTCGGCGGTCTGCACCGGGTCGAGGTCGGCGGCGGCGCAGGCCTCCCGGTGGGCCTCCGCCAGGGCGTCGGCGGCCTTGCCGAGCGCGCCGTCGGAGTCGTCGATCTGCCCGTACACCTTGCCGAGGTGCTCGATCGCCTCCCGGGCCAGCGTCATGGCGTAAGACGCGTTTCCGGCGGTGGTCAGCGAACGCAGCGCGGCCGCCGCCTCCTCGACCTGCGCGGCATAGGCGCCCGCGTCCCCGTACTCGACGTAGCCGTACCGGCCGAACGGCGCCGTGTCGAGCAGTCTCATGATCTGAGCGCGCAAGGCGGCGAGGTCGATGTCGGCCCCCGCCTGCTCGGCGGTGGCCCGCACCTCGAGGCGGCGGCGCAGGTTGCGATCCTCGGCGATCTGTTCGCGCAGGAGGGCGAGCAGCCGATCACGGGGCAGCGCCTCCAGCCAGGCGTCCAACCGCCGACCACTACTGGTCGCGGCGGCTCGTGCCCTACCGAGGTCAAGGCGCTGCCTCAGTACGACCAGGCCCACTGCGACGCAGTGCTTGCAGAAGGCACCTTCCATTCCGTACGGGCAGTCGCATGCTCCGGACAGGCCCTTGCCGGAGTGGACGGTCAAGGTGACCTCGTACTCGTCTCCGCCGTACACGGTGGCGGTGACGCCGGTCGCGGTCACCTCCAGATCGGCGACCGCGTCGAGGTATCCCTGAGCCCTGGCGAACGACCGTTCACCCGCCAGAGCGAGCAGATCGCCCTCCGAGAACGCTGAAACGCTGACCATGGGGCACCATCAAACCGAATGCGGTCGATTCCGACAGCGGAACGACCGGCACCGGCGGGCGAGGATCTCCTGGGCCGAGCATGGGAGGGCGATACTCCTGCCGAGGGTTCTCGGGGTTCTGACCACGAGAACCCTCGGCGGTCGCGGCGGGACGGGCCGACGGCCGAACGTTCGGCCCGGTGACGCCCTGGCGTGGTGCTCGCCGAGCGATGACGTGCTGCGGCCTCGCGTGCGAATCGTGGTTCCGGGCACCCACCTCCGCCTACCAACTGCGATGGAGCATGCGCCTCCTGTGAGCTGAGAAGCACTCCGGCGGTACGCCGCCGATCGACCACCCCACGAGGTGTCCATGCTTCTCCCGCTCTCGGAGCCGGCCGTCGTCGCGCCGGTCATGTACTGGCGGGCGGTGTTCCCCGGCCGCCCCGACCAGGCCCACGCCGTACGGGCGTTCGTCGCCACGCTCCTGCCCGAACGACCTCGGCGGGATGAGGTCCTGCTGGCCGCCGGCGAGCTCGTGGCGAACGCATTACGGCACACCCGCTCCGGGCAGGGCGGCTCCTTCGCCATCGACGTCTACCAAGCCGCCGGCCGTACGGAGATCTCCGTGACCGACCAGGGCGGGCCCGCCGAGCCGACGGTCGCCGACGCGGACGAACTCGCCGAGTGCGGGCGCGGTCTGCGTACGGTCGCGCTCCTCGCCGACAGCTGGGGCTGGCACGGCAACGACCAGGGTCGTACGGTCACGCCGTCTTCGCGGCGGCTCGCAACATCCTCTCCCGCCCGGAGCCGGTGTCCCACGCCACGGCTGGAGGGAGGTGAAGCCATGGAAGACCAGCTCAGCGGCGTGACGTGGATCAAGGCGACACGGTGCGGCGGCTACACGGGCGAGGACGGTGAGGCATGCGTGCTCGTCGCCGTCGTCGAGACGGGCCGGCGGTGAGCGAAGGATGGCGGCCTCGAGCATCGTCCCGGGCCGCGCCCATGGGAGGGAGCCGCGTGCACTTTCACGCGTACGGCTACCAGGGACCCGGTGAGGCCATCCGGCCGTACGACGCCGTTCGGTCGCCGGGCGGGGTCGGGTTCGAGACCTCGCCGGTCCCGCCTGAGCGTACGGCCGCGTGGCTGGCCAAGCCCGCCCGCTTCATCAAGGGCACCTGGGACGACCCGGCGGAGGCGGTCGCCTGGCTGGAGCGGCAGTACGCCGAGATCGAGCCGTCGATCGCCCACCCGGAGCTGCGACGGCACGCGCCGACCGTACGAACCATGGCCGCAACCGCCCTCGGCACCCTCCGGCGGGGCAACGACGTCGTCTGGGTCTGGTGGCTCACTGGCGGGAACTACGTCGACCTGGTCGTGGTGTGCTGCCCGAACCGGGACCAGGACGGGCACTGCCCACTCGGCCGCCGCTGAACCGGCGGCTCTGCCCTCGAACCGGACTTATGGGCCCCTCTGGTTCAGGGCGCTTATCAGATTCCCTATCGCGGTGCTGGCTCGCGTCAGCGAGACGAGTGACGCCAGGAGTCGGTTCCGAAAGATCGGGGGGCGCTGATCAAGGCGAACTTTTCGGATGTTAGGTTCCCTTGGAACGTGCCAATCGATTCTTGGAAGAAGGCATGAACAAGTACAAGAAGAGCGCCGTGACGGCGGTCGTTGCCGGCGTGGTCGCTCTCGGCGGAGTGGTCGCCACGGCCTCCGCTGCGAACGCTGCGGGATCCTCTACCTGCACCGTCAACATCAAAGACGCGACGTACAAGACGACCACCTCCGTCCGCCTGCGCAAAGGACCCAGCACCTCCTACACCTCCCTGGGCCTCCTCACCACAGGGACCAAGTTCTACGGCACGTGCAAGTACGACCCGTCGTACGGCATCGGCGTCAGCGACAAGGTCTGGACCTACGGCAAGGTGACCAGCGGGGCCAACACCGGTAAGTGGGGATGGGTCTACTCCTCTTACCTGAAGAGGGTCTGATCCGCTCGTCGTCTCTAAAGGGGACCCCGGCGGTTAGCGATTCGTCTAACCGTCGGGGTCCCCTTCGTTCGAAGCGTTGATGGTCGTTATTGACCAGAGTTGTTAGCGTTTGAGCGCTGCCGGCCAACCGGTGGCTCCGGACGCTTCGCGCGTACTCCGGGATGGGGCGGAGGGGACAGTGGCTGCATCGAACCCGGAGTCGGTCGGCGGAGGCTCTGAGTTGCTCGGCAGGGGCTTTCAGCTGCTCGCGGAGGGGCTGGGCCCCTTCGTGGATGAGCGCATGAGCGCCGTCGATGGCCAGGACTGGCTGACCGCCTTGGAAGCCGAGGATCGCGCCCGGTTCGGCCATGCGCGCCGGCTGGCGATAACCGACCCCGCGCTGCAGCTGCGCATGCTGGTGTTCCGGTGGCAGGTCTTCGATGGTGCGCTACTTCGGTCGGCCCGGTCCTACGCCGGTGAGCTGCGCGAAACCAGGAACCGTTGGGCGCACAACGAACCTTTCGCCGCGAGCGAGGTCCGCCGTGCCCTGGAAACGATGGAGCTGCTGCTGCGCGCCGTTGGCGCCCATGCGGTGGCGGACGAGGTCATGAGCCTCTACGCGCCCGCCGGAGATCGGTCCTGGGCGGCGGCGGAGGAGTCCGCGCCGGAGACCGCGGCAGGCCCGGGGAATGAGGCGCCGCCGCAGGGGGAGCCGGAGCCCGACACAGGCGGCGCGGCCACAGAGGCGGCTCCGGAAGGCGCGCCGACGCCCGCCGAAGCCGTGCCCGACGCGGAGCCGGCGGCCGCGGCCGCTCCGCGGCGTCGCCGTTTCGGCCGCGCCGCCGACGCCGACCCGGTGATCAGCGAGGACGATTGGTTCGTCCCCATCTCCGGGATACTCGACATTTTCGAGAACTACGCCTTCGTGCGGACCTCGGGCTACCTGGCAGGTTCCCAGGATGTGTACGTCTCCTTGTCTCAGGTCCGCAAGCACCGCCTGCGCAAAGGTGACGTCGTCGCCGGCGCCGTTCGGCTGCCGCGCGAGGGCGAGCGGCTTGAGAAGTTCAAGCCGCTGGTGCAGGTGGACGCGGTCACCGGGATGGACCCCGACGAGGCGATGAGCCGCCCCGAGTTCTCCAGACTGACCCCTCTGTACCCGCAGGAGCGATTGCGTCTGGAGACCGACCCGGGCCTTTTCACCACCCGGATCGTCGACCTGATCAGCCCGATCGGCAAGGGCCAGCGCGGACTGATCCTGGCCCCGCCGAAAGCGGGCCGGACGACGCTTCTGCGGACCATCGCCGATGCGATCGGCCGCAACAACCCCGAGTGCCACGTGATGGTCATCCTGGTCGACGAGCCACCGGAGACGGTCACCGACCTGCAGCGGTCGATCAGGGGCGAGGTCATCTCCTCGACCTCCGACCGCCCGGCCGGAGACCACATCGCCGTCGTCGAGCTCGCCCTTGAGCGGGCGAAGCGCCTGGTCGAGTGGGGACACGACATCGTTGTGCTGCTCGATTCGATCACCCGTCTGACCACGGCCTACAACCTGGCGGCTCCGGCCTCCGACCGGGTCCTGCCGGGCGGGCTCGACCCGATCGCGCTGCACCCGCCCAAGGCGTTGTTCAGCGCCGCCAGGAACATCGAGGACGGCGGCTCACTGACCATCATGGCCACCGCGTTGGTCGAGACGGGCTCCCGCGTGGATGAGACCATCGCCGAGGAACTCGGTCGGCTCGCCGGCATGCGCCTCCGGCTGGACCGCGACCTGGCCCACCACCGGATCTTCCCCGCGGTGGACGTCAACGCCTCTGGTACCCAGCAGGAGCAGATCCTGCTGGGTACCGAGGAGTACGCCATCGTCTCGCGCCTGCGCGAAATCCTCAGGAGGATGGACCGGCGGCAGGCCATCGACCTACTGCTCGGCAAGCTGGCGGAGACCAAGACCAACGCCGAGTTCCTGCTGCAGGTCGCCAAGACGACCTCCGGTGGATGACCGGCTTATTGAGGCGACTCGCAGGGAGGAATCAGGTCGGTGAGGAGGCGTTCGAGGGCCGACTCCTCCTGGACGGCGACGCCCAGGGCGGTCATGGCGGGGGTCAGTTCGGGGTCCCAGAGCGCGTCGACGGGAGTGCCGGTCAAGGGCGGCAGTGGGGTGCCCCGGTCGCGGGCCGTGGCGACGTGCTGCTCGTAGTCGGTCGCTCGCATGCGCCACGGGCGAGCGGCGTACCGGCCGATCATGCGGTTGGCGATGGCGATCCCCGGCCAGTCGAAGTCGCCCCGGTAGGCGAGGCGCGCGCCCGCGGCATGGAGGGCGTCGAGCAGGGTGAGCACACTGGTCGTCGGGTTGCCGGACGCGCATACCAGCGGGCGAACGCAGCCGCGGTCGGCGGCGGCCTCGACGACGCGTGGGTTCTCGCAGACGAAGACCTCGGTGTCCGGCGCGAGGCGCCAGGTGATTCGGGTCAGGTCGCGCAGCGTCAGGTGGGTCTCGAAGCCGGCCCGCGTGCGGTCGCGGAGCAGCCGCACGGCCGATTCGTCGCCGAGGGGCTCGAGGCCGAGCGTGAGAACCGTGGTCGACACGCGGTCGACGGCCACACCGGCCGCCTCCCACAGTTCGCGCCGGGAGCGGGCGTCCTGCGGCGTCGGCAGCTCGAGGGAGCGGGCGAGGGCACGCAGGACGATCCGCGACAGCAGAGTGCCGTCGTCCAGGCCGTGCGCGGTACCGGTTACGCGTTCGGCGAGTTCGCCGCGCCCTGGCATGCCCGCCGGATCCGGGGACGCCGGGCCGGTCAGGACCGCCATGACGTCGACGGCCTGGACGATCAGCCGCTTCCCATTGTCCGGGGCGAGCCGGGCCAGAGTGCCGGCGCGCCGCACCTCGTCCAGCCACGGCCTTGACCAGGCCGCGTCGGCCAGGCCGCGGGACCGTAGCGCGTCGTCCGTGGCGGTCCAGATCGCTTCTGCGGTAGCCCGGCGGGCGTCGCGGGCGGCGGGGCGGTCGGTGAGCGGGCCGCGGAGTTCCGCGACGACCTCGACGAGGCCGCGCTCGGCCGCGCCAGTGCGCAGCTGCGCGTCGAGGTCGGCGAGCGAGATCGACACCGTGTCTCCGGCGTACGGGCGGCCGGTGAGCAGGGCGAGGGCCTCGCGTTCGGCGGCCGTGACGCCGTCGAGACGCAGTCTGCCGCGTACCTGCAGGCCGTTGCGTTCGAGGCGGTCGCGCAGCCGGTCCCACAACCGGGCGAGCGCGGGCTGGTCGAGCCACGCACGCGTCCGCGCGGTCATCCGGGCCTCGGCGGCGGTCATCCCGGGCTCCGGCTCGGCGGCGGTCACGTGCTCACCAGTCGCTTGTGGCGGCCATCCCAGATGAAGTGGACGGTGGCCACGCCTCGGACGTGCGGGTCGCGCAGGCACTCGTAGATGTGCAGGCTCGGCACGGTGGCGAAGCAGCCGAAGAGGCGTTCACTGGTGATGATGAAGTCCAGGTCCAGCTCGACCAGCAGGCCCAGCAGCCGCCCGTGCGTCGGTTCGTCGACCTTGGCGAACGCGTCGTCCAGCAGGATGAGACGCGGTGCGGCCGGGGCGGCGTCGCTGAGCGAGGAGAAATGGGCTGCAGCGGTGGCGAACAGCACAAGGTAGGACACGACACGCTGTTCGCCCTGGCTCAGCGCGGTCCGGTGGCTGAGCACACGCTCACGGTCGGGGTTGGCGGCGTCGGTCACCTTCACCCGGAAGCCGTACCAGGCCCGGTAGTCCAGTGCCGCACGCAGGTGCAGGGCGTATCCGGCGGACGGGTCGGCGCGGCGGGCGTCCTCGATGCGGCGGCGGAGGGCGTCGCGGAGCCGGGCGGACTGGTCGCGGGTGCGCAGTGCCGAGGGGCGGCGGAGCAGTTCGACGGCCGCCCGGATGTCGGCGTCGGCTCCGGCCGGCAGTTCCCACACGAGGCGGGTGCCGATGCCGTGCGACGAGCGGACCTCCTCGAGGGTCTCGTTCATCGCCGCGACGAGGTTGTGCGCGGCGAGCACCTGCCGGGACAGGTGGTCGCCGAGCTCGCCCAGCAGGTACCGCTCGAACACCTCCTGCTCCCGGGTGGACAGCCGCAGCCGGGCCTCGGCGAGGGCCGCGCCGATGCGTGTGCCGACGACGGCGACGTCGTGCGCTCCGGTGTCGTCGTGCAGGGCGAACCGTTTGACACCGTCCACCTCGTCGACGCCCGCGTCGTACCCGCCGGCGAGGTTGTCGCGCAGCTCCTCTCCCCGGCGGAGGATCAGCGAGTCGCTGACGTCGGCGGAGGCCGGGCCGAGGCGGGTACCGATGTCCTCGGCGAGGGCGTTGAGGGCCTTGATCCGTGCGCGCACGTCGCCGTCCTGTGCGGCGTCGTAGGCGCGCAGCGGCTCCTCGACATCGCCCAGCGCGGCGGCGAGCGGCAGGCCGGACAGGCCGAGCGGACGCCGCAGCCGGACACCGCCGTCGACGACGATCTGTTCCTGTTCGCCGAGTGCGGTGAGGGTGTTCTCGCGCCGTACGCCGGCCTCGATCCGGTCCTGGCGAAGCTCGTCGTGCCGGGCCCGGAGCGGCGGAAGCCCGCGTGTCGCCGTGTCCAGTCGGTCCTGGGCCTCGCGTTCCTTCGCGAGGATCTCCTGTTCGCTCGCGCCGACGGACTCCTCCAGCAGCGCCAGCTCGCGCTGTGCGGTGGCCAGCGCCCCCCGTGCGGTCGCGTAGCCGTTCTCGGCTTGCGTACGGTCGGCGCGCGCCCTCTCCCAGCCGCCGCGGACCGCGTGGTGCGCCGACAGCCGATCCAGCACACGTGCGGCGTCGCGGCTGAGCGTGCCGATCCGTGCCTGCAGGGTGCCGAGCTCGGCGCGGATCCGGGCGAGGTCGTCCGGGTCGGCGGGCAAGGCGTCGGCGCCGGCCTGCGCCTCGGCGCGGGTACGCAGCTTCACCGCGGCCGCACGGGTCTCCTCGGCCGCGCGGCGGGCACTCGCCAGGCCCGCGGTGAGTCGTCCCGTCTCGGCGACCGCCTCCTTGTACGTCGTCCACGCGTCGGTGAAGGCGCGCGGCCGGGGAACGTCGCGCAGCACCCGGCGGAGCGTGTCGCGCCGCTCCTCGATCCGCGCACGCGCGGTTCGCGCGGTCTCCAGTGCGGCCTCCAGCTCCTCGATCCGCTCGGTCAGGGCCGCGATGCGGCGCCGCCGGGTCGCCGCCCGGACGCCCGCGCCGACGTACTCCGGATGGTCCTTCCCATACGCGCCGTGGGCCACGCCGAGCCGCCATCGGCCGTCCACGGCCGCCCAGCTGGACGCCGTCTCCGTCTCGCCCAGCCCGATCGAGCGCAGCAGCCCCTCAAGACCGGCCGCGCTTACCCCCTCGCCGGGTACGGGCCGGAGCACGTCGGCCAGGCTCGGCCCCGCGACGTGCGTTCCCGGGCGCAGCAGGACGTCACGTGTGTCGGTGGCCAGCACGGTGCCGTCGGCGCACACCCAGGCGCCGAGCAGCCCGCTGGCCTCCAGCGCGGCCTCCAGACCGGTGCGGTCGGCGTCGGACAGCCCGTCCGCGAAGTCCAGCAGCCGGAACAGCGGAGCGCCGCCGCCCAGTGGCCGGTCGGCGGTGGCGTACAGGGAGCGGGGCGGTTCGGGATCGGACCGTTGCTCCCAGCGGCTCCGCTCGGCACGCGACTCGGCGAGGTCGGCGGCGATGGAGCGTTCGCGGGCGACCGCCTCGTCGCGTTCGGCGTCGCAGGCCGCGAGCACCGGATCGGTCACCTCGTGCGCGGACTGCGCGACGGCATCGGCGACGTCCCGGTCGAGGCAGCGATCGGCGATCGGGAGCTCGTCGTCTTCGTCGGGCAGTGCCACGAGAGCCTGCACCGCGGCCGGATCCGGAAGCCGGTCCGCCCACTCACGTACGAGCCGGGCGTAGGCGGCGGACGCCTCGACCAGCTGGGTATCGCGCTCCCGCTCGCGTTCCTGCGCCCCGCTCAGCTGCGCTTCCAGCCGCTCGGCCTCCTGCCGCAGAGCCGCCGCTCGGCTCTCCGCGACGGCGACCTCCTTCAGCCGTTCGGTGAGCGCGTCCGCGGCGCGCTGCCGCGCCTTGGCCACCCGGGCGGCCTCCGCCAGACCGTCCCGCCAGGTCGCCAGCTCCGCGGCCGTCCGTTCGCCGAGCGTCTCGGCGCCGGGGCGTACGGCCTCGTGGTCGCGGCCGTCCGGATCGGCGATCGTCTCGGTGGCCGCGGTGGCCAGCGTCGCGGTCGTCGCGGCGGGCGGTTCTCCCAGCAGCGCCTCGTCGATCCCGCACGCCCGGCTGCCGATGCGGGCGTCACGCAGCGAACCGCGCAGGTCGGTCAGGTCACGGGCGACCTCGGTGGTCTCCGCGGCGAGCCGGTCCGCCGCGGTCGCCTCACCTCGGCGGGCCAGCTCGGCGGCGGTCCAGGCGCTGCGCGCTGCGTCCTCCACGGCGCGTACGGTGTTGCGCTTCTCCCGCAGGTCGTTCAGCGCGCCGTACGCCGCGCTCTCCCGCAGCGCCCGCAGGTCGGCGTCGGCCGCGTCGCGGATCTGCTCCAGGCTCGTCACCCGGTCCTCCGCCTGGGCCTCGTTCTCCTTCAGCCGGGCGAGGGTGCGTTCCGCGTCGCCGGCCGCGCGCCGTCGTTCGCGCAGGCGCCCCAGCGCGTCGTTCACCTGGGCGACGCGGCCGCGGAGGGCGCCGCGCAGGTAGCCGCGATAGGCGGTCAGGAACGTCGTCAGCGCGGCGTCGGTCCGCTCCAGCCGCGCCAGTTCGTCGCGCACGGTGTCGAGGTCGTCGAGGTTGCGGGCGACCTTGTCGATGACCTCGTCGTCGAGTGGCGGCAGGGCGTCGCTGAGCACCTTCACCAGCTCACCGGACTCGATCCGGTCGCCGATCGTCGGCCGGCGCAGCCCGTACAGCAGGTGCACGAGGTTCCGGTACCGTGCCAGGTCGGTGAGGCCGAACAGGTCCCGGGCGACGCGGGCGCGATAGTCGGCCGCGCGGTCGAAGCAGTTCTCCGGGCCGACCAGGTCCCGCAGTTCGGCGGGCGTGGGACGGCGGGTCGGATCGTGCAGCGGCAGGTCGTCGCCGACGGCGAGTGAGGTCACGAAGAACATCGGTTTCGCCTCGCCCGTCGTCCTCGATGCCCGGACCGCGGCGCCGAGCGTGAGGCGTTCGTCGGTGCCGTCGTCGGTCGTCCGGGCGAATTCGACCCACAGGTAGCCCAGCCGGTTGGTGCCGGCCGTCCAGCCGTCCAGCATGAGCCACTTCAGCGTCGTCTTGCCGCCGCCGGCGGCGTCGAGTCTGCGGGTGTCGCCGTCCAGCAGGAACGGCAGCAGCATCTCCAGGGCCTTGGACTTGCCGGCGCCGTTCTTGCCGCGCAGCAGCAGCCGCCCGCCGCCGAACAGGAATTCCTCGTCGTACTGCCACACCTGGTGGATCCCGGCGCGAGCCAGCCGGAACCGGTGCGGGTTCCTCGGCAACGGGGTCACGTGGTCACCTCCGGGGAGTAGCGGGCGGCCGCGGCCAGCAGCCGTAGGTTCCCGTCGCCGGACCGGACGATCAGGCGCATGCGCAGCAGGAGGTCGGTGACGGCCTGGTACAGCAGCTCGGGCGCGTCGGTGTACCGCTCCGCCCACGCCTTACGGTGGCGGTCGACCAGCTCGGCGAGCACGGACTCGATCCGCCGGTCGGGGATGTCGGCGGAGCCGCCGTCCGGGGTGAGCTCGGCGACCAGGCGTTCGAGAACGAGCAGCGCGGCCCAGGGCACGGTGCCGGTGCCGGGGAACTCGATGTCGCTCAGCTCCCCGGCCGGATCGAGCAGGGCGACGCCCTCCGCCCGGATCTCGGCGTCCAGGCCCAGGAACTCCTCGAATGTGCGCTGCTCGCGGCGTTGGTTGCGGCGCAGCCAGTCGCGTTCCTCGTCGGTGAGCTCGCCGACGTACACGACCGGGGTCTCCACCAGCCGCCGCCGTACGGCGTGTCGCGCACCGGCGTGCTCGGGCGTGGCGGCCAGCTCGATCAGCTCTCCGGGCGATGCGGCCCGGCCGATCGGCCCGCTCACCAGGCGCCGCGCGATCTCCCGGTCGACGGTCAGCAGCGCCTCGGCCGTGCCGTCGCCGGAGTAGGACTCCACCGACCCCTCGTCCTCCGCCAGCACGTGCCAGGTCATCAGCTGCTTGAGCGCTGCGACGAGCGCGCGGCGTTCGACGATGCGGTTCGGCTCGCCCAGGTCGATGCCGGCCTCGGCGGCGGCGGCCCGCGTACGGGTGACGATCTCCGACAGCAGCAGCTGCTCGGGCGCGGTGACCAGGACCGACAGCGCCAACGCGAGATAGGCGTATGTCCGAGGGGTGAAGGGCGCCCCCGACGTGCGCTCTAGCCACCGGCCGGAGTCATGGCCGAGACCTGCCTTGAGCAGCCGCGCGAAACCGGGCTCGACCACCAGCCGATACCCCAGGAACTGCCCGAACTGTCGGGCCAGCTCGTCGGCGTGCCGCCGGATCAGCGGGAACTCCTCAGGATGCGTCTCCGGGGTGACCAGGGGTTCCCGCAGCAGCAGCCGGGCCGCGGTGCGCCGCTCGGCCGCCAGTTCGTCGGCGAAGTCGGTCAAGAGGCCTCCTTCGTCGGAGGAGTGACCGGGCGCGCTGTGCTTTTGATTCGCTCGCTCTGCTTGCTCATGCGGCCTCGCTCCTTGCCCGACCTACCCACCCGGCCGACCTCCCGGCGTCGGAGGAGTGACCGGGCGCGCTGTGCTTTCGATTCGCTCGCTCATCCCTGGGCTCATCCGGCCGCCTCCATGTCCGGACGCGCGGCGGCACCGAGGTCGACGCGCAGCCCGTCGAGGACGAGGTCGCCGTCCGCTCCGTGGACGACGGTCGCGGCGCTGGCCGTACGGATCAGGCGGAGCCGGACGTCCAGGTCGTCGTCGGCGGTCTCCGCGTCGTCGAACCTCGGCGGCGCCCCCGCCAGGGAGCGCGCGAGCAGGTCGAGGAACAGCCGGGTGGCCGAGCCCGACAGCCGTACGTCGCCGAGCCGCGGGCCCGCCGCGCGAAGTTCGGCGGCCGCGGCACGCTGCCGCCGGGCCTCTTCCTCCGCCTGCTCACGCAGCCTCGCCCGCTGGTCCCCGTAGTCTTCCGGCCCGGCGGTACGGCCCCGGGGCGCACGCGAACCGCGTTCCTTCAGGGCCACGGGTACGCGGGCGGCCGGCCCGTCCCACCAGCTCGTCGTCGCCGGCACGTCCTGGTCGGTGTCCGGGGCGACGCCGAGGTGACGCGCCCCGTAGAGCCCGAACGCCGCGACGAACAGGTCATGGGCGGTCGCGTCGTCGGCGCCGTCGAACCACTGCGCGAGCCGGATCAGGTCACGCCGCCGGGACAGCCCGCCGCCCGCTGACCGGATCATGCGCTTGGCGTTGGCCAGCAGCGCCTGCAAGGCCCGCAACGTCGCGTCGCGCAGTTGGTCGACCTGACTGCCCTGGCCGGTGTCGTCGAAGAACCACGCGCGTAGCCCCGCCCAGTCGCCGAGCTCACGGCCGCGGCTCCGCTGGATCCGCACGTCGGCGTCCTGGAGGGCCGCGAGGCCCTGGTCCGCCGCGTCGATGCTCCGCAGGAGGGCCGGCAGCCGCGGCCACAGCCCCTGGATGCTCGCCTCGATCTGCGGTGCGAACAGGGCCACCTCATCGGTGATCGTCTCTGCGTAGTCCAGCAGCAGCTCCTTGAACCCGGTGAACTCCGCACCGTCCAGGTCGTACCGGAAGATCACTTGGCCGAGGTAGGCGTAGAAGTCACGAACCGAGTCGGCGAACTGGCTGAACTGCGCAAAGAGCGTCGAGACGCGGTCCAGCGCATCGCGCGGATCGATACCGCCCGGCCGCCCGGTCGACTCCTCCAGCTCGGCCAGACCTCGGGCCACGAGGGCGAGCAGCTCCCGGCTGACCTCGCGCGCGGCGTCGGCGTTGACGAGGATCTCGTCCGCCTGCCGCTGGATCCGTTCCCCGAGGGCGGACAGCTGATAGCGGGACCGGACCCGGTGGTACTCCCGGATGCTGCCCGCCTTCACCGGCCGGGAGCTGGGGATGAGATTCCCCCAGGTCGTCAGCGCGTCCAGCTTCGCGGCGACCGTCTCGACAGGGAACCGATCGTCGAGACGTTCGGCCAGGTCATGCGCTGACAGATCCGCCAGCAGCGTCGAGGTGAACACCCGCATGATCGCGATGTACGCCGCGCGGTCCGGCACGGTGAGGTAGGTGTACGCGGTCAGCCGCTCCAGATCTCCCTCCACGGTCAGCCACCGTACGCGCCGAACCATTCCGGAATGGACGGCTCGCCGAGTATGCGGCCCGATCTGGCCGTACGGCTAGGCGGTCGGGACGCCGCAGATGCGGACGAGTTCTCCCGCCGCCCATCGGATGGACGGGTGCTCGTCGTCCTGCAGGTGAAGCAGGGAGGGGACCGCGGCGATGACCGCGTCGCGCTCCTCGCCGGGGCCGTCGGCGATGTCCGCGATGAGGAGCAGCAGGGTGTTGCGCGCCCGGTTGGTGGGGATGAGCATCCGTTCGACCAGGAACGGCACCGCAGGGGCGGCCGCTTTGACGGAATCGTGTTTGGAAACGAGGAGCTCGTAGAGCCTCTTGACTGCGGCCTGGGCCGTGTCCTCGTCGTCGCCGGCCACCTTGGCGATCAGGCCGGGGATCTCGTGCCCGGGGCCGCGCTTCGTCCAGAGGGACGCCCAGTCGATCTCGTCCAGGCGTAGCCGCAGCCTGCGGTTCGGCCACAGCCGGTCCAGGTCGAGCCGGAGTGCCGCGGTGCCCTGGCCGGTGGTCACGTACAGCACACCGTCGGAGGCCAGGGCGAGGCTCTCGATGCCGGTCCCGATCCGCAGGTCCGCGACAACCATGGTGCGCAGGTCCCAGACTCGCGTCAGCCCGTCCGCCCAGGCAGCGGCCAGGGCCGGGCCGGTCTCCAGGCGCGCGGACGTGAGCGCGGCGACCGGTGACCTTCGCCGGGCGAACGCCCCCCGCAACGGTTCGCCGGCGGTCGCCCAATGCCGGAGCACCCCATGGGCGTCGCCGCTGATGACCACGCGGTCGCCGCCTTCCCGCCGGTAGCAGGTGACGGCGGTCACCGGCGCGCGATGCAGCGCCCGGTCCGCTGTCTCCGAGCCGTCGGTCGCCCAGACGTGGACGCGGCCGGTGGAGTCTCCCGCGACGGCCGTCGTTCCGTCCTGGTCGGCGGCGGCCACGGTACGTCCCGGCAGCTCACGGAGCCCGGGAACGTCGGGGACGGCCGTAGCCGGCGGAGTGGCCGCCGTCGAGATGGCCATCCAGCGGAGCCGGTCGTCGGTGCCGCCCTCGGTGAAGGACGCGGGGCCCAGGTCCTCGACGGGAGACGGCACCTCGCTCGGCGCCCCCAACTCCTTGTCCGTCCAGGTGAGGCCCAGGGTCTCCGCGACCTGGACGACGGCCTTACGCGTACGGCCCTGGATCACGATCGCGTAGTCGGCGCCCGGGCCCCGGCCGTGGCGGATGAGAGCGTCCGGAGCCCCGTACGACAGGGCGTCGGTGCCCATCTCCTGCCACGGCGGCAGGCCCAGATCCCGGTACGACGCCTGGAGCCGCTCGACGATCGCGGGGTCGCCGTCCACAACCGTACGGCGGACCCGCAGGGTCCAGCCGAAGTGTGCGGGGAGCCGTTCCATCGCGAGTTGCAGGAAGAACTCCGAGATCGACCGGCTCTGCACCACCCAGCCCTCATGGGTGTTGACCATGACCTTCGGGTCGGGAAGGTGCGCCTCGGAGGCGAGGTAGCCCCACTGGTTGACGTACTGGTACTCGGCCATGATGACGCGGATCTGGTCATCCGGCGGATTCTCGACCGAGTCGGGCGCGGACGGTGGCCACTGGGAGTGCGTCCAGTACAGGCGCGGCCGGAAGGCGAAGGAGTTGACGGGGGAGTCCCACCATTCCACGAGCGCCGCCGGGATGGGATCGGACTCGTCGAGCTCGTACCCCGGAGCCTCGCCTTCTCGCGTCACGAGGGGTTCGCCGCCGGGATCCTCGTATCCCCACTCGCGCTGTACCTCGTCCAGCAACTCCCAGCGCGGCCGTTCCTGGGCGAGCCGTTCCGCGAACCGTCCGTAGTCGATGATCTCCGCCATGTGAGCATCCTAGGAACGTTCCATGGTAAAGATCGCAAAATCGCGGAGGTTCCCGGCGAGACCTTGGCCACTGGATGCGAGCCGCCCGCCGGAGCGCGGCGGCTTCGCACCTGCGACGCGAGACCCGTATGGGCGGGGCCTAGCCGCGCCAGGGCGGCGCCGCGTGGAAGTCCGGGTGCACTTCGACCGTCGGGGCCATGGTCTGGAGGAGCCGGCGGGCGCGGGACAGCGGATGCTGGGGGAAGTGCTGGTCCCACCACGGGTCCTCGGACCAGTTGCGGGGGAGGCCGCCCTGCACCTCGGGTGCGTACGGGTGCTGGGCCCAGTACCCCATCATCTCGTCGGGCGTACGGCCCTTCCCGTGGTCGGCCATGAAGCGGTCGAACGCCGCCGCGTCCCGCATCCCGGTCACGCCCTGTTCGACGCACAGGAACTTGAAGACCAGGCTGCGGTCGGCCCGTGGCAGGGTGAAGGACGGGATGTAGGCCACGCCGGGCCGGTCGGGCAGAGGCAGCTTGACGATCTGCTGGAACGCGGGGAGGCCGTGCAGGGTCACCAGGTCGAGTTCGATCAGGCCTCCGCCGGAGGCGGCCGTACGCGCCACCGTGTCGCGCCGGAGCGCGTCCAGGTCCTCCAGCGGCGCCGCCAGGTTGGGAGGGATGTCGAAGCCGTGCAGCTCGGCGATGTCGCCGTCGGAGTTCCGCCAGGCGCCGGGCTTCAGCTGATCCCAGCCGGTCTGGTTGAAGCGAATGGACATGAGGCGGGAGCTTAGTCATAAACGGACATCCGGAGCTGGTCCGGACCGTCTGCCCCACGTCGGGCGACCACAGCGGTCGATGGCCATCGCCGGCACGCGACCCGACTGATCGGTCTCACGACCACGCGGCGGGACGCCGCCGCCTTCTACTCTGGTCGGCGTGCTGATCAGGGATGCCACCGTGGCCGACTGGCCTGCCATCTGGCCGTTCTTCCACCAGATCGTCGCGGCGGGGGAGACGTTCCCGTACCCGCTCGACCTCGACGAGGAGCAGGGCCGCGGCATGTGGCTCGTGCCGGCCCCGGGCCGTACGGTCGTCGCCGTTGACGACGCGGGCGTGGTGCTCGGGACGGCGAACATGTACGCCAACCGCCAGGGCAACGGCGCGCACGTGGCGAGCGCCAGCTACATGGTCGACCCGGCGCACCGCGGCCGGGGCGTCGGCCGGGCGCTGTGCGCCGACTCGCTGGAGTGGGCGCGAGCGGTGGGCTTCCGGACGATGGTGTTCAACGCCGTCGTCGAGACGAACGTGCACGCCGTACGGCTGTACGAGTCGCTCGGCTTCACCGTGCTGGGCACCGTGCCGGAGGGCTTCCGGCACCCGGACAACGGTTACGTCGGGCTGCACATGATGCATCGCGCCCTGTGATCGGGCGATCGACCGATAGAGCGCTGATTCCGGGTGACCCGTCACGTCATCGCCGACCACGGCCCCGGCCCACGGTGGATCAGGGGGTCAGGTCGACGAGGCGATGCCGGTGAGAACGTCGGCGAGGGTGTCGGGCATCGACAGGAACGGGGAGTGGCTCGAGGCGATCTCGATGATGTTGGACGCCCGCCGACTCAGTTCCCGCTGAACCTCCAGGGTGAGGATCTGATCCTCCGTGGCGATGACGTAGGTCGTCGGGATCGGTCCCCACCCGGAACATGTGCTCGGCGTGGCGGCGGATGCGAGCGACTGGTACACCAGCCGCGCGGCGGCCTCCTTCGCGATCGCCGGCTCGCAGTCGTGGTAGAAGACCTCTACCGCCCTGTCCTCGACGACGCGCAATGTCTCACCCGGGCCGGGAGCCACCCAGTCCGCGTCCGTACCGAAAAGGCCGAACAGGGACTCGCCCTCGTGTGGGAAGGCCGCCGTGAGGTAGACCGCGTGTCGTACGGCGGGGTGACCGGCCAGCTCCGAGATCACCATCCCGCCGTAGGAGTGCCCCACCAGCACGACGCCGTCATCGCCTCCGCCCGCGTCGAGCTCCGCGCGCAGCAGGTCGGCGTCCGCCCGGAGATCGCCGAGCTCGGCGGGGTTCGGGCCGGCGCTGGGCAGCTGCTGGATCACCCGAACCGTGTGGCCGAGTTCGCGTAGCCGCCTGCCGAGCGTGTCCCAGCACCACCCACCGTGCCATGCGCCGTGCACCAGAACGAACGTTGCGTCGGAACCCATACCGGTAACCCTTCTGTCCGAATCCTTCGGCACCACCCCCTTTAGTATTTCGGATAAAAATTATTCAGGTTTTGGAGAGTATTAAATTCGCGTGAACGATGATGCGTCGACTGCCATCAGTCGTCCCAGCCGTCTCCACCCCAGTCGTCCCCGCCCCAGCCGCCCCCGCCGCAGCGCCACCCACAGCCGCGACGGAAGCCATCGTCCGCGATCGCGACGTTGTTGTTGCTGTTGTGGACGCTGACCCCGACGGAGACCCGGTTGATGTTGACGTTGCGGCTGTGGCCGTGATGCCGGTGCTTCCAGGTCGGGACCTGGGCGGACGCGGGCGAACTCGTGAGCATGAGGCCTGCGGCGGCGGCTGCGAGCGCGAGCCCGCCGGCAGCGCTGATCTTGTTGAGCACGTCATCTCCTCACTTACCGGAAATAGCCATGAAGGCCACTGCGCCCGTTTTGAGCGCTACATCCCACACTCCCCTTGTTAGTCATCAAATAGGGCCAGTGTCCGGTAAGTCTGTTTTAAAATAGTAGGTCCGGCGGAACCTCAGTGCAGAGTTATCGATTCGCCAATGAGGTGAGTGTCGTACCGGCGGCCCCTACCAAGAAGTTCGTACGCAGGTAACCCGCGTGCATGCTCTGCGGCATTGAGCAGCCTTTCGGGGCTGATAAGCCTCGATACACACGGTGCCCGGCCTCCTCGGCAGCCGCGGGGGCGTGCGCCGATCGCGCGTGCCGACAGAGTGGCGGTGCCGCCATGTCGGCTGCGGGCGGGGCGGGGGATCCTCAAGGCGGGTTCACCGATGGAGGGCGGACCGATGGCGACAGCTCCGTACGGCTATGCGGTCGTCGACGTCGAGACGACCGGGCTGCGACCCGACTGGCACGACCGGGTCATCGAGGTGGGCATCGTGCAGCTGGACGCCTCGGGGGACGTCACGGGCGAGTGGGCGACGCTGGTCAACCCCGGGCGCGACCTGGGGCCCCGGCGGATTCACCGGATCGTCGCCGCGGACATTCGGCACGCGCCCGCGTTCGAAGAGGTCGCGGGGACGATCGCGGCGCTCCTGCGGGGGCGGGTCGTGGCGGCGCACAATCTGGCCTTCGACGCGCTGTTCATCTCGGGGGAGTTCACCCGGCTCGGCGCCTCGGCTCCGCTCGCTCCCGAGGTGGGCGTGTGCACGATGAGGTGGGCGCCGCACTTCATGCCCGAGGCGCCGCGGAACCTGGCGGGATGCTGCGCGCTCGCCGACGTACCACTGAGCGGGCATCACGACGCGCTCGTCGACGCGCGTGCGGCGGCGGGGCTGCTCCGCCACTACCTCGGGCTCGCGGAGGGGCGGGTTCCCTGGCGGGATCTGCTCGAGACCGCGGCGTCCGCGCGGTGGCCCGACCTGCCCGACGCGGGTGCGACCGCGGTCCGGCGCGGCGTTTCGGCCGAGCGTGACGGGCACTTCCTGGCCCGGATCCTCGACCGGATGCCACGGGTGCCGGAGCCCGCCGTGGCCGACTCCTACCTCGGCCTGCTCGACCGGGTGCTGCTCGATCGCCGGATCTCACCGACCCAGGCGGACGCGCTGGTGGAGTTCGCCGCCGCCGTCGGGTTGGGCCGCGCCGACCTCTACCGGCTGCACCACGACTATCTGGCCGCCCTGGCTCGGGCGGCTCTGGTCGACGGTGCCGTCACGCCGGCCCGGCGCGACGAACTCGTCGGCGTCGCCGGGCTGCTCGAGCTGCCCCCCGAATCGGTGACGCGGGCACTCGAACGCACCGTACGCCCGTTCGACCGGTTCCGGCTGGAGCCGGGAGACCGGGTCGCGTTCACCGGCGAGGCGGAGCTCGGCCGGGACGTACTGGAGGCGCGGGCCCGCTCGGCCGGGTACGTTCCGCACCCGCGCGTCACCAAGGAGGTCGCCCTGCTGGTGGCCGCCGACCCCGACACCCTTTCCGGCAAGGCACGCCGGGCGCGGATTTACGGCATCCCCATCGTGACGACCGGCACCTTCCTGCGGTTGACCGGTCAGTAGCGGAACCCGAACAGGCCGCCGTCCTCCCGCTCGTCGGTCATCTCGGCGCACACGTGCGGGTTCAGTCCGGGGCTCTCCCGGAGCGCGGCGTCGAGCCGGTCGGAGTCGAGGGCCGTGACGTACTGCAGCCCCTCCTCCCGGCACGTGTCCGCGGCGAGTCCGAGGGCCCTGGCGACGAGGCGGGAGTCGACGTGGTCGAAGAGATGGCTGTCGTGGACGAGGAAGTCGGGGCCGTGACCGACGCGCTTCGCGGTGACCGCCATGCAGAGGTCGAAGCAGAACAGCGCCATCGCCTGGACGTCGTGGGTGGTGTCCCCGCCGATGGTGGGCACGAACTTGTAGCCGGACTTCCTGGCCTCGATGGTCAGCGCCGCGGGCCGGCTGTCGCCGTAGAGACGGTAGGCGTACCCGGCGTACAGCTGCGCGATGTCGACGATGTGGTCGCGCCGATCGTGCAGATCCGCGCTGATCTGCAGGGTGAGCTCCGCGGAGCGGAGCCGCAGGTGCCGGCTGGTGTTCTCCCAGCGGTCGACGATGGCGCGGCGTTCGATGAGCTCGCTCAACCGGCCATCGATCACGGAGATCTGGCGTTGCAGCTCCCCGTACGTCTCGAACGCGCCGTCCGCCTTCAGCAGGCGCATCAGCTCGGCGCGCTCCTCGTCCAGGTCGGAGAGTTCCCGGCGTTCGCGTGCGGTCTCGCGTGACAGCCGGGCGCGCTCGGCCTGAAGGTAGCGGCGCCGGTTCGCGACGATCGAGTGATGGAACGCCCGGACCTCCTCGAAGCGGCGGGTGACGAGGTCGGGGAGCACGACGTTGACCTGATCGAACACGTCGCGGACGAAGTCGTGGCCGGGACCGCCGTCGTCGTCCTCGGAGATCGCTTTCTCGATGTCGTTGACGTTGCGCTCGACGACCACAAGGTGGTCGTTGATGCCGCGGATCCGCCTGCTGAGCTCGTCGACGCGCGCGCGGTGCTCGGCGTAGCGGTCCGCCGCGCGGAACTCCGCGATGTCGCTCGCGAGGGCTTCGCGCTGGATCTGCAGGGTCCGGATCTGGGCATCGAGGTCGTTGCCCCGGCCCAGGGTCATTCCCAGGATCGACTCCTTGGCGGCCTTCCGCAGCTCACGCAGGCTCCGGTCGGTCTCGCTCACCTCACGGACCTTCGCCACCAGATCGACGTCGAGGCCGAACAGGTACGCGAGGGCGGGCTGCGTGTCGATCGCGCGCTGCTTGCGGTACGTCTCGGTCGGCGAGACGAATCCGCCCACCGTGACGTCCCGAACGTAGTAGGCGATGACGGACCGGAACGACGGCTCGTTGCCGCCGCCGGAGATCCCGAACAACCCCGTGCCGAGGAGGGAACGTGCCTTCGCCAGCCTCATGACCTCCTCGTCCAGCCGCACCGCCCCGAGGTCGTCGCCGGTCCGGACGATCGTCGCCGGCCCGCCGGACAGGTCGAGGGTGAGGCCGAACTCCGCGTGGGCCAGGTCCGTACGGCGCAGCGGGTGTCCGGTTCGGACGTCGGAGCACAGCAGGAAGTCCAGGAGCCGGACAAAGCTCGTCTTGCCGACCGGATTCCTGCTGGTCCCCGCGTTGGGGGTCCGGTGCGCGACCGCGACGTTCAGGCCGTCGGTGAAGCGGGCGGCCTTGAACGCGGGCAGGTCGCCCGTGAGCTCACGCAGCACGGCTCTTCCTCATCAGCTCGCCGTCACGCTGATCGACGACGCCGATCGCGTAGAGGACATCGAGGGCAAGCGCGAACCACCAGAAGGGCAGCGCGGATTCGACGGCATGAGCCGAGCGCCATTCCTGCAGCCGATCCCAGACCGCGCTGACGCTTCCCGGCTGTTCGAGCTGGACCAGAATCTGGGCGCCGACCGCCAGCAGGGCCTGGTCGGCCGGTACGGATTTAGAAGGAAGCAGCATGCCGTTGCACCTCAGGCGCCTCGAAGATCTCGCATTTTTCGAAGAAATGGGTGACGACCATGAGCGCCGCGCTGCGCTGCTGGGCCCTGTCGGGGTAGCCGCCGGTACCGAACGCCTCCTCGACCAGGTCGTCGCAGAGCGCGTGGAACACGGCGTCGGAGGAGTCGTAGACGGCACGGTGACCCGCGAAACGCGTTTGGAGATTCTCCGACACCTGCGCCTGCTCACCGGGCGAGGCATAGGAGAAGTAGTAGTTCACGTGGCCGGTGTGCACCTGGAACCGCTTGATCAACTCGGCGACTTCGGTGCCGAAGCCGTTGTGTTCGATCTTGCCGTAGACGACCTCGTGAATGGGGTCCAGATCCGTCCGCAGGCGGGTCCGGGCGAGGGACTCGACACAGCGTGCGATGTACGTCATCCCGGCGGGATGGTCGGACGGCGGCGAGCCGATGATCGTCGCGAGATGCCGTCGCGGCAGGAACGCGCAGTGGTTCCACAGGACCTGCGGCGGCCACACCTCGACGCGTACGGAGCCGTGATACCGCCGCCGGAGCGCGATGACGGCCCGTGCCGCCATCTCGGGCAACCCGTTCGCGTTGTTGTGCACGAACGCCCAGCGGTCCATGCTGTCGCTCCAGAACTTCACGGCGGTGGCGAAATCGCTCTCAACCTTTTTCGTGACGTTCCGCTGATTCGGGTTGGTCGCGCCATAGCAGGCCAGCATGAGCCCGCCGACCCATCCGTCGCAGCCCTTGTCGCCTCGTCCGGTCGGGTCGACCGCCATGAACTCGCCGGGATGCACCGCGTGCATCAGATCGTTGACGAACGCCTGCCACTCGAATCCGGTCTTCCTGACCGATAGAGACATGAACTGGCTGTGGAACCATGCTCTGTCCTGATCGTCATTTGAGCTCATCGGTTCCTCGGAGAACACGAAGGTCACACTGGCTTCGCATTCCATACTGCCTGCCACAACGTGTCCCTGATCAGGCGTTTTCCCCAATAGTAAGTGAACGCCGTACGGTCGTTGAGGCCTTCCGGGTAACGGAATTCTGAACGCCATAAGGGTCGGAAACCGCGGACGATAAGGGAGACCGTTACCCGCTCGCCGGCGGCGGGTGGGGTCAGGCGGTTTTCGTGCCGCGTCGTCGGGCGCGGAAGGCGGCAACCCGGCTACGGTTCTGGCAGGTCGTGGAGCAGAACCTGCGGCGGCCCGCCGACGAGGAGTCCACGTAGGCATCGGCGCAGCGCGTTCCTTCGCACAGCCCGAGCCGAGATCCGTCACCCCAGGCGAGCAGGTGATGGTGGAGCGCCAGCGTGCACGCGGCGAGCAGGCAGTCGGGTGCGTTGGTGATCCAGCCTTCCGCGATCCCGTCGCTTGCTCGGGTAAGGGACGGTCTCACCGCGCTGAGGCCGAGGACTTCGTTCACGCGGTCCACCAAGGCCCCGACATCCGGCGTGTCGAAGAGCGGGTAGAGCGCATCCGCCGTCTGGGCCACGCTCTCGTCGCTGAGAGCGCCGGTCGCCGGGTCGAGGCGGAACCCGTGCTCCAGAGCGAGGTCCCGTAGCGACGGAAAGGGCGTCTCCCGCTCACCGGCCACCTCGCGAGGGACCGACCCCCACTTGTTGATCACCTCGACCACGAACGCGAGCGGCGCGGGGGTGACCAGAGTCGGCGCGGGACGGGAAGCCATGTATCTCACTGTAACGCAGCGAATCGAATCTGCCCGTTACATATCTCAAGAGATCGGCGTAACGTCATGGATGGCAGCATCCCGTTACAGAAGGGTGGTATGCCCGATGATCGACCCCGCGGTCCTGCCCGGTTTTCTCGCGGCGGTGCTGGTGATCTGTCTGGCACCCGGCCCTGACATGGCCTTCATCGTGGCGGCCTCGTTCGGCTGGGGGGCTCGTGCCGGTGTGAAGTCCGCAGTCGGCATGGCCATGGGGATGGCCCTGTGGACAGTCGGCTCGGTGATCGGGCTCAGCGCGCTGTTGCGGACCGAGCCGGCCGCGTTCGACGCCGTACGCCTCGCCGGGGCCGCCTACCTGTGCTGGCTCGGCTTCGACACCTTCCGCTCCCTGCGCGCCGCGCCACATGGGGACGCACCCGCGGGGGCCGGCGAGCGTCTGGTGCTGCGCGGCCTGATCGCCAACCTCACCAACCCGAAGATCCTCGTGTTCTTCGTGGCATTCCTCCCGGGGTTCGTCAGCTCCGACAGTTCCTCGGCCGGCTCACAGCTGCTGACGCTGGGGGTGCTGTTCCTCGCCGTCGGACTCTGCGTCGACAGCGTCGTCGCCCTCGCGGCGGGACGGCTGCGCCAACTGGCCAGGCCTGGCGGCCGAGCCGCCCTGATCATGACGCTCGCCGCCGGGGTCACCTACCTTGCGCTGGCGGCGGTCATCGTGACCGAGATGCTCTCTTAATCCCCCTGGCGAGTAGGAGGGTCCTTTGTTTCATCGTCTTTTGGTGCGATGAGAGATGTAGCGGCCCGCCAGGGCCAAAAATAGCGCCGGCCGCAACAAAGAATCCGTACTTTGCGACAGGAGGCTTCTTGGTGTCCGGTATAGCGTTAGTCGGCGCGGTCGGCGCGGTCGGCGCGGTCGGCGCGGTCGGCGCGTTGGCCTTTCTCTGTCGTCGTCGCAGAAGCAGGGAGGTCTCGGGGATCAGGGCAAAGACGCCAGATCCTGCGATCCCAAGCATTATTCCGGCGTAGAAAGAGTTGTTATCTGAATCATCCTTTTTCTCGCCATCCAGGGCCGTTACGCTGGCCTGCGAAACATTGTCCCATTGCCATGCAAGGTCCTCTGGTGACGTAGGGCTCGCAGGACTCGCCGCTATCGTGGTTAGATTGGACGAGAGGTTGGGGACGCTAAAGAGGTTGACGACGTCCCTGTCGATGGTCTGAAGGCTGGTCGCGAAATATTTCCCGGACGGCCGCCCGGGATGACTGCCGCCCTGATCAGAAACCGTCTTGGTGATCGTAACGTCCCCGTTGGTCGACTTCGCTGGCATCTGTAGCAAGGGGTCAAGCGCGAGAGGGCGAGCGAGTACGTACGCCTCAGCGATCTTGTAACAGCCGCAGTCGTCGAATGCTATCTGGTAGCGCAAGATGTACGAGCCTGGCCGGAGCGTACGCGCATTACCTGCTGAGTAGTCGCCACTGGACTGTGGGGCGATGTGCCAGTCCGGCTGAGGGTGGATTGGTCCCGCTTCGGTATCGAAGTTGATCCCCGATATCTCAACATAGATTGTGGCGGCATCTCCGGGAGGGACGGTAACGGTGAGATCGAAATGCGCCGCCTCAGAAAAAATCGATGCCTGAGTGATCGTGGCATCCACGCCTGGGCGTGTGGCCATCACATCGAGGAACGGGGCAGTGATCGTGCCGGGGAAGAGTTCGCGATGGGGCTTTAGATGAAAGCCCCAGATCAACGCTCCAACTGTGATGGCTATGGTTATAGCGATCCTGGCGATTGGTCGTAGGGTCCTCGCCAACCGTATCGGTGCCGTGATTACCAGCAGGATAAGCCGGATCGGCCTCGCAGGCGCCACGCCGAGCAGCGTAGTGACGGTATCCCGGGGCTGGGTAGAGGGTTTCGGCGCGTGCCCACCCGGCCTCAGCCTCTGAATCGTGCTCACCCTTCTTCAGGCGGGCCAGTGCCGCCGGAACGAACGGCTCGCCGGGTCCGTGGCCCGATCCGGCCGCACGGCTGCTGCCGCCCCGCGAGCGGAGCCCGTGCTCGGGGACGTGTGCCGCGTCAGCGGCCGATCGGTACCTCGGCTCGGTGGACCTCGTCGGTGGCCGGCACGGCCAGGGCCCACGACTTCAGGGAGCCGTGTCCCTCCCAGGGCAGGTGGTCGGAGATGCCGGTCAGCTGTTCGCTCGCGTCGCCGTTCAACAGGGTCACCTCGTCGACCGGGCCGTTCGGCATGCGGGCGCAGAAGGAGTACCACCACACCGGCCGGTCCGGGAGCGCGTAGCCGCCGAAGAGCCGCTCGGCCACCACGGTGGACGGCGGGCGGTCCACGGCGGCCCGCTTGGTCGCCTCGCCCAGGCCGCCGAAGTCGCGCATGGCCAGTGGACCGTAGTGGATCCGCAGCGCCCGCTGCCCGTCGAACTTCAGGTCCGTGTGCACGTGACCGGCGAGTTCGCTGCCGGGCAGGGCGAACGCCGCGAACACCGGGAACACGTTGTGCAGCCAGCCGTTCAGCGCCTCGGCGACCGGATGGACCCCTTCACGGGCGATGCCGACCGACTGGTCCCAGGCCGGCGTGTCACCCCACGCCGGGTGCCCGATCCCGATGGGCAGCCGGACGACCAGACCGTTGGGCTGCACCTCCGGCGTGCCGACGGCCACGGTGAGCGCGGCCTCCGGGAGCCGGACGGCCGGCCCTTCCTGGTGGGCCGCTATGCCGTGTCCCTCGCGGAACATTCTGCCGAGCAGCTCGGCCGTCGATGGCGCGTCCATGAGATCCCTTCTCGCGATGCGAACGCGAGTGAGACCTTGGTCGTTCGTCCGGGGTTCCACCTGAAGTGGCCTGGACTGCGCGGCGGTGCCCCTCGCGCCCCTTCGGCGCGGAAACGACCAGGTCAGGGGTGCTGGTACGCTATGTCAATATTTGTCCAAAGATGTCCGGATGGCGTAAATAGTTGACCATCGCGGAGAAGTGCCGCTCGTGAACGGCCGCGCCGCCGGGCGCGGTCAACGAGACGGGCGTGCTCCACAAGATCCCCTGAGGAGCATCCTCATGTCACGGCCCCTGTCCCCTGCATCATCGCAACACAAGACCCGCCGCGAACGCCTGTTCGCGGCGGCCGGCGTGCCGATCATC
The DNA here is from genome assembly GCF_039542055.1 of Actinoallomurus vinaceus. Classification (NCBI taxonomy): domain Bacteria; kingdom Bacillati; phylum Actinomycetota; class Actinomycetes; order Streptosporangiales; family Thermomonosporaceae; genus Actinoallomurus; species Actinoallomurus vinaceus. The sequence goes on from NZ_BAABHK010000016.1 coordinate 178,905, forward strand.
GGCTCGGCCGCTCTGGTGACCCTCGCCACCACCCCCGCGGACGCGAGGCCGGCCTACCGCGCCGCCGGCATCACCTGGCAGGCGTGCGCGCGGTACGGCGGCGCCGACTCCGAAGGGTTCGGCCCGCCCATGGGCCGGCGGCGTCTCATGGCCCGCATGGAGTGCGGGACCCTGCGCGTACCGCTGAACTATGACCAGCCGAACGGGCGGAAGATCAGCATCGCGGTGACCAGGCTGCGGGCGACCGACCCGGCGCATCGGCTGGGCAGCCTGGCGCTCAACCCCGGCGGCCCCGGCGCCAGCGGCTACCTGATGCCGGTCAAGCTGATCATGCGGAGCCCGACGAACGCAGGGTTGAACGAGCGGTACGACCTCATCGGGTTCGACCCTCGCGGAGTCGGCCGCAGCACCACGGTCGACTGCCCGGAGCTCACGCGTGCGGGCGCACCGTCGCACGGGCCACTGACCGAGCAGGCCGCCCGGCAGGCGTACGCCCGGCAGGTCGCGGCCAACCAGGCGTGCGCGAAACACGACCCGGCCTTCCTCTCCCAGCTGACCACCGCCAACGTGGCGCGCGACCTCGATCAGATCCGCGCCGCGCTGGGGGAGACCACGATCAGCTACCTGGGCACCTCGTGGGGGACCGCGCTCGGCGCGCACTACCGCAGCCTGTTCCCGCACCAGGTGGCCCGGATGTGGCTGGACAGCGTGATGGGACCGGACTTCCGGCTGGACGCCTACGCCGACACCACCGCTCAGGCCAAGGAGCAGAACTTCTCCCGCCAGGCCGCGTGGATCGCGAAGCGGAACACCAGGTACGGGCTCGGCACCACGCCCGAAGCGGTCCGGACCGCCGTACTGCGGTTGCAGCGTGCCTATGACGCCGATCCCCAGAGGTACGCTCACGCCTTCATCGACGGCGGCGTGATCGCCGACCTGGCGTCCCAGGCGAGCCGCCACTGGGCACTGGCCGCGGAGGCGCTCAGGGAGCTGACGAACGCGCCCGGCCCCGTCGCCCTGCCCGCGCTGGAGGGGATCTTCCGAACGCTGAACCCGTCGTCCGGCGCGTCCGAAGGGGACGACAACGCCATGTTCCGGGCGACGGTCTGTAACGAGGAAGCGGGGCGGCGTGACTTCGCCTCCGCGTGGACCGCCTACCAGCGGCGTCTGGCCCGCTACCCCGTCACCAGCCGGCACGCCGAAATCGTGCCGACGTGTGCGGGATGGCCTTTCCCCGTACGGCCGTGGCGGCTGACGGCCGGGGGCGGCTCGCTCGAACTGTCCGCGCATCGGTACGAGACGACGACGCCGTACGTGTGGACGAAGCAGATGCAGGCCCTGATCGGCGGGACGGTGCTGACCGTCGGCGACGACGTCCACGCCTCCGCCGTCAGCGTGTCCGGATGCGCCGCTCACATCGTGGCCTTCTTCAACACCGGACGCCCCGACGCCGGACAGTGCACAGGCGCCCCGGAGCCGCTGGGGGCGGCGCCGGACGCGTGAGGCGGCCGACCGGGGGTCGGCGTCACAGTCGTCGCCGGCGACGCGGGCATAGGGTTGGAGACCCCTCATCTGCCGTGGAGCAGGGCGGCTCGCGGCAGGTCGGCACGACCCCTGGCGGATCATGGACAAGCTCGCTGAGTTCACGGAGAACAGGTCGCGGCTGTTCGGCCTGGCGTACCGGCTGCTCGGGGAGGCCGCCGAGGCCGAGGACGTGCTGCAGGACGCCTACCTGCGGTGGGAGGCGAGCGGGCCGGTCGAGGTTCCGGGGGCGTGGCTGACCAAGGTGGTCACGAACCTGTGCCTGAGCCGTCTCACCTCGGCGCGCGCCCGCCGGGAGAAGTACGTTGGGCCGTGGCTGCCCGAACCGGTGTTCACCGACGACGGCCGGCTCGGCCCGCTCGAGACGGTCGAGCAGCGGGAGTCGCTGTCGATCGGCGTGCTCGTACTGCTGGAGCGGCTGACGCCCGCCGAGCGCGCGGCGTTCGTGCTGCGGGAGGCGTTCGGCTACCGGCACGGGGAGGTCGCCGACGTGCTGGACATCGACGAGGCGCACGCCCGGCAGCTCTACCGGCGGGCCCGCGAGCACGTGGGCGAACACCGGCGGCGGTTCGCCGAACGCCCCGGGCACCGCGAGGAGATCGTGCGCCGCTTCGTCGCCGCGGCGGGGGACGGCGACGTCGCCGGGCTGGAGCGGCTGCTCGCCGAGGACGTCGTCGCCTGGTCGGACGGCGGCGGCAAGACCTCGGCCGCGCGGCACCCGGTCGTAGGGGCGGCCCCGGTCGCGCGCCTGTACTGCGGGCTGGCCAACCACCCGCGCGCGGTCGGCATCGAGGTGTCGATCCGGGCGGTCAACGGCGAACCCGCGATCGTGGTGCACCAGGCGGGCGACCTGTACCTGATCGTCTGCTTCGACTTCGCCGGAGACCGGATCGTCGGCGTACGCGGCGTCCTCAACCCCGACAAGCTCGCGTACGCGTCGGCGCAGGAGACCCACGCGGAGTCCCGGCAGGCGTGAGCGGCACCGAACGCGAGCCAGAAGCGGGCGGTGCCGAGCGTGAGGCAGAAGCGGGCGGTGCCGAGCGCGTAGGACACCCCGCGTCGCAGTGGCGGGTGTGAACGGGATCGAGCGTGCGAGACGTGAGCGTGCCGTGACCGCGGCGCGGCGGGTGTGAGCACGGTCACCAGGCGCGACCGTCACGAAACGGCACGGCTGTCCAGTCACCCCCTTGACGGCACATCGTCGACAGAGGGGAGAGCGAGATGACGGCGCGCATTCTGGTTCTCGGCGCGGGCTACGCGGGACTGGTCGCGGCCGGGCTGACGGCGCGGCACCGGGACGCCCGGGTGACGCTGGTGAACGCCCGCGACCGGTTCGTGGAGCGCGTACGGCTGCACCAGGTCGCGACCGGGCAGCGGATACGGACGCGGCCGATCGCGGAGCTGCTCGACGGTAAGCCCGTGGACTTCGTCGTGGGCCGGGTCACCGCGATCGACGCCGTGGAGCGTGCGGTCGAGCTGGACGACGGGCGGTGGCTCGGCTACGACATCCTCGTCTACGCGCTCGGCAGCGGGTCGAACGCCGGCGCCGTGCCCGGGGCGGTCGAGCACGGCTACCCGCTCGCCACCGCCGAGGACGCCGAACGGCTGCGGGAGCGGCTCGCCGCCGACGGCACCGTCGCGGTGGTCGGCGGCGGGCTGACCGGGATCGAGGCGGCCGCCGAGCTGGGGGAGACGCGGCCCCGGGGGACGGTGCGCCTGGTGACGGCCGGCCGGCTCGGCCCGGCGCTGTCCGAACGAGGCCGCAGGCACCTGCGAAGCGTCTTCGCCCGGCTCGGCGTGGACGTCCGGGAGGACGCCCGGGTCACCGAGGTGGGCGCGGACGGCCTGTCGCTGGCCGACGGTGAGAAGGTCCCGGCGGACGTCGTCGTCTGGGCCGCCGGGTTCCGCGCGTCCACGCTGGCCCGTGACGCGGGGTTCGCGGTGGACGAGCAGGGGCGGATGGTCGTCGACTCGGCGTTGCGCTCGATGTCGCACCCGGAGGTGTACGCGATCGGCGACGCGGCGGTGCTGCGGCGGCCGGACGGGCAGGAGCTGCGCATGGCGTGCGCCACCGCGCTGCCGTCCGCCCGGCAGGTGGCGCGCGCGGTGGGCCGCGACCTGGCCGGGCGCGAGCCGGGGCCGTTCACGTTCCGGTACGTCAACCAGTGCATCAGCCTGGGGCGACACGACGCCCTGGTGCAGTACGTGCGGGCCGACGACAGACCGTTGGAGCTCATCCTCACCGGGCGGATCGCCGCCCTGTACAAGGAGGTGATCGTACGGGGGGCGTTCGCCGCGCAACGCCATCCCGCGATGGTCGTGCTGACCCCCGGTGGCGGCCCTTCCTGAGGCCGGATCGGCCGCGCCGGAGATCCGGCGCGGCCGACGCGGCGATCGCCCGCCCGGGGCACTGAGCGCGCGAAGCCCGATCGGCCTCGCGCCGACGTCACCCGGCGCCGGCCAGGGGCCGTACGGACGAAGAACGGACGAAAGGCCACGCCGAACCGGCCGTCCGTACGCCGAACCGGCCGTCCATACGGCGGGTCGGCGGTCCGTACGGTGGGTCGGCCGCGAATCTCGAGGCTCCGGCGTTCCGGCGTTGGTGGCCGGAGTCGCGGACGGGCGTCAGGGAATGACGTCGGCGCTGACCGTTGTGGTCGAGGTCCGGCAGGTGGACATCCGGCCGGTGATGTTCGTCTGGGCGGCCGAGTTACTCGCGCAGAGCCAGCCCCGTACCGTCGCCACGCCTGCGCTGCCCTGCTTCGGGGTGTCCGTCCGGTAGTAGGTGCGGAAGACGGCCATCGCCGTCGCGCAGGCGACGCGTCCTTTCAGCACGCCGACCACGGCGGTGGGGCCGTTGCCCGGCGGCTGGATCGTTCCGCAGTTCTTTCCCGGACCGGCGAGCGCCGGCGTATGGGCGGAGCGCGACGGGGTAGCGGGCCGGTGCGACTTGGCATGCGTCAGGGCCGGGGTCGGAGTGGTCGCCGTGGGGCTCGCGGAAGGGCTCGCCGCGGAAGACGACGGGGCGGCCTTCGAGGCGGCGCCGGGCTCGGAACCGTCGCGGCAGGCATTCAAGGCGAGCAGAGCGAGTGGGAGGAACACAAGGGCGCGACGATGCACGGGCGAGGACTCCCGGGGACGACTGCAAGATCGGCACAGTCTCCCAGACGCGTCGTCTCTCGCCGGATCCGGGGCGTAGCACGCTGTCGCCGACAGGACGCGGCGGACGCCCGATAGGTGCTCATGAGCCGGTCGGGGGATCTTCATCAGCCGGCGCGGCGCATCCCTCCTTCTGGGGGAGATGAAACCATGGAAGAGCAGCTCAACGGCGTGATGTGGCACTGGGCAGACGCGGCGAGCGACCCATGAGCACGGGCGGTGGTCCTGGGCGTCCGCCTCGAGGCCGCCGCCAGGTGAGGGGGCCACGTGCACTTCCACGCGTACGCCTATCGTGGGCCCGGGGAGGCCGTTCAGACCTTCGACGCCGTACGGTCGCCGGGCGGCGTCGGGTTCGAGACCTCGCCGGTTCCGCCCGAGCGCACGTCCGCCTGGCTGGCCAAGCCGGCCCGCTTCATCAAGGCCACCTGGGACGACCCGGTGGAGGCCGTCGCCTGGCTGGAGCGGCAGTACGCCGAGACCCGGTCATCGCTCTTGCACCCCGAGCTGCAGCGGCACGCCCCGGACGTACAGGCCCTGGCCGCGATCGCCCTCGACACCCTCCAGCGGGGCAACGACGTCGTCTGGGCCTGGTGGCTCACCGGCGGCAACTACGTCGACCTCGCCGTCGTCTGCTGCCCGAACCGCGACCGGGACGCCCGCTGCCCCCTCGGCCGCCACTGACCGGCCCTGCGTGGTCAGCGCCGCATCAGGCCACCCCCGGAAGTCGCCAGAAACGGTGGCGAAGGTCGCACTGTTCAGGTGCTCGATCCCGCGACATCGGTGACCGCGTCCGCGGCCCAGTGAGCCCGGACTGAGTCGATATACGACCGTGGTCGGTTGCCGGGAGCCGGATCTCGTCCTGAGGACGACCGGCGTCGTCCATCCGAGGGACAGGCAGAACCCGTCAATGGGGCGATGCGCGGCGTCCCGGCCCCTCGGACGATGGGCGGGAGGTGATCTCCATGAGATGGAAGCTCGTCGCAGGCGCAGTGGCGTCGCTCACCGCCCTCCCGGTCGCTCTCACGGCGTCGGCGGAAGCCGCGCCGACCGGGCCGTACCACGCCGAGATCCGGCGGACCTCGTACGGGATCCCGCACATCAAGGCGGCGGACTACGGCGGTCTGGGGTTCGGACACGGGTACGCGTTCGCGCAGGACAACCTGTGCGTGATGGCGTCGCGGCTGGTGACGCTGTCCGGTGAGCGGTCACGGTACTTCCGGCCGGATGCCCAGACCGACGACCCACTGACCCGCACGACGAACCTTGCCAGCGATGTGTACAACCAGGCGGAACTGCGGTCCGATGCCGTGCGCCGGCTCATCGCGCAGCCCGCACCGCTCGGGCCGACGCGGGAGGTGCGTGACCTCGTCCGCGGGTACGTCGCGGGCTACAACCGCTACCTCCGCGACACCGGAGTCTCCCGGCTGCCGGACCCGACCTGCCGCGGCGCCGCATGGGTGCGGCCGATGACGGAGCTGGACGTCTACCGGGACCTGTACCACGTCACCCAGCTCGAGGGCGCCCAGCAGGCCATCCAGCAGATCGCCACCGCCACCCCACCGTCAGCTGGACGGACCGCGCGGGCGAAGGTCCCCGTCCTGCCGAAGGCCGACGCGGGCAGCAACGCGTACGGCCTGGGCCGGGACGCGACGCGCGGAAAGGGCGGCATGGTGCTGGCCGACGGCACCTACCCCGACGTGCAGTTCGGCTCCAGCTTCATCATGGCCGTCTCCCTCACCCCGGCCGGGCCACGGGCATCGACCATCCTGACCTACTCCGAGTCGGCGAACCCCACCTCGCCGCACCACACCGACCAGACCCGCCTGTTCTCCCAGAAGCAGTGGGTGCTGGAGCGGTTCACCGACACCGAGATCGCCGCCGAACCGCAGTACCGCACCACCCGCGTCACCGGCTGACGGGCGGACGCCGCCCCGGACCGCCGAGGTCGTACTGCTCAGACGGGGAGTACCCGGGGGCGGAACCCGTCCGGGTGGGCGTTCGCCTCCGGGCAGCGGCGGCGGACGCCCTGTCGCCTCATACGCCGCGACAGGGCGTCCGCCGTTCTCGCAGGTGAAACGCGATTCCGGCCGCGTAGGTCCACTGTCCTCAACGGCCGATCCGGCTGTCCGTTTTCCACTGCTCGTCTAGAGGAGGTCCTGAAGGCAGTGCGGAGGCTGCTGGTACGGCTTGGCGGAGCGGTTCGCGACGTTGACCTCAACCTATGTTGAGGTCGTACGGTCCTCCATGACGGCAAACGATCCGCCTTGGGGGAATCTCATGATCCTGGTCACTGGAGCGACCGGCAATGTCGGTCGACACCTCGTCACTCGGCTGTTGGCGGCGGACGTCCCGGTCCGTGCTCTCACTCGTGATCCCGGAGCGGCGGACCTCCCCGAGGGGGTCGAGGCCGTCGCGGGGGACCTGGCTGATCCGGAAAGCCTGGAAGGTGCACTCAAAGGCGTCGAGTCGGTGTTTCTCGTTTGGCCGTCCCTGACGGCCGAGGAAGCACCCGGTGTGATCGAGGCGATCGGGCGGCATGCCCGCCGCGTCGTCTATCTGTCCTCGCTCGGCGTGGACGATGGGGCCGAACGTCAGGCCGACCTGATCAACCAGTTCCATGCGGACATGGAGCGGCTCATGGAGAAGAGCGGTCTGGAGCAGACGTTTCTGCGGGCGGGAACGTTCGCCGCCAACTCGCTCGGTTGGGCGGAGCAGGTTCGCGGCGGGGATGTCGTCCGCTATCCCTTCGCCGGCGCCAAGGCGATCATCCATGAGGCCGACATCGCCGCCGTTGCGGCTCGCGTGTTTACCGAGGACGGGCACGTTGGTGCGAAGCACATCCTGACCGGCCCGGACGCGCTGACCACGGCCCAGCGCGTACAGATCATCGGGGAGGCCATCGGCCGTACGCTGAGCTTCGAGAAGACTCCGGCCGATGTGGCGCGGGAGCGGATGCTGGCCGACGGCTGGCCTCCCGTGCTCGTGGATGCCCTACTGAGTGGGGCCGACGACCAGCCCGCCGCTGTCACCTCCACGGTCGAGGAGATCACCGGAGCGCCAGCGCGGACGTTCCGCGAGTGGGCCGTCGAACACGCCGACGCCTTCCGCTGAGGCGTCCGGGCGGACTATTCCTGGAAGAGCGGCCTGTCGGGAGGTTCCTTGGACACGAACTGAACCTCTGAAGGGGCAACCTGCTGCAGGTTGCGGAGGATCGTCTCCGCGGGCATCGAGAAGTGGAGCAACTTCATGACGCTGTCCGGGCGGCCGGCGTCGCCTCTGACCGCGAAAGCATGCGATGGCGGGTTGAGCGTCATGTCGTAGAGCAGCTCAATACGCCTGACCTGATCCCAGGTATAACTGGTCGATAGGGCCCCGGGAGAGCGGAATGACAGGGAATGGTCATCCGCTCGGACGAATGGTCGCCGGGCGAAGATGCCACTGATGACCAAATTCAGCATGATGAGGGCGAGAGCGCCCACCAGGAACATCAGTACGTCCCCAGTCGTGAACCGAAACCCGTCCTCACTAACCAGTTGGTAGGCGAACGCAATCGTGATCGCGGATATTCCCAATGGGAAGAGGGGGATCAGCCATCGCAGGGGCGAGAAATCCGCCCTAACCTTGAACTCGGCTGCCGTCTCTCGTGGCAATCGGGACTCCTACTCCTGTCCGCAATGGTCGCCGACACCGTCAGCGCCGAAGGTCGTCGGCCTCTTTGAACAACTTGTCGGCCAGTTCATTGGCGTTCTTGAGAAGGTCCTGAAATGACCCAGAAGCCCCACCGGTTATTTCTTCCAGGCCTTTCAGGTGCGCTCGAGCGGCTCCTGAAGCAGCCTTCTGAATCGTTCTGACTATCGTAGCAGCGAGTTCGTCCGCGTTAGGTGTGCGATAGATCCGCGGATCCAGTTCGAGCCCGATGATCTCGCCAGTGCCCAAGGCGCGGACCTTGACGAGACCATCCTCGGACCTGGCCACGAATGTGCGTTTCTTCAACTCGTTTGCGAGGTTTTGGATCTGGTCGCGGCGTGCGAGGACGCCTTCTTCTTCGTAGCGTTCCATTGGTGACTCGATTACCCTCGCTCCGTGCCGGCTCTAGCCTCTGCCCTCGACGGTGGGAATCGGCTCGTGAATCGAGTGATACCCGTCCCAATTGATTGACGGAGGCGGTGGCGGCGTGACCTCTCGAAGGTTCTGACCCTTGAGCAGGTTGTTGACCTGGTTGATCTGCGAGTGTAGCGTTTTAGTCTCGTTATGTAGGCTCTTTTCGCGAGCCGCAATAAATGCTATCAATGCCATGAGGAGCGCAATCGCGGCAGCCACGCATCCCGCCAGAATGGTGCCTCCGGTGACGATAGCGATGGTGACGGAGGCCAGTGCGGCGAGGATGATTCCTATGAGGGCAGCAGCAACAATCTCGAAGCGGTCGAACGTATCCTGCTTGGCTGTGGAGAGTGCGGTCTTGAGGTTATCGATCACTCCGTTGAGGTCGTTCATCGCGGTTCTCTGGTGGTCCAACGCTTGATGCATTTCGCTGGAATACTGATCGAAGCTGTCGGGTGCGTTCCAGTTGCTCAGGATCGTCGCCACGGATTGCTGCAGCTCATTCACGTGATCCGTGAGACGATTGGCCGTCTCCTTCCATTTGCCGGTAAGAGAGTCCAAAGAGTTCGGCTGTAGTGAGGTAAGACGCTTTGCGGCCTTCGAGGGTAGGGGCTGTCCCGTCACCTGGGCGGTGGCGTCCAGTAGCGGAAGTCCGCTGAGACTGGCCAGCCTCTGGAGTTCGCCTAGATTCACGCTCTTCCTTTCGAGTGCTGATTCGATCGGTTCGACGTCGCTCGACGCCCTAGTGAGACATTGTGCGTTCGAGTTTCGCGTAGTGATCGGCGATGCTGACCAACCCGTGGGCGGTTTCGGCGAGGCCCTCGTGCGCCTTCTGCAATTTTTCCTGCAGCGTCTTCCACGCGTTGTCGTAGGTGCTCTCAATCTCTGAGCGGAGTGAGTCGAACTCCCCGAACGCGGCAGAGTCCAGCTTGTAGGAGGAGACCTCTTTTGAGCGTGATCCGACATTGTCGGCGACACTCTGCATGTCATGGCTGCCCAATTTGCGCAGCATGCTAATGTCGCGGACCCATAGGTCGCGGTTAGACGTCATTTGATTGAACTCCTTATCGGTGGCCACCGCTAACCGGCGACACGTCTCCGACGGTAAAGGCCGACCAAGATGCCCATCACGGCAACAGCAAGAGCGGAAACTGCACCATACTTGTACACTATCGAGAGTGAATGGTGCTTCTTCTCTTTTCCTTGATGCTCATTGCTGCTCGGGGAGGAGGAGCCTCGCTGCCTGGCCATCCACTGATCGAACCGCTGATACACGGGGTTCGGGGCGTCGGCTCTGACCGGGAAGTCAGCGGTGTCCAACGCGCGGTGAATCCGGAAGACCCCGTAACCTGTACGGCTGTCTGGAAGAGTATTCGCGGTGGGATTCGCGGTCGCGATCATTCGCTGAACGACGGTCCGCGCCGACATCGAGCGATTTACCGACCGGACCAGTGCAACCCCGGCAGCGGTCAATGCCGTGGCCTGACTGGTGCCCCATCCGTTCGGGTAGTACTTTCCGCTCGAGGCAAGCCATCCGATGTGGACACCAGGAGCGGCGACCGTGACGTAATCCTGGCGCTGGGTCTTCGACCACGGCCTGTTGGCCGAATCCACGGCTCCCACGGCCACGACGCCGGCGCAGGCGGCCGGGTACTCGTGATCGTTCAATTCGTCGCCGGAGTTCCCGGCGGCGGCGACGACGACGATATCGCGCTGTGCGGCATAAGCGATCGCTGCCTGGAGGTCGTCCGGGCAGTGGTTCGGGATCATCTCGCCATTCATGCCCAGGGATATGCTGATGACCTGAGCTCCATGGTCGGCCGCGAAACGGATGCCGCGTACCAGCGCTGTTTGTGCGACGGAAGTGGTTGGCCCATAGCTGACCTGTACCGGAAGAATATGAGTTTCCGGCGCGACGCCGGCGAAACCGTCAGCCTGCGGACGCGCCGCGATCAACGCGGCCATGGCCGTGCCGTGGCCGTCGTGCTCGTCGTCGAGATCCTTACGCCCGTCTGAGTCGCCACCTGTGGTGTCGCCACCCTGCAGCACAGCCCCCGCGAGTTCCGGAAGCCCGGCATTAACTCCGGAATCGAGAACGGCGACGGTGACGCCGGCTCCCCTGGTGACCGGCCAGATCTTCTCCATCCCCCAACTGTCCAGCCACCATTCGTCGGACCGGGCACCGGCTGCGCTTCCGACGGGGGCCGGCCCGATGATGAGCATCGCTGACAGAATCGACGTTGCCATCACCGATCGACGAAGTCGGAGCATTAAAGATCGAGTTCTTCTTCGTAGAAGTCCAGGTCCTCATCCGGTTCGGCTTTACGCGTCGCCGGCGGCCGGCTGATCAGTCCGGGAACCTCCGGAATGTCGCTGGGCTGCCACGTCTCTTCGTCCTCGGACATCCAGGTGGTTCGCTGGCGCTCTTTCTTGTCACCGGCCGCGCCGCCGGACGGGACCATGCCGACCTGGCCCGCCGCTCCTCGCTGGAGGTTACGAGCAGCCGCCGTCTCCGCCTCGGCCGCGGATTCCGCTCCGCCGATCCCGCGACCACCGACCGGAGGTACCACTCCGGGGCCGGACGAGTAACCCGGCCCGGGGACGCCGGGCGAGAACACGCCGCCACCTGGGCCGGCCCCCCCTGACAGCGGGCCACGCGCAATCCCTGGATCCAGCGTCGGACCGCTGGGCAGGCCAGGAGGCATCGGCGTCCCGCCCCCCGGTTGGAGTCCCGACAGTTGAGTGCCGTTCCCGTTTGCGCTCGGGACCGTGCCGTCGCTGGGGGTCGGCATTTTGGGCACGTGTGGGTGTGGGAGGCTTCCTCCGCCTGGCAGCTTTCCTCCGCCCCCTCCGAGCCTTGGTGAGCCCGAAGGAGCACCGCCGCCGGGTGAGGTTGGTCCATGCGTGGGGACGTTGCTGTGGCCTCCTCGGTCCCAGGCCACCGGGAGCGTCACGGAGTACCACTTGGGTATGGTGGTGTACGCGGCAGAGATCGTGCCATTGTGCTCGCCGAGCTTGTTGGCCGCCGCCTCATCCGCGCTTCCCATGCCGTATTGGGGGGCGAGAGACCCGCCTGGTCCTGGGCGCACCCCGGTGATCTGGACCGGCGTGGAGTTGTTCTTTATCTGGGTCCATTCCGACGAGCTGAAGTAGGCCTTCAGCTTCGGCAGATCCGCCTCGCCGTGCTGCCGCAGCGCACCACCGACCCTCTTACTGGCCTCACCGATCTCTTTGGCCGACACGTACAACTGCTGCAGCTGGGTTTGAGCTGCAGTCGCCGACGGCTCGCCGCCCCATACCTCCGCGAGGTCCTGGGCGGTGCGGTACAGGAGCTCGAGGGACTCGTGCAAGCCCTCGCCGAAGTTGTTGAACGCCTTGCCGCTGGCCGCCACGCGACCCGGTCTCGTCGCCTTGGCCCAGTTCTCGATCGTCTGCGCGCCATACTGAACGTCGCCCACCCTGGGGGCGGCGGCCTGAACTCCCGCGCTTGTTACCTCAGATGGCACCAGCGGCCCTCCTATCTAATAGTTGAGCGGCTTCGGAGCTCCGTCTGAGGTGACGGCGGCCGGATCGGCCTCGGGGTGGTGCATGTCACCTTCGATCTTCCGAATCGCTGTGGTGGTCTCCCATTCCGCATCGTCGTACGCCTGGGCCGTCTGATTGATCCGAGCGATGAGACTCGCATACGCGTTCACGTGCGCGTCGAACAGCTGGCGTAGGGCCCCGTGCGCCTCCTGGTGTGTCGTGTGGAGATCCTGAGCGGCCTGCCATTGCCCGATGTCGGCGGCGTTCAGGTTCCCGGCCCGGCGGAGGTGACCTGCGAGCCTTTCATAGCGATTGAGATCTCGCTGTAGCCGACGGGCCAGCTCTCGTAGTCTGTCCCGATGTACGGACGGACTGATCTTCTCCTTGCCGTCGCTTGGCCATGGCCTTTGGCCCCACGGGTGAGTCGTCGGCGATCCGGATGTGATCGGCCGGGCGAGCAGTGAGGGCAAGTCGCTCGGCGCAGATTCAGGGTGGGACTGTGACGGAGGATCGAGCGGCGGAAGGTGCGAAGTCCCCGCTGAATTCTTCGGATGCGTCATCGCATCGGCCCCCTGATGCGCTGCTTCTGGCTGTGTCAAGCAAAGTAAAACTAGCGTAAGCATGCGTGACGCACAACCGCGTAAGTATCGGGCGAGTGTCCGTAATAGAGGCGAAAAGTCAGCAGTTCGAAGTTAGGGGAGCCCGCACCCGCCACTCCCCATCGCCGCGTCTCCTCGTCCCGGTAACCGCCTCTTCCCATTCGGCGCTAGGACGAGGAGCGCGGACGCTCAGTTGCGGCCGAGGGCGCGGTACTCTCAGCCGGCGGAGGGCCAGGCGTCGTCGTCCAGGGCGTGCCGGCCGTCGACGATCCGGCGGTGCCGGACGACCTGGCCGAGGGCCTCCAGGTCGATCTCCCGGAACTCCGCCCACTCGGTCAGCAGGACGACCACATCCGCGTCGTGGGCGACGTCCAGCGCGCTGTCGCCGTGCCGCGGTTCGAGGTAGGCGCGCCGGGCGTTGTGCAGCGCCGCCGGGTCGAGCACCCGGACGTGCCCGCCGAGGCCGTGCATCGTACGGGCGACGTCGAGCGCCGGCGCGTCGCGGATGTCGTCGGAGTTCGGCTTGAACGCCGCGCCCGAGGCCGCGATCCGGCCGCCGAGCAGTTCGCGAACCAGGTCGACCGTACGGGCGCGGCGGCGGCGGTTGATGGCGTCGACCTCATGCAGGAACGACACGGCCTGGCCGACGCCGCGATCTCCTTGGCCCGGTGGGCGAAGGAGCGGACCCACTCGCCTAGGCGCGTGGGTCAGGCCCCATCCGGAAAGGGATGGGGCCTTGTCCGTTAGGCGCGCCGGCTGTTCCTTAGTAGGTGATGCGGTGAAGGGGGACGCCGCTGACGGTGAAGGGGAGTGTCGGAGGCTGGCCGGCCGACCTGCGGTCGAACTGGGAGTTGACCACGAGGATGCGGCCGCGCGCCGGGGCCGCCGCCGTCGGCCAGTGGAAGGTCGGGTCCGTGTACGTGGACCGGACGCGTGCGGTCGATCCGCGGACCGTGAGCGCGACGACGCCCTCGACGTGCTCGGTCGCGGTAGCGATGTGCCGGACGACGAGCACCCGCCGGCCGAGCCGCAGCAGCCCGTCGCCGGTGGTCAGCGCCCCTCCCGTGACGGCGACCTCGGTGACCTTCCGCGTCGGCAGGTCGATCCGGAACAGCTTCCCGGTGTTGCTCTGCACCGTCAGCAGGTGGCGGCCGTCCGCCTCGGGGGCGATGCCGTTGAGGTTGAATCCGGACTCGTACCGTACGACGGTGCCGGTGAGGTCGAGGAAGCGCTGGGCCGGAGCGGTCGCCCCGCCGGTGCGCACCGCCGACGCCGGGACCCGCCACAGCACGGGCGCGGTCGAGTCGGTGAAGTAGGCGTTTCCGGCCCGGTCGAAGGCCGCGTCGTTGACGAAGGTGCCACTGCGCAGGCCGGTGTCGAAGCGGCGGACCAGCGCGCGGGACCGGGTGTCGTACACCCACATCTGGCCGGTCGCCCCGCCCGCGACGTACAGGCGGCCCGCGCGCAGCTTGAGGCCGATCGCGGTCGTACGGCCGTCCGTACCGCCGGGCAGGAACACCTCCAGTCCTGGGCGGTCGAGGCGGCCGCGGTAGATGGTCCCGTCGGTGGTGCCGCTGACGTAGAAGACCCCGCTCGCCGCGTCGGCGGCGACGCCTTCCGGGAAGACCTTGTCGCCGGGGATCGTGTAGGTGGCCGTCCGCGCCGGGGCGGGCGTCGACGCGGACGCCGGGGTGCCGAGCGCGCTCGCGAGGACCGTGATGCCGCACAGGATCGCTGCTCTGTTCATGATCCCTTGCTTGACCTCTACCGGCCGCCCTAAGCGCCTCCGGCCACCTGTGGCCGTACCGGCCCGATCGCCACCGACGGCGGGGTTACGTTGACGGCGTCGACCCGACCAGCGGAGGAGCGACGATGTCCGACGAACGATCCCCGGTGCCCGAGATCGACACGACGGTGCCCCACTCGGCAAGGATTTTCGGGTACTGGCTGGGCGGCAAGGACAACTACCCGGTGGACCGGGAGGCCGGGGACCGGGTCCGGGAGTTGTTCCCGCAGATCGTCGACCTGGCGCGGGTCAGCCGGCGCTTCCTCGGCCGCGTCGTCCGTCACCTCGTCGCAGAGGCGGGGGTCCGGCAGATCCTCGACATCGGCTCGGGCCTGCCGACCGTCGACAACACCCACGAGGTGGCGCAGCGCGTGGCGCCCGAGACGCGGGTCGTGTACGTGGACAACGACCCGCTGGTGTTCGCGCACGCCCGGGCGCTGCTCACCGGAGTGCCCGAGGGCACGACCCAGTTCGTCCACGCCGACGTGCACGAGCCGGAGGAGATTCTGAGGGCCGCGGCCCGGACGCTCGACTTCGACCGGCCCGTCGCGGTCATCCTGATGGGGGTCCTCGCCCACGTGGCCGACTACGACGAGGCCCGGTCGATCGTACGGCGGCTGCTCGACCCGCTTCCGCCCGGCAGTCACCTCGCGGTCCGGGACGGGACCGACACGGACGAGGCGTACGTCGAGGCGACCCGTCAGTACAACGCCGGCGGCGCGGTCCCGTACAACCTTCGCAGCCCGGAGCGGATCGCCGGGTTCCTCGACGGCCTCGAACTCGTCGAGCCGGGGGTGGTGTCGTGCCCGCTGTGGCGCCCGGAGGCCACGGCTCCCGTCGAGGAGGTGCCGGTGTACGGCGGTGTCGGCCGGAAGCCCTGACCGTCCTCTGTGTCAGGGCTTGCGGCCCATGCCGCCGAGCGTCTCGACCCGGGGCGGGAGCCCGAAGGGACTGTGCTCGGGACGCCACTGGGACACCGGCACCACGCCGGGCTCCAGGAGTTCCAGGCCGTCGAAGAAGCGGGTGATCTCCTCCGGCGAGCGCAGGTGGTACGGGATCGCGCCGCCGCTGTTGTAGCGATCGTGCGCCTCCCGGCGCTTCGGGTCGGTGTTCGTGCCGTCGTTGAGCACCAGGTAGCTGCCGGACGGCAGGGCGTCCAGCAGCCGCCGTGCGATCCCGTGCGGGTTCTCCCGGTCGTCGATGTGGCCCATGATGCCGAGCAGCATCAGCCCCACGGGACGGTCGAAGTCCAGCGTCGCGGCGGCGGCCTCCAGGATGCGGTCGGGGTCGCGCACGTCCGCGTCGATGTAGTCGGTGGCGCCTTCGGACGTGCTGGTGAGCAGGGCGCGGGCGTGCGCCAGCACGAGAGGGTCATTGTCGACGTAGACGATCCGCGTCTCGGGCGCCACCCGCTGGGCGATCTCGTGGGTGTTGTCCACCGTCGGCAGCCCCGTGCCGATGTCGAGGAACTGCCGGATCCCCACCTCCCCCGCCAGGTGACGGACCGCGCGGGCGAGGAAGTGCCGGACGGCGCGGGCGGCGTCGACGATGCCGGGGAAGATCTCCCGGAACTCATCGCCGGCCTGGCGGTCGACGGGATAGTTGTCCTTCCCGCCGAGCCAGTAGTTCCAGATCCGGGCCGAGTGCGGCACGGTCATGTCGATCTCGGGAGGGGGCTGCCGGTCGGACGGAGACGGGGCGGTTCCGGGGGTCTGAGGTGCAGGCGCTTCGTCGGTCACGGGGAAAACCTTTCCTCGATGCCGCGGGGGGATGCCATAGGGCAAACCGACCAATCCGGTTCGCACGGCCGAGGCTATCGTGAGAGGCTTCGAACGCGATCAATGTCGGCGACGACTGTGGAGCGGAGAGGCGGCATGGTCACTGTCCCCCTCGGCGGTGGCGTGGCCGGCAGCGCTCTGCTGGCCTATCGTCAGGCCGGCCCCACGGTGCTGCGGATGCTCGTCGGCGCCCAGCTGCGCCGGCTGCGCGAGGCCCGGGGCCTCACCTGCCAGAGCGCCGGAGCGGCGATCCACGCGTCGCACTCCAAGATCAGCCGCCTGGAGCTGGGGCGGCGGGGTTTCAAGCAGCGTGACGTCGCCGAGCTGCTCACCCTCTATGGCGTGGAGGACGAGGCCGAGCGCATGACCCTGCTGACCCTCGCCGAACTGGCCACCGCGCCGCCGTGGTGGCGGGAGTACGCCGACGTCGTCCCCCGCTGGTTCGAGGACTACCTCGGGCTGGAGCAGGCCGCCAGCGTCATCCGCACCTACGAGGTGCAGTTCGTCCCCGGCCTGCTGCAGACGCCCGACTACGCCCGAGCCGTCGTCCGCCTCGCCCACGGCGACCACTCCGAGACCACCATCGACCGTCGCGTCGCGCTGCGGATGAAGCGGCAGCGGCTCCTGCTGGACCGGCCCAACCCGCCCAAGCTCTGGGCCGTCATCGACGAGGCGGCGCTGCGCCGCCCCATCGGCGGCGCGGCGACCATGCGGGCCCAGCTCCGCCACCTCATCGACGTGGCGGAGCTGCCCAACGTGACGATCGAGGTCATGCCGTTCAGCGCGGGCGGCCACGCGGCGGCCGGCGGCCCGATCACGCTGCTGCGCTTCCCCGAGGACGACATCCACGACGTCGTCTACCTCGAGCAGCTCACCAACGCCGTCTACGCCACGAAGACCGCGGACGTCGACCACTACTGGCACGTGCTCAACCGCGTCGTGATCGAGGCCGAGCCGCCGAACGCCTCGGTGAAGATCCTGCATCGGATCCTCCGCGAGACCTGATCAGGTCGACTTCCACTTCACGTTGCCGCGGACGTAGCCGGTGACGGAGTCGACCCACGTGCGACCGGCCTGGACCGCCGAAGGTTCTGATTGTCACCGGTCGGGCCGACCGTTCGCCAGGCCCGGCCGTCCCAGTGCTGGACGACCGAGCGCTCCATGTCGGTCCCGCTGTCGTACGTGACGGCGGTGACGACGCCTTTCCGAACGAGTCGCCGGTCAGCGGTTGCCAGGAGCGCTGACGAAGGTCACTGTGCTGCGGAAGACGGCGGAAAGGACGGTGCCGGCGGGCTGGACCGGGAGATCTGGGGAGTATCCCTTCTTCAGCGCTCCATCCCGGGTACGCGCCTTGGACTGACGGGCTCCGGTGCTGATGTACGCCGAGCCGATCATCCGGTAGGTCTTCGGGTCCAGAAGCAGTGCGGAGTCCGGCCGGTCGGAGACGCCAATGGCCGTTCGCCCGGGCGCGTACTCGACGTTGGCCTGGACCTTGACGCCGGGTAGTTGCGCCAGGGCCCGGTAGAGCGCCGCCTGGATGCGCGGCGGGGCACCCGCTTCGGAGTTCCACAGCAGTTGCTGGATGTTCTCGAACGCCCGCTCATCTCGGCTCGAACCCGGAGAGCCCGGCTTGGACCCGACCTTGTCGTAGAGGGTCGCGAGCATGGCGTGGGGATCGGTGGGCAACGAGGCGAGCAGTTGGTACGCCCCGAGAGGTGTGTCCTCCTTCGGCTCGGCCGCCTTGTCCTTCCGATGGACGACGACCTTTGAGCCCATGACGTCGGCATCTTGCATACCGTCCAGCCGCTCCCACGACTCATCGGTCTTCACGCCGGCGCCGCGGCCGTATTGGGAGAACTTGTAGTAGATCCACTGGTGTGGCTTGAGCACCGGCTCTGGCTGCTTCTCGACGGTCTGCGCGGCCTTGTTCAGCACCTCGGTGGCCGCGGTCAGCCGGAGCGGCGACGGCCGGGTGGTGACATGGCCGTCCGGCCCGGATCCGCCGGCCGTCGCTGCGACGGCGGCGGCCGCGGCGGTGACGGCCAGGCCGCCGGCGAGGAGCGCGGGCCGCCGGAACAGGGCGGGCCGCGAGCGTGCCGCGGACGCGGCCGGGGAGTGGATGGCGGCGTGCAGGCGTCGCCGTCCGCCGGCGAGCTGGTCGGCCGACGGCTCCGGGGCGTCAGCGCGCATCTCGCGAACCAGATCCAGGTCGTTCATTTGCCGATCTCCTCAATGCTGGATGTGGGGTCCTGTCCGCCGAGCGCCTCGCGCACCTTCTTGCGGGCCCGGTGCAGCCGCGACCGGACCGTCCCGATCGAGATCCCGAGCGCCTCGGCGGTCTCCTCGTATGACAGGTCGGCCCAGGCGATGAGCAGCAGGACCTCGCGGTACTTCGGGGACAGGGCGGCGAGCGCCCGGGCGACCGGCCGCCGTACGGCCGCGGCGGCCACCTGGTCGTCGACGCGGTCGGCGTAGCTCTCCGCGACCGGGTCGATCCCCGCCCGGGCGCACGCCTGGAGCATCCGCGTCTCCGCGCGGCGGTGCCTCCCGATGAGGTTCGCGGCGATGCCGTACAGCCACGGCCGGGCGTCCGCCCGGTCGGAGCGGTACCGGCCGCGCTGCCGGAATGCGTCGAGGAACGTGTCGGCCACCACGTCGTCGGCGGCTCCCGCCCCGAGCCTGCGGGTCACGTAACGATGGATGTGCGGGGCATGGCGGTCGTACAACTGCGCGAACGCCTCGGGATCTCGCAGGGACCGCTCGATCAGCGTGGCGTCGTCGATACTCCGCCCCGCTGTCGCGGCCCCGTACGGCTCTGTTCTCATCCGGTCTCCGGTCTCGTGTGGACCATGGTCACCCGCTATCACCCGGATCGCCCGGACGAGTTCCCACCCGGCTCCAGCGGACGCCACCCATGTGCGGCACCGCATACCATGCGACTGAACAGGGGGTTCCGGAGTCTCGATGCGAACACTGCTGATCGATAATTTCGACTCCTTCACCTACAACCTCTTCCACCTGCTGGCCGAGGTGAACGGACGGCCGCCGGTGGTCGTACGCAACGACGTCGACTGGGCGGCATTGGACCCCCGCGACTTCGACAACGTCGTCATCTCACCCGGTCCCGGACGCCCGGATCGCGAGCGGGATTTCGGGGTGAGCGCCCGCCCGATCCGTGAGTGGGACCTGCCCCTGCTCGGCGTGTGCCTCGGCCACCAGGGAATGTGTGAGCTACTCGGCGGCGTGGTCGAGCACGCTCCGGAGCCCGTGCACGGCCGGCCGTCCGCGATCCACCACACCGGGCAGGGCGTGTTCGCCGGGCTTCCGTCGCCGTTCACGGCCGTGCGGTACCACTCGCTGGCCGTGACCTCGCTGCCGGAGGAGTTCGAGGCCACCGCCTGGACGGCCGACGGGGTGCTCATGGGGGTACGCCACCGGACGCGGCCGCTGTGGGGCGTGCAGTTCCACCCCGAGTCGATCGGCACCGAGTACGGCCGCGAACTGCTCGCCAACTTCCGCGACCTCAGCGGCCCTCCTCGGCCCGGGCCGGGACCGGCCGCCGCCCCGCCCGGTGCCGAGCCGGCCTCGGCGGCCGCCGCCGAGGCCCGGCCCGAGGCGGTTCCGGCGTTCGCCGCCCGCTCCGGGCTCGAGTCGGCTCCGGCGGTCGCCGCCGCGCCCCGATCCGAGGTGGCTCCGGGAGGTGTCGCCGGGGCCGGGTCTGAGGCGGTCCCGGGAGACGTCGCCGCGTCCGGATCCGAGGTGGCTTCGGGGCGTGCCGCTGAGGCCGGGTCCGAGTCGATCCCGGGAGATCCCGCCGGGTCCCGGTCTGAGGTGGCTCCGGAGGGGACCGCCGGGCCCCGGTCTGAGGCGGTCCCGGGGGATGCCGTCCGTTCCCGGTCCGAGCCGCCGTACCGGCTCGAGGTGCGGCGGCTCGATCGGGCGCCCGATCCGGAGACCGCTTACCGTGAGTTGTTCGCCGGCCGTTCGCGGAGCTTCTGGCTGGACGGGGCGGCCGGAGCCGGGGTCGGGTCACGCTTCTCGATCATGGGTGACGGCACCGGGCCGCTCGCGGAGTTCGTCACGTACCGGACGCGTGAGCGCACCGTACGCGTGCACCGCCCGGACCGGCCCGTCGAGCTCGCCCCCGGGCCGTTCCTCGACTACCTCGACGCCCGGCTCCGGGAGCGCGCCCTGCCTCCGGACGAGCGCCTGCCGTTCGACTTCGCCCTCGGCTACGTCGGCTATCTCGGCTACGAGCTGAAGGCCGAGACCGGCGGCGCCGACGTGTACGACGCTCCGACGCCGGACGCCGCCCTGCTCTTCGCCGATCGCGCCGTCGTGATCGACCACGAGGAGGATTCCTGCTTCCTGCTGTGCCTCGGCGAGGGCGGCGACGACCCGCGCGCCGCGGCGTGGCTCGACGCCACCGAGGCCCGGCTCCGCCTCCTGCCAGTCGGCGGCGTACGCCGGACGTCCGCACCTGATCGCGCGCCGTCCGCAGCTGATCGTCTGCCCTCGGCAGCTGATGCTGCGCCGTCCGCGCCTGACCGCATGCCGTCCGCAGCTGATCGTGCGCCGTCGGCAGCTGATGGCGTGCCGCGTGTACCTGATGGCGCGTCGTCCGCAGCTGATGGCGGGCCGTCCGCGGCGGACCGAATGCGGTCCGTACCAGGCCGGGTGCTGTCCACGCCGGATCATGTGCCGGCCGTGCCGTACGTGCTGCGGCACGGTGAGGAGGCCTATCTCAAGCGGATCGCCGAGTGTCACCAGGAGATCCGCGACGGCGAGTCGTACGAGATCTGCCTGACCAACATGGCCGTCACCCGGGTGTCCGTCGATCCGCTGCGCACGTACGGGTTCCTGCGCCGGATCAGTCCCGTGCCGTACGGCGCGCTGCTGGACTTCCCGGGCGTCGCGGTGCTCAGCGCCTCGCCGGAGCGCTTCCTGACCGTCGGCGCCGACCGGGTCGTGGAGTCCAAACCGATCAAGGGCACGCGGCCGCGCGGCGCAACGCCGGAGGAGGATGCGGCGCTCCGCCGCGAACTGCGCGACAGCGCGAAGGACCGCGCGGAGAATCTGATGATCGTCGACCTGGTGCGCAACGACCTGGGCACCGTCTGCGAGGTCGGCTCGGTCCACGTCCCGCGCCTGTTCGCGGTCGAGTCGTACGCCCCGGTGCATCAGCTGGTGTCGACCGTCCGGGGCACGTTGCGGCCCGGGATTTCGGCGGTGGACTGCGTACGGGCGGCGTTCCCGGGCGGGTCGATGACCGGTGCGCCGAAGCTGCGCACCATGGAGATCATCGACCGGCTGGAGGAGGGGCCGCGCGGCGTGTACTCCGGCGTGCTCGGCTGGTTCTCCCTCAGCGGTGCTGTGGACCTGGGCATGGTCATCCGTACGATCGTGATCACGCCCGAGATGGTCGGCTTCGGCGTGGGCGGTGCGATCGTCGCGGCGTCCGATCCCGCCGCGGAGTTCGAGGAGACGCTGGTGAAGTCGCGGGCGATGGCAGCCGCTCTCGGCTTGAGTACCGCCATGGGTTCCGATTGAGTCATCGAGATCCGCCGTATGAGGCGAAATCCCACCACTTCCTATAACTGATCGTTAAGATCACAGCAACGGCCGTGACCTTTGAGTCCATAGGCGCGCAACTGCCGGGAGAGGTCGATGCTGTACGGACGTTCGGGGGAGCAGCGGGAGATCTCGCGGCTCTTGGACGCGGCCCGGTCCGGACGGAGCGGGGCGCTGGTCGTGCGTGGCGCGGCGGGCATCGGCAAGTCGGTCCTGTTGGCGCACGCCGCCGCCGAGGCGTCCCGGATGCGGGTGCTTCAGGTACGGGCGGTCGAGTCGGAGAGCGAACTCCCGTTCGCCGCGCTGCAGCTTCTCCTGCGGCCTGTGCTCGACCGCGTCGACCGGCTGCCTCCCACGCAGGCCGAGGCGCTGCGCAGCGCGTTCGGGCTCGGCGAGGCGTCGGTCCGTGACCGGTTCCTCATCGGCTTCGCGGTGCTGACCCTGCTGTCCGACCTCGGCGACGACCGTCCCGTCCTCTGCCTGATCGACGACGCGCAGTGGCTCGACGGCGCCTCGACCGACGCGCTGACGTTCGCCGCGCGGCGTCTGGAGGCCGACGCCGTCGCGATGATCTTCGCCGTACGGGACGACGCGCCCGCGCTGACCGGCACGGACCTCCCGGAGCTGCGGCTCGGCCGGCTCACCCCGGAGGCGGCCGAGGACCTGCTCGCGCAGTACGCCGGGGACCTGGACCCGCAGGTCCGCCAGCGCATTCTCCAGGAGGCGGCCGGCAACCCGCTCGCGCTCATCGAACTGCCGAACATGCTCACCCCTGACCAGCGATCCGGCCGGCTGGGACCCCTCGCGTTCGCGGTCGACGGGGCGCCCCCGTCGAGCCGGGTGGAGGAGGCGTTCCAGCGGCAGATCAACGGCTTCCCCGAGGCGGCGCGGGCCATGCTGCTCGCCGCCGCCGCCGACGACACCGGAGACGTCGCGGTGGTGCTGCGCGCGGCCGAGCGGCTGGGTGCCACCCCTGCAGACCTCGAGGCGGTGGAACGGGCCGGCCTGCTCCACGTGTCGACGACCACAGTGGCGTTCCGGCACCCGCTGATCCGGGCGGCCGCGTACCAGTGCGCGCCGTACGCCCGGCGGGTCGCCGCGCACCGGGCGATCGCCGGCGTCCTGGAGCGGCCCGAGGACGCCGACCGGCGGGCGTGGCATCTGGCCGCCGCCGCGACCAGGCCGGACGACCAGGTCGCCGACGAACTGGAGATCGTCGCCCGCCGGGCGCAGAAGCGCCAGGGCGCGGCGGTGGCGTCGGCGGCGTACGAACGCGCCGCGGAGCTCACCTCGGACCCCCGCCGCGCGGCCTGCCGGCTGTCGTCCGCGGCGGAGCTCGCGATCCAGGCCGGGCAGTTCGGCCGGGCGACGGCCCTGGCCGACCAGGCCCTGCCGTTCGCCGACGACGCGAGGGCCCGCGCACGCATCGACCGCGTTCGCGCCTCGGTCGAGTTCGAGCGGGGGTCTCCGGGCTGCGCCGGGCGCATCATGGTCGAGGGAGCCCGGCGGCTCGGGGCCGTCGACGCGACGGGCGCCGCCCGCATGCTGCACCAGGCCGGCCGGAACGCGTCGTTCGCCGGCGACGCCGAACTCGCCTCGGCCGTCGTCGACGGCCTGCGGGAGATCGGCGAGGACAGGGTCGCGCGCGGAATGAGCACCGTCGCGTCCGTGCTGGCGGACGAGGTCGTCGACGACCTCGGCTCGGTCCGGGACGCGGTCGCGTCCCTGCGCGCGGCGCCCGACGACGACATGGACCAGCGCCTGCTCGCCGTGTCCCTGAGCCTCATGATGGGCGACGAGGTGAGCGCCGTCGAGCTGGCGGCCGCGGCCGTCACCCACTGCCGCGAGCACGGCCTGATCGGGGTACTGCCGCAGGCGCTCGCGCTGCTCGCCCAGTCCCACATGCTGCGCAGCCGGCTCGACGAGGCCGCCTCGGCCGCCGCCGAGGCCCTCGACGTCGCACGCGACATCGGGCAGGCCCACCGCGTCGAGTACCTCGGCGGGGTCGTGGCCTGGCTGGCGGCGATCAAGGGTGACGACGAGCTCTGCGACCGGCTGGTCCGGGGCGCCGAGGGGGCGGGCGAGGCCGGCCGGGTGATGGCGTCATGGGCGTCGGGCCTGCTGCACCTCGGCCGCCGCCGTCCGTTGCCGGCCTTCCAACGACTCGGCCCGATCTGGAACGGAGGCCGCCGGCACCAGACCGTCGCGCTGTACGCCGCCCCCGAGGTGATCGAGGCGGCGGCCCGCGCCGGACTGCCGGACTACGCCGAGGAGCCGATGTACCGGCTCGACCGCTGGGCCACCGCGATCGGGCGGCCGTGGTCCGCGGCGGTGGTGGCCCGGTGCCGGGCACTGCTCGTCCCGGACGACGAGGCCGAGCGTTACTACGCGGAGGCGGTGCGCCTCTACGGGCATGAGGTGATCCCCGACCAGCCCTTCCAGCACGCCCGCGCCGAGCTCCTCTACGGGGAGTGGCTCCGCCGGAAACGGCGCCGCGCCGAGGCGCGCGAACACCTCCGCGCGGCCTTCGAGATGTTCGATCACCTCGGGGCGGCGCCGTGGGCCGAGCGCGCCCGCGCCGAGCTTCGCGCCTCCGGCGAGGACGCCGTCTCCGCTACCCCCGGTCCGGCCGGCCTGCTGAGCCCGCAGGAGAGCCAGGTCGTACGGCTGGCGGCGGCGGGCCTGTCGAACCGGGAGATCGGGGCCCAGCTGTTCCTGAGCCCGCGTACGGTCGGCAACCACCTGTACCGGGCGTTCCCCAAGCTCGGCGTCGGTTCGCGCAGTGAGCTGAGCGAGCTGGACCTGAGCACGCTCGGCTGACGCGCGACCAAACGGCCTCCGGCCGAGCGACCACTCGGCGGACGTGTCATCCGTGCGATCTCGGCCGGTCGAGCGCCCAGCCGGCGCATGATCCGAGCGGCGTCGGCCGGGCGGGTTTCCGGGGTGGGCGAGTGACCCGTACGGCGTCGGCCGGCCGAGCGCCCGGGGTGGACGTGTGACCCGTACGGCGTCGGCCGGCCGAGCGCCCGGGGTGGACGCGTGACCCGGCCGAGCGACCGCGCGGGGAGGACACGTGACTCGCGTGGCTTCGGCCGAGCGAGTGTCCGGCGGGCCGTGCGTGGGGGAGCTGGGACGTGTCGGAGCCGGGCGGCGTCGGGTCCCTGCCGACGCGGGGGACCCGGAGTCCCGGCGGGAATTAGGTCCTGCGGCTCAAGCGCGTCTTAGTGAGGATCACTAACGTTTACCGCGAGACATCGGGTCATTCCCATGGGGAGGTCACAGCCCCGTCCGGCGTTCGGTTGCTCATTCGCGTGGTCTCTGCGACTCAATCGGCGCGTATCGGTCCGCCGGAAGATGAGTCGCTGGTACTCAGGAGTGCCCGGCGTCACCATCGCTAACGTCGTCCTCGCAAGCGCAGATCCGAGGGCGGGGTCCCCAACTCGTGCCCTCGGAACAAGTCGGACTAGAGATCGCCGGGCTTCCCGGCACACGCCAGGGGCGCCCCGAGCCATCGGGACGCCCCTGACGCGCGTTCGGGGCCGGGACACCGGTGACCTCCGGCGACGCGCCCGGCGCGCACCGGCCCGAGCTCGACCGGGTGATTCATGGCGCTCTGTGTCTGTATCGTGGCGCGAACGATGACTATGACATTCGGCCCCAGCACGGTCCTCGGCGACCGTTACCGGTTGGTCGAGCGCATCGCCGTCGGTGGGCAGGGGGAGGTCTGGCGCGCCGAGGACACCGCGCTCGGCCGTCCGGTCGCGGTCAAGCTCCTGCGCGGCGAGTACGCCGACAGCGCCGAGTTCCGCGACCGGTTCCGCCGGGAGGCGCAGAACGCCGCGGCCCTGTCCCATCCCGGTATCGCCCAGGTCTTCGACTACGACGAGGGTCGGGGAGACGAGCCGCCGTACCTCGTCATGGAGTACGTGGAGGGCGAGTCTCTCGCGGCGACGATCGCCCGGGACGCGCCGATGGACCTCGACCGCGTGCTTGAGGTCCTCGGCTCGGCGGCGGCCGCCTTGGCCGTGGCGCACGCCGCCGGGCTCGTGCACCGTGACGTCAAGCCCGGGAACCTCCTGGTCGGCCGCGACGGCTCCATCAAGATCACCGACTTCGGGATCGCCCGCGCCGTGGACGCCATCCCGCTGACGCGGACCGGCATGCTCATGGGCACGCCGCTGTACCTGGCGCCCGAGCAGGCCACGGGCCGGCAGGCGACGGCGGCCACCGACCTGTACGCGCTGGGCATCATCGCGTACGAGATGCTCACCGGCCGGCCGCCGTACGAGGGACCGCCGACCGCCGTGCTGCTCGCGCACCGTGACGCGCCCCTTCCGGCCCTGCCCCCGTCCGTGCCGTCCGGCGTCCGCGACCTCATCCTCGCGCTGACGACGAAGGACCCGGCGATGCGGCCCGCCGGCGCGGTGGCCGTCGCCGACCGGGCCGCCCGGCTGCGGGCCGACCCCGGGGTGACGGTGGCGGGCGGAACCCGGCTGGACGGCGTCCCGATGCCGCCCTTGCCCGGGTCGGCGTCGTTCCCGGGGATGGGGCCGTCCGGCGGACCGGGGGATCCGGCCGGTGGGCCGAAGCACCCCGTCGGCGGCCCGGGGTATCCGGTCGGCGGCTCGACGCAGATCCTGTCCGTACCGGTGCCCGACGAGCCGGCTCGGCGAAGCCGGGCGCTCCCGCTGGCGGTCGGCGGCCTGGCGATCGCGCTGCTGGCCGGGGGAGTGGGATGGTTCGCCCGGCCGACGAGCCCGCACCGCCCGACCCCGTCGTCCTCGGGGCCGGCCGCTCCCGTGATCTCGCACCCGTCGCCGACCGTCCACCGGAAGCCGGCCCCCCACCCCACGGTCAAGCCGAAGCATTCCAAACGCCCCGCAACACACCGGAAGAAGCACGGGGGCGGTAAGCACCACTGATCGGGCGCCCGGCGTCCTGATCGGCGTCCTGATCGGCGGCTCGGCGTTCCCGCTGGTCGTCGGCGTGGGGGCCGGTGGTGACGTCGGCCCGGTCGCCGTCTATGGCCGCCGGAGGAGTTCGCCTCGCGTTCACCCCTCCGTCACCTCTCGCGGCTTACGCCGCCATCCCGGCCTGATGGCGTATCCCCCGCAAGCAGGGGATTTTGCGATTTATTTGCTGAGGAGAGACCGTCACATGACCTCATCGTCGAGGCTGATCCGCCGGGGTGCCATCGCGGCGCTGGCCGTCGGTGCGCTGACTGCGGCGGCCATGCCGACCTTCGCGTCCGGCGGCGACCGTACCGACGCCGTCCGTTCCGCGATCAAGGGCGGCAAGGCCCGCAACGTCATCCTGCTCATCGGTGACGGCATGGGCGACTCGGAGATCACGATCGCCCGTAACTACGCCAAGGGCGCCGCAGGGCGGCTGGCCTTGGACACCTTGCCGCTGACCGGCGAGTACACCACGTACGCCGTGAACAAGAGCGACCCGAGCAAGCCGGACTACGTCACCGACTCCGCCGCCAGCGGAAGCGGCTGGGCCACCGGGCACAAGACCTACAACGGCGCGATCTCGGTGACGCCCGACGGCAAGCCGCAGCCGACCGTCCTGGAGCTGGCCAAGAAGGCCGGGTTCCGCACCGGCGACGTCACCACGGCGGAGCTGGGCGACGCGACCCCGGCGGTCCTGTCCGCGCACGTCGCCGACCGGTCCTGTGAGGGCCCGGCCGACATGGCCAAGTGCCCGCAGCAGGACAAGGTGAACGGCGGGCCGGGCTCGATCTCCGAGCAGCAGGTGCAGACCGGCGCCGACGTCTACTTCGGTGGCGGCAAGGCGCGCTTCGCGCAGACGATCAAGGCGGGTCAGTTCCAGGGCAAGACCGTCCTGGACCAGGCCGCCGCCGCGGGCTACAACGTCGTCAGCGACGCCGCCGGCCTCGCCGCCGCGAAGCCGGGCAAGAAGGTGCTCGGGCTGTTCGCCGACGGCAACATGCCGCTGGAGTGGACCGGTCCGCTCGCCAAGGTCGGCGGGACCGACCCCGCCAAGTGCACCCCGAACGCCCAGTTCAGCGGCCCGCACCTGCGCGACATGGCCAACAAGGCGATCAGTCTCCTCGACGCGCAGTCCAAGCGCGGCAAGAAGGGCTTCTTCCTGCAGATCGAGGGTGCCTCGATCGACAAGCAGGACCACGCCGCGAACCCGTGCGGCCAGATCGGGGAGAACGTCGAGTTCGACCGGGCGGTGCAGGCCTCTCTCGACTACGCCCGCCACCACCGGGACACCCTCGTCGTCGTCACCGCCGACCACGGGCACACCAGCCAGATCATCCCGCTCGAGGCCCAGAGCCCTGGTCAGACGGCGACGCTGATCACGGCCGACGGCAGCAACATGAAGATCAACTACGCGACCAACACCCCGGGCCAGTCGCAGGAGCACACCGGCACCGAGGTCCGGATCGCCGCCCAGGGCCCGCAGGCCGCGAACGTCGTCGGGGTCACCGACCAGACCGACCTGTTCCACACGCTGAGCCGAGC
This sequence comes from Actinoallomurus vinaceus, assembly GCF_039542055.1. Taxonomy (NCBI): domain Bacteria; kingdom Bacillati; phylum Actinomycetota; class Actinomycetes; order Streptosporangiales; family Thermomonosporaceae; genus Actinoallomurus; species Actinoallomurus vinaceus. Next base: position 207,463 of record NZ_BAABHK010000016.1, read on the forward strand.
GCTCGGCGTGCGCCACTGAGTCACCCCTTGCAAGGGCCGGCCACCGTGCGGTGGCCGGCCCTTCGCCGTTCGGGACGATTCAGACGGATTCCCGAGCATCGGGAGTCCCTTTGATGCCCGGGAGGCCGTCTTTCGGCGGTCGATCACTGAGACCGTCAGTGGAGGCGGGCTCGGGTGCCGAGGCCGGTCACCGCTGGGCGGCCGGCCCTCCGCCGTGACCCTGTGCATCGCCCTCCGTGCCCGCCTGCGCCACGGCCTCCGCTCCGGCCACGGCCTCCGCCCCCGCCACCGCGCCGGCGGCAGGGCCCGGGTCGGCCGCGGCCCCCGGGGGCACCGTCGTCTCGGGTTCGGTGGCGGTCGGCGGGCCGACGGCGGCGGAAAGGATCTGGGCGTTCGGCAGGTGGTAGTCACCGTCATCGGCCTGGAGCCGGACGTACGTCAGTCCGATCTCCAGGACCGTGCCCTGGAACTCCCCGCCCAGGGGGCCCGACGACAGCCGTACCTCCTCGCCCACGATGAAGGGTCTGGACAGCAGGAGGATGATGCCCGCGAAGAGGTTGGCGAGCGTCTGCTGCGCCGCGATTCCGACGAGTACCCCGGTCAGGGCGCCGCCGAGCACGAGCTGCCCGACGGGCAGGCCGAAGAGCTGCAACGTGAGCACGAGAGTGGTCAGGCCGCCGACGAGGACCAGGACGAGCCGCACCATCGTGGCGTGGCTGTTGCCGATCCGGGGCAGCATGAGGTCCCGCACCCGGCCGGACAGCCCGAGCGTCGCGGAGAAGGCCAGTATGCAGAACACCACCGCGCAGCCGACCGCGGCCATCTGCCACGGCAGCCGCTGACCGGGCGCCCGGGCCTGCTGCCGGGCGAGGATCGACCCGGCCATCGCGAGGACGGCCAGCACCGCCGCGAAGATCGAACGCCACGGCCGAGCCCGGGTCCGCACCTTGGCCATCTGTTCGGCCAGGTGTAGCTCGTTCACCCGCATCCCCTTCACGAACGCGTTCCAGTCGTCGTCCGCCAACCGTACCGAGTGGGGGATATGGGTTCGCCACTGATCATCACCGTCATTCGGATCATTCGCGCCACCCGGACGGAATCAGGCTGCGAAGATCATCGGCGAAGATGATCTTCCTTTCCCCGGAGGAGAGAGATGAGGCGAACCATCGCCGCGGGCGTCATGATGAGCGCTCTGATTCCGGCAGTGCCCGCACATGCATCGAGCCTGGTGTTCGCCGAGGAGTTCAAGGGCGGCCTGGCCAAGTGGACCCGGCAGACCGGCTGCGGCTGGGGAAATGGCCAGGAGCTGCAGTGCTACACGACCAGCGGTAAGAACGCCGCCGTCAAGAACGGCGTGCTGACCATCTCCGCGCTCAAGCAGAGGTATCAGAACCGCGCGTACACCTCGGCGCGCCTCGCCTCCAGGTTCACGTTCACCACCGGAGACATGAAGGTGCGCGCGCGGATGAGCCGTGCCCAGCGGGGCGCCTGGCCCGCGATCTGGACCCTTGGCCGGCCCGAGGCCCAGTGGCCGAAGTACGGCGAGATCGACCTCATGGAGAACGGTCTGGACGGCGGCTGGACTCCGGAGTACCACGTCCACACCTCCAGCTCGGGCGCGGGCGGGGCCTACGGTGGCCTGGACGCCACGAAGTGGCACGTCTATGAGGCCAGATACCGGGCGGGCAAGGTGACGTTCCTCGTCGACGGCAAGACGTACGCCACCAAGGCATACAAGGTGCCCGCCGGCTCCTGGTCGGACATCATCCTCAACGTGGCGGTCGGCGGAGCGGCCGGTAAGCCGGCGCCCGCCTGGAGGACTTCGACGCTCCAGGTCGACTACGTCCGCGTGTATCGCTGAGCCCCGTGCGTGGCCGCCCGTGCCAGCCGAAACCGTAGTAATTCCGGTAAATTGCCGCGCGGGCGGCCGTTGTCCTCCACGGGCGCTTCTTCCGATTGCCACATGCAAGAGGACCCGGACCGTAATGGATCCGGGTCCTCGTTTCGCCGCTGGTGCACTTCTGGTCCATCCACGTGAGACCGGAAGTCGCCGAGGGTGTCCCCGCCACCCGCTCAGACTGCTGTCTGCTTGATTCGTGTCACCTCAGAGATGTCACCCGGTGCAGCCCGGAACGGAGTTCGGAGGGGCACAGTTGTCGGGTGTGTTGTCGTTGGTGATCGACTGGTTCACCGTGATGGTGCCGCTGTTCTGGAAGATCCCGCCGCCGCTCACGTCGGCGTGGTTGCGTACGATGAGGGTGTGGTCGAGCGAGGTGGTGCCGGAATTGAAGACGCCGCCACCGCTCCCTGCGGCGACGTTGTGGTCGAGAGTGCTTTGAACGATATGCGTGGTGCCGGTCGGCAGTGTGTCTATGGCGCCACCGCCGTCTTCGACGGTGTTGGCGAATAGGCGACTGTCGGTGATCGTGAGGTTGCCCCCGTTGATGATGCCGCCGCCCCTGCCGGTACTGGCAGCAGAGCTTCCGGTGGCGTTGTTCCCGACGATGAGGGTATGGGCGATCGACGCAGTGGCGTTCTGGAGATTGGACAAGCCGGCGCCGCTGCCGTTGTTGGCCGTGTTGCCGCTTATGGTGACGAAGTTCAGCACCAGGTTGCCGGCGTTGCGGATGCCGATGCCCTCGTCCCCGCTGTTGCCCGTGCCGCTCAGGATGGAGATCCCTCGAACACTGAGCTTGCCGGTGCTGGTGACGTCGAGGAGACGCCCGGTGAAAGCCGTTGCCGGTGTGATCGCCGTGCCTGGCCCTCCGAGAAGGGCGACGTCCCCACTGACCGTCAATGTGGCGGTGATCCTGTAGGAGCACTTCGGAGCGAGTCGCAGCGTGGCCGGGATCACGTTGGCCGCCTTGACGGCAGTACCCAGCGCCGAGCCACTGCACGGCACTGTAACGACCCGGTGCGGCTCCGCGGCCGGCTGCGCCTGTGCCGTCGACGGCATCGCCGCCAGTGCCGCGCCCGAAAGCACGCCAGCCGCTACACCGCCGGCTATTCGAACAGAAGAACCCATCAAGCCCTCCCGGGCAATAGCGGACATGGCTAATGTCCGTGATGAATTACCGTCGCAAGATCGCCGATCCTAGAAAAGCATGCGCCGACATGATGACGGCTGCTCGCTCATCGCTTGTTTCTGACTCTTGACCAACATTTGCAACGTCTTCCAATGGCCGGGAGGCTCACGCGTCAGGGACCGGGCGTACACGATTGTCAGGAGTCGTCACTACCTGGACATATGTGGATATTGGGCGCAATAGGGCAAGTTACTTATATCGGCTCCCTTTAAGCGCCTTTTGGACGATGTCAAATCTCGCATCTCGTGGTTTCGTGCAGTTAACCCCCGGGGATCACATACGCGGACCATGCGCCACGATTCATCGGTAGCCCCGCTAACGGATCTACTAGAGCTCGTATCATCGAATCAGGATCTGGTCTGCATGGGGCATGAGTCATCACACGTCACTGGATGAGAGGTTAATTTCATGAAGACATCGAAGTACCTGGCACTTACCCTGTCTGGCCTGACCCTCGCCGGCGCGGCTGCCGTTGCGATGGGCGCGACTGCTCCTGCCGGCGCCGAGACCGTGAGCGTCGCGACGCAGCGGATCATTTCTCAGCATGGTGGTGACGACAACGACAACGACAGCAAGGCCGAAGCGAAGCAGAAGTCGCGCAACGACAACGACAACGACAGCAAGGCCGAGGCGAAGCAGAAGTCGCGCAACGACAACGACAACAGGAACAACAACTGGCAGAACCAGCACCTCAAGGTGGACAACGATCAAAAGCAGGAGCAGAAGGCTGATTCAGAGAGCAAGAGCTGGAACTGGAACAAGAACGAGCAGAAGAAGAAGCTCCGGATCTGCGTCTTCTGGGGGAGCTGCCGCTCCGACGGACCGGGTGCGCCTCCGGTCGGGGCGCCTCCGGTAGTGGGGGCGCCGGGTGTGTAGGTGGTGATCTGAACTGTCACCCGCATGGGTGTCGGCATGCGTGGGTCCGCACCGGCCGTCGGTGCGGGCCCGATTGCCGTCTGGTCATGAGTGGATCACCGGAGGGTGAGCCTTTTCGCGCACCGCTGGTGTATCGCCGTCGGTCGGCCCTATCACCGGATATGTCCGCGTCGCAACGTTAAGCGCCGACGTGAGAAATATGCACGAATGCCCTTTGTCTGCATACTGTGCCCGTTGTGCGGTTTCGGATATATCAAATCTTGCATCCCATGAGTTCACGGACTTGGCTTCTGGCGGTTTCACGGACTTGACTCCCGGGGATCACATACGCGGATCATAAGATGTGATCGCCAAGTAGGCCCTTAATGGATCGACCTTTCAATCATGCGATGAATCCGATGGTGCTCTCTATAAGAGCCTGGAGTGTCGCGGATAAGTCGAGGAGGGATTAGTCCGAATGAAGAAATCCATAGGTATGGCGGGTGCGGTGTCTGCTTTGACCCTCGCGATGGCGGCCGCCACAGCGGTCGGCGGCGCCAGCACTGCAAGAGCCGCGACCGTCAGTGTCGCGCCCCAGCAAATGATCAGCGGCGGCGGTGGCGGTGGCGGCGGCGGTGGTGGCGGGGCGGCCGCAGCCGCCGCCGGTTGGGGCTCTTCCTCGGCCTCCGCCGCCGGCGGTGGCGGCGGTGGTGGGGGTGGGGGTGGTGGCGGTCACGATGACGGGCGGAAGATCGTCATCATCGTGAAGCAGAAGCAGCAGCAGCAGTCGAGAAACGACAACGATAACGACAACAAGCAGAACCAGAGGACCGACACCGAGAACAACAACTTGCAGCGACAGCGGGCCGACTCGAAGAGCGAAAACAAGAACAGGAACAACAACAAGAACGAAAAGAAGCGCTCAAACGGCGACGAGAGCGACGCTGTGGGGGCGCCGTAGGCGGGGGTGCGATGGTCAGTGGTCTGACCGGCACCTGCGGCCGCGACATGAGGGGCCTGCATCGATCATCGGTGCGGGCCCCTCGTCGACGGAGTGTAGCCGCCACGCCCCGCGGTGGCCTCCTACCCGCTCGCGAGTGGATTCTGGTCGGGGCGATGTCTCAGCCGGCGGCCTTGAGGCGGCCGACCATCGGAGGTCCCGGGTAGGGGAGGGCGCCTCTGCGCTCGCTATTCGTCGTCGGCGCCGGTGTCGTTTGTTTTCTTTACGGCTCTTTCATCGTCCGCGCCGCCACCTCCGCCACCACCGCCCCCGCCACCACCGGCGGCGCTGGACGCTGAGGAGACGCCAAATTTCTCGTGGTCGATCTTCTGGCGTTGCCTCTGATTCTGGTCGGCCCTCTGGCGTTGCTTCTGATCCTGATCGGTCCTCTGGCGTTGCCTTTGTTCGTTTTCGCTGTTACTGGTGTTGTGGATCTGGAATTTGTTGGTAATGACGATATTCTGGCGTTGTGGTGTGATGTTGCGATCGGAAATCAAATTTCGATGTGACCGGCAACAGCCGCCGTGAATGATTGCCGGTGTTCGGATCACTGATGTGGCTGATGCCGCATCTGCTGCGCTCACTGCGAAAGCGATATTCCCTACAAGTATAAAAGCAGGTATGGAAGCTTTTATTGCTCTATTGACGCTCATTGTGCTCGCTTGCCCCCTTAAGGTAGAATCGCTGTCTTCGCTGAACACGGGATAATCGTATGGCTCTAGGGGTCGGGTAGCCTGATTTCGAGTTCCATATTCCGCTATGGTCATCCCCTGGGATGCGCCCGTGAAACCAGAGGATGTCAGAATTAACGTCGAGCCGAACTTCTCGACGAAGATGCTTTAAGTCAAATCCTTTGATGGCATTCTTGCGGCTACTGTATGCGGGTATGTCGAGATTGACCAAGGTGTTCAGGAACGGATCGAATGGGCATTCCTATTTCCCGTACTACACCGAGGATCGTGTTCATTAAAGGCGGTGTACGACGCTTCGCGCAGGCGGCGGCAGCCGAGAGGGCAGGGCACGCCGGTGGTGGCGCGATCCGGCCGCAGGGCCCGCGAACCGGGGCGTTGCGGGTTAGCGTCCAACAAGGTGGCACGCGAACCACGATGGGGGTCTCATGCGAACCCGGGACGAGTACCACGACGTCGACCTTGCCGCACTGGCGTTCTGGGCACGCGCCGCCGACGAGCGGCTCGCGGTCTTCGCCCGGTTAAGAACCTACAACCGGCCGGTCTTCGTCAAGGAACAGCGCGTGCCGTTCGTCCGGTCGGGACGGGGCTTCTACGCGCTCGTCCGCCACGCCGACGTGGTGCATGCCAGCCGCAACGCGAAGGTGTTCAGCAGCGAGCCCGCCGCGACCTCGCCCGAGCCCCCGCCGTGGGTCGTCCTGCTCTTCGGGCGGCCCATGGTCAACATGGACGATCCGCGACACGCCCGGCTCCGGCGGATCGTCTCCCGCTCCTTCACCCCCCGCAGGCTCGCCCTGATCGACGAGCACATCGCCGCGACGGCCGCGGCGATCGTCGACGACGTCCTCGACCGCGGCTCGGGCGACTTCGTGGCCGACGTGGCCGCCCGCCTCCCGATCCGGGTGATCTGCGCGATGATGGGCATCCCCGAGCGCGACCACGCCAAGGTCGCCGCCTGCGTGGACGCTATGACGGAGTACTCCGGGGTCCGGGGCGACGTCGCACGGCTCCGCACGCTCCGCCTCCTCGCGGGAAACGTCAAGGCCATCCTCGTCCTGCACCGCCTGGTCGCGCGCCTGGGCCGGGAGCGCCGCCGCAGGCCGGCCGACGACCTGGTATCGGCGCTCGTCAACGCGGACGTCGACGACGAGCGCCTGTCGCTGCGCGAGCTGGGCGCGTTCTTCGACCTGCTGCTCGTCGCCGGCAATGAGACGACCCGGAACGCCCTCGCGCACGGGCTGAAACTGTTCACCGACCACCCGGACCAGCGGGCGCTGCTCATGGCGGACTTCGACGGCCGGATCGGCGGGGCGATCGAGGAGATCGTCCGGTATGTCTCGCCGATCATTCAGTTCCGGCGCACGCTGACCTGCGACTACGAGATGAACGGCCAGTCCTATCGCAAAGGCGACAAGGTGGTGCTGTTCTACCTGTCGGCCAATCGGGACGAGGACGTGTTCGTGGACCCGGACGTCTTCGACATCCGCCGTGATCCCAACCCGCACGTCGGCTTCGGTGGCCCGGGACCGCACCTCTGCCTGGGTGCCAATCTCGCCCGGCGGGAGCTCACCGCGATGTTCCGGGAGCTCTTCGCCCGGGTGCCCGGCATCAGGGCGACCGGCGAGCCGGAGCCGCTGCTCTCCGGCTTCGACAACGGCATCAAGCAGCTGTCGTACGAGATCTGAGGCGAATCGTCGTGGTCCTTCGCATGCGCCCGCCCATGTTGGTCCTCTGCGCCACCGTCGCCGCGGCGTTGATCGCGACCCTCGGCTTCGCGGTCAGGCGCGCGGCGTCCTCGAACGACCGGCCGGAGGCGCGCCCGCTCGGCGTCGTCGGGGCCCGCGGCGTGTCGGACTGGCCCGTGTGGGGTTTCACGCACACGGACTACAGCGCCGACACGGGACCGGCCAGCGGCACCGCCGCGACCGCGATCGCGCGGCAGCCCGTCCTGCAGAACCAGCACATCATGGGGTGGGGAGCGGGCAACCCGGAGCCGTCCCCTGGTGTCTTCGACTTCCGCACGCTCGACCAGCGAATCGCCTACATCCGGAAGACCGGGGGTGTTCCGGTCATCACCCTGTGCTGCGCGCCCGACTGGATGAAGGGTGGCCGGCCCGGCGAGACGGATTGGAGCAGACTAGAGGTCGCCCCGACGCCCGAGCGCTACCGCGACTACGCAGCGCTGGCCGCCGCGGTCGCGCGGCGCTATCCGGACGTACGCCACTTCGCGGTCTGGAACGAGCTCAAGGGCTTCTTCGACACGAAGGGCGACCGCTGGAGGTACGAGGACTTCACCGCCTTCTACAACGCGGTCTACGACGCCGTTAAGGCGGTCGACCCGCGCATCCAGGTCGGCGGTCCGTACATCCCGATGTACAGCTTCGTCCAGGGCCATCAGTCGTCGGTGCGCGGCCCCTGGGGGAGCATCGACCAGCGCGTCATCGACGCCGTCGACTACTGGCTGGCGCAGAAGCACGGCGCCGACTTCATCGCGGTGGACGGGCCCACGGCCAGCGACGACCGCGACGTCTACCCGGACGAGGTGACCGCGCTGGGCAAACTCGACGCGATCGACGCCTGGCTGCGGTCGAAGACGACGCTGCCGATCTGGTGGAGCGAGTACTACGTCGAGCCGGAGAGCCTCCCGTGGGCCGAGAACAAGCGCATCGCCATCAACGCGGCGGCGCTCATCGAGTTCGCCCGGACCGGCGTCAGCACCGTCCTGTACTGGAACAACGAGGCCCAGGACGCTCGCTGCCAGGGCTGCCTGTGGATCAGCACACTGGTGCGCACGGGCGGTGCGCCCGGAGGCATGCTCACCCTTCTCCAGAACTTCGCCCGATGGTTCCCCGCCGGTACGGAACTGCTCGACCTGCGGGCGACCGACGCGCACGTCCGCGTGCTCGCCCAGCGGCAGCGGGCGGTCGTCGTCAACGTGAGCGACCGCCGGGTCGCCGCGCGAGTCGGCGGAGCCGAACTCACTCTCGCTCCGTACGAGGTCCGCTGGCTGGATCGATAGCGGCCCGGCGATCGTCGTTCACGTTCCGCGCTCAGCGCCTGCCGTGCCCGAAGTGGTGGAACGCGCCGCCCCCCATGCCACCGTGTCCGAAGCGGTGGAACGGGCGGAACCCCATGCCACCGTGCCGGAAGTGGCGGAAGTGGCGGCGGTGGAACGGCCGGAACCGGTGGTGGCGGAAGTGGTGGTGGCGGAAGTGCCGGAAGTGGTGGTGTCGGAAGTGGCGCCGGTGATGCCGCCACCACCAACCCCGGCCGTGACGGCGATGATGCCGCCACCACCGTCGGTGATGACGGCGGAAGTGGCGGTGCCGGAAGCGGTGGTGCCGGAAGTGGCGGCGACGATGGTGGTCACTCGGCACCAGGGTGCTTCCGGTGGCGGTCTGGGCCGGGCCGCTCGACAGGTCAGCCGGAGCGCTGGTGACGCCGCCTCGGGCGGGTACCGGCCGGGCCTCTGCGGGCGTTCCCGCGAACAGCACGCCTGCGGTCGCCGCACTCACCAGGGCGAGAACGGCGCTCTTCTTCGTCAGCACATCGAACTCCTTCCACGGAACGGGCCTTTTGGGCCGGTCGCGAATAAGGGTCGGAGTGGAAAGGGGCGCCGGAGTGGCCACTCCGGCGCCCCGTGCGGTGACTGTCACCCCGCCGTGCGGCTCAGGTGACGGCTATCCCGACGCCGACCGTCGCCGTCGCTAGCGGTATGGGCGACGAATCGGCCTAAATCCGGTCAGTCGACGAACGCGAGGGCGTCACCGGCGCGGGCGAATACGTCATCGCCGCGGATGACGGCCCGGGCGCCGTCGCGGTCCCCATCGAGGAACCGGCGGCGACCGATGAAGCCGTCATCGTCGTCGCGGAACCGGGTCCTGCGGAAGCAGCAGTCCCGGTCGAAGTCGCGGTGGCGGCGGAAGCGGAAGCCGAAATTGTCGTTGCGGGCGACCGCGATGTTGTTGTTGCGGTTGTGGACGCGGACCCGGACGATGATCCGGTTCCTGTTCACGTTGACGTTCCTGTTGGCGTTCCTGTTGTGGTGGTGGGAGCTCCAGCGGTGGTGCCCGTGCCAGGTGGGAACCTGGGCGGACGCGGGCGAACCGGTGAGCAGGATGCCGGCTGCGGTGGCAGCGACGACCAGACCGCCGGCGGCGCTTGTCTTCTTAAGCACGTCAACTCCTTGTTGCCGGAAATGGCCCGATGGCCATCAGCGCCCGTTTTGAGCGCCATAGGCGTACTTTCCCGACATTGCTGTTGACATGGCAATCGAGTAGTAAGGTGCTTATAAAACGACGAAACCCCGGGGCGGGAGTAATCACTCCTGCCCCGGGGCTGGTCGTTCTGTCGGCGACTCTTTACCTAGTGGCTAATGCCATGGTTTGTCCGAAAAGGCTGCTTATTGTCTCCGGAGATTCGGGCGGTCACCGCACGCCATCGGTCCGAGCCGTCGACGTGACCGCGCCGCTGGACGTCACGTCATCCCACGTCAGGCGCCAGGCGCGGCAGGCGCGGCGGGCGCGGCGGCTGCGGCAGGCGCAGCAGGCGCGCGAGTGGTGCCGCGGTACGGGTCCTCGAACTCCTGCCGCTGCCGCTGCCGCTGCCGCTCGAACTGGTTCTGCCGCTCGGCCTGGGCCTGCTCGTTCCGGGCGATGGCGATGTTGTTGTTGCGGTTGCGGATCCGGATGCGGATGCGGTTGAACAGCTCGTTCTCATTCGCGTTGAAGTTGCTGTGCCGGTGGAAGGCAGCGAAGCGGTGTGAGTGGCCCCAGCCACCCCAGCCGCCGCCCCAGGTGGGCGTGGCGGACGCCGGCGAGCCGCTGAGGAGCACGCCCGCAGCCGAGGCGATCACGAGACCGCCCAGCATGTACGTCTTCTTCGACATCTCAATCTCCTGTCAGTGCTGAATCGGATGGTGTGGCGGGTTGTCAGGGCGTCTGCGACGAACCGGCCCCGGAGGCTTCATCGGCGCTCGCGCTCTGCCGGAGCGGAGCGGTCCCGGGTGCCTGCTCGCGGACGGCGCTCGGCCCGCCGGCGACCTGCGGACGGGCCACCTGGGTCGTCGGCGTGGCCTGCGTGGTCGAGGGCGCGCTCGACGTCTTCACGGGAGCGCTCGAGGTGCCCGGGGCGCCGGGGCGGCTCATGGCCGCGCCTGGATCCTCGAACTCCTGCCGCTGCCGCTGCCGCTCGAACTGCCGCTGTCGCTCGCGCTGCGCCTGGGCCTGGCCGTTCCGGGCGATCGCGATGTTGTTGTTGCGGTTGTAGATGAAGATCCGGATGAAGATGCGCGGACGGTTGTGGTTCAGCGCAATGTGCCGGTGACTGTGGTAGAAGCGATGAGAGCTGTGGTGGTGCCAGTAGCCGGCCAGGTCGGGCTGGGCGTTCGCCGGCGAACCCGTGAGCAAGACGCCGGCGACCGCGGACGCCACCAAGCCGAGAGAGGCGCTTTTCATTTTCAGCACGCCGATCTCCTTTCGTCGTCGGGGAGAAGGGCGCCGGAGCCGTTCCCGGCGCCCATTCCGGACCGGACGGGTAGGCGGCCGTCACCGCGTGGCTCGTCGAGCCATCGTCGCGTGATGCCGGCGTTCACCGCCCAGGATCAGACCCCGCTGGGCTCAGACGCCAGGGGCGCCCGGAGTGAGGCCGCGGCGTACCCCGGCGGGCGGGTCTTCGAACTCCTGCCGCTGTTGCTGGCGCTCGAACTGCCGCTGGTTCTCACGCTGGGCCTGCGCCTGGTCGTTACGCGCGATCGCGATGTTGTTGTTCCGGTTCCGGATCCGCACGCGGATACGGTTGAACAACTCATTCTCATTCGCGTTGAAGTTGCGGTGGTGCGAAAAGAAGCGGAAGTGGTGGCTGCTCCAGCCACCGCCGTCGTGCCAGGTCGGAACCTGGGCGGACGACGGCGAACTGGTGAGAATCGCACCCGCGGCGGCGGCGATTGCCAGGCCGCCGATGGCGAACGTCTTCTTCAGCACGTCGGTCTCCTTATCTCGGAATGGCGCGATGGCCTTCACGAAACGGCGCTGCTCCCCGTGTTTCGGGTGGACGCCGTTGTTTGTAACATTCCCGCGCACTTTCTCGCGGAGCTAAGACCTGGGTAAGATGGCAATAAAGACCGAATTCAAAAAACCGGACTTAATGGGGCGTAGCACCGGCTAGATCGACATCGGCCACGAAATGGACGGCGAGATCCTCAGAGCGAGCCCGGATCTGCTTCTGGAGTCCGCCCCGTACGGTGTGTCGCCGACGACGGCACACCGTCTCGGCGCTAAGTTCAGGACCCCATGCGTACACCCTGGGTCGCCGTGCTCAGCGGTCGAAGGCCCAGGACTCGTCGTCGTCATCGGGGCCGGTCGGCCCCGCCATCCGCATTTCCCCCGAATCCCGGTTATTCCGGCGACGTACGACGGCCAGGGCGAAAAGGGGTATGCAGCCCGCCGCGACGGCCATCAGCCCGCCGCGCGGCGACCAGATCGAGCCGGCCAGCATCACCTCGGCGACGGCGACATTCAGCGCGATCGCGGCGGTACCGGACAGAATCGCCCGTGCCGCCGGATCGAGCCCGGTGAGCAGCAGGGCCGTGCAGAAGGCCGGCGTCACGAAGGCGAGTGCCGATGCCATCGGGCCGGCGACCGGTGACGCATCCGGCAGGAGCAGGGCGGTGGCGGTCAGGCCGGCGATGAGGAATGAACTGCATGTCGCAAAAATCCGTCGCCTTCGCATCACGACCCCAATGCCAGAAAGCGCTCGATAATGACCGCTCCGACGGTGATGACGAGAATAGCGATCCATGGGGTGAATAGCCGTAGCCGCCGTTCCTCGCCGGCCGGGACCCGAAGGCGCACGACCTCCCGCGCGACCAGCAGCACGATCAGCAGGGGCAGCGCGACGAGGCCGAGAGGGGTCCAGCTCGTCGCGCCGAACCGGAGGCGACCCGCCGCGGTCGGCGCGGGGGGTGTGCCGGGCGGCGGCGTCCGCAGTGCGTAGACGGCGGCGTCGCCGTCGAGGAAGACCGGACGCAGCTGCGGCGCGGCGGCCAGCGTGGCCCGCATCCGGTCGGCGTACCCGGCGGGCAGGCCGTAGTTGTAGTGGTTGTACGCCTCGTTGGCCCGGGTGGTGACGAAGTAGCCGCCGGGCCGCGCCCCCAGCGCCGCGATGATCCCGGAGATGTCGGACGGGTTCGCCGTGGCGCGTACCGCCGTGTAGTCGAAGCGCTCCATCGCCCGCGCGCCCCACGGCATCATCGGGAAGTAGCCCGCGTCGTCGTTCGGGTCCGCCTGCCACACCACGTTGATCACGCCGGTCGGGGTCTGCCGCAGCATCGCCTCGAAGGCCCGCACCTCGCCTGGGCGTACCTGCTCGAACGTCTCATTGCCGAACCGGACGAACAGGAAGCCGCCCGCCAGCAGGAACCCACAGACGGCGGCGGCGCAGACCGCGAGGGTGCGGCGCGTCGCCGTGAACGTCGTGGGGAAGAACAGGTACGCCGCCAGGAGGCAGGCGCCGGGCAGGATGAAGAAGTACACCCGCAGGGCGATCTCGCCGCCGTAGTTCTGCAGGCCCGCAGCGAGGAAGGGCACCGTCAGCAGGACGAGCGCGACCCGGTCGTCGAGGCGGCGCAGCCGCCGCCGTACCGCCCCGGACACCGCGAGGACCACGAGCGTGGCGGCGATGAGGATCCGCACCGTCTGGATCGTCGCCAGGCTCTGGCTGCCGTTGCTCACCCGGCCGGCGACGCCGCCGGTCAGGTTGGACAGCAGGTCGCCCGCGCCGGAGAACAGGTCGCCGATGTGCCCGGCCCAGTACGCCGTCGCCATGAAGCCGACCCAGCCGGCGACCATAACGGCGAGCAGGACCGGCAGGCCCCGCGCCGTGCTCCGGCGGACGACCACCAGCGCGGCACAGGTGAACAGGGTCACGAAGGGCGTGAGCTGGTGGCTCGCGGTGGTCACCGCGAAGATCACCACCAGGAACAGCACCAGGACGGTGCGGGTGCCGACGGGGGCGTCGACAGGCGGCCGCTCCCCGGACGCCATCGGCCCGACGAGGAACGTCCGCACCCGGCCCTTCCGGGGCAGCCACGCGGCGGGCCGCGCCGGCGGGCGGAACCAGTTCAGCAGTACGCCGACGAACAGCAGGTAGAACAGGTAGGTGAAGCCCTGGGGGCTGAAGTAGTCCTGCCCGACCCAGTCCGCGACGACGAACAGCCACGCCGCGAACCAGCACGCGCGCCAGTTCGCGCGCATGACCCGCAGGATGAGGTACAGCGGCGCGAGGTACAGCAGCTGCGCGGCGACCGGCGCCCAGTGCAGGACGGGCTCCAGGTCGCGCAGGCCGGCGGCCCGGGTCACGAAGGCGACGAACGCGAAGAACCCCGGCCAGCTGAACCTCGCGTCCAGCGCGTAGTCCGCCGCGCCCGTCCGCCCGATGTACTCGACGAATCCGTAATGCTGCCAGGCCGTCTCCGGCCGGGCGTACGGCTCCAGAGCCGGGGCCAGGCCGTGCAGGGCGACGACGATGCTCACGAGCTGCAGGAGCAGGAGCACCCGGCGCGGGCGGCCCAGCCACAGCGTGACGAAGAACGCCGCGACGAGAAGGGCCGCGCCGACGAGGGTCGCGACCGGCAGCACCGAGATCAGCCCGTACCCGGTCAGGTGGGCGAGCCGCACGTGCCGCAGCGGGATCCAGTACAGGCCGAGCCCGGCCGCGAACAGCGCCCAGGCCGGCCAGGACGCGGCCCGTGCGGCACGTCGCCGCAGAGCGGGCCGCTTCACCGGTGCGCGCGCGGCCTCCGCTGCGGTCCGCTCCGCCGGCGGGCGCACGGTCTCCGGCGCGGGGGTCGCTTCTGCTGTGGGCGTCGCCTCTGGCGCGGGGGTCGAGGTCGGCGCGGGCGTCGTCTCCATCTCCGGCGCCGTCGGTGCTTGCGTCCCGGTCGGCGTGGGCGTCGCGGTGCGGATCACCCGGAGCAGCGCCGGAGCCACGGCCAGCGCGAGCGCGACGCTGACCGCGAGAACGGCGTACCCGGGACCGGTCGTACCGGGCAGCGCCAGGACCAGCGCCAGCACCCCGGCGAACCGCACCCCTTGCAGAACGGCGACCCGCCGGGTGCGCCGCCGCACCCGCAGCACGCCGATGTACACCTCGATCAGCGCCTTCGGCAGGGTGGCGAGGGCGAGCAGCCGCAGCAGCGGAGCGCCGTGGCGGGCGTATCCCTCGCCGAACAGGGACAGCCCCGTCGAGGCGCCGAACAGGAGGACCACGGTGACCGGCACGAGGATGAGCGTCATCCGCAGGAGCGCCGAGCGGCAGGCCGCGGCGAGCCCGCCCGCGTCGAACGCTCCCTCGACGGTGAGCGAGGTCGCCATGTTGACGGCGAGCACGTCCACGGTCGCGCCGAGCACCCACGCCAGGTAGAAGAACGCGTTCGTACGGGCGTCGAGGCGCGCGGCGACCACGACGGGCACGAGGTTGCACAGGGCGTAGTAGAAGAGCGTTCCGGTGTAGTCGCCGGCGATGTAGCGGCCGATCTCCGCCCCGGTCGGGACCGGGCGGTCGCCCGCGGTCGCGGCGACGTGGCGGGGGATGAACCGCTGGTGGATCAGCATCTCGACCGGGATCAGCAGCAGGAGCGCGGCCAGCACCCAGGAGATGGCGATCCCGTCCTGCGGCAGCGCCCCGGCCAGGGCGACGAGCAGCACGAGCTTGAGGGCGGCGAACACCGTGTTCTTCCCGAGCACCCCGGTGGCGTGCCGCAGCCCGGTGAGCACCCCGTCCTGGGCGGTGAACAGGCTCCACGAGACGACCGAGGCGACGAAGAAGACCCCGGCGCCGAGCCCGGACAGGTGCGCGAACGTCGGGCCCCACCACCGCAGTGTGAGCAGGAACCCGGCGGCCAGGGTGGCGGCGGCCGCGATGCCCGCGACGTACGTGCGCAGCACGAGGCGGCTCGTGCTCTGACCCATCTCCGGGATGAACCGGATGAGGATGAAGTTGAGCGCCGTCAGGCCGCCGAGGAACATCATGGCCTGGTTCTGCGCGGACTGGCGGCCGACCTCGGCGGCGGGGTAGAAGCGCGCGGCGAGGAGCCAGTAGCCCAGCCCGAGCACGCCGGTGAGCCCACC
Organism: Actinoallomurus vinaceus; assembly: GCF_039542055.1. Taxonomy (NCBI): domain Bacteria; kingdom Bacillati; phylum Actinomycetota; class Actinomycetes; order Streptosporangiales; family Thermomonosporaceae; genus Actinoallomurus; species Actinoallomurus vinaceus. The sequence goes on from NZ_BAABHK010000016.1 coordinate 223,220, forward strand.
GTTGATCATCAGGGCGTACGCGTTGCGGAACAGCGGATTGGCCAGCTCGCTCCGCAGGGCCGCCATGGGCTCCAGTGTCGCCTCTTCCGCCGCCCGCGCAAGTGACTTCTGACGCGTCACACGGATCCTCGGAGGCGTCGCACCGCGTACCGGGACCGGCGGACCACGGCGTACCCCTTGGTCAGCGCGTGGTCGACCAGGAACCCTCGGCCTCGCAGGGCCCGTTCGAACGCCGCGAGGGACGTGCCGGCCCGGATCGTCAGCCGGGGCACGGTCAGCGGGTCGCCGTCCCGCTTCGGCAGGGCGTTCGCCACCGCGCAGGCCGCGCTGTACCCCGCCGCCCGCATCTCGCGCCGGACGCGCTCACTGGAGTAGCCGTACGGGTACGCCATCGTCGTCACGGCCCGGCCGAGCCGGTCCTCCAGGAGCCGCTTGCTCCGCAGCAGCTCCGTGCGCAGCACGGCCACGCTGAGCTGGTCGAGCTCGGCGTGGCTGTGCCCGTGCCCGCCGACCTCCACCCCGCACGTCGTGATCTCCTCGGCCTGCCGCCAGCTGAGCATCCGGCCGAGCGGCCTCCCGGCGGCGTACCGCCCGGCGTCCCGGATCCAGCCGGTGGTGACGAACACCGTCGCGGGGAACCCGAACCGCTCGAGCAGCGGAAGCGCCCGCTCGTGGAAGTCGGCGTACCCGTCGTCGAACGTGAGCACGACGGGCCGGCCTGTCGTGGGCCGCCGCCGTACGAGCTCGCCGAAGGTGAGGGGGGTGAAGCCGCCGTCCTTCAGGTAGGCGAGCTGCTCGGCGAACGCCTCCGGCCGCACCGCGAGCCGATCGGAGCCCCCGATCGAGTGGTACATCAGGATCGGCACAGGTCGGGCGTCACCCACGAGACCTCCCGGGGGAGACTGCGGGGCCGGCGTCGCCCGTGGAACGTCCCGAGGGAGCCGATGTGGCGGGGTGGGTGTCACTCGTGGGACCTTTCGCCGGAGCCGGTGCGGTGGGGCAGGGGTCGGCCATGGGACCTCGCGGCGGGTCGGGCGTCGCCTGTGGGGCCTTCCGAGGGAGCAGGTGTGGCGGGGTGGGCGTCATGCATGGGACCTCCGGAAGGAGCCGGCCGCGTACCCGGACAGGGTGAAGGCGAGCCCGGCGACGATCGCGCCCGCGCGTACGAGCCCGGCCGGGTCGCCGGCGACGGCGGAGCGCATTCCGCGCCCGACGCCGCGCGGCAGCTCGACCAGGGCGTGCCGCCGTTCGCTGGCGAGCCCGTCCCCGACCCCGACGCTCTGCGTGACCATCGCCTTCGACAGCCCCTCGGCGTAGCAGCGGGTGCGGAAGTACCCGAAGCGCGCGCGTTCGCCGGGCACGCGGTGCCAGATGACCGCGCGGTCGTCGAACAGCAGCACCGTCTCCGGCGCGGCCTGGCGCAGGCGGATGCAGAACTCGGTCTCCTCGCAGCCCAGCGGCCGTTTCCCGGGCGCCCGGCCGATGCCGCTGCGAAAGCCCCCGGCCACGTCGAACACCGCCCGCCGGAACGAGGCGTTGCCGCCCATGAGGTTGCGGATCGGGCCGGCCACCATCCCCTGGTACGTACAGCCGACCACCCACGCGAACTCGTCGGGGAACCAGCGAGGCGCGTCGGACGGCCAGAGCGGCAGCGTACGGCCGCCGACCCCGGCTACGTCCGGATCGGCGTACCCGGTGGCCAGCACGGACAGCCATTCCGCGTCCGCCACCGCGTCGTCGTCGAGGAACGCGACCACGTCGCCGTGCGCCGCCGCCACGCCCGTGTTCTTGCCGCCGGACAGCCCCTGCCGCCCGGTGTTGGGGATCACCCGGACGTCCGGGAGCGCCGACTGGAGGCGTTCCCGCAGCGGCTCGTTGTGGTCGACGACGAGGATGATCTCCTGCGGTGCGAGCCGCTGCGCCCGTACGGACGCGACGGCGGCCAGGACGTCGTCCCAGCGCTGTTCGGTGTAGGCGCAGATGATCACGGAGACCTTCACGCCGCGCTCCCCTCCTCGGGCACGGGGGCGGGCGCGCTGCGTTTTCCGGTCGCGCTCTCCTCCTCACTCCCTGCGCGGACGGCTCGTCCCTCGCCGGCCGCGTATTGCTCTCCAGCCCCCTGTCGGGGGCCCACCCCCAGCCTCCTGCTCGCTCGTCGGCTCGCCGCTCCGCCGCCGGGGCGCAGCCGGGCGTACGCCCGCAGCACCCGGTCCGCGCCCGCGTACAGCGCCGGGTTGGCCAGCACCGCGCTGCGCGCCCGGCGCATCGGGGCCTCCCGGATCCAGTGCAGCCCGGCGGCGGCCGAGACGCGGGCCGCGCGACCCTCGGCGATCGGGAACTCCGCGTTCTTCAGCCAGTCCTTGTACTCCCGGCCGCCGCGGCCCATGGCGATCCAGCCGATCCCCGCGTCGGCCGCCGCCTCCGCCATCCGCAGATGGCCGATCATGCCGGGGGAGTACCGGCCGAACTCCACGTCGTACGCGGGGAACCAGCCCGCCATCACCGGCCCCGCCCGCAGGCCCAGGTGGGCCGAGACGACCCGGTCCCCGGCGCGCAGCACGCTGAGCACCCCGACGCCGGTCGCGTGCAGGTGCTCGACCAGCGCCGTGATCCACGGCACGGCGAACCGGTCGGTGCGGCCCGTCCGGCGGTACTGGGCGGACTTCCACGCCATCAGGCGCCGCAGCTCCGCCGGGTCCCGCTCGTCGAACGTGTAGCTCACTTCGCCGGCCTCACGGCCGAGTTTGCGCTCCTTGTACCGGACGGTCTTGAGCGTCTTGGGCGAGCGTTTCCGCGCCTCGTCGGCGTAGGAGGCGAAGCCCGCGGTCAGGTCCATCACCGGCTCGACGCGCTTCTCCGCGTGGTACGCCGCGAACGCCGCCTGCTCGGCCAGCAGGTGGTCGAACTCCCAGACCGACAGGCGGCAGGCGCGCAGCAGCGCCCGCACGTCGAACTCCAGGTCCGGTGGCCCGACGAGACCCTGGCAGTCGGTCAGTCCCGCGCCGATCGGTCGGCCCAGCCCGAGCGCGTGCCGCTCGTACGGCAGGAATCCCACGATCCGCGGCCCCTCGCTGAGCACGGCCACGCGCGCGTCGTCCCGGAAACGGCCCACGGCGAGCGTGAACTCCGGGGCGAGGAACGGATTGCCGAGAGCCGCGCCGGCGCCCTGGAGCGCGCGCCAGCGCGCCAGCTCCGGCTCCCCGAGCTCGTCCGGGCGTGCGATGTCGAACCTCACCCGGCGGCCCCTTCCACGCCGGCCTGCTCGAGGCGGGCCTGATCCAGGGCGGACGGCTCGCGGGCGGCCCGGTCGAGGCCCGGCACGCCCAGACCGGTCCGCTCGAGACCCGGCAGGTTCCGGCCGGTCGGCTCGAGACCCGGCAGGTTCCGGCCGGTCCGAGCCCGCGCGTTCCGGCGGTTCGCCGGTCCCCGCCGTCCCCGGACCATCGTGCGCAGCACCCGGAGGCCGTCGCGGCGGGCGTTCAGCTTGGAAACGCCGGACCTGCGGTCGAACTCATGGCTCGGCATCTCGGCGATGCGCAGCCCCGTGGTGATCGCGTTGACGCACAGCTCCGTCTCGATCTCGAACCCGTCGGCGGCCAGGCCCAGCCGGTCGACCACGGAGCGGCGTAATGCGATGTAGCCGTAGCACAGGTCCGTCCAGCGCACGCCGTACAGCATGTTGGCGAGCCTGGTCAGCCAGAGGTTCCCGGCCCGGCGCAGCCGGGTGAGGTCGTCGGAGCCCCCTCCGACGCAGTAGCGGGAACCCTTGACGACGTCGAACCCGCAGCAGATCAGCGCGACGAACGCGTCGATCTCCTTGGGGTCCATGCTGCCGTCGGCGTCGATGGCGACGATGACGTCGCTCGTCGCGGCCTGGAAGCCGGCCCGCATCGCCGCACCTTTCCCGGCGGGTGGCTGGCTGATGACGACGGCGTCCGGTCGCAGGCGCCGGGTGACGTCGACGGTCCCGTCCGAGGACTCGCCGTCGACGACGATGACCTCGTCCACCCCGGAGAGCCGGGGCAGGAGCCATCGCAGGTTGTCGGCTTCGTTGAGGGTGGGGATGACGGCGGTTACGGTCGGCCAGGACGCGCGGTGACGCGCCGCGTCCAGGTGATGCAGGAGCGCGCCGGAGCGTACGCCGGCGCGGTGCAGGGAGTCCGGCTCGTGCATGGTGGTGCCCCCGGTTTGGCAGGGGGTGCTCGGAGGGAACGAGTCCGCCTGCCGAGGTCGATTGACACCATCGATGGTCGGCCGGTCGGCGCGGAAATCCCTCCCCCGCCTGACGCACCCGGCCTACGTCAGCCGGATGGATCCTCTGGGTGACGGAGCCGTGACCGAAGCGGCGTTCCGGAATCCGCAACGGAGGTGGGCTGCGCGTACGACGCCGGCACGGATAGAGTTGCCGTCTCCGGCATTGGCCACGTTCTGAGGAGGTGAGACCCATTCCCGCTTCGCAGGCAGGGTGCTCTCACCATCCGACCGCACGGTCCCGCTGAGAGCGAGAGCACCCTTCGGTCTCCCCGAAAGGCTCTCATGTCGCTTTCCCCTTCCACGGTCGTCGCCCGTCTCCGGGCCGCCGGCTGCGTCTTCGCCGAGGACGAGGCGCGGCTGCTGATCGACACCGCGCGTACGCCGGACGAACTCGCCGCGATGGTGGACCGGCGCGTCGCCGGCCTGCCGCTCGAGCACGTCCTCGGCTGGGCGGAGTTCCGCGGGCTGCGCGTCGCCGTCGACCCGGGCGTGTTCGTGCCCCGCCGCCGTACGGAGTTCCTCGTCCGGCGGGCCGCCGCCCTCGCCCGCCCGGGTGCCCTCATCGTCGACCTGTGCTGCGGCTCGGGAGCGCTCGGCGCGGCGCTGGCCACGGAACTCGGCGCGGCCGAGGTACACGCCGCCGACATCGATCCGGCCGCCGTCGCCTGCGCCCGACGCAACCTCGCCGCCGTCGACGGCCGGGCGTACGAGGGCGACCTGTACGACCCGCTGCCCGCGACGCTGCGGGGGCGCGTCGACGTCCTGCTGGCCAACGTGCCGTACGTCCCGACCGGCGAGGTCGCCCTGCTGCCCGCGGAGGCCCGCGACCACGAGGCACGGGTGGCGCTCGACGGCGGCACGGACGGCCTGGACGTTCTCCGGCGGGTCACCGCCGAGGCCCGCGACTGGCTGGCGCCGGGCGGCGTGCTGCTGTCCGAGACGAGCGACCGCCAGGTGCCGACCGCGCTGGAGGCCCTCGCCCGCGGCGGGCTATCCGCCCAGGCGGCCTCCTGCGAGGACACGGACGCGACGGTCGTCATCGGAACAGCCGGTTGCGGATGAGGCGGGTCAGGACGTGTCCAGCGACCACCAGCGCGCGGCGAGAGCGTCGAGTGTGGGCACCGGCGGGTCGGGCAGCTCCTCCAGGTACCAGGACAGGTCGCTGTAGCGGTGGAGGAGCGTGTACGCGAGCAGGCGACGCTGCAGCGCCGCGTCGAGCCGGTCGCCGTACCCGTACGCGGTGAGCAGGCGGCGCAGGAAACGGGCGTCGCCTCGGGAGACGAACAGCCCCACCGAGACGAACTCGTACTCCCGGTCGCCCATCATGGCGGGTTCGAAGTCGTACAGCCCGGACAGCGACCATCCGCCGTCCGGTCCGGGGACGACCAACAGGTGCTCCCGCATGACCTCGGTGTGCAGCAGCACCGGTGATGACGGCGGAAGCGCGACCGAGTCAAGGAACCCCGGGATCTGCGCGACCCAGCGCGGGTCGAGGCCGCGGGCGCGCTGGCGTTCGACGCAGTCGTCCCGCTGGTCGGCGAGGAATCTCCGCCAATCCGGCGGCCCGAGCGCGGGGACGCGGATCTCGTGCAGGGCGGCGAGGGCGGTGCCGAGCTGTTCGGCGAGCCGGTCGCGGTCGCGTTCGCTCGTGCGCGGCCAGACCTCGGTCAGCGGCTCGCCGCGCAGCCGCGTCATCAGCACGTACCGCCAGTCCCCGAACTCGCCGGACTCCTCGACGCGAGGCGTGGGCACCGGCAGCCGTCCGTCGATCGTGCGCAGCACCCGATCCTCGGTCTTCCAGCGCTCCTGGTCGATCGGTGGATACAGCTTGAGCACGTACCGGTCCCCGACGGCGTAGACGGGCAGCGAGCCGTCCGGAAAACGCGTGACCTCGACGTCGCGCCGCCCAAGCCGACGACACAGTGCCAAGACCCCCGGCCGGAGCCGTCCCTCGTCCCGGCGCACGGCCGCGAACTGCGCTTCGGTGCCCACCACGGGCAAGGAGTCGCTCAGCACGGGGCAACGATACGAGCGGCCCGACCGATCGCACCAAGTATTTTCCCGCCCGGCCCGGGCGGCCGATCGCTCAGGCGATGGTCGCGCGGACGAGGTGGATCCTCGGCTCCATGATCACGTGCATGATCATGGAGCCGCGGGTGGCCCGGTATGTGTGTTCGGCGATATCAGCCGCAGTGTGAGGGCTGGGAGTACCACATGACCCAGCCGGGGTCTGCCGCGCCTCCCCAGGAGATGCACGAGTGCGGCGCGTACACCCTCACCGGGCCTGCGTAGTAGGCGTACTTGGTGTCGGTTGACGGCGGGTCGTTGATGTACGAATACGAGCCGTCGGAGTTCACCTTGGCGATCGCGGCGAGCACGTGGGTGGGGGTCCCGAGGTTGACCTTCTTCGACGTGACCACACAGTCCGTGGACCCGTTGTACAGCAGGTGGATGGTCGCGACGCTACCCAGGTCGTGGTGGTCGATCTCGTGATAGTTGCTGCCGCACGCCTCGGCCGGTGTCGCCACCGCCTCCGCCGGGCTACTCACGGCCACCGACCCGGCAAGCATGCCCGCGACGGAGAGGGCGAGCACCGCCCTCTGCTTAAACCTACGCATCTGGCGCATCCGTTCCATCTTGTGACTTTTGGGGCAGCAGAAGCATAAGTGGCGTTTGTCGACCAACGAAAGATCAACTGACCGTGCGGCCTGGCCCTGGCGGCCACCGCTCACCGACTGCGGGCCGGCGTCAGGCCGTGTGCTGGTACGCCGGGTAGGTCAGGTAGCCGGCGTCGCCGCCCTGGTAGTACGTGGCCTCGTCGACCGGGGCGAGAGGAAGTCCGGTGCGCAGCCGTTCGACCAGGTCGGGATTGGCGATGAAGGCGCGACCGAAGCTGATGAGGTCGGCGCCCAGCTCGAGCCAGTGGTCGGCGTCGTCCCGTCCGGTCTGCTTCGGTCCCATCGGGAGCACCGGGTTCATGATGAGGGTGCCCGGCCACGCACGGCGCAGGCCGACCAGCACCTCTTCGTCGATGGTGGCCTCGAGATGGACGTAGGCCAGGTCGAGGCGGGCCAGCTCGGCCAGCAGCGCGGCGTAGAGCTCGGCTACCTCGGTGTCCTCGACGCCCCAGAACGTCCCGCCCGGGGAGAGACGGATGCCGGTCCTGGCCGCACCGACGGCCTCGACGGTCGCGGAGACCGCTTCGACGGCGAACCGGATCCGGTTGGCGACCGAGCCGCCGTAGCGGTCCGTGCGCAGGTTGGCGTTCGAGGAGAGGAACTGCGAGATCAGGTAGCCGTTGGCGCCGTGCAACTCGACGCCGTCGAACCCGGCGTCGATGGCGCGGCGGGCGGCCTGGGCGTACGACTCGGCGTGCTCAGGCACTTCGGCGGTGTCCAGAGCCCGGGGTGTCGGTGCGGGCTGGGGCCCGGCCGGGGTGAAGACGTGGCCGACGGCGGGGACGGCCGAGGGGCCGATCGGCTGCACACCGATGGTGTCGGGGTGTGAGACCCGTCCGCCGTGCATGAGCTGGGCGAAGATCCGCCCGCCGTTGGCGTGCACGGCGGCGGTCACGGGACGCCACGCGGTGACCTGCTCATCGGTGTGCAAGCCGGGCGTACCGGGATTCGACTGTCCGATCAGGCTCGGCTGCACGCCCTCGCTCACGATCAGTCCGGCCGTCGCCCGCTGGGCGTAGTACGCCGCCATCGACGGTGTCGCCAGACCGCCGGCGGCGGCCCGGACCCGCGTCATCGGGGCCATCACCACGCGGTTGGGAAGCGTCAGGTCGCCGAGCCGATAGCCGCTGAAAATGGTCGTCACGTCGGGACTCCTCCGTGGTCCACAGCGCCCGTATCTCGGGCACGGCAGTTACGCTAGAACCTGACATTGACGTCAGAGGCAAGCTTTGTGGCGCAGTTCACAACCGGGAGGGGCGACGTGCGCATCGGGGAGCTCGCGTCACGGGCCGGAGTCAGCGTTCGGTCCGTGCGCTATTACGAAGAGCAGGGGCTGCTCACCAGCATCCGCAGTGCCAGCGGGCAACGGCATTACACGGATCACGAGGTCGAACGGGTCACGTTCATCCAGCGGCTGTACGCCGCAGGTCTGTCCAGCCGCACCATCACCGAACTCCTGCCGTGCGTGGATTCGCCCAGCGAGGAGAACTCCGACGCGGCGCTGGAGCGGATGGCGCAGGAACGCGACCGGCTCTCCGCGCACATCGCCGACCTCATCCGGACCCGGGACGCGCTCGACGGGCTGATGGCCACCGCCCGAGCGCATCGAGAGCGCATGCACACGGCGATGGACGACTGCCCGGTGCGAAGTGGCAGCCCGGCATGACGGATTCCCCCTATCGGGATCTCGGTCGGCCGCAGCTCGCCGAGGACCTAAACCGGATGACGCCGGTTTTCGGGTAGTCCTGGCGGTACGAATGACGTGGCGGGCCGTGCCGCGCCGCACGGCCCGCCACGTGAGCGGGGAGCTCAGAGGATCAGCCGGCGAAGGCCTTGGTGAAGTCGAGCTCGCTCTGGGCGATGCTGCTGCAGGTCGCGCTCGCCCACTGCTGGGGACCGCCGGGGCAGGGCTTGTCCCGGGTGGCGGACCACATGGAGAGCCAGGCGAGGTTCTTCTGCTTGGCGAAGGCCGCGAGCTTCTTGGCGTCGGCGACCGTGAACACCTCGGTGTTCGTGTCGTTCACGCCGATCATCGGGGTGACGGCGATCCGGCTCCACGCGTTGCTCACGCCGAGCGCGTCGCGTACCTGGGCCTCGGTGGACGTCGCCGCCTGGATGGCGTAGTCGCCCATCTTGCCGCTGGGGTTCGGGGCCTGGCCGTCCCCGTAGTCCATGGCCATGATGTTGACGGCCGAGACCGAGTCGCCGTTCTGCTTGGCGTTCTTCACCAGGTTCACACCGTCCTGGGTGAGCCCGGACGGCAGGACCGGCAGCGTGAACGACACGTCCAGGCCCGACACCTGCTTCTGCAGTGACGCGATCGCCTGGGCGCGCCGGGTGTTGGCCGCCTGGTCGGCGATGGCGGCGCCCTCGACGTCGAAGTCGACCTTCTTCAGCTTGAACGTGTCGATGACCTGCTTGTACGCGGAGGTGAGCTGACCGGAGTCACCGCAGGCCTGGGCGAGTTCGGTGCCGTTGGCGCCGCCGAACGAGACGCGGACGTCGCCGCCGGCCGCGCGCAGCGCGTCGATCTTCTTGGCGACCTCGTTGTCGCCGAGCGCCTGGGAGCCGCCCCACTTCGGGGTGCATCCGCCGCCCGCCACGATGAACGCCAGGTTGAACGTCTTCACGCCGGTCTTCGCCGCCGCGCCGGTCAGGTCGTACGGCGGGTAGAGGCCCACGTCCACGTACGGCGCGAATCCGCCGTTGGACGAGGCGGGCGGGGTGCTCGTCGGCGGTTCCGGCGTGGGGGTCGTGGTGGGGGGCTTCGTGGTCGGCGAGGACGTCGGCGCGCCGCCGCCACCGTCGCCCGAGCAGGAGCCTCCGTTCACCTCACAGGCGGTCGGGGCCGTGGCCTTGCCGTCCACGGTGAACCCGACCTGCCGGGTCTGGCCCGCTGCGATGTCGCCGTTCCAGGACTCGTTCTTGACCGTGACGTGGCTGCCGCTCTGGTGGGAGACGCCGTTCCACAGGCTGGTCACCTTGGCGCCGGCCGGCAGGTCGAACGACAGGTCCCAGCCGTGCACGGTGTCGGTGCCCGCGTTGGTCAGCGTGTACTGGCCGGTGTAGCCGGAGTCCCACGAGGACACGGTGCGGAACGCGGCCTTGACCGATGCGGTGTCGGCCGCTCCGGAGGCCGCCGTGAGGCCGCCGGTGCTCGTGCCGCCGGTCGCCAGGGCGACGCCGCCGACGCCCAGGACGGCCGCGAGGCCGAGGACGATCGGCAGCTTCGTCCGCCGTCGGCGCGTGGGGTGTGGACTCATGAGGGGGTGCCTCCAGGGAAGCGGGGGTCTACGGTCGTGCGCCTGCAGGGCGGTGCCAACGTACGGCCGTGGAACCCCTCGGAGGCCGCCGTTAAGGCGCCCTTAAGGAGCGGCTGAAAGGCGCCTAAGGCTGCCGTCTCCGGCGGGGTGGGAGTCCCCGCCGGGTCCTTCCGCGGGGGCTTCAGGGACGGAAGCGGTCGGTGGCGTCGATCAGCAGGTGACGGGTCCCGGGCTCCACACTGGCGTGACCCGCGTCCTCGACCATGTGGAACTCGGCCTCGGGCCAGGACCGGTGCAGCTCCCATGCCTGGTCGGGAGGGGTCTTGATGTCGTAGCGACCATTGACGATCACGGCGGGAACGTGCCGGATCCGATCGATGCCCGCCAGCAGACCGCCTTCGGGGAGGAAGCCGCCGTTGCCGATGTAGTGGTGCAGGATCCGGGCGGCGGCGAGGACGGCGTCGTCGTCGAGTGCCGGCGGCTCGGCGGGGAGCAGGGTGTTGGCCGAGAACTCCCAGGCCATCCAGGCGCGGGCCGCGGGAAGGTGCACCGCGGGGTCCGGGTCGCCGATGCGACGGCCGTACGCGGCGACCAGGTCGTCCCGCTCGGCGGTGGGAATCGCGTCACGGAACGCCTGCCACTCGGCGGGAAAGAGCTTGGCGGCGCCGGTCGGCGTGAACGCCCACGCATGGTCGGACGGGCGGACGAGGTAGATGCCCCGCAGCACGAGTTCGGTGACGCGGTCGGGGTGGGCCTGGGCGTACGCGAGGGCAAGGGTGCTGCCCCAGCTTCCCCCGAAGACCAGCCAGCGGTCGATGGACAGGTGCTCGCGGAGCCGTTCCATATCGGAGATCAGGTGCGGGGTCGTGTTGTGCTCCAGCGAGACCCGCGGGTCGCCGGCGTTCGGCCGGCTGGCACCGCAGTTGCGCTGGTCGAAGAGCACGATCCGATAGGCCGCCGGATCGAAGAACCGGCGGAACCCGGGCAGGAGCCCGCCGCCGGGGCCGCCGTGCAGGAAGACCGCAGGCTTACCGGCGGGGTTCCCGCAGACCTCCCAGTGGATCCGGTTACCGTCCCCGACCTCGAGCAGGCCGGAGTCATAGGGATCGATCGGCGGATAGAACTCTTTCAGCACCATACGGTGATCAACGATCAGTGCCTCGCCCGGTTCCCAGGACCGTGGCGCCGCTCGACGGTCCGGTCACGCGCGTGGCGGCTCCGGTCGCGGCCCGGACCAGCCCGGCGAGGGCCCGGGACCGGCTGTGCGGCGGCCACGCGATCACCGTCGTCACCGTCGGTGCGTCCAGCACCGGCACGGTGGCGAGGTCGCCGCGCAGATGGGCCCGGCACGACTCCGGCAGGACCGCCGAAGCCCGGCCGAGCGCGATCAGCTGGAGAAGCTGCGCCTGGTCCCGAACCTGCGGACCGGGGCCGTCCGGGTACGTGCCGTCGGGGCCGGGCCAGCGCGGCATCGGCAGGCCGGGCAGCGCTGTGACGTCGGCCATCCGCAGGTGGGCCCGGCTGGTGAGGGGGTGCCCGGCGGGCAGGATGACGACCTGCTCCTCCGTGCACAGCTCCTCGGTGTCGAACCCGGTCGTCGAGTCGAACGGCCGGTGCAGCAGCGCCACGTCGGCCCGCCCGTCGCGCAACAGCCGTTCCTGCTCGCCCGGCCCGCACAGGAGCACGTCGACGGCGACCGCGCCGGGTTCGGCGGCGTACGCGTCGAGCAGCTTCGGCAGCAGGTCGCCGGACGCTCCGGCCTTCGTGACGAGGACCAGGCCGGGGTGGCCGGTCGTGGCGAGGGCGGCGCGGCGGGTACGGCGGTCGGCGGCGTCGACCGCGTCGAGGGCCGCCTGGCCCTCGCGCAGCAGCACCGACCCGGCCTCGGTCAGCGTGACGGCGCGGCTGTTGCGGTCCAGTAGCGCCACCCCGAGCCGCCGTTCGAGCTGCTGGATCGCCCGCGACAGCGGCGGCTGTGCGATCCCGAGTCGCTCCGCGGCCCGGCCGAAGTGCAGCTCCTCGGCGACGGCGATGAAGTACCGCAGCTCCCGCGTCTCCATGCCGCCACGGTACCTGCGGGACGGACCCCGTGCGGCGCCGCCGAAAGCCGATGGCCGAGGGGGCGGGGAAGTCGGCGACCTGGGCCGATACCGGGGCGGTATCGCTGCCCACCCAGACGGTGTTGGAGCCTCCGCCGGGGCGCGGACAGGATCAAATGCATGAGCGAACAGACGATCGCGCTGGTCACCGGCGCGAACAAGGGGATCGGATACGAGATCGCGGCCGGACTGGGCGCCCTCGGCTGGAGCGTCGGCGTCGGCGCCCGCGACGAGGAGCGCCGGGAGGCCGCCGTGGAGAAGCTGCGCGCGGCCGGCGTCGATGCGTTCGGCGTGCCGCTCGACGTGACCGACGACGCGAGCGTGGCCGCGGCGGCCGGGCTGCTCGAGGAACGCGCCGGCCGCCTCGACGTGCTCGTCAACAACGCCGGCGTGACCGGCGGCCTGCCGCAGGAGCCCACCCGGGTCGACCCCGCGGACGTGCGGACGGCCGTGGAGACCAACGTGATCGGCGTCATCCGCGTCACCAACGCGATGCTGCCGCTGCTGCGCCGCTCGGCGTCGCCGCGGATCGTGAACATGTCCAGCACCGTCGGCTCCCTCACCCGGCAGACCACTCCCGGTGCCGAGACGGGCCCGATCTCCGCCGCGTACTCACCGTCGAAGACGTTCCTCAACGCCGTCACCGTCCAGTACGCCAAGGAGCTGCACGACACGAACATCCTGATCAACGCCGCCTGCCCCGGCTACTGCGCGACCGACCTCAACGGCCACCGCGGCGTCCGCACCCCCGAACAGGGCGCGGCGATCGCGATCCGGCTCGCGACCCTGCCCGACGACGGCCCGACCGGCGGATTCTTCGAGGACGCCGGGGTGGTGCCCTGGTAGTGGGAGGGCGCCGGGGTGATGGCCCTGGTCACACACTCGGCGGTCACGACCGCCGTGGGGGACCAGCGGGGATCGTGGCCCCATCCGGTCGTCGAACGGTTATCGCGGCGACGATCATCGCGGCGGATACTGGCGGTCATGAGCGACCGTCCGCGCGAGTCGAGCGCGACCTACGCCCTGCTGCACACGGGGTACGTCGGCGGCACCGTGGCCAGCACCGTCGGCTTCGTCCGGGACGGGGACCGGTTGATGGTGACCGACCCCGGGATGGTCCGTGACCGGGGCCTGATCCTCGACCCGCTGCGGGCCCTGGGCGTGGAGCCGGGCGACGTGACCGACGTGGTGTTCAGCCATCACCACCCGGACCACACCCTCAACGCCGCGCTGTTCCCGGCCGCCCGGTTCCACGATCACTGGGCGATCTACCAGGGTGACGTCTGGGAGGACCGGGACGCCGAGGGCCACGAGCTGAGCCCGTCCGTCCGTCTCATCCGCACCCCCGGCCACACCCCGGAGGACATCACCACCCTCGTCGGCACGGCGGAGGGGGTCGTCGCGTTCACACACCTGTGGAACACCCCGACGTCGGCCGGGGACAAGTACGCCACCGACCTCGACGCCCTGCACGCGGGCCGGGCCCGGGTCCTCGCCCTGGCCGACGTCGTCGTCCCGGGCCACGGCCCGGCCTTCCACCCGACGGCGGCCACGCCCCGCTGACCAACGCCGGACGCCAGGGGGCTGTTTTCACAAGCGCCGCGCAGCGGGACCGCGGGCTCATGGTCTCCGCAGGTCGATCAGCATCGCGCTGATTGCGCCGGACGCGGTCCGGGTCGCGACGCCCTGCGGGAACGGCCCTAAGACCGCCGGCCTTGGCGGGGGCGTTTCGGGGTGGTGGGGAGCCAGATCTGGATCTGCGCCCCGCCGAGTGCCGAGCGGTCGATCCGCACGTCCCCGCCGATCGCCTCGGCCATGCGGCGGGCGATGTCGAGGCCCAGGCCGGTGGACCCGCCGCCGCTGGAGCCTCGGAGCAGCGCCGCGTCCGGGTCGGTGATCCCCGGGCCCGCGTCGGCGACGAGGATGCCGACCAGTCCGGCGCCGGCGTGCAGTGTCACCGCGAACGCCGTGCCCTCCGGGGTGTGCCGGAACACGTTGCCCAGGAGCGAGTCCAGCACGGCGCTCAGCTCGGCGCGTGGTACCGGGACGGCGACGGGATGCTCCGCGCCGATCAGCTCGCAGTCGCGCTCCTGGTCCTCGGCCAGCGCGGACCAGAAGGCCATCCGTTCGCGGAGCACCTCGGCGGCGTCGCAGCGGGCCGTCTCCTTCGGCTTGCGCGCCGACCGGATGATCTTGTCGACCTCCTCCTCAAGGCGCGCGACGGCGAGCCGCGTCTGCTCGGCCGCTGGTTCCGAGCCGAGCGCCGCCGCGTTGAGCCGCATCGCGGTGAGGGGGGTCCGCAGGCGGTGGGAGAGGTCGGCGATCAGTTCGCGTTCCGCCGCGAGGAGCTGTTCGACCCGGTCGGCCATCGTGTTGAACGCGCGGCCGGCCTCGCGCAGCTCCGGTGGTCCCTGTGGGTCGATGCGGGTGCGCAGGTCGCCGCCGCCGAGCGCGGTCGCGGCCCGGGCCAGAGTCCGCGCGGAGCCGACCACGCGGGAGCCGAGACGGTCCGCGACGACGACGGATCCGGCGACGAGCACGGCCGCCACCACGGTGAGCGTGATCCAGGCGGGCCGCACTCCCCTCGCCAGGTCCTGGCGGGGCAGGTACACCTCGACGATCGCCGTACGGTCCTGGTCCAGCGCGACCGGCTGTAGCAGCACGTAGCCGCCGGGCGCGGGCGCGGAGAAGGCCCGGCCGCGCGCGGTCGCGGTCGCCAGGTCGCCCTGCCGCGCATGCGACGTCCCGACCGTGCCCTCGCCCCCACGCGCTCCCGCGGTCGACGCACTCGCCACTCCCGCGGTCGACGCGCCCCCCGTTCCCGTGCGGGGTGAGTCCCCCGTTCCCGTATGGGGTGTGGCCCCTGTTCCCGTGTGGGGCGCGGCGCCCGCTCTCGTTCGGGGCGCGGCCCCGGATCCCGTGCGGGGCGGGTCGCCTGGCGCGTTCGCCGCCGGGGCCCCGGCGGGGACGTGGATCGCCATCCGGCCGGCCGCGCCGGCCTGGGTGCTGGCGACGGCGCGTTCGAGCGCGGTCCGGTCGGTCGTGATGGCCAGCGCCGGGGCGAGCGATCCCGCCTGACGTTCGGCGTCGGCTAGTGCGCGGTCCCGGGCGATCTCCTTGACCATGAGCGCGAGCGGGATGAGGAACGCCAGCGCGACCATCGACGTGACGGCCGCCGACACGAGCGCGAGGGAGCGTCTCACGGCGGCGCCATCAGCTTGACGCCCACGCCGCGGATCGTGTGCAGGTAGCGCGGGCGGGACGCCTTCTCACCGAGCTTGCGGCGCAGCCAGGACAGGTGCACGTCGATCGTCTGGTCGTCGCCGTACGGCTGCTGCCAGACCTCGGCGAGCAGTTCCCGGCGGGAGACGACGTGGCCAGGGCGGGACGCGAGGTGGGCGAGCAGGTCGAACTCCCGGCGCGTCAGGTCGAGGAGCACACCATCGAGGTACGCCTCGCGCCGGTCCAGGTCGACGCGCAGGCCGCCGACCTCGCACAGCCGTCCCTGGGGCGCCGGTTTGGCGCGGCGGAGCACCGCGGCGAGGCGGGCGCTCAGGTGTTCGCCGGAGAACGGTTTGATCAGGTAGTCGTCGGCTCCGGCGTTCAGCAGCCGTACGATCTCGGTCTCCTCGTCGCGCGCCGTCGCCACGATGACCGGGACGTCGGACACGCCGCGCAGCATCTTCAGCGCCTCCGCGCCGTCGAGGTCGGGAAGTCCCAGGTCCAGGATCACGACGTCCGGCGCGGCACGGGTCACCTCGCGCAGGGCGTCCAGCGCGGTGCCCGCGCTGCGGACGGCGTGCGCCCGCTCGGTGAGCTCACGGATAAGTGCCGACCGTACGAACTGGTCGTCCTCCACCACGAGCACATTGGCCATGCCCGGCACCCTAGAGCCTGACACGGCAGAAGCGCCGAAATAGCAACAAACTACGGCGATTGCGGCACCATGGGGCGGTGCGACGGGCGATGACGTACGTGGCCGCCTGGGGTGGTGCGACCTCACTGGCGGTGCTGCTGGTCTGGTTCGGCGCGCGCCCGGTCCTGCACAACGCGGTGTTCGGGCCGCCGCCGGCCCGCTCGGTCGTCGACCGCGTGCCGGTGTCGTCGGCCACCTCGACCGCTCCGCCCTCTCCGGCGGAGCCGAGCCCCACCGCACGGGCGACGCCGAAGCGGACCGCACATCCCACGCCGTCGCGGTCGAGTACGAAACCCGCCTCGTCGCCGCACGCCGACACGCGCAGCTACACGCTCTCCGGCGGCCAGGTCGTGCTGTCGATGGGCGCGACGTCGGCGCGGCTGGTCTCCGCCACGCCGGCCGCCGGGTGGGAGGTACGGACCTGGCACGCGCCCGGGTGGCTGCGCGTGGACTTCACGCAGGGCGAGCGAACCTCCTCGCTGTTCGCAACGTGGAATGGCCATCCGCCCGCCGTTCAGGTGGAGAATCAGTAGGAGACCCGGGCCTGGGAAAGAATTTTGATACGCGTGAGTAACGTCACCCGAATCCGATTCTGGTCTCTCCTGTAGCCTCCTGCTATGGACGTAAACGGAGTTGCCGCCATCGTCACGGGCGGCGCGAGCGGACTCGGTGAGGCGACCGCGCGGGACCTGGCCGCGCACGGTGCCAAGGTGGTCGTGGCCGACCTCAACGAGGAGAAGGGCAAGGCCATCGCCGACGAGATCGGCGGTGTCTTCGTCAAGGTCGACGTCTCCGACGAGCAGCAGGTGCAGGCCGCCGTCGACGCGGCCGTCGCCACCGGCGCGCCGCTGCGCGTCGTGGTGAACAGCGCCGGCATCGGCTGGGCCACGCGGACCGTGAACCGGGACGGCTCCCCGCACGACCTCGCCTCGTACAAGAAGGTCATCGAGGTCAACCTGATCGGCACGTTCAACGGCCTGCGGCTCGGTGCGGCCGCGATCGCCAAGACCGAGCCGGTGGACGAGTTCGGCAGCCGCGGCGTCGTCATCAACACCGCGTCGGTCGCCGCCCTGGAAGGGCAGACCGGCCAGATCGCCTACTCCTCGTCCAAGGGCGGCATCGTCGGCATGACCGTGCCCGCAGCCCGCGACCTGGCCGCGATCGGCGTCCGCGTCAACACCGTCTGCCCGGGCATCATCGACACGCCGATCTACGGCCAGGGTGAGCAGGCCGAGGAGTTCAAGAAGAAGCTCGTCGCGCCGGTCGTCTTCCCCAAGCGCATGGGCCGGCCGTCGGAGTTCGCCCACCTCGTCCGCTCCCTGGTCGAGAACGACTACATGAACGCCGAAGTCATCCGCTTCGACGGCGGTATCCGCTTCCAGCCCAAGTGAGGTCCTGACGATGTCGGATGCGGTCCTGACCGAGGTGGACGGCGGCGTCGCCGTCATCACGATCAACCGGCCCGAGGCGAGGAACGCCGTCAACGGCGCGGTCGCCCAGGGCATCGCGAGTGCCATCGACGAGTTCGACGCCCGCAAGGACGTCTCCGCGTACGTCCTCACCGGCGCCGGCGGCACCTTCAGCGCCGGCATGGACCTCAAGGGGTTCCTCACCGGTGACGATCCGACCAAGGGCGGCCGTGGCTTCGGTGGCATCACCGAGCGGCCCCCGGCCAAGCCGATCATCGCCGCCGTCGAGGGGTACGCCCTGGCGGGCGGCTTCGAGCTCGCGCTGTCCTGCGACATGGTCGTCGCGTCCTCGGAGTCGAAGTTCGGGCTGCCGGAGGTCAAGCGCGGTCTGGTCGCCGGCGCGGGCGGCCTGCTGCGGCTGCCGCAGCGGATCCCGTATCACGTCGCATTGGAGATCGCGCTGACCGGCGACCACTACCCGGCCGCGCGGCTGGCGGAGCTCGGCCTGGTCAACCGGGTCACCGAGCCCGGACAGGCCCTCCAGGCCGCCAAGGAACTGGCCGCCAAGGTCGCGGCGAACGCCCCCCTGGCGCTGGCCGCCACCAAGCGCGTCATCGTCGAGTCCCGCGACTGGCCGAGCGACGAGCAGTTCGCCCGGCAGGGCGAGATCATCGTTCCCGTGTTCGCGTCCAAGGATGCGATGGAGGGTGCCGCGGCCTTCGCCGAGAAGCGCGCGCCCAACTGGTCCGGCGAGTGACCGTCGCGTCGGGGGCGGGGCGGGCCGGCCTCGCCCCCGACGCGTCTCAGGCGGTGGAGGCCGCCGCGGGCCGGTTCGACGCCCTGGCGAGCCTGCGGCGCAGCTCGTACAGGTAATAGTCGCGGGGCAGCGTGCGGATCGGCAGCGGCAGCCGCGGGTAGACGAGCCGCAGCGACCGGACGAGCAGGTCGAAACGGGCACGCCGGGCGCGATCCCAGCGCCAGCCGTACTGCCGCCGGATCGGATCCGGCATGAGCCCCACCGTGAGCAGCCGGATGGCCGCGAGGGCGGGCTCGTTCAGCCGGCCGCCCGGCAGTCGGGGATGCAGCACCTGGTGCGCGATCGCCCGCGACGCGTCATTGATCCGCAGCGACGCGAGCGTCCGCGCGTAGTAGTCCCGGAAGTCCTCGTACGACGCCGGCATCATCTCGTACGGGCAGCCGAGGATGGTCGCGAAGACCTTGTTCTGCTCGTAGAAGGTCTCGAGCTCCTCGCGCGTGAGCTCCCGGAAGATCAGCCGGTACGCGTGGACGGAGGTGGCGAAGAGCGTGGCGGCGACCCAGACCTGCAGCTCCGGGTCGTCGGCCCGATAGTCCTCACCGGTCACGCCGTCGTGCATCCGGCGGACGACCGAGCTCAGCCGCTCCGCCTCCTCCCTCGTGCCGAACTCCACGGCGTACACCCACTGCATCGTGCCGCGCAGCCGGCCCAGCGGGTCCTGAGCGGTGTAGCTGTGGTCGTACACGCCTTGCGCGATCTTCGGGTGGGCGGTCTGCAGGAGTGACGCGGCGCCCCCGGCCGCGATCAACACCCCCTCCCGGCCGACCGCGCGGATCAGGTCCCCGTCGTCGAAGTGCCCATCGCCCATGCCGCCATTGTAAGTAACCACTTGCGTCGCGACGAGACCTCGGATGCACTCACCAAGCGGCGGCCGACTCCACGTCGGCGTCCTTGCGATCGCCCAGCAAGGTGACCGTTCCGTTCGCCAACCGGCTGACCGGATACCCGCCGCCCTCGAACAGCAGGTTGGTCCCCGTCGGGTCGAAAGCGAGCGCCCCGAACTCCGCCGCGCCGCCCGGCCTGGCCGACAGCAGGACGCGCGGGCGAGGGCCGGGAGTCACCGGGTATCGGACGATCTGGACGCCGCCCTTCTCGGACTGGCCGATCGCGGCGATGGAGCGTCCGTCGGGACTGAAGGCGAGCGGTCCGCTTACGGCCCCGAACGTCGCGGTGCGGACCATGATCCGGCTCGCCAGCAGGTCGGTGTTCTTCGACGTCACGTCCAGCGCGCGGATCTGCGAAACGTGGTCACGTCCGAGCGTCTGCCAGTCGAACGCGACGGTGCGGCCGGTCGGATCCATGGCCACGGACTGCACCAGCCCCTGCGCGCTGGAGCGCCACGTCGCAGTCGTCCCGGTGGTCAGGTCGGCGACCTCAACCGCTCCGCGCATGGTGTCGGGCTTCGGCGTCCCGTTCGTGACCCCCAGCTGGAGCACCAGAGCCAGTTTCGTGCCGTCCCCGGAGGCCGCGAACGCGACCACGGAGCCGGACTCCACCTTCACCGGAACGGGCGTGGTCTCGGCGACCTTCCCCTTGTCGGTGATCCGGATCCGGTAGAACCGGTGCGCTCCCTGATCGGTCATGGCGAAGAACGTGCGGCCGTCACCCGTCCCGGCCAGCCGCGTGACACCCCCGATCGACGTCCGGGCGACCTTTCGCCGGGTCGCCGTCTCGTACACGGCGATCCGGTCCGGGACGACGGCGGCGAGGTAGTAGCGCGGTGGGATGGCGGCCTGCCCCAGCGGCGGTACCGCCGTCACCTGAGGCGTCCGATGGCGTGGGGTCGCGTCCGGCAGCGCGACGGCCACCCCGGCGGTCGCTGCGGCGACCGCACCGGCCGCGATCAGCGGCACGAGCCGACGGGACAGGGCGAGACGACGGGCGGGCAGCCGCAGGTCCGGGACGGCCTCGGCCGGGAACGTCTCCGCCACGGCGCCGAGCGAGTCCTTCAGGCGTTCCTCGATCGCGTTCATCGCTCCCCCCCCTCGAGAATGCGGCCCAGGGCGCTGATCGCCCGGGACGTCGTGGACTTGACCGTTCCGCGGCTGACCCGCATGGTGCGCGCGATCTCCTCTTCGGTGAGCTCGCAGAAGTAACGCAGGACCAGGGCCTCCCGCTGGCGGGCCGGAAGACTCTGGAGAGCCCGTATCACCTCGCGCCTCTCCTCTCCGACGAGCGCGGCGGCCTCCGCCGACCAGACCGGCGGCTCGTGCCGCCCGCGCGGCGTCAGCCGGCGGCGTCGCAGCACCGACCGGCAGTTGTTGAGGACCGTGGACCTGACGTACGCCAGCGCGTTCTCCCGGTCACGGAGATGCCCCCAGCGCCGGTGCAGACCGAGGAAGGCGTCCTGTACGACGTCCTCCGCGGTCGGCCGATCGCCCACCATGATCAGCGCGAGCCGCATCAGGCCCAGGGCATGACCGCGATACAGGGCCGTGACGGCGGTATCCGCGTCCGCCACGTCCCTCGCGCGGGGTGCCGCGTGAGTCACCGCTTCTGCTTTCATGTCCCAGAGACGCCGTGGTGGCCGCCAGGTTGCCTGTGCCCGCCGAGAAACCCGCACCGCTTCGGATCCGCGGTGGGCCCCGAGTGATGAACGACCGTCAGTGCTCGACGGTGACGACGATCTTGCCGAGCCCGCCGTTCGCCTCCATGTGCCGGTGCGCATCGGCGATGTCGGCCAGGTCGAAGGTGGCGTCGATCACCGGGGCCAGGGCGCCCGAACGCAGCCCGGCGTTGACGAACGCCTCGCCGCGGTACAGGGCCGCAGGGTCGTCGGTGACGACGTTGAGGCCGAAGCCGAAGACGTTGAGCGGCCAGTTCATCGGCAACGGCGCGGGCCGCGGATCGAGCCATCCGTAGACGATCAGCGTCCCGCCCCGCGCCACGGTCCGGGCAAGGTCGGCCAGGCCCGGCCCGCCGATGGAGTCGAAGACCAGCCGGGCACCACGCTCCGACGTGAGGTGGTGCACGCGCTTGACCAGGTCGCCTTCGTCCATGGGCAGCACGTGTGCGGCTCCGGCCCGCAGCAGCCGGTCCGCCTTGGCGGCGGTGCGGGTCACGGCGATGGGAACGGCGCCGAGGTGGTTCGCGATCTGGATGGCCGCCACACCGACACTGCTGGAGGCGGCGGTGATGACCACCTCGTCGCCCGGTCTCATCCCGCCGACCTCCACGAGGGCGCCGTAGGCGGTGAGGTAGGACAGCCACACGGCGGCTCCCGTGACCGCGTCCACCGAGTCCGGCCGTCGCAGCAGGTTGCGGGCGGCGACGTTCACCCGATCCCCATAGACGCCGTGGGTGGACATGTGGATACCGGTGGCCAGGACGCTGACCCGGTCGCCGGGTGCGAAGCCGTCGACGCCCGCGCCGACGGCCTCGACGACGCCGGCGGCCTCGCTGCCGATCCGGGAGGCGGGCAGCGTCGGCCGGTAGTAGTACCCGCCGGAGCGGAACAACGCCTCGGCCCGGTTCAGCCCGATCGCCTCGATCCGGACGCGCACTTCCCCGTCGCCGGGCTCCTCGAGCCGTACGTCCTCCAGGCGCAGCACCTCGGGTCCGCCCAGTTCGTCGAACAGCACCGCCGTGGCCATCATCGACTCCTTCATTGTACGGCGCTCAATTTCCGTGCACCGTTCAGTTTTCATGCGCCGTACTGTACTGGAGCGCTGTAAGGTGTCAAGGGTGGAGGAGCGGACACCCGGCAGGCGGGCGCGGCTGAGAGCGCAGACCACCGCGGAGATCAAGACGATCGCGCTCAAGCTCATGGCCGATGGTGGAGCGGACGCGATCTCGCTGCGGGCCATCGCCCGCGAGATGGGGATGAGCGGAAGCGCCATCTACAGCTACTTCGAGACCCGTGACGCGCTCATCACCACGTTGATCGATGATGTCTACACGTCATTGGTGGACCGGGTGGAGGCCGCGCGTGACGCCTGTCCACCGGACGACGTCGCCGGCCGGATCCTCGCCTGGGGCCGGGCCCTTCGCGAGTGGGCCCTCGCTAACCCGGAGGGCTTCCGGCTGATCTACGGCGACCCCGTGGCCGGATACCGGGCGCCCGACGCCGGGCCCGCCCCCGAAGCCGCCGAGCGCGCCTGCCTGGCCCTGACCGGCCTCATCGCCGCGGCCTGGCCGCACGCCGAAAGACTCCAGTCCGGCGGAGACCATCGGTGGTCCGACTTCGCCCCCGCCCTGGTGGACACGGTTCGCGATGCGTTCCCCGACCTGCCGCCCGCGGCCCTCGCCTTGGCCCTCCGGGTTTGGGGGCGTATGCACGGCCTGCTCGCCCTGGAGATGTACGGGCACCTCGGCCCGCAGACCCACGAGCCTGCAAAGCTCTACGACGCCGAACTGTTCGACCTGATCAGGTCGCTCGGTCTCGAACCACACTGAGGCCGACCGCGCGGCCGGCACCACACGCGACGCCGTCCTCCGCGTGGGGCGGTCGGGACCACGGCGTGACGCCGCTGCCCGCACACGGCGGGCCGTCCGTACGCGGCGGGCCGTCCGTACGCGGCGGGCCGTCCGTACGCGGCGGGCCGTCCGTACGCGGCGGGCCGTCCGTACGCGGCGGGCCGTCCGTACGCGGCGGGCCGTCCGTACGCGGCGGGCCGTCCGCACTCGGCGGGCCGTCCGTACGCGGTGGGCGCTGCCGTTCGCACACGGTGGGCAACGGCACCCGTACGCGGTGGGCGCCGCTGTCCGTACGCGGTCGGCGCCGTCGTTCGCGTGTGGCGGACGACGGCGCCGATTTCTCGTTGCGCGCCGAACTCGGCGTCTCACCGGCCGAGGGACGCCCAGAAGCCGCACCGGTGCTCACGGCCGAGGTCGACCGGCCGGATGCCGCCGGAGCCGGGGGCGAGCGACAGGACGCGCTCGGTGCCCGGGCCGGAACGCGCCCAGGTCGGCGCTCCGCCGCCGTTCGGGTCGCCGGTGTGGGCGAACCGCGTCCAGTATCCGATCATCTGGTCGGACAACCGGCGCTGCTCGGCCGTGAGCGCCCCGCGGAACTGCGCGTCGTCGAACAGATACTGCACGTCCGAGGCGTGGAACGCGCCCGTGGCGAACTGCGGCGCGGGCGTGTCGGTGGCCCACGGCGCGTTCTCGTCGGCGAACTCGAACGCGTAGGTCGGCACGCGCGCGCTCAGTGCCCGCTCGGCCTGGCGCGCCGTGCACGCCCAGCTGTAGTCCGTCCAGACGGTGGCCAGCGTCGTGCTCGCCGAGCCGTACTTCACGACCGGGTAGGCGGCCAGGACCTTCGCCGTCTTCTCCTTGCCGAAGAAGCCCTCGATCTCGCTCCGATAGTCCGCCTCGGTGGTCGCGTGACCGGTGAAGTACTCGAGCGCGGCGACGAATGTCCGGTGCTCGTCGCGCGTGGTGCCGTGGATGACGGGCACCTTCGCGAACCGTCCCGTCGCCAGCGCCGTCGCCGGGTCGGTCGGCAGCACACCGCCGCCGGACACGGGCCCGAACCCCTGGCCGCCGTCCGAGGCGTCCAGCAGAGCCGAGACCGGCTTGCCGCGCAGGCAGGTCGCGACGTCCGCCGCGCCGGCGCAGCCGAGCTTCGCCGCGACCGACGCGCCCTGCCGTTCGGCGTCCGCCCGCGGCCGTACCACCCAGTTCCCGTCCTTGTACGGCCACTGGGTCGTGAGGGAGCAGGGGCCGCTCTGCGCGATGGCGCGCTGGAACAGCCCGGCCGATGCGGGGGCGGCCAGGTGCGAGCAGACGCTCATGCCTCCGGCCGACTCGCCGAACAGCGTCACCTTGCCCGGATCCCCGCCGAACGCCGCGGCGTTCCGCCGGACCCAGCGCAGCGCCGCCTGCTGGTCCTCCAGCCCGAAGTCGCCCGACGACCGCCCGCCCCGGTCCAGCGACGGGTGGGCGAGGAACCCGAAGACGCCCAGCCGGTAGTTCAGGGTGACGACGACCACGTCTCCCTTGGTCGCCAGGCGCTCGGCCCCGTACAGGTCTCCGGAGCCGGAGTAGAAGCCGCCCCCGTGGATCCAGACCATCACCGGCAGCCGCCGCCCGGTGGTCCGCCGGGGCGTGGTGACGTTGAGGTACAGGCAGTCCTCCGCCTCGCTCGGCGCGTCACCGAGGAAGCCCGCCGTCTGTGCGCAGGCGCTGCCGGGTCTCGTCGCGTCCCGCGTCCGCGTCCACGGGGTGACGGGTCGCGGCGAGGTCCAGCGCAGGGGCCCCACGGGCGGCGCGGCGTACGGGATGCCCTCGAACGACCGGTGGTCGGCCGCGACGACGCCCCGTACGGGCCCCGCCGCGGTCCGCACCACCGCGGCGTCACCGTTCCCGGCGGCCATCGCCGGCACGGCCGTCCCGGCGAGCGCGACGAAGCCGAGCCCGGCCGCTCCCGCCATGGCGATCCTCCGCACCCTCGGCCTCGCGTCGTCTCGTTGTTCCGGCATGAACGCCACCTCCACAGTTCGCGATCGACGTTCACGACTGTGCGGCAGGGCGCCCGCGGAGTCAGTGGGCCTCGGCCCCGCTTCGCGGACGCCCTGCCGTCACCGTGGTGGTGCGCCCACCACCACCCTGGGCGCTTCAGGCGACCTTGGGCGTGGCACGCATCCCGACGTACACGCACCGGGTGCCGTCGACGAGGGTGGAGAACGCGACGGGCATGTGGTCCTCGCTGAACGACGGGCCGGCGCCGGAGGCCGGCGAACACCGTCTCCGAGACGGGGATCAGGCCGGCCTCCAGCGGAGGTGACAGGTCCTTCATGCCGTGCGCCGATGGAGGGCGGCGGGCGCCGGCCGGCGGCGCATTCGCCGTGGCAGCCGGAGGTCCCCCTCATGCTGTGCGTGCCGGGACGTTCCGCTCACGGACGACGCGAAGGTCGCCCAGGTCCGGGACCTCACGGCGGCCGGCGACCTCGACGTGGGAGCGCTCGCCACGGACGACTGCCGGGCGACGTACGAGGAGCTGAAAGGCGTGGAGTTCACCGAGGAGCCGACCGAACGCTGCTACGGGGTCGACGCCGCGTTCCGTGACCCCTTCGGCAACCTCTGGCACCTCAGCCAGCCGAAGCCGGTCACGGCGATGCCGGAGCCCGCCCCTAAATCAGGCGACATGAAGCACGCCCACTGGGGATAATCGGTCGTATGTCCGATCCCGTGCGTGTCCGCGGCTCAGTCGTCATCCCCGACGCCGAGCTGCGCTGGCGTTTCTCCCGTTCGTCGGGGCCGGGCGGGCAGCATGTCAACACCAGCGATACCGCCGCCGAGCTGTCCTTCGACGTGGCAGCCTCCGCCGCGCTCCCGAAGCCGTACAAGGATCGTGCGTTGCAGCGCCTCGCCGGACGCCTCGTCGACGGCGTCATCACGATCCGCGCCGAGGAGTACCGGTCACAGCTGCGCAACCGTGAAGCGGCCAAGGCGCGGCTGTCCGCCCTGCTCGCCGAGGCGACCGCCCCGCCGCCGAAGCCGCGCCGTCCCACCAAGCCCAGCCGCCGCGTCCACGAGCGCCGCCTGGAGAACAAGCGCCGCCGCGGCGAGGTGAAGCGCGGCCGCTCCGGCCGTTTCGAATCCTGAACGCCCCGCGCCACCCTCGGACCGCCGCCGACCGCAGCCGCCGGCCACCGGCCGCCGTGGCCGGTGGCGCTACCTGCGGATTTAATTCGATTGCCAGATTGTCGGTGCCACCCGGCATCATGGTGCGGCCACCAAAATCCGCAGCTAGCCGCCCATGTGGGCGATTGACGATTGGAAGACCGAAGTGAGCACTCTGCCATCACCCGAGCTTGCGGAAGATCCACCGCAGACCTCCGCACCGCCGGCCGGGCTGGATCGGGGCGTGCTCGCGGTCGCCATGGTCGTCGTCCTCGGCGCCATCATGTCGATCCTCGACGTGACCGTCGTCAACGTCGCGATCAGCCATCTCGCCGGGGCGTTCAACTCCCCGCTCGCCACCATCCAGTGGGTGGCCACCGGCTACACGCTCGCCCTGGCCACCGTCATCCCGCTCACGGGCTGGGCGTCGGCGCGGTTCGGCACGAAGCGGCTTTACATGATCTCCATCGCGCTCTTCGTGGCCGGATCGGCGTTGGCCGGCATGGCCTGGTCGGCCGAGTCGCTGATCGCCTTCCGTGTGCTGCAGGGCCTTGGCGGCGGCATGATCATGCCGGCCGGCATGACGATCCTCACCCAGAAGGCCGGACCCTCGCGGGTCGGTCAGGTGATGAGCGTCGTCGGGATCCCGATGCTGCTCGGGCCGATCGGCGGACCGATCCTGGGTGGCTGGCTGGTCGACGACGTCTCCTGGCGGTGGATCTTCTTCATCAACCTGCCGATCGGCGTCGTCGCGCTGTTCCTCGCCGCGAGGATCCTCGATCGCGACACTCCGCGCCCGGGCGAACGCCTGGACATCCTGGGTCTCATCCTCCTGTCGCCCGGCCTGGCCTCGCTCATCTACGGTCTCGCCACGGGCGCGCAGCACCGCGACTTCGGCCGGGCCGATGCCCTGATCACCACGATCGTCGGAGCGGTGCTGGTGGTGCTGTTCGCGCTCCGCGCGCTGACCGCCGCCAACCCGCTGATCGACCTGCGGCTGCTGAAGCGGCGTTCGGTCGCGGCGGCGTCGGGCACGATGGTCCTGTTCATGTGCGCGTTCATGGGCGCCATGCTCCTGATGCCCCTCTACTACCAGGCGGTGCGGCAGGAGAACGCGTTCTCCTCCGGCCTGCTGCTCGCCCCGCAGGGCATCGGCGCGATGGTCACCATGCCGGTGGGCGGCAAGCTCACCGACCGGATCGGTCCCGGCCGGGTGGTCCTGATCGGCCTGCTCGTCGTCGTCGCCTCCGTCGCCGGTTTCACCGCGGTCCTGCACGCCGACACCTCGTACTGGGTGCTCGGCAGCGTGCTGTTCGTGATGGGTCTGGGCATGGGCATGACGATGATGCCGACCATGGCGGCGGCGATTCAGACGCTCGTCCACGACGAGGTGCCCAAGGCCAGCACCATGCTGAACATCATCCAGCAGGTGTCCGCCTCCATCGGTACGGCGCTGATGTCCGTGCTGCTCGCGAACGCCCTGACTCACAAGCTCGGCGGCGCGGCGGGCGGCGGTCTATCCGCGTCCCAGAAGGTCCCGCCGCAGATCATGCAGAAGATCGCCGGCCCCATGGCGGACGCCTTCCAGAGCACCTACTGGTGGGCGGTGGGCCTGCTGGCACTGGCGTTCATCCCGGCGCTGCTGCTGCCCCGCCACAAGCCGACCAGCTCCTCGGCGGACACGCCGATGCCCATGCACTGAGCCTCGCACAGCACACGCCCCGGCCCCACGGCCTCAAACCGTGGGGCCGTCGTCATCTCCGAACCCCCGCCCCGGGACCCCGTAGCCGCGACCACCAGTGCCCGCCGCCGCGATCGCGGCGGCGCCTCTCGCAACGGGCCGCCGCCGAGAGTTGTCGTGGTTCCAGCACCGACAACCCTCGGCGGCAGCAATGAGCGTCACCCGCGAGGCCACGGGGTTGTCCACAGGCTGGGGAACGGGCTTCTGCGGGTCGACGATGTGGTCGATTCTGATGGCGTGCTCGAACAGGTTCTCGCACGGCAGCACGGGGTCATCGCCCGGTGGCAGGCGCTCGCGTGCGGTCTCACCGACGAAGGGCTGCGCGCCCGCGTCAGCGGCGGGCGCTGGCAACGGGTCTCCCGAGGGGTGTACGCGGCGTTCAGCGGTCCGCTGCCCCGGGAGTCGGTGTTGTGGGCGGCCGTCCTGCGCGCCGGGTCCGGGGCCGTCCTGAGCCATCGGACGGCGGCCGAGCTGTACGGGCTGGTCGACGACGTTCGCGATCCGATCCATGTCACCGTCGCGCGCGGCCGGAACGTGCTGCCGATCCCGGGCGTCCGGGTGCACTACTCGGCCCGGGTGGACGACGCGCGCCATCCCGCGCGGCTGCCACCGCGCACGACCGTCGAGGAGACCGTCATCGACTTGGCCGTCTCGGCGCATGACCTGGACGAGGCGATGGCCTGGCCGGCGCGCGCGTGCCAGCGCCGTCGCACCACACCGGATCGGCTGCTGTCCGCCCTGGCGAAGCGGCAGAAGGTGCGCCGCCGGACCGAACTGGTGGCGGCGCTGGCCGATGTCGACGACGGCGCGTCGACGCTGCTGGAGATCCGGTTCGTCCGTGACGTCGAGCGGGCGCACGGGCTCCCGGCCGGCACGAAGCAGGTCCGGCTCCTGCGCGGCGGGCGGGTGACCTATGAGGACGCGCGTTCGGAGGCGTACGGCGTCGTCATCGAGCTGGACGGGGTGGCCGCGCATCCGTTCGCCGAGCGGCACCGCGACATGCGCCGCGACAACGCGGTCGTGCGTGCGGGTCGGGCGCCCCTCCGCTACGGCTGGGGCGACGTCACCGCACGCCCGTGTCTCGTCGCAGCGGAGATCGCCGACGTCTACCGGGCCCGAGGGTGGACCGGCGTTCCTCGCCCCTGCGGGCCGGGGTGCGTCCTCGAGGCCGCCGCCTGACCACGCCCGCCCCGGCTACACGATGTGTTCTGGCGCAAGGGTGTCGCAGGACTCCACGAGCAGCTTGGCGGCCGACCGGCTGCGCATCGGTGGGCGTCGCTACCGCCGAGGGTCTTCGGGGTCAGAGCCACGGAAACTCTCTGCAGAGCGCAGCCTTCAGCTGTTCGGGGGCGTCGGCGTCTTCGGTCCGGACGGGTCGATCGGCGGCGTATGGAGGGTCGTCAGTTCCAGGTCGATGAAGGCGCCGATCATCGCGCGGTAGGTGCGCTCGACCACGTCGGGCGTCGCGCCCAGGTCGGAGGCCGTGGCCCGTACGCGCTGGACGACCTGTTCCACGCGCTGCGGTGCTCGTACGGCGGCGGCGTCGGTCTTGAGGCGGCCGGCCCGGCGTACGAGGTTCTCCCGTTCGGCCAGCAGCGCGACGATCCGGCGGTCGAGCTCGTCGATCTCGGTGCGGATCCCGTGGATCTCGTCGTGGGTCATGAGGGGGTGTCCTCTGGTCGGCTCCCGAGCGTGCGATCTCGGCCGACCTGCGCCCAGACCTGCTCTGGAGCGGCGGTCTGGGAATGCGTGACGACAGGCCGCCTACGGGCGGCGCCACCAGGATGCGAGGCGAGTCGTCACACGCCGAACCTAGCAGGCGACGATCTTCCGGTGAGTTCAGGTGATCTCTTCCGGGCCGTACGCCCGGAGGAAGGTGTCGACTGCGGCCTCGGCGACGGCGCGCGTCTCCGCGGGGGAGGCCTGCCGGGTGCCGAGCAAGGTGCGCGCCTCCATCGGGCCGGTGAGAAGTGCGAGGAGGTGCTCGGCGGCCTGCGCGGGATCGCACCGGCGTAGGCGACCGGCGAGCGAGAGCCGGGCGCGGTTCAGCTTCAAAGAAGAGATCACGGAAGAACAGCGGGCCGAAGTGCTGGCGGCGATGAGGCGTACGGCGACCGTCGAGTCTGCGTCGTTCTCAACCGTCGGACAGGACCTCGGCGACCCCGCCGAGGGCTACGCCTACGCGTACTGCGTGGGGATCGAGGACCTGGCCGCCCTGGAGCGCTACATGTACGACCCGGTGCATCTCGAAGGCGACTTCGGGATCCTGCCGCACCTCGCGCGACTGTCGGCGGTGCGCCTGTCCGACGACATGGACCCCGAGCTCGGCGGAAAGATCATGCGAATGCACCTGAAGAAGGTGGCGACCTATCCGGAGTGGGGGCGTCTTCTCGACGCGATCCCCGACGCGAGCATCCCCACGGAGGCGTGAGCCGGATCAGCTCCAGTCGATGGAGCGGACGGCGCGGAGGGCCGCCTTGCGGGCGTCGCCCTTGAGGGTGTCGACGTAGAGCCGGCCGCCCAGGTGGCCCATCTCGTGCTGGAGGCAACGGGCGAAGTAACCGGTGCCCTCGACGCGCAGCGGATTGCCGGTCATGTCGACGCCTTCGACGACGGCGTGGGCGTGCCGCGGAGTCGGGAAACGGAGGCCGGGCAGCGACAGGCAGCCCTCCTCGTCCTCGATGGCCGCGCCGTCGGCGGAGATCAGGACCGGGTTGACCACGTGGCCCACATGGTTGCGGCCAGCGTCGTCGTCGCAGTCGTACACGAAAAGCCGCAGGGAGACGCCGATCTGGTTGGCGGCCAGCCCCGCGCCGTCGTTGGCGTACATCGACGCGAACATGTCGTCGATCAGCCGCCGCAGGTCGTCGTCGAAGGCCCGCACCGGGTCGCACTCGGTACGCAGCACGGGATCGCCCATGTAGCGGATCGGGCGGACGGTGCCCGTGCCGTCGCTTCGTCGTATCACACTTCAGGACTGTAGATGATCAGGCCGGTGACCGGCCAATATCACCGGCCTGATCATTTCACTCCGGGGTCTGGTCGCCGGTGGCGGGGAAGACCTGGACGTTGCGTTCCTGGGGCTGCTGCACCGGCTGTGGCTGTGGCTGGGCCGGGACCTGGGGTGGCATCTGGGCCTGGTGGTGGCGGCCGGCCGGGGACTGCTGCGGCTCGGGGCGGGCGCCGGGCGCGTCCTGTTCGCCCTGCGCGACCGCGTTGGCGACCATCTGCTCCAGCGGGCCGGCCTTCTCCTCCTGCTCCAGGAGCGTCACCAACGTGTCGGTGATCTCGTTGAGCCGGGTCAGCGCCTGCGTGTGCTGCTTCGTCAGCTGGGACAGCCGCTCGGTGGCGCTCTCGTTGATGACCGAGGAACGGCGCTCTGCGGTGCTGAGCGTGCGTTCGGCCTCGGTACGGGCCTCGGTGACCAGGTTGTCCGCTTCGTTCTTGGCTGCGGACATGACGCGCTCGGACTCCTGCTGAGCCGCCGACAGCATGTGGCCGGCGTTCTCCTGGGCCTGGGCGACGCTGCGCTCGGACTTGCTCTGCGCCTCGTCGATGACGCGCTTGGCCTCGCGCTCGGCCTCCTGCTGGATGTGGGCGACCTTGCGCTCAGCATCGCTCAGCTTCGACTGGGCTTCTTCCTCGGCGAGGTTGATGATCTGGCGAAGCCGCTCGCTGAGGTCGTCGCCGGTGGGGCGCCGGGCCTCGCGGACCTCGGACATCTCCCGGCGGGTGCGTTCGACCTCGTCGAGGGCCCGCGACAGCCGTGCCTCGAGTTCGCGGATCTGGTTGCGGGTACGGGCGATGTATTCGTCGACCTGACGGCGGTTGTAGCCGCGCATGACGATCTCGAACGTCTCTTCGCGGACTTCCTCGCGGAAGAGGTTCGGCAGGATCTCGGCTTCGTTGCTCATTGCCCTAGGGGGGTCGAAGGAACGTCTCTGACGACTCTCGGGGGTTCCCCTCTTTCGCGCAAGGGGAATGCGGCTACTCGCACGAATTCCCGGCCCATCGGTGCGGCAGCACGAGAGTCTTCCCAGGTTAAATACCGCAAAATGTCGTTTTTGGGAAATATGACGCGCCGACCGGCCGAGGATGGTGCAGCATCACGCCCGGGGGATGGCGCGGCATCCGGCCGGAGTACGACGCGCGGCAGCAGTCCCGGGGACAGCGCGGCAGCAGCCCTGGCGACGACGCGGTTCCCCGGCGCGGGACGGCGTGGCATCCGGCCGGAGGGCGGCGCGGCATGAATCTGGGGACGACGTGGCATCCGGTCGGGGACGGCGCGTGGCATCAGCCGGGGACGGCGCGGCTCCCGGGCGCGGGGACGGCGCGCGGTATCCGGCGCGGGGACAGCGCGGCAGCCCGGCGCGGGGGCGGTGGTGTGTTCGCTTCTAGACTTGGCGATCGTGACGGACTTCTTTCACGGCACGCTCGGTGAGCATCGGCCCGACATCCACCCGGAGGCGTGGGTGGCACCGGGCGCCGTCGTCGTCGGCCGCGTACGCCTCGGCAGGGCGGCCAATGTCTGGTACGGCTCGGTGCTGCGCGGCGACGACGAGGACATCATCGTCGGCGAGGAGTGCAACATCCAGGACCTGTGCTGCCTGCACGCCGACGTGGGCATGCCCGCCGTCCTGGAGGACCGGGTCAGCCTCGGTCACAAGGCCATGGTCCACGGCGCGCACGTCGAGACCGGCTCCCTGATCGGCATCGGGGCGATCGTGCTGAACGGCGCGCGGATCGGCGCCGGCACGCTGGTCGCGGCCGGTGCGCTCGTCGGCCCGGGCAAGAAGATCCCCTCCGGCGTGCTCGTCGCCGGGGTGCCGGGAAAGGTCATCCGGGAGCTGAACGACGACGACCGGGCGGTGCTCGCCCACACGCCGGAGACGTACGTCCGCAAGGCCGCGCGGCACCGCGACGCCCACTGGGACTGACGCTCCCCGCGGAGTCGCACGGACCGGGCCCCGTCCGCCGGTGGCGTCAGGTTCCGATCCGTGCGATCAGAGGCCGTCCGGGGCTCAGTGCCCGCGCTGCGCCCCCGAGGTGCTGCCGGGTGCCGAGTCCGTCCAGCCCTGCGCGACCACCATCGAGGAGATCCACACCGAGCCGGGGGCCAGGCCCGCCGTGGTGCCGCTCGGCTGTACGACGACGATCTCCTCACCCAGGGCCCGGCCGGTGGCGGTGTCGAGGATCAGCCGGTGCTGCTGCACGCCGCCGAACTTGGTGTGCTCCGTGATCGCGATCGCGGTGCCCGGCCGCCCCTGGGCGTCCTTGACCGAACCGATCGCCGTCACCGTCTTCAGGTCCGCGAGCATCCGGAACGCCGCCCCACGGACCTTCGGGGTCACCGGCATGTCCGTGATCAGGCCCTTGGCCACGGTGTACAGCCACAGGTCCGAGGACATCGGGTCGCTCGACGACTCGGTGCCGTGCCCGGCGTACCAGCGCTTCAGGGAGGCCTTGAGCCGCTGCGGGTCGGCGGGCAGCGCCCGGAGGTCCTTCATGCTGACGTTGCGGCCGAGCCAGAACACCTTGTCGCCGTCGACGAGCGGAGAGCGGTTCACGTTGGGCCGGCCCGGCTGCGTCGACAGGGGCATCGGCTCGAGCTTCCCCTTCCCGGGGCCCTTCGGCGCCGGGGCCGTGAAGGTCGTCGGGGAGCCGGCCCGCTTCCACGCCGCCGTGTCCGCGGGGCCGTCCGGCCGGGCACCGAGCCGCTGATCGCTGCCCCACTGCTCCTGCTGCGGCAGGCTCGGCGTCCACTGCTCCTGCTGCGACCGGTCGATGACGGTGTACCCGCCGGTCACCCGGTAGGCGTTTCCGTTCACGGTCGTGGTGTGCCAGTACCTGCCGACCTTGTCCGTCTGCCCGTCCGCCTCGGTCGCGGCCGCGAGCAGGATGGAGCGGGCGCTCAGCGTCACCGTGGGTCCGCCCGTCCGAGGCCGGGTGCCGCCCGGCCGATCGCCGGCCGCACCGGTCGCGGAGATCGCGACCGCCGCCGCGGCCGCCGCCGCGGTGAGGCCGAGACCACCCGTCATCCACATGGTCCGGCGCGCGGGACGCGTACGGCCACGGGCGCGCGCCGCCGTACGGAGCCGGTCGCGCCCCATCGCCACGACCGCGGGCTCGGGTGCGGGCTTGTCCAGCAGCGAGCGCACCATGCGCAGCTCGTCATCCATTGACGTCGATCTCCTTCTCGAGTGCGGTGCGAAGCTTCTTCCGGGCCCGGTTGAGGCGCGAGCCGACGGTTCCGTACGGGATCCTGAGCGCCTGGGCGACCTCCTCATGGCTGAAGTCGGCCAGTGCCACGAGCAGCAGGACGTCCCGCTCCTTGCGGGTCAGCGCGGCGAGCGCGCGGGCGAGCTGCGGCTGGAGACCGGCCGCGGTGACCGACGTGACGACCCGGTTCTCGTGGCCGTCGTCGGCGGGGCTCGGCCGCGCGCGGGCGAGGGTCTCGTAGTGCCGTGACTCGACGCGCCGGTGCTGGGCGACGAGCTTGGTCGCGATGCCGAACAGCCACGGCCGCAGCGCCCCACGCGCCGGGTCGAACCGGTCCCGCTTGCGGAACGCCACGAGGAACGTCTCGGCCGCGATGTCATCCGCGGCCTGCGTGTCGAGCCGCCCCGCGACGTACCGGTGGACGTCGCCGAAGTACCGGTCGTAGACGGCGGTGAACCGATCGGGATCTCGCCGGTACTCCCGTACGAGGTCCGCGTCGCTCAGCTGCCCGACCCCGTCGATGCCGGCCAAGCCGGTCACGTCTCGATCTCCGTCATGGGCGCCTTCCGGGCGAGGTGGTCAACGGTCACCTGTACTCCGCGCCTTCGCCCGATCGCTTTCGCTCCCGATCGAAGATTTCCGTTTTGTCGTGGTCGCCCGACAGACCGCCTCCGGCCGATGGTCAGGGCTGGCTTGGCGTGCCGTTTACCATTGCATGGTGGTCTGGGGGCAGGCGTACGGCGAGGTGCCCTCGGCCGCCGCCCACGATCCGTTCGCGGTGGTCGAGCGGGACACGCGTGCCATGGTGACGGCGAGCTGGTGGGCCACCACGCCGCCCCTCCAGCGGCAGAACCTCACCGCCGGGCGGATGCTCGTCCTGCCCGACGGCACATGGTGGCTGTTCGGAGCGTGGGCCCGCTGGTACCGCTGGCTCCCCGCCGACGGCCAGTGGCACCTGTGCCCGCCTCCCCGGCTGCCGATGACGCGCACGTCGGCACGGCCTCTGGGGCAGGGCATGCCGGTGCCGCGCATCCCGCCTCACCTGGTGCCCTCCGGTCCCGACTTCAGCCAGGAGCCGCCGCAGGCGCTGCCCTTCGTGGACGTCGACGTACGGCCCGAGGTGACGTCGCGCGTACGAGCGACCGTCGAGTCGGCGGCGGCGCTCCCGCCCCATGACTACCCGCACTGGTGGGGCGCCTTCTCCTCGTCCACACCGAGCACCGTGGCCGTCGGCTGGGGCGTGATGCTGTGGTCCGCCGCCGCGCCGGTGTTCTACTCCGGTCTCGACGCCCAGCTGCTCGACCTCTGGTCGCCGTACCGCGCCCGGCCGCTGCCCGACGTCGACGGGCCCCGCTGGCTCACCCCACCACCGCTGGAGTCCCTGGTCGGACTGTACGCCGAGCGGCTGCGCGCCCATCGGGTGGACGCCGCCGTCGTGATCCTGCGCACGATGTGGGCGATGGCCAGTGCTCTGCGCCAGGATGCCCGCTTCCGGCCCCGCGCGGACGCGCTCCTCGCCGTCCTCGGAACCACCCTGCACAATCCCACGGTCGACTACGCCGCCCTTCCGTACGGCGATCAGGCGATCGTCCAGCAGTGGCTCACCCGGTGCCCGCCCGTCCTGGCGCCCGCGCTGCGCATCGAGGCGTCGGCGGGCGAACACTTCCGCAACGCCTTCTACGACCTCGCCGTCGCCCTCGCCTCGGTCGCCGGCGACCCGGCCGAACAGGGGTACGTCGAACCCCGCCTTGTCGCGGCCGCGCTGCTGGCCGCCGACCTCGCGGTCGTCCGGCGCGACGTCGCCGGGCAGGTCATCGGCTGGCTCGACCCCGAGACCCGGCGTACGACCCAGGCGATCCTCACCGGCCCGGACCACCCGCTGCGGCGGTTCTGGCCCAAGGACAACCGACTCCCGCTCCTCCTGCGGCGGCGCGTCGAGAAGCTCCGGCCCAGCGCGCGCGGCGCGCTCCTGGCCACGATGTACGCCGTGGACCTCGCCTGGTGCCGGCTGGGCGGCGGCATCCCCGCCCGTCCACGCGGCTTCCCCGCCCCGGTCGCGATCCTGGCCGAGATCCTCGGCCCCGACCGCGCCCGCTCCGCCGCGCCCGCCGACCCGGTGACGCCGACCCCCGGCGTCGCCCCGCTCGCCCGGCAGTACCCCGCCAACCCGGTGCCCGCAGCGCCGCCCGCCGCCCCGCCCGTCGCGCACCAGCCGCCCACCGGCCCGCCGGGCCAGGCACCCACCTGGGCCCCACCGCCCGCCGCGGCGGCCGTACCTGCGGGGACGATGGCCGATGTGGGCCCGCCGCAGGGGCCCCCTCCAGCGGCGTCGGGAGCTGCGGGAACGATGGCGGACGTCGGTCCGCCCCCGATCGCCCGGCCCGCCGCCTCGTCCGGGGCCGCGGATGCCGATCCGCCGCCGGCGTCGGGAGTGGCGGGGACGATGGCCGACGTCGGCCCGCCTCCGGTTGCTCGGTCTGGCGCCTTGGCGGCCGGGGACGCGGCAGCGTCGGGTGCCCGGTCTGGCGGCGCGTCCGGGACTGGGGATGCCGATCCGCAGTCGATGTCGGCCGGACCTGCGGGGACGATGGCGGACGTCGGTCCGCTTTCGGATGCGCGGTCTGGCGCCTCGGCGGGCGGGGATGCCGCGTCGTCGGGTGCCCGGTCTGGCGGCGCGTCCGGGACTGGGGATGCCGATCCGCCGTCGGCTTCCGTACCTGCGGGGTCGATGGCGGACGTGGGCCCGTCGCAAGGGGTCCCTCCTCCGGCGTCGTGTTCTGCGGGAACGATGGCCGATGTCGGTCCGTCTCTGGTCGCTGGCTCTGCCGCCTCGGCAGGCGGCATGAGGGACGCCGCGTCGTCGGGTGCTCGGTCCGACGCCTCGTCCGGGGTCGCGGACGCCGATCCGCCGTCGGCGGAGGCTGGATCTGCGGGGACGATGGCCGACGTCGATTCGGCGGCTCGGCCTGCCGTCTCGGCAGGCAGGGGCGCAACGTCGTCGGGTGCCCGGTCTGGCGGCGCGTCCGGGACTGGGGATGCCGATCCGCCGTCGGCTTCCGTACCTGCGGGGTCGATGGCGGACGTGGACCCGTCACAGGCGGTCCTACCTGCGGTGGCGGGTTCTGCGGGGACGATGGCCGACGTCGGCCCGTCTCCGGTCGCTGGGTCTGCCGCCTCGGCAGGCGGGGACGCGGCGTCGTCGGATGCTCGGTCCGACGTCTCATCCGGGGCTGCGGACGCCGATCCGCCGTCGGCGGAGGCTGGACCTGCGGGGACGATGGCCGACGTCGATTCGGCGGCTCGGCCGGCCGCCTCGGCAGGCAGGGGCGCCACGTCGTCGAGCGCTCGGCCCGACGATGCGTCTGGGGCCGCGGACGCCGATCCGCTGTCGCCCGCGCCGCCGGCCACGCGGGTATCGGCGGAGCCGGGGACCGCGTCCGCGTCGTCGGCCACGCCGGACGCGTCGGGCGAGCCGGGGGCCGCCTTTGCGCCGTCGGCCACACGCGCACGGGACGCGTCGGAGGAGCCCGGGCTCGCGTCAGGGGAGCCGGGGGCCGCTTCTGTGCCGTCGGCCACGCCGGACGCGTCGGGGGAGTCCGGGGCCGCGTCGGGCCAGCCGGGGGCCGCCTTTGCGCCGCTGGCCACACGCGCACGGGACGCGTCGGGGGAGCCCGGGCTCGCGTCGGGGGAGCCCGGGCTCGCGTCGGGGGAGCCGGGGGCCGCTCCTGTGCCGCCGGCCACACGCGCGTGGGATCCGTCGAGGGAATCCGGGCTCGCGTCAGGCGAGCCGGGGGCCGCGTCCGTATCGCCTGCCGCGCGGGACGCGTCGAGCGAGTCCGGACCTGCGTCGGCGCCGCCTACCAGGGTGGCGTGGGAGCCGGGGAAGGTGGGAGAGGCCACCATGCTCGACCGGCCGTCCGGCCAGGCCGCGCCGCTCGACGCCACGTACATCGACGCGCCCGGGGGTGGCACCCGGGCGGACGCCGGAGGGGTTCCGATCGTGGGCCCGCCCCCGGCGTACTCCGTTCCCCCCATGCCGCCGGGTCCTCCGGTGCCCTCCGCACCGCCCATGCCGGCGGGTGCTCCCGTGCCGCTCATGCCGGCCGGCGCCCCCGGACCTCTCGTACCGCCGGGCCCGGGCAACCTGCCCCAAGGCCCGGGCAACGTGCCTCCGGGCGCAGGTGACGTGCCGCCGGGCCCGGGCGGCGTCCCGCTGCGGCCGGGTGACGTGCCTCGTCCGGGCGGCGCGTATCGTCCCGGTGACGCGGCCGATTCCAGCGACGCGGCACGGCCTGGTGACGTGGCATGGCCTGGTCCCGGCGCGCCGGGCGGGGCCGCGCCGGGCGGGGCCGCGCCCGGCGCGCCAGGGCCTCCGCGCACCCGGGTCCTCGGTGTGCAGGAGGGCTCCGCGGAGCCGCCGGGCACTCGCAAGCCGCAGCCGGAGCGGCCGGGCACCATGATCATGTCGCAGACGATGATGGGCGACCTCTTG
Source organism: Actinoallomurus vinaceus (assembly GCF_039542055.1). Classification (NCBI taxonomy): domain Bacteria; kingdom Bacillati; phylum Actinomycetota; class Actinomycetes; order Streptosporangiales; family Thermomonosporaceae; genus Actinoallomurus; species Actinoallomurus vinaceus. The sequence continues at coordinate 261,674 of NZ_BAABHK010000016.1, forward strand.
GGCGCGCCGATGCCCGGGCGTCCGGTCGGCGACATCGAGCCGCCGCCCTCCGGCACGGTCCTGCCCGAGGTGACCGAGCGGTTCGGCATCCGTTTCGTCTCCGGCGAGGACCCCCTCGCCGGGCTGCTCGACGACGTGCGCCGCCGGGCGTCGTCCGGGGAGGAGACGAGTCCGGCGCTCCTCGTCGTCGGCGCCCACCACAGCGGCCAGCGCCGGCTCGCCCGGCTCGTCGCCCGTACCCTCGCCGACGCGGGTGTCGGTGACGGCTCCGTGCGGACCGTCGACGGCACCGATGCGCACGGCGATCCGGTGCGGATCCTCGACGCGACGCCGGTCGGCGGGGCTCCGCTGTTGTTCGAGTGGATCGACGCGGCCCTGTTGCGGGCGTCCGATCCGGGGGCGGTGGCCTCCGCCGTCACGCGGTGCCGGGAGAACGGTACGGCGCTGATCGCGACCTGCGAGCCGGGTGCGTACGAGCGGCTGACGGCCGACTTCCCGGGGTCGATCGGGAGGTTCCGGGTGTTCCGGCTGCCGGACCTCTCCGACACCGAGACCCGGCTGGCCCTCGTCCACGTGCTGGCGGACGAGCGGCGGGTGACGGTCAACGCACCCGCGCTGCAGACGGTGAAGGCGGACCTGCCGCGGCTGACCGGGTACGGCGACCTGGTGAACGCGCGCCTGGTCGAGGCGTACCTCGACCGGGCGATCGCACGGCACACCGATCGGTTCGGGGCGGCGTCCCGCGACCGCCTGGTGCTGACGCCGGAGGACTTCAGCGGAGTGGCCGAGGAGATCGAGCCGGCCCTGCGCGCCCCCGGCGACGTCGACGGGTTCCTGCGTTCCCTCGACGAGATGATCGGCCTGGACGAGGTGAAGCAGATCGTCGGGGACCTGGTCACCGAGGCACGGCTCGCGGCGGAACGGGCAGCGCGGGGACTGCCGTCCGGCAACCCGAGCCGTCACCTGGTCTTCCTGGGCCGGCCGGGCACCGGGAAGCGGACCGTGGCGGGGCTGATCGGGGGCATGTACGCCGCGCTGAGCCTCCTCGACTCCGGGCAGGTGGTGACGTGCAGCGCCCGCGACCTCGCCGGCGATCGCGTGGCGGCGAAGGTCGCCGCTCAGGTCGACCGGGCCGTCGGCGGTGTGCTGCTCATCGAGGACGCCTCGCTGCTCGACCGGACGTCCGCCGCGGTGACGGCGCTGCTCCGGCACATGGAGGAGCGGCGCGACAAGTTCCTGGTGGTCTGTTCGAGCGAGCCGGACGAGATGGACGGCTTCCTGCTCGCCAACCCAGGGTTCCGCGCGGAGTTCGGGGCGATCGTGGAGTTCCGGGAGCCGACGGATCGGCAGCTCGTGCAGTTGTTCTCCCGGTTCGCCGAACGCGAGCTCTACCTGCTCGACGAGGAGCTTCGCGTCGAACTGCTGGGGCGTTTCGGTGAGATGCGCGGGTCGCGGAGGTTCGCGTTCGCCGAGACGGTGCGGCGGCTGTTCGACGCGATCGTGGCGCGGCAGGCGGCGCGGCTGGCCGGAGCTCGTGTGGACGCCGCCACGGTGGCCCGGCTCACCGTACGTGACCTGCCCGAGTCGCCGGCCGAGCGGCTGCTGCAGCATCTCCACGAGGACCGTACCCGCCGGTAGCCCGAGGTGGCCCCCGACCCACCTGGGTGGGTGGCCGCCGAATGGTCCTCTTGGGTCATGTGCCGACGCGGGTCGGGCGCGTAGCCTTTCCACAGGTGTGGGGACGAACGGAGGTGGACGCGATGCGCCAGAACCTCGATATGCGCGTCCATGACCGTGTCGCGTTGGATGAGATCGAGCTGTACTCCGAGATGCTCAGCGCCGTCGCGACGGCGGATCGGCCGTTGACGACCGATGAGATCGACATGGTGCTCGGGATCGGCCACAGCACACGGTTGTGAGCGACGTCATGGTCGGCGCACGCGGGGATGCGCCGACCGCTCACTTCACGGCCCCGTGATCAGGCTCACGACTTGACGAGGCGCGCGATGGCCGCCGAGGCCTCCTTGACCTTCTCTTCGGCCGCCGGGCCGCCCTCGTTGATCGCCTCGGCGACGCAGTGGCCGAGATGGTCCTCGAGCAGACCCAGCGCGACGGACTGCAGCGCACGGGTGACCGCCGACACCTGGGTGAGGACGTCGATGCAGTACTCATCCTCGGCTACCATCCGCTGGAGCCCGCGCACCTGACCCTCGATGCGGCGCAAGCGGACGAGGTAGGCGTCCTTGTCGCTCGTATACCCGTGCATACCGGCCACTGTATACCCCCCAGGGGTAGAGGTCCAAGTGATCGTTTGAGACGTCTGTACCGGGGGCACCAGGGGCACGTATGCCCCGTACATCCGATGCATTCGCCCGACGAACAGGACCGCACGAGACGTGTTGCGGTGAAGTAACAGGGGGGCGAAGGTTCGCTTTCCCGCTGGTTAGCCGTACCATCCTCTGCGGACTGTTCCCGCACTTCAGGAGAAGGACGTGCGATTCCGACTCACCCCGCGTGAGGACAGCTACTACGACATGTTCGCGGATTCCGCGAACAACTTGGTCACAGGGGCCAGGCTGCTCGTGGAGCTGATCGCGGACGGGGCCGACCGTGAGGGGATCGCGGAGAAGATGCGCGCCTGCGAGCACGCAGGCGACGAGTTCACTCACGCGATCATGCGGAGGCTCAACGAGAGCTTCATCACGCCCTTCGACCGGGAGGACATCTACCGGCTCGCCTCGACCCTCGACGACGTCATGGACTTCATGGAGGCGGCGGCCGACCTGGTCCTGCTCTACAACATCGAGGAACTGCCCCGTGACGTCATCGCGCAGGTCGAGGTGCTCGAGCGCGCGGCCGAGCTGACCGCCGACGCCATGCCGCGGCTGCGCGGGCTGCGCGACCTCAGCGAGTACTGGATCGAGATCAACCGGCTGGAGAACCAGGGCGACCAGACCTACCGGCGACTTCTGGCCGAGCTGTTCAGCGGCAAGTACGACGCGCTGACCGTCCTGAAGCTCAAGGAGGTCATCGACCAGCTCGAGGCCGCCGCGGACGCGTTCGAGCACGTCGCGAACACGGTCGAGACGATCGCGGTCAAGGAATCGTGAGCATCGTGTCGTCAAAGCGGTCGACCACCATGCGATGTCCGTCCGCAGCGAGGAAGGGAACGCCGGCGTGGAGTTGACGGCCCTCATCGTCGTCGTGGGCATCGCGCTGTTCTTCAACTACACGAACGGTTTCCACGACGCCGCGAACGCGATCGCCACGTCCGTCTCCACCCGGGCGCTCACCCCACGAGCGGCCCTGGCGATGGCCGCCGTGATGAACCTCCTCGGAGCGTTCCTGGGCACCGGCGTCGCCAAGACGGTCGGCAGCGGCATCATCGACCCGCCCAAGGACATGCACGGCCTGTCGATCGTCGCCGCCGCGCTGATCGGCGCGATCGTGTGGAACCTCATCACCTGGTACTACGGCCTGCCCTCCTCGTCCACGCACGGACTGATCGGCGGCCTGATCGGGGCGGCCCTCGCGGCGTCCTCGACCGTCCTGTGGCACGGAGTGATCTACAAGGTCGTGCTGTGGATGGTGCTGTCGCCGCTGATCGGCCTGGTCCTCGGCTACCTGATCATGGTGGCGATGCTGTGGATCTTCCGGAATGCCACTCCCGGCAAGGTCGGGCGCCGATTCCGCATCGCGCAGTCGCTGTCCGCCGCGGCCATGGCCCTCGGTCACGGTCTGCAGGACGCCCAGAAGACCATGGGCATCATCGTGCTCGCGATGGTCACGACCGGCTACCAGGGGGCCGCCGACACGCACGTGCCGGTCTGGGTGATCCTGGTCTGCGCCGCGGTGCTCTCCCTCGGCACGTACGCCGGCGGCTGGCGCATCATGCGGACCCTCGGCCGAAAGGTGATCGAGCTCGATCCCCCGAAGGGCTTCGCCGCCGAGGCCACCGCGGCCAGCGTCCTGTACGCGACCGCGTTCATCTGGCAGGCACCGGTCTCCACGACTCACACGATCACCGCGGCCATCATGGGCGTCGGATCGACCAATCGCCTGTCGGCGGTGCGCTGGGGCGTCGCGGGCAACATCGTGATGGCGTGGGTCCTCACCATTCCCGCGGCGGGGATCGTCGCCGCGGTCGCGTACTGGGTCATGCACCTGTTCGCCTGACTCTGGAAACAGGCGGACCGGCGGCACGACGGGCCGCCGGTTGTACGGGCGGGGCCGACGTGCCCCGCCCCCTGCCTTTCGATCAGCCGAAGCGACCGGTGATGTAGTCCTCCGTGGCCTTCTCGCTCGGGTTCGTGAAGATCTTGTTGGTCTCGTCGATCTCCACCATCCGGCCCGGCTTGCCCGGGCCGGCGAGGTTGAAGAAGGCCGTACGGTCGCTCACCCGCGCAGCCTGCTGCATGTTGTGGGTGACGATGACGATCGTGTACTGGTCCTTCAGGTTGGCGATGAGGTCCTCGATCGCCAGCGTGGAGATCGGGTCCAGCGCCGAGCACGGCTCGTCCATCAGGAGCACCTGCGGCTCGACCGCGATGGCGCGGGCGATGCACAGCCGCTGCTGCTGGCCACCGGACAGGCCCGCTCCCGGACGGCCCAGCCGGTCCTTGACCTCGTTCCACAGGTTCGCGCCGCGCAGGGACTTCTCGACGATCTCGTCGAGCTGACCCTTGCGGCGGACGCCGTTGAGCTTCAGACCCGCGACGACGTTCTCGTAGATCGACATCGTGGGGAACGGGTTCGGACGCTGGAACACCATGCCGATCACCCGCCGCACGGCGACCGGGTCGACGCCCGGCCCGTACAGGTCGAGCTCGTCGAGCAGCACCTTGCCCTCGACGCGGGCGCTGGGGATCACCTCGTGCATCCGGTTGAGGGTCCGCAGGAAGGTCGACTTGCCGCACCCGGAGGGGCCGATGAACGCGGTCACCGAGCGAGGTTCGATCGTCATCGAGATGTCCTCGATGGCCCGGGTCTTGCCGTAGTAGGCGTTCAGCCCGGAGACCTCGATCCGCTTGGCCATGTGGGGAGTACTCCTATCGGGTAACGGGCTTGCGGAGGCGGGCGATGAGGCGCGCCGCCAGGTTGAGCACCATGACGAAGAGGATCAGCGTGAGCGCACCGGCCCACGCCCGGTCGATGGCGACCTGCTGCGGCAGCTGGGCCTGGTCCCAGACGAACAGCGGGAGCGCCATCTGCGGGTCCTTGAACGGGTTGTTGTTGATCGCCGTGGTGACCCAGACCGTCACGAGCAGCGGCGCGGTCTCACCCATGACGCGGGCGACGGCCAGCATGACGCCGGTGATGATGCCGGTGAACGCCGTCGGCAGGACGACGAAGCAGATCGTCCGCCAGCGCGGCACGCCGAGCGCGTACGACGCCTCGCGCAGGTCGTTCGGGACGAGCTTGAGCATCTCCTCGGCGGCGCGTACGACGGTCGGCATCATGAGGATCGAGAGGGCGATCGAACCGGCGAAGCCCATGTACTGGAAGCCGAGCAGCTTGATCCAGAAGGCGAAGATGAACAGGCCCGACACGATCGAGGGCACGCCCGTCATGACGTCCACGAAGAAGGTGACGACCCGGGCCAGCCTGCTGTTGCCCCCGTACTCGACGAGGTAGACGGCGGTCAGGATGCCGATGGGGATGGCGATGACGCTCGCCAGCCCGACCTGCTCGATGGTGCCGATGATCGCGTGGTACGCGCCGCCGCCGGCGTCGCGCGCGCCGATCGCGTTCATCGAGTGGCTGAAGAACGTCCCGTCGAACCGCTTGAGGCCGTTCTTGACGACCGTCCACAGGACCGCGACGAGCGGGATGACGGCCAGCGCGAAGGCGAGGCAGACCAGGACAAGTGCGATCTTGTCCTTGAGCTTGCGGACCGCGGAGGGGCCGGAGAGGTTGACGGTGCTCACACGAACTCCTTCCGGCGGGCGATGACCGCGCGGGCGGCCATGTTGACGATCAGGGTGATGACGAAGAGCACCAGACCGGAGGCGATGAGCGCGCTCTGGCCGTTCGGCCCGGCCATGCCGAAGGTGTTAGCGATGTTGGCCGCGAAGGTGTTACCGCCGGGCTTGAGGATGTGCAGGCTGATCCCCGCTGCGGAGCCCAGCACCATCGCCACGGCGATCGTCTCGCCGAGGGCGCGGCCGAGGCCGAGCATCGAGGCGCTGATCATGCCGGAGCGCCCGAACGGCAGGACCGCCATCCGGATCACCTCCCAGCGCGTCGCGCCCAGTGCGAGGGCCGCCTCGACGTTGGGCCGAGGCACCTGCAGGAAGACCTCACGGGTGATCGAGGAGATGATCGGCAGGATCATGATCGCCAGCACGATGCCGGCCGTCAGCAGGCATCGCCCGCCGATCGCGTCCCCGCCGAAGAGGGGGATCCAGCCCGCGTTCGAGTGCAGGAAGTCGGCCACGTGGTTCATCTTGGGCACGAAGAACTGCAGTCCCCACAGGCCGTACACGATGCTGGGCACGGCCGCGAGCAGGTCCACGACGTAGCCGAGCCCGTCGGCCAGTCGCCGCGGGGCATAGAACGCGATGAACAGGGCGATGCCGACCGCGACCGGCGTGGCCATGATGAGCGCGAGCAAGGACGACAGGACTGTCCCGAACGCCAGCTGCGCGATGCCGAATTTGGCGGGTGCCGCATCCGGACTCCAGTCCTGCGACGTGATGAAGTTCGCCTTGTCGCTCTGCAGCGCAGGCAGGGCCTTCACGACCAGGAACGCCGCGATCGCCGCCATGATGGCGAGGAGCAGGATCCCGGAGCCCTTGGCGGACAGACCGAACACCCGGTCTCCCATGCGCCCGGTACTCATCTTGCGGCCTCTGCCGCCCAGCGCGCCGGTCGCGCCCTGCTCGAGGGTCTCGCTGGTCATCCGGCCTCCCGTGCCCACCGACTCACCCTGTCGTTCATAGAGATCTCTTCACTACGTACATGCGGCCGAGCCGGTACGGATGACCCGCACCGGCTCGGCACTTCGATCGGTCAGGACAGGCCCTTCACGGCGGCCTGGACCTTGGTCAGGATCGTGTCGGGCAGCGGCGCGTAGCCGAGGCCGCTGAGGACCGACTGGCCCTGCTGGCTGGAGGTGTAGGTCAGGTACGACTTGACGAACTTCGCCTGCTGGTCGGGAAGGCCCTTCTCGCAGACGATCTCGTAGGTGACCAGGACGATCGGGTAACCGTCCTTGGTCTTGTAGTCGACCTTGAGGGCGAGGTCGTTGCCGGTGCCCGCGATCGTGGCACCCGCCGCACCCTTGGAGGCGGTGTCGGAGGAGACCTCGACGAACTGGCCCGAACCGTTGGCGACCTTCGCGGTCTGGAGCTTGCCGTTGGTCGCGTAGGACAGCTCGGCGTAGGAGATCGCGCCGTCGGTCTGCTTCACAACCGTGGAGACGCCGTCGGACTTGGTCGCGCCCTGGCCGCCGGGGGCGGTCCACTTCTTGCCGCCCGCGAACTTCCAGATGTCCGGAGCGGTGGCGGTCAGGAACTTGGTGAAGTTGTCCGTCGTGCCGGAGTCGTCGGCGCGGTGCACCGTGCTGATCTTGGTGCTCGGGAGTTTCGCCTGCGGGTTGTCCTTCTTGATCGCGGCGTCGTCCCAGGTCTTGATCTTGCCGGCGAAGATGCTCGCCAGGGTGGTCGGCGACAGCTGCAGGCCGTCGACGCCCTTCAGGTTGTAGACGACCGCGATCGGGCCGACGACCATCGGCAGGTCAAGGGCCTTGCCGGTCTTGCAGCGCGCGTCGGCCGGGCCGTGCTCCTCGGGCTTCAGGGCCGAGTCGGAACCCGCGAAGGCCGCCTGGCCCTGCGTGAAGGCCTGGATGCCGGCGCCCGAGCCATTGGCGTTGTAGTTGAGGTTCGCCCCGGCGCAGTTCTGCTGGTACCCCTTGGTCCACTCGCTGATGGCGTTGGCCTGGGCCGTCGACCCGGCGGCGTTGACCGAGGTCTTCACGCAGTCGCCGCTCGCGGCGGTGCCTCCGCTACCACCGGTCTTGCCACCGTTGTCGTCCGTACCGCACGCGGTCAGCGCGAGCGCACCCGCAAGGGCCACGCCGCCAAGTGCGGCCAGCCGTGTGCTGTTGATCACCGAAGATTCTCCTCAAGGTTTAGTCGGGCGGGGCCCCGAACTGTTCCAGTCGGGGGGCACCGTCGGCCCCGACGCTAAGGAGGAGAAGTGTCCACTCACTCCGATCCAGATGAACGGAAGGTGAACGCGACCGTGACTTCTCGCAAAAGAAGGGGTTCCTTGTGGCATCCGTATGGTTAACACGCCTGGATGTGGACTTCTCAGAACCGAGCGCCGTCCGTGGCCGAATCGGTGCGGGGTGAAGGGGCCGGGGCGCGGTACATCGCGTCGGTGGCGAAGTGTTCGAACCCGAGCCTCTCATAGAGGCTGATCGCCGGTGTATTCGACTCGTCGGCGTAGAGCATGACCGTCGGCAGGCCCTGCGCCTTCAGGTGGTGCAGGCCCGCCAGGGTCAGCGCCCGGCCCAGCCCGAGCCCCTGCGCCGCCGGGTCGACGCCGACGACGTAGACCTCGCCGATCCCTCCCTCGTGGACCTTGGTCCAGTGGAAGCCGATCAGCTCGCCGTCCCGTTCCGCGAGGAAGAACCCCTCCGGGGAGAACCACGGCTCCCGCTCGCGGCGTTCCAGATCCGCGCGCGTCCACGCGCCCTGCTCGGGGTGGTCCGCGAAGGCCCGCGCGTTGACCCGGACCCACGCGTCCTCGTCCGCGCCGACGTCGAAGGTGCGCAGCCGTACCCCTTCCGCCCACGTCGCCTCCGGCAGCGCCGTGTCGAGGGGGCGGCGCATCTTCCACAGCGCCCGGAACCGTACGAAGCCGAGCGATCCGGCCAGCGCCACGGCGCCCGGCAGCTCACCGTGTGCCCAGACCCGCAGCGACCCGGCCCGCTCGAGCAGCGCGGTGGCCAGGGCGCGGCCATGCCCTCGGCGCCGGAAGGCGGGATGGACCACGAACTCGGCGGCGTCGCCGTCGAGGACGCCGACCCCGGCCAGCTCCGCGCCGTCGCGGGCGAGCACCGCGCCGCCGCCGTCGCGCAGCCGCAACAGCGAACTCTCGCCGAGCGGCCGTACGCCGTCGGCCGCGGCGGCCGCCTCCGTGACCGCCAGCGCGGCCCTGACCTCGTCGTCCGTCAGTCGTTTCCGTGCTATTACGTCCACGATCGGCAGCGTAATCCCCTGTTGTCTGACCATCGATGTCAGAAGACCTGTCCGCACCCGTTCCATCGGAGGGTCACGGTGCCATACGATCGGGCCCTCACCTGCGCGGAAGGCGGTCGTCGTGGGCGATCCCGGACTCCCGATCATGGCCGGTGTGCTCGCCGTGCCCGTCGGAGTGCTGCTCTTCGTTCTCGTGCTCGCGATGATGGGGCGCCGCTGGGCATTCGCCGGCCCCGACGAGGCGCTCGTGGCGGAGTACGACGCCGGGTACGAGGACGACGATCTCGAACTCGAGCCCGCGCCGTCGCACCGGCCGGCCTACGACCCGTACGGCTCCTCGTACGCGGAGCCGGCCCCGTACGGCGAGCCGGCACGCGACCCTTACAGGTCCGCCGCCCAGGAGACGTACGCCGAGCCGCGCGACCCGTACGACACACCCTCACGTGACCCGTACGGCACGCGCGCTAGCGATCCGTACGCATCGCCCGTACGCGAGCCGTACAGCACCCCTACGCGTGAGCCGTACAGCTCTCCCGCGCATGAGCCGTACGCAGCGCCCCGGTCGGGCTCGTCCGGCGTCTCCGACTGGGAGCCGTACGTCCCCGCCCCGCGCCGCTCGTCTGAGCGGCCCTCCTGGTCCGAGTACGGCCCGGCCGCCGATTCGTACGGCGGGGGCTCCTCCCGGTCCGCCGCGGACCCGTACGGCTCGTCCCAGGACTCCTACGGCTCGTCGCAGGATCCGTACGGCTCCGCCCGCGACTCGTACGGATCGCCCGCCGCCTACGACGCGTACGACGCCTACGACCGAGGGACATACGACGACCCGCCCGCGTACCGCCGGCCGCGGCACGCCCCGCCTGAGGACCCGGAGGGCGGCTTTCCGTACGGCCCTTACGGCTCCCGCTGAGCGCGCGCCCACGGAAGACGACCGAGCCGAGACGGAGCCGCGATGGTATTTGAGCTGCTGGTCATCCTGGTGCCGGTCATCCTGGTCGGCGGCCTGATCGTCGGCATCGCTTCGAGCGCACGTCGTAACCGGCGGCCGTCCGGTCCGGGCCCGCAGCAGCCGTCCTTCCCGCCGAGACCGAATGCTCCGTACGGTCCGCCGCCGCAGGCAGGTCCTTACGCCCCAGGTGAGTACCTGCCGCAGCAGCCGGGCGGTCCCTATGGGCCGGGCGGACCGTACCCTGCCGGATCGCCGCCGGAGGGACCCGGTCCGGGCGCGCCGCCGCGCTGACCCTCACCGGGCCATGGCTCAGTGGTGGGCCGGCACCTCTTCCTCGGCGGGCGGCCGGTGGTCGGCGACGAAGCGGTAGCCGACGTTTCGGACCGTTCCGATGAGCGACTCGTACTCGGCGCCGAGCTTGGCCCGCAGCCGCCGGACGTGGACGTCCACGGTCCGGGTGCCGCCGAAGTAGTCGTACCCCCAGACCTCCTGCAGCAGCTGGGCGCGGGTGAAGACCCGGCCGGGATGCTGCGCGAGGTACTTGAGCAGCTCGAACTCCTTGAACGTCAGGTCGAGCACGCGTCCGCGCAGTCGCGCGGTGTACGTCGCCTCGTCGATCGTCAGCTCGCCGCTGCGGATCTCCCCGGGCACGTCTTCGGGCTCGGCGGCGGCAACCCTCCCCAGCGCCAGCCGGATCCGCGCCTCGACCTCGGCCGGTCCGGCGGTCTGGAGGAAGACGTCGTCCAGCCCCCATTCCGGGGTGAGCGCGGCGAGTCCGCCCTCGGTGACGATCGCGATCAGCGGAGCGTCGAGACCGGTGGTGCGGAGGAGACGGCAGAGGCTCTTGGCCTGGGCGAGGTCCCGGCGCGCGTCCACGAGCACCAGGTCCGACGGTGGCGCGTCGATGAGGGCCGATCCCTCCGCCGGCGCGACGCGAACGGAGTGCAGCAGCAGGCCCAGAGCGGGCAGGACCTCGTCAGAGGGTTCGAGCACGTTGGTCAGCAACAGCAGGCTACTCATACGGCCTCCCGGTCCGGCGGCCCCAAAAAGACGTCGAGGACCCGAGGGCGACGCTGCCCGGATCCCTAGTACGAGAGGATATCGGACGGAGAGGAAGAGCTCACTACCGGAGTGGTGTAGACCACGGGAGAGGGAACATGGCGAAGGGCCTGATCAGGTACTGGGCCGCCGCTCGTGCGGCGGCGGGGACCGCGGAGGAGCCCTATGACGCCGCCACTCTGGCGGAGGCGCTGACGGCCGCCTCGGCCGGGCGGGGAGCGGAGTTCGAGCGGGTGCTCGCCCGCAGTTCCTTCCTGGTGGACGGCGCTCCGGTCGGCACGAGGGACCCCGCCGGCGTCGCGCTGCCCGACGGCGGCACGGTCGAGGTCCTGCCCCCGTTCGCGGGCGGATGAGGCCGATGGGACGGACGGGAACGTGGTCCTCGCGACCGATCCGACCCCGGCCGATCTCACCATGCGGTGTGATTCGACGGATGCCGTGCCCTCGATAGGGTGATCGTCTACCGCCGATCGGGAGAGACATGCGCAAAGCACTCGTGACCTGCCTGATTCTGCTGGTCGTGCTCGGCGGCATCTTCATCGCCGGCGACATCATCGGCCGCCGGGTGGCGCAGAACGAGATCGCCAAGAACGTCGCTTCGCAGTACCAGCTCGACCACACGCCCAAGGTGTCCATCAAGGGCTTCCCGTTCCTCACCCAGGCGCTCGACGGGCGGTACGACGAGATCGACATCAACGTGGGCGAGCTCACCGAGCAGGGGGTCCGGCTCACCGACACGACGGTCGCGCTGAAGGGCGTCACCGCGCCGATGTCCGACGCGATGCACGGCGACGCCTCGAAGATGGTCGCCGACACCGCGACCTCCACGGCGACCATCGGCTACGACGACGTGAACAAGCAGGCGCCGAACAACATGAAGGTCTCGGCCCAGGGCTCCTCCCTGCAGGTGCGCGGCCCGTACACCGTGCTGGGCGTCACGCGGACCGTCACCGCGACGGTGACGGTGCAGCCCTCCGGCCGGACTGTCCGCGTGGTCCCGCAGACGGTCAAGGCGGGCGGGATGGCCGTGCCGGTCGGCCTCGTCCGTCAGGCGTTCACCTTCACGATGCCCGTCAAGGGCCTGCCGCTGGGCACGCGGATCAGCGACGTCCAGGTCAAGCCGGAGGGCCTGCGCGTGTCGACCACCGCGCAGAACGTCAAACTCTCCAGCCTCAACGTCCACTGATCGGTGTGAACCTTCCGTCCCCGTCGTACGTGTTGAGGATGTGGGACCCACTGCGGACGATCGGCTGCTGCGCGCACTGTACGCGGAGCACGGTGGACCGCTCCTGGGCTACGTCCTGCGCCTGACCGGCGGCGATCGCCAGCAGGCCGAGGACATCGTTCAGGAGACGCTTCTCCGTGCCTGGCGTCATCCGGGCGCGCTGGTCGGCCGTCCCGTACGGCCCTGGCTGTTCACGGTCGCGCGCAACCTCGTCGTGGACGGGCACCGGGCGCGAAGATCGAGGCCGCCGGAGACCGGTGAGGCGGCGCTCGCCGGACTGCCGGCGGGCGACGACATCGACCGTGCCCTCGAATCGTGGACGGTCGCCGAGGCGCTCGCGGATCTCAGCGCCGAGCACCGGGCCGTGCTGGTCGAGACGTACTACCGCGGACGTTCGGTCGCCGAGACGGCGGCGGTCCTCGGAATCCCGCCCGGGACGGTCAAGTCCCGGACGTACTACGCGCTGCGGGCGCTGAAACTGGCATTGGAGGAGCGGGGGTTGGCGCCATGATGCGGAACACCCATTGCGCCGATCTTCGGGCGCTGCTCGGGGTGTACGTCCTGGGCGCCATCGATCCCGCCGAACGCGCCGTGGTCGACGCCCATCTGACCCACTGCCGCCGGTGCCGTGACGAGCTGGCGGGCCTGGCGGGCCTGCCCGCCCTGCTGGGCCGGGTGACCGAGGAGCAGATCGCGCAGGCCGGCGCGCCGCCGCAGGAACTGCTCGAGCCGCTGCTCGCCCGCGGCGCCGCGGAGCATCGGGCCCGGAACCGCCGGAGCCGCAGGTGGCTTGCGGTGGCCGCGGCCGCCGCCCTGATCACGGGAGGGGCGGGGGTCGCGGGAGGCGTTCGGCTCGGCGCGGACCGGCCCGTCGCCACTCCCACCCCCGGCTGGACGGCCACGCCCGGCCCGACGGCGACCGGCGGGACGACCGTGCGCGGCAAAGACGCCGCGACGGGCGTCAGCGCGCAGATCACCATGTGGTCCAAGGAGTGGGGGACGGCGTTCACGGTCCGCCTGACCGGGGCTCCGGTGGGGTCCCGGTGCCGGCTGGTCGCCGTCGGCCGGGACGGGCAACGGGACATCGCGGGAGGCTGGCAGGTGGAGTACGAGGGGTCCGCCGAGTTCTCCGGATCCTCCATGATCCCCAGTGACCGGATCACCTCCCTGGAGGTGCGCACCGTCGACGGCGAACGGCTGCTCAGCGTGCGGGTCTGACATCTGCGGGAAGCCCGGAGCCGGGGCCGAGCGGCGAGACGGTGGAGAGCCGTGGGGAGGCCCGGAGACGGGCCGCGTGGCGAGACTTTGGGGAGCTGCGGGAATGCCGGGGGCCGTACACGCCTTTGTGAGAGGTGATGACCGGCGTCTACGTCGCGGTGGCGGCGCTCGTTCTGGCCACGGTGTCCGGCCTGATCTGGCGACACCGCAATGGTGTGCTGCGCGCGCGGAGGGATGGTGACGTGGAGCGTCTCGACGCCGTCGAGCTCGGCGCCGACCTCGGCGACCGGGCGACCCTGGTGCAGTTCTCCTCGGCGTTCTGCGCGCCCTGCCGCGCGACCCGGCGGGTCCTCGGCGAGGTGACCGGCATGGTCGACGGCGTGGTCCACGTGGAGCTCGACGCGGAGGCCAACCTCGACCTCGTACGGCGGCTGAACGTCCTGCGCACCCCGACCGTCTTCGTCCTCGACGCCTCCGGCCGGATCGTACGCCGCGGCTCCGGCCTGCCCCGCAAAGCGGACATCATCGCCGCCCTCGGCGAGGCCGTGGCGTGAGGCGCGTCCCGAGCGTGGTAAGGCCACGGCACGCCGCGGATTCAAGATACTTCCGAAGGCGTCCGCGCAGGTCCGGGGCTGTGCTGGGGCAGTCTTTCACGTCTCGATGGCCGAGACGGGGTTTTACGAAGAGCGAGACGCCGCTTACCATCGTGTCCGTGCGTTCCTGGACAGAGTTGCTGACGAAGCGACGGGCGGTCGACTTCTGCCGCGTCGCCACCGCGCTCTGTCCTGCGGCCTGAGGCAGTCAGCCCGTCCAGCCCGTCGCACCACCGCAGTCACCAGGAGCATCAGCCGATGCAGGTCGACCCACGGGGTCAGCGTTTCGGCGCGACCCTCACCGCAATCGTCTTGATCGTCGTCCTTGTGAGTAGCAGTTGGTTGCTGCTGGCGGCCCAGGCCGTCGTGTTCCTCGTCGGAGTCGTCTTCGGTCTCCGCAATGCCCCGTACGGCCTGATCTACCAGGCACTCGTCCGACCCCGGCTCGGTGCTCCCCGTGAGTTCGAGCCGGAGGCGCCGCCGCGCTTCGCACAGGGAGTGGGAGCGGCGTTCGCCCTCATCGGGGTGTTCGGATACGTCATGAAGGTTCCGGCACTGGGGATGGCCGCGACGGCGCTCGCGCTCGTCGCCGCGTTCCTCAACGCCGCCTTCGGGTTCTGCCTGGGCTGTGAGGCTTATCTGCTGATCCGGCGGCTCGCTCCGAGGCGGGCCGCACCGTAGGCCGGGTTCTTTCGAAGACACGGCCCTGCCACGAACACCCGAAGAACGATCCGCCGAACTCCACAAGGAGGACCAACGCATGAGCCGCTCCGACGTCCTGGTCGATGCCGACTGGGTGCAGGCTCACCTCGACGACCCGGGTGTCGTCCTCGTCGAGGTCGACGAGGACACCAGCGCCTACGAAAAGGGCCACATCCGTGGCGCCGTTCGCATCGACTGGAAGACCGAACTCCAGGACCCGGTCCGCCGCGACTTCGTCGACAAGACCGGGTTCGAGAACCTTCTCTCCGAGAAGGGCATCGCCAGCGACGACCTCGTCATCCTCTACGGCGGCAACAACAACTGGTTCGCCGCGTACGCCTACTGGTACTTCAGGCTGTACGGGCACCAGAACGTCAAGCTGCTCGACGGCGGCCGTAAGAAGTGGGAGCTGGACTCCCGCGAGCTCGTCGAGGCGGTCCCGTCGCGGCCGAAGACGGACTACGTCGCCCAGGAGCAGGATCTGACGATCCGCGCCTTCCGCGACGAGGCCGTTGACGCCATCAGCACGAAGAACCTCGTGGACGTCCGCTCGCCCGACGAGTTCTCCGGCAAGCTCCTCGCTCCCGCGCACCTGCCGCAGGAGCAGGCGCAGCGGGCCGGCCACATCCCGACCGCGCGCAACATCCCGTGGTCGAAGGCGGCCAACGACGACGGCACCTTCAAGTCCGACGAGGAGCTGCAGAAGCTGTACGAAGAGGCCGGCGTCGACCTGTCGAAGCCGACCATCGCCTACTGCCGCATCGGTGAGCGCTCGTCGCACACCTGGTTCGCCCTGCACGAGCTGCTGGGCCTGCCCGACGTCAAGAACTACGACGGCTCCTGGACCGAGTACGGCTCGCTCGTCGGCGTGCCGATCGAGCTCGGCGACGCCAAGTAGCCGTTCGTCGGCACAAGGACGCGCATCCCAAAGGAGGAACAATGAGCGACGGTTGCGGAGCTCCGGCCCAGACGGCGAGCCTGCCGGCCACGGTCGACCTGGCGAACGAAGCGGTCATCCAGGGCACAGTCGTACGCGAGGGCGCGCCGGTGTCCGGCGCGTACGCGCGCCTGCTCGACGCGACCGGGGAGTTCACCGGTGAGGTCGTCACCAGCGACGAAGGGGTCTTCCGCTTCTTCGCCGCGCCCGGCGACTGGACGATCCGGGTGCTCGCCCCGGGCGGCGTCAGCATCGACTCGCAGGTGACCGCCGAGATCGGCGAGGTCGCCAAGCTCGAGGTCGCCATCTAGCCACACGGCCTCAGAGTCCCGCCGTCACCTTCGCGTGGCGGCGGGACTATGTGTTTCGGGAGGTCGTCGGGCTGACCATTCTTTCGCATCGGCCCATCGGCGAACGCCGCCGGATTCCTCGTGAGGCGCGCGGGACGGCGACTTGGTGTCGGGCCTCAGCTCAGCCCAGGACCGCGTTCATGGCGAGACTGAGGCAGAGATTGATCAGCATGCTGGTGATCTTCTTCAAGACGGGGATCCAGGCGGCTGCGACGAGGCTGGTGGCGGCCGTGATGATCTCGATCGCCAGCTGGACGAGCTGGACGATGACGTTGATCTTCAGCGCCAGGACGATCCCGCCGCAGATCATCAGGCCCGCGCTGATGATCGTGGCGCCGGTCGTGCCGTTGAGAAGGTTCTTGTGCGGGGAGTCCTGGCCGTTCCAGGAAGTCTGGAACGCCTGCACGCCTTCGCCCTTGTTCTGGGTGTAGACACGTGTCGCGTGGTCGTTCGCGTTGCTGACCGGCTGGTCGAGCTGGCCGCCGAAGTTCAGCCAGTGGCCACCCTTGTGGAACAGCTTCTCCTCGTCGGACTTCGGCCACATGAAGCCCAGATCCTGGAGAAGTGTGGCGAGTTCGCCGGGGAGTTGCATGCCCATGTCGTTACCTGAGCACCTTCCGGATGCCGATCGGTCAGAGATATTTGTTGACGTTGTTCACTTCATAGGTGTTCGCCTGCTCGCCGGCGTCGTAGTTGTCCGCCATGGCGTTGAGGGTCTTCGCGTGGTTGTGCAACTCGCTGTTGTTGTCGTTGTACGAGCCGAACGCCACTTCGTGAATCGCCTGGTAACAGCCCAAGATGAGAGAGCCGAGGTCGTCGTCGCCACACACGTCAGCCATGTCTGCCATGTTCGCCTGGTGGCTGTTGACATGTCCCTGCACCGCGTCGGCCGACGACGTCACGCCTCCAGCGGAGGTGCGTATGTCCGCCGGATAGACTTCCATCTCGCTCATGGAACCTCCTTTACTCCGGCCCTCCGATGCTCCGCATGATGTCGCGGAGCGCACGTGTGTAGGAATGCATCTGCTCCAGGCTCATGTCCTGGACCTCGCGCACTCGCTGCCTCAACTCGTCCAAGTTCACACCGGCCTGCTCGACCGCCTTCGCGGGTACGTCGTCGAGGGCGGAGTTCACCGCGGTCCTCAACTGCTCGGCCAACTCGTGCGAGGTCATCCGCATCACCTGCCGGTCGACCGTGACCGACTCCACGCGGTCGGTCGCGGCGACGACGCGAATCTTTCCGCGCGCCGCCGAGCCTTCCCCGCGGGCGTCCTCCCGGCCACCGGTGACGGCGAGCGCGTCGTCGACGTTGCTCTGCGCGAGACTCAGCAACTGCTCCAGACCGTGGGGCATCGGATCGCCGCTGATGTACGTCCGCTCGCGGATCTTGGCCATCGCGTCGGCGATCCCCTCAGAGATGATCGTCATCTGGCGCAGACCTTCGTTCTGGACCCGGTGCATCATCTCGCTGAGCGCCGCCAGATCGGGGACCGCCTGCGACGCCGACCGCCCGAGAAAATCGCCGAGCGCGGCATTGACGCCGTCGCGGATCGCGTCGGCGAACTCCTCCGGGGAGAGCCGCAGCAGGCGGGGATCGAACACGATCGAGCCGATACGCCCGGCACGCGCCGTGACCCGTACCCGCTCATTCGCGGTCTCGCCTTGTCCCTCGACATCCGGCGCCTCGTTCGGGGCCTCGCCGGCGCGGAGCGCGTCGACCAGCGTGCGTGTCTCCCGCATCAGCTGCCCGAGTTCCTCGTCATCGAGTGGCGCCGGCACCGCGATCACCCCTGTGGTCGGCTCTGTGACTAGGTAACTCTACGGACTGTTCACATGCTCATCTCACGGCATCTCGGGTATTTCGCCGTATCTGACGTCGGTCGCCTGGATCCGGATCCATTCAATCGCCTGGGACGACGGGACAGAAGCGATCGACGCGTCCTGGAACGCCTGCGCCGCTCGACCATTCGGCGAACGCCTCGGGGAGCGGCGAATACCGCAGGCGGGGGTACCTGCCGGCGGCAAGGAGGCGAGAGCGGCGGCAAAGGTCATGCCGGGGTCCGACGTGCGGCGAGTTCCGCGCCGGTCAGGGTGATGCCGGGGCGGGGAGGATGACGTGGACGGTCTTGCCGTGCTCGGCGTAGGTGATCCATCGGTCGGCGGCGTGCTGGTCGACGATGCTCGGCCAGCAAGTCACCCTGACCGGGTGCGGACATGGGCCGGTGGTCGGGGTCGGTGACGGCCAGGTGTACGAAGCGCAAGGTGGCCAGCAGCGCGAGCCCGATCGGGTAGGTGTCGTCGAGCTATCATCACTTCCGGATGGCCGTCAGTGAGGGGTACGGGCCAGCTCACGGGCGTGCGCGAGATGGCTCGGCCGGGCGCTGAGGCGCAACTGGCCACCGCTGGTGCGACCGCCGGAGACGACGGTGATCCGCGACCCAACATCCGGCCAGTCGGACGGGGCGACGGGAACGTCATCGAGGTAGGCGGAGTCCAGCACCCCGATCTCGCCGGACGGGACCCGCACCCTCAGTCCGTACGGCATGTGCGCAACCACCTCACCGAGGACGATGGTCCATCTCTTCAGCTCGTCGCTCATGACACCTGACCGTTCCACGGATGCCGCTGGAAGGCGTTGAACTCACCGAAGAGCTCCTTCGGGATCACGTACTCGAGGTGCTCCTCGGTGAAGCCCTCCCATACCTCGATCTCACCGGAATCCACGCGCGGTCGCAACCAGCTGTCGGGGACGTCGACCCGGAAGCCGGTCCCATGCGTGTCCGGGTGCATCCTCGCCCAGTCCACCGCGACCTTCTCGTTCCCGAAGTGCGCCGCGCCGTCGAGACTCCCGTCCGGCGTACGGGGGAAGTGGTCAGGGTTGAGGCCGTGCTTCAGCTCGTCCTCGCCCCGCGCCTTTGGCGACGTCCGGTACATGGTGGTGTAGGCCGCCAGCCCGAACGGGTCGCTGAACATGAGGGGATGACGGGTGTACGCGTACGGGTTCGGCCCGGGCACGAGGCCGAGCGGATCGGGGCTGCGATAGCGGGCGGTGGCCGGGTCGTAGTACCGGCGATAGTTGTAGAGGGTGTCGGTCTCGGCATCGTGGTACTGGCCGGGGAATCTCAGCGGGCAGCTGGTCCGGCCGGCCGGGTCCGGTGGCCGTACGCCCCAGAGGGTCGCGCCGGATCTCCAGGTGATGTTCCCGGTGGTGTCCACCATCGCGTCGGGCGCGCCGGTGAGGTCGGTGATGACCGCGTGGAACTCCTGACCGGCACCTGGTATCTGGCGTTCGACCTGCGTGAGCGGGCGCAGGTCGCCCGGGACGCAGTCCCACGTGAGGGACCTGCGGACGATTCTTGAGTCCGCCCGTACGGCCTCGCTCTGCTCGGCGAGGACGGCGCCGTCCCAGGTGAAGTCGGTCTGCTCGGCGACCTCGCCGCCGGAGTCGAGCCGCTGCTTGGCAATGCGGCGCCCCAGCGGGTCGTACCGGTAACGCCAGCGGTGACCGAACGGCGTGGTCACCGCGGCGAGGCGGTCCTGGCCGTCCCAGGAGTACCGCCAGGTCCCGGATCCGCCCGACGAGACGACGCGGCCCTGGGCGTCGTGTTCGTAGCGCACCTCACCGGCCCGGTGCAGAAGGGTGCCGGCGTATTCGCGCTCGCCGGTGGCCTCGGCGGATGCCGTACCTGGCCACGTCGCGTAGACGAGGTCGCCGGCCCGGTCATAGGCGTAGCGCTCGCTCCACGCCGGCGCCTGGACGGCGGTGACCCGCCCGTTGGCGTCCAGGGTCAGGTCGCGGGTCCCGAACGTGTCGTCGCTGATCGCACGCACGAGACCGTCGGCCCGGTAGGCGTAGCCGCGGTCCACGAGCGGCCGCCCGGTCGCACGGTCGCCCCACAGGGTCTGCCCGCTCATCCGGTGGCCGGAGTCCCACTGCTGGTCGAGGACCACGGTCTCGCCGATCCACCGACGGACCTCCCGGCCCGCGGCGTCATGGTCGAACCGAAGGGTCCGGCCAGCGGTCTCCAGCACCGCCGGCCGCCCGGCGGAGTCGTAGCGCCATGCCGCCTCGGCCCCGGCGGGCGTGCGACGCCACACGCGGTGGCCCGCGGCGTCGTAAAGGGAGGAGACCGTACGGCCGTTGCAGGTCTCGGCGGTGACGCGGCCGCACACGTCGCGTTCGAAACGGAGGTCGGCGTCGGCGTTGACCGCGTGGACCAGGCGGCCCGCGCGGTCGTAGGCGAACGTGGTCACCTCGGCGCCGGTACGGACCTCGGTCACGTTGCCGAGCCGGTCACGGGTGAGGCGAGTGGTCTCGCCCAAGCCGTTGACGCGCTCAGAGAGCCACCCGCACGCGTCATAGACGTACGTCAGGGTGCGTCCGCCAAAGTCGGTCTCGCGGATCAGGTGACCGGCGGCGTCGTATTCATACCGCCACACCAGCCCGCGCGGGTCGGTGACCGCGGTCAGCCGAAGCTCCGTGTCATAGGTGAACTCCGTGCGCGCGCCGTCCGGCCCGGTCCGCGCGGACCGTACGTCGAAGCGGGTGACCTCGAAGCGGGTGGTGTGCCCGGCCGCATCGGCGTGGGCGACGAGGTTGCCCTCACCGTCATAGAGCCAGCGCTCGGTGGCGCCGTCCGGCAGCGAGCGCGTGGCGAGCCGCCCTTCGGGGGTGTACCGGTACCGGGTGATGCCGCCGACCGGGTCGGCGACCTCGGACACGCGCCCAAACGGGTCGCGCGTGTACCGGGTGGTGCCGCCTGCGGGGTCGGTGACGGCGACCGGCAGCCCGGCGGCGTCGGTCATCAGGCGGGTCACGGCGCCGAGAGGGTCGGTGACGCCGCTCAGGTGGCCGCGCTCGTCGTATCTGTAGGAGGTCGTCGCGTTCAGTGGGTCGACCGACACGGTGAGGTTGCCGCACTCGTCATAGGCCTGCCGCCAGATCTCACCCTCGGGGCCGGTCACCTCGGTGGGCAGGCCGAGCGCGTTGTAGGCGGCGGTGAAGCGGGCACCGTCCGGGCGTACGACCTCGGTGAGGTTCCCCATCGTGTCATAGGCGTAGCGGGCCAGCCCGCCGAGAGGGTCAGTGCGCGCCAGCAGCCGGTCGTAACGGTCCCACTCCGAGCGGGTCACGTGTCCCAGTGGGTCGGTCTTCGCGACCACCTGCCCGCGCTCGTTCAGGTGGAATCTTGTCTGGTTCCCCAGAGAGTCGGTCACGACGGTGAACCCGTCGCCGTAGGCGAGCCGGACGTCGAGGTAGCCGTCCGCTCCGTAGCCGTGGACGCCACGGCCGTGCTCGTCGTAGACGTAGCGGTACCAGCCGCCGTTGCGGTCGACCCAGCCGGTCAGCCGTTCCTCGGCGTCGTACTCGAACCGCAGCAGCCGGTCCGACGCGTCGGCCACGCACGCTAGCCGGCCCGACTCGTAACCGAACCGCGCCAGCGGCACGGCACCGTCATCGGTGAGCAGCCGGAAGGCCGTTACGCGCCCAGCGTCGTCGCTCTCGACGCCGATCCGGTAGCCGCCCGAGTGCCGGATCTCGCGCGGCGCGCTGCCCTGGTTGTCGTCGTCCCCGTAAAGAAGATCGATCCGTCGGCCGTTGCGGTCGCTGATCGCGCCGAGCCGGAAGGTGTCGGCCGATCCAGGCGGAAAGTGCAGTGTGCGGCGGAGCTGCGGGTCATTGACCTCATAGCCGCCATCCTCGGTCAGCACGAGCGGCCAGCGCGGCCCTTCCTCGGGCCACACGGCGACACCGGGAACCGTCGCGGGCGGATAGATGAGGATCATCCCGTCCGCCGCGGCGAAGACAACGCCGGAGCCGTCCACCTCCACGCGCTGGTCCAGCGTGGAGGCCCACGAGGCGCCGAAGAGTGCGCCCTCGCGATAGGAGGAGACGTGCGTGCGTTCGAGGACCAACGGGAGCGAGCCGGGCAGGTCGATGTCGACCTGCCGCAGCACGACCTCACCCGACGCCACGTCGATCGGGTCGCGGGTCGTCGGACGGGAGACGTAACGCCACGCCTTCGCGCGCGCGTTCGTCACGCCAGTCCGCAAGCCGCGCAACTTCGGCAGCACCTTCCGGGACTGCCGGGCGACACCTTCCGGCACGGTCCGCATCCAGCGCAGCACTGGCTCGAACAGGCCGAACCGACCACCGGGCACCCGCGAACTCCTCATACGGCTGGAATGTCACAGAGCGCCTAGTGTGCCATTGGAATGACCCCACAGGTCACCACGAAACGAATACCTGGCGCAATCTCGGGCAGGTCGTTCAACGGGTTTGCGCGCAGCCCCGGCGTAAAGACAGACTCGTCGGCTCCGCAATCGGTTCCCCCTTGTCCCCTTTGCCCTCAAAGGTGCCGTGTCGAGTGTCCGGCGCGTATGCGCGCCTGCTCGACGCGACTGGGGAGTTCACCGGTGAGGTCGTCACCAGCGACGAGGGGGTCTTCCGTTTCTTCGCCGCGCCCGGCGACTGGACGATCTGGGTGCTCGCCCCGGGCGGCGTCAGCATCGACTCGCAGGTGACCGCCGAGATCGGCGAGGTCGCCAAGCTCGAGGTCGCCATCTAGCCACACGGCCTCAGAGTCCCGCCGTCACCTTCGCGTGGCGGCGGGCCTTTTTCTTTAGGCCGACTGGTCTCCCGATGGCCGGTCCCGTAGACCTCGGCGCATGCGTTCCAGGATTTGGAATTCCTCGGGGGTGAGATTCGGTGCGACGTTGAGGGTGCCGTCGCCGCTTTTCAATGTGATGGGCGGTGGTGTGGGGTCGCTGGAGACGGTGAAGGCGGGGGAGCCGGCGCTGTCGGTGGTCGGTGGTGCCTGCTGTTCGCCGCCTGATGAACGATGGAGGTGTCTCAGCGCGCGTTCGGTCGAGGCGTCGTCGACTTCTGGGCATTGGTATCGCGCGGCGGTGATGTGTGCGTGGAGTTCGGGGTCGGGTGCCAGCCCGTGCGTTTCGAGGTAGTAGGTGACCGTGTCGGTCCAGGTCCAGCTGCCGTCGGTCCGGAAGCTTTGCGGCACCACCTCGCCGC
>NZ_BAABHK010000017.1:0-275903 GCF_039542055.1 Actinoallomurus vinaceus
GCCTGCAACTCGGCGCGCAGCCGGGCCTGGCGCCGGCGATACCGCGCCAAGCCCTTGCCCTGATGATTGTCCCCATCAGATGTGGTGGCCAGGTTCACAATCCCCCGATCCACCCCAATCCAATCGGTCGGCTCGAACTGCGGGGCCGCTTCGACCTCACACGTCGCGATCAGGAAGAACATCCCGTCGCGGTGCACCAGATCGGTTTCGCCCTTGCGGTGGGTTGCCAGGAATTTGAGCTGCCCGGGCTCGCCGGTGAAGGCGATGCCCCGGACCCGGCCCGCAGCGGTCCAGGTCGAGATGGTCCGGGCGTCCATCTGCCACGACAGGCACCGGTCATCGAACGGCTGAGCCGCATCAGCCCGGAAGCCGATGGGCTTGGAGACTGCTTTGCGGCGTCTGCGTGAATGCTCACCGCCCAGCAGACCGGCCTCGATCTGGGCGTGCAGGGTGGTGTAGGCGTCGGCGACCTTACGGATCACATGTAATGCGGGCTGCGCCGACAGGCGCCTTCAGATCCGCATAGACGAGCTTTTGCAGCTTCTGCCGGGCGAACACACCCTTCTCAAACGCGAGCGCCGACACCTCATTGGCGGCGGCGTTGCACAGGGGCAGGGTCGCCGCGAGCGCCGCCGCCTGCTCAGGCGTCGGCAGCAGCTTCACCTGCACCACCAGCTTCACAGTCAGTGACCCTACAACTGCGTACCGACATCAGCGTACAACTCCGCGAATTCAACGGCGAAACCGACCACGTCCACCTGCTCGCGTACTAGCCACCCAAGATCGCCCTGTCCTGCCTAATCAACAATCTCGAAGGTGTCCCCGCCCGCCACGTCAGGCAGGAATACCGCGCCTATCCTGCCGAAGTAACGAGCGCCGAACATCCGCTGAACAGGGGATTCGCGAGCCGCGCGGCACGCCCATCACGGCGACACGCGACGTGAATCATTTACATCGATCAACCATTGATCGTAAGTTCTCTTCAAGAGCCTGAGGAGAGCCGCATGGTCCTTCGCCACGTCCTGTCCCTCGCCACCGCAGCGCTGCTCGCCGGCGCACTCGCCGCCGGGCCCCTCGCCGCCCCCGCCGGCGCCCGTACCCGATCCGCCGGTACCCGGTCCTGCTCCGCGCCGGCGACGGCCCAGCGCCAACTGCGGGGCGTCTGGATCGCCTCCGTCACCAACATCGACTGGCCGTCCGCCCCCGGCCTGCCGGTCGCCCGTCAGCAGGCGGAGTACGTCCGCCTGCTGGACAACGCCGTCGCCCGTCACCTGAACGCGGTGTTCGTCCAGGTACGGCCGACGGCCGACGCGTTCTGGCCGTCCCCGTACGAGCCCTGGTCCCAGTGGCTGACCGGCACGCAGGGCAAGAACCCGGGGTACGACCCGCTGGCCTTCCTGGTCCGCGAGGCGCACGCGCGCGGCCTGGAGTTCCACGCGTGGTTCAACCCGTACCGGGTGTCGATGAAGGCCGACCCGAGCCTGCTGGCGCCGGACCACCCGGCCCGCCGCCACCCCGACTGGGTGCACCCGTACGGTGGCAAGCTCTACTACGACCCGGGCATCCCCGCCGTCCGCCGCTTCGTCGAACGCGCGATGCTCGACGCGGTGCGCCGTTACGACATCGACGGCGTCCACTTCGACGACTACTTCTACCCCTATCCGAGCGGGAGCGCGGACTTCCCCGACGACGCGACGTTCGCCCGGTACGGCTCCGGGTTCGCCGAGAAGGCGTCGTGGCGGCGGCACAACATCGACCTGCTCGTACGGGAGATGGACCGCCGGATCCACGCCCTCAAACCGTGGGTGAAGTTCGGGATCAGCCCGTTCGGCATCTGGCGCAACAAGACCTCCGACCCCGAGGGCTCGGACACGAACGGCACCGAGTCGTACACCGCGATCTCGGCCGACACGCGCGGCTGGGTGAGGAAGCGGTGGATCGACTACATCGCCCCGCAGATCTACTGGTACATCGGGTTCGCGATCGCCGACTACGCCAAGCTCGTCCCCTGGTGGGCCCGGCAGGTCGACGGCACGGGCGTGCAGCTCTACATCGGCCAGGCCGACTACCGCCAGGGCGCCGCCGGGCAGGCCGCGCCCTGGCAGGACCCGGCCGAGCTGTCCCGGCACCTCGCGTTCAACCGGGCGTATCCGCAGGTGGCCGGGGACATCCACTTCAGCGCCAAGGACATGGACGCCGACCGGATCGGCGCGGTGAGCCGCATGGTCGCCGACCACTACGCCCGCCCGGCGCTCGTGCCGCTGATGCCGCAGCTCGGCGGGCACGCCCCGCACCGGCCACGGCCCGCCGTCACGGGCTCCACCGTGGCCTGGCGCCCGGTGCAGGGGGCCGTGCGGTACGCGGTCTACCGATTCGACGGTTCGCCCGGCCGCTGCGCCCTCGGTGACGCGTCCCACCGGATCGCCGTGACCGGCGGAACCTCCTTCACCGACACCACCGCCGAGCCCGGGAAGGCGTACGTCTACGCGGTCACGGCCCTGGACCGGCTCTGGAACGAGAGCCCGGGAACGGAGGCGCGGCCCGCCCGCCTCACCTGAGAAAGAACGGCGCCGCCGTGACCCGGTCACGGCGGCGCGCGTCAGAGGATGCCGGTTCAGCTCGTGACCGGGACGACGTCCTCGTACTTGACGAAGTAGGCGCGGTGGCCGAACTGGATCAGGTAGTACGTCTGATCACCGTGTACGACGATGTGCTGCGCCGGGTCGTATGTCACCGCGTGGAAGTACTCGCTCTCCTCGTACCCGACCACGGCGTACTTCTGGCCCGCGCCGAAGACGTAGCCCATGGGCGACACCGTGCGGTCCGACGGAGGCGTGACGCCGGCCGGGAAGGCCGCGTCCTCCGGCTGGGCCATGCCGTACAGCGGCACGGAGTCGAGGCCCGGCTTCGGCGTCACGACGGAACCGTGGACGCCGACGGCAGTCGGCTTGCTCGCCGGGTTGTAGAACCATGCCTTCTGGCCGAGGTACCAGATCGCCGTCCAGTCGCCCTGCCGGTCGGCCAGGGCGTACGTCTGGCCGGTCGACGCGCGGGCGGAGTGGTCGTAGATGTCCATCGTCGCTGCGCCGCCGGTGGTGGGGTGGACACCGATGTCCTTCACGAGCGGCGCGTCGTCCCGGGGCTCGGTCCGCAGCATGACCGAACCACCGCCGTGCGCCGGGCAGGGATTCCCGGAGCCGGCCTTGTCACAGCCGGTGTACGGCACGACGTTCGTGTCGTAGTCCGGGCGGATCATCACGCGGGCGCCGAGGTCGGCGGAGCCGGTGAGCGGCCGTCCCATCAGGTCGAAGTAGTGGGCCCAGTCCCAGTACGGGCCCGGGTCCTGGTGCATCTGGTTGACGGTGCCCATGACCCGGGCGGGCACGTTGTCGTGTCCCAGGATGTGGGCGCGGTCCATCGGGATCGAGTACAGATCCGCGAGGTAGCGCACGAGCTCGGCGGAGCTGCGGTACATCGCCTCGGTGTACCAGGCGCCGTTGGCGACGTAGCCCTCGTGCTCGATACCGATCGACTTTGCGTTGTAGTACCAGTTGCCGGCATGGTGCCCGACGTCCTTGACCCGCACGTGCTGGGCGACATGCCCGTCGTTCGAGCGGATCGTGTAGTGCCAGCCGAGGTAGGTCGGATCCTGCACCGACTTCACCGACGAGTCGTAGGACGCCTCGGTGTCGTGGATGACGATGAAGTCGATCTTCTGCTTGGCCGGGCGGTCGGCCTTGTCGTAGTTGCCGTACTTGGTCGGGTCGTTCGGGTCGAGCTGCTGGTACGGCGCCGGGAGCCACTCACAGCCGAGGTCGGCCGGGCAGTCGGTCTCGTCGTCCGCCGCGCGCGTCCGGACGGATTTCGGGGTGGTGACCTTCGGGCTCGCGGCAAGCGTGACCTTCTGCCCGTCGTCGGTCGTGCGGGACATGCCCGAGCGGATCACCGAGAAGACCTGGTCGGCGAACCAGGTGCTCCCGCCGTACTTCGTCACGGCGGCGTACCACGCCGTGGGGTCGGCGGCGAGCGACTTGTGGAGGTCGCGCTGGTAGTGGGCGAGCAGCGCCGCGCCACCGCGGATGTTGGCGGCCGGGTCGGTGCGCAGGGTCTTCGCGTCGTCGCCGGTCAGCTTCGCGGCGTCCGGCAGCGTCTGCCGCACCTTCGCCGCGACGGTGCGGTGGGGGGTCCTGGCGGCCGCGTAGTCCTCGCCGGTCGGCTTCTCGACCGCGCCGGTGGCCGGCGTGACCTCGACGAGGTGCATCGGACCGTACCCGCCGGTGGTGCTGGGCAGGCCGCGGTTGGTGTCCCAGCGGGACTCGAGGTAGGAAACGGCGAGGAGGACGTTCTCCGGGACCTTGTACTCCTTGGCCGCCGTCGCGAACGCCTGTTGCCGTGCGGGCGGCGCCGATGCCCGCTGCTCGGCGAATGCCGGGCCGGCCCCGAGCGAGGCCAGCACGACCGCCGCCGCAGCGATACGGGGGACGAGCATTGTGCAGTCTCCTTGATCGAAATTGACCAGTGGAGACTTTCAGAGCGACCAGATGGGGTCAACAAGATCATTGCGCCGCGACCGTGGGTTAATGGGACCGTGAAAGGCCAGGTCACAGGCACTGAATAGGACTCGGGACCTAATATCGCGTTCTGTTCCGTGATCTTTGTCATCGCCTCCCCGAAACCGCCGGGAAAAGGAGAACGCCGCCGCGGTCGCCCGGGCGGGCGGTCGCGGCGGCGCTCTTCCTCGGGACTAGGCGACAGTGGAGACCGTCACGTCACCGGCCTTGACGAAATAGGCGCGGTGACCGAACTGGATCTCGTAGTACTTCGTCTGGTCCTTGACGAGGACGTGCTTGGAAACGTCGAAGTTGACGGCGTGGTAGTACTCGCCGGTCTCGCTGCCGAGCAGGGCGTACTTCTGTCCCGCGGCGACGGTGTACTTCAGCGGCTCGGCGACCCGGTCGGCCGGCGGGGTGACTCCGAGCTTGGCCGGGTAGGCCATGCCCCAGATCTGCGCCGACTTCTTGAGGGTGACGATCTTGCCCGGAGCCGCGACCGCGGTGCGGTTGGTCTTGGGGTTGTAGAACCAGGCCTTCTGCCCCAGGTACCAGATCGCGACCCACGAGCCCTTCTTCCCCGCGACCGCGTAGGTCTGGCCGGTCGACGCCCGCGCGGAGTGGTCGTAGACGCTCATCGTCGCCTTGCCGCTGCCGGGGTGCAGGCCGACGTCCTTGACCAGCGGGGCGGTCTTGCTGGGCTTGGTGCGCAGCATGATGGACGCGCCGCCGTGCGACGGGCACTTGGCGGACTGGTGGGCGGAGTCGCAGCCCGTGTACGCCACCTTGTTCTTGGCGTAGTTCGGCAGGATCATCACCCGGGACTTGACGGTGGTCGAGCCCTTGAACGGCTTGCCGAGCAGGCTGAAGTAGTGCGCCCAGTCCCAGTACGGGCCCGGGTCCTGGTGCATCTGGCTGACGGCGCTCATCGCCCGGGCGGGCACGTTGTCATGGCCGAGGATGTGCCCCCGGTCGAGCGGGACGCCGTAGGTCGCGGCCAGGTGGCGGACCAGCTTCGCCGAGGAGCGGTACATCGCCTCGGTGAACCACGTGCCCTTGGCGACGTAGCCCTCGTGCTCGATGCCGATCGACTTCGAGTTGATGTACCAGTTCCCGGCGTGCCTGGGGAGGTCCTTGACCCGCACGTGCTGGGCGATGTGCCCGTCCTTCGAGCGGATCGTGAACTGCCACGCCAGGTAGGTCGGGTCCTGCACCGACTGCACCGCCGACGCGTACGTCGACTCGGTGTCGTGGATGACGATGTAGTCGATCTTCTGCTGGGCGGGCCGGTTCGCCTTGTCGTGGTTGCCGTACTTGCTGGGGTCCTTCGGGTCCAGCTGCTTGTAGGGCGCGGGGATCCACTGGCACTTCAGGCTAGCCGGGCAGTCGGTGGCCGCCGCGGCGCTCACGTCCTTGGCGGCGGCCGGGGCCGCCTTCGGGTCGGCGGCGAGCGTGACCTTCTGGCCGTCGTCGGTGGTCCGGGTCTCGCCGGAGCGGATCACCGAGAAGACCTCGTCGGCGAACCACGAGCTCCCGCCGTAGCGGGTGACGGCGGAGTACCACTGCGCCGGGTCGGCGCCGAGCGTCTTGTGCGCGTCGCGCTGGTACTTCGCCAGCAGCGCCGCCCCGCCCGCGATGTTGGCGGCCGGGTCGGTGCGCAGCTTCGCCGCGTCGACGCCGGTCAGCTTGGCCGCCTCCGGCAGGGTCTGCGGATCCGAGGCCGCCGCGGCGGTCTTCGGCGCGGCGGCCGTGCCGTAGTCGTCACCGCCGCCCTGCTCGACCCCGCGTCCCGACGCGGCGGAGACCTGGGTGAGGTGCATCGGGCCGTACCCGCCGCTCACGCTCGGCAGGCCGTCGTTGGTGTCCCACCGCGACTCCAGGTACGACACCCCGAGCAGGACACCCTCCGGCACCTTGTACTTCTTCGCCGCGGCGGCGAAGGCCGCCTGCCGGGCCGGCGAGGACGACGACTGCAGACCCGCCGATGACGAGGACTGCTGGACATAGACGGCGCCTGCGGCGACGGCCGCCACCAGGGCGGCCCCCGCGCCGATCGCGCGACGTCGATTGGACATCTCGGTGTTCCCCCAAGATCGACTAGACCCCGGAAGACTGCCGGAGCGGTCAGATCGCGTCAACCGAAACGTCGGAATTGGCTGCGGTTTCGCTTGCAGGCCTCGGGCCGCCGGGGATCACGCATGCGGCCGCGATCCCCGGCGGCACCGGTCGTTCCGTCAGCGGACGCCGTAGGCGCGGATGACCGTCTGGTCGACCACTCCCGCGACGGCCGTGCGCAGCGACACGTAGCCGGACGACGGGTTGTGGACGGTCCCGGTCCACGCCGTGCCGTCCTTGTGCAGCGCGACGTCCTTCCACGTCACACCGTCGTCACAGGAGACCCGCAGCGTCGGGGTGCCGTCGGTGCCGTCGGGCACCACGGTGACGGCCTGGTCCGCGCCGGCCTTGCCACGGCTGCCGGAGTCCAGCGCCGTACGGTAGCGGAGCGCCGGCAGTGTCACCTTCGGGCCGTCGTCCACGGTCAGGTTCCACACGTCGTGCTGCCGGGTGGCGAGGTCCGACCGGGGAGCGGCGGAGCGCTCGGCATCGATCGTGAGCGTGTACTGCCCCGGTGCGGGCGCGGTCCAGCCCTGGGCGGTGCCCGGCTGATCGCTGGTCGCCACGACGTTCCCGGCGGCGTCGCGCAGGGTCGAGGTGCCCGTCATGTTCGCGTACGGGGCGATCTGGCTTCGCGCGTCGGCGGAGGACAGCATCGGCACGAACATGGCCGGCTCCGCGTCCGGGCCGCTGTTGGCGCTCCAGTAGATCGCGGCGGCGGCCGGGCCGAGCGGCGCCGCGCTCCATCCCCGCGTGTACGACCCGGCGCGCGGGAAGTTCACGCTGCGGCTCCGGACGTCGGTGCTGTCGAACCCGAACCCGCAGTCGCCGCCGGTGACGTCCTCGTCGGTCGACCAGTCGAGCCCCGGCGTGAAGTACTCGGTCCGTGTCGTCGGCAGCGAGCCGAGTCCCGTGAAGGGAAGGAGGACCATCCCGGTGCCCCAGTCCGCCCCCGCGTGTGATCCGCCGCAGGCCGGCCCGCCCTCCCCCGTGTACGTGGTCCGCACGGCCGCCAGCGCGCTCGTCCGGGCCCGCAGGGCCGGGTCGGCGGGAATGCCGGGCGAGGCGGCGCCGAGGTTGTACACGTAGGGACTGCCGGTCTCGGCGCCGTTCCTGGTCAGCAGCGCCTGGACGGTGTAGGTGAGCCCACCGTCGGTCCCGGTCGGCGTGATGTAGAAGTTCGTGCCTCCGTCCATCGCGACCCCCTCCGGTCCGGATCCGAGGTCCTGCATGAGCTGGACGGTGAGGTCCTTCACCCCCGCGTCGGCGCGGTCCACGGAGGCCGTGACCGGTCGGCCCTGCCGGGCGTCGAGCGTGAGGGAGGTGTCCGCGGTGATGGAGACCTTCGACCGGTAGACGAGGGTGGTCGACGTGGCGCCGCTCTTGGCGTCCGTCTTGACCCTCACCTGCACCGCGTAGTCGCCCGCGGGGATGGCGCCCTCGACATGCCCGTCGACGGGCGTTCCGTCGAACCAGTCACCTCCGCCGAACGCCATGAAGGTCACCGAGGACACGTTGGCGTCCGGCGGCGCGTTGCCGTCGCGGTCGAGGATGTCGACCTTCACGGTCGGTGTCGGGCCTGCGAACCGGCGGCTGCCGAGCGGGATCGGCTTGCGCATCGGGCGGCCGGTGACGATCTTGCTCTTGAGGTTCCGCGCCTTGCCGGCCGGCGTGGACGCGGCCGGTCGCGGTGCGGCGTGGGCCGCCTGGACCGTACCGGCGGAGAGGGCGGCCATGGCGCCGAACGCCACGGCGGCTCTGACGAGTGCCAAAAGATCTCCTTCGAGGGACCGGGACCGCCACGAGCGGCGGCCTCCGCCTCGTGCGTGTCCGGCACCTCGTCCGGCATTTCACGGCCGGACGGCGGAGCATTTTGCGCGAAATGCTCCTGTCCGGCCGGACACGTCCGAGGTGACCGCGCGCATCCGCGGGTCGGCACCGACCGAGAGGAGAGGGTCCTTGGGACCTCTCGATGAGAGAAGGCGAAGATTCGAGGAGATCTACGCCGCCTGCCATGACCCGGTCCTCGGATACGTCCTGCGCCGTACCGAGGACGGTCACGACGCCGCCGACGTCCTCGCCGAGACCTTCCTGGTCGCCTGGCGACGCATCGACGAGATCCCCGCCGGGGACCGGGCACGGCCGTGGCTGTTCGGCGTGGCGCGGCGGGTCCTTGCCAACCACCACCGCGGCGAGCGGCGGCGCACGGCCCTCGGTGACCGGCTACGGACCGAACTCGGCGACGCCGTCCGGGCCGCCGATCACCACACCGAGTCCGGGGTGATCGCGGAGGCGTTCCGCGGCCTGTCCGACGACGACCGCGAACTGCTGTCCCTGGTCGGCTGGGAAGGCCTGGACACCGGTCAGATCGCGACCGTGCTCGGCTGCTCCCGCAACGCCGTGCGCATCCGGCTGCACCGGGCGCGCAAGCGGTTCGCGCGCGAGCTGAAGAACAGGGGCGCCAACGCGGAGCCGCATCTGCGACGAGCGCGGATCGCGGAGGAAGAGCACGCATGAACCACGACAAACTGATCAGGCGGCTCGCGCCGATCACCGACGAGGAGGCCGCCCGCATGGTGAGCCCGCAGGCAAAGACCGAACTGTCCGAACAGATCACCGCCACCGCCGTTCCGGCGCGGCACCGGGCCCGGCGCCGCCGAGGGCTGGTCGTCGGCCTGCCGCTGGCCGCCGCCGCGGCCACCGCCGCGATCGCGGTCGCCGTCACCTCAGCGGGCTCCGGCGCCACGCACGCGACGCCCACGCCGTCACAGCGCCCGGGCAGCGGGCCCGTGAAGGTCCAGCTGGCGGCGCTGAGCTTCTCGACGCAGGGGAAATACCTGGTCGTCAAGGTCAACGACCCGCTCGCCGACCCGGCGCGGTACCGGAAGGAGTTCGCCGCGCACGGCATGGACATCGACCTGAAGCTGGTCCCGGTGTCTCCGTCGATCGTCGGGACGGTGGTGATGTCGGAGGGCTCGATGAAGATGATCACCGCGCGCGGGCGGTGCCACACCGGGGGCGGCGGCGCCGCCTGCCCGGTGGGCGTGAAGATCCCTCTCGGGTACAAGGAGCACGCCCAGGTCGTCTTCGGCCGTGCTGCCAGGCCCGGCGAGCAGTACTCCTCCAGCGCCCCGGTCGAGGCGCCCGGTGAGGTCATGCACGGGATGACGTACCGCGGGCGTACGGTCGCCGAGGTCGTGGCGATGCTGAAGAAGCGGCACGTCACCGTGCCGGAGTACCGGTACGAGGGCGCCGACGGCGACAACGCGCCCTACCGGAACGGCGTGCCGCCGGAGAAGGTGCAGCCGGGCTGGTTCGTGCACGATGCCAGCCCGTGGGCGCAGAACCAGGTCCTGCTGTTCGTCGGCCCGACGCGGCAGACCCACGCCCCCGCGGGTAACGGCAAGCCGCCGGCTCCGGGCTTCCCGTTTGCGACGCCGACCGCGCGATGACGTATCCCGGAGACGGGAAGACCCACGGTCCTCTTCCGGGCGCTTCCGCCGCTGACGGCGGGTGCCCCACCCGAACGTCTCGGACGCCGACGGCGGGGTGACGCGGCCCGGAGACGGGAACGCCCCGGCGGTCCTCCGCCGGGGCGTCGCCGTGCGCGCGGCTACTTGCGCTTGGTGATCTCTTCGGTGAGCTGCGGGGCCACCTGGAACAGGTCGCCCACGATCCCGTAGTCGACCAGCTCGAAGATCGGCGCCTCGGGGTCCTTGTTGATGGCGACGATCGTCTTGGAGGTCTGCATGCCGGCCCGGTGCTGGATGGCGCCGGAGATGCCGACCGCGATGTACAGCTGCGGCGACACCGTCTTGCCGGTCTGGCCCACCTGGAAGGTGTGCGGGTACCAGCCGGCGTCGGTCGCGGCGCGCGAGGCGCCGACGGCCGCGCCGAGCGAGTCGGCCAGCTCCTCGATGAGCTTGAAGTTGTCGGCGCCGCCGACGCCGCGGCCGCCGGAGACCACGATCGCGGCCTCGGTCAGCTCCGGCCGCTCGCCCTTCTCCTGCACGACCTTCTCGACGACCTTCGCGGCCTTGGCCGCGTCGGACAGCGTCACCGACACCTGCTCCTCGGCCGGGCTCGACGGCGCGGCCTCGGGAGCGGTGGAGTTCGGGCGTACCGCGATGATCGGCGTGCCCTTCGACACCTTGGCGTGCGAGACGATCGCGCCACCGAAGATCGAGTGCTCGCCGACGAACCCGTCCGCGACGTCGACGACGTCGGTGAGCACGCCCGAGTCGATCTTGACGGCGAGGCGACCCGCGATCTCCTTGCCCTCACCCGTGGCGGCCACGAGCACCGCGGCCGGCGACCTGTCCGCCACCAGCTGCGCCAGCAGCTCGGCCTTCGGGGCGACGACGTAGGAGGTCAGCTCCTCGTCGGCGGCGACGTAGACCTTGGCCGCGCCGTACTCGGCGAGCTTGTCCTTGGCGCCTTCGTAACCCGGACCGACCCACACCGCCGCGGCGTCGCCGTGCCGGCGCGCGAGCGTCAGCAGCTCGAAGGTGACCTTCTTGACCTCTCCGTCGACATGGTCGACGAGGACGAGAATCTCCGCCATTCCCCCGCCTCTCAGATGAACTTCTTGGACGCGAGGAACTCGGCGACCTTCACGCCGCCGTCGCCCTCGTCCTTGACGATCTGGCCCTTCTCGCGCGGTGGCGCGTCCGCGAAGTCGACGACCTCGGTCGAGGCTCCGGCGAGCCCGACCTTGGCGGCGTCGATCTCGGCGTCGGCGACGGCGAGCTTCTCGACCGGCTTCTTCTTCGCCGCCATGATCCCCTTGAACGAGGGGTAGCGCGGCTCATTGATCTTCTCGACGACGCTCACCACAGCGGGCAGGCTCGCCTCGACGCGGTCGAAGCCGTAGTCGGTCAGCCGCTGCGCCTTGAGGGAGGACCCGTCGACCTCCACCTTGTTGGCGAGCGTCACCTGTGGGACGCCGAGCCGCTCGGACAGCATCGCGGCCAGCATGCCCGTACGGGCGTCGGTCGACTCCGAGCCGAGGATGACGATGTCGAAGCCGATCTTCTTCAGCGTCTGGGCGAGCGCGTACGAGGTCGACAGCGCGTCCGAGCCGTGCAGCGCCTCGTCCGACAGGTGGACGGCCTTGTCGGCGCCCATGGCCAGGGCCTTGCGGATCGACTCCGACGCCTTCTCCGGGCCCATGGTGAGGACGGTCACCTCACCGCCGTGGGCCTCCTTGATCGTCAGGGCCTCCTCGACGGCGTACTCGTCGAGCTCGTTGATGACCCCGTCGGCGTTCTCACGGTCGAGGGTCTTGTCGTCGGACCGCAGCTTGCGTTCGGTCGCCGTGTCGGGGACCTGCTTCACGCAGACGACGATGTTCATATGGTGTCCGCCCTCCCTGCACACTTCATCTACGCGCTCCTCCGGCACGACGGGCGCCGTCCCTGCGGGCGACGCGGTCTGATGCGTTCGACGCCCTTAGCCTGCCAAACACCCGAAGGGGATTCGGCCTCGGGGGCGTTCCACGCATCGCCCCCGATGTTACCCACGGGTAGCGACGGTGCAAACTCCGCTCTCCCCGCTCACGGCGCCGTGAGCGGCCACCACGCCGGGAACGGGATCCCGACGGCCGCCAGCGCCAGCACCCCGGCCGCCAGAACGGCCACGACCAGCCGCGCCGCACGGCGCTCACTCGCGTAGCGGGCGCGCACGAAACCCGCCACGACCGCCAGTACGCCCAGCGGGAGCGCGAGGGCCCGTTCGCGCGGCACGACGGACCACCAGGTGACCGCCAGCACCGCGGCATAGCCGACGACCAGCGCCACGACCAGGGCGACCAGCCGGATCACCGTCTGCGCCGGGACCGCGACCAGCGCGCCGAGAGCGGCCCGCAGCCGTGCCAGCCGGCCGACCCTCGCCGCCGTCCGGCGGCGGGCGCGGGCGATGGCGTCCCAGGTGTACCCGGCGGCGCAGGCCGACAGGATCGTCGCCACGGCCAGGACCGGCAGCGCGTAGCAGGCCGCGGGAACGGCCAGCGCGAGGACCCCGCGCAGCAGCCGCCCCGGCAGCCGGCGACGCGGCTCGGCGGGCTCCTCCGCCGCGGCGCCGTCCGCCGCCGGGGCGGGGACGCCCTCGCGGGCCGGGCGGTCGGTTCCCCGCCCCTGCAGGCCACGACCGTCGCTTGCCCTGCCCTGCTGCGCGCTCTCACCCGGCGAGCACTCACCCGCCGACCGCTCGTCCGGCAGGCTGCCGCCCAGCACGCGGTCCCCTGGCGCGCGGTCTCCCGGCGACCGCTCGTCCGGCAGCCGGCCGGCCGCCGGCCCGCCGGTCCGTGTCCCGCCAGCCTGCATCCCGCCGGCCTGAATCCCGGCGCCCGGTCTCCTCGCGCCCTGCGGCCGGTCGTCCGATGGGCTTTCGCTCGGTGTCCGGGTGCGTGGTGCCGGGTCGCGCTCCGCTGGAGGCCGCCGGGGCGCGGCGGCGGGCCTCGGGCGGCCCCGGAGGGCGGCGAGCACCTCGAGAAGATCACCGGTCCCGGGGCGCGTCTGCGGATCGAGCGCCAGCGCCGCCTCCAGCGTCGCCCGCAGCTCGCCCGGCACGCCGCGCAGGTCGTGCCGCCCCCGGAGCACGCGGGAGAAGATCGCCTGCGCGGGCCCGGGACCGTACGGCGACCGGCCGGTGGCCGCGAACGCGACCGTGCCCGCCCAGGAGAAGACGTCGGCGGACGGCCCCGCCCGTTCCCCGTCGAGGATCTCCGGCGCGAGGTATCCGGGCGTGCCCATCGCCGCCCCCGTGCGCGTCAGCCGCGTCGCGTCGAGCACGTGCGCCAGGCCGAAGTCGATGACGACCGGATCACGGTCGACGAGGATCACGTTCGCCGGTTTCAGGTCCCGGTGGACGACTCCCGCCGCGTGGATCACATGCAGGGCGCGGGCCAGCCCGCGCGCCACCGTCAGCAGCGCCGCGCCGCGCAGCGGCCCCTCGGCGCGCACGCGGAGGTCGAGGTTACGGCCCTGGATGTACTCGGTGACGACGTAGGGCCGGCGCCCGGTGAAGTCGGCGTCCACGACCTCGGCGACGTACGGGCTGCGCACCCGCCGCATCGTCGAGACCTCGCGTTCGAGACGCCGGCGGGCCAGCGCGTCGCGGGCGACCGCCGGGTGCAGGATCTTGACGGCGACCGTGCGGCGGTCCGGGGTCAGCGCGAGGTGCACCTCGCCCATGCCTCCGACACCGATCTCCTCCAGGAGCCGGTACGGGCCGAGACTCTCGCGCAGGGACGTCATGGGGGGGATTCCGCGGTGGACGGGCTACCGCATGATCGTAAATGTCGGCCCGGCGGGCCCGCCGTCACGACACGCGCTGCTGGATCGAGTCCTGGAAGCGGGACAGCTCCTGGGCGATGGAGTTCTCCAGCTCGTACATGGGGGCGAAGGTCGGCTTCAGCACGATGGCGGCGGCCAGGACGGCGAGCGTCACGACGCACAGCACCGCTCCGACCACCGCGATCCGGCGCGGCCCGTACGCCAGCGCGATGAACACCTGGACCAGGTGACGGCGCGGCGCCCGGATGCCCGGCGCGGCCAGCAGGACGTACGCCGCGGCCCCGGCGCCCCAGGCCGCCCCCACCAGCGGAGCGACCTGAACGTCGATCGCCGACGTGGCCATGATCGCCATCGGCACGGCGACCGCGAACACCGCCGCGTACGGCACGGTGAGGAGCGTCC
This sequence comes from Actinoallomurus vinaceus, assembly GCF_039542055.1. NCBI lineage: Bacteria > Bacillati > Actinomycetota > Actinomycetes > Streptosporangiales > Thermomonosporaceae > Actinoallomurus > Actinoallomurus vinaceus. The sequence continues at coordinate 14,363 of NZ_BAABHK010000017.1, forward strand.
CGGCGAAGCCGCGGGCGAGGTCGAGCGGTGCGGTCAGCGGGCCGACCACGAGCCGCAACAGGCTGCCCCGGTGCCGCCGCGCGTGCACCTGCCCGGCACGAAGGTACGACGCGAACGCCAGCGCCAGCAGCAGCCCGAAGAACGGCATGATGACGCTGAACCCGAAGACGATCGCGACGACGAGGTACGCGAAGAGCCGTGACCAGCCCTCGACGACGGCGTCGACGGTCTCGTCGGCCGCGAGCGGCCGCTCAGAGACAGCCCCGGAGGTGTCATCCCACGTCATCGGTGCGCGGCGCGGCCCCGGCCACCGGGCCGGAGGAACGCCGTTCCCTCCTCGGAATGTCGCTGTGGTCCCCGCATCGGGCGGACGTGAAAGGCAACGCCACACTACCGCGCCGCGCCGGTACGCCCGGCGCGATGCGCCGCGGAGTGGGCGCATTTTCTCACCGCACGTGCCCGCCAGGTGCGTTTGCCGGACGGTACGGCTACGGCGTGTCACCGGACGCGCCCTAGCGGCTCACCAGCTCGCTGATCCGGTGGGTGAGCTGGACGAGGATGTCCGCGCGGTCGCCGATCGGCCACCACCGCGGCCGGAACGCCCAGCCCGCCGCGAGTGCCAGCGCCGCGGCCACGGCCAGGGACAGGCCCGTGAGGGCGGCGTGGCGCCGGCTCTGGGCCACCGCCGACAGCAGGCGGACCAGCTGACGGCGCGGCGCCATGACGCCGGGTCCCGCCAGCGCCACCCAGGCGAACGCCGCCGCGCTCCACCGGGTGACGGCGTCGGGCCACTGCTCCTTGTGGACGGCGGTCCAGACGATCAGTGCCAGGCCCGCCACCGTGGCGGCCAGGGTGGAGTACAGCAGGGCGGGGACCAGCGCCCAGGTCGACCGGCCCAGGGAGCCGGGTACGCGGAAGGGCACGATGACGAGGTCCTCGGCTCCGCGCACCGGCACCCGCCGGGAGCGGACGGCGATGTCCCCCGCCCGCAGGTACCAGATGGCCGCCACCACCGCCGGCAGGCCGACGACGGGCGCCACGGCGCAGGCCGCCACGGCCATGACGATCGCCAGGTAGGCGATCAGCTTGTACCAGCCCAGGGCCACGCGCGGAGGCGTCGCCGGACCGGGCGGTGGGCTCGGCGGGACCCCGGCGGCGGATCCGGTGTGCCGCGACGCCGTCCCGGCGCCCGCAGGCGTGCCCGGCCCTGAGCCAGTGCCCGGTCCTGAAGCCGTACCGGTGCCTGAGGCCGTGCCCGGTCCCGAGGCCGTGCCGGCGGGGCTCGGCGGCGTTCCCGCGGCGGCGGGATGCGGCACCCCGGTGGAGGCCGGCGGCGCGACGGCCGGGCCGAGGGCGGTGGGGGCGATCGTCGGCGGCGCGCCGAGGTCGAGGGCGCGGACCCGGTCGACGAGCTGCGCCGCCGAGGGCCGGTCCTCCGGGTCGCGGGAGAGCCCCGCCCGAAGCAGGGACTCGAGGGACGGCGGCACGCCGGTCAGGTCGGGGTTGCCGGACAGGATGCGGGCCACCACCGCCTCGAGGGATCCGCCGCCGAACGGCGCCCGTCCGGTGGCGGCGAACGCGACGGTCCCCGCCCACCCATAGACGTCCACGGCGGGGCCGGGCGGCTTGCCGTCGATGACCTCCGGGCCGAGGTAGCCGGGCGTGCCGACGACCATGCCGGTCTGGGTGAGCCGGGTGGCGTCCATCGCGTGCGCGATGCCGAAGTCGATGACGACGGGCGCACCGTCGACCATCATGACGTTGTTCGGCTTGAGGTCCCGGTGCACGATGCCGGCCTCGTGGATGGCGGTCAGCGCCTCGGCGAGGCCGACCGCCACGCGTGCCAGCGGGCCGCCGGACAGCGGCCCGGCCGCCCGGACGACGCCGTCGAGCGGGTGGCCGTCGATGAACCGGGTGACGATGTAGGGGCGTTCGGCGGCGACGTCCGCGTCGAGGACCTCGGCGACGTACGGGCTGCGCACCCGCCGCATCGTGTCGACCTCGCGGGCGAGCCGCCGCCGGAAGGTGGCGTCCTCGGCGTACTCCGCCCGCACCACCTTCACGGCCACCTCGCGGCCGGCGTCGTCGACGCCCCGGTGGACCACGCCCATGCCGCCTTCGCCGAGGGTCGCCACCAGGCGGTACGGGCCCACCTTCTGCACCTCGGCGTCCTCCACTGGCATTCGGATCTTTTCCTTGTCGGGGTGTCTCCGCTCAGCCGCCGAGCAGGCCGCGGATGCCGGACCGCAGGCCGCTCAGGCTGTGGGTGAGCGACCGGGAGTCGAACGGCCGCAGGTCCGGCGCCTGGCCGAGCGAGAACGACACGAGCAGGAAGACGAGGAAGCCGATGACGGCCAGGGCGACCAGGGCCTGCGACCTCCTCGGGAGGACCGCCCCCCAGACGCGGGCGAGCTGACGGCGCGCGGGCTCACTGCCCGGCCCGAGGCACTGGACGATCACGAACGCGGCCGTGGCGAGCGCCACCGCCCGGGGGATCGTCAGCCCGGTCTTCGCGGCGAGGCCGATCAGCAGCACGACGACGGCGGCAATGATCGCCAGCGGGCTGACCAGCAGCATGCCCAGCGCCGCCCGGACCGCCGAGAACGGCGACTTGACGATCACCGCGGCCAGGTCACCCGACCGCGGTCCGCGCCGCGTTCGCTTGGACGTGAGCTCCTGAGCGCCACGGTCGGCGGTCCGCAGACCCAGCAGGACGAGCAGCACGACGATCAACGCGATGGCGGGCGTCACGACGGACAGCCCCACCGCTCCGACGAGGAGCAGCAGGCTCAGGAAACGGTAGATGCCGTACGGCTTCGGCTCGTCGGGCCGCGGCTCTTTCGGAGGGCGCTGCTGGTACCGCGCCGGCGGCTGCTGCTGCCCGGGCGCCCCGTACGGGGACCGGGCGTACGGCTGCTGCGGCGGAGGAGGCGGCGGCGCCGGCGGCAGCTGCCCCCTGAAGTCGCGCGGGTTGGCCGGTCGCGCCGGTGGCGGGGCCGAGACGGCGGTGAGCCGCTTGGTCTGGGTCGACGGCGGGTCGACCAGGGTGCTGTTGACGTCGATCCGCTGGGTGAGCCCCACGAGGGCGTGCGCGGTCGGCCGCTCGGCGGGGTTGCGCGCCATGGCCGCGCGGACGAGCGGCAGCAGCGGCTCCGGAACGCCGTCCAGGTCCGGCCGCCCCTCCATGATCTTGTAGAAGATCGACTCGAACGTGCCGCCGCCGAACGGCGCCCGCCCGGTCGCGGCGAAGGCGAGCGTGCCCGCCCAGGCGTGCACGTCCGCCGACGCGCCGGCGTCCTCCCCCTCGATGATCTCCGGGGCGAGGTAGCCGGGGGTGCCGATGACGAGCCCGGTCGCGGTCAGCCGGGTCGCGTCGACGCCCTGCGCGATGCCGAAGTCGATGACGACCGGCTCACCGTTCTCCAGGAACATGACGTTGCCCGGCTTGAGGTCCCGGTGGACGATGCCGGCGTCGTGGATGGCGGCCAGCGCGGAGGCCAGCCCCGTCGCCAGCCGCTGGAGCCTGTCCCCGCGCAGCGGCCCGTCGTCGCGCACGCTCTGCTCCAGCGTGCGGCCGGGGACGAACTGCGTGACGACATAGGGCGGCTCGGCCGTGACGTCCGCGTCCACGATCTCCGCGACGTGCGGGCTGTGCACCCGGCGCATGGAGTCGACCTCGCGCGCCAGGCGGCGCAGCGCCGTCTGGTCCGTCGCCACCCCGGGCCGCAGAACCTTCACAGCGACCTTGCGGCCCATGGGGTCGGCCGCCAGGTGCACGACCCCCATCCCGCCTTCCCCGATCTTCTCGAGCAGGCGGTATCGGCCGATACTCTCCCCGGACGTCTCTACCCCCTCCATAGATCCGTCACGATACCTGGGCATGTGTTCCCTCATGGGATTCCGGCGGAACCCGTCAGGCCGCCGAGACCGGCCGCCTCTCGGTGAGGCGGTCCACCAGCCACGACGCGGCGGGCCGCGCGGCGGGGTCGCGGACCAGGGCCTGGCGCAGCAGCGGCAGCAGGCGCTCCGGAACGCCGTCCAGGTCGGCGGCGCCCCGCAGCACCCGGAAGCAGATCCCGTGCAGCGACCCGGCGCCGAACGGCGGGCGGCCCGTCGCCGCGAACGCGACCGTCGCGGCCCAGGAGAACACGTCGGACGCCTCGCTGCAGAGACCGCCGTCGATCAGCTCCGGCGCGACGTAGCCCGGCGTCCCGGTCAGCACGCCCGGCTGCGTGACCTGCTCGGCCCCCGTCTCCTGCGCGATCCCGAAGTCGATGATCTTCGGGATCCCGCCCACGACCATGACGTTGCCCGGCTTGAGGTCCCGGTGCAGTACACCGGCCCCGTGCACCGCGGCCAGCCCCTGCGCGAACCGGCCGGCGAAGCCCCACAGCGCGTCCTCCCACAGCGGCCCGTACATCGTCACGAGATCCCGCAGGGGCACGCCCGCGACGTACTCCGTGACCAGGTAGGGACGTTCACCGTCCAGACAGGCGTCGAACGCCTCGGCGACGTACGGGCTGCGCACCCGGGCCATCGTGCGGGCCTCGCGCCGCAGGCGGCGGCGCACGGTCGGATCGTGCGCGACCTCCCGGCGCGGCTCCTTCACCGCGACCGTCCGCCCGAAGCGGTCCATGGCGCGGTACACCACGGACGTGGCCCCCTCACCGACCTGCTCCAGCAGCTCGTACGAGCCCAGCGGCGCTAGTCCCGACGCGTTCATGCCGGTTTTGACGCCGGTCGCGGTGCGAAGGTTCCAAGCCGCGCAGATCAACCCGGCGAAAGACGGGTCGGCGGCGCCCGAGAATACGATCCGACCCCCGCCGGAGGGCCGCCGTTCAGCCGCCGGTCACCCTCCCCTCACGAACACGCACAAACGTATGTCGGTTAGTGCGGATTCGGCCGCCGCTCGGCGAGCGGGGCGTGAATGATCGGGGTGATGGTGCGGTGATGGTGATGGTGCGGTGATACGGCGTCCGGTCACATGGCTGATCGCCGTGGCCGTGCTCCTCGCGGCGGTCGAGTTCGCCCTGGTCGTACGCCACGGCGACGTCGGCTGGGACGAGGCCCTGTACATCAGCCAGGTCAGCCCGAGGCTCCCGGCGGCCTTCTTCAGCGCGCCGCGGGCACGCGGCATCACCTATCTGATCGCGCCGGTCGTCTGGCTGACCGCGTCGGTCACGGTGCTGCGCGCGTACCTCGCGGTCATCGGCGCCACCGCGGTCGTGCTCGCCTACTGGCCCTGGCTGGCGCTGACATCGCGCCGGGCGGTCGTCCCGCTGGCGGCCCTGCTCTTCAGCGGGCTCTGGATCACCGCCTACTACGTGTCGGAGGTCATCCCGAACTTCTGGGTCGCCGTCGCGGGAGTCGCCCTGGTCGGATGGTTCGTCCGCTACGCCGTCGCGGGCGGGCGGACCGCTCTCCTCGGGGTGGTCGCCGCGGCGGCCGTCGTGACGCTCATGCGGCCGGGGGACGCGGCGTGGATCGCGCTGCCCCTGCCGATCGCGGCGGTACTGGTCCGCCGGTGGCGACGCCGAGCTCTGATCGTCGCCCTCGTGGGAGGGCTCGCGCTCGGCGCCGCGCAGTGGATCGTCGAGGCGTACCTGCGATACGGCGGGCCTCTGGAACGCCTGAGGGCGTCCAGCGCCATCGAGGGCGGCATCGCCTGGCATCCACGGGGTGTGCTGTACGAGCTGTACGCCGTGAACGGGCCGCTGCTCTGCCGTCCCTGCGGGGGCGGCGTCCAGCGCCCGGCGCTGACCCTGTGGTGGCTCGCGGTTCCCCTGCTCGTCGTCGGCGGGCTGATCCTGGCGGCCCGGGCCCGCGAGGTCGTGCCGGCCGCGGTCGCCGCCGCCTGCGGTGTCTCCGCGTCGGTGCCGTACCTGCTGCTCCTCGGGTACGCGGCGCCGCGGTTCCTGCTGCCCGTCTACGCGCTGCTGGCGTTGCCCGTCGCGGAGTGCCTGGTCAGGCTGCCCGCCGCCGTTCCGCGGCTGCGAACGCCACTGGCCGTGCTGGTCTCGATGGTCGTCCTCGCGCAGGTCGGTTCGCAGGTGCTGCTCCTGTCGCAGGAGACACGTGACAACGCGGTCGAGCGCCTCTCGTACGTCCGCGGTGCGACGGCGCTGAGGCACCTGGGGTTGCGCCGTCCCTGCCTGCTCGGGGGGCCGCGCGCGGTGCCGGTCGCCTTCTACCTCGGCTGCGGGACCGAGGCGACGAGCGGGGTCCTGAAGTCGACGACCGCGGCCCGCTTCCTCGCTCTCGCCCGCCGGGAGCCCACCGGCATTCTGTCCCACGGCACGCCGCCGCCCCGGTACGCCGCCTCCTGGGTCGCACATCCCCTGTCGAGACTCGGCTCCGGCTGGGTGGTCTACCTTCCGCCCTGGTTCTCGGTCAGCGGGCGAGGCCCTCGATGACCTCGCTCTGCTCGATCCCCGCGAGCGCCGCCCCGGGGACGACCAGCTTGGAACGCCGCACGCCGCTGCCGACGACCACGTACGGGGTGTCGACGACGGCCTGATCGACGAGCACCGGCCAGTCGGCGGGCAGGCCGAATGGCGTGATCCCGCCGTACTCCATGCCGGCCTCGGTCACGGCCTGATCCTGCGGCGCGAACGACGCCTTCCGCGCGTCGAGGTGGCGCCGGACGACACCGTTCACGTCGGCGCGGGTGGTGGCGAGCACGACGCAGGCGGCGAGCCGTACGTCACCGCCCCGCTTGGCCGCGACGATCACGCAGTTGGCCGACGTCTCGAGCGGAGTGCCGTACCGCTCGCAGAACGCGGCGGTGTCGGCCAGCTCCGGGTCGATCTCCGTGACCTGGAAGGCGTCCTCGCCCTTCCACCCGCGGATCGCCTCGGCGACCGGAGGCGCGAGCAGATCGGTACGGTCGAGGGCGGGCTCGAGCGACAGTCCCCACATGCGACGCAACCCTACCGACGGTCAGCCGTAGTGCTGCCCGGTGCAGCCGACGCTGCCGCCGATCGTGGCCATGATGCCGAGGACGCCGACGATCTCGGCGTAGTCGTCGGTGGTGAACTCCACCGACCGGGGTCCGGCCCGCTTGATGCCGGGGATCATCGCGCAGGACTCCGCCATCGCCGTGGACGCCCAGTCGATGCCCAGCGTGTACGGGGACGGCACGACGTACGGCCGGCGCCGGCCCAGGTCGCCCAGCGCCCGTACGGCCGCCTCGCGGATCAGTGCCTGGGCGCGGACGGGCGGCAGGAGCTGCGCGGAGTAGCGGTCGATGCCCTTCTTCACCGCGACCGTCTCGACGTCGCCGAGCACCTCGCGGGCCTCCGCGCAGGCCGCCTCGTCGCCCGCGACGAGCGCGACCGGCACGCCCATCGATCCGGCCAGCCCGGCGATCAGCCGGATCTCGCCGCACACCTCGCCGTTGAGGTAGAGGTTCTGGATCTCATAGCCCATCCACGTGTGGTTGAGCACGCCGTGCGGCACGCCGGCGCGGGCGTGGTAGCCGACGAACATCGCCGCGTCGTGGGCGGTGTCGAGCCCCTGCCCCATGCGCAGCGGACGGTACGGGCCGCGGATCAGCGAGCACCGCTCGTCGATGAGGTCGGCCCGGAGGTTCTTCGTGCTGCCGTGCGAGTCCGTGACGATGACGTCGTCGGCACCCGCGTCGAACGCCCCGGCCACCGCGGCGTTCGCGTCGGCGGTCATCAGCTCGCAGCCGCGTTCGTACCCGCGCCCGCCGGCCCGCATCTCATCCGGATCGGTGAGCCCGGACACGCCCTCCATGTCGACCGAGACGAACACCCGCACTGACGACCTCCTCCGCGAGACAGCGTCTCGACCGTACCCCGCCGGCGTCCGGCGGCGAACGGTCAGCCGCCCGCGATCAGGCGGCGCAGTGCCTCGGCGGCGCGGGCGTCGGCCTCGGCCTGGGCCATGAGCCCCTCGGTGAGGGTGCGCACCCAGACGTCGAGCGTCACCTGGCCGCGGGACAGGACCACGCCGCGCACCTCGTGGTGGATCTCGGCGACCGGCGGGCCGTCTCCCGCGGTCAGGGACAGCGTGCGCTCCCCCAGCCGTACGACGATCCGGCGGGGGTGGCCGTCGCGGCCGCGCAGCCGGTCGCCGAGGCTGCGCTCGTGCTCCACGGTCACGCATCCGGGCGGCAGCGCGTCGGCGAGCGTTCCGGTGAGCACGCGGGCGTACGTCGCGACGTCGGCGGTGTCGCGGCGCAGCGCGGCGGCGACCATGTCGAACTCCATGGTCATCAGTGAATCAGCGGTCCAGCCCGAGCACCATCTGGGGCTTGGCGATGACGTGATCCTCGCGCAGCGGCCGCACCGCCGTGCCGATGGCGAAGAACTCCATCGTGTGCCCGCCCCACTGGTGGTGGAACTGGTCGAGGTCCACGCCGACGATGCCCTCGGCGTGCAGGGCCTGCGCCTCGGCCTGCATGCGGGTCATGGCCAGCTCCCGCGCGTCGTACAGCGCCTGGGTGAACTCCGGGATCTCGACGTTCTGCCCGAGGCTGCCGAGCACCGAGCCGAGCCGCCGGTGCGCCACGTGGTACACGCAGGTGCCCATCACCATGCCCAGCGGGGCGTAGCCCGCCTGGATGAGGGTCCAGAAGTCCTGGCCGTTCAGGTCGGAGGTGAACGGCTGGTTCTTGTTGTTGCGCCAGTTCTGGGAGGTGTCGTCGGCCTTCACGGCGGTGCCGATCGCGATGAACTCGGCGATGTCGCTGCCGAAGTCGCGGAACTCCACCTGCAGCCGCACGCCCACGATGCCGTCGGCGCCGAGTTGGTCGGCCTCGGCCTCCATGCGGGTCATCGCCAGCTCCCGCGCGTGGTACATCGCGCCGGACAGCTGGTCGAGCTCCATATTTTTGCTCCACCGGCCGATCTGGATGCCGACGTGGTAGATCGAACTGCCCAGGACCAGGCCGAGCGGCCGGAACCCGGCCTCGCGGACGAGCAGGAACTCGTTCACGGACAGGTCGCTGGTGAACAGCGTCCCGGGTGCGCCGGGCCGCAGCCCGGCGAGCCGGGCCATCGCGTCGGCGGGGACACCTTGGGCGACGGGATCGGTCATCTTCTTCAGAACCTCATGATCGTCAGTGGTCGGGTCGGGCGGTGCGACGTACGGAATTCGGCGATCGCGGTGCCGATGACGGTGCTCTCGACGATGTGGTCGTGATCGTGGTCGCCGCCGAGCTTGCAGGCGCGCTCGTCGACACGCAGATCGATGCCGGAGACCACGACGCCGTCGGCGCCGGTGCGCCTGGCATCGGCGAACAGGCGGCTGCGGGCCTTGCGCCGGGTGGCCGACACGAGCTCCGTCCAGCCGCCCACCTCCTGCGTGGGGGCGAACCTGCCGGTCGACCAGTTGACCCGCCAGTCGTCGTGGCGGATGCCCATGGCGGCGCCGAGGGCCAGATCGACCGGGACCCACCCGGTCTCGATGAGCTTCACGAACTCCTGCCCGCTGACATGGGACAGGAAGACCCGGCCCGGCCGGACCGCCCCCGCCGCGCGTACGGCGGTGCCGATCGCCTGGAACTCCAGGTGGTGCGCCGCTCCCTGGAACGGCGCGATGGTGAGCCGGACGGCCACGACGCCGTCACCGCCCAGCGCCGCGCATTCGGCGGCCATCCGGTTCATGGCGGTACGCCGCGCCTGGTAGAGGGTGTCGATGTAGGCGCGGAAGCCCGAGGTCACCGTGGCCGCGAAGCCGCCGCCGAGTACGCCGCGCTGGTACCCGCAGTTGATCTGGGAGCGGGCCCACCAGCCGAGGTTGTGGACGGTGCTGCCCATCACCTGGCCGACCGGCTCGAAGCCGATCGACCGCAGGCCGGCGAACTCGTCGACGGTCAGGCTCGAGGTCCAGGTGCCGGCCTGCCGGGCCTGCCCGAGACGCGCCTGCGCCGCGGGCGGCAGTGGATCGTTCGACTCGTTCACGTGTCGTGTGACGTCCCGCAGGGGCCGCCGGGTTCCCGGCAGGTCGGCGGCGGCCGGCTCAGCGGCCGGTGAACCGCGCCTTGCCGGGGCCCTCCTCGACGAAGCTGCGCATGCCGTTCTTCTGGTCCTCGGTGGCGAACAGGCCGGCGAAGTGCAGCCGCTCGATCTCCAGGCCGGTGGCCAGGTCGGTCTCCAGGCCTGCGTCGATCGCCTGCTTGGCGGCGCGCAGCGCGACCGCCGGGCCCTCGGCGTACCGGGCGACCAGCTTGGTCGCGGCGACGTACACCTGGGCGTCCGAAACGACCCGGTCCACCAGGCCGATCGCCAGGGCCTCCCCGGCGGTGACGTGGCGCCCGGTAAAGATCAGGTCTTTGGCGCGGGCCGGGCCGATCAGCCGGGGCAGCCGCTGGGTGCCGCCGGCGCCGGGGATGACGCCGAGCTGGATCTCCGGCTGGCCGACCTTGGCCGACTCGCCTGCGACGCGGAAGTCGGCGCACAGCGCCAGCTCCAGACCGCCTCCGAGGGCGTAGCCGGTGATCGCGGCGACGACGGGCTTCCCGATCCGCGCGATCGCGTTCAGGGCGTCCTGCAGCGCCCGGGCGTGCCCGGTGGCCTGGGCGTACGGCAGCTCGGCCATCTCCTTGATGTCCGCCCCGGCCGCGAACACCCGCTCGCCGCCGTACAGGATGACGGCGCGGACGGCCGGGTCGGCGTCGACCGTCTGGGCCGCCTCGGCGAGCTCGGCCACCACCTGGGCGTTCAAGGCGTTCATCTTCGGCCGGTCCAGCCGGATCGTGGCGACGGCCCCCTCGGTCTCCACGCGTACGAACTCGCCCACGGAACCTCCCGCTCATCGACTGCGCTGCGCCGTGAGCCTAGTCCCGCACATCCGCGGCGCGCCGACCGGAGGGTGGCGCGCCGCGGCACGGGCGTCAGCAGGTCTTGAGCATGGCCGCGAGAGCGGTCTTCTCCTTGGTGTCGACGGTGAGGCCGTACTGGTACTTCACGTCCGTCCAGGCGCGCGCGTAGACGCACCGCTCACGCTTGAGCGGCGGCTGCCACTTCGCCGGGTCCTTGTCGCCCTTCTCCTGATTGACGTTGTCGGTCACCGCCCACAGCTGGGCGTGGGTCAGGTCGTTGGCGAACGCCTGGCGGCGCGCCGTCGTCCACGCCTTGGCCCCGGACCGCCACGCCTCGGCGAGCGGCACCATGTGGTCGATGTCCACGTCGGAGGCCTTGTGCCAGGTCGCGCCGTCGTACGGGGAGTACCAGGTGCCGGACGTGGGCGCGCACTTGGCGTTGGTGTGGACGTTCTTGCCGTCCCGCTTCAGCACCACTTCCCGGGTGTTGCACTCATGGCCCTGGTCGATCCAGTGCGGGAACTTCGCCCGGCTGTAGCCGGTCAGCGTCCCCTCCTTGGCGACCTTGAGCTTCGTGAGCTCCGTACGGGCCTTGGCCGCCGTCGGCGGCGTGGGCGGGGCCGCCGACGCCTCAACCGCGGTACCCACCGCGAGGGGCACCGCCAGGATCAGGGCCGCTGCGAATGTCGTTCGTCGTGCCACGTGTCTCCTCACCAAGATCGACTTCGGTGAAGATCAACAATCGCGGATCAAGAGCGATAAGTCAGCAGAAAAGGAGAAATTTGATGACAGAAAGCCGCTGAGCCGATGACGCTCCGTACGTGCGGGAAGGGCGAGAGCTGTCGGGGCCGTTTGGTACCTTCGCCTGGTCCGTAGCGCTTTCCGGGGGGCGATCATGCTCGTGGCGCACGCCGCCTGGCACGGTGGCGCGCTGTGCCTGTGGGCGGAGGACTCGGTGCTCCCGGCCACCACGCGGGTGCGCACGTCCCCCAAGCCGCACCCCTTCGCGACCTCCGACTTCGCCGGCACCTCGTACGCCGCCGTCACTCACGGCGCGCCGAGGATCGAGCCGACCCTGCTGCTCCCCGGCGCCGCCACCGGGCCGTTCCCCTCCCCCGAGCTGGCGCGCGAGCCGGCGTCCCGGCAACCGGCGCCGCATCCCTGGCGGGTTCCGGCGCTCGTGCTCGACCCGTTCGCCGCGATGACCCTGCTGCATCTGGCCGGCGACGCCGAGGACGTCGTGCGCGGCGCCGACCTGAGGTTCTTCGCGCACGTCGCCGAGGAGGCGGTGCACCTCGCCTCCCGGGGCCGCGTCCTGCCCGCGCTCGTACGGGAGGACGGCGACCCGACGGCCCGCTGGCGACCGGTCGTCACCGGGGATGACGCCGCGCGGTTCCGCGAGCTCGCCGCCGCGATGCCACCGGCCTGCCGGGCCGCCGACGAGGACCGCTCCGCGTCGGACGTCCTGATGGACGCGCTGGCCGGCCTGGTCGACGCGGCCGTGCGCGGCGTCGTGCCGCACCCGCTCCTCCCCGAGCGCACCGGCCGGGTGCCCGACCGGCTGCCCCTGACCGAGCGCTGGGCGGCGGCGCTCACCGGCCCCGACCCCACGGTGCCCCGCGAGCCGGGCGACGACCCCGACGCGCTCGCCGCCGAGCTCGACGCCTGGGCCGCCGCGGCCCGCCGCTCGACCGGCCCGCTGCGCGTCTGCTTCCGTCTCGTCGAGCCCCCGGCCCCCGACGGGGAGACCGCCACGCAGGGGCCGTGGACCGTCGAGTTCGCCGTGCAGGGCACCGACGACCCCAGCCTGTACGTCCCGGCCGCCGCCCTCTGGACCGGCGAGGTCACCTCCGTGCCGAACGCCGAGGAGACCCTCCTCACCGGCCTGGGCCGGGCGCTGCGGCTCTACCCCGACGTCGCCCAGGCCCTGCGGGTCGCGACGCCGACCAGCGTGACGACGGACGCCGAGGGCGCGTTCCGGTTCCTGCGGGAGGCCGCGCCGCTGCTGTCCGCCGCCGGATTCGGCGTCCAGCTGCCACAGTGGGCGGGCCGGGCCCGGCTCGGCATGAAGCTCACCACCCGCACCAAGACGGCGACCGAGGCCGGCGCCGCCACCTCGTCCGGCTTCGGCCTCGACAGCCTGGTCGACTTCCGGTGGGACCTGGCCATCGAGGGCGAGGACGTCACCGAGGAGGAGCTGGCCGAGCTCGCGCGGCTCAAGGCGCCGCTGGTGCGCCTGCGCGGCAAATGGGTGGAGCTGGACGAGCGGCAGCTCGCGTCCGCCCTCGACTTCCTCAAGCAGCGGCGCACCGGCGAGATGACCGCGTCTCAGGCCGTCCGCGCCGCGATCCACGCGGGCGACGACGCGCTGCCGCTGCTCCAGCTCGACGCCGACGGCCCGCTCGGCGACCTGCTGTCCGGCGAGGCCGACCGCCGCCTCGAGCCGATGAGCACGCCCGACGACTTCGAGGGCACCCTCCGCCCGTACCAGGAGCGCGGCCTGGCCTGGCTGTCCTTCCTCGACGGCCTGGGCCTCGGCGCGATCCTCGCGGACGACATGGGACTCGGGAAAACCGCCCAAACCCTTGCACTGCTCGTGAATCGGACGAAGTCGGGGCCGACGCTGCTGATCGGGCCGATGTCGCTGGTCGGCAACTGGCAGCGGGAGGCGGCGCGGTTCACCCCGAAGCTGCGGGTGTACGTCCACCACGGCGGTGGACGGCACCGCGGCGAGGACCTCGCGAAGGCGGCGGCCGAGGCCGACCTCGTACTGACGACGTACGGCACCGCCGCCCGCGACCACGAGGCGCTGGCCACGATCGACTGGGACCGTGTGATCTGCGACGAGGCCCAGGCGCTGAAGAACAGCGGCACCCGGCAGGCGCGGGCGGTCCGGAGCATCCCGGCCCGGAGCCGGATCGCGCTCACCGGCACGCCGGTGGAGAACCACCTGACCGAGCTGTGGTCGATCATGGAGTTCGGCAACCCCGGCATGCTGGGTCCCCGCCAGGCGTTCCGCGAACGGTTCGCCGTGCCCATCGAGGCGCACGGCGACGAGGAGGCGGCCGCCGCGCTGCACCGGGTCACCGGCCCGTTCATCCTGCGCCGCCTCAAGACCGACAAGTCGATCATCACGGACCTGCCGGAGAAGCAGGAGATCAAGGTCTGGTGCAACCTCACGCCCGAGCAGGCGTCGCTGTACCAGGCCACCGTCGACGACATGCTCGAGCAGATCGCGAGCAGCGAGGGCATGGAACGGCGCGGCCTCGTCCTGGCGACCATGGCCAAGCTCAAGCAGGTCTGCAACCACCCCGCCCACCTGCTCAAGGACGGCTCCCGGCTGCCGGGCCGCTCCGGCAAGCTGGAGCGCCTGGAGGAGATCTGCGCCGAGGTCGTCGAGCAGGGCGAGAAGGCGCTCGTCTTCACCCAGTACGCCGAGTTCGGCGCCATGCTGCGGCCGCACCTGGAGACCAAGCTCGACCGCCCGGTGCTCTGGCTGCACGGCGGCGTCCCCAAGAAGCAGCGCGACGAGCTGATCCGCCACTTCCAGGAGGACCCCGACCCGGCGGTCTTCCTGCTGTCGCTCAAGGCGGCCGGCACGGGCCTCACGCTCACCGCCGCCAACCACGTCGTCCACGTCGACCGCTGGTGGAACCCCGCCGTCGAGGACCAGGCGACCGACCGCGCGTTCCGCATCGGCCAGACCAAGAACGTCCAGGTCCGCAAGTTCATCTGCGTCGGCACCATCGAGGAGCGCGTCGACGAGATGATCGAGCGCAAGAAGGCCCTCGCCGAGCGCATCGTCGGCACCGGAGAGGGCTGGCTCACCGAGCTGTCCGTCGCCGACCTGCGCGAGATCATGCGACTCGACCCCGAGGCGGTGAGCGACTGATGCCGATCTACGGAAAGGCCCGCCCGGTCGAGGGCGGCCTCAAGGCGAAGTCCGGCGGGCGCGGCTCCATCGGCGAGCAGTGGTGGTCACGCCGCTTCATCGACGTACTCGAATCCTTCGCCGACCGCGGCCGCCTGACGCGCGGCCGCACGTACGCCCGCAAGGGCCAGGTGATCGAGCTGCGGGTCGGGGCGTACGAGGTGACCGCCCTCGTCCAGGGCTCCGACCCCGAGCCGTACGAGGTGACGATCGGCATCGACCCGATCCAGGCCACGGTCTGGGAGTCGATCGAGGAGGCCCTCGCCTCCCAGGCGGTCTTCCGCGCCCGCCTGCTGGCCGGGGAGATGCCGCCGGAGATCGAGGACGTCTTCGCCATCTTCGGCGTCTCGCTCTTCCCGAGGTCGTCGACGGACATGCACCTGATGTGCAGCTGCCCCGACTGGGGCGACCCGTGCAAGCACACCGCCGCGGTGCTCTACCTCCTCGCGGAGGCGTTCGACGACGACCCGTTCCTGATCCTCGCCTGGCACGGCCGCACCAAGGACGACCTCCTGGCCGGACTGCGCCGCCTGGAGCCGGCCGAGGTCGACCCCCTCGAGATCGAGGAGACGCCGCTGGCCGAGCGCATGGACGACTTCTGGGCCCCCGCCGCCGTCCACGACCGCCCGCCCGCTCCCCCGATCCCACCCGCCCTGCTGCTCCGCCTCCTCGACCCGCCCAAGGTCAAGATCCGCCGCAAGGACCTCACCGACGTCCTCAAACCCGCCTACGAGGCCCTCCCCGACCTCGACCAGCCCGAATGACGGACCAGCCCCGTTCTCGGCTTATCCGGCCGAAGCGGACGACGATGGAGGGCCGGCGAATTCCATGGCGTCTACTGAGCCGAGAATTTTCGCGGCTCAGTAGACGCCGCAGAACGATTTACCTTGCCGCCGAGTGCCACTCATGCTTTGGGCGGCGGGATCCGCGCGTTCGCTGGGACGGTCATTCAAGGGTCGCGAGTACGGTGCGATGCTCCGGGCTCGTGGCGCGGCCGGTGAAACCGACCGCCCATAGCCTCCCGGTGTGGGCGTCCCGGGTAAGGGCTTCCATGCGGAGCATCGGGTCGTCGGACCGATTCGAAGGAGGCCCGGCACGCTTCCACTCACGACCGTAGAACGTGCCACCGACTCCGGCTATGGGGGAGGAGTCGCTCACACCCGGCGTGGTGTCCCATTCGCCGACCGCCCACATGTCGTCCGCCGTCTGACCGGCCATGCCGGAGACGACGACGTGAGGATCACCCATCAGGCCGCCCGGCTCCCGCCATTCCCGGCCGTCGTAGTGCATCATCTGGAGCGGTTCGTACATCCAGACGTCGTCACCGGAGATCGCGAGTCCGGCGTCAACATTGAAGCCGAATCCGTCGTGGTCGGGAAGACTCCTCGCAGTGGTCCAGCGACCGGAATCGGAGCGGTAGACCACAGCCCGGTTGCCGTTCTGTCCCGGCAACCACAGTTCTCCGGAAGGCGTCGCGAACAGGGAGCTGAACCGGCTGTCGCGTTCGGCGGCGGGTGTTCTCACCCTGCGCAGCCGCTCGCCGTCGAAGCGCAGAAGAACCGCAGTGTTCTCGATACGATCCCGCAGAACTTTAGAGTCGGTACCGGCCACCCACACGCCACCGGCTCCCACCGAGACGATCGCGGGTTCGTCGTGCGCCGCGGAGAGCACTGGCACCGGATCGGCGGCCACGATGCGCCAGTGCCCCTCCGCCGGCCGCGGGGGCATGGCCGGCGCCGCGGAGTCCGACGGGCCGCTCGGGCAGGCCGGCAGCCCGCCCGTCACCGAATCCGAGCAGATCGTCAGCGCGATGACGAGAAATGCCATCCACGCCATGACGCGGGTCGGCCTGTTGGGCACACCTGCTCCAGCGGTCGCTTCGCCCTGCGATGATCATCTTGCCTTATGGTGTCGGCTTCGGCGGGCAGAACTCCGTCTGGAGTACGTCGGTGAAGATGCCGATCGGGTCGCCCCAAGGGCCGTGGGCCCAGTCGCCGTTGACGTTGACGACGGCCGTGTGTTCGCCGTCGCGGGTGCGGTAGGCGTACGACCATGAGCCGAAGATGGCACCGCCCATGCCCCACACCGTGGGGCCGCACGGCAGCGTCACCGAGGAGATGCCCAACCCGTAGGCCGTGTCGGGGATCCAGTTCTTGGTCGGGACCGTGGTGAGCATCTCCTCGAGCCGGGCGGGCGGGAGGAGCCGGCCGCCCAGGAGTGCGCCGAAGAACCGGTGGAGGTCCCCGGTCGTGGAGATCATGCCGCCGGCCGCCCAGAACATGGACGAATCCAGTTCGGTCGCGTCGTGGATCTCGGCGTCGGGGGCGGGGTTCATCAGCTTCGTGTAGTGCCGTGGGTGCGGTCCCTGGATCGTCGGGTCGGCGCCGCTCGGCAGGTACGTCCCGGCCAGGCCGAGCGGCCGGGTGATCCGCTGGGCGATCTGGTCGGCCAGCGCCTGGCCGGTCACCCGCTCGACGAGCATTCCGGCGAGGATGTAGTTGGTGTTGCTGTAAGCCCAGTCCGTGCCCGGCTCGAAGGCCGGAGGATGGGCCATGGCCACGTCTACGAGCAGATCCGGGGTGTGGCTCTCGTAGCGGTTCACCGTTTCCGGGTCCTCGGTGTAGCTGAAGATCCCGCTGGTGTGGTCGAGCAGCCGCCGAATACTGATCTTCCCGCCCTCGTGACCGTGGCCGTGGACCCTTCCGGGCAGCCATTCGTCCACGGTGTCGTCCAGACTCAGGCTTCGCTCGGCGGCGAGTTGCAGGATCACCGTGGCCACGAAGGTCTTCGTCGTGCTCCCGATGCGGAACCTCTCTTGCGGCGTGCGTTCGCGCCCGGTCTCGGTATCGGCCGCTCCCGCCGAACCGAACCACCGCCCATGGCCGTCTCGGACCTCCAGGACGATGCCGGGAACACTGCCTTCCGTGACCGCCCGGTCGAGCAGCCGCTGAAGAGTGGCACGGTCGGACTGGGTCATGTCGACTCCTCACGATGCCTTTGAGAGGTCAGGAAAGTACGTAGCTTTTCACCGATCGTCAATCGCGCATACACGTTGAATACGCCGTTGAGCTGCGGATTTAGTGGAGAAAATTGCAATGGCCTGTCGACGATTGCAAACCCTGGAACGCCCGCCGTTGCAACGGAATGATTGCGAATGCATACTGCACGGATGCCGGGAAGCAGGCTGACCGAGCAGGACCGCCGGCGCATCGCGGCCTGGCTGACGGAGGGGCTCGGATGCGCGGAGATCGCCAGGCGGCTCGGCAGGCCGACCTCGACCATCAGCCGGGAGGTGGCGCGCAACAGCGGACCCGGCGGCTACCGGGCGGACCACGCCCAGCAGTCCACCGAGCGGCGTTCCCGCCGGCGCCCACCGGGCTCGCCGCCGCGGGCCCCGGCCGCCAGGAACACCCACGGGCGCAACGCTGAGGCGGTCCGCTCTTACGCGGAGGGCTTCGCGGCGCTGATGGTCGAGATCGGGCTTCCCCGAATGGCAGGGCGGGTGCTGGCGCAGCTCATCACGACCGACTCCGGCGCCCTGACCTCAGCCGATCTGGTCCGGCAGCTTCAGGTCAGCCCGGCGTCCGTGTCCAAGGCGATCGCCTATCTCGAGGGCCTGGATGTCGTCCGTCGCGAACGCGACCCCCGGCGACGCCGCGAGTGGTACGTCATCGGTGACGATGTCTGGCGCCGGGCATGGACGGCGAGCGCCCGCAAGAACATCATGTGGGCCGATACCGCTCGGCGGGGAGTCCGGATCTTCGGCGCCACGACACCTGCCGGAGCCCGGCTGGACGAGATGGCCCGGTTCTTCGCACGGCTCAGCGTGAACATGACCGGTGGCCCCGGCCAAGCCGCGATCAGCGACGTGCTGACCGTGCTCGCCGCGCTCCTGCATGCGGGCGAGCCCCTGACAGTGGAGCAACTCGCCGTCGCTTTGGGATGGCATCCGGACCGCGTCACCGGCTCCCTGCGCGACGCCGAGAGATATCCGGACATCGGCGGCCCGGTCATGTTGCAGACCCTCGAATCCGGCGCCTATACCGTCACTGCCCGACGCCACCGGCTCACCGCCGCGCAGCGCGAGGCCCTCAACAGACACCGGCAGCGTCGATCTCCGTAGCCCGTCCGTGGCCGGCGAAGCCGTCCTGCTGCTCCGCCTCCTCGACCCGCCCAAGGTCAAAATGGGATCGACCGCAACGGCGGCCAGGAATAGGTTTCCTCATCACGGCGATCACCGAGATCCCGCCGACGGAGAAAGTTGACAGCGCATGACGTCGGTCGACGAGACGATCTTCGCCGCCATACGCCGCGCCGATGCGGACCGGCTTTCAGCCGGCCTTGATCCGTTGAGGTGTCCGCCGGCCGCCCTGCGGCTTCTCATCGGGCATGAGGATCCGCGGCTGCGTGGGTTGGGCCTCGTGTGCCTCGCCGACCGCCTTGCTGAAGGTCGCGATGAAGACCGTTCCGAGGAGGCCGCATTCGCGGCGTCGTTGCCGAGCTCGCTGGATGGTCCGCCGGAGGCGACGTTGGCCCTGGCGCGCCTTTATCGCCGGCTACGGGCCCACGTCCGTCCCCGGCCCTGGCCGCAGTGGCGAGAGGCGGATCTGCCGGCCCGGGTCCGGATCGCCTGGCTGAGCGCTGAAATCGCCGACCGGCCGGAAACCCTGCGAGACGAGCCCACCGGCGAATTGCTCTACCAGGCCGTCCGCGGTCTCGGCGCGGCCGACGTGGACGATCCCGGCGACCTCGCCCGGGAGCTGGCGGACCGGCCCGACCCTGTGCTGCGGGCCGAGGCTCTGCGCATTGCCCGCGAAGCCGTACACGCCGGCCTGCTGGCACCCGCACAAGCCCGGACACTCCTGGTGGGGCTCACCGGATCGATCGCCGGGGAATCCGGCACGGACGCTGTCGCGGCCGACCTCGCCGTAGCCGCGCTGCGTGAGTTGTCAGAGCCCTGGGCCGCTCTGGACCCGTTGCCGCAAGAGCACCTGTACCGGCTCCTTGAGACCGCCGTCTCCGCGGTGGCCGACGCCGCGATCGAAGCCGCGGCCCACCACGGGCATCAGGCTGTACTCCGGGACGTGGCCGCCGACCGGAATCGGCCCCCGGCGCTCCGACGGCGCGCGCTGGAGCTGCTCGGAGACCTGGCGAGCCGCGACGACGTCCGCGATCTCGTGGGGATCGCCGCGACCGACCCGCTCTTGCTCGCCGGGCCGGTCGTCCAGTGCCTACGTGGGCTGCACCGGCGTGGTCACTTCCCGGCGCGCGACGACGTACCGGCGATCGTGCGCCTGGCCATCGCCGACCACTCGGTGCCGGCGGGCGAGGTCGCCGTCATCTTGTTCACGTGCCGGCGTGAGACGCTCGGGGAACTGACGACGGCGGCCGCGGACGATCGGCACTGGCCGCGGCGGATGGAGCTCTTGGTCGCCTTGGCCGCGCAGGGCACCGGGGCCCTGCCCGTGGGTGAGAAGATCACTGACCTGCTGCGCACCGCGCCGGATCCGCGGCCGTTCCTGCGGGCGATCCGTGAGCTGCGCCACGTGACCGCCGAGGAGGTCGTCATCGCCGCGCTGCCGCGGTCGCCCGCGGCGGCGTTGGAGGCTCTCGAAGCCGTGGGCGGAGCCCGCACGGTCACGGTGCTGCGTGACGGGCTCGGCCTGAGCGGACAAGACGCGGTCGGCCTCGTGGTGCCTTACCTGCGGGCGGTTCGGCACCGGGCCTTGGAAGTGTTGTGGCATCTCACCGAGGATCCCGACCAGCGGCAGTCGATCCTGGTCCGGCTCGACCCGAAGGATCTGCCGCGTCGGGTCGCCGCCGATCTCGGTGGCCCGGACGAACGGGAACTGGCGTTGCTCCGCGCGGGCCTGGACCCCGATGAGCCCGTGGCCGCCCTGTGCAGGCTGGCGCGCAATGGCAGCTCCAGTACGGTGCCCGTCATCGCCGACCTTCTGCTGCGGGTCGTATCCGACCTCGCGGCGTCCTGGACGCCGGACGCGGCTGACGGCCGCGGCGAACCGGCGGTGCCGCAGGAAGTGGTCGCCGCCATCGGTCACCTCGGCGCTCGTCTCCACGACAGGGCGAAGATCCGGCCGAGCTGTCTTCTGGACGCCGCGGACGCCCGGGAGGCAGGCGACACGCTCGTCGCGAGCGTCGCGCTCGATCTGCTGGATCGGCCCGCGCTCACGGCCGCTGAGCAAATGGTCCTGCTCGGCCTGCTCCTGCAGACCTCCCATCGCGGAATCCGGTCACGGGTACATCCGCTTCTGCGCCACGGTGACCGTCACGTTCGCAAACATGTCATCGCGCTGCTCGCCCGCGATGCCGACGGGGAGGACGCGCAGGCGCTGTCGGCAAGCCTGGTCCCCCTGACCACCGCCTCCGACGTGCAGACCGTACGCCAAGCGCTGCTCGCGCTCGGGCACGCACGCGCGTGCTGGGCGGCGGCGGCGATCGCGAACCGCCTCGACCATCCGAACATGAACGTCAAGAAGACCGCCGCCAACGCGCTGATCCGCGCCGGCGCCCCGGTGGCGGTGCCGAAGCTGCTGCTGTGGCTCGGCAGGCACGACAACCCGGGTCTGCGTGAGGCGCTCATCACGGCGTTGCGAACGATCCTCGGCGACGCCTACGCCGCCACCGTCGTCGCCGCGGCCGATCGTGCCGGCGATGACCGTACCCGCGTCCTGCTGCTGAGCGGACTCGACGGCTCACTGTCCGCGCGTGCCGTCGGCGCGTTGGCCGACCAGGGGTCACCGGCCGGGGCCGCCCTGCTCTTGCTCGTCGCCACAGGACGACTCGTCCTCGGCTCGGGTACGGCCGCGGAGCTGGCCGGCCGCATGACGGCTCACGGCATCACCCCGCCGACCGGTCAGGAACCGCCGGCCGCCCCACCGGATGCCGACCTCGACGTTCTGGTGCGCGACGGCTGGGACACCGAGATCGCACGGCGTCTTACGGACCGGAACGACCGGGATTCTGACGAGCTGCCCGCCGACCGGCTCAGCCGGCTTCGGCCGATGCTGGCACGCTGGCTGGAGCTGGCCGCGGATGAACCGGAACGTCGCGGGCCGGCCCTGCGCCTCACGCTGCAGCTGTGCCCCGCACCGTGGACCGCCGAAGAGACGCGGACCTTCGCCCGGTCCGTACGGGTCCTGGTCGCCGGGCTGGCCGATATCGGCGATGCAGACCGTGACCGCCTCCTCGCACTGCTTGAGGACACCATCCCGTCGTTGCCCGCCGCCGCGGCGTTCGACATCGCAGCGCGGATCCGCACGCTGCCGGCGGAGACCACGGGTGGCCGGTACCTGCTGGTGTTGCTGCGCCGGTGTGGCGCGGTGCTGACCCGCACCGACCTCAGGCGGGCGCTGGCCGCCGCCCGCGCCGGCGCGAACCCGTGGCCGGCCGAGAAGGAGGTGTTGCGGGAGGCGTTCGGGCCGACCGGACCCGCCGCCGCACCGGACGGCGGCGCTGCGGCACCCGACCGCCCCGCCGTACACGGCAGCCCTCAGGCGTCCGACCGCCCCGCCGTACGGCGATGGCGGGAGGCCCTCGCCTCGGCCGCCCGCACGCCCGCCGCCCTCCGGCTGTTCCGCGACGCGGACCGGCCCGTCGACGCCCAGGACCCTGACGAGACCGCCCACCGGGACCTCGCCCGTACCGGTCACGACGGACGACCGGTGGATTCACGGGACCGGCTCGACACGCTGATCGACGTCTTCCCCACCGCCGACACCGACGCGCGCGACACCCTCCTGGACTGGATGATCGAGCTGCAGCCGCTCGACGCGCCATCCTGGACCATCGCCGAGGACGCCCGCCGGCCCGTGGCAACGGCCCGCGCGCCTCGTCCCGGTGATCGGGAGCAGCCCCGCTCAGCGGTCCTGAATGAGCGCCTGCTGGAGATGCTGGACGATCCCGTGCGGGGTCAACGCGACCTCGCGGCCGACGCCTTGCTGAGCTGGCCCGAACCCCATATCCGGCTCACGGTGCTGCGGGCCTTCCTCGATGGCCGGGTCGATCTCATCGTCACCGCGGATCTCGCGCATGCCCTGACCTTGATGAGCGAGTCCGAGCTGCGCGAGGCCGGTGAGCACGACGCCGCCGGTGAGATGGTCTGGGAACGGATCGGCCGCGTCGCCGCCCATCTGGACCCGCAGGACGTCGAACCGCTCATCCCCCTTCTGCTTTCGTGGTGGGAACGCGGCGGGCCCGCCCTTCACGCGTCGGCCGAGCGGGCGTTGCGCAACGCGGCCCCGGACGTCCTGGCCGCGGCCCTGTCCGGACGCCTCGAGGCCGGAGCCTGGGGTCTGGTCGATCTCATCTCCGGTGTCGCGCTGCTGCGCACCCCGGCGCTGGCACGGACGCGCCGGCGGCTACGCGAGGAGGGACGCGACGACCTCGCCGACAAGATCCTGCTGGTGGAAGGGCCGATACGCCACCCCGACGCGGACCGGCAGGACTCCGCCGCCCTCTCGGCACTCCGCGGCCGAACCCGTGGCCCGGAGGCGGCCGCCCGGGAGCAACGGCCGCCCCGCGACGAGTTGCTCCGCCTGGCCCGAACCGGCGGCCCCGAGCAGGTCCGCCGGGCGCTGACCCTGCTCGCCGAGCGTCACGACGACGACCCCGCCCGCACACCCCGAAAGGACGCGGACCGGCCGGAGGGCCGCGATACCGAGCTCGAGGAACTACTCGCCGAGTCGCTCGGCCACCCCGACGCGAGGGTCCGTCTGCACGCCCACCGGATCTCCCGCAAGGTTCTGAACCGCGGGGACTACCTGGAGCAGACGTCGCTGCTGCTGGCCGACCGGCAACCCGACATCGTGCGCTCGGCGGTCAAGACCCTGTGCCACGCGGCGTGGAAGCCGGCCGTCCCGGCACTGGTCGGCCTGCTCACGCACTCCCATCCGGCGGTCCGAAGGGCCACCACCGACGGGCTCACGCTGCTCGGCGCGCCGGCGATCCCCGCTCTCAGGCACGCCGCCGGGCGGGCGCGCCCGGACAAACGGCAGGTCTACCTCACCGTGCTCGAGAAGATCACATCCACGGTCACCGCCGACCCGGAGTCCACCGGCCGACCGAGGTGACCGACCCCCTGGGCCGGTCGCCCGGGGTCTCGGCCCGGCTCTGCCCGGGTAGGGCTGACCTGGGGGGACATACTCATGGGACAGCAGATCGAACGCCTGCGGGAGCGTGTACGGGGCCGGGTGATCACGGCGGAGGACGCCGGGTACGACGAGGCGCGCCGGGTGTACAACGCGATGATCGACCGCCGGCCGCTCGTGGTCGTGCGGTGCGCCGACGCGGGCGACGCCATGGCCACCGTGGACTTCGCCCGGGAGAACGACCTCGTCCTCTCGGTGCGCGGCGGTTCGCACAGTGTGCCGGGGTACGGCACGAACGACGGTGGGGTGGTGCTCGACCTGTCATCGATGCGCGGCGTCCGCGTCGATCCCCGCACCCGTACGGCCCGGGCCGAGGGCGGGTGCACCTGGGGGGATTTCAACCACGCGACGCACGCGTACGGGCTGGCGACGACCGGTGGGATCATCTCGACGACGGGCATCGGCGGGCTGACGCTCGGCGGCGGAATCGGCTATCTGAGCCGCCGCTGCGGCCTGACGATCGACAACCTGATCTCGGCGGACGTCGTCACCGCCGACGGCCGCTTCCTCGTGGCCTCGGAGAAGGAGTACGAGGACCTCTTCTGGGCGCTGCGCGGCGGAGGCGGGAACTTCGGCGTGGTGACGTCCTTCGAGTACCGCCTGCACCCGGTCGAGAACATCTTCGCGGGGATCTTCTTCTACCCGCTCGACCGCGCCCGTGACGTGCTGGAGTTCTACCGCGACCACATCAAGGAGGCGCCTGAGGAGCTGGGCTGCTACCCGGCCTTCCAGATCACGCCGCCGCTGCCGTTCATCCCCGAGTCCGAGCAGGCCACGCCGCACTGCGCGATGGTCGCGTGCTGGTCCGGTCCGCTCGACGAGGGTGAGCGGGCCCTACGGCCGATCCGGACGGTCGCGCCGACGGTCGGCGAGCTCGTCGCGCCGATGCCGTACCCGATGATCAACAGCGCGCTCGACGCGCTCGTGCCCCGGGGTCTGCAGCACTACTGGAAGACGGCGTTCGCGACGGAGCTGACCGACGGCGCCATCGCGGCGCATCTCCAGCACGGCCCGGGGCTGCCCGCCGTGAACTCCACGGTGCACATCTACCCGATCAACGGGGCGTGCCACCGGGTGCCCGCGGGCGCCACCGCGTTCACGGGCCGCGACATGACGTTCGCGACCGTGATCGCCGGCATGTGGCCCGACCCGTCGGCGAACGAGGGCAACATCGCCTGGGTACGGGACTACTTCCAGGCGTTGCGCCCCCATTCGGCGTCCGGCGGCTACGTCAACTTCATGTCCGAGGACGACCGCGCCCATGTCCGGGACGACTATCGGGACGCCTACGCGCGGCTGGCCTCGATCAAGAAGGCGTACGACCCTGGCAACCTGTTCCGGCTGAACCAGAACATCGAGCCCGCCGGCTGACGCGGTCAGGGATGCGCCGGCATGGCACCGCCCGGCGCGATGCCGGGGCGTCCGCCGCGGAGCTTCCTGAGCCGGAAGCTCGCCGCGATCGTCGCGAGCCCGAAGCCGATCGCGGAGAAGCCGATGAGCCAGGCCACCGCGAAGATGCCGGAGACGGGCGAGAGCAGCACGATGAGCCCGAAGACCACCGAGAGCACGCCGAACAGGACGTACATCCACTCGCCGTGGATCTCCTTGCGCATCTGGAGCGCGGTGACGATCTCGCTGATCCCCGTGACGATCGCCCAGATCGCGACGAGGAGGACGATCGCCAGAGCCGTGGCGCGCGGCCAGAACAGCGCGATCAGGCCGACGATGATGCCGACCGCGCCCTCGAAGATGAGCAGCGACCGCCCTCCGGCCGGGGCGCCGAAGGCGGCGACGATGGCGGAGATCCCGTCCGCCAGGGCGAAGACGCCGAACATGATGGCCAGGACGAGGAGCGTGATGCCCGGCCAGAGTATGGCCAGCACGCCGAAGATGACGGCGAGGACGCCGCGCACCGTGAGCAGCCACCAGTGCCGGGCCATGTACTCGAGCCACATGACAGGCCTCCCTGCGGAACGGAACCCTTTCACAGGGGGTCTTTGCCGCTCAAATGCGATGGAAGACCAAGCTCAACCCCGTATGTGGCAAATGACCGCAATCTTATGAATCGTCCCTGACCCCGCCGCGTACGGGGCGGGGTCAGGGACGATCAGGTGATCAGCGCAGGTCGCCGTTGGTCATGCCGATCGGGGCCGCGGGCAGCGCGATCAGGCCGGTCTCCGCGCGGGAGGCCAGCAGCTCGTGCCGGGGCACGACCCGCACGCTGTACCCGAACGCCCCGGTCCGGTCGAGGGGGACCTCGCCGGCGAAGCGCCACCGGCCGTCGCCGAGGGTCTCGGCCTGGGTGAGCTCCAGGTAGGACGGCTCGACCAGCGCGTCGGTGTCGTCGACCCGGCCGTACGCGACCTCGACCGCGACGTCGTCCGGGATCAGCTCGCCGAGGTGGACCGTGGCGCGCACGGTCAGGTGGGTGCCGAGGTGCGGGGTCTCGCTCGCGCCGGTGGACTCGACGTGCTCGACCGTGACGGACGGCCAGGCCTTGCCGACGCGGTGCTTCCAGGCGGCGAGGGCCTTCGCGGCGGCGTTGCCGTCGGCGGACAGCAGGCGGGCCGAGCCGGCGGCCGGGGCGTACAGGTCGACGACGTAGTCGCGGACCATGCGCCCGGCGAGGACCTTCGGGCCGAGGGAGGCCAGCGTGTGCTTGACCATCTCCAGCCAGCGGCGCGGGAGGCCGTCGCCCGGGCGGTCGTAGAACAGCACGGAGACGTGGTCCTCGATCAGCTCGTAGAGGGCCTGCGCCTCGATGTCGTCGCGGCGGTCCGGGTCGGCGGCGCGGTCGGCGGACGGGATGGCCCAGCCGTTGTTGCCGTCGAACCACTCGTCCCACCAGCCGTCGCGGATCGAGAGGTTCAGCCCGCCGTTCAGGGCGACCTTCATGCCGGAGGTGCCGCAGGCCTCGAGCGGGCGCAGCGGGTTGTTCATCCAGACGTCGCAGCCCTGGACGAGCGACTGGCCGAGCGCCATGTCGTAGTCCGGCAGGAACACGATGCGGTGCCGGATCTCGGGGTCGTCACCGAACCGCACGATCTCCTGGATCAGCCGCTTGCCGCCCTCGTCGGCGGGGTGCGCCTTGCCGGCGATGATGATCTGCACCGGCCGCTCGGGGTCGAGCAGGATCGACTTGAGCCGCTCCGGGTCGCGCAGCATCAGCGTGAGCCGTTTGTACGACGGGACGCGGCGGGCGAAGCCGAACGTCAGGACGTCGGGGTCGAGCGCGTCGTCGATCCAGGTCAGCTCGGCCTCGCTCGCGCCGCGCTGGCGCCAGGAGTCGCGGAGGCGCCGGCGGGCGTCCTCGACGAGCCGGGCGCGGAGCGTACGCCGGATGCGCCAGATCTCGGACTCGGAGACCCGCTGCACGCCCTCCCAGCCGCGGCCGAACTCGACCACGTCGGGCAGCTCCCGCCGGGCGAGGTCGATGAACTCGGGGGCCACCCACGTGGAGCCGTGGACGCCGTTGGTGATCGAGCCGATCGGCACGTCGTCGGTGTCGAACCCGGGCCACAGGCCGCCGAACATCTCCCGGCTGACCCTGCCGTGCAGCTCGGAGACGCCGTTGACGCGCTGGGCCAGGCGCATGCCCATGACGGCCATGTTGAAGACCGAGACGTCGCCGCCTTCGTACGTCTCGGCGCCGAGGCCGAGGATGCGCTCGACGGGCAGGCCGTTGTCCTCGTTGGAGTCGCCGAAGTAGCGCTGGATCAGCTCGCGGGGGAAGCGGTCGATGCCGGCCGGGACCGGGGTGTGGGTGGTGAAGACCGTGCCCGCCCGGGTGGCCTCGAGCGCCTCGTCGAAGGACAGGCCCTGCTCCTC
Source organism: Actinoallomurus vinaceus (assembly GCF_039542055.1). Taxonomy (NCBI): domain Bacteria; kingdom Bacillati; phylum Actinomycetota; class Actinomycetes; order Streptosporangiales; family Thermomonosporaceae; genus Actinoallomurus; species Actinoallomurus vinaceus. The sequence continues at coordinate 42,078 of NZ_BAABHK010000017.1, forward strand.
GATGTACTCGCGGATCCGCTCGAGGCCGAGGAAGCCGGCGTGGCCCTCGTTGGTGTGGAACACCTCAGGGGCGCTGTGGCCGGTGATGCGGGAGTAGGCGCGGATCGCGCGGACGCCGCCGATGCCGAGCAGCATCTCCTGGAGCAGGCGGTGGTCGGTGCCGCCGCCGTACAGGCGGTCGGTGACGTCGCGGGCGGCCGGGTCGTTCTCCTCGACGTCGGAGTCGAGGAGGAGCAGCGGCACGCGGCCGACCTGGGCCACCCAGACCTGCGCGCGCAGGGACCGGCCCTCGGGGAGGCCGACGGTGACCCGCGTGGGCGTGCCGTCGGTCTCGCGCAGGAGCGTCAGCGGGAGCCCGGCCGGGTCGATCGGGGGGTAGCGCTCGAGCTGCCAGCCGTCCGGCGAGAGGGACTGGGAGAAGTAACCGTGGCGGTACAGGAGTCCTACCCCGACGATCGGCACGCCGAGGTCGCTGGCGGTCTTGAGGTGATCGCCGGCGAGGATGCCCAGGCCACCGGAGTACTGGGGTAGCGCGGCGGCGATGCCGTACTCCGGGGAGAAGTACGCGATCGCCGCGGGGGCGTCGGACAGCCTCTGGTACCAGCGGGGGGCGGTGACGTACTCGCGGAGATCGTCGACGGCGTCGCCGAGAGCACGCAGGAAGCGCCGGTCACCGGTGAGCGCGGAGAGCCGCTCCGGCGAGACCTCCCCGAGAAGGCGGACCGGGTCGTGCCGGGTCGCCTCCCACAGGTCCGGATCCACCGACTCGAACAGGTCGAGCGTCTCGGGGTGCCAGGACCAGCGCAGGTTGAGAACGAGCTCCTCGAGCGGCTGCAGCGGCTCGGGCAGGACGGAGCGTACGGTGAATCTGCGGATCGCCTTCACGTGCGGCGACACTAATCGGTCCGGCCCGGTGCTCGCGACCCTAACCCGCCCAGTGGCCCACATCTTGATCTCCGTTTGAGCCTGGAAGCCCAACCAGCACGCCGGAAATGCGAATTTGGCGCTGACATGCGACGATTGCCGGAGAAGCGCGGCGAGGGCGCCTCTGACGCCTCCGGGAGACGAGATCCTTACGGGGACGCGTCGCACCCGGCGCCTCACCCGAGGCGATGAAAGAATCCGAGCGCGGACGGACCGCCGTCGCGTGCGGGCATCGGACGCGGCGGCACCACCGTCGTCAGAACGCGACAAAACACCCGTTTCATACCGCGGATACCGGCAACGGAGACGTTATGCGCCAACCCTCGCCGAGCACCCCCACTCGATCCGGCGACAGCGACCCTCAAGAAAGATCAATTCTTTCCGAAGAGCAGGCTGATCGCGTACCCGCGTCTGTACGCTCGCCTGCGATGATCGGACGCATTCCCATCCTCGACGTGCAGCCAGTGATCGACTGCGAACGCTGGCCCGCCAAGGCCGTTCCCGCCGAGGAGTTCGCCGTCGGCGCCACCGTGTTCCGCGAGGGCCACGAGCAGCTCGGCGCCGGCGTCGTCCTGCGGGATCCGGAGGGCCGAGCCGGGCCCCTCGTCCGCATGTCCGAGGTCACCCCCGGCACCGACCGGTACGCCGCGCAGGTGGCGGCGACCACCACCGGGCTGTGGCACTTCCGCGTGGAGGCGTGGGGCGATCCGATCGGGCACTGGTACCACGACGCGGGCATCAAGATCCCGCGCGGTCAGGACGTCGAGCTGATGCTCGAGGAGGGCGCCCGGCTGTTCGAGCGCGCCGCCGCGAGCCTGCCGAAGAAGGCCGCCGGCGCCCCGAAGAAGCGGGCGGCGCTGACCGCGCTCGCCCGTACGCTGCGGGAGCGGACGATCCCGCCGATGTTGCGGTTCGAGGCGGCGGACGCCCCGGAGGTGCACGAGGTCCTCGACGCGCACCCCCTGCGGGAGCACGTGACCACCTCGGAGTGGCACCCGCTGATCGTGCAGCGCGAGCGGGCGCTGTTCGGCTCCTGGTACGAGTTCTTCCCCCGCTCGGAGGGCGCGACGTACGACCCGATGGGCCGCCGGGCACCGCAGTCCGGAACGTTCCGAACGGCGATGAAGCGGCTCCCCGCCGTCGCCGAGATGGGCTTCGACGTCGTCTACCTCCCGCCGATCCACCCGATCGGCAGGCAGTTCCGCAAGGGGCCTAACAACACCCTGCACGCCGAGCCCCACGACCCCGGCTCGCCGTGGGCGATCGGCTCGGAGGAGGGCGGTCACGACGCGATCCACCCCGAACTTGGAACGATCGAGGACTTCGACGCCTTCGTCGCCCGTGCCCGTGAGCTCGGCATGGAGATCGCCCTCGACCTGGCCCTGCAGTGCTCGCCGGACCACCCGTGGGTGAGCAAGCACCCCGAGTGGTTCACCACGCGCGCCGACGGCTCGATCGCCTACGCGGAGAACCCGCCGAAGAAGTACCAGGACATCTACCCGATCAACTTCGACAACGACCCCGAGGGCATCTACGCGGAGGTCGAGCGGGTCGTCCGGCACTGGATGGCGCACGGCGTGCGGATCTTCCGGGTGGACAACCCGCACACCAAGCCGGTCGCGTTCTGGGAGCGGCTGCTGAAGAGCATCGCCGAGACCGACCCCGACGTGCTGTTCCTCGCCGAGGCGTTCACCCGCCCGGCGATGATGCACACGCTCGGCAAGATCGGCTTTCACCAGTCGTACACGTATTTCACGTGGCGCAACAGCAAGGACGAGCTGGAGGAGTACCTCCGCGAGCTGTCGGGCGCGGCGGCCGCCTACATGCGGCCCAACTTCTTCGTCAACACGCCCGACATCCTCAACGAGTACCTCCAGCACGGCGGGCCGCCGGCGTTCGCGATCCGCGCCGTGCTCGCCTCGACGCTGTCCCCCACCTGGGGTGTCTACTCGGGCTACGAGCTGTACGAGAACACCCCGGTGCGGCCGGGCAGCGAGGAGTACCGCGACTCGGAGAAGTACCAGTACCGCCCGCGGGACTGGGAGGCCGCCGAACGCGAGGGCCGCAGCCTGGCTCCGCTCATCCGGAACCTCAACTCTTTGCGAAGAACGCACCCGGCGTTGCGTAGGCTGCGTAACCTACATTTCCATCATGTCGACCAGCCCGAGCTGATCTGTTATTCCAAACGCGTGTCGGACGGTCCCGACCGCCCCGGAGACGTCGTGCTGGTCGTCGTGAACCTCAACCCACATCAGGTTCGCGAGGCGACGGTCCAACTCGACCTGCCCGCGCTCGGTCTCGACTGGTCGGACGAGTTCGTCGTCCACGACGAGCTGTCCGGCGAGTCGTACGACTGGCGGCAGGCGAACTACGTGCGCCTGGACCCCCATAACAGGCCTGCCCACATCTTCACGGTCTCGAGAGGCGACAGTTGACCCAGTTCGATCCCCTGGCGGGCGTCGGCCCGGTCGAGCCGGTTCCCGACACGTTCACGCGTGAGGCACCCAACGAGCCTCGCTGGTACAAGCACGCGGTCTTCTACGAGGTCCTCATCCGGGGCTTCTACGACTCCACCGGCGACGGCACCGGCGACATCCGGGGACTCACCGAGAAGCTCGACTATCTGCAGTGGCTCGGCATCGACTGCATCTGGCTGCTGCCGATCTACCAGTCGCCGCTGCGCGACGGCGGGTACGACATCAGCGACTTCATGAAGGTCCTCCCCGAGTTCGGCGATCTCGGTGACTTCGTGGAGCTCGTCGACGAGGCGCACAAGCGGGGCATCCGCGTGATCGCGGACCTGGTCATGAACCACACCAGCGACCAGCACCCGTGGTTCAAGGCGTCCCAGGAGGACCCGGACGGGCCGTTCGGCGACTTCTACGTCTGGTCCGACACGGACGACCAGTACAAGGACGCGCGGATCATCTTCGTCGACACCGAGACGTCGAACTGGACGTACGACCCGGTGCGCGGCCAGTACTACTGGCACCGCTTCTTCAACCACCAGCCGGACCTGAACTTCGACAACCCCGCGGTTCAGGACGCGATGCTGGAGGTCCTGCGGTTCTGGCTGGACCTCGGCATCGACGGGTTCCGCCTCGACGCCGTGCCCTACCTGTACGAGCGGGAGGGCACCAACTGCGAGAACCTCAAGGAGACCCACGACTACCTCAAGCGGGTCCGCAAGGAGGTCGACCGGCTCTACCCCGACCGGGTGCTGCTGGCCGAGGCGAACCAGTGGCCCGCCGACGTCGTGGAGTACTTCGGCGACCCGGCCACGGGCGGCGACGAGTGCCACATGGCGTTCCACTTCCCGGTCATGCCGCGCATCTACATGGCGGTCCGCCGGGAGCAGCGCTACCCCATCTCCGAGATCATGGCGCAGACGCCGAAGATCCCGGAGAACGCCCAGTGGGGCATCTTCCTCCGCAACCACGACGAGCTGACGCTCGAGATGGTGACGGACGAAGAGCGCGACTACATGTACTCCGAGTACGCCAAGGACCCGCGGATGAAGGCCAACATCGGCATCCGCCGGCGTCTGGCGCCGCTCCTGGACAACGACCGCAACCAGCTGGAGCTGTTCACCGCGCTGTTGCTGTCGCTTCCGGGCTCGCCCGTGATCTACTACGGTGACGAGATCGGCATGGGCGACAACATCTGGCTGGGCGACCGCGACGGCGTGCGTACGCCCATGCAGTGGACCCCGGACCGCAACGCCGGGTTCTCCAAGGCCGACCCGGCCCGGCTCTACCTCCCGGCCATCATGGATCCGATCTACGGATACCAGGCCATCAACGTCGAGTCGCAGCAGAACAACACCGGGTCGCTGCTGCACTGGACGCGCAAGATGATCGAGATCCGCAAGCGGCACATGGTCTTCGGCGTCGGCGACTACACCGAGCTCACCGCCTCCAACCCGAGCGTGCTGGCGTTCGTGCGGGAGTACGGCGAGGACCGCGTGCTGTGCGTCAACAACCTCTCGCGTTTCCCGCAGCCGGTGGAGCTCGACCTGCGGCGATTCGAGGGCGTCAATCCGGTGGAGTGCATGGGAGGGGTGCAATTCCCGCCAATTGGGGAGCTCCCGTATCTTCTGACGCTCCCTGGGCATGGTTTCTACTGGTTCCTCCTGTCCCCGAAGCCCGGGGGTGATGGCGAACAGCCATGACAAGGACGCAGGAGGCACAGGCGAGGTGACATAGTCAGTGCGACTGGAACGACTCGACGACCTGTTGGTGGACTGGCTCCCGCGCCAGCGTTGGTTCGCGGGCAAGGACCGGGCGATCGATGCGATCTCCGTCCTATACGACACGGAACTGGTCGAGGGCGATCCGTCGCTACACCACGTCATCATCGCCGTGCGCCAGGCCGGGGGCACCGACCGATATCAGGTGCCCCTGGGAGTACGCAGCGAGCTGCCCGGCCGACTCGAGTACGCGGCGATCGGGCAGCTCGACGACGACGCTCACCTCTACGACGCCGTGCACGATCCCGAGCTGACCCGGGTCTGGCTGGAGAACATGGCCGGCAACGTCGACGCCGGGCCGCTCACGTTCCGCTCGATCACCGGCATCGACACCGAGCTCGACAGCCTCGCCAGCCCCGCTGAGCAGAGCAACACCTCGCTGATCTACGGCGACGCCTACATCTGCAAGCTCTTCCGCCGGCTCACCCCCGGCATCAACCCCGACCTCGAACTCAGCCTCGGCCTCGCCCGGGCCGGCAGCAAACACGTCCCCGAGCTGTACGGCTGGTTCTCCAGCGACCTCGACGGCACCCTGTCCACGCTCGCGATGATGTCGGAATTCCTGCGCAGCGGGACCGACGGCTGGCAGCTCGCCGGCACCAGCGTCCGCGACCTGTACGCCGAGGCCGACCTGCGCGCCGACGAGGTCGGCGGCGACTTCGCCAGTGAGTCCGAGCGGCTCGGCGCGGCGACCGCCGAGGTCCACCGCGACCTGGCCGCCGCGTTCGGCACCGGCGAGATGCCGCCGGCCGAGGTACGCGCGGTGGCCGACCAGATGCACGCCCGCCTCGTCGAGACGTGCTCCGCCGTGCCCCAGCTCGCCCCGTACGCCGGACGGCTCACCGACGCCTTCGACGCCCTCGCCGAGCTGGAGAGGCCATTGACCGTCCAGCGCGTCCACGGCGACTACCACCTGGGCCAGGTGATGCGGACCGACTCCGGCTGGATGCTGCTCGACTTCGAAGGCGAGCCCGCCAAGCCCCTGGAGGAGCGCCGGGCCCCCGCCCACCCGCTGCGCGACGTCGCCGGGATGCTGCGCTCGTTCGACTACGCGGCCCGGCACCTGCTGGCCAACGGCCAGGCCATCGGCGGCGACCCCGACCAGCTGGAGTTCCGCGCCCAGGAGTGGGCCGACCGCAACCGGGCCGCCTTCTGCCGCGGGTACGCCGAGGCCGGCGGCACCGACCCGGCCGCGAACGAGATGGTCCTGCGCGCCTTCGAATTCGACAAGGCCGTCTACGAGGTCATGTACGAGGCGCGCAACCGGCCGTCCTGGCTACAGATCCCCCTCGGCTCCATCGCCGCCCTCAGCACCCGCCCGGAGTCGGATTATCTGGCGTACTGAATGACGGAGAAAAGGCGACCGTAAGATTATTTCCGGCCGCAACCCGCATTTTTGGAAATGCAGGTCGCCCTGTAGAGTTCCGGTCTGACGGAAACCCTACGGGCGACCCGTCATCCCGCGCCCTCGCCGGGATGTACCTGTTCGGCGAGAAGGAGCCGGAGGGTCTCCGGCGCCTCGGCGGCCACGGTCCTCGCGTAACCGGCCTGTATCTGCTGGTCGGTGAGATTGCCCGCCCGGGTCGCGTACCAGTGGCCCGCGTCGCTGCGCCAGACGACCCAGCCCGGAAAATCGGCCTCTAATGTGGCCTTGACAACGGCGAATTCCGCCATCTTGCCCCTTCGCGCTGGAAACACGGCCTTCTGTATACGAAAGTGGGTCGTATACGTCGAGGTGTCAAGACGCCCGTAAGCGGAACGTCCCTGTATGGCTATGAGGAGGGCAAGATGGCTATCCTCCCCGCTTACGCCCGGATCGCCGGCGAACTCCGTGAACTCATCCGCGACGGCACCTACCCGCCCGGAACGCGGCTGCCCACGATCGGCCGGCTGTGCGACGTCCACGGCGTCTCGGAGATCGTGATCCGCCAGGCCTTCGCCCTCCTGCGGACCGAAGGGCTGGTCGAGACGCGCCGGGGAGGCGGCACCGTGGTGCGCGGCCGGCCGCCCGCCCGGCGGCTGGCCATGGAGCGCTACCGCGCCGAGACGGCCCCTGCCGCGGTGCCCGCCACCTCCTTCACCGTCGACCACCAGATCACGTGGCGCGACTACCGCCTGGACCGGTCCTACTCGCGACATCGCGCCGACGAGGAGCTGTCCGCGCTGTTCGCGGTGGAGCCGGGAACCCTGTTGCTGCGCCGGTACTTCGTCTTCTGGGCGCGCGGCGAGCCGCAGCAGATCTCCACGAACTACCTGCCGTGGAGCCTGGTCGAGGGCACGCCCGTGGCCGACCCGGACCGGGAGCCGTGGCCGGGGGGCACGCCGGCGCAGCTGGCGTTCCTCGGCCATCCGGCCACGCGGGTCGAGGAGGCCGTACGGTCCCGGATGCCGACCCGGGAGGAGGCCGACACGCTTCGCATGGGCACCGGTGTCCCGGTCCTGACCATCACGCGGCGGATGTTCTCCGGCGACCGGGTCCTCGAGGTCTGCCGCGACATCGTCCTCCCCGCCGACCGGGTCGTCCTCGATTACGCGATAGATTTGTGATCTTGGGACCGGGGACCCAAGCGAAACCCTCATTTCGGGACCACGGTCTCTAGTGATCTTGGAGCCGAACCGCGACAGTCATCTCGGAAGCGGGGAGGCGCCATGCGTTTCAACATGCTGGGACCGTTGGAGCTACGGGCCGACGGCCGGACGACGTACGTACGGGCGCCGAAGCACCGTACGCTCCTCGCGGCTCTGCTCCTCCGGCCGGGCAGTCTCGTACGGCTGGATTCGCTGGCCGCCGCGCTGTGGCCGTCCGGGCCGCCGGCGTCCGGGGTCGCCAACATCCGCACGTACGTCCGTGAGCTGCGGACCATCCTCGGATCGGCCGCGTCCCGCCTGGAGACGAGGGCGGGCGGCTACCTGCTGTCCGTCGAGCCGTCCGAGGTGGACGCGCTGGAGTTCACCGCCGTCGCCCGCGAGGGCGACGCGGCACTGCGGTGCGCCGACGTGGAACGCGCGGCGGACGCCCTCGGCCGCGCCCTGGCCCTGTGGCGGGGCGAGGTGTGCGAGGACGTTCCGGCGTGGCCCTCGCTGACCGCGGAGTCACTCCGGCTCACCGAGCAGCGCCTCAGGGCCGCGGTCCAGCTCGGCGACGCCTGGCTCGTCCTCGGCCGGCACGCGGAGATGATCGGCGAGTTGCGGCGGCTGACGGTCGAGCAGCCGCTGCACGAGCGCCTCCACGCGCAGCTGATGCTGGCGCTGTACCGGTCGGGCCGTCAGGCCGACGCCTTCACCGTCTACCACGTGCTGCGCCTGCGGCTGATCGACGAGCTGGGCGTCGAGCCGGGAATCGAGCTGCGCCGGCTCTACGACCGGATGCTCCGCGGCGACCTCGACGGCCGGGACGAGCCGCCGGCGCGCGGCCGGAGGTTCGGCGCCGAGGACCTCCTCGAAGCGGGATGATCCCGGGGCGGCTCGGCGCCGAACCGGCCGCCGGTCAGGAGGCCGTCCAGTAGTACAGGGCATCGCCGACGAGGCGGATCGGGCCGGCGCCGTTGGTGGTGTTCTTCCAGCTCTTCCCGTTGTCGTGGGAGTACTTCATCGTCCAGCCGGTGCCGGGTCCCTTGTGCGGGAGCGCGCTGTGCTCCAGTCCCTGATGCGCGGCGTAGATGACCTTGTGCTTGGCGGTCATGCCGGTGGCCGATCCGCTGGTGACCATGTCGTCGTCGCTGGCGCCGACCAGCGTCCAGTCGGTGCCCTGGGTCGACTGGGGGTTCTGCCCCGACCACTTGAGGAAGCCGCTGCCGGGGCGCATGTCGCTGCACTGCTTCCAGCCGTAGGCGACCGTGCACGTCGTGGCCCAGCTGGTCCCGGTGAACGGGGTGCTGAGCGTCGCGACGTCCTCGACGTAGAGGTACTTCGGCCACTGTTTCGACGTCGCGCCGTACCTGTTGACTCCGGTGATGGCCGCCCGGACCACCAGACCGCCCATCGAGTGCGCGACCACGTCGACCGACTTGCCGTGCTTGGAATAGTGGTCGTAGATGTCCCACGCCAGGCGGCGGCCGAGCTCCTGGATCCTGCTGTTCAGGTCGCCGTCGAACTTACGGGTGCAGTGGGTGTCGCCCTTGTAGAAGCCCCACGTGACGAAGTCCCCGGTCCAGCCCCGCTTGCGCAGCGCGGACATCTCGGCGCCCCAGGCCGAGTTGCAGTCGTCGCCGCCGCCGTTGACGTCGCTGTGCACGAGATCGCTGCCGTGGACGAAGTAGACGGCCTCGTTCTTGCTGTTGTTCCGCGGCGGCGTCGCCGCGCTCGCGATCCCCTGGGTCCCCGACAGCACGGCCCCGACGGCCACGGTCGCGGTCAGGCCCCGCATGATTCGTCGCATCAACGCCACTACCTCCGGCCATCGGCAGCCGCGTCCGGGACGCCGGCTGTCTCCGCACTCGCGCGGCGATCATGGCCGGGGCTCATACATTGGCCGTACAGTCCGCATACAGAGCCAGGCCGCCCCACCGCCGTGACCGCGCGGAGATCGGGCCCCGCCGGAGGATTAGTCATCGACGGTCGGGCAGGCTTAGGGAGACGTGGCACACAAGAACCGAGGAGCGTCATGGCGCGGGTCACCCACGATGAGATCGACCGGTTGATCGGTGGAGATCACCACGACCCACACAGCGTGCTCGGCGCCCATCCCGGGCGTGACGGCATCACCGTCCGCGCGTTGCGGCCGCTGGCCTCGAAGGTCGAGGTCGTGCTCCCGGGCGGTGCCCGGCATCCGATGCGTCACGTGCACGAGGGCGTCTTCGCGGCCACGCTGCCCGCCGACGCCACGCTGGCCGGCGAGGAGCCCCAGGCGGTGCCCGACTACCGGCTCGCGGTCACGTACGACGGGCCCGAGCTCCTGCAGGACGACCCGTACCGCCACCTGCCGACCCTGGGCGAGCTCGACCTGCACCTGATCGGCGAGGGCCGGCACGAGGAGCTGTGGAAGGTCCTCGGCGCGCACACCCGCACGTACGGCTCGGTCTTCGGCCCGGTCCCCGGCGCGTCGTTCGCGGTGTGGGCCCCGAGCGCCCGCGGGGTCCGGGTCGTCGGCGATTTCAACCACTGGGACGGCCGGGCGTACCCGATGCGCTCGCTCGGCGCGACGGGGGTCTGGGAGCTGTTCGTCCCCGGGGTCGGCGACGGCACGAACTACAAGTTCGAGATCCTCGGCGCCGACCGGGTCTGGCGGCGCAAGGCCGACCCGATGGCGCGGTACGCCGAGAAGCCGCCCGCCACCGCGTCCACCGTCTTCACGTCCTCCTACGAGTGGGCGGACGACGAGTGGATGACGCGCCGCAAGTCGTACGACGCGCTGCACTCGCCGGTGAGCACGTACGAGGTCCACCTCGGCTCCTGGCGCACCGAGCTGGGCTACCGCGAGCTCGCCGACCAGCTGGTCGACTACGTCACCCACATGGGGTTCACGCACGTGGAGTTCCTGCCGGTGGCCGAGCACCCGTTCGGCGGGTCGTGGGGCTACCAGGTCACCTCGTACTACGCGCCCACGTCCCGCTTCGGGAACCCCGACGACTTCCGCCACCTCGTCGACCGGCTGCACCAGGCCGGCGTCGGCGTCATCATCGACTGGGTCCCGGGCCACTTCCCGAAGGACGAGTGGGCCCTGGCCCGCTTCGACGGCACGCCGCTGTACGAGCACGCCGACCCGCGCCGGGGCGAGCAGAAGGACTGGGGCACGCTCATCTTCGACTTCGGCCGTACGGAGGTCCGCAACTTCCTCGTCGCCAACGCGAACTACTGGCTGGAGGAGTTCCACGTCGACGGGCTGCGCGTGGACGCCGTCGCCTCGATGCTCTACCTCGACTACTCACGGGCCGAGGGCGAGTGGACGCCGAACATCTACGGCGGCCGGGAGAACCTCGAGGCCATCGACTTCCTCAAGGAGATGAACGCCACCGTCTACAAGCGCTCCCCCGGCATCATGACGATCGCCGAGGAGTCCACCGCCTGGCCCGGCGTCTCGCGCCCCACCCACCTCGGCGGGCTCGGCTTCGGGTTCAAGTGGAACATGGGCTGGATGCACGACACGCTCGCGTACCTCGAGCGCGACCCGCTCTACCGCGGCTACCACCACCACGAGATCACGTTCTCGATGGTGTACGCCTACTCGGAGAACTACGTGCTGCCGCTCTCGCACGACGAGGTGGTGCACGGCAAGGGCTCCCTGCTCGGCAAGATGCCCGGTGACGAGTGGCAGCGGTTCGCGAACCTCCGGACGCTGCTGGCCTTCATGTGGGCACACCCGGGCAAGCAGCTGCTGTTCATGGGCCAGGAGTTCGGGCAGGGCGCCGAGTGGGCCGAGTCCCGCTCCCTCGACTGGTGGCTGCTCGACGAGGCCGAGAACAACTACCACCGGGGGGTCCAGGAGCTGGTCCGCGACCTGAACCACGCCTACACGGGGTCGCCTCAGCTGTGGACGATGGACGCCGACCCGGAGGGGTTCCGCTGGATCGCCGCGGACGACGTCGCGGGCAACGTCATCTCCTTCCTCCGGTACGCCCCGGACGGCTCGCCGCTCGCCTGCGTCGTCAACTTCTCCGGCATCCCGCACGAGGACTACCGGCTCGGCCTGCCCCGCCCGGGCCGCTGGCGCGAACTGGTCAACACCGACGCGTACGAGTACGGCGGCAGCGGCGTCGGCAACCTCGGTCACGTCGAGGCGGTCGAGGAGCCCAGCCACGGCCTGCCGGCCTCGACCCGCCTGCGGGTGCCGCCGCTCGGCGCCGTCTGGCTCGCCCCGGAGTGACGGTCCCTCCGCCCCGGATAACCGTTGTGGCCGTGTCGGTGACACGGCCATGATGGAGCGATGTTCAATGATCATCGGGTCGGTGACCAGTGACGTCGCTGTACCACCGCGTCGCGGGCGGAAGCCTGGAACGTCTGTCGGCGCTGAACGACGGCGTGTTCGCGATCGTGCTCACGTTGCTCGTGCTGGATCTGCACGTGCCGGCGGAGAAGGTGATCCACCGGCAGCGGCCGCTGTGGAGTGACGGCTCGCTCTCGTCGGAGCGCGAGCTGTGGCATCTCCTCGGAGAGGTCGGGCCCAACCTGCTCACGTACCTGATGAGCTTCCTGACCCTGGGGATGTTCTACGTCGGCTGCCAGACGTTGTTCAACCACCTGCGGGGCAGCGACCGGAACTTCACCTGGCTGCAGCTGACCTTCCTGCTCGGCGTCTCCCTGCTGCCCTTCACCACCGCCCTGCTGGCGAAGTTCATCACCTTCCGGATCGCCGTCGCCCTGTACTGGCTGAACCTGCTGGCGCTGGGCCTGCTGCTGCTGGCCCTCGTCCGGTACGCGCGGAGGGCCGGGCTCCTCGACACCGAACGCACGCCCGGATTCCAGCGGGCCTTCGAACGCCGGATCGCGATCCCCCAGGTGCTGTACGCCGCCGCGTTCGCGCTGTGCGTGGTCAACACCTATGTGAGCATCGCGCTGGTCGTGCTGCTCCAGCTGAATTCGGCGATCGCTCCGAACATCCGGCCGCTCAACCGGTTCTGATCCGCGGTGCCCGGCCTCGTCGCCCCAAGGGGTCGCGATGAACGGGGCCACATGTGGCAATGACCTTGTGACGGCGCCGCGCACTGCGAGAGATTTCGCGCGCAACCTCAGGAGGTAGCGCGTGCGGATCTCAGCACGGCGAGGAGTCCTCGCCCCCATCGCAGTCGCGGCCGCCCTCGCGGCGGCCGGGACGCCCGCCGCCCATGCGGCGAAGAAGCCGACGATCAAGGTGTCGGGCGGGGTCACCCAGCCCGTCTTCTCGTACCAGAACGCCATCCGGGAGTTCGTCCGGGTCCAGTCGAGCGTCGACGCCGACGGTGACGGCAAGAAGGACCTGATCCGGGTCGACATCATCCGGCCGAAGGAGACGAACGCCGGGCTCCAGGTGCCCGCCATCATCGACGAGAGCCCGTACTACGACAACGCGGGCCGGGGCAACGAGTCCGAGCGCAAGCAGTACGACGCCAACGGCAACCCGGTGAAGTTCCCGCTGTTCTACGACAACTACTTCGTGCCGCGCGGCTACGCCGTCCTGAACGTCGACATGGACGGCACGACGAAGTCCGACGGCTGCCCCACCTCCGGCGGCGCCTCCGACGTCCTCGGCGGCAAGGCCGTCATCGACTGGCTGGGCGGCCGGGCCAAGGCCTTCGACGCCAACGGCAAGGAGGTGAAGGCCACCTGGTCCACCGGCCACGCCGGCATGATCGGCAAGTCGTACGACGGGACGCTCGCCAACGCCGTCGCCGCCACCGGCGTCAAGGGCCTGGACACGATCGTGCCGATCTCGGCGATCAGCTCCTGGTACGACTACAGCCGCGTGAACGGGACCATCTGGTTCAAGGGCGAGGAGGACGGGCTCGCGGAGTTCGTCGACACCGACCCGCCCGCCAAGTGCGCCGCCGTCCGCCAGAAGCTCGCCGACGGCCAGGACGACGCCACCGGGAACTACAACCCGTTCTGGAACGAGCGGAACTACCGGGTCGGGCCGATCGCCGACGTTGGCAACGTGCACGCCAGCGTCTTCGCGATTCACGGGATGAACGACCTCAACGTCAAGCCGAGCCAGTTCTCCACCTGGTGGGCGGCACTGGCCAAGCGCGGGGTGCCGCGGAAGGTCTGGCTGTCGCAGTACGGCCACGTCGACCCGTTCGACTTCCGCCGCGACGTCTGGGTGGACACCCTCCACCAGTGGTTCGACCACTGGCTGTGGAAGCTCCCCAACGGCGTCATGCAGCAGCCGCGCGCCGACCTCGAGGTGGGCCCCGACCAGTGGGTCACCCAGTCCGACTGGCCCGCGCCGCACACCCGTGCGCTGAGCCTGCGCCCGCAGGCGGACGGCACCCTGGGGCTCAAGGCGGGCACCGGCACCGGCGCGTACACCGACAGCAAGCAGGCCGAGGGCGACGACGTGTCCGACCCCACCACGGCGAAGGCGTACCGGCTGGCCTACACCACCGCGCCGCTGAAGCGGGACGTACGGCTGTCCGGCACACCCGAGGTGAGCCTGAAGATCAAGCTCGACAAGCCGACCGCCAACCTGGGCGCGCTGCTCGTCGACTACGGCACCGACACGCGGGTCAACTACCTCGGCGCCGGCTCGGGAGTGAAGACACTGACCACCGAGGACTGCCACGGTGAGAGCACGGCCGCCGACGACGCCTGCTACAAGAAGGTGGTCACGGACACGGTGACGTCCGACGTCAACGTGGTGACCCGTGGCTACCTCGACGCGCAGAACCGGCACTCCCTCAGCCACGCGTCACCGCTGACGCCGGGCACGGCCTACTCGGTCCGCTGGGACACCCTGCCGCAGGACTACCGCTTCAAGGCCGGGCACCGGCTCGCCCTCGTCCTCATCGGCACCGACGCCGACACCCAGGACGACGACGCCACCGGCGCCGCCGTGACGGTCGACCTGGCCGGCAGCAAGATCACCCTCCCGGTGATCGTCGGCGGCACGCCGTCGGAGTCGACCTTCTCGGCCGAGCAGAAGTGGCGCGGCCCGACCCACGTGGTCCTGCCCAAGCAGCCCCACGACTTCCACTGATCACCGAATGAAGCGGGCCCCGGGACAACCGTCCCGGGGCCCGCTCACGTACGGGGATCCTCAGCCGAGAACATCCTCGATGGAGTTGGCCGTAGCGGCCCGAATCCCCCACTCAACGAGTTGTCCCCAATCGGTGCACTCGGCGATACGAATGCGCTCCCGATCCGGGACCGCCACTTCATCAGCGGCGAGCATGGCCAAGACCAGCTCAGCCGCGCCCGCGTAGAAGTTCCTGCGGAAGAAATCGCTTTTGTATCTGCAGGGGTCGGTGATCGCGACACGTGTCATTGATCGAACACGTCGTCGATTGACTGCGCCGTAGCGGCTCGCCGTCCCCACTCCACGAGCTGCTCGAGGTCGGTGCACTCGACGATGCGCGCCCGGGCCTCGTCCGGCACCACGATCCCCCGGGCGGACAGCACGGCGAGGACCATGTCGGCCTGTCCCTCTGCCTTGCCTTCCGTCTTACCCTCGTGGAAGTAGCGGCGGGCGAAGTCGCTCTTGTAACCCGCTTCGGTCTTCATCATCCCCTCCAGAAGAGCCCGAGCCGCCCGAGGAAGCACGGCGAGTACCTCATCCATTAAACCTTGTGCCCGATCGACGTCGATGGTCTTCATACAGTCGAGCAACGTTTCGAAGACCTTGGGGCCATCGGGACCGGGACCGTGCACCGCGGCAGACAGGACGGCAAGCTCCGGAGCGGGAACCGTCTGCCCATCCGTCAGGACGGGAACCTCGTCCGGGCCGAGGACGAGAGGCCGCAAGACGAGGCCTGGGTGTCCGAGGTCGATCGGCTTGCGGGCCCACCCGGCGACGCCCGGCTTCGGGGAGATGACCAGCAGCACGGTCGGGCAACCCAGCCGGGCGCGGGCCGTGGCCACGTAGGCCGGCCACGTCAGGTGCTTCTGCGGATCCCGGCGCAGCTGCACCTCGACGATGACGGCGAGCTCCGGCTGATCCTTCCCGAGGGTCACGACCGCATCGGCGTGGTACGACACCGGCTTGTGCGCGCTGAGGTCGGTGGGCTCCATGCGCGCGTGCGCGGAGGACGGCACCAAGCCCTTGCACACGTAGTCGAGCAGGTCGGCCGCGAGCGCGGGCCGTAGCCGGATCAACTCCAACCACATCTGGTGATCACGACTGGGCATGCAGCGAACACTAATAGTGTTCGAATGCTTACGCAAAGCAATGGCAAAAATCAAGACCCTTAGCGGGCGGGGGCGGGGCGGTCGCGTCGGGGTGCCGGGTGCGGGAGGCGGGTCGCGCGGTGGGTCATGACCAGTTGCTGGGCGGCGAGGGTCACGCCTAGCCCCAGCCACAGCGCGTCGAGGGCGAACGGCTCGGCGAACACCGCCTGTCCCAGTGCTCCGAGCGCGAGCCGGGTGGCGACCGTCGCGAGCCACAGCAGGAGCGTGACGCCGCCGCCCCGGCGGTAGACGAGTCCGTCCTGGCCGCGCCACATCGGCATGGTGCGGCCGCGCAGCACGCCGAAGATCGCGGAGGCGATCAGTGAGACGACCAGCAGGCCGATGCCGGCGGCGGTCGCGCGGGAGGGCCCCGGCGGGACGAAGCCGCGGGCGACGCAGAGGACCACCCAGATCCAGTTCTGCCATCGCACGGGTCGCGTCGTGAACTGCAGGCCGATGACGAGTAGGGCGATGCCCACCGGCAGGGCCACGTTGACCGTCATGACGGTTACCGTTCCTCCTTGTCGCGGGGCACCAGCCCGGACGCCTCTGTCATGTGGCCGGCCAGCACGGCCGTCAGGCCGGAGCGGAAGGCGGCGTCACGGCCCGGGTCGGCCGGGTCGTGGCCGAGTCCGGAGAGCCAGGAGCGGTGCCCGAGCGCGTAGCCGTAGGCGGCGGACAGGCCGAGCAGCACGACCGCCTCGATCCGGTCCCGGCCGGGGACCTCTTCCCAGGGCAGTACCGCGCGGATGCCCTGGTCCATCGCGTCGACCAGCTCGCGCAGGCCCAGATCCGCCATCCCGAGGTCGGCGTGCAGCTCCGCCCACGCCCACAGGCGTACGTACCGCTCGTCCGCGAGCGTGTCGAACAGCACGCTCATCATCCCCTTGGCGGTCGGCAGGCCCGCCTCCGCGCGGATGCGGTCGCGGACGCGCTCGCGCAGCAGCGCGTTCTCGCGCCGGAGGACCTCCCGGACCAGGGCGCCGTAGGTGCCGAAGTAGTGCGTGACCAGGCCGTGCGTTACGCCGACCGCCTCGGCCACCTGCCGCAGCCCGACCCCGTCCGGCCCGCGCTCGGCGATGAGCGCCGCCGCGGCCGCCAGGATCTCCTCGCGCGCCTCGGCGGGCGTACGACGCCTGCGCCGCTGCGCTGCCATCCGCACCGCTCCTTATTGTCAAGCATGACAATAACAGCCGATCGAGGAGATCGGAACTCGATCCACCGCCGGCGGGGCCGCCCTTCGGCCGAAGGGCGGGCCTCATGCCGAGGCGCTGACCGCGTCCCGAGGTCGTGCGCGGTGCCGTCCGCGATGGCCCCGAGTTTGTCCGGGTTGGCCACGTTGTGGATGGCGGTGATGCGGCCGTCGGCGTCGAAGTCGAACGTGACGGTGGCGATCACGCGGCCCGGTCCGCTGAACACCACACCCGGCCCGCCGTTGATCTCGACGAGTTCGGCGGTCATGTCGGCGGGCTCGACGCCCTGGTAGGAGACGGTACCGAGGGCCGCGAACCAGGCGGCCACCGTGGACGCCCCCACGACCGGGCGCAGCGCCTGCCGGACCTTGCCGCCGCCGTCGGTCCACAGGGTGACGTCCGGGGACAGCAGTTCCATGAGGGCGTTGACGTCGCCACCGGTCGCGGCGGCGAAGAAGCGCTCGGTGACCTCGCGCTGCCGCGACCGGTCCGCGGTGAAGCGCGGCCGCCGGGCTCGTACGTGCTCGCGGGCACGGTGCGCGGCCTGGCGCACCGCGGCCTCGGAACGGTCCACCGCCTCGGCGATCTCGGCGTGGCTGAAGTCGACGGCCGCGGTGCCGAGGACGCGGTAGGCCACCGAGAACAGCAGGTTGCGGTGCTGGTCGAACACCTGCTGGTCGAGGTCCTGGGTCACCGGGCACCCCGGACCCGGGTGAAGCGGCCGCCGCGGGGCCAGAACGCGCCCGAGGCGGGCATCTTCTTCATGCGGCCGTAGGTCGGCCAGGGTGAAGCGGTCACGGTCTCCTTATACCGGGCCGCCATCCGGCCGGTCAGATACGTCCGCCGGGGGCTGTCGTCGGGGTGGGTGAACTGCACGACCGCGTCGTGCCGGCCCAGGCTCACCGGCGTGCGTGTGGTAGTAGCCGAACCGGAACGGCTTGGGCCGCTTCCCCTTCAGCGCGCGGACGATCGACACCGCGGCGTGCACACCGGTCGGCATGCCGCCCTGGCAGGTGCCGTGCATGACGCCGTAGCCCTGGCGGATGGCGGCCGCGTCGCCCACGGCGTACACCTCCGGGTGCGACACCGACCGCAGCGTGGCGTCGGTGACGACGCGGCCACGCTCGTCGACGGTCAGCCCGGCCGCGGCCGCCAGCGGCGACACCCGTGTACCGCTCGTCCACAGGACCAGGTCGGCGGCGATGCTCTCCCCGCCCGCCAGCTCGACCGTGTCGGGCAGCACCTTCACCACCTCGGCCCCGCCGCGCACCCGGACGCCGAGGCGCTCGAGCGCGGAGCGCAGGTACGCCCTGGCCTTCGGGTTCATGGCCGCCCCGGGTTCCCCCCGGCCCAGCAGCACGACGTTCAGCTCCGGGTGCCGCTCGGCGATCTCCGCGGCCGACTCGATGCCGGTCAGCCCGCTGCCGCCGACCACCACCGTGCCGGTGCCCATCCCCGCCAGCCGGCCGGCCAGCACCTCGGCGTCCTGGGCGCTGTTCAGGGTGTACGCGTGGTCCTCGACCCCCGGAACCGCGGCCGTGTCGGCCACGCCGCCCAACCCGTACACCAGTGTGTCGTAGTGCAGGACCTGGTCGTCGTCGATCCGCACGGTCTTCGCGTCCGCGTCGACCGCCGTCACCCAGCCGCGTACGAACCGGGCGCCCGTGCCCTCCAGCAGTTCCGGGATGCTCAGCTCGGCGAGCCGCTGCCCGGTCGCGGTCATGTGCAGCCGCAGCCGCTCGGTGAACCGCTCCTGCGGGTTCACCAGGGTCACCCGCACGTCCTCGCGCCGCTTGACCCGGGTCGCGAGCTGGATCGCCGCGGACATGCCCGCGTACCCCGCCCCCAGGATCAGAACGCGGTGTGGGGCCGCCGTGCCGGTTTCGTGCCGCGTGGTCATCTTCGCGCCTTTCGTCGTACTGATGACCACGAGATGGAAGCTGCCCGCCCGTCCGTGACACGGGGCCGATGTAATGCGCGTCACACTCGCATCCGCGCGACCGGCGCACGAAGGTCCGGCGCGCAGGCGCGTCAGGCATGGAGGCGGTCGGAGTCCTGGGTGGAGGCGGTCTCAGCCGAGGCGGTCCAGGAGCCAGCGGGGCCCGACGACGGACGCGCCGGCCGACTCGGCGCGTCGGCGCAGCTCGCGATCGGCGGTCACGACGGTCCGGCGCTCGTCCGCCTCGGGCACGGCGAGCAGGGCGATGGTGTCGTCGCCGCTGCCCGGCGCCGCCACCACCCGTACGCCGGGAACGCTCGGCACGCCCCGCGCGGCGCCTTCGGTGACCAGGATGATCTCCGGATGGGCAAGGCCCGGGCCCTCTCCCGGCAGCCCCTCCACCCCGCCGAGGGCGGCGAGCCGGTCGCGCAGCCGCGCGGCGGCACCGGCCCGGTCCCGCCACCAGCCGTCGGCCCGGGAGCCCACGACGTTCGCGCCGTCGACGATGAGAACGGGCTTCATGAGGCCACCATGCCCCATCGCGTCTGATCGAAGCGACAGGGTTGACTTCGAGCGCGCTCTAAATCGTTGGATCTTCGTATGACAACGAAATCGGCCCTGGTGACCGGGGCGAACAAGGGCATCGGACTGGAGATCGCTCGTGGACTGGCCCAGCACGGCTGTGCGGTGCTGGTGTCCTCGCGCGATCCGAGCCGAGGCGAGGAGGCGGTCGCCGCCCTGAGCGCCGAAGGCGGCGAGTTCCACCACGTCCGGCTCGACGTCACGGACGAGTCGTCGATCGCCGAGGCGGCGCGCTGGATCGACGATCGCTTCGGACGGCTCGACATCCTGGTCAACAACGCCGGAATCACCGACAGCCCCGTGAGCGGCCCGCCGAGCGAGACGGACGTGGCCGCGATGCGGACGGTCTATGAGACCAACGTGTTCGGGGTGGTGGCCGTGACGAACGCGATGCTGCCGCTGCTGAGGCGTTCGCCGGCGGGCCGGATCGTCAACGTCTCCAGCCGCCTGGCGTCGATCAGCGGGCACGCGGCGCCCGACTCGACGATGCCGGCGTTCCTGGCCTACGGGTCGTCCAAGTCGGCGCTGAACGCGATCACCGTGCAGTACGCCAAGGAGCTGCGGCAGACCGCGATCAAGATCAACGCGGTCGAGCCCGGTCATTGCGCCACCGACCTCAACGGCCACCGGGGCGCCCGTACGCCGGCGCAGGGCGCCAAGGTCGCCGTCGACCTGGCCCTGGTCGGCGAGGACGGACCCACGGCCGGCTACTTCGACGAGAACGGCCCGCTGCCCTGGTAGAGCACCGTACGGCCGCCGGCGATCAGGAGAGGAGGCCGAGGAGCCAGCCCGGGTCGGCGACCGCCGCGCCCGCCGCCTGCGTACGCCGCCTCCGCTCCGGGTCGCCCGTGACGACGACGCGATGCTCGTCCGGGGCGCCCGGTGCGGCCAGCTCGGCGAACGCCTCGGCACCGGCCGGCACCGCCACGACCCGTACGCCGTCGACGCCGGGGACGTCCGCGTCGTCGGCGGCGATGACGATCTCCGGGTAGGACAGGTCGGCGGCCGCGCCGGGGAGGTCCGCGATCGGGCCGAGGGCGGCGAGCCGGTCGCGCAGCCGTACGAGGGCGGCGCCATCGACCCGGCGACCGCCGTCCGTCCCGTCGAGGGCGGCGTCGTCGACCGGGCGACCGCCGTCGGTCCCGTCGAGGGCGGCGGCGTCCACGACGAGCACCGGCCGGACGAGCGCCTCGCGGAGCCTGGACCAGCCGTCGGCGAACGCCGGGAACAGCTTCTTGCGGGGCACCTCGTCGACGTGGACCCAGGCGACGGCGGCGGTCTCGAAGGACGCGCGGCGGACGCGGGGCCGCTCGTCGACCGAGGCGATCACCGTCTCGTACGACCAGCCGCCGTGGTGTTCGCCGACGAGGCCGTGGACCCGGACGACGGACGGGTCGAGTGTGCTCTCCTCCCCCGCTTCGCGCAGCGCCCCGGTGATCGCGTCCTCGTGGCTGTGGCGGGCGCCCCCGAGGATGCCCCAGGTGCCGCCGCCGATCGACAGGAGGGTGCGTTTCTGGAGGAGGACGTGGGGGCCGTCGAGACCCGGGTGATAGAGGAGCAGACCGGCGGCGCCGTGCCGTCCCCAGTGGCGATGACCCGCGTCGCAACTCACCCAGCCGTCCCCGTCGCCCATACCAGTGAGGGTAACCGGCAGGTCGGGGCGGCATCCGCCGGAAACCACCCGCACAGCGGGCTTGACCACTGGTTTTTCGGGCATTGACGCGGCCTTCCAGGGGAGTTAGCTTCCGACCAACTGGAAAGAATGTTTTCTTTTCGGCCAGTACGGCGCCGTGCTCCTCCCCCCGCCAGTCTCAGAGGAGCCGAACTTGAGACGGACCATTCTCCGGCTCGTCGTCGCGTTCGCGGCGACGGCCCTCCTCGCCCTGCCCCACGCCACTCCGGACGCCCGCGCGGCCACCGCTCCCACCGCCACCTTCACCAAGGACTCCGGCTGGGGCACCGGTTACCAGGGCAAGTACACGATCACCAACGGCGGATCCACGACCCTCAACGGCTGGAAGGTCGAGTTCGACGTGCCCGCCGGCGGATCCGTCGGGTCGTACTGGGACGCGCTGATGACCCAGAGCGGCACGCACTACACCTTCACCAACCGCGACTACAACGGCACCCTCGCGCCCGGCGCCTCGGCGAGCTTCGGCTGGCTCGGCGCACCCGAGTCGGCGACGCCGCTGAACTGCAAGCTGAACGGGCAGTCCTGCGACGGCAGTGGGGGCGGCGGGGGCGACACCTCACCGCCGACGGTGCCCACCGGCCTGCGCGTCAGCGGCACGACGTCCAGTTCCATCAGTCTCGCCTGGACCGCATCCACCGACAACGTCGGCGTCACGGACTACCGCGTGTACGAGGGGTCCACGGTGGTCGCCACGACGACCACGACCAGCGCCACGATCGGCGGGCTGGCCGCGAGCAGCAGCCACACCTACACCGTCACCGCGCGGGACGCGGCCGGGAACGAGTCCGCCAAGAGCGCGGCGGTCACCGGGACCACGCAGGCCGGCGGCGGTGGCGGCGGCTCGTACCAGAAGGTCGGCTACTACCCCCAGTGGGGCATCTACGGCCGCAACTTCTGGATCAAGAACCTCGACACGACGGGTGCGGCCGGGAAGCTGACCGTGCTCAACTACGCGTTCGAGAACCTCGACCCGACCAACCTGACCTGCCTGGAGACCACGAAGAGCACGTCGACCAACCCGGCGGACCCCGACCAGGGCACCGGGGCCGGTGACGCGTACGCCGACTACGGCGCCTCGGTGTCGGCGGCCAACAGCGTCGACGGCGTCGGCGACACCTGGGACCAGAAGGTCAAGGGCAACTTCAACCAGATTAAGAAGCTGAAGGCCAAGTACCCGAACCTGAAGGTGCTCGTGTCGATCGGCGGCTGGACGTACTCGAAGTTCTTCTCCGACGCCGCCAAGACGGACGCCGGGCGCAAGAAGCTCGTCAGCTCCTGCATCGACATGTTCATCAAGGGCAACCTGCCGGCGTCGTCCGACGGAACCGGCGGCGCCGGGACCGGCGCGGGCGTGTTCGACGGCATCGACGTCGACTGGGAGTGGCCCGGCAGCCCGGACGGGCACCCGGGCAACCACTACGACCCGAGCGACAAGGCGAACCTCACCGCGCTGCTCGCGGAGTTCCGCAGCCAGCTGAACGCCCTGGGCAGCGGGTACCTGCTGACCGCCTTCACCCCGGCCGACTCCGTCAAGGTCAACGCCGGCTGGGACCTGTCCAAGATCTTCAACTCCCTCGACTTCGCCAACGTGCAGGGATACGACTTCCACGGCGCGGGCAGCGACAACTCCTGGGAGCCGACCCGCACCGGCCACCAGGCGAACCTGTACGTCGACACGGACGACCCGTACTCCACCCACTTCAGCGTCGACTCGGCGGTGAAGATCTACACCGACGCGGGGGTGAGCACCCGCAAGCTGACGATCGGGATCCCGTTCTACGGCCGGGGCTGGCAGCAGGTGGCCGACGGCGGCAAGAACGGCGAGTGGCAGTCGGCGAACGGCGCGGCGCCCGGCGACTTCCCGGAGGAGGCCGGGACCCGGGGTTACAAGAACATCGCCGCGAACGTCCCGGGCTGCACGGTGCAGCATGACGAGCAGGCCGTCGCGACGTACTGCTACACGGGCGCGAACGGCCAGTGGTGGACGTTCGACGACCCCTGGTCGATCGGGAAGAAGACCGACTACATCAAGTCCAAGAACCTGCTCGGCGCGATGATCTGGGAGATGTCCGGGGACACCGGCACCCTGATGACCGCGCTGTCCTCGGGTCTCGGCTGACCCATCGTGGGCCGGCGCCACCAGGGCGCCGGCCCACGCTCGCGCTCAGCGCGGCAGGAGTCCCTGATCGACGACGCCCATCACGGCCCGCGCCGCCGAGGGGATCCGCTCGCGCGGAATCTGCCCGTCCACGATGAGCGCGGCCAGTCCCTGCATCACGCAGCGCATGGTCAGCAGGACGGCGTCGATCGAGTCGGCGTGGACGTCCCCCGCCCGGATCGCCTCGGCGATCACGGTGCGCATGATCGCGTACGCCTCGGACTCGGCGGCTTCGAGGACGGGGTGAGCGGCCCGGTCGGGCACCGTTCCGCCGAACATCAGCCGGTAGAGAGCCGGCTCGGCGTCCGCGAACGCGAGGTAGCGCTGCCCGATGACGTGCATGCGGTCGAGCGGGCGGGCCCCTTCCGCCTCGGACATCGTGGCCGCCAGCTCCCGGAACCCCTCGGCCATCACCGCCGCGAGCAGCGACTCCTTGTCGGGGAAATGCCGGTACGGCGCGGCGGCCGAGACGCCCGCCCGCGCGGCTGCGGCGCGGAGCGTGAGGCCCGCGACGCCCTGGTCCCGAACGAGCTCGCGGCCGGCGTCGACGAGGGCGCGCCGAAGGTCGCCGTGGTGGTACGCCGTCTTGCGAGGCGATGTTGACACCGTTAATATCCCTCCATGTAAGCAGTGTTAACTTTACCCGCCGGCACGATCCCCGCGCCACGGCGCGACGAGCCCGCACGACCGGAGGAGGCGCCCGTGACCGTCTGGGCCGGCAGAATCCTGATGTTCCTGGCCACCGCCCATCTCGTGACCACCACCGCGCTGAGCCACGCCCACCTGTCCGCGTTCCTCCAGGGAGACCTGTGGCTCCCGGAGCACGGTCTGAGCGACCTCAGCCCCGAGCTGGGCGCCTACTGGCTGACGGTCGGCAGCTTCGGCCTGCCGCTCCTGCTGCTCGGCGCGGTCGTGGTCTCCACCGGCCGGGCGGGACGGACGCTCCCCCCATACCTCGGATGGGGGCTCGTCGCCTGGACGCTCGCCGGCTCACTGCTCCTCGAGCCGACTCCGATGATCCTCGTCCTCATCCCCGCGGGAATGCTCATCGCCGCACGCCGGCGGGCGGGCGACGGGACCGCCGCCGCGCCTCGCGTACGCGCTTAGGACCTGGTTGGCCGTGCCCCGGTGAGGCCCGTCGGAATAGGGTTGCCTCATGGTGGATGCCGGAGCAGTGGTCGACCTGTTGAAGGACGCGCGTGAACGCCGCACCGCGCCGTTGATCCTCGAACTCGATCTCACCGACGGGATCGTCGAAGGGCCGCCCGCCGACCCGGTGACCGCGGTCGTGTCGATGCGCCGGGCCCACCTGCGCGACGTCCTCGACGGGCTGCGGAAGGGCCGTTCGGACCCGCGGGTGCGGGCGCTCATCGTACGGATCGGCGGCAACCGGCTCGGCCTCGCCGTCGCCCAGGAGCTGCGGGCGGCCGTCCAGGCGTTCCGCCAGGCGGGGAAGCTGACCGTGGCCTGGGCGGAGTCGTTCGGGGAGACCGGCCGCGGCACCGTCCCGTACTATCTCGCGACCGCGTTCGAGCGGATCTACCTGCAGCCGTCCGGCGACCTGGCGCTGACCGGCGTCGCGCTGGAGGAGCCCTTCTTCAACGAGGCCCTCGAGAAGGCCGGGATCACTCCGCGGTTCGCCAAGCGGCACGAGTACAAGACGGCCGCGAACACCTTCATGGAGCGTTCGTACACGCCCGAGCACCGGGAGATGTCCGACCGCATCGTGTCCTCCGTCGGCGAGCAGGTGGTCGCGGGCGTGGCCGCCGGGCGCGGGCTTCCCGAGGAGCTCGTCCGCGAGCTGATCGACCGGGCGCCGCTGCTGGGTTCGGAGGCCCTCGAGGCCGGCCTGGTCGACCGGCTGGCCTACCGCGACGAGGTGTACGCCGAGATCCGGGAGGCGGCGCGGGGATCCGGCGCGGACGGGGAGGTCCGGCTGCGCTACGTCGCGCGCTACAACCGCGGTCAGGGCGTCAAGAAGCGGATCCCGCGTCCGCAGCAGGACGTCGTCGCGCTCATCCAGGGGCATGGGCCGATCCGGCTGGGCCGCAGCGGCCGCAGCCTTCTGCCCGGGCAGAGCGCGTCGATCGGCTCGGACACCGTCGCGGCGGCGTTCCGTGCGGCGGTCCGGGACGACAAGGTCAAGGTGATCGTGTTCCGGATCGACAGCCCCGGCGGCTCGTACGTCGCCTCGGACACGATCTGGCGCGAGGTCGTCCTCGCCCGCAAGGCGGGCAAGCCGGTCATCGTGTCGATGGGCAACGTCGCGGCGTCCGGCGGCTACTTCGTCGCCGCCCCCGCCGACACGATCGTCGCGCAGCCGGGCACGCTCACCGGGTCGATCGGGGTCGTCTTCGGCAAGCCCGTCGTCGGGGACCTGCTCGACCGGCTCGGCATCGGGCTGGGCACCGTCGAGCACGGGGCGCACGCCCGGATGTACGCGCCGACGCGCGACTTCACCGACGAGGAGTGGACGCGGGTCAACACCTTCCTCGACCGGGTGTACGACGACTTCGTCGGCAAGGTCGCCGAGGGCCGGTCCATGTCCCGCGACCGCGTGCACGAGCTGGCCCGGGGCCGGGTGTGGACCGGGGCGGACGCCCACGAGCGGGGGCTGGTCGACGAGCTCGGCGGCCTGGCGTACGCGGTCGACCTGGCGCGGAAGAAGGCCGGGCTGCCCGTCGACGCGCCGGTGCGGACCTACCCCCGCGTCACGCCGCTCGATCGCCTGCGCCCGGCCGAGTCCAGCGACGACCGTACGGCGGCGAGCGCCCGGGTGGGCACCTGGGGGCCGATCACGGGGATCGCGACGCGCCTCGGCCTGCCGTCCGGCGGCCCGCTCATGCTCCCGGGCACCTGGGAGATCCGTTGACGCCCAGCGGCATCGAGCCGTTCGCGCCGTGACCGAAGGCGAGGTTCCCGACTTCACCGACGCGCTCGCGACGTTCGCGACCGGAGTCGTGGTCGTGACCGTTCGCGACGGACGCGACGACATCGGCACGACGCTGACCGCGTTCTCCTCCGTGTCCCTCGATCCGCCGATGGTGCTGGCCGGAATCGACGGCACGTCGTACCTCAGCGAGGTGCTGCACCGGTGCGAGCGCTGGGCCGTGACCGTGCTGGCCGCGGACCAGCGGGCGCTCGCCGGTCGGTTCGCCGCGGCGGGCCGGCCGAGCGCCCGGTTGCTGATCGCCGGGGAGCCCCACCATCGGGGGGCACGGTCCGAGGCACTGGTGATCGAGGGCGGAGCGGCCGCGATGGAGTGCGAGACCCGGCAGCGTGTCACCGCGGGTGACCATGTGCTGTTCATCGCCGAGGTCCTCACCGTCGACTACATCGACACCGGGCGGCCGCCGCTGATCCGCGTCAACCGCCGATACCGCTGACGAGCACGATCACCGCCACCAGGGCGACGAACGATTGACCTCAGATCCAATGCGACATAACGAGTTTGACCTCTTCCGCAATTACGGGAATCACAGTCGGGCGGGTATGCGCTATAGCATTCAATGAAATCTGCCATTTCGCGACCGCCAATGCTTCGGCGAGAAGATGGTCCATAACTTCACTTTTCTCAAATTCGGCTATCGAATCACCATCGCAAAGCACCTCTACTATTCCAACCAGCGTTCGCGCACGCCAGTAGCTGTCAGAAATATCCCGCACCCATGTTCGCGCAAGATCAATTGAACCAAGCCTTGCAGCAGCAATTGCCAGCACAGAAATAGCACCAGCCTCGCGCTGTCCATCTGACCGATTACTTACAACTTCTCGCTGTTCTTGTAGGAGATCTATGGCTCGACGGGCATTGCCGTTGCGTGCGTTAACGATCGCCAGATCAATAATAGACTGGGTCCGCTCCTCAACATCAGCGATCTCAACAACAGCAGACTCGGAAACCTCCAGGAGATACGTCGCCGACTCAGGATCAACAGTCGAAGAGAGGGACTCGGAAACCTCCAGGAAAGCTCGCGCTCGCCAGTACGAGTCGTCTATTCCTTCGGCAATCTCTTGCGCACGCCGGACCTCGCCAGCCGACGCCAATCCCCGAGCCAGATCAGTAAGTGCCTGCGCCCGCCAATATCGATCATTAATCGAAAGCGCAAATCTTTGCGCACGGTCAAGATCTCCCAAGTTCGCCGCAGCGCCAACAAGATCCATTAGTACCCGAGCCCGGTGATCCCCCCCACCACTGACGCCAGACACGAGTTCCTCAGCCTGCGCAATCAAACGCGACGCATAAGCTGCTTCCCCACGAACCGCCGCTTGACTGGCGACCGCAACCAACCCCTGCGCCTTCCACTCCCGGCCTGCAGCACGACCAGCCAGGCCTTCGGCGCGCCGAAGATCCCCGATACGAGCAACCAGCCCCGCAAGCTCCACCAGCAACCTATCACCCTCACCCGACTCATAAATTGAATCCAACAACAGCTCGACATCGTGTATAAGGGATTGCAGCTGAGCTTGATCTCCGTCAACGGACACGAATACGCTAAGCAGCTCAAGCAATGTCCTGGCGCACCCAAAGGCGTCATCTATAGTCGAAGCGGCTTGACAAGCCCTATTAAGAAGTTCCTCGACCTCATCCGCGCCATTTACAGAAGCCATCGCTCTCGCAAGCTCAGCGAGAGTTTGGGCACGCCGTACAGGCGATTCGAGAGTTTCCGCCGCATTCTCAGCGGTGCGGACGACCGTTATAACAGAGTCGAGCAAGACCTCGCCCCGGTTCTGGGCAAGAACAGCAGCCAGAGTTCGCGCACATACCTCAACATCGGACAGCGTTTCAGTCAATCTCAAAGCTAGATTAATATCCCCTGCCACCGCAGCGGCAATTGCCAGATCCCCGATTATCTCGATTCTTCGCTCGGGATCGACGGCCATACGGGCAGTCCGCTCCGCTTCAGCGACGAACTCATTCGCTTGATCATAATCCTCAAGTTGAACAGATACGGTAGCGAGCTGAGACAAAAGGTATGCTTTTCGATAAGGATCTCGAAAGAGTGGTATTAGTTTGCGCGCTCTAACAAGCAGGCGTTCGGCGTCATTAGCCGCCCCCGAATTAAGTACAGATACTGCAGCTTCGATGATTAATTTCACAGCCCGCTCCACACCCGATAGATAGTGTATAGCGCGATCGAGATAGTCCGAGCTTATCGAATTATCTGGAGCGGAAAGTGCAGCGATAGCCTCAGCCCTCAGAAAAGGGTCCGCGACATGGTTAAGCAGCGCAGCGGCGCTTTCACCGTTACCGTTGCGTGCGTTAACGATCGCCAGATCAATAATAGACTGGGTCCGCTCCTCAACATCAGCGATCTCAACAACAGCAGACTCGGAAACCTCCAGGAGATACGTCGCCGACTCAGGATCAACAGTCGAAGAGAGGGACTCGGAAACCTCCAGGAAAGCTCGCGCTCGCCAGTACGAGTCGTCTATTCCTTCGGCAATCTCTTGCGCACGCCGGACCTCGCCAGCCGACGCCAATCCCCGAGCCAGATCAGTAAGTGCCTGCGCCCGCCAATATCGATCATTAATCGAAAGCGCAAATCTTTGCGCACGGTCAAGATCTCCCAAGTTCGCCGCAGCGCCAACAAGATCCATTAGTACCCGAGCCCGGTGATCCCCCCCACCACTGACGCCAGACACGAGTTCCTCAGCCTGCGCAATCAAACGCGACGCATAAGCTGCTTCCCCACGAACCGCCGCTTGACTGGCGACCGCAACCAACCCCTGCGCCTTCCACTCCCGGCCTGCAGCACGACCAGCCAGGCCTTCGGCGCGCCGAAGATCCCCGATACGAGCAACCAGCCCCGCAAGCTCCACCAGCAACCTATCACCCTCACCCGACTCATAAATTGAATCCAACAATAGGTCCATATTTCCAGAATCGCCAGATCGTACAGACACAGCAATGGCGCGTAGGAGAGCTTCGGCCCGTTTGTCGAAACTACCGATAGCTGTAGCCATCCGTTCGACTTGACTCGAATTATCATGGCGGGCCACCGCCCTGGCGTGCGCGCCCCACGCAACCATCCGCCAATCGTCGTCAGGCACCAATTTAACGATGTTCTCTACAAAGTCGTAATCACCAAATTCTGCAGCTGAGACCGCAAGACAGATCAGCGCAACAATCCGAAACTCGGGGTTCGAAATTGCGGAAGCTAGCGCCTCCGCCTTATCAAGAAGACCTAGCAATCCCAAGACCTGTGGAAGGTTCGGTGGAATACGTGAATTCCGACCTTCGAGACTTACCCGATGGACAGCTAGCCGCACCATCGAGTTTAGATCTGGCGCCATAGCCCGTAGCACCAGGGATTGAGCAGCACGAATTTCGGCTAGCGCAGCGGCATCTCCTCCCGTTACTGCGAATAGACGATCCTGGCGTCGTATGTCAATAGCATACGAAACAAGGCGGCGCCAGTCAGATGACTGCTCGATCAAACGAGCATATTCACCTAGGAGGTAGTAGGGCGTTGCAGCCAACCATCCTGCCTCTTTATAACTATCAGCCCATGAATGCAGATGGCCTCGGTATTGCTCCAAGAGCAGTTCGCCGATCTGTTCTTGTGCCGATTCCTGCAGCGTCTCATGCGCAAAGATATATACCCGCTCACGTTCTCGATTAGGGTGGCTAATCAAGCGCTGGTTAATGACGCGGCCGAGTGAGCTTTCGATTTGCCCTTCGACCAAATATGGAGGCTGCTGGACGAGTTCGCACATATCAGCTGCCGTTAGGCCTCCTCCGGAGGCGGCGATGAAGCCGATGATGTCTCGTACTAGTGGCGTCCCATTCAGCAAGTGCCGCAGTTCCCGGACGGCTTGATCCTTGATATTCCGAGCTTTAGTCGACGGTTCGAGAAACGTAGGAGGACACGTTCGGAGCGGGTGATCCGGCACAACCTCCGCTGGGAGAGGCGGGTGGCTGCGCCGCGTTACGATGACTTGGAGTCCAGGAATTGGCTGTTTTGGCAGCAGAGATGCGATACTGGAACGGTCGACATCCTGTTGGGCTCCGATGTCTTCATCCAAGCCATCAACGACAAGCACGAGCCGACGCCCCAAGGAGATGGCACGCGATGCGGCCTCTCTCAGGAGGAGCCGACGATGTCCATCGCGGGCTCTCAATGTAGTAAGGGAAGGCACCGCAGTCTCTAGATAGGCAGCCAGTTGTTCGATTAGCGCTTCGTTAAAAGCGTCGCTATCAGCCTGACTACTTAGTCTTGCTGTAACGAAGAACGAGACTACGTCAACTCCAGCCGGAGGATGGAGCACAAACCAAGAGGTCAGTGCAGTTTTTCCAGCCCATGGTGGCGCTTGCAAATGCATATAGAACCGGTTGCTTGCGCAGAATTGAGCTAGCTCCTCGAGTTCTGCTTGCCGTCCTTGAAGTCCGCCGGCCGGGGCAATATCTTGGATCTGTTCGCGATAGGCGGACAGGACAAACTCCTCTGCCGTACGCGGTGTGACGTCGTACAGACCTTGGCCGTTGCCTGTCAAACCAAGCAGCTGGCCCAGACGCTGTCGGTCAGCCTCTGCGGCCGTTTCCAAGCATCGATCGATGCGCGATACGGTTAGTCTATTCAAGCCTTCACGCTGATCATCAAAAGACACGACTCCGACGACTTTTCCAGCCGCCCAAACGGCCGAACCGGACATTCCTTCCCACGGAGATACCGCCGGATCTGTGTCTCGCTCTGGCGGACTTACGTTTAGCTCAAACGTACCGCTACGCCGGTTTGATAGAACTGCGGTCCAGCCCACCGCATGATGATGATCGCGATACCGGGACGTTGACCCATCCCGCCCCGTAACATCGTCTCTTAACTTGAACCTTGGGAAGCCGATAGCATGCATTTCGACGACGGCAGCCCGATCGGTAAGCGTCCCAAAAGTCGCCGAAGACTCTTTATCGCGATTTGCGCGCGCTTCGAGTAGTAGTACTGTGACGTCACCAACAGAGAACCACTCAGAGGCTCGGATAATAAGCTCATCGTCGGTGTCAGCGTCGAGCCGCACCTGCATATCGGTCGCGCCCTGGACGACATGAGTAGCGGTCAAGACTCGGTCTGGTGAGATCAAATACCCGGAACCTCGACGAGATGCACTATCAACGCCGAGGACAATAACTTCGGCTACGCAATGGATATCTACGCCCTTAAGGCGCCGACCGCCATCGGTACCTACTGTCATATCTACTCTAGCGTTCGCCACTAATCGTTTTTCCTGCAATTGAGACACGCTCGTTAGGCGCGGTAACCCGATGCGGATCGAGCACTAGACGAATCTGTTGAGTAGTGCCCGATGATCGCTTGGCGCTGGCCCCTCCATCGAGCACCATGAAGCGGACCTTACCACTAGCCTCTCCGGTAATCTCGATCGTGACAGCAAGTTCTAGCTCCACCGATGCCAACTCAAAGCGCAGATCTTCATCAGCTCCCTCATGAATCGCCTTACTGAGTTCCTCGCGTAGTTGCCGGATCACTTCTGATAGTTGAAGCTGCCGACTCATGGCTCTCCCTTGTTAACCAGTCTGAAACTACTCGCAGCCCACTGACCTATCTGAGTCTAGATCACTCGTGATTTTAGCAAAGATCGCCTCAGCTTGATTCCCATAGACGGCAATATCGGCCAAAATATTAAATACGCGCTCATAGTCTTCCAATTCGCTGCGCTGAGTCAGCCTAAGATCCGCAGTCAGCGTTTCAATAAGGACTTGACTGCTGTCGAACATCCAAAATCCGTGATCGATATTGACGTGCCATTCGACACCTACAGGCAACACACCCAATTTTACGTTGTCCGCAGACACCCCCTGCAGGAATCGGACTTGCCGTTGCATCACTGCCTTGTCGGCATACGCTCCAGAGCGCAGGCCGAATTCGGCTACCAAGAAATGGAACCGCATTTCCTTGCGACGAAGCACTTCTTGTCGTGCCATTCGCATTGCGACCGCATCTTCGAGGTCCCCCGAGGAGCGGTCATGGAGGCGCGCGCGCACCTGAAGCCGAAGACGAGCGTATTCAGGGGTTTGCAATAGGCCTGGCACAAAATGCGGCTCAAATACACGCAAGCTAAGTGCTCTTTCCTCAAATTCGAGCCGCCGTAGCTGGAGTGCTCGACCACTCTGGCCACGGCTCTGATGAAAATCTCTTTCAAGTGCAATCAACTGTTCATATATTTCAGACGCCGCATACATGCTCGATGTAGCTGTTAGCCATGTCGCGACTTCACCGCTCGAAGGAACTTCCTGGCCAGACTCAATCATTACAACTTTGGACGAAGGCCATCCAGCTGCTGTGGCCATCTGGTTAACGCTCATACCAGCCCCACGACGCAACTTACGAAGGCTATCACCAAAGTCTGCTCTACTGGACGAAACGTCAGGCATTAGCCGCTTTCATGTAATCTGTGTAATACAGGGCAAAGATACCTCTCGCAAGTGACGTAACGCCAATATAGTGCACACTATCCAGCCGCCAACAGCTCATGTCATTATCGAGACTGATCACACGTAGACGGTTGGTCAAATCGACCTCCAGTAGCGATGTCCCCTCGCACTATGACGATCCGTCAATAGCGCATTTATGTCGAGACTGCACCAACGGCGGGTAGATGTCAAGAAAGATCAATTACACGGGCAACGATCTTGGACGCGGCATTAGCTTGAGTCAGCCTTGGAGGGCGTTTCGGTCACGTGGTAGTGCGGCATCTGAATGCGTTCTGCTGGGGACCAGCGACCGCTGGGTCGTGACGGCGCTGGTCACGGTCCAGCGGGGGCTCGGCCGGTCCGCCGCAGCGGGGCCAGCCGAGCCTCCGATTGCTGATCGCCGGGAGCCCCACCATCGGGGCTCGCGGTCCGGGGCGCTCGTGATCGAGGGTGGAGCGGCCGCGCTGGAGTGCGAGGCCCGGCAGCAGGTCACCGCGGGTGACCATATGCTGTTCATCGCCGAGGTCCTCGCCGTCGACTACGTCGACGCCGACCGGCCGCCGCTGATCCGCGTCAACCGCCGATACCGCTGACGAGAACGATCATCGCCAGCAGGGCGACGATCCCGAAGATCGCCCGGGCGGTCTCCCGCATCCGCAGGCCGCGCATCTCGGCGAGGCGGGCCTTGTACATGCCCCAGTTCCGGTGGGCCTGACGGGCGCGTTCGGAACGCGCGCCGATGAAGAGGGCGACGATCACGGCGAGAACGATGTACATGAAGAGCCTCCATCCGGGGAGAGGGCGGTTGCGCGGACGGGTGGCCGGGCGTCGGCGACGGCGTCCGGCGAGGTGAGGCGGGCCGACCGGGAGCCCGTGACGGCCGGCGAGGTGAGGCCGACCGACCAGGGGGCCCGAGACTGCCGTACGGTGCATGGGGCGGCGCCGCGCCGGAGCTCCCGCGTGATGATCACCACGCCGATGCAGGTGACGAGCGGCAGGAAGGCCAGCATGGCCAGTACGAGAGCGAGCCAGGCCGGCACGTGGAGCAGGTAACCGCCGGTGATGAAGGGCGCGCTGGCGATCAGTCCGGCGAGCGCCGTCTTCAGGCCTGCCGTGGCCATCCCGCTCGGTGAGTGGACGGGTTCGTCCGAAGCGGTCCGCAGCCGCAGGTCCCCCATCGTGGCGGTCATCTCGTGCGTCTGCCGCTCGATGGCCACGTCCGCGCGGCCGGTCGGCTCTTCGCCCTCGCCGAGGTCGATCTCGTCAATCTGTTCTCTGCGCACCGCTCGTCTCCTATGAGCTGGAGCAGTCAGGAGGGCGCATCGGGTCGATCCGCCAGTGCCGTCCGGCGCCCGAGGTCTCTGGCCTCACGCGTTCGTTCACGCGCCCGGCGCTTATGGCTGTAGTCACGCGTCCGGTGGTGCTCATGCGCTCATTTGCGCAGCGGCTGCCTCGATGAAGGCCACGGTCTCCTCTTCGGGCAACGCCAGCTGTCGCAGGTGGTCGAATGCCTCTCGGTAGGCCGCGATCTGCTCACTGTCAGCGACGGTTAGGTCACCGCCGCGGGCATTCTCGAGATAGAGAATTCCGGCAGGACCGGTGTCGAAGCCGAGAATGGTGAATTCGCCACGCAAGCCGAAATGTGACCCTTTATCGAAGGGGATCAATTCGATCGTCACATCCGGCATACGTGCGATCTCCAGGATGTGAGCGAGCTGGCGCGGCATGATCGTAGGATCACGTTGCACGCCGACCCGTCGTCGGATCACCGCCTCATCCAGAATGTAGTGCTGCCGTGGCCGGTCCTCGCGATTGAACACCTTGTCCTGCCGCAGCAGGCGGACCTCGATGACCGGCTCGGCCGTACGGGCGTCGGGGAAGTATTCGATGGTCAGTGCGCGCGAGTATTCCTCGGTCTGCAGAAGGCCGGGCACGAGGAGCGGTGAGAACCACCGTAGGCTCGATGCCCCGAGTTCGTAGCCGAGGTACGTCGCATAGGCGCTGTCCAAGTCGCCCTTGTATGGATCCCACCAGCCGCGGGTCCGCGCGCCACGTGCGAGCGCGGCGAGCTCCCGGATTCGCGCCTCGTCGTTGACCCCGCAATATCTCAGCAGCGCCTGAAGGTCGGTTGTCGATATACCGACGTTTCCGCCCTCGATCCTGATGAGTTTCGACGGGGACCAATCCAGCGCGCGGGCGACCTCCTCCTGCGTCTTCCCGGCGTCGCGGCGTATCCGCTGGAGCTCGGCGGTCAGCCGCGCGCGTTGAACGACAGGGCCGGGATCCGAAGCCATCTTCTTCCCCTTGCCGGTCAAGATCGAGAATCCGGGGGTCTGCGATCTTGCCTTCTGCGACCTCGCAACGAGCTCAGATTAAATCAGCTAGGTGGCAAAACGCCATACCCGCACCGAGCGAGGTAGCAATCATCCACCCGGACAGTCACTACGGGGTGTGCACGCCGATCGTATTGGCACGTTCCAATTCGGTTTGGCGACAGCAGGCATACGTGTAGACCAGCAGGAATGGCGCTCGCCTCGCTTTTTGTGGCGCGAGACCACGGGGAACGAGCGATGAAAAATCAGAAGAATTTCAGCCGCTCAAGATCTTCAGATTCGGCTTCCCGTATATAGACAGCGCCACCGTCGTACATGATCTTCTCAACGTACGCGTACACCTGGAGCGCCCGGTTGATCACATCCGTCTTGGTGTCCCGGGTCAACTGGACGACATCGTCGAGCGCTTTGGCGGAACGGGGCGTGAGATTGACGGTCACCCGCTCCAACGGCCCGGGGGAACGGCCGGCCATGGAAGCCCTCCCCTGCCCCGACTCCGCCGCTCCCCCCGTTGGGGATCTCGGTGTCTCGGGCATGGCGTCCATCCGCCTCTCGTCTCGCGGGCAGCCAGGCGGTCGTGGACCATCCTCTGACCGATGACCGGACGGGTTTCCGTACGGTCATCGGGCTGGTCGCCTGCTCATTCTGCCAACAAAAGCAGGACCGCCGGAGTATAACACGCTGATAAGCGCGTGATCGTATGAGCGTTCTGTGTGACGGAGATATGACGGATACTCTGTCGCATCTGACCGGCGAGAACGGGACACGGGAGACATCCGAGAGGCAACGCTGATCCGACCAGAGCCGGTGCCCCACTACGCATGCTCGTGCGCGACGGCGCCGTCAGGACTGGCAAGCCTGGACCAGCAGCCATGCGACCTCCTTTCGGATAGCCGGGCGCACCCCCTACGACCGGCAAAGAGACACTCATCGCGGTCCCCACGCCACCCGGCCACGGCCTGGCCCCGACATACGCCGACCGGCGCGCTCCGGGCCTTCATGCCGGTCACGGTCACCGCCCCACCTCGGGCACCTCGGCCCGCGCGAGAGATACCGCAGAGTAGCCATTCGGAAAGGCGGCTATCTGCGCCGATGCGGCATCGGCCGACTTGTCTACTTTCGAGGTCACATGTGGCTATAGGACATGTTCACGAGTCATTCGTGACACTTGTCCCTAGGCGATCCAGCGGCCGCCCTGACATTCTCCTTCTCGAAACGCCTGGAACCTCTCCCGACCTGCCCGCTCCGAGCAGAGGACGCACCGGTGGAAAAGCAGTACGAGTTGTATTGCCAGAAAGACAGGCTCTTCTATGACGTCCTCGACGGACAGGAGCGCCCGGCTTTCTCCATCGCCGATGAGTCCCTCCCCGAAGGGTGGCAGCGGATTCGCCGCAGCGAATGGCTCGTCTACGTCCCGCCGGCCCAGCAGATCCCCCATCAGGGCTGGAAGATC
Source organism: Actinoallomurus vinaceus (assembly GCF_039542055.1). Classification (NCBI taxonomy): domain Bacteria; kingdom Bacillati; phylum Actinomycetota; class Actinomycetes; order Streptosporangiales; family Thermomonosporaceae; genus Actinoallomurus; species Actinoallomurus vinaceus. Next base: position 78,820 of record NZ_BAABHK010000017.1, read on the forward strand.
CACGTGTCCGCGTGTCACGACAACGCCGAGGGCGTGGTGACCCGGGTGCGCGACTATTGCGTTCCGCGCGGCATTTCCTTCAAGCACCTCCGCAGTGTCGACGTCCTGCTGATGCGCAACGCGAAATACGCGCCACGCGGTGGAAGCGGGAAGCTCGTCACCATATATCCGCGCGACGAGGCCGAACTCCAGCTGATTCTGCGGGAGCTCGGCGAGCTCCTGACCGGCGAGCCCGGGCCGTACATCCTCACCGATCTGCGGATCGGCGACGGCCCCCTCTACGTCCGCTACGGCGGCTTCACCGAACGCCACTGCATGGACGAGAACGGCCGGCTCGTCTCGGCCATCGAGGACGGCGACGGCCGGCTCGTGCCGGACCGCCGCGACCCGGTGTTCAGGGTGCCGGACTGGGTGACCGTCCCCGACTGCCTGCGGCCGCACCTCGAGACGCGCAACGCGGTCACGATGGCCGGGCTGCCGTACCGGGTCACCGAGGCGCTGCACTTCTCCAACGGCGGCGGGGTCTACGCCGCCGAGGACACCCGGACCGGCGAGCGCGTCGTCCTCAAGGAGGGCCGGCCGCACGCCGGCCTGGCGGCCGACGGCGCCGACGCCGTGACGCGGCTCGAGCGCGAGCGCGACATGCTGGAGCGGCTGGCCGGGATCGACGGTGTGCCCGCGGTACGCGGCTACTTCACGCTGGGCGACCACCACTTCCTGGTGGAGGAGTTCGTCGAGGGCCGCACGCTCAACACCTTCTTCGCCGAGCGGCATCCGCTCCTCGACCCCGAGCCCGATCCCGCCCGGCTCGCCGAGTACACCGCATGGGCCCTGAAGGTCTACGAGGGCACCGAACGCGTCGTCGAGGCCGTCCACGCCCGCGGGGTCGTCTTCAACGACCTGCACATGTTCAACATCGTCGTACGGCCGGACGACACGATCGCGCTGATCGACTTCGAGACGGCCGCGCCGGCGGCCGACGAGGGGCGGCAGATCCTCGCCAACCCCGGCTTCCTGGCCCCGCCCGACCGCCGGGGCACGGCCGTCGACCGGTACTGCCTCGCCTGCCTGAGACTCGCGCTGTTCGCGCCGCTGACGACGCTGTTCCAGCTCGACCGGACGAAGGCCGCACACCTGGCCGAGGTGATCGCCGAACGGTTCCCGGTGCCCGAGGGGTTCCTCGAGCCGGCCGTCGCGGAGATCTCCCGGGACGCGGCGACGGGCACGCGGCTCGTCGGTCCCCGTCCCCGGATCAGCCCCGACCAGGCCGGTTGGGAGGAGGCGCGCTCGGCGCTGAGCACGGCGATCATGGCCAGCGCCACGCCGGACCGCGACGACCGGCTCTTCCCCGGCGACATCCAGCAGTTCGGCGGCGGCGCGCTCGGCCTCGCGTACGGCGCGGCGGGCATCCTGTACGCCCTCGACGTCACCGGCTGTCCGGTCGACCACGAGGACTGGCTGATCGAGCACGCCACGAACCCGCCGTCCGGCACCGGGCTCGGCCTGTACGACGGCCTGTACGGGGCGGCGTTCACGCTGGCCCACCTCGGCCACCTGGACGCGGCGGCCGAGGTCGTCGACGTCTGCCTCGGCGAGCGGTGGGACCGTCTCGCCCTCGACCTGCACGGCGGGCTGCCCGGTATCGCGCTCGCCCTGGAGCAGCTGTCCGGCCCGCTCGAGGCGCCGGCCCTCCGGGACGCCGCGGCGCGCGCGGCCCAACTGGTCGCCGACCGCCTCGTGGCCGCGGGCCCGCCGGCCCGGCCCGGGCTGCTGAACGGCATGTCCGGCCCGGCCTTGATGTTCGTACGGTTCTTCGAGCGCACCGGCGACACGAACCTCCTCGACCTGGCCGCCACGGCCATCCGGCTTGACCTCGACCGGTGCGTGACCGACAAGCACGGCGCGCTCCACGTCGACGAGGGCTCGCGGATCCTCCCGTACCTAGCCCGGGGCAGTGTCGGCATCGGAATGGTCATCGACGACTACCTCACGCACCGCGCGGACGAACGGTTCGCCGAGGCCCGCGAGGGCATCCGGCTCGCGGCCCGGTCGGTCTACTACGCCCAGTCCGGACTGTTCAGCGGACGCGCCGGGATGCTGCTGCACCTCGCCCGGCAGGGCGATCCACAGGCGGCCGCGCACGTCCGCGATCTGGCCTGGCACGCCGTCTCGTACAAGGGCGGCCTGGCCTTCCCAGGCGAGAACCTGCTCCGGCTCTCGATGGACCTGGGCACCGGGACCGCCGGCGTCCTGCTCGCGCTCGGCGCGGCACTGCACGACCGGCCGGTCCACCTGCCGTTCCTGGCAGCACCAGAGCAACCCGCGAGAACCCTCGCGGGTGTCGGAGACACGAACACGGTAGGGAGGTGAACCAACGATGACGCTCCTCGACATGCAGGGCATGGAGTCCACCACCCCGGGTGGTGGCGGCGAGGCGAACAGCAGCCTGAGCCTGCTGTGCCACAGCTCGCACAGCATCACGATCTGCCTCTGATGATCGACTGATGGCTCCGAGAACCATGGCTCGGGCCATGAAGGCAGGGAGACCGATGACGGCGAGCAGGCTCGTGATTCGGGCGGTCCGCGACGGCGGCGTCTGGGCGAACCTGCTCGCCGTCACCTCTTTTCTGCGCGCAGGGGCGGAGACGCTCCTGCCCGCCGTCCTCGGCCGCGCCGTGGACGGCGTCCTGCACGACGGCGGGACCTCCACCTGGCCGCTCGCCTACGCGGCCCTGGTGGCCACCGCCACGACCGGCGACGTCCTCACCGAACTCGCGATCGGCGCGAGCGCCGCCACCGCCACCGCGCGGATGCGCCACCGCTTCGTACGCCGCCTCCTGGCGCTGGGCCCGTCTCTCAGCACGTCGCCCGGCATTTCGGCCGGCGTGCAGCGAACCCGCCGCGGCGAGGAGAGCGGGCGGCCGCGGGGCGAGGCCGACCACGGAGCGAGTGAAGAGGGTGAGCGACCCGGGAACAGGCAAGCCCTCGGCAGCGAGCGGAGTGAGTGGCCGAGCGACGCCGCCCGGCGCGCCTCCGACACGACGAACGTCGCTCGCGGCGCGAGTGAGGAGGGTGAACGGCCCATGACGACGTCGACCGGCCTCGCGGCGGGCGACGTGACCAGCCGGGCCGTCACGGCCACCGCGGACACCGGCCTCGCCCCGTCCGCGCTCGTCCTCGCCGTCACCGCGATCCTTCCCCCGGTCGGCGGAGTGATCGCCCTGGTCCTGCTCGACCCCTGGCTCGCACTGACCTTCGCCCTCGGCCTGCCGCTGATCGTCTTCGTGCTGAACGCGTTCGTCCGTGACACCTCCGCCGTCGTCGGCCGCTATCTGGCCGTCCAGGGCGCCATCGCCGCCCGGCTCGTGGAGACCCTGGCCGGCAACCGTACGGTCGCGGCCGCCGGTACGGCCGACCGCGAGGCCGCCCGGATCCTCGCGCCCCTCCCCGAGCTCGCCGCGCACGGGCACGCGACCTGGCGGGTGCAGGCCGCGACCGCCGGAAGGAGCACCCTCGCCGTCCCGCTGCTGCAGATCGCGGTCCTGGCCGTCGCCGGGTACGAACTGGCCGCCGGGCGGCTCACCGCGGGCGGCCTGCTCGCCGCCACCCAGTACGCGGGGCTGGGCTCCGACGTCGGCCCGGTGATCACTCAGCTCGGCCGGCTGGCCCGCGCCCGCGCCGGAGCGGCCCGCCTGTCCCCCGTGCTCGACCGGGAACCGCCGGCCCATGGCGCCGCCTCGCCGCCGGCGGGACCCGGCCGCCTGGAGTTCCGCGGCGTGTCGGCCGCTCCCGCCCTCGACGGCCTCGACCTGACCGTCCCCGGAGGCCGGGCCGTCGCCGTCGTCGGGCGGTCAGGGTCGGGCAAGTCCCTGCTCGCCGCCCTCGCCGGCCGCCTCGCCGAACCGGACGCGGGCGAGATCCTCCTGGACGGCGTTCCGCTACGCGACCTGAGCCGTACGGCACTGCGGCAGGCGTTCGGGTACGCGTTCGCGCGGCCCGCCCTGTTCGGCGCGACCATCGCCGAGGCGATCGGCGGGGACGCCGTCGCGGCGGCGCACGCCGCCCAGGCGGACACCTTCATCCGCCGCCTGCCCGCCGGCTACCGGACCCCGCCCGACGCGGCCCCGCTCTCCGGCGGCGAACTGCAGCGCCTCGGCCTCGCCCGCGCGTTCGCCCATCCCGGGCGGGTGCTGATCCTCGACGACGCGACCTCCAGCCTCGACACCGTGACCGAGGTCCAGATCGGGGACGTCCTCACCCGGGACCCGCGCACCCGTCTGATCATCGCCCACCGGGCGGCGACGGCGGCCCGCGCGGACCTGGTGGCCTGGCTCGACGGCGGGCGGATCCGCGCCTGCGCCCCGCACCACGACCTGTGGGCGGACCCGGCGTACCGGGAGGTGTTCCGCTGATGGCCCAGCAGCCGAACCGGACCCACCGCCGTCCCCCGCACCGCGAGCCGTGGGCGGACCCGGCGTACCGGGAGGTGTGGCCCACTGATGGCCCAGCAGCGGAAACAGACCTGCTCCCGCACGCCACACCACGAGACGTGGGCCGACCCCGCGCACCGCGAGGTGATCCGCTGATGGCCCGGCAGCCGAAACGGACCCGCTCCCGCACGCCACACCACGAGACGTGGGCCGACCCCGCGCACCGCGAGGTGATCCGCTGATGGCCCGGCAGCGGGTCCGCAGTTGGCAGGTGCTGCTCGCCGCCGTGCGTCGGCATCCACGCGAGACGGCGCTGCTCGCGGTCTGGTCGGCGGTCGAGGCGGCGCCCGTCCTCGTGTTCGGCCGGGCCGTCGCGGGCGCCACGGACGCGTTCCTGGCCCACCGTACGGGGGTGGGGCTGACCTGGCTGGCCGCCCTGGCCGCCGCCGCGGCCGTCGGCGCGGTCGGCGGTGCGCGGGCGTACCGGCCGCTGGCCGGCATCGTCGAGCCGCTGCGCGACGCCCTGGTGCGCCAGGTGGTCCGCAGTGCCGTCCGTGAGGCCGTCCGCACCGGGCGTCCGGACGACGCCGCCGTCGCCCGGCTGACCCAGCACGTGGAGATCGTCCGGGACACGTTCGCGGGGCTGCTGGTGGTCGTTCGCGGCTTCGTGTTCACGCTGGTGAGCGCGTTGATCGGGTTGACGGCTCTGATGCCGGTGACGCTCGTTCTCGTGGTGCCGCCGGTCGCGGCCGGGCTCGGGCTGTTCCTCTGCATGGTGTCCCGGGCCGTGGCCCGCCAGCGGGAGCTGATCCTCGCCGAGGAGCGGATCGCCCGATCCTCGACCGCGCTGGTCGCCGGGCTGCGGGACGTCGTCGCCTGTGGCGCGGAGGACTCCATGGCCGCCGAGACCGGGCGGCTCATCGACGCGCAGGCGGCGGCCGCACGGTCGGTGGCGCGCCTGGCCGCCGGCCGGACGATCGCGCTCGCCGTCGGCGGGCGGGTGCCGCTGCTGGCGATCGTCGCGGCCGCCCCATGGCTGCTGCGCCACGGCGCGACCCCCGGCGCGGTGCTCGGCGCGCTCACGTACGTCCTCCAAGGGCTCACCCCCGCCCTGCACACCGCGATCCGGGGACTGGGCGGCAGCGGGCTGCGTCTGGCGGTCACCCTCGACCGCCTGATGGAGGCCGGCGACGTGCCGCCCGTGCCCCGCCCCGGCGCGCCCGGCGGCGGGGACCTGCGGCTGTCCGGGGTGACCTTCGCGTACGGGCCGGCGGCCGACCCGGTGATCGAGGACCTGTCCCTGTCGGTGCTCGACGGCGACCACCTGGCGATCGTCGGCCCCAGCGGCATCGGCAAGTCGACCCTGTCCCTGCTCATCGCCGGGCTGCTCACGCCGGCCCGCGGGACCGTGCGCCTGGGCGGGACGCCCGCCACGGAGGTCACCCCGGACGCCCGCACGCTGATCCCGCAGGAGGCGTACGTCTTCGGCGGCACGCTGCGGGAGAACCTCTGCTACCTGCGCCCGGACGCCTGGGACGGCGGCACGGGCCCCGGCGACCGCACGCTCGACGCCGCCGCCGAGGCCGTCGGCCTGACACCGGTCGTCGAACGCCTCGGCGGGTACGACGCCATACTCGACCCCGCCGCGCTGTCGGCCGGTGAACGCCAGCTCGTCGCGCTGACGCGCGCCTACCTGTCACCGGCGCGGCTGGTCGTACTGGACGAGGCCACCTGCCACCTGGACGCCGCGGCCGAGGAGCGCGCCGAGCAGGCCTTCGCCGCGCGGTCGGGCTCCCTCATCGTCATCGCGCACCGGATGACCTCGGCACGGCGTGCCCGCCGGGTCCTCCTCCTCGACGGGACGCGGGCCTGGCTCGGCGGCCACGAGGATCTGCTCGTCCGCTGCGCGCCGTACCGGGATCTGGACGGCCACTGGACGGCCGGCACGGACAGCCGTCCGGCGGATACGACAGCCCAATCGGCTGACCAGCCGACCCCGGCAGGCGCAGACCAGCCGACCCTGCCGCGCGCGGACCGCCACCCAGCGGACCAGCCGACCCGAGCAGACGCAGACCGCCACCCGGCAGACCGGCCGACCCGGGCGGGCGCAGACCAGCCGCCTCCGGCAGGCGCGGACCCCCATCCGGCGGACCAGCAGACCCGAGCGAACGCGGACCGCCACCCGGCGGAGCGACCGTCCCCGGCGGGCGTGGACGGCAGCCCGGTGGGCGAGTGGGCTCGGGGGGACGCGGAAGGTCGCCCGCTGCGCGACCGGACGCCCGCCGGCCGCCGGGTGGATCCGGAGCGGACTCCGGCGGGAGGCTCAGAGCCAACCCGCGTCGTCGGCGATGCGAATGGCGTCGACCCGGTTACGTGCGCCGATCTTCCCGATGATCCGCGACATGTGGTTGCGGACGGTACGGACCGAGAGGAACAGATGGTTCGCGATCTCGGCGGATGACGCTCCCTGGGCGGCCAGCCGCAGCACGTCGAGCTCCCGTTCGGTCAGCGGGCTGTCGGCGGTCTGCAGGGCGGCGAAGGCCAGCTCCGCGTCGATCACCCGCTCCCCTTGGGCGACTCGCCGGACGGCGTGGGCGAGGTCCTCGGGCGGTGCGTCGATCAGGAGGTAGCCCATCACCCCGGCGGCCACCGCCCGGCGCAGGTCGCCTGGTCGGCGGCGGCCGGCCATGATGAGGATGCCGCAGGAGGGGAGCTCGTCGTGCAGCTCACCGGCGACCGCGAGACCGTCCCCGCCCGCCAGGCCGGCCCCGATGAGGGCGACGTCGGCGTCCATTTCCAGTGCGGTCGGCACGGCTTTGTCGGCGGACTCTAAGGCGGCGCCGACCGACATGTCGGGCTGCCCGTCGAGCAGGGCGACGAGCCCGCCGCGTACAAGATTTGTATTCTCGACGATGAGAATGCGTATCATTTCCGCCTCTCGGCATTTTTTGATTTCGGCGAGCCATCGGTTTCTCCGCGCTCGTGAAATCTTTCCTACGCCGGGGTCGTGCGATCGCGCGATCATCGCCTGATCGCGAGAGGCGGGCGGGTCGGCATGTGGCAGACGTGCTTGGACATCAGGAGGCTCCCGAGGGGCTGGGGGCTGTCCCCTCAAGAGTGGATGACGATGGGTTAACAGTCAACGCCACAGTGTGGCCACCTCGGGCCGTAAATCAGTAACCGCTTATTTGACAAGATCAATTAATAAAATAATTGACGCGAGCCATCCTTCTATTGTCAGACCAGCAGTCCGGCCCGCCACACCTTCGCCACCTGCGGAACACCGGGCCGGTACGCCAGGTGGATGTGCGACGGGGCGTCGAGCAGCAGAACGTCGGCCCGCGCGCCCGGCCGCAGATGCCCCACGTCGGTCCGGCGCAGCGCCCGCGCGCCGCCTTCGGTGGCCGCCCGTACCGCCTCCTCCGGCGTCATCCGCATCTCCCGGACCGCCACGGCGACGCAGAACGCCATGCTGGAGGTGTAGCAGGAGCCCGGATTGCAATCGGTGGCGAGCGCCACGCTCACCCCCGCGTCGATGAGACGGCGGGCGTCGGGATAGGGCTGCCGGGTGGAGAACTCCACACCGGGCAGCAGGGTCGCCACCGTCTCGGAGTCCGCGAGCGCGGTCACGTCGGCGTCGGACAGGAACGTGCAGTGGTCGGCGGACGCGGCACCGTACTCCACGGCGATCTGGACGCCCGGGCCGTGGCCGAGCTGGTTGGCGTGCAGGCGCGGGACCAGCCCGGCGTCCCGGCCCGCGGTCAGGATCTCCCGAGTCTGGTCGGCGTCGAACGCCCCGCGTTCGCAGAACACGTCGATCCACCGCGCGTACGGCGCGCAGGCCCGCAGCATCTCCCCCGTGACCAGCCGGACGTACTCGTCCGGGTCGGACCCGGCCGGGACGACGTGCGCGCCCAGGTAGGTGACCTCGTCGACCAGCCCGGCCGCGATCCGTACCGCGCGCTCCTCGTCGGCGACGGTCAGCCCGTACCCGGACTTGCACTCCACGGTGGTGGTGCCCTGCCGGGCCATCTCCGCGACCAGCCGCCGTACGTTGGCGCCGAGCTCCTCGTCGGAGGCGGCGCGGGTCTTCGCGACCGTCGTACGGATGCCCCCGGCTGCGTACGGCCGGCCGCTCATGCGTGCGGCGAACTCCTCCGCGCGCTCCCCCGCGAACACCAGGTGCGCGTGCGAGTCGACGAACCCGGGCAGCACCGCCCGGCCGCCCGCGTCGTACACCTCGTCGGCGGCCGGCGCCTCGGCTGCGGACCCCGCCCACGCGATCCGGTCCCCATCGATGACCAGCGCGGCGTCCCGCATCAGCCAGCGCTCCTCGTCGGCGCCGACCAGCTCCCCGATGTTCGTGATCACGATGCTCACAGATGCCTCCGGCTCGCTCGGTCCGTGCATCGCCAGCATCGCACCCGAGGCAGCTTGCGGATCGCGCCCGGAGCGCGATGCCGTCTGACATCCGAGATGACCCGGGGCCTGACCATACGGTTGCGTATGGTATGGTTCCCCCATACGCAACCGTATGGTTGGTATCGGCGCGGGTTCCGTGCGAACACCACGGGAATCCCGCACGGAGAGAAGGGGTCACATGAACCACAGGAAGCTGATCGGCGTGGCGGCGCTGGGATTCACCCTCGGGGTGGGCGTGCTGGGAGCAAGCGCCACCGCGGCCTCCGCCGACGAATCCCTGCCCGCCGCACCCGCCAACTCGCGCCTCATCCCGCCGCCGCCGAGCATCGCGGCCGGCGACGGCCACGCCCCCATCGTCGCCGGCGACGGCCACGCCCCCATCGTCGCCAACGAATCGCACGTGCCGTAACACTCGTCCGACGGACGCTTCACCCGCCGGTTAGATCGCGGGCGGGCGCGACGTTCTCGCGGCACCGCGCCCGCCCGTCGACGGTGTCGGTCACGGCGATCCCCCTAGGTGACCGCCTCCGCGAGGCAGGCCGTGACCGGCACCACCCCTCCAACCGCCCTCAGCGCGATTCCGACGAGGCCACCGAAGGAGCCTGAAGGGCGGAGCGAAGCAGGCCTGAGCCGGCAAGGTCGAAGGAAAGATCAAGAAGATCGAGTACGGCCGACTTCGCAGGTGTCGACCGCCCCGGACCATCGGCCGGGGCGGTCTTTTTCGTCCAGACTTTGATCCGACGACGGCGCGCAGGTTGGACGATCAAGGATCATTCGCGATGCAGCAGGATTTCGAGCAGCGTTTCCAGATAGCGCTTGCGCTCGGCCCTGCTCGCCGGGAGCACGTTCGGCGCGGCATGCATCAGGTGGGTCTGACCCAGGTGGCTGGTGTAGATCAGCACGCCACGGCGGCGCGCCTCATCGGCCGGGAACCCGAGCTCGGTGAAGATCTGGGTCACGTAGTCGATGCGGCGCTCGGTGACCCTCTGGAGTACGGCGGCGACCTGCGGGTGTCTGACATTGCCCACCAGGACGACCTCGATCGGATCCCCGTCGGTCGCCGCGGGGACCTCCTTGAAGAGGTTCCGCAGCCGCCGTTCCGGGTCCGGTTCGTCGTTCACCGCCTTGATGACGCTTTCGGTGTTGAGCTCCTCCCAGCGCTTCAACACGGCCTCGATCAAGGCCTCCCTGTTGGCGAAATGCCAGTAGAAGCTGCCCTTGGTGGTCTTGAGCCGCTTCGCGAGGGGCTCGACGGCCACCGCGGCCAGGCCGCCCTCGCCCAGCGCGGTCAGCGCCGCGTCCACCCAATCCTGCGCCGTCAGCCGCCGGCCGCCGCCTTTGCCCTGCTCCTTCACCACGGCCGCACACTACCGCAGTGACCGACCCCCATACGTCGCCGTACGGGCGCCACCCCGGCCCGGTCCGTCATCCCGGATGAGGTACGGCAGAGACGATCGGCGCTTCGTCCCGCACGGCGAGCCGTCGATCTGATCGCGGATCCCCATTTTACACGTCCCATACGGTGCCGTATGGTGGGGCGGCGGCTGCTACCAGCGGTTCCCGGCGGACAGGCCTCGGGCCGTCCGCCGCGACCCGGCGTCACAGCTCCGGAGGAGAAGGACCGCAGCACGAAGCTCGTCCGGCGGTCCGCTTCTTTGGCCGGCGCGTCCCGGCGCCCGCGCCGGCCAAGGCCTCCGGTACGTCGCCGGCGAGAAGGGGGCGGACCGGGCCGACGCACCGACAGCGAATGCCAGTGAGGTGACAGCGGCCCGGTCCATCGTTCGTCCGCTAGGAGCCGGCGGCGAAGGAGGCAATGACGAGGATCGCCGCAGTTCCGTTGCAAATGCCCCCGAGAACAATTCCAGTGATCGCGAATCCACGACCGCGGTCGCCGTCCCGTTTGATCTGACGAAGCGCGGAGATGCCGAGGATCACCCCGAAGAGGGAGAGGCACCCGGTCAGGCCGAAGACGAAGCTGGCAACGGCCAGTCCGCTCATCTTTTCGCCGGTCGGAGGGTGTGACGGTGGTGGTCCGTACGACTGCTCACCGTACGCGGGCATGGGCGGCCGGCCCTGCGAACCCCAGTCTGGATTCTCATTCGGGTAACCGGCGTCGGAATTAGATGGGTGTGTCATAAGCCAATAATGTGCCGGGGAAATGGACGGCCATACCGTACCGTATGGCAATTCAGAGCTCAAGAGGACCGCGCTGACAGCGGGATGCCGGTGGGATGACAGCGGCCCGGTCCATCGTCGGCGGCATGAACGAGACAGAGACCCACGTCCTCATCGCCGGAGCCGGTCCGGCCGGCCTGACCCTGGCCTGTGACCTCGCCCGCCGTGGCGTCGACTTCCGGATCGTCGAGCGGGAGCAGCTGACCGGATCGCGTGGAAAGGGGCTGCAGCCCCGCACGCTCGAGGTGTTCGACGACCTCGGCGTGGTGGACGCCGTGCTGGCGTCCGGCGCCCCCTACCCGCTGATCAACGCCTACAAGAACGGGTCGGTGGTGTGGCAGGGCCGCATGCACGAACCGGCCGAGCCGACCCCGGACGTGCCCTACCCCAACGTCTGGATGGTGCCGCAGTGGCGCACCGAGGAGATCCTCCGGAACCGGCTCGCGGAGCTCGGCGGGCGGGTGGAACAGGCCGAGGTCACCGGCTTCGAGCAGGACACCGACGGCGTCACGGTCGAGCTCGACGGCGGCCGCCGGGTGCGCGCCGCGTACCTCGTCGGCGCGGACGGCGGGCGCAGCCTCGTCCGCAAGCGGCTCGGGGTCCGGTTCGACGGGGAGACGCACGAGGCGGAGCGGATGCTGATCGCCGACGTCCGCACCGGCGACCTGGACCGCGGCCACTGGCACGTATGGGGCGACATGGCCACCCAGAAGCTGACCGTCGGGCTGTGCCCGCTGCCCGGCACCGACGTCTTCCAGCTGACCGCTCCCATCGAGGGGGAGGAGACGCCGGACCTGTCCCTGGAGACGTTCCAGAAGATCGTCAGTTCGGTCGCCGACGTACGGCTCACGGACATCGGCTGGACGTCGGTCTACCGGGTCAACATCCGGATGGCGGAGCGGTTCCGCGCCGACCGGGTGTTCCTAGCCGGAGACGCCGCCCACGTGCACTCCCCGGCGGGCGGGCAGGGACTCAACACCGGCATCCAGGATGCCTACAACCTGGGATGGAAGCTCGCCCGGGGCGGCGACACGCTGCTGGGCACCTACGAAGAGGAGCGCCTGCCGGTCGCCGCCGGGGTGCTCGGCATCAGCACGAGGCTGTACCGGAAGGCCGTGGAGGGCCAGGCGGACGCGTTCCGGCGCGGTGAGGAGACGCAGCAGCTCGGCATCGGCTACCCCGACAGCCCCCTGTCCGTCGGCGGCGGAAAGGCCGGTGGGCGCGCGCCGGACGCGCCCTGCCACAGCGCCGACGGACGGCCGGCCCGGCTGTTCGACGTGTTCCGGGGCCCGCACGTCACGGTGCTGGGCTTCGGCGCGACCCACGCGGAGACCGTCGCCCGCATCAATGCGTCGTACGGGCCGGCGGTACGCGCCTACACGGTGGGCGAGGGCGGTGACCTCGTCGACACCGAGGGGCACGCCCGCGCGGCGTACGGCACCGACGGGATCGTGGTGGTCCGGCCCGACGGGTACATCGGGTCCTACGACGCGGACCCGGACGCCTACCTGCGCTCCATCGCCTGAAGCAGCAGGTCCTCGGGCCGGGAGAGGACGCGGCCGCGCTCCCACGCGGCGTGGAGGCGCGCCTCTCCCAGCGCGGCCGCACACCGGCCCAGCAGTTCCCGGATCCAAGGGTCGTCCGTCTCGTCGATGCCCCGGAGCGTACGGGCCGCGCTCAGGACGGTCGCGGCGCACTCGGCGTCGCCCTGGTCGAGGCACCACGCGGCGGCGTGCTCCACGGCGGTCGCGCGGGCCACGTCGTCCCCGGTCCCCGCCATCAGGCCGAGGGCCTCGGCGTGCAGGACGCGGGCAGCGCCGGAGTCGCCCCGGGCCGTCTCGGCGCGGGCCAGGACGCCGCGCAGCAGCGCGACGAACTGGGCGGGGGCCCGCTCCGGCGCGATCGCGAGCGCGTCCCGCAGCCACCGGGCGGCCTCGTCGAGGTCGCCGCCGAGCAGCGCGAGCTCGCCCAGCGCGCCGCGGACCCGCGCCCGCCCGAGCGCGTCCCCGCCGCGGTCGGCGGCGGTGAGTGCCCGTTCCAGATCGGTCCGGGCGCCGGTGTGATCGCCGGCTCGGGCCCGCGCCTGCCCCAGCTGGACGAGCAGCATCATGGGCGCGGGGATCTCCTCGACCGCGCCGATCTCGGCGGCCCGCGCCCGCGCCCGTTCCAGCGCCGACGCGGCGTCGGCCCAGGATCCGCGGTTCGCCAGGATCAGGGCCAGCTCGTACAGGCAGAACGCCTGCCCCCACCGGTCGCCCACCTCGTCGAACAGGTCCAGCGCCGCCCGCACGTGCGCCTCGGCCCGTGCCGCGCCGCCCGCGGTCCACTCGAATTCCACGATTCCCTCGACGAGCCGGGTCATCGCCCGCAGCCACGGGTCGGCGTGCCCGCCGAAGCGCTCGACCAGGGCGCCCAGCCGATCGCCCGGGGCCTCCCCCGCGTGGCCGCCCGCGAGCGCCCAGGCCGCGAACGCCGCCGGATGATCGCTGCGCTCGATGACCCGCAGGGCCCGGCCGAGCGCGGGGGTGACCTGCCGGACCCCGAACGGCGCGCCGTCCGACGAGGCGATCAGCACGCAGATGGCGTGGGCCGTCTCGCAGCCGGGCGGTGGTTCGGGTCCGGCGGCGTCGAGGACCCTGGACGCCCACTCGCCGACCTGACGCCACCCGCCCCGCAGGACCCATGGCCAGACCCGCGCGACGACCATCCGCAGTGCGGTCTCCGCCAGCCCGGACGCCACCGCCTGGCCGAGCGCGGCGTCCAGGTTGCCCTGATCGGCGTCGAGCCGCGCCAGCCAGACGAGCTGGTCGCGGCCGCGCAGCAGGGGCTCGGCCGTCTCCGCCAGCTCCAGGTAGTACGCGCCGTGCGCGCGCGTCACCGCCGCGGTCTCCCCCGCCTCCTCCAGCCGGCCGGCGGCGTACTCCCGGACGGTCTCCAGCAGCCGGTACCGCACGCTCGTACCGTCGGCGACCGCGATGACCAGGGACTTGTCCACCAGCCCGGCCAGTGCCTCGACCACGTCGCCGCCGGGAGCGCACACCCGGCGTACGGCCCCGGCGTCCGCGCCGCCCACGAACACCGACATCCGGCGCAGCAGCGCCTGCTCGGCCTCGTCGAGCAGGTCCCAGCTCCAGTCGACGACCGCCCTGAGCGTACGGTGCCGGGGCAGGGCCGACCGCCGGCCGTGGTCGAGGAGGCGGAAGCGATCGCCGATCCGCTCGGCGAGCTGGTCGGCGGTCAGCGACCGCAGCCGGGCGGCGGCGAGCTCGATGGCGAGCGGGATGCCGTCCAGTTCGCGGCAGACCCGGACGATGTCGTCCGTCACGGCGAAGCCGGGCCGGACCGCCGCCGCCCGATCCGCGAAGAGGCTCACCGCCGGGGCCTGCCGGGGGTCGGTGCCGGGTTCCGGCAGGCCGAGCGGCGCCACCGGGTACAGCGACTCCCCCGCGATCGCCAGGGGCTCCCGGCTGGTGGCGAGGATCCGGACCTCCGGCGCGGCCGCCAGCAGGCGTTCGGCCAGCTCAGCCGCGGCGTCGACGATGTGCTCGCAGTTGTCGAGGAGCAGCAGGAGGCGGCGGCCGGCGAGCGCCGCCACCAGCCGGTCCAGGGGATCCGCCGACGCGAACGCCCCGAACGCGCCGGCCTCGCCGTCGTCCACCGCAGACATGACGGCCGGCGCCACTCCGCCCGGCGCGGTGACGGCTCCCAGCTCGACCATCCGGACCGGCTCCGGCCACCCGTCCGCGACCTCGACGGCCAGCCGCGTCTTGCCGGTGCCGCCGAACCCCGTGAGGGTGACGAGCCGGGCGTCCTCCAGAGCGGCGCGGACCCCGGTGAGTTCGCGATCGCGGCCGATGAACCGCGTCGACCGGGCGGGCAGCGCGCCGGGCCGCGACGCGGCCTCCTCCCGCAACGCCGCGCGATGCGCGCCCCGCAGCTCCGGTCCGGGATCGACGCCCAGCCCGTCCGCGAGCGCGTGCCGCACCCGCTCGTACGCCTCCAGGGCGTCGGCCCGGCGGCCGGCAGCGCACAGGACCCGCATGAGCCTGGCCTGCAGGCGTTCCCGGGTGGGATGGGCGGCGGCCGACGCCTCGACCTCCGCGACCGGTACCGGCACACCCGCGGCGAGCGCGGCGTCGATCCGGTCCTCGACCATGGACAGCCGCAGCTCCTCCAGCCGCGCCGCCGGCGCGGCGGCGAAGGCCGCACCGGCCGCGTCCGCCAGGGGCGTTCCCCGCCACAGGGCGAGCGCCTCGTCCAGCACGGCGACCGCGCGCGCCGGCTCGCCCGCCGACAACGCGGCGCGCGCCTCGGCCCCCGCTCGCTCGAACGCCTCGGCGTCCACCGTGTCCGGCGGCAGGTCGAGGCGGTAGCCCGCGGGGTGGGAGGCGATCAGCCCCCGGTCCTCGCCGAGCGCGCGGCGCAGCCGGGCGACGAGACTCTGCAGGGCGCCGGCCGGATCGACCGGCGGCTCACCGTCCCACAGATCGTCGATGAGCCGCTCGGCCGTGACCAGGCGCCCGGGATCGAGCGCGAGCCGGATCAGCAGCAGGCGCAGCCGCGTCCCGCCGACCTCGACCGGCCGCCCGTCCCCCGCCCGCACCTGCAGCGGCCCCAGTATCCGGATACGCATGGCGGGATGAGCATAGGTCCCCGGCGCTGCGCCCTGGCGCGGCCATCCCCGCCGTCAGCGCGTCAGCGCGGCGCCCAGCCGGCGGATCACATCGGCCTCGCCGAGGTCGACGTCGTCGCCGGACGGCGCGTGTTCGGTGAGGGCCGCCCCGATGATGTCGTCAGGCGCCTTCCCCGGCGGTCTCCAGCACCGGCACGGTCACCACCGCGTCGAACGGAACGAGCTCGGCGGCACGGCGGGCACCCGCCATCAGCCGGGGCGCCTTGCCCGACGCCGAGCCTTGCCATTGGGGTACGCAGAGCACAGTCGTCATGCGGCGATTCCGCACGAGCCGAGATCACCGGCGTCCGCTGTGTCACTCGGCCTAGCGGACGCCGGTGATGGTGCCCTCGGGTCAGCGGTAGGTCACGTCGGACGGCTTGTAGAGGCAGTACCTGCCGTCGGGACCGCTGCCGGTCTTCTTCGGCTCGCCGTGCGTCACGCCCTGGTAGCGGGCGCAGACGGTGATCTTCTTCTTGGCGTCGCCGCGGACGGTGATCCGGGAGAACCTCGCGGTGTCGCCGTAGTTGGGGTTGATCCCGGCGATCGCCTTGCCGGGCGCGGTCACCGTGATGTTCTGGAAGATCACGTGACGTGCGTACTGCCTGGAGCAGTTTCCGCAGGACCGGTAGAGCTTGCCGAAGTCCTCCACCTGGAAGTTCTTGATGACCATGGTGCCGGGGCCGTTGTGCTGGAACACCTTGTCCGACGCCTTCCGGGCACCGCCCCCGTCGATGGTCATGGTCTGGCCGGCCTTGGTGCCCTTGAACGTCGCCGCGTCCTCGCCGACGTCCTCCCACCAGACGTTCTGCAGGGTGCAGGTGCCCTTGCAGTGCACGCCGTCGGCGGCCGGGGCGCCGATGACGACGTTCTTCAGCACCGCGCCGTCGGCCAGCTCGAACATCGCCTTCTGGCTCTCGCCCTGACCGCCGTTGCCGAGGTTCCCTCCGGCCACGAACCGCGTGAGCCTCCCGTCGTACGACGTCGTCACCTTCCGCGTGGCGGTGAGCTTCTTCGTGGTGGTGGGCTTCGGCCAGGCCGCCACGGTGACCGTCGGCGCCTTGGACGCCGTCGACCCGCTGGAGACGGTGGAGATCCGACCCCCGCCGGTCTGGGTCACGGCGAAGGTCGTGCCGGCCGAGAGGGCTGCCAGACCGGCGACGAGCAGGGCTTTGCGCATGAAAATCCTTACCTCGTGGCTGAACGGAGGCAACGCGGTCCTTGCCGTCCGGAGACCGCGCCGCCACCTCCCCAGTCGCGCGGCACGCCCGAAAGGTTGCCGCGGACGGGAGAGCGCGCCGGCCAGGCCGTACGAGGTCAGGCGGCGGCCGGCTGGGCCTTCTCGTGGGAGTAGGTGCGGATCCAGGTGATCAGGCCGTCCCGAACCCTGGTGATCATGACGATGTCGGCGGCGAACCGGGTGTCAGTGGTGAGCACGCGGCCGTGTAGTCGATATTCGGTGATGACGACCTCGGGGTCGGCGGTCTCGTGGATGGTGACCTGGTCGATGCCGGTGAACTCCTGGATCTGCGCCCCGGCGGCCAGGTGCGCCCGGAACGTCTCGCGTCCGACCTCGTGCGCGGGCGCGCCGGGCGGTGCGGTCGGAGCCTCGAACGTCGCGTCCTCGGTGAACAGGTCGGCCATCTTCTCGGTGGGCCCGGTGGCGGTGAGGGAGAGCAGGTGCTCGATGACTGCGCGGGGGGTGGTCGTCGACATTAGGCGTCCTCTTGTGACTCGTGCAGGATTAACGGGGCGAGCGCCCCGCTTAGAACGATACGGGGCGCTCGCCCCGTTTGTCGAGAAGAGCGGACGATCACGCACACCGATGCGCGTACAGCCGGCAGCGCATCCCGGACGGCGGGCAGCGGCAGTGCGGGCCGCGAGGCCGCCGCCGGGGACTCGCCGTCTTCCGCGCCCGATCAGCGATCGCGCACGGAACGCAGGCCGTCGACGATGACCGCCAGGCCCAGCCCCCGGGAATCGGGCGGGAGATGCTGCTCCATGGTGAGCGCTCCCAGGATGATCGCGTGGAGCTCGTCCGCGTCGACGTCCGACCGAACGGCGGCGGCTTCCTGCGCACGAGAGAGGAGTGCGGCGAGAGCCTCGCGCAGAGCGCCGCCGGCCTCCAGGACCGCGCCGCCGACATCCGACGGATCGGTGAGCGCGGTCGAGACCGCGAGGTTGTGCCGGGACTCGGCGACCAACTGCCGCAGGAAGGTGAAGAACGCCTGGCCGGGATCGGCGGCGTCGGCGAGCCCTCGCGCGGCCGTCGCCAACTCCTCCAGCCGGTCGACGATGACCGCCCTGAGCAGCTCGTCCTTGGTCGGAAAGTGACGGTGAACGGTACCGGCGCCCACTCCCGCACGACGGGCGATGTCGTCGAGGCTGACCGACGGCCCCTCGGCGGCGAAGGCCTCACGGGCCGCCGACAGGACCCGCTGCCTGTTCCGGACCGCGTCCGCGCGCGGCGACCTGCGCTTTCGGGCGTCGGCTGATGTGTCGTCCGGCATGGCTCCCTCAACACACGTTGTAAACGGGGCGATCGCCCCGTATATTCCCTAAGCGGGGCGTGCGCCCCACTTTAGTCGATCCCCAAGGAGATCTCGTGATCGTTGTAACCGGCGCGAACGGACCCCTCGGCCGCCTCGTCGTCGACCATCTTCTGACCCGGATACCGGCCGGCGAACTGGCCGTCAGCGTCCGCGACCCCGCCCAGGCGACCCGGCCCGCCGACCAGGGCGTCCGGGTGCGCCACGGCGACTTCGACCGGCCCAAAACGCTTCGAGACGCCTTCGCCGGGGCCACCACGGTCCTGATCAACGCCACCAACTACGGCACCGCGTCCGAGACCCGGGCGCGGCAGCAGGCGGCCGCCGTCGACGCCGCGCTGGCGGCGGGGGCCGGCCGCGTCGTGTTCACCGGCTGGCAGGACCTGGACCGCTGCCCGCTCGACTTCGTCCGCGACTTCGCCGCGGCCGAGAAACTCGTCGCCACGTCCGGCACCGGCTGGACGATCCTGCGGATGCTGTACGGCATGGCGGCGTCCCTCGACCGCGACGTCCGGTCGTCAATGGACACCGGTACCCTCACCGCGCCGGCCGGCGACGCCCGCGCCACTCCGGCGGCCGTCACGGACCTCGCCGAGGCGACCGCCAACGTCCTCACCGAGTCGGGCCACGAGGGCCGTACCTATGAACTGACCGGCCCGGACGCGATCAGCTGGCACGACCTGGCATCTCTCGCGAGCACGCTGGCCGGCCGGGAGATCCGCTACCGCCCGGTCTCGGACGAGGAGTGCCGCGCCCAGTGGGCGGCGGCCGGGTGGCCGGCGCCGGCGATCGAGATGCTGATCGCCTACTACGGCGCCTTCCGCTCCGGATGGGCCGACACACCCCGCCCCGACCTGGCGGACCTGCTGCACAGACCGGCGACCTCCTCACTCGACGCGGTCCGGCAGGCGTCACTTTCCTGAGGTCTCAGTCGGTCAGGGCGGTGATCGCGGAGGTCAGGGCGCGGGGGACGTCGCCGATGAGGAGGTGGTGGCCGTCGCGGACGATCTGCCTGCCGGAGACCATGACGTGGCGGACGTCGGCGGGCGAGGCGGCGAAGACGGCCGACTCGGCGAGGTGGCCGGGGGCGGCGCCGGCCAGGCGTACCGAGTCCAGGCCCACGGTCACCAGGTCGGCGTACGAGCCGGGCTCGATGCGGCCCGCCTCGGGCCAGCCCAACGCCGAGTGGCCATTGCAGGTCGCGGCGGCGAGGAGCTCGCCGGCCGTCCAGTTGCCGCGCCTGCGGGTACGGAGGCGCTCGTCGAGCTCGACCGCGCGGGCCTCCTCGAACAGGTCGATCATCGCGTGCTGGTCGGAGCCGAGCGACAGCGGCGACCCGGCGGCGACCAGCTCACGGGCCGGCCCGATGCCGTCGGCGAGGTCGCGTTCGGTGGTCGGGCACATGCACACGCCGCTCTGGCTGGCGCCGAGCAGGCCGATGTCGTCGGCGGTGAGGTGGGTGGCGTGGACGGCGATGGTCCGGCCGCCTAGCGCCCGCTGGTCGGCCAGCAACCGCGTGGGCGTCACGCCGTACGTCTCCAGGCACGCCTCGTTCTCGGCGGGCTGCTCGGACAGGTGGACGTGCAGCGGCGCGCGGCGCTGCCGGGCCCACTGGGCGACGGTGCGGATCTGGTCGCCGGGGACGGCCCGTACGGAGTGGATGGCGGCGCCGATCCGCGCGTGGTCGTCGGCGCGCAACTCCGAGACGCGTTCGGCCCACGCGTCCGCCGTGCCGTCGCCGAACCGCAGCTGCGGGCCCTCCAGGTCCTTGCCGATGCCGCCGGTCAGGTAGCAGGCGTCGAGCAGCGTGATCCGGATGCCGGCCTCGCGGGCGGCCTGCTTCAGGGCGTCGCCGAAGGCGTTCGGGTCGGCGTACGGCGTGCCGCCCGGGGCGTGGTGGACGTAGTGGAACTCGCCGACGCAGCTGATCCCGGCGAGCGCCATCTCGGCGTACACCGCCCGGGCCAGGGCGAGGTAGGAGTCCGGGTCGAGCCGGGCCGCGACCTCGTACATGTGGGTGCGCCAGGTCCAGAAGTCGCCCCGGCCCGCCTGCACCCGCCCGCGCAGCGCCCGGTGGAAGGCGTGGGAGTGCACGTTGGCCATGCCGGGCAGCGTCAGTCCGGGCAGGCGTTCGGCGTTCGGCGGGGCCGGCACGCCCGGGGTGACCCGGACGAGGCGCTCGCCCGCGATCTCGAGGAGGACGTCGGCCGCGACGCGGTCGCCGAGCCAGGCGTGTTCGGCGTGCAGTCTCATCGGGTGACCCGGTCCTGCGGGGCGGCGGCGAGCATCTCGGCCCCGGCGGGACGGCCACCGGTCTCGGCGTGCGGTTTCAGGCCCTTCAGGACGGTGGCGAGGGCCCCGGCCCCTGCGAGGCGGTCACCGATCTCGGCGTGACGTTTCATGGCGTGACCAGGTTCTCCGGGATGGCGGCGAGCGCCTCGACCCCGGCTAAGGCGGTCACCGATCTCGGCGCGCGGTTTCATGGGGTGATCAGGTCCTCCAGAACGGCGGCGAGCGCCCCGACTCGGGTGAGGCGGTCACCGGGCTCGGCGTGACGT
This sequence comes from Actinoallomurus vinaceus, assembly GCF_039542055.1. Classification (NCBI taxonomy): domain Bacteria; kingdom Bacillati; phylum Actinomycetota; class Actinomycetes; order Streptosporangiales; family Thermomonosporaceae; genus Actinoallomurus; species Actinoallomurus vinaceus. Next base: position 99,626 of record NZ_BAABHK010000017.1, read on the forward strand.
TTCATTTCGCGATCAGGTTCTCCAGGACATCGGCGAGGGCCTCGACTCCGGTGAGGCAGTCGGCGGGCTCGGCGTGCTCCTCGGGCGCGTGCGAGACGCCCGTGGGGTTGCGGACGAACAGCATCGCGGTGGGGACGTGCGCGGACAGGATGCCCGCGTCGTGCCCGGCGCCCGTCGGCAGGACGGGCGGCCCGCCGAGGGTCGCGGCGATCCGGTCGCGCAGTTCCGCGTGGAAGTCCACGACCTGCGTGTAGGACTCCTCGGCCAGGGCCACCTCGACGCCGTGCTCGCGGGCGGCCTTCTCTGCGGCGGCGCGGATGTCGGCGACGGTCGCGCGTACGGCGGCGTCGTCCGGCGCGCGGGTGTCGAGCCAGGCCTGGACGGCCGACGGGATGGCGTTGACGCCGTTCGGGGTGACGCGGACCTTGCCCATGGTCGCGACCGCCTCGTGCCGGGTGGCGGCATCGCGGGCGGCCAGCACGGTGTGCGCGAACGGCAGCATGGGGTCACGGCGGTCCGGCAGCAGCGTCGTACCGGCGTGGTTGCCCTGGCCGGTGAAGTCGAACCGCCAGCGGCCGTGCGGCCAGATGGCGCTGGCCACCCCGACGGGCGTTTCGAGGGCCCGGCCCTGTTCGACGTGGAGTTCGACGAAGCAGCCGATTCCCGCGAGGAGGTCGGGATCGGGGCCGATCGCCTCGGGGTCGTGCCCGGCGGCGGCCATGGCGTCGGCCCAGGTCACGCCGTCGCCGTCGCGCAGGGCGCGCGCCCGGACCGGGTCGATCGCGCCGGTCAGGAGGCGGGAGCCGAGGCAGGCGACGCCGAACCGAGCGCCCTCCTCCTCGGCGAAGACGGCGATCCCCAGCGGCCGTACCGGCGTCACGCCGCGCTCGCGCAGCAGGTCGACGGCGGCCAGGGCCGACACGACGCCGAGCGGCCCGTCGAACGCACCGCCGTCCGGCACGGAGTCCAGGTGGCTGCCGGTCAGCACGGCGTCCCGGCGGCCTCCGGGGACGTCCCACCAGGCGAAGAGGTTGCCGTTGCGGTCCTGCTCGAGGGTCAGCCCCCGCCGGCCCGCCTCCTCGGCGAACCAGGCGCGGCACTCCCGTTCGGCGGCCGTCCAGGAGAACCGGCGGTAGCCGCCGCCGGAGACGCGCCCGATCGGGAGCAGGTCCCGCCACATCTCTTCGTAACCCATTCGGTCTCCTCACGCGGCCGCTCCGCTCACCTTCCCATGCCGATGGCAGGCGAGCGGAGCGGAGGGATCGGCCTACCCGCCCGTTCGAAGGAACGGCCTACCGCCCGTTCAAGCGATCGCCGTACCGTCCGTTCAAAACGGTCGGCCTACCGTCCGTTCAAAACGGTCGGCCTACCGTCCGTTCAAAGGGTCGGCCTACTGCTCGTTCATGGGGACGCGGACGCCGCGCTCGGTCGCGACCTCGGTGGCGCGGTCGTAGCCGGCGTCGACGTGCCGGATGACGCCCATGCCCGGGTCGTTGGTCAGCACCCGCTCCAGCTTCTGCGCCGCGAGCGGCGTGCCGTCGGCCACCGAGACCTGCCCGGCGTGGATGGACCGGCCGATGCCGACGCCGCCACCGTGGTGGATCGACACCCAGGACGCGCCGGACGAGGCGTTGACCAGGGCGTTCAGCAGCGGCCAGTCGGCGATCGCGTCGGAGCCGTCGGCCATGGCCTCGGTCTCGCGGTACGGCGAGGCGACGCTGCCGGAGTCGAGGTGGTCGCGGCCGATGACGATCGGCGCGCTGATCTCGCCGGTCTCCACGAGCTTGTTGAACTCCAGGCCGGCCCGGTCGCGCTCGCCGTAGCCGAGCCAGCAGATCCGCGCGGGCAGGCCCTGGAAGTGGACCTTCTCCCCCGCCATCTTGATCCAGCGGGCGAGCTGTTCGTTCTCGGGGAACAGGTCGAGGATCGCCTTGTCCGTACGGGCGATGTCCTTCGGGTCGCCGGACAGCGCCGCCCAGCGGAACGGGCCCTTGCCCTCGCAGAACAGCGGCCGGATGTAGGCGGGCACGAAGCCCGGGAAGTCGAAGGCGCGCGTGTACCCGGCGAGCTCTGCCTCACCGCGGATCGAGTTGCCGTAGTCGAAGACCTCCGCGCCGGCGTCCTGGAACCCGACCATCGCCTCGACGTGCGCGGCCATGGACTCGCGGGCCCGGGTGGTGAAGCCCTCCGGGTCCTTGGCGCGCTCGTCGGCCATGTCCTCGAAGGCGACGCCGCGCGGGAGGTACGTCAGCGGGTCGTGGGCCGAGGTCTGGTCGGTGACGACGTCGATCGGCGCGCCCATCTCCAGCAGCTTCGGCACGATGTCGGCGGCGTTGCCGAGCAGGCCGATGGACAGCGGACGCCGCGCGTCGCGGGCCTCCACGGCCAGCCGCAGCGCCTCGTCGAGGTCGTCGACGCGCACGTCGCAGTACCGGTGCTCGACGCGGCGGTCGATGCGGGTCGGGTCGCACTCGACGCAGATCGCGACGCCGCCGTTCATGGTGACGGCGAGCGGCTGCGCGCCGCCCATGCCGCCGAGCCCGGCGGTGAGCGTGATCGTGCCGGCGAGGGAGCCGCCGAACCGCTTGGCGGCCACGGCCGCGAACGTCTCGTACGTGCCCTGCAGGATGCCCTGCGTGCCGATGTAGATCCACGACCCGGCGGTCATCTGGCCGTACATCGTGAGCCCGAGCGCCTCCAGGCGGCGGAACTCCTCCCAGGTGGCCCACTGCGGGACGAGGTTGGAGTTGGCGATGAGCACGCGCGGCGCCCACTCGTGGGTGCGCATGACGCCGACCGGCTTGCCGGACTGGACGAGCAGCGTCTCGTCCGCCTCGAGCGAGCGCAGCGAGCGGACCATGGCGTCGAACGCGTCCCACGAGCGCGCCGCCCGGCCGGACCCGCCGTACACGATCAGCTCGTCGGGGTGCTCGGCCACCTCCGGGTCGAGGTTGTTCATGAGCATGCGCAGGGCGGCCTCCTGCTGCCAGCCCTTGGTGCTCAGCGTCGTTCCGCGCGGCGCGCGGACGGGGCGAGGACCCATCGTGTGCATCTCCTTACTCAGGCCAGCGGCCCGGTGACGGATTCGGCGGCGGCGACGAGGGAGCCGTCGCGGACGAGGTCGACGGCGGCGGCGATCTCCGGGGCGAGATAGCGGTCGGGGCCGGGCGCGGGCACCCGGGAGCGCAGGGCGGTGACCACCGCGCCGGTGGCCGGGCCGGGTCGCAGCGGCGCCCGCAGGTCGAGGGCGCGGGCGGCGGTGAGGATCTCGATGGCGATGACGCGGGTCAGGCCGTCGACGGCCCGCCGCAGCTTGCGCGCGCCGCTCCAGCCCATCGAGACGTGATCCTCCTGCATGGCGGAGCTGGGGATCGAGTCGACGCTGGCCGGGACCGCGAGCCGCTTGAGCTCCGAGACGATGCCCGCCTGGGTGTACTGCGCGATCATGTGGCCGGAGTCCACGCCCGGGTCGTCCGCGAGGAACGCCGGCAGCCCGTGCGACCGCGCGACGTCCAGCATCCGGTCGCTACGCCGCTCGGAGATCGAGGCGACGTCCGCGACCGGGATGGCGAGGAAGTCCAGCACGTACGCGACGGGCGCGCCGTGGAAGTTGCCGTTGGACTCGACCCGGCCGTCCGGCAGCACGACCGGGTTGTCGATCGCGGAGGCCAGCTCCCGCGAGGCGACGAGGGCCGCGTGGTCGAGGGTGTCGCGGGCGGCGCCGTGGACCTGCGGCGAGCAGCGCAGCGAGTAGGCGTCCTGCACGCGGTTGCAGTGGGGGCCGCGGTGCGACTCCATGATCGCCGAGTCGGCGAGCAGGGCCCGCAGGTTGGCGGCGCTGACGCCCTGGCCCGGGTGCGGCCGCAGTTCCTGCAGGTCGGCGGCGAAGACCCGGTCGGTGCCGAGCTGCGCCTCGACGCTCATCGCGGCGGCGACGTCGGCGGCCTTGAGCAGGCCGCGCAGGTCCTCGATGGCCAGGGCGAGCATGCCGAGCATGCCGTCGGTGCCGTTGAGCAGGGCCAGGCCCTCCTTGGCGACGAGCCTCAGCGGTTCGATGCCCGCCTCGGCGAGCGCCTCGGCGGCGGGGCGCAGCCGCCCGTCGGCGTCGCGCACCTCGCCCTCGCCGATCAGGGCGAGGGCCACGTGCGAGAGCGGCGCCAGGTCGCCGGAGCAGCCGAGGCTGCCGTACTCGTACACGATCGGCGTGATCCCCGCGTTGAGCAGCGCGGCGAGGGTCTCGGCGGTCACCGGACGCACGCCGGTACGCCCGGTGGCGAGCGTGCTCAGCCGCAGCAGCATCATCGCCCGGACGACCTCGGCCTCCACCTCCGGGCCGGAACCGGCGGCGTGCGAGCGGACGATGTTCAGCTGCAGCTTGGCCCGCAGGTCCTCGTGGATGTGCCGGGTGGCCAGCGCGCCGAAGCCGGTCGAGATGCCGTACGCGGGCGTGGGCCGCGCGGCGAGCTCGTCGACGTACGCCCGGGCGACGGCGATCGCCTTGAGGGCCTCATCGGTCAGCGTGACCCGCGCGCCGTGCCGGGCGACGGCCACGACCTGGTCGAAGGCGAGCGGCCCCACCCCGACGTCGACGGACCCACCATTGGTCGTATCCATGCATCTATTGGACTCGACGCGTCCGGCGGCCGGGACCCGGGGGGCGGCCCTGGTGTCTGAGATGCGAGACTCTGACCTGAGGGAGGGTGGAATGGCCGCCGAACAGGTGCCCGCGGCGCGGCGCGCGCTGGCCGTTCTCCGGCTGCTCGCGTCCTCCGCCCGGCCACTCGCCGCCTCCGCGATCGCCCGGGAGCTCTCGCTGCCGCGGTCCAGCACGTACCACCTGCTCACCGCCATGGCCGAGGACGGCTTCGTCACCTACCTGCCCGAGGACCGGCTGTGGGGCCTGGGTGTGACGGCGTTCGAGATCGGCTCGGCGTACCTGCGGCAGGGGCCCCTCGAACGGCTGGCCCGCCCCCTGCTCGTCCGCCTCGTCGACCGGCTCGGCGAGATCGGCCAGCTGGGCGTGCTGCACGGCGCCGAGACGCTGTACCTGCTGAAGGAGCAGCCCCGGCACCACGCGACGCTGGTCACGGACGTCGGCGTACGGCTACCGGCGTACCTCACCGCCAGTGGCCGGTCGATGCTGGCCCACCTGCCGGCCGTGCAGGTGCGCGCGCTGTTCCCCGGGGCCTTCGTCGACCGCACCGGTGCCGGTCCGACGTCCCTGCGCGAGCTGCGGCGGCTGCTCGCCGAGGACGCCCGGCGCGGCTGGGCGATCGAGGACGGTCACGTGACCGAGGGGTTCGCCAGCATCGCGGCGTGCAGCTTCGACCACGTCGGCCGCCCGGCCGCCGCGATCACCGTGACGTTCCGGCGCGAGACCCGGGACGAGGACGAGTGGCCGGACATCGCCGCCCGCGTCCGCGAGGCGGCGGCCGAGCTGACACGCCGCCTCGGCGGCCACATCCCGGTATGACCGCGGATATCCGGTCGACCGCGTTGATCGCGATCGTTACGCTGGGTCCACCCTGCGGCTGCTGAACCCGGGGAGCACGTCGCCGGACCCACTCCGGCGGCATCCCGTGCGTCATCGATCCACGGATGGCGGCGCCATCCACCCATGCCCTCCCACCAGCAGCAATCAGGAAGTCCTCATGACCATCGCCAAGCGGCGGACCCTCGCCTCCTCTCCCGACCCCCGGCTCGTCCGCGTCGACGACGACTGGCTCACCCTGCCGAACCGGTGGGACGTCCCCATCGACATCTGCGCCGGGCCGGACGTGCCCATCGAGTCCAGCGCGATCGACGAGATCCTCACCGTGCTGGACACCGCCGGCACGCTCGACCGGCTCTCGGCGGCGACCGGCCACTCCGGCGCGGCGATCGACCGGGTCGTCCTCACCCCCGACCTGCACAAGGGCGCGGGCATCCCGATCGGCACCGTGCTGCGGAGCCACGGCGCGCTGATCCCCCAGGCGGTCGGCAACGACATCAACTGCGGCATGCGGCTGGAGACGACGTCGCTGACCGTCGACCGGGTGCGCCCGTGCCTGGACGCGCTGGAGCGGCGGCTCCGGCACCTGTTCTTCGAGGGCGGGCGGCGGATCGCCCTGTCCGGCGTGCAGCGCGAGGCGCTGCTGCGCGACGGCCTGCCCGGGCTCCTGGACGCCGGGGACCCGGTCGCCGACGGGGTATGGCCGGCCCTGCGGCCCGGTGACGCCGATGCCGGGCGGATCCACGCGGCCCGGTACCCGACCACGACCGCGGAGGCGTTCCGGGACTGGATCGACAGCGCGGGCGGCACCAGTTACGACAGCATCATCGGCAGCGTCGGCGGCGGGAACCACTTCGCGGAGCTGCAGTACGTCGCGGCCGTGCACGACCGGCAGGCCGCGTACGCCTGGGGCTTCACGCCCGGCCAGGTGGTGCTGATGGTGCACAGCGGCTCGCTGTCCCTGGGACACCAGGCCAACGCCACCGGGCTGGAACAGGCGAAGGCGATGTGGCCACGCGGCGTGCCGCTGCCGGACAACGGCATCCTCCCGATGCTGCTGGACGAGCGGTCCGAGGGGGCGCGGCGGCGGTATCTCGACGCGTTCGGCAACGCGGCGAACTTCGCCGTCGGCAACCGGTTCTTCCTCGCGCTCATGATGCGCATCGGGCTGGCCGCCGAGTGCGGGGAGCTCTCGGGCGACGTGGTGTACGACGCTCCGCACAACCTGCTCTGGCAGGGCGACGACGGCCACGTCGTCCACCGGAAGGGCGCGACGCCGGCGGGTGGATACGCCGAGGCGGCCGGCGGGCCGTACGCGATGTGGGGCGAGCCGGTCATCGTGCCGGGCTCGATGGGCGCGGCCAGCTACGTGCTGCGCGGGCATGGGAACCCGCGCACGCTGGCGAGCGCCTGCCACGGCGCGGGCCGCCGTGTCCCCCGCGGTGCCGCCTCACGCGGAGGCGACGCCGACCTGGACGCCTTCCTGCGGGACTTCCGGGTCGTCACGCCCCTCGACCACCACGACCCGGCCGTGACCCGCCGGTCGGACGTGATGGCCGCGTGGCGCCGTGACCTCAAGCAGGAGGCGCCCTGGGTCTACAAGGACATCGGCCCGGTCGTGTCCAGCCTGGGCCGGGCGGGCGTCGCCGACCCGGTCGTCGAGCTCCGCCCGCTGCTCACCGTCAAGGGCTGATCGGCGCGGCGGCCTACTGGGACTTCACCGCGTTGAGCGCGTTGACGGCGGCGGTGCCGAGGACCGGGCCGAAGTTGATGTGGCTGGCCATAGAGTTCTGGAAGCTGTTGAGCCCGATGATGTATCCCCAGCCGCGGGAGAGCTGGAGGTCGTAGAGGGACGGCCCGCCGCTGGCGCCGTGGCCCATGTCGCAGGAGATCTCCTGGTACGCGGGTGTCGTCACCTCGCCGACGCAGAAGCGCAGGTCGTGGGCGTTCGGGTCGATGTCGGAGCGGGCGGGGTGGGTGTCCTGGGGGTAGCCGAAGGAGCGGACGTCCGGCCACAGGCGGCCGCTGTTGGAGTCGCTGAACTGGTAACCCTGCTGGCCCACGACGTCTCCGACCTTGCTGCCGGAGTTGTTGTTGTACAGGGCGATGGCGGCCATGTCATACATGCTGTCGCCGCCGTCGTAGTAGCCGTTCGGGGCCGCCCAGGCCTTGCCGGACCAGGTGCCGTACGGCCACTCGGCGTCGTGGTAGTCCGGGGCGAAGAGGAACTTCGAGTACCAGTGCTTCTTGCCGTCGGTGACGCAGTGCCCGGCCGTCCAGATCGTGCTGCGGTTGTTCGACGCGATCGTGGTCGCCGTGCACCAGTGGCCCTCGCCCGACGTGTCGGTGAAGTACAGCTTGCCGATGGTCGTCGCGGGCATCACGCCGTGCGAGGCCCAGACCTTGGACTGCCAGAAGTACGTCAGCGCCTGCGGTGTGACGGTCCCCGGAGCGGCTGCGGAGCCTGCGGGCAGGCTGCCCGGGCTGCTCTGCGAGATTCCCGACGACGGCGGGCTGGACGGGGTGGTGGAGGTGTCGGTGGGGTCGGCGGCGGGAGTGGCGGCGGCCATGCGTTCGGGCGTCCAGTAGTCGGCGCCGTCGGCCGCGCTGGGACTCGCCTTCCCGGTGCCGCCGATGACGGCGTCCGCCGGGGAGCCGGCGTGGGCGGTTCCGGTGGCGACGGTGAGAGACAGGGCGGTCGTGGCGAGCAGGGCGCCGATGGACCTGAGTCGACGTGGCACGGTGTCCCCTTAACGATCATGGACGTAGTGCACACAGTCGACTTGATCTTGGTGGCGGTCCGGCGACCGGAAGATGATCATTGCGTGACTTGATCAACCAGTCAGTGCCGGTGGCACCCCGTCACGACACCGGCCTCACTCGAGGAGGCCGGTCCGCTGCAGCCAGTCCTTGGCCACCGCCGTGGGGTCGACCTGGTTGACCGAGACCTTGGTGTTCATGGTCAGCAGGTCCTCGGTGGTCAGCTTGGCCGAGACGGCGTCCAGCGCGGCCCGCCCGGCGGTGTTGAGCGCCGACCGGTAGACCAGCGGAGTGACGTTCTGCGCGCTGAAGAGGTGCTTCGGATCGGCGAGGACGACGAAGTGGTTCTCGGCGATCGCGGGCTCGGTCGTGAAGAGGTTCGCCGCCTGGATGACGTCGTTCCCGAGCTGCTGGATCATGGTGTCGCGGTCCCCGGTCTCGAACGGCTGGTAGCTGCGGAACCCCAGCCCGTACGTTCCGCGCAGCCCGACGAGGCCCTGGTGCCGGGTCTGGAACTCCGGTGGCCCGCCCATCACGAGCCGGCCCGCGATCGGGGCGAGATCGGCGATGGTGCGCAGGTGGTACTGGTCGGCGGTCCTCTTGGACACCGTGACCGAGTCCTTGTCCTCCGCCCGCGCCGAGGCGAGCATCTGGAGCTGGGGCGGCAGCACGCGTCTCAGCACCGCGTTGACCTCGTCCGTGCCGACCGCCTCGCCGGTGTGGTCGAGCGACTCGGCGAGCGCGCCGTTGTACTCCGGCATCACCTGGATCTGTCCCGACGCGACCTGACTGAAGTAGGTCTCGCGGTCGCCCAGGTCGAATCTCCGGATGACCCTGATGCGCTTCGCCTCGAGCGCCTGCGCGTAGATCTCGGCGAGCAGGTGGCTCTCGGGAAAGTTGGCCGAGCCGACCGTGACCGTGGGAGGGGCGGAGGGAGGTGTCACGTGCCGGTGGTGCCGGCCGTCGGGGTTCAGGACGAACGCCATCGCCGAGCCGCCGATGGCGACGACGGCGACACCGGCCGCCATCAGCGCCCGGCCCCGGCCGCGCCACCACCGTCGCGACGGTGGCACCGGGGCCGGGTGCCGCGGGGTGAACCGATCCGGCCGGTCGACGGTCAGCCGATCGGCGCGCAGGAGCCCCTCCGGTGCGCCGGCCGTGGCCGGGGCCGCCTCCGCGTAACCGAGCAGCCGCAGCAGGACGTCGCGGGCCTCCGGCCGCCGCTCCGGATCCTTGGCCAGGCACCGGCCGATCACGTCACGGAACGGCCATGGAACGCCGTCGAGGCCGGGCTCGTCGTGGAGGATCCGGTTGAGCACCGTGGCGACGGAATCGGTGCCGAACGGCGGCCGCCCGGTCGCGGCGAACGTCATCGTCGCCGCCCAGCCGAAGACGTCGGCCGGCGCGCCCGGCCGGTCTCCGTCCAGCCGCTCCGGCGCGGTGTACGCGGGGGTGCCGACGAGCCCGCTGGTGGTCGTCGCATCGGTGTCCAGCGCCCGCGCGATGCCGAAATCGATCACTCGTGGCCCGTCCGCGCCGATGAGAACGTTGTGCGGCGTGAAGTCCCGGTGCAGGACGCCGGCCTGGTGGGTGGCCGCGAGCGCCGACGCCGTGCCGACCATCAGCCGCTGGAGTGCGCCGCCGCTCAGCGGGCCGTCGGTCTCGACGAGCGTCTGCAACGACGGGCCGTCGATGTACTCGGTGACGATGTAGGGACGGTCGCCGTCCATGCCGAAATCGAGGACCTTCGCGGTGCAGAAGTCCGCCACCCGCCGCACCAGGGCCATCTGATCGCGTAATTCGGCCTGCGCCGCGGCGCCGCGCAGCAGCCGGGCGTGCAGGAGCTTGACGGCGACCCGGCCACCGTCGCCGTCCACGGCGAGGTAGACGACGCCCTGACCGCCCTCGCCCAGCCGCCCGGTGAGCCGGTGGTCGCCGACCCGGTCGGGATCTTCGGGGCGCAGCGGATCGATGTCGCGCATCGCACTTCCCTTCCCCGGAATATGCGCAAGCCGGGACCATTGTCACCCAGTGAAACGGATCAGAGCTCCCTGTCACGGCCGGGAAAATGCGGGAATTCTCGTCGGTTTCTCGACGAGCAGGCTCATGCCGAGGATCGACGGGCGTGAGGCTCGGCAAAGACAGCCAAAGGGCGCACGCTCTTTATGCGGCAAATCCGGAATTGCCACATAGGGGGTGGTCAGGCGGGCGGTTCCAGGCCTAGCGAGCGGACGAGGTCGCACATCTCCGCGCGGTACAGCGCCGCCGGGTCCTTGGCCAGCGGGCCGATGTGCCCGTAGATCTCCAGGGCCACCAGGCCGTGCATGCGGCCCCAGACGCGCAGCGCCAGCGCGACGGCGGCCGGGGGCAGGCCGGGGAACTCCCCCTGGACCTGCGCGACCAGGTCCGGGTCGAAGTCGGACCAGTCGTAGTCGCCGTCGTGCAGGGCCTCGGCCTGCGGCCACGCGGCGGCCACCAGGCCGGTCAGGCCGCCGCAGGCCCGATGGTTCGCCTCACGCGCCGCCCCGCCCTCGGGCGGCCGGTATCCCGGGACGGGATCGCCGTAGATGAGCCGGAAGCCCTCTGGATTGGCCAGCGCCCACTCGCGGACGGCCTGGGCCCAGGCCACGACGCGGCCTCCGGGATCGGCCTCCGGGACGGCGTCGCGGGCGGCCTCCGCCCGGTCGACCAGCTCGGTGTAGACGTCGGAGATCAGCGTGGTGATCAGGTCGTCGCGGGTGGCGAAGTAGCTGTAGATGGCCCCGGCGGTCATCCCCATCTCGCGGGCGATGGCGCGCAGCGAGATGGCGTCGGGCCCACCGGCCGCCATCAGCCGGAGCGCGATCTCCTTGATCTCTCGCGTCGTCTCGGCGCGGAGCCGGGCCCGCCGGCTGATCGTCTGCTCTCCCACCCTTGACAGGCTACAGCGTTGCGCTACTGTTCGCCGTGTCGATATTGAACGCCGTGTAGTAAATCTACGGCGAAGAGGAGCGTGGTCTGGACATGTCCCGTCACCGGGCCGGCCCGAGGCTGGCCCTGCTGGCATTCACCCAGCTCATCGTGGCTTTGGACTACAACATCGTGTACGTCGCCCTGCCCGACATCGGCCGGGCGCTCGGCTTCACCGCCCAGTCCGTGCAGTGGGTGGTCAGTGCCTACGCCGTCGGGCTCGGCGGCCTCCTGCTCTTCGGCGGCCGCGCCGTCGACCGGCTCGGCGCCCGGCGGATGTTCACGCTGGGACTCGTCCTGTACGGCGTGGCGTCCCTGGCCGGGGGCCTCGCCTCGGGCCCCGGCCTGCTGGTCGCCGCCCGGGCGGTCCAGGGAGCCGGCGGAGCCCTGCTCACCCCCGCGACGCTCGCGTTGATCTTCACCGGGTTCGCGGAGGGGCCCGAGCGCAACCGGGCCATGGGTGCCTGGGGCATGGCGGGCAGCGCCGGCCTGGCCGCCGGTTCGCTGCTCGGCGGCGTCCTCACGAACTACCTGGGCTGGAAGTGGGTGTTCTTCGTCAACGTGCCGCTCGCCCTGGGCGCGGCGCTGGCCGGACGCCGGCTGCTGGAGGCCGACCCGCCGCGCAGGTCGGGCTGGGCGGGCTTCGACGTGCCTGGAGCGCTGCTGGCCACCGCGGGGTCGGCGCTGCTGGTGCTCGGCCTGGCGAGCGGCCCGGAGGCCGGGTGGGGCTCGCTTCGCGGCGCCGGGTCCCTGACCGCCGGCGCGGCGCTGCTGGCGCTGCTGCTGCTCGTCGAGTCGCGCACCGCCGATCCCCTCGTACCGCTGCGCCTGCTGCGCAACCGGGGGCTCGCCACCACCATGGCGGTGATCGCCGTCTTCCAGGCCACGCTCGGCGGCGGCTACTACGTGCTCACCACCTACCTGCAGCCCGTCCTCGGCTACAGCGCGCTGGAGGCGGGGCTGGCCTTCCTGCCCCTCACGCTGGTCTGCATGGGCGCGGCGCTGAAGGCCGCGCCCATGATGCTCGGCCGGTGGGGCTTCCGCGCCACGCTGTGCCTCGGGATGCTCGGCGCCGGCGTGGGGATCGCCGCGCTCGTCGCCGGCACGTCGGCGCACGGGACCTTCTGGGCCCTGCTACCCGGCAGCGTGCTGTGGGGCTTCTTCGGCGGCGTCGCCTTCGTCGCGGTGTTCGTCGCCGCCGGGTCCGGCGTGGCCCCGGCCGAGCAGGGCGTCGCGTCCGGGCTGGCCACGACCGCCAAGGAGATCGGCGGCGCGATGGGGCTGGCCGTCTTCGTCGCCGTGGCCAACGCGGGCCTGGGCGCGGACCGGGCCCCGGCCCGCGTCCTCGGCGGCCTGCACACCGCCGGCTGGACGGCGGCCGCCGTGACGGCCGCCGGCGGGCTGATCGCCCTCATCCTCAAGCGTCCCTCGGCGTCCGCGCCGCAGGACACCACCACCATCGAAACACTGGAAGGAATCGGGTCATGAGCGAGACCGTCGACCTCATCACGCAGTACCTGGAGATCTGGAACGAGCGGGACGACGCCCGCCGGGACGCCCTCATCAAGGCGGTCCTGACGGAGGACTCGACCTACTCCGACCCCGACTACGCCCGCATCGAGGGCCACGCCGCGCTCTCCACCGCCATCGCCAACGCCCACGAGAAGTTCGGCACCCTCGTCTTCACCCTGGGCGAGGTCATCGGCGCCCACCACGACACCGTCCTGTTCACCTGGCGACTCGGCCCGGCCGGTTCGGACGAGGCGGTGGCGACCGGTCACGACGTGATGGAGTTCGCCGCCGGCCGCGTCCACCGGGTCGTCGGCTACTTCTGACCGATGTCGTGACGCCGTACGGACGTCCCGAGACGTCTTCGGGACGTCCGTACGGCGCCCGTCCACCGCGTACGGCCGTCCTGATCGGAGGACGACCGTACGGGACCGGTGCACCGGGTGCGACCGCTCGCGGTCGGCGAGCGGCCGCGCGGTGCCCGGGTGTCGGCGAGATCGACGACGCAGCCGGGTGAGCGCCCGGCCGACGCTGCTCCGATCGGTGCGTCACGTGTACGGCCGCCCGCGGGAGGTCAGCTCAGGCGGCCGGCCACGACCTTGGCGGCGGCCGCGACGAGCGCGTCGTCGGTCTTGGCGTCCTTGGTCGACCGCGTGGTGAAGACCGTGATGACGATCGGGGCCCGGTGCGGCGGCCAGGCGACCGCGATGTCGTTGCGCGTTCCGTAGTCGGCGGATCCGGTCTTGTCGCCGACGATCCAGTCGGCCGGGACACCGGCGCGGATCACGGCGTTGCCGGTGGTGTTCCGCCGCATCCAGTCGACGAGCATGGCGCGCTTGGGCTTCGGCAGCAGGTGACCGAGGGTGTACTTCTGCAGGTCGAGGCCCATCTGCTGTGGCGTGGTCGTGTCGCGGACGTCGCCCGGGATCGCGGTGTTGAGGGTCGGTTCGGTGCGGTCGACGTGCGTGGTGACGTCCCCGGTCCGCCGCAGCGCGGCCTGGAGGGCGCTCGGCCCTCCCAGCTCCCGGAAGAGGAGGTTGGCCGCCGTGTTGTCGCTGTAGCGGAGCGCGGCGTCGCACAGCGCGCTGACCGTCATCCCCTTGTCGACGTTCTTCTCGGTGATAGGGGAATTGGCGACGAGGTCCTTCGAGGTGTACTTGACGACCGTGTTCAGCCGCTTCATCGAGTCCTGGCGCAGGACGGAGCCGGAGCTCAGGACCTTGTGCGTGGAGGCGTAGGCGAACCGTTCGCCGGCGCGCCAGCTCACGATCCGTCCCGTGCCGGTGTCGAGCGCCCAGACGCCGAGGCGCGCGTCGTGCTGCTTCTCCAGGGCCTGGAACGCCTGGTCGCTCCGCTCGGCCGCGGGCGTCGCCGCGGCGCTCACCTTCGAGGACGCCGTGGTCGCGTGGCCGCCCGTGCCGCACGCCGTCAGGGGCACCAGCGCAAGGGCGGCAAGCGCCGCCAGGCGGCGGATGGACCGGTCTTCCTGTCGTGCGTTGGTCATGGCCGGGAGTCTCACGGCCGCCCTCCTATGCCGTCAAAGACGGAAACCGACCGACCGATGCTGTTCCGGCATAGACTCAGGTCGTGGACGTCCTCGGAGCCTGGCGAGCGTTCGTCAACGTGAGCGAGCACGGCAGCTTCACGGAGGGCGCGGCGGCGACGCGCATCCCGCAGTCCGTGGCGAGCCGCCGGATCGCCGCCCTGGAGAAGCATCTCGGAGAGCGCCTGCTGGACCGGTCGTCGCGCCGGGTGACGCTCACGCGGTTCGGCCGCGACATGCTCCCGTCGGCCAAACGTCTCGTCCGCCTGGCCGAGGCCATGGAAGACGAGGCCGAGCGCGCCAGGCTGAGCCCGCTTCGCCTCGCCGTCCCCGACGCCTGCGGCGTTCGCGATCTGGCGGTGCTCGACGCGGACGCCCGCCGCAAGGGCGTCTACCTGGACTTCCACCCGGCGCCCCCGGCCGAACGGGCCGAGCTCGTCCGGTCCCGGGAGGTGCGCGCCGCCCTGACGGCGGTTCCGCCGGACGACGGGACCTGGTCCGTACGGCTCGGGCTGGCCGGCACCGCCGACCCGCCCGTCCGGACGGTCCACCTGGAGAGTCTCCGCGCGGGCCGGGCGCCGCTGTCGGCGCGGCGACGCCGGATCTGGATCCAGCCCGAGGACGACGTCCCCCACATCCGGGACCGCGTGTTCCGGATGCGCGACGCGGTCGGCCTGCAGCCCGCCCAGGTCACCGTCGCGCCCTCCCTCGTCGCCGCCACCGCGGAGGTCGTGGGCGCGGGCGATCTCCTCCTATGCTCGCCCAAGCAGGCGGAGGACCTCGGCCTGCACTGGCGCCCGGTCGGCGATCTCCAGGTCGCGCGCGGCTTCGGGGTCGCCGCGGCGATCGGCGACGACGCGGAGCGCGTACGGACCCGGCTCCGGGAGGAGATCGCCCGCTGCCTGGGCGCTCACCGGCCCGGCCGGGACGCGGGCCCGGCGGATGAGACGACGGCTGGAGGTGGGCGGTGACGAGCGTCGAGGGCCTGATCGGTGAGCTGCGGCGGGCGCTGGACGACGCGGGGCTCAGCGGCTCGTTCCTGGTCCGGGACCTGTACTCCGGCGACGAGATCGGCATCGAGCCCGATCTGGAGTTCCCGGTCGCCTCGCTCGTGAAGATCCCGCTGGCCCTCGCCACCCTCGAGCGCATCCGGCGGGGCGAGCTCGACGGCACCACGCGGCTCCTGGTGGGGCCGGGCGGCGTCACGGCTCCCGGACCGGCCGGACTGAGCAGGTTCCGTCACCCGGCCGAGATCGCCGTCGACGACCTGCTCCACCTCAGCATGACGGTGAGCGACAACACG
Organism: Actinoallomurus vinaceus; assembly: GCF_039542055.1. Taxonomy (NCBI): domain Bacteria; kingdom Bacillati; phylum Actinomycetota; class Actinomycetes; order Streptosporangiales; family Thermomonosporaceae; genus Actinoallomurus; species Actinoallomurus vinaceus. The sequence continues at coordinate 115,181 of NZ_BAABHK010000017.1, forward strand.
GCGACGGACGCGCTGTTCACCCTGACCCCGCCCGCCGAGGTCGCGGCGATCCTGCAGGGGCTGGGCGTGCGCGGCATCACGGTCCGGCACACCATCGGCGACCTCGCCAAGACCCTGGCGGAGCTCCTGCCCCGCGAGGATGTCCATCTCGCCCATGCCCTGGCCATCGAGGCGGGGACGACCGGACGGGGCCACCGGATCCCGCAGCTCGACGTGACGCTCGCGAACTCCGGCTCCGCGCGGGCGTTCCTGGACCTGCTGCAGGTGCTGTGGGCTCCCTCGAAGATCGACGCGGACGTCGCCGAGCGGGTCCGGGGCCTCATGGGCGACAACATGCTGCGGCACCGGCTGGCGCCCGACTTCAGCTCCGACGCCTCACGCTGGTCGTCCAAGACCGGGACGCTCCTCAACCTGCGCCACGAGGTGGGGGTGGTCGAGCACGCCGACGGCCGGGTCTTCGGGGTGGCCGCGCTCACCGAGTCGCGAGTGCCGGCGATGCACCAGCCCGGGGCGGAGGCGCTGATGGGCCAGGTCGCACGGGCCCTGCGCGACCGCCTCCGGGAGATGTGACCCGCCGTCAGGACCTGTCTCGAAGCCCCGCCGTCCTCCTGCGCGGTGCCCAGGCCGCGCCTCGCCGCGTTGTCGCCCCCACCTCGCGGAAACGCGCAGAGACGGCTTCGCCGACCTCCGCGTTTCCGCGGGGACCCCGGAAGGAGTCGCCGGCCGACACCGGGCTGACTCCCTCCTCCGCCTTGCGACGCGCCGCCTGGACGCCGCTCGCTACGAACGGGACTTGTCAGACACGCCTTAGGGGCACTCGACGCCGGGCTCGTCCGCCGTGCCGACCAAGGCATCAGGCGTGCGCGGCGCGCCGGTCCGGCGGACGGCGCCGGACCCGTCGCGCGATTCCTTGGCGGCGGGGCCCGCCGTCGCCAGGACCGAGCCGGCCAGGATCAGCGCGAAGGCGGTGACGATCCCGGGCGTCAGCGGCTCGTCGAGGAACAGCGCCCCGGCCGCCACCGCGACCGCCGGGTTGACGTACGTGATGACGGTGGCGCGGGTCGGGCCCGCCTCCTTGATCAGCTCCAGGAAGGCCACGAAGGCGACCGCGGTGCACACAACGCCGAGACCGGCGAGCGCGGCCAGGACCTTCGCGGACGGCATGGTGGACGGACCGGTGACGGCGGCCACGGGCGCGTAGACCAGGGCGGCCAGGGCCAGGCAGGCGGCCGTGAGCTGGAGCGAGGGGACGTCTTTCAGGTAGCGGGCGGCGATCAGCGGCGTCGTGGCGTAGCCCAGCACGGTCAGGAACACCTCGGCGAGGGAGCGGGCGTCGCCGCCGGTCAGGTGCGGCGCGGTGAGGACCGCGACGCCCACGAGGCCCACCGCCAGGCCGGCCGCCCGCCGGGGACCGAGCCGGTCCGTGTCGCCGAAGAAGCGGGCCACGACGACCCCGACGATCGGCACGCCCGCGATCAGCAGGCCAGCCGTGGAGCTGGACAGGTGCCGCTCGGCGTCGCTGAGGGTGAACCAGGGGACGATGATCTCGATGCACGCGAAGGCCAGCAGGGGACGCCAGTGCGCCCGTACGGTGCGGGCCAGGCCGCCCTGCCGCAACGCGAAGGGCAGCAGCAATGCGGCGCCGAGCGCGCAGCGCGCGAACACCACCGTGGACGGGGACACGGCGTCCACCGCCACCTTGATCATCAGATAGGGGATGCCCCAGACCACTCCCATCAGGGAGAACAGGAGCCAACCGCGTGCAGTCATGCGGCGAGTATCGGCCGGGCCGGCGGGCGCCGTCTTGAACGCTGTTGCGCCCACGCGGCCCTCGCCTCACGCCAACCGGCCCTCGCGTCGCGCCTACACAGCCCTCGCGTCGCGCTTACGCGGCCCTTGCCACGCTGGTGCGGTACGCCGCCGGGGTCACTCCCAGCACCCGCCGGAACCACCGGGTGAGGTGCGCCTGATCGGCGAAGCCGACGAGTGCGGCCACCTCGGCGGGCCGCAGCCCGGACTCCAGGAGCGCGCGAGCCCTGGTCACCCGGTACTGGGCGAGCCACGCGTACGGCGGTACGCCCATCGCCGTGCGGAAGGCGCGCAGGAGCTGGTAGCGGGACAGACCCAGCTCGGCGGCGAGGCCGGCGAGGGAGGGCGGGGCGATGAGCTCGTCGGCGAGACGGTCGCGGACGGTGTGGGCGATCCGGGCGGCGCCGGGGACCGTGTCGCTCACCGGGCGGGCGGTGGAGTGCCGGTGGGCGAGCGCGGTCAGCAGCCAGGGCAGGCGGGACTCCGCCTCCAGCGGGTCGGGACAGCGGGCGATGTCGATGTGCGCGGCGCGCAGCGCTCCGGCGAGTTCGGGGTCGTCGAGGAGCGGTTCCCGGAAGTGCGGAACGCCGCCGAGGACGCCGTCGGTGAGCAGGGCCGGGTCGGTGTACAGCGCGAGGTAGGCGTAGCCACTGGTGGGTGTGGCGGGGCCGCCGGTGTGCATCTCGCCGGGCTCGAGGACGACGATGGTGCCCGGGCCGGTACGGATGCGGCCGCCGCGGTAGTCGATGGACTCCGCGCCGCCGACGCAGACGCCGACGGTGAACTCCGCGTGCGCGTGCGGGGCGTAGACGTGCTTGTCGAAACGGGCGGTGAGCAGGTCGAGCGGGGGCCCGCACCGGCCGAGCCGCGCCCTGGTCCACTGTGCCAGTTCCCGTGCGCTCACCGCGCGCTCACCTCCTTCCGGGATGCGCGGACGGCCCCTCGGCGATCGCCGAGGGGCCGCACTGCCCGGGTCAGCCGCCGAGGCCGGCCTGCTTGAGCCAGTCCTTGGCGACGGTGCTCGCGTCCTGCTTGTCGCCGACGACCTTGGTCATCATGGCGAGCAGGTCGGCGGTGGTGAGCTTGGCCGACACCGCGTTGAGGGCGGCGACGCCGGTGTCGTTCAGGCCGGACTTGTAGACCAGCGGCGTGACGTTCTGCGCGCTGAAGACGTTCTGGGGGTCCTCCAGCACGACGAACTTGTTGGCCGCGATCGTCGGGTCCGTGGTGAACAGGTCGGCGGCCTGGATGCTGTCGCTCTTCAGCAGCTTGACCAGCGTCGTCTGCGCGTTGGCGTCGAACGGCTGGAACTTCTTGAACTTCAGCCCGTACTTGCTCTCCAGCCCGACCAGGCCCTGCTCGCGGGTCTTGAACTCCGACGGGCCGCCGATCGTGAGCTGCCCGGCGACCGGCTTGAGGTCGGCGATCGACTTGAGGTGGTACTTGGCGGCGGTCTGGGAGTTGACCGTCACCGAGTCCTTGTCCTCGGCCTTGGAGGAGTCGAGGACCTCCAGCGAGGCGGGCAGCTTCGCCTTCAGCGCGGCGTTCACCTCGTCGGTCGTCACGGCCTTGCTGGTCTTGTCGACCGAGGTGGTCAGCAGCGCGCCGTTGTACTCCGGCATCACGGTGATGCCGCCGGACTTGACCTGGTCGTAGTAGACCTCACGGCTGCCGATGTTGAACTTCTTGGTGACCTTGACGCCCTTGGCCTCCAGCGCCTGGGCGTACACCTCGCCGAGCAGCTGGCTCTCGGGGAAGTTGGCCGACCCGACGACGACGCCTCCCGAGCCGCCGCCACTGCTCTTCTGGTCGAGCGGGTTGCCGCCGCTCTTGTCACCGCTGCTCCCGCAGGCGGTGAGGGCCAGCGCGACGGCCACACCGACGGCGGCCCCACGGACTATGCGGATCATGGATATTCCTTCCCTGTGAATCATGAGCTCAGGCTTGGTTGCGCAGGCCCCGCGACACGACGGCCCGCCGGATGCCGACGAAGGCGACCTGGACGGCGACGGCAAGGAGGAGCACCAGCACCGAGCCGCCGACGACCGACGGGTAGTCCTTCCGGGCGAGGCCGTCGATGATGTAACGGCCGAGGCCTCCGATGCCGACCTCCGCCGCGATGGTGGCGGTCGCGACGACCTGGATGGCGGCGGTGCGCAGGCCGAGGAGGACGAGCGGCATCGCGACCGGCACCTCGGCCTTCAGCAGGATCCCCGGGCCGGTCATGCCCATCCCCCGGGCGGCGTCCTTGATGTCGGGGTCCACGCCGCGGATGCCCTCGTACGTGTTGACGAGGATCGGCGGCATCGCCAGCGCGGTGAGCGCGATGAGGACGGGGGTGAGCCCGATGGACATCACCGTAACGATGATCAGGAGCAGGCCGAGCGTGGGGATGGCCCGGGCGAAGTTGGCGATCGTCACGACGACGAACCCGCCGCGCCCGGTGTGGCCGACGATCGCGCCGAGCGGGAGCGCGATGAGGGCGGCGATCACGAGGGCCAGCGCGCTGTACTGGAGGTGCTCGAGCAGCCGGTGCGGGATGCCGTCACCGCCGCTCCAGTGGGCGGAGGTGGTGAGCCAGGTCCAGGCGGCCCTGATCTGGTCGGCGAGGTTCATCGGGTCCTCCTCCGGGCCCAGGGCGTGAGCAGGCGCTGCGCGGCGACGAGGACACCGTCGCTGACCAGCGCGAGGGCGATGATCAGCACGCAGGAGACGATGATGGGTGTGGTGAAGTCACGGGCGTAGCCGTCGATGAACAGCTGCCCGAGCCCGCCGTTGCCGATGAGCATGCCGACGCTGACCAGGCTGATGGAGGCGACGGTGGCGACTCGCGCGCCCGCGATGACGACGGGAACCGCGATCGGCAGCTCGACCTGGATCAGCCGCCGGAGCGTGCCGAAGCCCATGGCGGTGGCGGCCTGGCGGACCGGGTCGGGAACGGACCGGAGCCCGTCGACGACGTTGGGCACGAGGACCGACAGGGAGAACAGCGTCATCGGCACAATGATGGTGAAGTCGGCCTTGCCGCCGGAGCCGATCCCGAAGTAGGGGATGAGCAGCATGAAGAACGCGAGCGACGGCACGCCGTACAGGACGTTGGCGACGCCCAGCGTCGGCGGGTAGAGCCAGCGCCAGCGCACGCACATGACGCCGAGCGGGATCGCCAGGACCAGGCCGAACAGGATCGGCAGCAGCGCGAGCTTCAGGTGGTGCACGGTCAGGTCGGCGAGCTGGCCGGTGTGGTCGCCGATCCAGTCCCACCGGATGAGGGGCTCGCCGTCTGCCGCGGCGATGACGTTCATCGCTCCGCCGCCCCGACGCCCGGCTCGTCCCGCAGGTCGAGCTCGCGGTTGAAGCGCAGCCGCTTGAGCCCCTTGTCGCCGCCGAGGAACTCCTTGACGAAGTCGTCGGCCGGGTGGCCGAGCAGCTCGTCGGGCGTGGAGTGCTGGGCGAGGACGCCGCCGACCTTGAACACCGCGACGGTGTGCCCGAGCTTGACCGCCTCGTCGATGTCGTGGGTGACGAACGCGATGGTCTTGCGCAGGTCGGACTGCAGCCGGATGAACTCGTCCTGCAGGCTGCTGCGCACGATCGGGTCGACGGCGCTGAACGGCTCGTCCATCAGCATGACCGGCGGGTCGGCGGCGAGCGCGCGGGCGACGCCGACGCGCTGCTGCTGGCCGCCGGACAGCTGGTAGGGGTAGCGCTTGGCCATCTTCGGGTCGAGGCCGACGCGCTCCAGCAGCTCCATGGCCGTGGCCCGGGCCTTCTTCTTGTCCCAGCCGAGCAGGTAGGGCACGGTCGCGACGTTGTCGACGATCGTCCGGTGCGGGAACAGCCCGGCGTGCTGGATGACGTAGCCGATGCCGCGGCGCAGGCGGGCCGGGTCCTGGCTGCGGATGTCCTCGCCGTCGATCGTGATGGTGCCGCTGGTCGGCTCGATCAGGCGGTTGATCATCCGCAGCGTCGTGGTCTTGCCGCAGCCGGACGGGCCCACGAGGACCGTGATCTGTCCGGTGGGTATTTCGAGCGTGAGGTCGTCAACGGCCACCGTGCCGTCGGCGTACCGCTTCGAGACGCCGTCGAATTTGATCAAGACTGGCTCTCCCTTGCGTGGAACGTGCGCGACCCGCCCCCACGTCGACGCGTGACCGGATGGCCGTATGGGTCCCTTATTGGACTCGACCGGCGGCGGTCACGACACCCGGCCGATCCTGCTTGTGTCTGAGATGCGAGACTCTTGACAGAGGCTCGCGGAGAGGCATGACGGGTACGTTTCAGCAGCGTAACCGGCATTTTGCGCACACCGGATCCGCCCGCCGGAAGCATGGCGGACGATGGACCCGGACACCGGAGGAGCGTCCAGGCCCTGGCGGCCCGAAATCCACCGCCTATCATCCGGAACATCACGCTCCGGGCGCGCGCCGACGACGCGGCCGGGGCGGAGACCCCGTCCCGCGGCCGGGTGGCGTCGGGGTGTCGCCGGAGGACAAGGTCCGGTTCGATCACGAGTGGCGCAGCCTCTCACTTATCCGAGATTAAAGGTCAAGATAGTGGCATATTCCCTCGTCGTAAGGTTTCAACGATGAACCAGACGGCCGTGGAGATCAACGGCAGTGGCCTGACCTGCGACATCGTGGGGCTTGTCGCCAGAAGTGGCGCTTTGGTCACGGTTTCGCCACAAGCCGTCGAGCGGGCCCGGCAGGCCTGGGAGGTCGCCCGCGACGTCGCGGACCGGCAGCCGGTCTACGGCCGCACCACCGGCGTGGGCGCCAACCGGAACGTCGCGATCGAGGACGACGACGCCCACGGCCTGCGCCTGCTGCGCAGCCACGCCGGCGGGGCCGGGCCGCTGCTGCCCGCCGAGACCGTGCGCGCGATGCTCGTCGTGCGCCTCAACCAGATCGCCGCGGGCGGCTCCGGCGTCGACCCGGGCGTGCTCGGCGCGCTGTCGGACGCGATCAACCGGTGGGCGATCCCCCCGATCCCGGCGTACGGCGCGATCGGGACCGGCGACCTGACCGCGCTGGCCGCGACCGCCCTCTGCCTCGTCGGCGAACGCCCCTGGCAGGGCGGGGCCGCCGGCCCGCATTTCCCGCTGCGCCCGACCGACGCCCTGGCGTTCATGAGCTCGAACGCCGCGACGCTCGGCGAGTCCGCGCTCGCCTGCCGGGACGTCACCGAGCTGCTGCGCGCGGCGATCCCGGTGGCCGGGCTGTCGCTGCTGGCCGTGCGCGGCTCCATCGAGGCCTTCGCCGCGCCCGTGCACGAGGCGTGCCCGCACCCCGGCCAGCGCCGGGTCGCCGAGGCGATGCGCGCGCTGACCGCCGACCTGGACCTGCGCCCGGCCCGCATCCAGGATCCGTACGGCTACCGGGCGTTCCCCCAGGTGCACGGCCCCGCCGTGGACGTCACCGAGCACGCCGAGGGCGTCGTCACGCGAGAGATCAACGCCGCGGCCGAGAACCCCCTCGTCGACGTGGCGAACCGCACGGTCTGGCACAACGGCAACTTCCACACGGCGTACGTGGGCCTGGCGCTCGACGCCGTACGGGCCGCGATCTTCCAGACGGCGGCGCTGTCGGCGGCCCGCCTCGGCACGCTGGTGGAGCCGGCCTTCACCGGGCTGGAGGCCTTCCAGGCCGCGCCCGGCGAGCCCGGCTCGGGGATCATGATCCTGGAGTACGTCGCGCACTCGGCCATCGCCGACATCCGGCGGCTCGCCGCCCCGGCGGCGCTCGGCAGCGCCGTGCTGTCGCGGGGCGTCGAGGAGCACGCGGGCTTCTCCACCCAGTCGGCGCGGGCCACCACGGACGTCATCACGGCGTTCCGCACGGCGCTCGCCTGCGAGCTCGTCGCGGCCGTGCGCGCGCTGCGCATGCAGAACCGGATCCCGCTGGGGCGGCTCGGCGAGGTGTACGCCCAGACGGCCGACGCGCTCGACCCGGCGGTCGAGGACCGGCCGCTCGACACCGACATCGCCACCGCCGCCGACCTGCTGGCCCGGATCGCGCCGTACGGCTCCTACTGAGGGCATTTCCCGGTCGATTCGCGTGGGAGGAGGCTCGGCTCGCAGACGATGCGGCGGCGGCGCGGCTTGCCGTCGATGCCGCCGACGATCACCCGCACGGCCGAGTGGACGATGTCGTCGATGTCCCAGTCGACGCTGGTGAGGGGCGGCGTGAGCAGCGCGGACATCGGATGGTTGTCGAACCCGGCCACCGACACGTCGCCGGGCACCGCGAGGCCGAGCGCGCGGGTCGCGGCGTACGCCCCGTAGGCGATCGAGTCGGAGAAGCAGAACAGCGCGGTCGGCCGGTCCGCCTCGCCGAGCACCGTCAGGGCCGTCTCGGTGGCGCCGGGCAGGTCCTGGGGCGAGGTGACGACGTGGACCGCGATCCCGATGCGCTCGGCCTCGGCGTGGACGTGCACGTCGGCGGGGCGGTCGGGGGTGCTGGCCCGCGTCGGGGTGAGCACGGCGACGCGCCGGTGCCCGAGCTGGTGCAGGTGCTCCAGGGCGAGCGTGACGCCGGCGCGGTTGTCGAACACCACCTCGCCGTACGCGTGCCCGCCGCGCAGCGAGTCGCCGATGGACACGACGGGCAGGCTCTCCCCCAGCTCGGCCCAGACATCGGCGGCCGGGTCGACCGGCTGCACGATCAGGCCGTCGACGCGCTGGTCGCGCAGCTGCCGGGCGAGCGTCACCTCCCGCTCGGGGTCGCCGGCCGCGTCGAGGATGATGGCGTAGCGGTCGCGGGCGAACAGCGCCCGGCCGATGCCGACGGCCAGGGACTGCTGCCACAGGTCCTCGAGGGAGCCGCAGAGCAGGCCGACCATGCCGGTGCGCCCGCTGGCCAGGGCCCGGGCGATGGGATGCGCCTCGTAGCCCAGCTCACGGGCGGCCTCGCGGACCCGCTGCTGCGTCTCCTCCGACGTCTGGATGCCGCGCAACGCGTACGAGACCGCGGCCGGCGAAAGCCCCGTCGCCTTCGCCACCTCGCGGATGGTCGCTCGCTTGCGTTGCTGCTGCGCCACGCTCCAACCCTATAGACCGGGTCTGACAAGAGTCAGGGCGAAGTCGCCGTCCGCGTCCGTCCACCATCGGTCGATCGTCATGCCGGCCGCCCCTGCCTCGGCCTCCAGGCGCTCCCGGCGGAACTTCGCGGAGATCTCCGTACGCACCTCCTCCCCCTCGTCGAACTCCACTTCCAGGTCGATCGCCGGCACATGGACCACCTGCGGTTCCAGTGACCGCAGGCGCATCTCGATCCACTCGTCTCCCGGGCTCCACAGGGCGACGTGCGCGAAGCGCTCCGGGACGAAGTCCGCGCCGAGCTCCCGGTTGATCACATTGAGGACGTTCCGGTTGAACTCCGCGGTGACCCCGCGCGCGTCGTCGTACGCGCGGACCAGTCGCTTCTCGTCCTTGACCAGGTCCGCGCCGAGGAGCAGGGCGTCCTCGTCGTCCATCGTCGCGCGCAGCGCGCTGAGGAACGACACCCGCTCGGCCGGGGTCATGTTGCCGATCGTCCCGCCGAGGAACACGACCAGGCGGCGCTCCCCGTCGGGCAGCAGGGACATGTGCCGCTCGTAGTCGGCCACGACCGGGTGCACCCGCAGGCCGGGGTGGTCCTCGGCGATCTGTGCGGCCGCACGGGCGAGGAAGTCGCCGCTGACGTCGACGGGCACGTACGTGCGCAGGGTGCCGGACAGGGCGTCGAGCAGCATCCGGGTCTTCTCCCCCGACCCGGCCCCCAGCTCCATGAGCGTGCGCGCGCCGGTCGCCTCGGCGATCTCGGGCGCCCGCGCGGCGAGGATCGCGCGTTCGCGGCGGGTCGGGTAGTACTCCTCCAGCCGGGTGATCTCCTCGAACAGCTCGCTGCCGCGCTCGTCGTAGAACCACTTGGCGGGCAGGGTCCTCGGTCTGGCGCCCAGGCCTTCGGCGACGTCCCGGCGCAGCGCCTTCCCCAGGTCGTCGGGGGTGAGAAAGCGATCCACGATTGCCTCCCGATGTTCTCGTGTCCGTCGTCGGCCCGGTGGGGCCCTTTCAGAGCGGGTCTACGCGTACTTCGAGGTGATCGACCGTCACCAGGGAGCGGTCGGGGATCTCCTCCCACCCGGGCTCGTCGTCGTACGGCTCGGAGGCGATCACCGCCCCCTCGCCTCGCCGGACGAACAGCGTGTCGCCCCAGACGGTGGCGGCCAGCGAACGCCCGTCGGCGGCGAGCAGGTTGTACCGGCCCGGGGCCAGCGCGGCGGTGACCTCCACCGCGTGCGCGAGCCCCTCCGCGAGGGTTCCGCCGGCGCGCCACCGCCCGGCGGCCAGCGCGAACACCAGGGCCGAGTCCACCGGCGCGCGGGCGTCCGGGACCGGCGCGAGGTCGCCGGCGAGCTCCCGCAGCTTCGCCTCGACCCCGGCGAACCCCTCGACCCGCCCGTTGTGGCTGAACAGCCGCTCGGAGTCGGTGAACGGCTGGGCGCACGACTCGTCCACCGGGAAGCCGGGCGTCGCCGAGCGGACCGCCGCGACCGCGCAGCCGCTCCGGACGACCTCGGCGATGTCGGCGAACGACAGGTCCGTCCACATCGGCTGGGACCGGCGGTACCGCACGGGCCGGTCACGGGCCGGGTCGTACCAGCCCGCGCCGAACCCGTCGGCGTTCAGGATGCAGGTGCCGTTCATGCGCGGCGCGTACGCCTGCCGCTCCAGCGAGAACTCCGGGGCGTACAGCAGCTCGTGCAGGGTGCGCGGCGGGCCGAGGTAGGCGAGGTGACGGCACATCAGACGTCCCTCGCGCAGCGGAACCCGGCGAAGATCTGCCGGCGGATCGGATAGTCCCAGTTGCGGAACGTCGTCCGGCAGGCCATCGGGTGCGTGGCCCAGGACCCGCCGCGCAGCACCTTATAGTCGGTGCCGAAGAACACCTCGGAGTACTCCTTGTACGGGAAGACCCGGAACCCCGGGTAGCCGCGGAAGTCGCTCGACGTCCACTCCCACACGTCGCCGAGCAGCTGCCGCACGCCGTACGCCGACGCCCCCTCGGGGTACGAGCCGACCGGGGCGGGCCGCATCATGCGCTGCCCGAGGTTCGCGTGCTCGCCGTCGTCCCCCCAGGGCAGGCGGCGCTTGCGGCCCGCGGCCGGGTCCCAGCTCGCCGCCTTCTCCCACTCGGCCTCGGTGGGCAGCCGCTTGCCCGCCCAGCGGGCGTAGGCGTCGGCCTCGTACCAGCACACGTGCTGCACCGGCTCGGCCGACGGGATCGGCTCGGTCCGGCCGAACCTGCGGCGCAGCCACTGACCGCCCTCCCGCCGCCAGAACGCCGGGGCCCGCTTGCCGGACCGTATGCGCCAGTCCCAGCCGTCGGGGTGCCACCAGCGCGGGTCGTCGTACCCGCCGTTCTCCATGAACGCCAGGTACGCGGCGTTGGAGACCGGTGTGACGTCGATGAAGAAGGCGGGCAGGTCGACGGTGTGCGCACCGCGCTCGTTGTCGTACGCCCACGGGTCGTCGGAGGTGCCCATGACGAACGGGCCCGCCTCGACCAGCGCCTCCTTCCCGGCCAGGGCGACGTCCCCCGCCGGAGGCTCCGCCGGGGACGGGTCCAGCAGCGCGGGGCCGTCCTTGCGGAGCTGGTGGGTGGCGAGCATCGTCTCGTCGTGCTGGTGCTCGTGCTGGATGACCATGCCGTAGACGAAGCCGCCCTCGGTGAGCGGGCCGCCGGTCAGCGGCACCTTCTCCAGCGAGTCGAGCACCTTGTTCCGCACCGTGTCGATGTAGGCGCGGCTCTCGGCCGGGGTGAGCAGCGGCAGCTTCGGCCGTTCGGCGCGTGGGTGCTCGAACGCGTCGTACAGGTTGTCGATCTCCGGACGCATCGCCTCCTGGCCCGCGGCGGCGCGCAGCAGCCACAGCTCCTCGTAGTTGCCGATGTGCGCCAGGTCCCAGACCAGCGGGGACATCAGCGGCGAGACCTGCGTCACCAGGCCCGGCTCGTCGAGCGCCTCCAGGGTCAGGCCGACGCTGCGCTCGCGCGCGGCGATCAGCTCGGTCGCGATCCGTTCCTTCAGGTCCACGTGGGTTCCTCCTCGGCGGTCGTGGCGGGCGGCCCGGCGGGGACGCCCGGCACGGCCGGGTACGCGTCGGGTCTCGCGGCTCGACGTCCGTCGGCCCGGCCGGCGAGTCGTTCACCGGCCCGGTCGGTGGGTCGCTCGTCGCCGGCCCCTCGCGCGGCCTTCTCGCTCGCTCCGCGGCCGCCTCGCTCGGCGTCGGCCGGTCGCCCGGCCTTCGCACTCGCTCCGCGAGCGGGCTCTTCCCTCACCCGGCCACTCCGCCCGCCTCGCTCGGCGTCGGATGGTCGCTCGGCCTCCTCGTCGGCCGGGCAGCGGCCGCGTTCGACGAAGCGGCGGGCGTACGCCTCCACCGGCGGGATGAGCGTGTCGGCGCCGAGCCGGGGCAGGGCGTCCAGGGCGGCCTCGAAGCAGCGCCGGGCGGCGCGGGCCAGCACCGGGTCGGCGAGGGCGTCCCGCGCGGCCTGCCGCCAGCGGTCCCGGGCGGGCTCGGCGGCCTCCTCGGCGGCGTCGGCCGCGAGCGGGTCGTCCAGCAGCGCGGTCGCGACGGCGAGGGGCACCGGCCAGTACGGCTCCGGCAGTGCGTCGATCATCCGCAGCTCGAGCCAGCCCTGCGGCCGGACCGGCGGGAACAGCGTCGACAGGTGATAGGCCAGGTCGCCGAGGTCGGGCCTGCCCGTGGCCGCCCACTCGCGGAAGGTCATCCCCGGCGCCGCCACCCAGCCGTCGCGGATGAGCATGACCTGCGCGTCGAGGGCGTAGCGGGTCCACGCCTCGGCGGGGTCGTCGCCGCCGACGGGCGCGGTGCGCCCCCGGTCGAGCGTCTCCCACACGATCTGCCGGCTCGACCGCGCGGCCGGGCCGGGCGAGTTGGCGAAGGCCGCGACCAGCACGGGACCGAGCGCGTGCGCGAGCCGCCATCGCCGGGCGGCGTCCTTGTCGTCGGCGCCGATGTCGAGGCAGACCTGGAGCGAGGCCGTGCCGCACATCATGCGCAGGCCGGACTCCCCGAAGTAGTCCCGCATGCACCGATAGCGGCCCTCGGTCGCCTGGAACACCGTCGGGCGGGTGTCCGCGCCGCGTCCGTCCAGGGCCAAGCCCTCCTCGGCCAGGTGAGCGCCGACGTGGGCGATGTCCCGCGCGATCGCGGCGTACGCGGCGGCGGGGCCTCGCCGCGGGGGCGAGCTGAGCTCGAGCTGGCCGCCGGGCTCGTACGTGATGCGGCTTCCGGCCGGCGGAGGCCCGGCCGCCTCCATCGCCGCCTGGACACGCGACAGCGGAACGCTCCGCGCAGGGGCGTTCCGGTCGATCACGAACCACTCGGTCTCCACGCCGACGAGCCCGGGTGGCCCGGTCTTGAAGCACACTCCCTTCACATGTTCGTAGATCTCATCGATGGTCAGGCGGCTCATCGGCGCACCTCCGATCCGGCGACGAACCGAGAGCTTTCCCTACTGAACCGCATCAATAATCCGAAAAGTGTTTTTCATTACGTAAAGCCCCAGATGTCCACCGGGTGACCGCTGAACGGGTGAAACGGTCAACTGAACCGGTACACTGATACGGTTCAGTGAACCGGTTCAGGAACATCCGGCCCAAGGAGGAGAGCACGTGCGGATCGATGTCCACCAGCACCTCTGGGGGCCGGCGTTCATCGACGCGCTCCGAAGGCGCCCGGCCCCTCCCCGGCTCGACCACTGGACGCTCCACCTCCCCGGCGAGGCCCCGTACGAGGTCGATCCCGCCGATCACGACGTCGCACGCCGCACCGCCGCCCTCGCGGAGGACGGCGTCGATCTCGCGCTGACCTCCCTGTCCTCGCCGCTCGGCGTCGAGTTCCTGCCCCCCGAGGAGGGCGGCCCGCTGCTCGACGCGCACCACGCGGACGCGCTGCTGCTGCCCGAGCGGTTCCGCGCGTGGGCCTCGGCGGGCCTGGCCGAGATCGACGCGACCGCCCTCGCCCGCCTCCTCGACCAGGGGTTCACCGGCCTGCAACTGCCCGCGACGGCACTGCTCGACGCGGCCGGGTACGACCGGTGCGGGCCGCTTCTGGCGCTGCTGGAGGAGCGCGGCCGGCCGCTCCTCGTCCACCCCGGCCCGGCGCCGGTGGCGGACGGGCCGGCGTGGTGGCCCGCGCTGGTGCCGTACGTCCAGCAGATGCACGCCGCCTGGTTCGCCTTCCGCGCGTTCGGGCGGCCGCGCCATCCCGGCCTGCGCGTGTGCTTCGCGCTGCTCGCCGGGCTCGCTCCCCTGCACGGCGAACGCCTGGCCGCCCGCGGCGGCGGACGCGGCCAGGTCGACCCGAACGCCTACGTGGAGACGTCGTCGTACGGGCCGCGCGCCGTGGACGCCGTGGTCCGGGCGATCGGCATCGACCCGATCGTGTGCGGCTCCGACCGCCCGTACGCGCGGCCCCCCGCCGACTTCGGCCTCGGCGACGCCGCCGAGCACGCCATCCGCACGGCGAATCCCCATCGACTGCTCACCGGAAAGGACTGACCCCCGTGGCCTTCGAGTCCCTGCCTGCACGAAGCCTCGACCGGCACGAGTTGCGCCGCCTCGTCGACGATCTGGCCGCCCGTCCCGAGACGTGGCGTGAGCTCGTGGACTTCCCCGACGGCAAGCGCCACTACGTGTCCCTGTACCGCGACGAGTACCTCGACGTGTGGCTGCTGTGCTGGACACCGGAGAACGACACGGGCTGGCACGACCACGACATCTCCTCCGGCGCGGTCGCGGTCGTCGACGGCGCCCTCAAGGAGTGCAACCCCCGGATCGGCGGCGAGCACGTCGAGGTGGAGGTGGCGGCGGGCACGTCGTTCTCCTTCGGCCCCGAGCACATCCACCGCCTGGTCGGGTCGGCGGACCGCAGCGTGTCCATCCACGCCTACTCGCCCCCGCTCTGGCGCCTCGGGCAGTACTCCATCGACGACGGCGGCGTGATGCGCCGCGTCTCGGTCAGCTACGCGGACGAACTCCGCCCCCTCGACGAGGTGGCGTAGGGAAGAAGTCGCCCTCGACAACGTAACTCAGGTAGAAATCCCCCTGGCGTCGTTTTTTGGCCCGCTGGTAACTTGCTCTTGACTTGTTACGTGGGCCTGCGTGCCAGAACGGAGTTAGAGGGTGTCCCTGACGGAGGCGTTGCGCGCCGGTGACCCGGAGGTCTTCGCCCTGCTCTACGACGAGCACGGCGCGCTGATGTACGCCTGCTGCCGGCGCATGGTCGGCGACGAGGCCGCCGACGCCGTACGGGACGCCTTCGTCGCCGCCGCCCGTCACCCGGCGGGGCCGCCGTCCGACGACGCGTCGCTCCCCGTGTGGCTGTACGCGCTGGCGCGCGCGGAGTGCGTACGCCGCGGCGCGCCGCCGCACGCGGCCCCGGAAGCGGCGCCGCTGGAGCGCGCGCTGGCCCGGCTGCGCCCGGAGCACCGGGAGGCGCTCGCGCTGACCGCCGTCCTGGAGACCGAGGATCTCGCGCGGATCCTCGGCGTGGCGCGCGACACCGCCGAGCTGCTGGTCCGGTTGGCGCGACGCCGGCTCGAGCAGGCCGTCATCGCCGTGCTTGAGGCCGGTGCCGAGGCCGACGACGAGGTGCTGACGGCGCTGGCGAAGGGCCGCCTTCACACGCTGGTGATCCGGCCGGTCGACCCGCCGGCGTCGCTGCGCGAGCGGGTGCTGGCCGCCTGCGCCGCCACCGAGCGGGCGACCGGCGGCGCGCTGCTGTTCGACGCCGAGGGCCTGCCCGTCCCACTGGACGTCCTGTTCGGCCCGGCCGAGGCGGCCACCGGTCCCCAGCCGAAGGTCGGGCCCGCCGCCCCGCCGGCCCGGCACCACCGCAAGCCCCGTGCCCGGCACGCCGTGCTCACCGAGACGCTCACCCTCGCCGCGTGCGCCGCGGCGGTCATCGGGGCGATCGTGATCTGGCCGGCCGGCACCGACCGGGGAGCCTCCACCGTCGACGACCACACCCGGATCGAGCACCGGGCCACGTCCACGAGCAGTCCCGCGTCCTCGACCGGAGGCACGACCCCGCTGAACGGCGGGTCCTCGCCCGTCGGCGCGACCCCGGCCCCGTCCGCGGCCGGCGCGGCGTCGCCGTCCGGCACGGCCACACCCGCGCGCCCCTCCTCGTCGGCGTCGGCGAGCCGCCCGCCCACGAGCCCGTCCAGCCCCACGACGCCGACTCCAAAGCCGCCGACGTCCGCCCCGGCGACCCCGAGCCCGACGACGTCGCTGCCCTCCCTTCCGCTCCCGAACGTAACGGCCAGCCCCACCCCGGCCCCGAAGAAGAGCGACTCCGGGCAGCCGAAGCACTGAGCCGGCTGAGCGCGGCCCTCCGCCCGGTGCGTCGATACGACGAAACGGGCTGCCGGCCGACGTCGCGGATCGGTCTGGTGTGGTCCGTGCGTTCGCCGCCGACAGTGGTGAGGTCCGCTGGACGATCACGACGGGCCATCGCATCGGCGACGTCCGCGACGACATTCTGGTCGGGAAGGACGACGAGAGCGCCTTCGACGAGGACGCGCAGGCCGTTCTACCGGCCGACGGCATCCTCTACGTCCGCGCCGACGCGGGCGTGGTGGCGCTCCTTTGCAAATGACTTTGCAAGGAGTTGCCGGCGATCTAAGGTGAGGACCATGATCGCCCCCGAAGGATGAGCCTGGAGTTGGACGTGGCCGTCCGGGAGAGGACGTGACGGGGGAGGTCCCGGACGTCGCCGGCGTGTCCGGGAAGCGGACCGTACGGCCGCTGGCCGGGCTGCTCACGGCGATCGCCGTGTCGTTGACCGGCACCCGGGTCTCGGCCATCGCGCTGCCGTGGTTCGTGCTCATCACGACGGGCAGCGCCACGCGGACCGGGTTGGTGGCGTTCTGTGAGATGACGCCCTACGTGCTGGTCAAGGCGTTGACCGGACCGCTGGTGGACCGGGCCGGCCCGCGGGCGGTCTCCTGGACCACCGACCTGGCGAGCGCCGGCGCCGTCGGCGCCATTCCGCTGCTCCACTCCTCGGGCCTGCTCACCTTTCCGGTGCTGCTGGGCTTGGTCGCGTTGATCGGCTCGGCACGTGGCCCGGGCGACCTGGCCAAGGAGGTCATGATCCCGGACGCGGCCGAGCGCAGCCGCGTGCCGACGGAGCGCGCCACGGGCCTGTCCGGAGCGACCGAACGGCTGGCCTCCACCATCGGTCCGGCGGCCGGAGGCGCGCTGGTCGCACTGCTCGGCCCGCTGACCGGCCTCGTCCTCAACACCTGCTGCTTCGCGCTCGGATCAGTGATCACCGCTCTCGTGCTGCCTCGCGGCATGGGCGGCGCGACGGAGAAGGCGGGATCGGCTCAAGCGGAGCCGGGGTACTGGCGGAGTTTCGGCGAGGGCTTCGCCTTCCTTCGCGGAGAGCCGCTCCTGCTCACCATCGTCATCATGGTCGGGATCACCAACCTGCTGGACTCGGCGTTCAACGCGGTGCTCCGGCCAGTGTGGGCCAAGGACTCCGGTAACGGAGCGGCCGCGATCGGCCTGACCAGCAGCGCGCTCGCGGTGACGGCGCTCGCCGGCAGCCTGTGTGCCGCTGCGATCGCCCACCGCATGCGGCGCCGCCTGGTCTTCTTCGCCGGGTTCACGATCGCCGGCGCGCCGCCATTCCTCATCCTCGCCTCGACCGCACCGATGTGGGTGATCGTCCCGGTGTTCGCCATCTCCGGGTTCGGGGCCGGCTTCCTCAACCCGATCATCGGGGCGATCTCCTTCGAGCGGGTGCCGCGTCACCTGCTGGGCCGGGTCAGAGCGCTGGGCGACTCGGTGGCCTGGGCGGGCATCCCGCTGGGCGGGCTGATCGGCGGGGCGGCGGTCGCGTCGTGGGGGCTGGTTCCCGTGCTGCTGGCCGGCGGCGCCGCGTACTTCCTCACGACCAGCCTTGCCGGGCTGCGGCCGGAGTGGCGCGAGATGGACCGTCGCCGCGGCCGGACCGGCAGCGAGAACGCCCTGAGATCAAGCGCCCAGTGAGCTCTGTCAGGTGAGGATCGCGCGGATGACGTGGCGGGCATTGGCGGACATGATCGGGTTGGTGTGGCGGTAGTACGGCAGCTGGCCGACGGCCATGGACAGGGCCCAGCCGCGGCCGCGCGCCCAGGTCACGTCGTCGGCGTCCAGGGCGTCCCGGAACACCTTCCTCCCTGATGGGGGCAGGAGGTTCCACGCGACGATCAGATCGCAGGCGGGGTCGCCGAGACCGGCGGTGGAGAAGTCCAGAACCGCGGTGAGCCTTCCCTCGGCGACGAGCAGGTTGCCGGGCATGAGGTCGGAGTGCAGCCAGCACGGCGCGCCCGTCCAGGGCGGTGCGGCCAGCGACTCCTCCCAGGCCGCGATCGCCGCCTCGGCGTCGAAGGGCTCGTCGGTGTGCCGCAGTTCCTCCATCGCCGCACGCGTCCCCGTGTCGACGGTCGCCAGCGGGACCCCACGATAGGCAACGGGCGCGTCGTCGAGGTCGACCTTCCGCATGGCCGTGACGAACGCCGCCAGGTCGCGCGCCAGGAGTTCGGGTTCGGCGACCCTGCCCTCGACCGGGCCCTCACCTTCGATCCACCGGTGGACCGACCAGGGCAACGGGTATCCCTCGGCGGGTTCGCCCTGGCCCACCACGGCCGGAATGGTGACCGGCAGCACGGGCGCGAGCCTCGGGAGCCACCGCTGCTCCCGCTCCAGCGCCTCCACCCCTCCCGCCGTGAGCGGGAGCCGGGCGGTCAGGCCGGCGCCGATCCGGTAGACGGCGTTGACGGTCCCCCCGGAGGCGAGCCGCTCGACCGGCAGGTCCGCCCACTGCGGGAACTGCCCGCGGATCAGCCGCTGGACGAGCTCCGCGTCGGTCTCCACCTCGTCGGCGTGCATCTTGACCATCCGCCGATGAGATCGTCGCGACGCCCCACCGGTCAATCGGTTTTCCACCCCGGGAGAACCGGTCGGCGCCTCGTACGGTCGGCCGGGCTCGTGGAGAATCCTCGATCTGTCGCGTAATCCGGTGACGCCTTCTTCGACTTCTTGGCGTTCGTGTCCCGAGAAGAAAGGAGGTGGCGTGGACGAGCAAGAGGCCCGATTCACCCGCCTCTACGAGACGTACTACCGCAACGTCTTCGGCTACGTCGTGCTGCGGGTCGCGCCCCAGGCCGCCGAGGACATCACCAACGAGGTGTTCACGATCGCGTGGCGGAAGGTCGATGAGATCCCCGAGCGGGCGCTGCCGTGGCTGCTGGCCGTGGCCAGGAACCTCGCCCGTCAGTCCCACGGAGCCGCCGGTCAGGCGCGGCGCCTGGTCGACCGGCTGGCCAGCCTGACCACCGACGCCGACCTGCACGCCTGGGACGCCGCCGACCACGTCATAGCCCGCGATCAGGCGCTGGCGGCCCTGCGCACCCTGTCCCCCAAGGAGGCGGAGGCGGTCGCCCTGACCGCCTGGCACGGGCTCGAGCCCGCCGACGCGGCCCGGGTCGTCGGCTGCTCCCGCACCGCCTTCACCGTCCGGCTGCACCGCGGACGCCGCCGGCTGGCCAGGGCACTCGGCGCATTCCACGAGCCCGGCGCGGAAACGCCCGAACGCGCCCCGCGCCCCCGAGTGATTTCGGAGAAGCAGTGAAGCAGAACGAGCTCGACAGCGTGATCAACGCCCTGAAGCCCGCGATGGTGGACGAACTCGCCGACGCGGCCTACGAACGACGCCCCGAGACGAGGATGGTCCGGGCACGCGCCGGAAAGGCCACCGTGAGCCGGGGCCTCGTCCCGGGACGGCGGCCGGTCCGGCGGCTGGCCTTCGCGACCGGCGCGACCGCGGTGGTGGCGGCCACGGCGGTGCTGGCCGCAGGGGTGCTGTCCGGAGGTCGCGATGGCGGTACGGCGGGGAACGGCAACACCGGACCGAAGGGGGCGCTCGACACCCGCGCGTTCCTGCTGGCCAGCGCGGAGACGGTCGCCAAGCAGCCCGCCACCCATGGGACCTGCTGGTACACCCGGACGCGCATGTGGCAGGACCTGATGCCCTACAAGCCCGGCCCGCACGCCCCGATCCCCAAGGGCAAGCGTCAGACGTTCCAGGCCCAGACCGCGAGCAGCACCGAGGACTGGGCGTGCACCCTGTCGAGCGGCACCGGCATGCGGTTTCGTACGCACCTGCCACTCGACGTCAAGCTCACCTTCCCCACCAAGAAGGACGAGGCGGCCTGGCGGGCTGCGGGCTCACCGCCACTGATGGTCAACGGTGGCACGACGGCGTCCAAGCCGTTCACGACGACGTACGACAAGGGCTCGCATCTGGTGAACCCCGACATCGGCTCCCACGAGATCGAGTGGAAGACCATGGCGGACCTGCCGGCGACCAAGAGCGGCCTGGAGAGCTACCTGCGGAAGCTGTGGCAGGAGGACCGCAAGGGCGGCGCGAACGGCTACGGAGCCCCCGCCGACTTCGGTCTGTACGTCTTCGAAAACGCCGGAGACCTGTTCAGGGCACCGACCACCCCCGGCACCCGGGCGGCGCTCTACCGGATCCTCGCGGAGTACCCGTCCGTCCGCGTCACCGGACGAATCAAGGACCGGGAGGGCAGGTCCGGCGTGACGATCACCGCCGAAACCCCTGACGGCGTGATCGGGCGGCTGGTGGTCGACCCGGTGACCGCCCAGCTCCTCGACGTCGAGCAGCGGCCCGGCAACCGCCCCGGCACACCGGGGGAGCACGGCGCCAGCACCTACGTCGCCTTCGAAGGCCAGGGCTGGGTGAACAAGATCGGCGCCGTCCCCACCTCCTGAAACCCCAACCCCACGAACCGTTGAAAGGTCCTTACATGCCGAAGAAGACAAGGTCCATTCAAAGCGCCGCTGTGGCCGTCACGCTCGCAGCCGCGGCGGCGGCCGCAGTGGCGACGTCCACGGCGGCCCCCACCAAAGCGGCACCCGCGGCGCAGACGGCGGGGTCCCCGAACTGGCAGTCGTTCGATGTGCCCGTTCAGGGACAGGTCAGCCTGCTCAGCGTGACTGCCACCGGACGCGACGACGCGTGGGCCGGCGGGCTCCTCCTCAAACCGAAGAACCCTCCAAAGCCCCCCGAGAACCCCGCCTACCGACGGCTCGCCAAGGACCCCTCACTCGGCTTTCAACAGCTCGCCAAGGCCGCGGCCGCGTCCGACGACGACACCTGCACCTTCGCGAAGGGAATGTTCACCTCCGTCATGCTGCACTGGGACGGGCACAGCTGGCAGCAGGTGCCCGTCCCCCCGTCCGCCCGCGTCAACGCCCTCAGCGCCTCCAGCCCGAACGACGCCTGGGCCTCCACCGACTGCGGACTGCTGCACTGGAACGGCCAAAGCTGGACGTCCGTTCCCATCGCCCCGGTCAACGCCGAGCAGGTGGGTACCGAGGCCATCAAGGCGGTCAGCCCCACTGAGGCATGGCTCAGCGTTTGGGCGCTCGACAAGACCACGCGCTCGGTCATCCAGCGGTGGGACGGCCAGAAGTGGCGGAAAGTCCCCCTGCCCCGACTCGGCGACAACTTCCACCTGGGGAACATCGACGCGCTGGGACCACGCGATGTGTGGGCCGCGGGAACGCAGAACACGGACGACGATGTTCATCCCGACCCTCTGCTGATCATGCACTGGAACGGCCGTTCGTGGAAACGGTTCCCCGCACCGGACACTGGCGAATGGACGAAGGTGCTCATGCGGGTGCGGATGGTGGCCAAGAACGACGTGTGGGTCGCGGGCTGGGGCAAACGCGCCCCCGGCATCGAGGAGATCCGCCGTCCGATGCTGCTGCACTGGAACGGCCACAAATGGACCAGCGAGAAGGTGCCGGACGAGCGCGGCGAACTGTTCGACATGGCGGTCAGCGGCGGACAGGCCCTGGCCGTCGGCGACACCCTCACGCCGAACTACGACTACACGATGTACGCGCTGCGCCGGACCTCTGACGGCTGGCAGCACGCGCCAGTCCCGGTCGAGGGAGAGGCGACCCTCTTCGGGCTGGCACCGATTCCCGGCGGCGGCATGTGGAGCGTCGGCACGGCCAGTGATTATCAGCCCGTGATCGCCCGCCGGCAGTAGCCGCTCCTCCGGGCACTCCGGCCACCGCCGGGGTGCCCAGAGAACCGCGGTGCGGACGAGTAGCCGATCAGAATGTGCGGACGGGGGCGGTCAGGCCTCGCTGAGGGCGGGGGCGAGCTCCGTACGCGGTGCGGTTCCGCCGGGGCCGACGCGGGTGCGCTCGCGGTGGACGAAGAGCAGTCCGACTCCCGCGCCGACGAGCAGGGCGACGACGTGGCCGACGGCCGCGACGTCGAGCCGGTCCAGTTTGTTGAACAGATGCGGTGCCAGGAACGCCAGGCCGACGGCGGCGCCGATGCGCCACCAGCGGCTCGGGACGCGGTCGAACAGCCAGTGGCCGTGCCGGGCGGTGCGCACGAGGGGCTCGGCGCCGTACAGGATGGTCGCGACGAGGGCGGAGGCGATCACGTAGGACGGGCCGACATCGTCGAGGTAGCGCATCGAGGGGTGTGCGGCGCCCGTCGAGATCCGCCAGGCGAGCAGTCCCTCGCTGAGCAGCGTGCCGATCACCTGGGCGGCGCCGACGAGGACGAGCGTCCGTACGTTGCCGAACCGGTGCGCCACCGGGAACAGGCCGACGATGGCGAAGGCCACCCACATCCACGGCGCGGCCTCGGCCACGAAGGCCGAGGCGATCATCGTGCCGAGGGGGTCGCTCCTCAGGTTCACCAGGTTGGTGGCCGTCGCCCCGACGACCAGCCGCTGCTGCGCCGGGCCCAGGCCGTACGCGTAGACACCGGAGACGCCGCAGAACGCCACGATGAACAGCGTGGGGAGGGGGTAACGCCTGAGGATCGAGTGCACGCCGCACAGACTAGGGGTTGTTTCTGAGAGATTGATGACAACCAGATGATCGTCAGACGCGTCTTACCGTGCGGACAGCCGCGCCTGACGATCTCGTCTGCCGACGGACCGCCGGCCTCCCGGTGCCTTACCCGCGGGGCAGGCGAGCCTGCCGGAACCGCCGGACGCGGTGGGAGACCCGCCCGACCGCGGTCGTGACCACGACGGAGCGGAACCTCTTCGGCACCTCCGCCACCCAGAACGCCCCGGCGATCGTCACGGCGGGGGCCTTCAGCACGGACCTTCCGGCGTGGAACTCCACGAGCACCTCGCCGCCGGGCGGCAGCTCCCCCCAGGCGATGGACCAGCCCCTGCCGCTCACCGCGCCGCGGATCAGCGCGGTGTCGACGCCGCGGGCCACGGCCACGTCGATGAGCCCGTCGCCGGTGTGCACCTCGAGGGCGGGACGCCGGCGGCTGCCGCGCCCGACGCGCAGCTCCCAGCCACTGGCGGGCAACGGTGTCGCGGGGAACGGCATCGCGTGGGACATGGTCGACCTCCATTCGGGGCCCGGGTACGGGCGGTGACGGCCGCCCGTACCCGGGTGGAACTCAGATGGCGACGCCGCCTTCGACCGGCGACTCGCCGCGTCGTACGAGGAGGGCGGCGAGCGCGGCCACGAGCGCGACGCCCGCGGCGACCGTCATGGAGGTCTGGAAACCGTCCATGAAGGCGAGGTGGCTGCCGGTGGTGATGGCCTTGGCGACCGGTCCGGGCGCGCCCGCCGGGACCGGCGCGACGCCCTGGGCGATGTAGTCCTTGGCGGCGGTGAGCTGGTGGGCCGCCGGTGCGGGCAGCCCCGCTCCGGTCAGCCGGTCGATGAGGACGCTCCCGACGCGGCTGGACAGGATCGTGCCGAGGACCGACGTGCCGAGCACGCCGCCGACCTGGAACGCGGTCTGCTGCAGGCCGCCCGCGACCCCGGCCAGGTGGACGGGGGCGTTCGCGACGATCGCCTCGGTGCCGGCGGTGAGGATGAACCCGAACGCCAGGCCCATGAGCACGAACCACGGCCAGATCTGGTTGTACGAGGCGTCGACCCCGATCCGGGACAGGCCGAACAGGGCACCGGCGGTGAAGACCATGCCGAGGCCGAGCGGCACGCGGGGCCCGAAGCGCTGGGTCAGCGCCCCGCCCAGCGGCGAGGACACGATGAAGATCGCGGTCATCGGCAGCATCCGGACGCCCGCCTGCACCGGGGTCATCCCGTGGACCTGCTGCAGGTACAGCGTGATGAAGAAGATCGTCCCGAAGAGGGCGAAGGCGCCGAGGACGATGAGGCCGGTCGCGGCCGACAGCGACGCCGAGCGGAACAGGCCCATCGGCAGGATCGGGTGCGGGGTCCGCAGTTCCCAGATCACGAAGCCGACGATCAGGACGGCGAACGCGGCGAACGACAGCAGCGGCACCTGGTCGCCGAAGCCGTACGTCCCGGCCTTGATCAGGCCCCAGACCAGGGCGAACAGCGCGCCCGACAGCAGGGCGACCCCGGCGAAGTCGAACGAGCCGACCGCCTCCTCGTCGCGGGACTCACGGATCACCCACAGACCGACCAGCAGGGCCACCAGGCCGAGCGGGGCGTTGAGGAAGAAGACCGACTCCCAGTTGACGTGCTGGACGAGCAGGCCGCCGACGATCGGGCCACCGGCGATGGAGATGCCGACGGTGGCGCCCCAGATTCCGATCGCCGCGTTGAGCCGCTCGGCCGGGAAGGTGTTGCGGAGGATCGCCAGGCTGGCGGGCTGCAGCAGCGCGCCGGCGAAGCCCTGGACGACACGCCAGAGGATCACCATGCCGATGCCGCCGGACACCCCGACCAGCACGGACGCCACCGCGAAGCCGATCACTCCGGCGAGGAAGGTGCGCTTGCGCCCGAACCGGTCGGCGATCTTGCCGGCCGGGATCAGGGTGACGGCGAGCGCGAGCAGGTAGCCGTTGGTGACCCACTGCAGACCGGTCAGGTCGGCGTGCAGGTCCTTGGCGATGGCCGGGTTGGCGATCGACACGACCGTCGCGTCGAGGCCGACCATCATCACGCCGAGCGCGACAGCGAGCAGCGTCAACCAGGGATGGCCATGCCCGGGACGGGCCGGCCTTTCGCGCGCCCCCGGACGGGACGCGAGTGTCGCTTGGGACATGAACTTGCCTCCGAGAGTTCGCGTGGATCTCAAACTGTCATGCTGTGACACTTGTCGTCAAGCGACGAACGTCCCGCTATGACGACTGTCACAAGATGAACGAACTATTGGCCGGAGCGTCCAAGGTCGGTTACCATCCGGGCATGGAGGCGACGACTGCTGTTCAGGCCTGCACACCGACGGCCGGTCGGCGTGAGCGCAAGAAGCAGCGCACCCGCGAGGCTCTCGTGGACAGTGCGTTCCAGCTTTTCGCCGAGAAGGGCTTCGAGGCGACGACCGTCGAGGAGATCGCCGACGCGGTCGACGTGTCCTCCCGGACGTTCTTCCGTTACTTCGCTTCCAAGGAGGACGTCCTCCACACGTTCCAGGAGGAGCAGTTCGCCGCGATGCAGGAGGCGTTCACCGCCCGTCCGGCAGACGAGCCGGTGATCACCGCGATCCGCCACGCCGCGGTCGACGTCATCCGCGCCTGTGAGGACGGCGCGTTCGGCTTCGACCCCGAGCGGTTCGGCTGCATCAAGCAGCTGATGGAGTCCAGCCCGACCGTGTTCGGCAGCAGCCTCGAGCACGGCCAGAAGAAGCACGCGGAGATGACCCGCCTCGTCGCCGAGCGCATGGGCGTCGACCCCACCACCGACCTGCGCCCGCACGT
The DNA here is from genome assembly GCF_039542055.1 of Actinoallomurus vinaceus. Taxonomy (NCBI): domain Bacteria; kingdom Bacillati; phylum Actinomycetota; class Actinomycetes; order Streptosporangiales; family Thermomonosporaceae; genus Actinoallomurus; species Actinoallomurus vinaceus. Next base: position 140,767 of record NZ_BAABHK010000017.1, read on the forward strand.
GGTCGCGACCGCGGTCAACTCCGTGTTCCACACGGCGTTCGAGCTGCTCAGCTCCGGCACGGTGAAGGCCGATCGGTTCTCCGAGGTGCTGTCGGAGCTCCTCGCCCTCGCGGAGGAGGGCATCAACTATCCCGCCGCGGTCCCCGCCGACCGATAACGGACACCGGGGCGGCCGGCGGGGTGGTGAAGGAGCTGAACGCCGAGGTCGTCCGCCATGGGATGCTCAGCCGCCGGGTGGACTCCAGCCGTTATCGGGGTGTGGCCCGGCCGGACAAGACCGTGCGGTGGGCGGAAGACAAGCTGGAACAGGTCGAACGGCTGCGCGGGCGGCCCCCGGAGGCCTGGCCCACGCCGACCGCACTGCCTGAGTCACTGGGTGAACTCGCCGAGTTGCTGACGACGCTGGGATGGGATGACCTCGCCGCACTGGCGAATCGGGAGAGACTAACGGTCTATCGGGAGCTGGACGCCGCTCGATCGGGTGTCTTCTCCGACGAGGTCCGCCGTACCTTGGCCGCGCTGTTCAGCAACCTCATCGACCTCAAGCACCACGAAGAGGCGCTCGAAGTCGTCGACGAGCAGTTGCGGCTGTCGAGCACCGACCGATCCACGGAGGAGGCCGAATATTGGCGGATGGTGCAATGGCGGTTGCTGATCCTTGCCAGGCTCGGCCGCCGCGAGGAGGCGGTGGAGTACGCGGCCGTGGCGGTGAACGAGGTCCGTGGGCGGCTCGGGCACCGTGGAGACGCTTCGGCGGACCTTGAGCTCAGCCACGTGCTGGCGACCTATGCGGATCAGCTCGACGGCGTCGGCCGCGTCGCCGAGGCGGCCGACGTGACCGCCGAGGTCGTGGCCTTCCGACGCGAGCGTCCCGACTCGACATTCAACTTCGCCACGATGGTCGACCTGCTCAGCGAGCGGCTGGTCCGGAGCGAGCGGGCCGAAGAGGCGGGCGTGCGCATCACCGAGGCGATGCGAGAGATCCGGCGCCGTGAAGGTCCCAATGTCTTTCGGGGGGTCCCCGAGCTGGCGGCCACCTGGCACGCTTTCAGCGCCCGCCTGCTCTCACTGGGCCTGCCGGACGAAGCCCTGACCGCCGGCGAGGAGGTGGTGAACCTCTACCGCAGGAACGTGTTTCGGCAACGAGTAGGACACCGGCAACTGGAGGCCGCGGACCACTGGGACGACGACCCGCGCTACGACGAGCGGGTTCTGTTGCAGGAGCGGCAGCGAGAACTGGAATCGTCGCTGGAGGCCGTCCACCGGGCCGAACGGAAGCTGCACGACGCGTTGCTCACCCTGAGCGCCTGCCTACGCCGGCTCGACCGCGTCGACGAGGCGACGGCAGCGGACGCCGAGGCCGCAAGGATCTCCATGGCGAACGAGTAGGAGCAACGGCTTCTATACGGGCCTGCGGAGTTCCCCTGCGGAGCCGTCACGTACGCGCCGGTCGAGCAGCGCGAGGAGCACGCACATGATGACTCCGGCGACGGCAAGGGCGACGCCGTCGGCGATGGTGTGCGTGTCGGCGACGAGGCCGAAGAGCGTGTGGGCGACCAGTGCGCCGGTCACCGCGGCGAGCAGGTGACGTCGTGTCCATGCGGTCGCGGCGCTCCATCGTCGCAGCGTCGCCCCTGCCGCGACGGCCACGGCGGCGGCCAGGACCATGGGCACCAGCGTCCAGTCGCCGTGCGTGAACGCGGACCGGTGGGCGCCGCCGAACGGGTACAGCAGCCCCATGAAGAGCAGCGTCGCGATGCCGCAGGCCGTCGCCACCACGGCCGGCGACGGCACCGGCGTGCCGGTCGGCGAACGACGCGAGCGCCCGGCCTTCGGCAGCAGCCACAGTGCCGTCGTCGACAGCACGGCGATGACCGCGAGGAAGCCGAGGAGCGCCGCGGCGGGCACGACGTAGCCGGGATCCTCCTGCGGCGGCACCGACGCCCGGAGCAGGAGCACTCCCAGCAGCGCCACGCTCGCAGTCCCGATCAGGCCGCGGCGGCGCAGGTACGGCCCGCGCGCGAGGTCGGGAAAGACCAGGTCGGCCAGGACGATCGGGATCGTGACGCTGAACACGACGTGATACGTCAGGTTGAGTTCGGCGTACGCGGTATTGATCCCGAGCACGCGCGGGGCCCACCGCGCGACGTGATAGAGATGCGGGCTGGTCAGGCCCTGCAGCGCGATGCCCTCTTCGACCAGTCCGTAGACGACCCCCATGAGGAGCATGGAGCCCGGACCGCCACCGGTTCTGCGGATCAGCTCACGGATCAGCAGCACGCCGAAGCCGTAGATCGGGATGTACAGCAGGATCAGCCACACCATCCTGATCGGCGTGGTCCCCAGGGTGAACTCCGCGACGAGCGGAGTGATGACCACGAGGCTCAGCGCCGCTCGGCGGCCTCTTGGCGGGCGGCCGTTCCGCGACCGTTCCGATGCGGGCTTCCGGGTGTCGCCCGGGGATGGCGGCCTGCTCCCTGACAGGTCCGTCATCCGGCTGCCGCCGTCTCGTCCTTGACGGCGATTCCTGGTGATACGCGTGCCCTTCATCATCTCTCCCGCCGGTACGTCGATGGCTGTTGGCAGGGACGCTAGGGCGGAGAGGGGCCACGGGAGTACGGCCGAAGGTTGATGCCGTTGGCCAGGGGTTGCGGATCGCCTGGTGGACGCTCACTCGCCGTCCAGGCCGACCAGTCCGGCCTGCTGGGCGAGGAGACCGACCTTGGCGCGGTTGGGGACCTGCAACTTGTCGAGCAGGCGGGAGATGTAGCTCTTCACGGTGGCCTCGGAGAGGAAGAGCCTGGCCGCGATCTCACCGTTGCTCAGCCCGAGCCCCAGGCAGCCGGCGATGTCACGCTCGCGCTCGGTGAGGCCGGCGATCCGTGCCATCGCCTCCCGCTGTGCGGCGTCGGCCGTCTCGGCCCGCGCGATGAGCCGCTGCATCGCCACCGGCGACAGCACGCCGTTCCCATCGGCCGCGACGCGGATGAGGCGGAGCAGATCCTCAGGCGGAGTCGATTTGACGAGGAACCCCTGGGCACCCACCTGCAGCGCCCGTACGACGTTGACGTCCGAATCGAAGGTGGTGAGCGCTATCACCGCGGGCGGATTCGGATGGCGGGCGATCTGCTCGGTGGCCGTGATGCCGTCGACCGTCGGCATCCGGAGGTCCATCAGGACGACGTCCGGGGACAGCCTCAATGCCATCTCGACGGCCTCCGCGCCGTCCTCGGCGGCGCCCACCACCTGGATCTCCGCGTCGGTCTCCAGGATGGTCGTCAGGTGCCGGCGCACCATCGGGTCGTCATCGACGATGAGCACCTCGATCACGCGTCACCTCCCGGCCGTGCCGGGGCGCCGAAGTCGGGCAGTGAGGCCGTCACCTGCCAACCGCCCGACACCGACTCCCCGGCGGAGAACTCTCCCCCGATGAGCTCGACTCGACGTCGCAGGCCGACCAGCCCGAGCCCGGATCCGCTGCCGGCCAGAGCCGGATTCCCATGCCGGTCATCGCCCCCCGAATCCCGTACGGACACGGTCGTGGCCTGTCCCCCATAGTCGATCCTCACGTGCACCGATGCGCCCGGAGCGTGTTTGCGCGCGTTCGACAGGGACTCCTGAACGACGCGTACGGCGGTGCGCGCGATCGCCGTCGTCATCGGCCGCCGGGCACCGCGCAGTTCGAGCGTCACCGTTCCACCGGACTCTCGCGCGACCCGGACCAGGTCACCGATCTCCTCCACCGGGTCCGACGTCTCGGTTCGCCGGGGTGCGGGTTCGGGGTTCCGCCGCCCGTCCCCGTGCAGAACCCCGATCAGCTCACGGAGCTCACCCAGCGCCTTCTCCCCCGCCGCGCGGATCTGCTCCGCGGCCGTCCGTACGGGCGTGCTCTCGCTGGTCAGTTTCAGCGCTCCCGCGTGCAGGACCATCTCGGTCACGTGATGCGTCACGACGTCGTGCATCTCCGTGGCGAGCCGCCGGCGTTCGGCGGCGACGGCCTGCTCGGCGAGCAGGTGCTGCTCACGCTCGACCGCGGCCACCCTCGCCCGCAGCGAGGCGAGCAGCTGTACCCGTGCCCGGACGGAGTAGGCCAGCGCCGCCGGAACCAGCGTCGCCGCGATCCCCGTCGGGGTGGCCAGCGCGCTCGGCTGCCACGGATGGGCTCCGAGCAGGGCGAACGCGACCGTGAACGACAGCGCCTCCCGGACCGGCCGCACCGTCACGATCACCCAGATGATCACGATGGCGCAGGTCGGGACGACGATCCTCGTCAGGGGATGGACCGGCGTCAGCGTCCCGGGCGCGACGAGTTCTCCGATCGCCCGAGCGACGGACACCGCCAGGGCGATCGCGGCCACGGTGCGCGGAGACCGGATCAGCCAGAGAAGAGCGATGTCGGCGACGAGACTGAGGGCCAGGCCCGCGGCCGGGCCGAAGGCCCCATCGGTGCGCTGGCCGAGCACGTACAGCAGCACGTCGAAGGCCGAGAACGCCAGCGCGGACGTGACCGCCACGATATGCGCGGTCCGGGCCGTGAACCCGCTCGCCGCGTCCATGCCCCCATCACACACCATGACAAGATCCAAGCGCCGCGTCTGGGCGACCGCGACCCCCGATCGTTGCCATCGGGTCGCCGGAAGTTGTGGCTCGCGGAGGACGGCATCAACCACCCCGCCGGCCGGTAGCGGGCGTCTCGACGGCCGGCAGCCGACAAGGGGCTGCGGGGCCGGATCGGCGGCGGGCGTCGGCAGCCGCCCTGGAGGCCGCAGACCTCAAAACAGGTTTACGGCTGGCCATTTGGCCCTCTGATGATCCAAAATCCCCGTTTAGGACGACTGCTTCGGTTTCGGCCTTCCCCAGGCCTGATTCCGGATCACACACGGGTCACCGGCACTCCCCCGGCCGGATTTTGGAGAACGCCGCGATGGGCACAGCCACCCAGATCGACGCGACCGTACCCGTCCCCGGAGTCCGGGGTGTCTCCCTCGTCGCGCTGGCGAAGGACCCCTTCGGCTACTGCATGAAGGCCGCGCGGCAGGGCGACGGCCTCGTACGGCTCGGCGCCGGACCGGTCCGCGCCTACCTCGTCAGCCACCCGGACTACGTGCGTCACATCCTGGTCGGCAACGCGGCCAACTACGTCAAGGGCAGCATCATGGACGGCATTCGCCTCGCCCTCGGCAACGGCCTGTTCACCAGCGACGGCGACTTCTGGCGGCGGCAGCGGCGGCTCATGCAGCCCGCCTTCCACACCCGGCGGATCCAGCGGATGGCCGAGACGGTCGGCGAGGCCGTCGATGCCTCCATGGCGAGCTGGGCCCCGGCGGTCGCGAACGGCGCACCAATCGACATCCTCCGTGAGTCCGTCCAGATCAACATCACGATCATCCTGAAGACCCTCTTCGGCACCGACATCGACGAGGAACGTTCCACCCGCCTGCACGACCTGACGGACCAGGTGTTCGCCGGCATGACCCGGCGGGTGTGGACGTTCTTCGTGCCGTCCTGGCTGCCGACCCCGGGCGCGGCGGCGTACGGGCGCGCGATCGAGGCGCTCGACCAGGAGATCTACGCCCTCATCTCGGCCCGACGGGCCGCCCTGGCCGACGGCGACGCCGGGGAGGACCTCCTGAGCGCGCTGATCCAGGCCGAGGACGCCGAGACCGGCGAGCGGATGAGCGACCGCCAGCTCCGCGACGAGGTCTTCACCATCTTCCTCGCCGGGTACGAGTCGACCGCGACCGGCGTCGCGTGGGCCTGGCACCTGCTGTCGCAGCATCCGGAGGCCGCCACCCGGCTCGGCGAGGAGGTCGACCGGGTCCTCGGCGGCCGGCGACCCGGGTACGACGACCTGGCCGAGCTCACGTACACCCGGCGGGTCGTCAGCGAGACGTTCCGGCTCTACCCGGCGTTCCCCATGTACTTCCGCGGCTCCGTCGAGGACGACGTCGTGGGCCCGTACGCGATCCCCGGCGGCGCGAACATCATCATCAGCCCGTACGCCACCCACCACGACCCGCGCCACTGGGACGACCCGGAGGCCTTCGACCCCGACCGCTTCACCCCGGAACGCTACGACTCCCGCGCCCGCGAGGCGTACTACCCGTTCGGCAAGGGCCAGCGCATGTGCATCGGCGAGCCGATGTCGCTCACCATCGCGCAGCTCCTCATCGCGACGATCGCCCAGGCGTACGAGGTGCGGACCGTACCGGGCGCCCAGATCACCGGCCGCTACGCGATGACCTACCAGCCCAAGAACGGCCTCCCGGTCATCCTGACCCCGCGCGGCTGACCGCGGCCCGCCACGACGGCCACTTCGGCTCAGCGCCGCTCGCCGCCCCCTTCGCGGGCCGAGGTGGGGCATGGGGCCGATCACTTCACGGAAGAGCCGTTTCCTGTAAGGATCTAGGCTTGTCGTACATACAGCGTTGTTCCTTCGGAAGGGTGGTGCATGGAGCCGCTGCGGGCGGGTGATCCGCACCAGGTGGGGCCGTACCGGCTGAAGGGGCGGCTGGGCGGCGGCGGTATGGGTCAGGTGTTCTTGGGTCGTTCCCGCGGCGGCCGGCCGGTCGCGGTGAAGGTGGTGCGGCCGGAGCTGGCCGACGATGCGGGGTTCCGGCGCCGGTTCGCGATCGAGGTGGAGGCGGCACGGCGGGTCGGGGGGTTCTACACCGCGCAGGTGGTGGACGCCGACCCCGACGCCGATCCGCCGTGGCTGGTCACCGCCTACGTCCCCGGCCCGTCCCTGCACCAGGCCGTCGCTGAGCACGGACCGCTGCGGCCTGCGGCGATCGGTGTGCTGGGGGCGGGTCTGGCCGAGGGCCTGGCCGTGATCCACGACTGCGACCTGGTGCACCGCGACCTCAAACCCGGCAACGTGATCCTGGCCGCCGACGGTCCCCGGGTCATCGACTTCGGAATCGCCCGCGCGCTGGACGCCACCTCCCACACCGTCTCGGGGGCCGTGGTCGGCACTCCGGCGTTCATGTCCCCCGAACAGGTCCAAAGCGACCAGGTCGGTCCTGCCAGCGATGTGTTCTCCCTGGGGGCGGTGCTGGCGTTCGCCGCCACCGGCCGCGGCCCCTTCGGCGTCGGCCAGGGTCACGCGATCATGTACCGCATCGTGCACGACGATCCCAACCTGGCCGGACTGCCGAAGGACTTGGCCGACCTGGTGGGCGCCTGCCTGGCCAAGACTCCGGAGAAACGGCCCAGTGTCACCGACCTCCTCGACCGGCTGGCCGAACCCGGCGAGGGCACCACGCGATGGCTCCCACCCGAGGTCACCGCGTTGATCACCCAGCTCGAACAGGACCTGTCCGAATCGTCTGGCGGCGGTGCCGTCTCTGGGCCGGTCGCCGATTCGAAGCACCGGTCGGCGGTCGACCACGCCGTACGGATCGTTTGTTCCATCGACGATCCCGAAAAGCAGCAAGAAGCGCTGTACGAGGTTGCCGTAGCGATTGCCGAGGCCGATCTCGACCACGCCGAACAGCACCTGCAGCAGCTCCCCTCGGTGGAAGCGCGGGCATTGGCTCTACTGGCGTCCGTCGAGGAACTGTCCGACACCGCCCGCGCCCAGCAGCTGATCAATCACGCCGAACGGCTCATCGCCCAGCTTCTCGACGACGGTTCGTACTCCGTGGAACACGAGACGTTGGAGGGTCTGATCGATCTGCTCATCGCGGTGGATCCCCAGCGGGCGCTCGCGGTGCTGGACCGCGCCACGCAACGTGTCGTGGACTTCGACAACCCCGAGCTGCGAGCCAAGGCGCTGGCCGCCGAGGCCGGCAGAGTGGCCGCTACCGCCCCAGCCCGCGCCACCGGGCTGATGGGCCAGGCAGTAGAAGTGGCCCGCACGATCCCACCCAACGCTAACTATGCGTTCCACCTGCCCCAAACGCTGGCGGAGATCGCCAAGGTCGGTTATACCGCCGACCGGCGGCACGCCGAGCGTTTGATCGATCTTGCCGAAGCGACCGCGCTCGGCGTCAGGGGCGATGACCAGGACTGGGCACTCAAATGGACCGGTGTGGAGGTGGCGGAGGCCGACCCCGCCCGGGCGGAACAGATCATCAGCAAGATCACGGAGGCATACATCCGCGCATCCGCCTGGAGGGACATCCTCGAGGCAGCGGCCTCTACCGGACAGGATCACCGGCCGTTGCTCGACGCGGCCGAACGAAGCGTCACGGAACCTGTCGCCCAGGAACCCGTCGCCCAGGAAGCGGTCCCTGTGAAGCCCGACCCCTGGTGGGGGCGCTGGCAAGCCAAATCCACGATCGGCGACGACCATCAGAGGGAAGAGAACGCCGGTCCTTGGTATCTCAGGTATATCGCCACCGGCGCGGCACGGTGCGATCCGTCGCGGGCCGAGGCCATCGCCTCGCGGATCACCGATGCCGACGATCGGTGCGAGGCATTCGCCGCCATGGCCGACCAGATCGCCGAGACCAACCCCCTGCAGGCACGGTGGTGGCTCAACACCGCTTACCAGACCGCTCTGGAAGCCGAGCCGGAACGTGTTCTGTCCGTGATGGGAAAGATCGCAGCAGCCGGAGCCGGCGTCGGCCCCGCCACCGCGCAGCAGGCCGCCCAGTACATCGCCGACCATGCCGACGATACGGACCTGGAAGCGTGGCTGCTGGTCACGGTCGCCGAGGATGTCGTCGCCGTCGACCCGGAGCTGGCGGTCCGCCTCATCGACCTCGCCGAGACCCGAGCGCAACAGCCCGGCCAGAGGCGGCTCGACAACCACGATCTGGAGCGCATCGCCGAAACCTTGATGGCCGTGGCGATGGCCTGGGCCGACTCCAAGCCCGAACAGATCAGACGCATCTTGCGCCATCTGCTAGAGGCAGCCTTGGCCGCACAGTCGACCGCGTACCTGTCGATCGCTGAGACCGGCACACCGAACCTACCGGTCATCGAGCAGTTCCTCCGGGAACACCACGGTCCCGGCCGAGATCATCTGCTGTGCATCGCAGCTTCGGCGTTCGCAGCGACCGATGCTCACCGTGCCGAACAGCTCGCCCAGCAGATCACCGACGACCCCCTGCGATACGCAGCACTCAACGTCCTCGCTACGTCGATCATCAAGCAGGCCATGGGCTCGGCCGCCGACCCGAACACCAAGCACGGCACATAGCGCAACGGAGCAGCCAGATCCGACCGCGCCCGGCGTCCGGGTCACCGGCCACTACGCGATGACCTTCCAGCCGAGGCACGGCCTCCACCGACGATGGCTGAAGCGGTTCGAGCCGTTACGCCCGGCACGATCAGGTACGCGCCTTCGCCTCGGCCTGCTCCAGCCACTCGAGGTACCACGCCCCGAACGTCACGCGATCTCCATCGTCGGGGCGGGAGCCGCTGTCGGTCAGCGGATAGAGGTCGATGTCGTCGACCCGGTCGTCGGCCCAGATGTTCCCCCGCTCGGGACCGCTGACCACCAGCCACTCGCGCCGCGCGCAGCCCAGGTGGCAGATGCAGATGGCGCCCATGGTCCGCGCCTCGTCCCCCAGCACCGCGACGAGACGTTCCTCCCAGGCCTCGTACGCGACGTCGAAGTCCTCGATGACCGGGAAGTCCTCTTCCTCCGGGCGCTCGGCCCGCAGAGCGTCGAGGACGGCCGGGTCCGGCCCCTGGACGGGGAACGGCCGGTCGAGACTGTTCAGGGCGGTCATGTCCGCCCCGTCACCGACCCAGTGCCAGCGCCCGTCGTCCGCTCGCCGTAGCGGGAACACCCCGTACGCGGGCCCGGCGCCGCCGCGCCCGACGTTGAGCAGAAACTCCCGGTAGTCCTCCGGAAGGACGACGTTGAGCTGCGTTTCCACCTCGGCGAGCTCATCGGGTCGGAGCACGGGCTCAAGCACGAAACGGTGCCCGTTGTATCCGAAGACCTCGGCCGCCGCCGGGGCACCCGCGAGGTTCGTCACTCTGCGGCGCACGTCCGCCCAGTCGATCTTCCGCACGGCGCCGAGCCTACGACAACGACAACGCCCGTTCGCCACATCTCGATGAAAGACGTTGCCGCCGTATTCCAGATACGGCCCAGCCGCGATCCCCGAGCGCCCTTTACCGACGGCGAGCGCCGAGGAACGATCCAATATCGCCACGTTCCAGGTTCCGCAAACGAAAGCGATGCCTTCCTGCGCGGTACGCATTCTCAAGAGCAGATTTAATCATTGCCGTAAATAGTCGCACTCCGCTACGGAGCGACTACCTTGAGCGGATATTTACATCTGAGTCAGAATGATAGTTGACTCGATGTTAGGCCGCTCATATCATGCGTTCACCAGAGATGACCCGCGACGGCGGAGCACCTACCGGTCGTTTATCGGTCACTATTATCCGCTCCCACCGCACCGAAGAAGCTGCGGGAATCACCTCCTCATCAAAGGGACTCCTTAATGCTCAAGCAACTGACGATCGGCGGTGCCGCCGCAGCGATTCTGGTATCCCTCACTCCGGCCACCCATGCCGACACCGCGCCTCCGGCGGACCGGATCACGGTCGACGTCAAGACGGTCAATGGTTCCGGCTGTCCACAGGGAACGGCCACGGTGACCGAGCTCTCCGACAATACGGGGTTCACCGTCAAGTACAGCGACTACGTGGCCGAGGCCGGAGCCGGCGCGGGGTCGACCGACTTCCGGAAGAACTGCCAGCTCAGCCTCCTCGTACACGTGCCCCAAGGGTTCACGTACGCGATCGCCCAGGCCGACTATGCCGGTTACGCCCATCTCCAATCCGGCGCGACGGGTCTGGAGCAGGCGAACTACTACTTCCAGGGGAACTCCGAGACGGTGGCGGTCGGCCACCCGCTCAGCGGCCCGTACGACGGCGCATGGCACAACACCGACCGGGCCGATGTGGCGGCCTTGGTGTACAAGCCCTGCGGTGTGGACCGCATTCTCAATGTGAACACGGAACTGAGAGTCTCGACAGGCGACTCCGACGCGGCGAATACGACCAGCTATATGGCAATGAACACCACGCAAGGCGGAGTGGACACCATCTATCGCTTCCAGTGGAAGCGTTGTTCTTGATTCCGGAAACGTCGATCCCCCATAGAAGGGACCCGTCCATGCGCAGATTAGTGGTCGCCGCCGCAGCGATCGTGGCGTTCTTCGCCACGACCATGACTCCGGGGCACGCCGGCCTGCCCACCAACCCACCGCCTGACAAGATCGTCATCGATATCGCGACGGTCAACGGCTCAGGCTGCCCGGCCGGGACGGCGGCGGTGGCCGTTTCTCCCGACAACACGGCCTTCACCGTCACGTACAGCGACTACCTGGCCCAGGTCGGCGTCGGCTCATCATCGACCGATTTCCGGAAGAACTGCCAGCTCAATCTGGCCGTGCACGTACCCCAGGGATTCACGTACGCGATCGCCGAGGCCGACTATCGCGGGTTCGCCCACCTCGAAAAGGGCGCCAGCGGCGTCGAGAAGGCGAACTACTACTTCCAGGGCCATTCGCAGACCACGGCCATCAGCCACACGCTCAACGGCGCGTACGACGACAACTGGCAGAACACCGACACGACCGACGTGGCGCAGCTGGTCTACCTGCCGTGCGGCGAGTCGCGGAACTTCAACATCAACACCGAGCTGCGGGTGAACGCCGGCACCTCGGACCCGACGAAGACCACCAGCTTCATGGCGATGGACTCGACGGACGGCAGCATCACGACGACCTACCACTGGGCTTGGAAGACGTGCCCCTGAGCCGACCGGCGAAATGACGGCGGCCCGGCCATCTCGGTGGCCGGGCCGCCCCGTGACGTCCGCCGCCTTCGCTCAGGCGAACACGGACACCCGGGTGCGGTGGTGACGCGGCGCCTCGATCTCGTCCACCGCCGCCACGGCGAGGTCGGCGTACGATAGGCGCGCCCCGGACGGCGGCACGGTCTCATCGCCGACCCGATAGCCCCCTGTCCTGGCGCCCTCGGCCTCCAGTTGCGCGGGCGGGGTGAGCATCAGCCAGTCGACGGTCGTGTCCGCCGTACGGAGCCGGTCCAGGCCGGCCGTGTGCGCGGCGGCGAACGGCCGGATCTCGGCCGGGAATGCCGAGGGATCGTCCATCACCAGGCCGCCACCGGGCATCCTCAGGTTGGCGAACAGGCCGATCGCGACGAGACGTGACACCCCGGTCTCGGCCAGGCCCCGCAGCAGCGCGTCGGCGGCCTTGACGAAGAACTCCGGATCGAGATCGTCGAACCCCTGCTCCGGCCCCGAGAACGGACTCACCGCGTTCACCGCGGCGTCGTGGCCTCGCGCGACCTCGGCGACCGCCCGCGCGTCGGTGACGTCGCCCGCCACCACCCGTACGCCGTCCGACCCGAGATCGGCGTACCGGCCCGGATCCCGCACGACCGCCGTCACCCGATGCCCCCGGTCACGGGCCTCGGCGATGATGGCCCGCCCCGCCCGGCCGCCCGCCCCGAAAATGACGATCCCGCTCATGCCGTGACTCCCCTCCGACGGCGTACCTCGCCGCCGCGATGGGACGGTATCCACGGGATACTGGTTACCTCAACGATACCGGGATAGGGTCCGGGGCCATGGCCGAGCCGCTGGACCCGGAGATGTTCGACCCCGTGTGCCCGTCGAGCGCCATGCCGATCCAGATCGGCGACAAGTGGACCGCGATGGTCGTGCTCTGCCTTGAACGCGGCCCCCGCCGGTTCACCGAGTTGCGCACACCGCTGCGCGGCATCACCCCGAAGGTCCTCACCCAGACCCTGCGCGCGATGGAGCGCGACGGCCTGGTCACCCGCACCGCGTACGACGAGAACCCACCCCGCGTCGAGTACGAGCTGACGGCGCTTGGCCGCAGCCTGCTGACCCTGATCGACGCCGCCCGAGCCTGGAGCAAGGAGCACCTCCCCGCCCTGCTCGAAGCCCGCCGGGCACACGGGTCGGATCCCGGCCCGGCGCTCCTGAAGCGTCCAGGGACGTGAACTACGAGAAGGCAGCCCTCGCCGACTCAACGACGGCCACCTCGACGCAGTGACCGCCGTTTCCTTCACTGCGGCTACTCTTTCGCCAAGCCGCGCCCGCGATCTCCATAATCCACCCTAATTGGTAATTTCGGTCAGCCCGCAGCAACCTCGACCACGGTCAGCTCGACGCAGTCGCCGCCATTCCCTTCGCTGCGACTACTCTTCCGCCAGGTGGCGTCCGTCATGTCCATCGTTCCTCCAAAATCCGGCGGATCAGGTCGCGAGACATCTCCACCGGAAGGGCCCGCGAGCGAATTTCATCGTACGCATCCGAGAGTAGGCGAATATCGCCCGATTCGCTGGTCGTGATCCCGCGGAGAGCCGTCGCCACGTACGCCAGCTCGGTGGCAAGATCCGCAAGATCCCGCTGATGCGCGTGGAGCACGAGGGGCGGTACGCGGCCGTGGCCTCGAAGGGCGGCTTCCCGCGCCACCCGGTCTGGTACTTCAACCTCAAGTCCGACCCGCACGTGGAGCTCCAGGACGGGTCCGCACGCCAGGACATGACGGCCCGCGAAATCACCGGGGATGAGAAGGCCGAGTGGTGGGATCGCGCGGTCGCCGCGTACCCGCCGTACGCCGAATACCAGGAGAAGACCGACCGCGTGATCCCCGTCTTCGTGCTGGAACCCGCGCCCGTGGCAGGATCGGCCGACGCCCCACCGTCGTCAACGAGGATCTGATCCGCACAGCCCGCGACATGCTGCGCAACCCGGCCAGTAGTGTGACCACCTACGCTTCCTCACCTGGGAAGTGCTTCCGACTGGTGCAGGAACAAGGACCTGGACAATCCTCATTCTCGCTGGTCAGCGGCAATTTCTGCTTACCTGACCAACAGCCGGACAAAATACTTCGTGAAAGCGCGAGGCTAATCGACCAGTATTACGGTCACCACTCCTGCTCGGCGGCGGAGCGGTCGGCGATGGCGTCTCGCAGGCAACCGGCGGTGAGGCAGTGATCGGGCGCGCCACAACCGTCGCACAGTTCTTCGTCGGCCTGGGCCTCTTCGGCAGAGCCCGGAACGAGCCACCCGGGGAGGCCGGAGAAGTCCGCGCCGTCGCCGAGCAGCTTCGCCCAGACCTCGTCGTACGAGACGTCGAGGAAGGGCAGGGCGTCGAGGCCGGCGCTGATCGCCTTGTTGGCCCACTGCGCGAGCTCGGTCACCATGGAATTGAGGACGAGTTGCCCGGCGGAGGTGTGGTGGCCTCCGGCGGCGATCGCCTCGATCAGCGGTTGGAGCAGGGCGTGCTGGACGCGGAACGACTCGGCGTTGTTGCGCATCAGGAGGATGGCCAGCACGCGCGGATCCGGCAGGTCCGGATTCTGGACCTCCGCGACCGTCCCGCCGTCCTCGGTCAGGTCGTAGTCGGCCTGGGTCATCCAGTAGTGGCAGTAGACGCACTGCCCGCGCTCCGGCGGGTCGCCGCGCAGCACACATATGCCGTGGCATCGCGGACATGGCCCCTCGTCGAAAACCGGGCCGGTGCCCGCGCTGCAGGCGGGACAGGCCTCCATGTCCCCGGTGCTCGTCCATCCCTCCGGGGCACCGGTCGCCGGGACTCGCGGATAGAAGGTCAGCGCCCGGCATCCGCTCGTGTCACAGACAGTGGCGTCTTTACGGCTCAATGCTCGATCTCCTTAACGTCCGGCTGTCGCGTGAGGGGATCAGCTTCTCTCGTTGCCGGGACAGATGAGATCTTGCTACGGTCGCCGTCCACGCGAGAGACGCGTGATGGCCGGATGCCAGGAGGGTGATGAATATGGCTGCCAGCAGCCCTGTTCAGCGTGCCCTTATCCGGCCCGCGCGAGGTTAGATCGCGCTCGGGTCGTTCCTTACGACCAGGAGTTCTCTCGTGTCTTCTTCCTTCTCATCGACCGATTCCGAGTTGACCACCGACCGCCTCATCCTGCGGACGTGGTCGGCCGACGAGGTGACCGCCGTCGTCAACGGCACCCGGCTCGCGTACTGGGCCGATGACTTCCCCGCCGAAGGCGATCGCGTGATCGCCGGCTTCATCTCCGAACACCCCGGCGACCGCGCTGGAACAGGCCCGCCAGACGGGCAGGTTCACCCCGATCCACGACGCGTGGTGGTCCGCGGCTCGCAAGGCCCGCGGGGACAAGGAGGGCACGAAGGCCCTGATCGAGGTGCTCTTGTTGCACCGTCGTATCCCGCACGAACACCTGGTGGTCGGGCTCGCCGCGTCCTTACGGGTGGGCGCGCTGACCGCGGACGCGGTCGCCCTGGAGGCCCGCAAGGCCGCTGAATCCGATGATGATGCCGCCCCGGCCCAGCCCCAGGAGCCGTCTCCCGTGGCCTCGTTGACGCAGCGTCGTCTCGCTCACCTGCCGCCCGATCGGCGGCCGTTGCCCTCGCCGGCCGCCTATGACCAGCTGCTGCACCGTCGTCCCGCCGCACCGAAGGAGTCGCTGCCGTGAGTACTCCCAGCCGTCACCGGAAGAAGGCACAGCCTCTCTGCCTGATCGGCGATTCCGGCACTGGCAAGTCCCACCTGCTGATCGCGTTGGGAACCGAAGCGGCGATGGCCGGTTTCCGGGTGAAGTACACCCTGGCGACGAAGCTCGTGAACGAGCTGGTCGAGGCAGCCGACGAGAAGCAGCTGAGCAAGACCATCGCCCGCTACGGACGCGTCGATCTTTTGTGCATCGACGAGCTGGGCTGATGATCGACCTGGCGCGGCACATGGCCCCGCGGGAAGAAATTCTCGTTCAGGGGGAGGCGGTGCTCGCTGGCTGTTGAGCGAGAACATCTCGCAGCAGGTCGGCGATCGTGGTGCCAGCCAGGTATTGCTGCATTTGCTTCTCCAGTCCGCTGTACACCTGCTGCAGGGCCGGTCGGATTCCGAAGCCGACAGGGCAGTCGGCGTTCGGCGGGGTGTGGTGCATCCCGAACGGGCCCCCGCTCTCCATGGCGAGGTAGACCTCGAGCAGGGTGATCTCCTCGGGCTCCCGCGTCAAAGTCCAGCCGGCCCCGACGCCCCTTTTGGCCTGCACCAAGCCCGCCTTGCGCAGGTCGCCGAGGCAGCGGCGGATCACCACAGGATTGGTGTTGACGCTCTCCGCGATGCGCTCCGAGACGGCGACCGCATTGTTCTGTCGGTCCAGGGACATCCAAGTCAGCACATGTGCGCCGATCGTCATTCTGCTGTTCGCGCTCACCCAGCCTCCTCCGAGCGAGCAGGATCACGCTCCTACCCGCGCCTTACGTCTCCCACCGTAACGTTTAATGTTACAACACAGGCGACGTCCCGGGATCGGCCGCAGTGCTTTGCCTGCCCCCAGTTGAACGTGCGCTGCTTGACGTTTCCGTCGGGACCGTGCAAGGACGTCGACGGGCCGTCCACCAAAGATTCGGCGGGGGGTTGGACCAGGACGGCCGCGGCGACGTACACCGCGCGCAGACGGCGGCCGATGACCGCGCCGGCAGCGAAGTTGCCAGCCAGTCCCGCCAGACCGTAGGCCAGCAGCACCGCCGTCACGGTGGAGGACCCGAAGTGTGCCTGCTCCTCCAGGTACGGGGTCACGTAGGTGTAGGCGGCGAAGTGCCCGAAGAAGATCAGCAGGGCGACCCGGGCTGCGGGATTGCGCAGGGCGGAGGTGAGTGTGGCCAAGCGGATCGCCCCGGTGGGCGGCAGCGCAGGCAGCTTGACTGCCAGGGTGGCCAGGGCGAGAGCGATCAGGACCCTGCGCCGGTCCAGCCGCCCGGACGCCATCGTGACCAACGGAGCCGTCACCGCAGCCATCAGACCGGGCACGACCACCACCAGTCCGACCGTGCCGATGGACACACCCAGGCTGGAGGAGATCACGGGCAGCAACCCGATCGGCAGGAACTCCGACAGCACCAGCACAAACGACACCAGCGCGACGGAGACGACGGCGGGCCAGCCACCCCGCGGGGAACGCTTGCCTTCGACCGGGGTCTGTATCGATTCCGGCTACTGAACGGCCGAAGCCACACTGGAAGGATTGCTCATGCTCTCTCCTTGGGGCCTTCGCCCCTGTTGATCCGCGCCGCGCCACGGCGCGGAGCCTGTGCTTCGCAGAGGCGGAGGCGGACGACGGTCACGCCGGCGTGACCTGACAAGAAGCGGGTGCTCATGCGGGCGGACTCCTGGTCCGCCTCGACACCCGCAGATGTAACCGTGTATGTTACATCACAGCGGTGCGGGGCGCCCGGACGGGCACGTGCCAGCGGGACCATGCGCGACCGGCCCGCTTTCACCCCCACGCCGTGGACCCGATCGGCCCGGGCCGTCCGTGGACACTCGTCGTCACGGTCGCCATCACTCGGGAAGTGCGTGCCGGGCGGCACAGAAATGCATACGTTGCGCAGCGGAAAGCGCTGCGCCAACCGCACATCAGGAGTAAGCATGCATGACAGTAGTGATCTCCAGAAAGCGCGCGAAGAGGCAGCCATCAACTATTTCCGTTTGGTGGATTCTGCAGACCCGGCTGTCTTGGATCTTTTCACCGACGACGCCCAGATGTTCTTCCCGAAGTTTGGATTCGCCACCGGGAAGGACCAGATCGGGGCGTTCGCGCAGGGTCTCGGCAGGGGAATTTCGGCGATTGAACACGACATCCCCGGTTTCATCGTGCTGTCGTCCGGAAATTATGTGGTAATCGAGGGGGCGGTGAAGGGGACGACGACATCGGGTGTGGCCTTCCCCGACGGGGTCTCGTCCTTCGGGCTGTTCTGTAACGTATTCGAGTTCGAAGGTGAACGCATCAAGAGGGCTCACATCTACGAGGACCCGGATTTCGCCAGTACGCACACCGACGGCGTGGCCTGGGGTAAGTCGGTGAGCGACAGCATGTAGCGGCCAGGGCTGATGCGTTCTCAGCCAGCGAGATGAGTTGATTGGCCGCATACGTGTCGCTGCGCGTGGTTCACCCAGTGCGGCAACGAGAGACGCGACCCCTGATGATCAAGGTTGTCGAAGCCTTTGATCACGAACAGGGGTCGCGTTCGCGTGCCATTCTCCCTGATCGGTGTCCTGCAGCGCCACTACACGGGCATCGACTCCACCTGCCCGGATTCGGAGCCGCCGGCGCTGACCTCACTCGCCGAGGTCCTGGACCGGATACCCGATCCCCGCCGCGTCCGGGGCCGCCGCTACCGCCTGGGCTCCCTGCTCGCGCTGTGCCTGGCCGCCGTCCTCGGCGGAGCCACATCGCTGGCCGCCATCGCCCGTTTCGCCGCCGATACCGACACCGGGCTGCGCGAACAATTCGGGCTGACCTCCAGCACACCGAACGCCTCCACGCTGGGACGCCTCCTGGCCCGCCTGGACGGCGACGCACTGGACGACGCCGTGGGCGCCTGGCTCGCCCGGCACGCCGCCGACCCGGTCTGCGACCCCGGCGACACGCTGGTCGGCCTGGCCGTCGACGGCAAGACCGTGCGTGGATCCCGTTCAAAGCGTGAGAACGCATCACCCCTGCTTGCCGCCCGACTCAAAGACCCGTGCCTGTCTCCGCTCCCGCCGCCCGTCAGTCCGTTTTACCGTCGGCGTTCGGGGTCGAGCACAGGGCGTCGTCGACCAGCTTGCTCTCGGCCCGTGTGATGCGCAGAACGTCGTCCGTCGAATCGGCGATCGTGCCCGACATCGAGACCGTGACGCTGCGCCGACCGTCGGCCGTGACGCCGGCGGCGCTGATCCAGCCGGAATCGCCGCCCTCGTGACCCCAGTACACCCCGCCGCAGGACAGCGGGCGTGAGAAGAGCCCCAGCCCGTCACGGGCGCCGGGCATGAGCGGCTCGAACTCCTTGCTGACGGGGATGGTCTGTTTCATCTGCGCCAGCTGCGCCGGGGGCAGGAGCCGGCCGCCGAGCAGGGCGCCGAAGAATCGGTTGAGATCGGCGGTGGTGGAGACGAGTCCGGCCTCTCCACCGGCGAACGGGCCGACCTGCTCGGTGACGTCCACGAGTGGTTCGCCGGGCTTGAACCTCTGGTAGCTGCTGGCGTGTGGCCGGGGCAGCGTGGGCGAGGTGCCCGGCCAGAAGGTGTGCTTGAGGCCGAGCGGCCGGACGATCCGATCCCGTACCTCCTCATGCCAGGGGTGCCCGGTGACCCGCTGGATGACCATGCCGAGCAGGACGTAGCCGGTGTTGGAGTAACGCCAGTCCGTGCCGGGCCGGAAGTCCGGGCGGTGGCGCATCGCCCTGGCGACGATCTGCTCAGGTGTGTAGGTGTCGTATCGGTGCTGGTAGAAGTCCTCCGCCGAGGTGTAGTCGGGGTAGTCGTCGTGGATGCCGCTGGTGTGCTGGAGCAGTTGGCGGATGGTGATCGCGCGGCCGTCGTTGCCGTTGCCGGACACCACGCCGGGAAGCCAACGCTCGACCGTGTCGTCCAGGGAGAGCCTGCCGTCCCCGGCCAGTTGCAGGATCACGGTGGCGACGAACGCCTTGGTGACGCTGGCGATCCGGAAGTAGCCGTTCGAGGAGACCTGCCGCCGGGTCGTCAGGTCGGCGACACCGCTGGTTGCGGTCAGGTTCCGGCCGTCAGAGGTGACCAGGCGGGCCTGCACTCCCGTCACGCCGAGTGCCGTGATCGCATCGGCGTCGCGCCGGAGCCGGGCCTGGTCGCCGTACTGCTGGGCGGCACTCGCGCCGGGCATGCCAGTGGAGAGGGTTCCGGCCACGATGGCGGCCAGGGCCAGGTTCCGTCGGATGGACCGGCCGCGCCGCCGCGGTGAATGAATCGGTGAACTCGTCATGGGCGTTGACGCTAGGTCTGGCGGGGGGAAGCGGACGATACAGCTCACTCGCGAGAAAAAGGGGTAGTGGGCTGTAGTGCCGGGCTCGGTCGCCGTGGCTCAGACTTGTGCGGATGAACCACCATGGGGCCGGTCGACTTTCGGCGATGTGGCGCGGTCTGGGTTATCTGCTGGTGAGCCTGTTGACCGCTGCGGTCGCCCTGTTCGCGCTGCCCGTATTCCTCGTCCCGGCGATGGCTCGCGCCTGGGCGTCCTGGCATCGTCGCCGCGCCGGCCGGTTGCTGCTTTCTCCGCGTTCTGGTCCCGTCCGTGTCGGTACGTGGCGTGTTCTCGGGTGGCTGGGCACATACATCGTGACCAGTCTGGCGTTCGGGCTCGTCGTGGTGGTGTGCGCGGGCAACGCGGTGGCGACGGCCGTGACGGTGCCCTTGTGGTGGGCGTTGCCCGCCGGCACCCGCGCGGGCGGCTTCGCCGCCGGTGTTCCGCTGTCCGGGTGGGGTACGGCGTTGACCCTGGGGACCGCACAATTCGTCATCTTCGCGGCTCTGACCTACTGGCTGGTTCCGCTGCTGGCGCGCCTGCACGCCCGGATCTGTGTGGCGCTGCTGTCCCCCTCGGCCGCCGAGCGGTTGACGCAGCGCGTGGAGACGCTGACCGAGACGCGCGCCGGTGCCATGAACGCGCACGGCGCGGAGCTCCGCCGGATCGAACGTGACCTGCACGACGGCACCCAGGCTCGGCTGGTCGCCATCGCGATGCGGCTGGGCGCGGCCCGTGAGTTGTCGGGCGAGGACCCTCAGATGTTGGCCAGACTCCTCCGGGAAGCGCATGAGGGTACCGAGGAGGCCATGGCGGAGCTTCGTGCGGTGATCCGGACGATCTATCCGCCGATCCTCGCCGATCGCGGACTCGCCGGGGCGCTGACCGCCCTGGGGACCCGATCGGCGATCGACACCACCCTCGATATCGGCGACCTCGGCACGATCCCCGCCGCGGTCGAGGCCGTGGCCTACTTCACGATCGCCGAGGCGCTCACCAACGCCGCCAAGCACAGCCGGGCCACCCGGACCACCGTCCGCGTCGCACGCGACGGTGACCGGCTGACGATCGAGGTCACCGACGACGGGATCGGCGGCGCCGACGAGACGCTGGGCACCGGCATCGCCGGAATCCGCCACCGCGTCCTGGCGCTCGACGGCACCGTCCGCATCCACAGCCCCGTCGGTGGCCCGACCACGATCACTGTGAGCCTGTCATGCGCGTCGTGATCGCCGAGGACAACGTCCTGCTGTCCAGTGGGCTGGAACTCCTGCTGACCGCCAAAGGCTTCCACGTCGCCGCGATCACCAAGGACGCCCCCGGCTTCATCGACGCCGTCGCCGAACACCGGCCGGACATCACCATCGTCGACGTACGGCTACCACCGACCTTCCGCGACGAGGGCATCCACGCCGCCCTCCACGCCCGCCGCCGGCACCCCGGCCTGCCGGTGCTCGTACTCTCCCAATACGTCGAGCAGCAGTACGCCGCCGAACTGATCTCCGATAAACGCGGCGGCGTCGGCTACCTCCTCAAGGACCGGGTGAGCCGGGTGAGCGAGTTCATCGACGCCGTGCGGCGAGTCGCCGCCGGCGGCACCGTCATGGACCCCGAAGTGATCGCGCAACTCCTCACCCGTCACGCCCACGACCCGATCGCCGACCTCACACCGCGCGAACGCCAAGTGCTCGCCCTGATGGCCGAAGGAAAGGACAACGCCACAATCGCAGCCCGGCTCGTCATCACCGAAAACGCCGTCCACAAACACATCGGCAACATCTTCGCCAAGCTCGGCCTTTCGCCGGCCGACAGCGGCCACCGCCGCGTCCTCGCGGTCCTCACCTACCTCAGCCGCCAATAAGCCCCGTCTCTGACACCCACCCGGAAGCCGGCCAGAGCACCCGCGCATACGCCGTCCACCGCCGGTCCTCGGCCCGCGCCTTTTCCGGTTGCGCGGATAGAGCACCAGACCGTAGACAAGGCCGGTGGACCTCGATGCTTTCGTCTACCGGCGGTTCTATGAGCGCCTTCTCGAAACGGAGCGCGGCGAAGAACGCCTTGGCCTGCGTGAGTGGGTCGCCAGAGTGGCCGAACTGTTCGACGCGGTCGCGCCGCTTCGCCACCGCGAGTGGCCGCCAGGGCCGTCCACCGGCGATGAGGAGTCGAGGGAGTGGTACCTGGAAGCCCTGTTCGCACGTCGGCGACCTGCTGTTCTGCCGGGCCGGTGTCCACGTGCGGGCACCCTCCCGCCTGATCGACGCCGAGGTGGCGACCACGTCCATGCTGTACTTCACCCACCGGCGCGATCCCCGAAGAACCGATGACCTCGCCGTCGGCTGGGGCAGCAATTCCCAATATCGGACCAAATTTCATCGTTTCTACGACGACCCCGACGGGCTGCACCTCAATTGGGACGGTGCACAGTATCTGGAAGACGGCTACCGTGCCTCGGAGCAGGACGCCAACGCGGACCTGCCCCTCGAACGGCGCCGCGAGTTGCTCCTGCACCGCTACTTCGTCATTGCGCCTCTGCCGGCCGACGAAGACAAAGGGGACTGGTTCCCCTACGGCGACCGCCTCACGCTCCGTACCGCCACATGGCCTCTCGAGGCCGACGCCGTACTGCCCGATCCAGGTCATTGACCGCGACGTTCCGAACAACGAACGGGTGCCCGATGCGCATGTACCTGTCCTCATTCCGCCTTGGCGACCGGCCGGACCGGCTGCTCGCGCTACTCGACGGCTCCGGGCCGGGCGATGTCGCGGTGGTGGCAAACGCGATAGACGCCCAGCCCGAGGAGGAACGCCGTGCCGGGGTCCGCCGGGAGCTGGACGCGCTGACCGGCCTCGGCCTTCGGCCGGTGGAGCTGGATCTACGTAACTTCTTCGATCAGCCGGACGCCGTCGCGACGGCGCTCGCCCGGTTCCCCGCCGTGTGGGTACGGGGCGGGAACGTGTTCATGCTCCGGCACGCGCTCGCCCGCAGTGGCGCGGACACCGCGCTGACCGATCTCCTGCGCCGCGACGCCCTCGTGTACGCCGGGTACAGCGCCGGAGCCTGCGTGCTCGCGCCGAGCCTGCGGGGCCTGGAGCACTGCGACGACCCGCAGGTCGTTCCCGACGTCTACGGCGAACCGGTGACCTGGACGGGACTCGGCATCCTCGACCACGCCATCGTGCCGCACGTCGACTCCCCCGATCACCCCGAGAGCGAGGCCCTGAACGCGGTCGCGGCGCGGTACCGCACGGAGGGCGTCCCACATCGGCCGCTGCGCGACGGACAGGTCCTCGTGATCGACGGTGACGACGCCCGCGTCCACTGACCGGCCGCCCCGCGTACGGTGATCCGGCTCAGCGGAAGTCGGCGGCGTGGTCGCGGGCCCACTGGGCGAAGGGCAAGGGGACTCGGCCAAGTACCCGCTGGGCCGTGGTCGTGGCGGGTGAGCCACCGTTCAGGGCGGCCGTGACGAGGTCGACGACCGCGTCGGCGGCGTCCGGCGGCATGAACCGGCTGAAATGAATGCGCCCTTCCTCGGCGGAGAGCTCCTCAATGTGGATCGGTCTGCCGACCGCCTGGGCGATCAACTCGACCTGGTGACGCTGGGTCATCGGCTCCGGGCCCGTCAGCACACCGCTCACGTCGTCGACGCCGTCGAGCCCTGCCACGGCGACCGCGGCGACGTCGCGCTCGTGTACGGGCGCCATGGCCGCTTCGGGGTGGAGCAGCCGGACGACACTGTCCGCGCGGATCGAATGGCCCCAGCTCAGGGCGTTGTTGGCCAGTACGAGGGGGCGGATCGGGGTCCAGCGCAGCCCGGAGCCGGCCAAGGCCTGCTCGACGAGACGGTGCTCCTCGGCGATCGCGTTACCGGCCGCGTACGGCAGCAGCACCGACCCCGAGGACAACAGCACCACGTGGTCGACCCCGGCGTCCTGGGCGGCCTTGGCGAAACCTTCGACCCCTTCGGGCGGGCAGTACAGGAAGACCTTCTTCACACCGTCCAGCGCGGCGGGCAGGGTCTCCGGTCTGGTCAGATCGGCGGCGACCACCGGCACACCGGCCGGCAGATCCGCGAACGCGCGGTTACGGACCGAGGCACGCACCGGCTCGCCGGCGGCCAGAAGCAGCCTGAGGACCTCTCGCCCGATGCTGCCGCGAGCCCCGATCACCAACGTCGTCATCGTCCTTCTCCCATCCTCGGCGAAGCATTCGACCGGATCCAGGCTCGACTCAATAGCATCGATCGCCCAGCCGAACCGACCGCACCGGTGGCTTCCGACACGGACAGGCCGCGTCTGACGATTTCCGAAGCCTTCGGTGGCGTTTCGACAAGGACGACGTTCCGCTAAGCCGATCGCCTCGTGTTCCGGCCCCGACACTTCGCCTCGGGGATCGCCGGGGACGGCGAGACCTGACATAACGCCTGAATGTCGTTAGCGGGCGAGGGTCTTCGTTCTGCGCCGTACCTTCAGGCGGGAAAATTCTCGTCTGACGAAACGGCGCAGAACAAGGGCAGCAGTCCCGGACGGAAAAGAGTCCCGTAATTTGCCTCGATTACCTGGAATACAACCAGTCCAGGAGCGAATGGTCAATCCGGGCACGAAGCCGCGTTCGGCAGCGGAGGAACCCCGACCGCCCATCAATAGACCTTGGCATCGTTGTGGCGACACGCCACGCGTGTCGCCTGACGTGGCCCTCCTGGTCCTCACCGCATGCAGCCACCAAACCCCGAGTGTCGCGGTCAAGGGAAGCATCGTCATCGAGGACAAGAATGCGCCGACAACCAAATTTCAGTGGACCGATGATGGTTACTGCTACACCATAGGCCGCGACTACCTCGACATCGCTGCCGGAGCACCGGTGACCGTTTACGACGGTAAGAGGAAAAAGGTTGGCGCTGGCACCATCGGATCCCAAGCCCATACCGGTGGATTCATGAACTTCGGCGGCGTTTCCAGCCATAGTCCCACGACTTGCACATTCCCCTTCACCGTGACCGGCGTCCCGAAGCAAAAGCTCTACGGCGTCGAGGTCACTCACCATGGCGTCGTGAACTTCACCGCTGCCCAAGTCGACGCCGGCCAGGTCAAGCTCACGCTCGGGGACCCACACAACTGACGGCCGGTGGGCGGGTGGACAGGGGCGCGGTCGATCTGTCACCCTTCGGACATGATCATTGGAAAGGCGGACGCCGCCTTCATCGGGTGAGCGCGCTGCCGCAGCGGGAAGCTGCCGAAATCCGCGAAGAATGGCTGGGCCGGCTGCTGTCGACGTCGCCCGCCGACCGTCCGGCCGCAGAGGCCGCCATCTCCGAGCTCTACCGCCTGATCGGGCTCGATCCACCACGGTTCCACTGGGTGTCCTCACCCGCCGTAGCCCTGACGACCGTTCCCCCGGGCGTACGTCCGCGCCCTTCGGAACCGCTCGACCGCGTGACCGCGTGGCCGTTGCCGTCACGGTTCGAGCGGCTGGTAACTGAGCTGCGCCATGAGCTCGACGCCCTCGCGCGCTGGGCCGACCGGCCATTGGACGAGCTGATTCGCCGACGGGTCGAGATCTCGCTCGCCCAGTCCTCGTCCAGGTCGATCGTCATCGCGCTCCGCGCGGCCCACGACTCGCCGCTGCACATGGCGACCGCCTGGTACCGCACACAGTGTGTCTCCTGGGTCGCCCGCTACGACGCCTTCCGCCGATTGACCGGGGTGGGTTTCTCCCCGGAGCTGACGCGACGGTTCGAGCTCTGGGCCACGCTGGCCCGGTCGTGCGGCTGGTGGTGGCCGCGCGACGGGGCGTGTGTGCTCTCGGAGCGGCCCGTCGCCGTGAGCACCGAGGTGTGGGGCGACGACGGCGAGGTCCGGCTCCACTCCGTGGACGGCCCGGCCGTGCGGTACGCGGACGGCTGGGACGTCCACGCCTGGCACGGGACGCCGGTGCCCTCCTGGGTCATCGCGGACCCGACCGTCGAGCGGATCGCCCGCGAGACGAACGTCGAGGTCCGGCGGTGCGCGATCGAGCACATCGGCTGGGCCGCGTACATCGACCAGGCCGGGCTGCGCCTGATCGCGACCGCGCCGGACCCGGGGAACCTCGGATCGGAACTACAGCTGTACGACCTGCGCAAGGACGCCCGGGTGCTCCTCGCGGTCAACGGGTCCGTGGAACGCGACGGGCGGCGCCGCAGGTACGGGCTGACCGTGCCGGGTTTCCTCGACGATCCGATCGCCGCCGCCGGCTGGACGTACGGGCTGTCCGCCGAGCAGTACTCCCTCCTTCTTCGACGAACCTGAGGTGATCTCCATGACCGTGACGCTTGCCTCCCTGTCCCAGCAGACCGGACTCGCCGTGCTCGACCACCTCGAGACGTCGGTCACAATCCCCGTCGTCGACGGGCTTCAGGCCCAGGGCGACCTCATCGTCATCCCCTTCTCCATGGTCGCGGCGGCCATGGGCTTCTGGCCGGACCCGGCCTGGACCGATGTGCCGGCCGAGGGCGTCGAGCTGCTGCGCGGCGAGGCCGGTGGCAACCCGCACACGCTCGTCGCCGACCCGGGCACCTGCCGCTGGACCACGCGGGTCTCCGACTCCGACGGGCTGGCGATCGGCGTGTTCGAGACGTCGGCCGTCGCCTACCTGCTGCATCCGGAGCACGGAGCCACCGGCTGCGCACCCGGGACGTACGTCGTCCGGCGGCAGCGTGAGCGCGAGGGACGCCGGAGCCGCCTCGTCGCGGACTGATCCATCTCAAGCGGCCACCATGCGGCAGCGCCCGAGCCATGTCCACGGCTCGGGCGCTGCCCACGCTGATGGCAGGTCTAGAGGCGGGAGACCTGGTAGTGGCCGATCTGCCAGTCGTCTCCCGAACGCTTCAGCAGTACGCCGAGGTTGACGCTCAGCGTGGGCCGGTCGGTGAAGGAGAAGTCGACGGCCAGGTATCCGAGCACGAGGTCGTCGGAAAGGCGTCTGCTTTCCAGAATGCGATACGCGGCCGACAGGCCGAGGGGCTGGGATTCGTAGTAGTCGGCGACGCCCTGCCTCCCGACGCTGTAGGGGTGCAGCCCCTGGAAGATCGCGTCCTCGGTGAAGTGGGAGGCGACCCGATGCGGCTCGTGGGCGTCGACGCCCGCCTTCCACTGGTCGAGGACGCCGCGCAGGATCACTTCGGTGTCCGTCATGAGTGACCTGCGCTCACGCCACCGTCGACGTGGAGGATCTCGCCGGTGACGAACGGGGCGTTCTCCAGGTAGATCACCGCGTCCACGATGTCGCTCGGCTCGCCCATCCGGCCGACGGGTTGCAGGGCGGCGAGGGCCTCGTGGGTCTCCTCGGGGTGCATCGGGGTCCTGATGGTGCCCGGTGAGACGGCATTGGCACGGATGCCGCGGGTGGCGTACTCGATGGCGAGGGACTTGGTGGCGGACTGCAGCCCGCCCTTGGTCAGTGAGGCCAGCACGGAGGGGACTCGAGCGTCGGCGTTGTCGACCAGGCTGGTGGTGATGTTGACGATGTGACCGCCGCCCTGGGCGAGCATGCGCTCGACGGCCAGCTGGGTGATCCAGAAGAAACCGGTGAGGTTCACACCGGTCACGGCGGCGTAGTCGCCCTGGGTGTAATCGGTGAAGGGCTTGGCGACGAAGATTCCCGCGTTGTTGACCAGGGTGTCGACGCGGCCGAACCGCTCCACGGCGGCGGCGATGACGCGCTCGGCGGTGGCGGGGTCGACGATGTCGCCCTGGACGGTCAGGACGCCCGCGTCGTTGGACGGGGCGATGGTGCGCGAGGTGGCGACGACGGCGTAGGCGAGCTTGCGGTAGGCCTCGACGAGGCCGGCCCCGATGCCCTGGCCTGCGCCGGTGATGACTGCGACCTTCTGGTCCTGAGAACTCATGATGATCTTCTTTGGGATAAGGGTGGGATCCGTCGGCCCCGGCGGAGAACGCCGGGACCGACCAGGACGTCAGTGGTGCTTGGCTTCCGCGCATCCGGCGGAGAAGCCGGACGGGTAGCCGGCCGCGAAGCCCTCACGGAAGGCGGCGACGCCGGTGGTCGTCTTCTGCCGCTGCGCCGCGACCCCCATACTGCGGCAGGCCTTCTTGCCATCGGCGAACCCCTCGGAGTAACCCTGCCGGAATCCGGCGGCGTACGGCTCACGGGCGTGTTTCTTGTGCTTGTGCCTGGGGTGCGGCTTCACCGCGGAATGCCCTTGACCGATCGGCGTCACCGACGCCGATACCGACGCGACCCCACCCATGACCAGCCCGGCGCCCAGGACGGGCGTCAGCAGAAGCAGACGGATATGACGCATCGAGTGCCCCCTGTCCTCGTGCCGTTGATGGACAAAAGCATCCATTTCAACTACAGCCAGCGGGGACAGAGCAGGTCAACGCGATAGCACCAAACAGTGAGCAACGTAAGCTTTACTGTAAGACTCGGTGGAATAAGCGCCGACCGTCACGACCGGCCGAGGATCAGGCCGCTCGTGGGGACGCCCGTTCCGGCGGTCACGATGACGTTCTCGACCCCGGCGACCTGGTTGACCGAGGTGCCGCGGATCTGGCGTACGGCCTCGGCGATGCCGTTCATGCCGTGGATGTAGGCCTCGCCGAGCTGACCCCCGTTCGGATTGACGGGCAGGTGCCCGTCCAACTCGATGCCGCCGTCCGCGACGAAGTCCTTCGCCTCCCCGCGCCCACAGAAGCCGAGCTCCTCCAGCTGCACCAGAACGAACGGCGTGAAGTGGTCGTACAGAATCGCCGTCCGCACGTCGTCCGGCCCGATCCCGGCCTGCCGCCAGAGCGTGTCCCCCACGCGCCCCATCGCGGGCAGGGTCGCCAGGTCCGTCTCGTAGTACCCGAACATCATCATCTGGTTCGGCCCCGTGCCCTGCGCCGCCGCGTTGATCACCGCGGATGGGTGGGGCAGGTCGCGGGCGCGTTCGGCGCTCGTCACGACGATCGCGACGCCGCCGTCGGACTCCTGGCAGCAGTCGAGCAGGTGCAGGGGCTCGACGACCCACCGGCTCGCCTGGTGGTCGTCGAGGCTGATCGGCCGCTCGTAGAACCACGCCTTGGGGTTGGTCGCCGCGTGGCGGCGCATGGCGACCGCCACCCGGCCGAAGTCCTCGCTGGTCACGCCGTACTCGTGCATGTAGCGCCGGGCGTACATCGCCACCCAGGCCGCCGGGGTCGCGAAGCCGTACGGCAGGTGCCAGGAGAACTCCAGGTCGGTGGACGTGGCGGCGTGCTCCGAGCGGGGCGCCGCCTGGCCGAAGCGGCGCCCGGAGCGCTCGTTGAACGCCCGGTAGCACACGACCGTCCGCGCCTGCCCGGTCGCCACCGCCATCGCCGCGTGGGCGACGGTGCCACAGGCCGCGCCGCCGCCGTACTCGACGCGGGAGAAGAAGGACAGGCCGGGGATGCCCAGCTCCCGCGCCACCGCGATCTCGGAGCTGGTGTCCGACGAGAACGTCACCAGGCCGTCGACGTCGGACGGCGTCAGCCCCGCGTCCTTGATCGCGTCGACGCAGGCCTCGGCGGCGAGCTGGAGCTCCGAGCGCCCCGACTCCTTGGAGAACTCGGTCGCCCCGATCCCGGCGATCGCCGCCTTCCCGGAGATCGTCATGCTCGCTCCTCGAGTCGTACGGTCGCGACGGCGTGGTCGCCGAGACTCACCGCGCCGCGTACCTCGACGGTGCGCTCGTCGACGACGCGGCCGGTCATGGTCAGCGTGTCACCGGCGTACGCGGGGACGCCGAGCCGTACGGAGATGCCCTCCAGGGCGGCGTCCGGCAGACGCTCCAGGACGTAGCGCTGGACCAGGCCGATCGTGGTGAGGATGTTGAGGAAGATGTCCTTCGACCCCTGCGCCCGGGCGAGGGCGGTGTCGTGGTGCACCGGCGTGAAGTCGCGGGTGGCCAGGGCGGTGGCGATGACGAAGGTCGGCGTCAGCTCGACGCTCAGCCCCGGCAGGCCGTCGGCGGCCTCCACGGCCGGCTCCGGCGTGGCCCTCGGCGCTCCCGCCGGGCGCCACTGGGGCAGGGTCAGCTCGTTGTCCATCTCCTGGAAGAACAGCTCGACGGGCATGCCGACGCGTACCTGGTCGGGCGGGCAGTCGAGCAGGTTGCCGACCATGCGCACGCCCTCCTCCAGGTCGACGAGCGCGACGACGAACGGCGGCTCGTGCCCGGGGACCGGCGGGTGGTGGTGGACGACGTAGCTGTGGAGCGTGCCACGGCCGCTCGCCGCGACGTGGTCGCGTTTGGTCGCGTGGCAGCTCGGGCACATCGGGCCGGGTGGGTGGCGCAGCCGCCCGCACTCGGCGCAGCGCTGGATGCGCAGCTCGCCCTCGCGTACGCCGTCCCAGAAGAAGCGGCTGTCGAGGCCGACGGCGGGCCGCAGCGGGTGACGGCCCTTCGCCGCGCCGCCCGAGCGGGTGCGCGGACGGAACTTCAGCACCCGGAACATCATCTCGGCGACGCGCTCGTCCCCGGAGTACCAGGCCTGGTACCAGGTGACGAAGTAGCCCTCGCCCAGGCCGGTCCGCTTCGGACCGGTCACGCCGCCGAACCTCATGGTCGAGCGCAGCCGCTCGCCGTGCCGCAGGTACCGGTCGTAGGTCTGCTCGCAGTTGGTCGCGACGACACCGGTGAACCCGGACTCGTTCAGCAGCGTCAGGGCGCGGTCCGCGATCGACGGGGGCTTGCCGGGGTCCAGTCCCGGCATCGACCAGACCTGGATCATCGCCGGGGGGGCGGTCTCCGCCCAGCGGTCGCCGTGGTCGCCGAGCGCCTGGGTCCAGTTGCGGATCATCGCGGCGTTCACCGGGTCCGCGCAGGGGGACCCGGGGCTCTCCCCCGCGGCGGTCAGCTCCTCGGCGAGGGCCATCAACTGATCGTGCAAGATCTCTCCTTTACCGGGGGGCGCGCGGCAGGCCGAGGCCGATCATCGCGATGAGCTCCCGCTGGATCTCGTTCACGCCGCCGCCGAAGGTCAGCACGATCGCGCCCTTCACCCCGTGGTCGAGACGGTCGATGAGGTCGCGGGTCTCCTCGTCGCCGGGATCGCCGTAGCGGGCGAGCGCCTCGCCGACGACGCGGCCGACGTCCTGCATGCGCTCCGACCCGTAGATCTTGGTCGCGGACGCGTCGGGCGCGCCGAGCCAGCCGAGGTCCATGTTCGCGGCGACCTGCCAGTTGAGGAGTTCGTTGACGCGCAGGTACGCGTGGACCTGCGCGACCGCGCGCCGTACGTCGGGCTGTTCGATGAGCGGCCGGCCGTCGCGGCCCTTCTTGGTCCGGGCCCAGCGGACGAAGCGGTCGTAGGTGTGCCCGATGTTCCCCGCCGGGCCGAGGGTGACCCGCTCGTGGTTGAGCTGGTTGACGATGAGGTTCCAGCCCTTGTTCTCCTCGCCGACGAGCAGGTCCGCCGGGACCTTGACGTCCTGGTAGTAGGTGGAGTTCGTGTGGTGGCGGCCGTCCATGGTGACGATCGGCGTCCACGAGAAGCCGGGGTCCTTGCAGTCGACGATGAGCATCGAGATGCCCTTGTGCTTCTTGGCCTCCGGGTCGGTCCGCGCGGCCAGCCAGACGTAGTCGGCGTAGTGCGCGCCCGAGGTGAAGATCTTCTGGCCGTTGACGATGTAGTGGTCGCCGTCCCGGACCGCCGTGGTGCGCAGCGCGGCCAGGTCGGTGCCGGCGCCGGGCTCGCTGTAGCCGATCGCGAAGTGGCACTCCCCGGCGAGGATGCCGGGCAGGAACCGCTTCTTCTGCTCGTCGGTCCCGAACTGCACGAGCGTCGGCGCGACGGTGTTCAGCGTGATGATCGGGTACGGCACCTCGGCGCGGGCGATCTCGTTGGCGAAGATCTGCTGCTCGACGGGCCCGAAGCCGCGGCCGCCGTACTCCTTGGGCAGCGCGATGCCGAGCATGCCGTCGCGGCCGAGCCGCCGGCAGTGCGCCATGTACGCCGTGCCGAACGGGTCGTCGGCGATCCCCTCGCGCTGCTCGGCGGTCAGGCAGGAGGCGAAGTAGTCGCGCAGCTCGGCGCGGAGCGCCTTCTGCTCGTCGGTCAGGTCGATGAACATCAGGCCACCAGAGCTCCAATCGCGTCGAGCTGCGCCTCCGCGCCGCCCAGCAGGTGCGCGTGGTGCTTGGCCCACGCGAAGTACCGGTGCAGCGGGTAGGTCACGTCCAGGCCGAGCCCGCCGTGCAGGTGCTGGCAGGTGTAGAAGGCCTTCAGCGCCGGGTCGCAGGCGTTGTACGCGGCGACGGCGAGGACCTCCGCGGCGTCGTCGTACCCCACCGCGAGCCGCCACACGCCCGCCCACACCGCCACGTCCAGGGCGCGCTTGGCGATGTAGACGTCGCCGATCTGCATGGTGACGGCCTGGAACTCGGCGAGGGGCCTGTCGAACTGCTCGCGGGTCTTGACGTGCTCGGTGGTGAGCGTGAGGGCCGCGTCGAGCACGCCGGAGACGATCGCGACCGCGCCGGCGGTGGCGTACCCGGTGAGGGTGCCGTACGCCCCGGCGTCCAGCAGCGCGTCCGCGCCGACCCGTACGCCCTCCAGGCCGATCCGTGACAGCGGCTCGCCGGTGGCCGACGGCTGCGGGGCGAATGTCGCCTGGCCGGGCTCGACGAGGAAGACGCCGATCCCGTCCACGAGACGCGCCGGGACGAGGATGAGGTCGGCCTGCCCGGCGTACGGGACGAAGGTCTTGATCCCGTCGAGGACGTACGCGTCGCCGTCGCGGCGTGCGGTCGTCGTGAGGCCGGTGCCCGGCTCGCGGAAGGCGACGCTCAGGACCGAGCCGCCGTCGGCGAAGCCGGCGAGCCGCTCCGCGCCGCCGTGCCGGGCGAGCGTCATCGCCGCGACGAGGGAGGCGTACGCGGGGACCGGGGCGACGCGCGCGCCGACCTCCCGGAGGACGACCGCGAACTCCACCGCCCCCAGCCCGGCGCCGCCCAGTTCCTCGGGCAGGCAGGCGCCGAGCAGCCCGGCGTCGGCGAGGGCCTTCCACAGCGCCGTGTCGTACGGGGCGCCGGATCTCTCGTGCGCCTCCAGGCGCTCGGTCGTCACTTCGCGTTCGAGCAGGCCGGCCGCGAGTCCCTGTAGTTCCCGCGCGTTCTCGTCCAGGTCGAAGTCCATGGTCCCCTTCTCACTCCGTGGCGCCGGAGGGCCACAGGCGTCCCCGGCCCCGGCTCTCGAACTCGGCGCGCAGCCGGTCGACGTCCTCGGCGGTCATGCGGCGGAACTCCGGCTCCCGGCCAGGCCGCCACCACACCGGATCGGAGGTGTTCCAGGCCTCCGCCGCGAGCGCGCGCTTGACGACCTTGTTGGAGGCCGTGCACGGAAGCCGGCCGGCGACCCGGACGTAGCGCGGCGTCCACTTGGAACCCAGGTCCGCGCGGCCGCGCAGGTACGCGGCGAACCGGTCGGGGTCGAAGTCGCCGACCAGCGCCACCATCACCTGGTCGCCGGCCGCGACGTCCGGCACGCCGTACACCGCGAGCTCCTCCGCGCCCGGCAGCTCGCCGAGCACCCGCTCGACCTGGGCGGCGCCGAAGTTCTCGCCGTCGACGCGCAGCCGGTCGGCGTGCCGCCCGGCGAAGAACACGAAGCCGCCGGCATCCCGGTAGGCGAGGTCGCCGCTCCAGAACATGCCGTCCCGGAGCCGGTCGTCGGCCTGTTCGTTGTAGTAGCCGTCGAACAGGCCGAGCCCCTTGGTGTTCACGAGCTCGCCGATCGCCTCGTCGCCGTTGGTCACGCGGCCGTCGGCGTCCAGCCGCGCGGGCGGGCACTCCCGGCCGGTCTCCGGATCGAGGATCCTGATGCCGTCACCGAGGCGGCCGAGCGCTCCCGGCGGTCCGGCCGGGTCGGGCGACAGGGCGATCGCGGTCTCCGTGGAGCCGTAGCCGTCGACGACCGCGCAGCCGAACCGCGCGCCGAACCGCTTCTGCTCCAGCGGGGCCGCCTCGTTGCCGAAGGCGACCCGCAGCGGGCTGTCCGCGTCGTCGGCGCGTTCGGGCGTGGCCAGGACGTACGACAGCGCCTTGCCGACGTAGTGCAGGTACGTGCAGCCGTACCGGCGGACGTCGGGCAGCGTGCCGGAGGCCGAGAACCGCACGCGGAGCACGAGCTGCGCGCCGGCCGCGAGCGCCGGCGCGTACGCCGCCATGACGGCGCCGGAGTGGAAGAGCGGCATGGGGCAGTAGACGACGTCGTCGGGGCCCAGCAGGCGGCCCGCCAGGATCGCGCCGGGCACGACGACCTTCCGGTGCGTGACCCGCACCGCCCTCGGCCGCCCCGACGTGCCGGACGTGAAGATCAGCATCAGGAGCGTGTCCGGCGCGGGCGCGTCGACCGGCGCGGGCGCGTCGACCGGCGCGGGCGCGTCGACCGGCGCGGGCGCGTCGACCGGCGCGGGCGCGTCGACCGGCGCGACCGATGCAGGCGCCTCCGAAGGCGCGACCGGGGCCGGGACGTCGACGGGTGTGACCGGCGCGGCACCGGACGGCGCGACCGGCGGGGGCGCGCCGAGCGGCGAGGCCGCCGCGGCCGCATCAACCGGCACCGGCGAGTCGAAGGGCGGGGCCGGGCGGGGTTCGGCGACCGGGAGGCCGGTACGGGAGGCGACCTGGTCCGCGAGGGCCGCGTGGCGCGGCTCGGTGACGATCAGGTCGCAGTCGGCGCGCGTCGCGTCGCCGGCCAGTTCGTCGGCGCTACGGGTCGTGTTGAGCGCGACGATCACGTTGCCGGACAGGGCCGCGCCGCCGAGCAGGAAGACGAACTCGGGGACGTTGTCGAGCAGGACTCCGACGTGCAGCGGGCGCGTGCCTCTCGGCATCGCCGCTCTGGGAATCCTCGCTCTGGGAATCCTCGCCATCCAGCCGGCGCGGGCGGCGCATTCCCCGACGACCTCGCGCCAGGTCCAGGCGGCGTCGCCGAACCGCAGGCCCACGCGGTCGTCGGCGGCCCGCGCCCGGAGCAGGTCGGCCACGGTGCCGGACACCGCATCACCTCCCGGTCGGTCTCACCCGGATGAAAACTAGAACAGATTCTAATATGTGTCCACTGCCGGAGATCGACGACCGCACCCGAAGGGATGTCAGAGTCCGCTTACCTCGGTGAAACCTCCTCATCCCCGCAACACTCCGGTAATACATAACGTGTTCTCGCCAGCGGTACTCTGGTGCTCGACACGCGCGGGCGGGGCACCGCGCTCCCAGCCCAAGGAGTCGTCGTGACGGCAGAGTCCGCAGCCGCCAGCCACCAGGGGGTCCGCTCCCGCAGCCAGTACCAGCGCCGCCGCCGCATCGTCCAGGCGGCCGCCGCCCTCGCCTCCCGCGGAGGCGTCGAGGCGATGCAGATGCGCACCGTCGCCGAGCGCGCCGGAGTGGCGCTCGGCACGCTGTACCGCTACTTCCCGTCCAAGATGGACCTGGTCGTCGCCGTCGTCAGCGAGGAGATGGACACCCTCGAGGGCAGCCTCGATCGCCGCCCGCCCCGCTCGGCGACCGCGGCCGGGCGCGCCGTCGAGGTGCTGATGCGCGCCACGCGCGGACTGATGCGCGAGCCGGAGCTCGCCGATGCCCTGATCAGGTCGCTGCTGCTGTCGGACGTCAAGACGGACTTCGGCGACCGCATGGCGGGCATGCTGGCCCGGGTGACGGCGACCGACGCCGAGCGGGGGACCGACGAGAGCCGGGTGCTGCTGCGGTCGCTGAGCAGCGTGTGGGTGATGGAGATGCTGGAAGTGCTGCGCGGCCACACCACGAACGAGGTGATCCAGGTGCGGCTGGAGATCGCCGCGGCCCGCCTGCTCGCCGACTTCTGACGCCGGGAGGCACGGCGAGACCGGCCGGTGAGGGGCGGGTCCACGACCCGCCCCCGGGGCGGTCAGGCGGCCATGATCTGCTGGAACATCCCGGTGCGGATCAGGTAGAGGGCCAGCCGGGTGAGGAGGGCCTCGAGAAGCATGACGAGCGCCTTCGCGAGGACCGCCGACACGATGTCAGGCATGGGGCACCTACGGGGTTGAGGGATACCTTCGCGTGAAGTATGCCTCTTTGTCCGAATTAAAGCGACTGTCGGGGATGACGACGGAGTGAATATTTTCCCAAGTCAGACCCTGTTTCGCCGCAGGCGCGTCAACAGCACCGCGGCCACGGCGAAGGCCAGGGCCGAGCCCAGCGCGATCGCCCAGGAGTGCGGCAGCAGGGGACGGCTGCCGAAGAAGTGACTGAGACCCGGCACCTGCACGATGATCCCCAGCGCGGCGATTGACGCGAGGCCCGAGCCGAGCACCAGCGGGTCGCGCCCGCCGGCCGCGATCGTCTGAGCCAGCTGCGTGGTGACGAGCGCGACCAGACCGGTGGTGTCGGCCTGGCCGCGGGTGCCGCTCATCCTCGCCAGTACCCACGCGACCAGCGCGGCGCCCGCCGTGGCGCCCGCGCGCACCGTCACGTCGCGGGTGAGCGCGCCGCCCAGCGACCGGTCCGGGCCCTCCGCGAGGAGCTCCTCGTGCGTCACGCCGGACGGCGGGCGGGCCGCGAGGGCGATCGCGGGGAGCATGTCGGTGAGCAGGTTGACCAGGAGGAGCTGGCGCACGTTGAGCGGGCTGCGCCCGCTGAGCAGGCCCGTGCCCACCGTGAAGGCGATCTCGCCGAGGTTGCCGCCGAGCAGCACGGCCAGGGCGTCACGCGTGGACCGCCACATCGCCCGGCAGTCGGCGATCGCGTCGGTGATCGTCTCGATCCGGTCGTCCGTGACGACGACGTCCGCGGTCTCGCGGGCGGCCGGCGTGGCGCGCTCGCCGAGCGCGATGCCGACGTCGGCGAGCCGGATGGCCGGGGCGTCATTGGCGCCGTCGCCGGTGACGGCGACCACTCTTCCGGCCGCCCGGAGGGCCTGGACGACGCGGGCCTTCTGCGCGGGGCTGACCCGGGCGTAGACCGACACCCCGGCCAGCGCGTCGGCCAGTTCCTCGTCGCGCAGGGCGTCGAGGTCGGGCCCGGTCAAGATCCGGCCGTTCAGCAGGCGCAGTTCGGCGGCGATGGCCTCCGCGGTCGTCGGATGGTCACCGGTGATCATGACCACGTCGACGCCCGCCCTGCGCAGCCGGTCCACGGCCTCGGCGGCGGTCGGCCGGACCGGGTCGGCGATGCAGGCCAGGCCGAGGAAGCCCAGCCGGTCGATGCGCGACTCGGTCAAATCCCGGCGCCCCGACGCCGGGCGCTCGGCGACCGCCAGCACCCGGTACCCCAGACGCGCCAGCCGGTCCACCTCCTGCTCGACCTTCTCCCGCGCCTTCTGGTCGAACGGGACGGGCCCGTCGTCCCGAAGCCAGGTGTCGCACCGCTCCAGGATGATCTCCGGTGCGCCCTTGACGCTCAGCAGCTGACGGCCGTCCGTCCGGCCGAGGACGGCGTGGTAGCCGCGCCCGGGTTCGAACGGCAGCTCGTCGACCCGCTCCCAGGACTTCAGGCCCTCGCCCGCGGCCATGTCGAGCTTCCGGGCCGCCCTCATGATCGCCCGGTCGGTCGGGTGCGGCAGCCGGCCGCCGCCGGGGTCCGGGGTCGCGCGGACGGCGGCCGCGATGATCCTCCGGAAGTACGGCGACAGCTGCTTCTTCTTCACCGGGGCGGCCGCCATGCCGTCGGACACCTGCCGCAGCCGCAGCCTGCCCTCGGTCAGCGTGCCCGTCTTGTCGAAGCAGAGCACGTCGATGCGGCCCAGCGCCTCGATCGTGCGCGGGTTGCGGACGAGCGCGCCACGCCGGGACATCCGGCGCGCCGTCGCGAGCTCGGCGGCCGTGGCCACGAACGGCAGTCCCTCGGGGACGGCGGCGACGGCGAGGCTGACCGCCGGCCCGAGCGCCTGCGCCATCGAATGCCCGCGCAGCAGGTCCGACAGGAAGAGGACCGCCCCCGCACCGAGCGCGACCGGCAGCGTCACCTCCGTCAGCGCGCGCAGGCGCGCCTCGACCCCGCCCAGACGCCGTTCGCCGCCGGCCTGCCGCATCGTGCGCCCGACCTCGGTCTGGGCGCCCGTCGCGACGACGACACCGGTCGCGTTCCCCGCCGCGATCACCGTGCCCTGGTACAGCATCGAGGCCCGCTCGGCGACCGACCGCGACAGGCTCGGCCGGGGGCTCTTCGTGACCAGCTGCGACTCCCCGGTGAGGCTGGACTCGTCGACCTCCAGGTCCTCGGCGGCCAGCAGGCGCAGGTCGGCCGGCACGGCGTCTCCGGCGGTCAGCACGACGACGTCGCCGGGGACGAGCTCGTCGGCCGTGGCCCGCGGTTCCTCGCCGTCCTCGCCGTCCCCGCCGGGACGGCGGAGCCGGACGCGTACCGCGCTCAGGTCGACGAGCCGCCGCAACGCGCGGTCGGCGCGGACCCGCTGGAGGCCGGACATCACGGCGTTCACCCCGAGGACCGCGCTGATCAGGGCCGCGTCCGTGATCGATCCCATCACCGCCGAGACCCCGGCGCCCGCCGCGAGCGCCGGCGTGAGCGGGTTGTCGAGCTCCTCGACGGTGACCTGCGCCAGGCCTGGCGGCCGTACCTCCTCCCCCAGGTCGGAGCGCCGCCGGGCGGCCTCGTCCTCGTCGATGCCGGACGCCGACGAGTGCAGCCGGCTCAGCACGGCCATGGCCGGCCACGCGTGCCACGGCGTACGGTCCTGCGGGACGGGGGCGGGCCGCCGGGCCAGGACCCGGCCCGACCAGGTGCCGACGGCGAACGCAGCGATGGTGGCGAAGTCGACCGCGAGCTGCGCGCGCCGCGCCGCCCCGGCGGACGACCCCGCCGCGGCCAGCAGCGCCCCCGACGCCGACCCGACGGCGGCGGTGTGCGCGGCCCGCGCGCTGGCCTGCTTCGCCGCCGGCATCGACTCCAGCAGCACGCACGCCTCGGCCAGGCCGGGGCCGCACAGCAGTTGCGCGCCCCACGGCGGCCGGTGGCCTGGGCTCAGCACGCCGATGCCGACGTCCGCCGCCGCGAGCGACTCACCGCCGTGCGCCGCGACGAGCGCGACGGCACGCCCCTCCTCCTGGCACTGTCGTACGGAGGCGAGCAGCCGGTTCCCGCCCGCGACCCTGCGGTCCACGTTCAGCCGCTGCGCCAGCGGCGCGGCGCCGGCCACCGCGACCGACCCGACTCCCCGCGCGGCGGTGATCAGCGCCTCGGCCAGCGGAGCGAGCTCGGCGACCACGGAGACGAGGGCGACGGGTTCGCCGTCGCGGGTCAGGAGGAGCACGCTCGCGCCCCGCTCCCGCAGCTCGGCCGCGTGCTCGCGCGCGACCGCCGGGAGGCCGGATGCGGACACGAAGTCGCCCGTGCCACGGCGGCGCGCCCCGGCCGGCCGTAC
This sequence comes from Actinoallomurus vinaceus, assembly GCF_039542055.1. Classification (NCBI taxonomy): domain Bacteria; kingdom Bacillati; phylum Actinomycetota; class Actinomycetes; order Streptosporangiales; family Thermomonosporaceae; genus Actinoallomurus; species Actinoallomurus vinaceus. The sequence continues at coordinate 179,925 of NZ_BAABHK010000017.1, forward strand.
CGGGGCGACCACCCAGGCGCCCTCCTCTTGCCGGACGTCCGGCCGTTCCAGGTCGACCAGCGCGTGGGCGCGTTCGTGGGCCTCCTCAGCGCCGACCGCCGGCGACAGGGGGACGACGTCCTCGATCATCATGTCGCCGGTGCGCAGCACCGAGGCGTCGACGATGACGTGGTCGATCCGGTCGAACCGGCGCAGGCTCTCGGGGTTCAGCACGACGATGTCGTGGTCGGCGGCGATCCGGCCGATCTGCGTGGCGAAGGCCTCGCGGCCCATCCGCGCCGCCCGCGGCACGCCCGCGGCGAGCACTCCCTGCGCCCGCGCGCCGTCGCGCGTGAAGAAGTACGTGCCCACCGCGGCCGTGATCGCCGCCGGTACCGTCCAGGCCACCCGTTCCACGGGTCCGTGGGGCATCGGCACGGGCCGCTCCGGCTCATGCATGGCCGGGGCGTCGAAGGCGCCTTCGTGCTGGACCAGGTGCTCCACGCGCCGGTGCCAGGTCGTCTGATGCCCGCGCATCTCCCCCACCCGGACGCCCCGGTGCACGGAGCCGATGAGGAGGCCGACCGGCTGCTGCGCCAGCGCCTGCGCGGTCGCGAGGGCACTGCCGATGACCATGTCGGTGGCCGCGTGCCCGATCATCTGCGACAGCCGCTCCCGCACCTGAGGCGTCGAGTCGACCATCGCGATCGCGGTGCCCACGGCCGGGGGGATGGGGACGGCGCGCAGCGCCAGCCGGCCCGCGATCGCGGTGCCGGCACCGGTCAGGTACGCCGCGACGAGGGCCGTCTCCCGCAGGACCCCCTTCCGGTGCGCCGGGTCGCGATGCCGGGCGTACGGGTCGTCGGCGGCGCCGTGGCGGTCCTCGACCTTCTCGACCACGTCGATGAGCTGGTCGACGGGCACCTCGCCGTCCTCGATCACCATGACGGTCCCGAGAACGCCGTTGACCTCCGCCCGCGCGACGCCCGCGACCTTCAGCATCTCGGCGACGAGGTCCGTCGCCATGTCCTCACGGCCGGGGTGGTGCACGCCGCGAACGCGGATGCTCGTCCGCCCCTCGGCCCGGTGTACCCGTCGTTCCTCGATCGCCTCCACGACGGCCCGCAGCACGGCCCCCGACTCCCGTACGGCGGCCCCGGGAAGCCGGCCGACCACACCCGGCAGACGCGCGACCTCCCCCGACACCCGCATGGCGGCACCCGGAAGACGCGTCACCGCACCCGCGGCCCCACTCGACCCCCGCACCGCAGCCCCCGAAAGATGCGCCCCCGCACCCGCAGCCCCACTCGACACCCGCGCAGCGGCACCCGGAAAGCGCATCACCGCACCGGCGGCCCCTCCCGACGCCCGCATGGCAGGAGCGGGAAGCCGCGTCACCGCACCCATTGCCTCGCTCGAGGCCCATACGGCGGCGCCGGAAAGCGCCGCGACCATGCCCGCGACTTCCCCCGAGGCCCGCGCAGCGACCCCAGGAAGACACACCACCCCACCGACGGCCTCACCCGACGCCCGCACGGCGGCACCCGGCAGACGCGTCACCGCACCTGCGGCCCCACTCGACGCCCGCACGGCGGCGCCCGAAAGGCGCCCCGCCGCACCCGCGGCCTCACCCGAGGCCCACGCCGCGGCACCGGAAAGCGTCGCCACCACACCCGCAGCCTCACCCGACGCCCGCACGGCAGCGCCCGGAAGGCGCGCAACCGTACCCACAGCCTCACCCGACGCCCACGCGGCGGCACCCGGAACACGCGCGACCGCACCCACAGCCTCACCCGAAGCCCGTACCGCGGCACCCGGAAGACGCATCACCGCACCTGCGGCCTCGCCCGAGACCCATGCGGCGGTGCCGGAAAGCGTCGCCACAGCACCCGCGACATCTCCTGAGGCCCGTACGGCTGCGCCAGGCAGCCGCCCCGCCGCGCCCGCGACCTCCCCAGAGGCCCGTACGGCGGTGCCTGAAAGGCGCGTCGCAGCCGCCGCGACTTCTCCCGAGGCCCGCACGGCGGCGGCCCCCGAGAGGCGCGCGGCCTCACCCGAAGCGCGCGCCAGCAGGCCCGGGACCGCTGCCGTTCCGCCTGACGCCCGCGCGACCGTACCGGGCAGAGTCGTCGTCGCCTGGAGCAGACCGGTCGCGGTCTGGAGGAGGCGTGGCAGCGGCATCGGTCAGGGGCCCGGCCGTCATGCGCCCTGCGTCGCCCTCGACCGGCTGGTCGAGCCCCCGGCGCCGCCGGACTGGCTCGCGGTCGCGCCCTGGCTCGCCGTCGCCCTCTGGCTCGCGGTCCTGCCCGCAGCCGTTCTGCTCGCGGCCGTCCTGCTCGACGCCGTCCTGCTCGTGGTCGACCTACCGGTGGTCGTCCTGCTCGCGGCGGTCCTGCCGCCGGTCGTGGTCCGGCTCCTGCTCGTGGTCCTGCCCGCCGTCCGGCTCGTGGCGGCCGGCGCGCCCGCCGTTTCTCCGGTGGCCTGTTCCCGCGCGGCCCGGGTGGGCCGGGCGGCTCCGCGTCGGCCGCCGAAGGCACGGCGTGCCACTATGGTGCCGAGGCCGACGGCGGCCGCCACCGGCCAGTCGATGATTCCGAAGACCGCTGCGGCGCCCAGACCGCCGTAGAACGCCAGCCGTTCCGGGGGCGGCAGGTGGGAGGCGGCGGCCCGTCCGGCGTCGCCGACGTAGGAGGCCCCGGGAACGGGGACCTTCATGACCTTCACGTGCGGCATGACCACGGGGACCGGGACCTTCGCCCCGTGCTCCGCGCGGCGCGACGTCCGGGTCGCGGCCTCCGTTCGGCCGCCCCTGGAGGTGGTCGTCGTTCGCGTCGTCCTCGACGACGCCGGCTTGCTCTTCGTGGCTTTCTTCTGCACGGCCATGCCGACCATCCCCCGCTCGTGCCGGAACACCGTTTCCGCTCTCGAAGGTCCACGTTGCTCCGCGAAAGGCCTCGACACAAGCCCACAAGAGGAGATCCGGACAGACCTTTTCCCTGGTCAGGGTCATACAGAGGACAAGTTCAGGCGATTTGCACCAAACGCTGGGATTGTTCCCAGCCAGGGTCGGGCGAGCGCGCCGGTACGCCGTCTCGTAGAGGGCGGCGGCGAGTCCGGGCAGCGGGTACGTGCATCATCGACTCGGCCTCGACTCTCGTGAGAAGGGGTTCGACTCTCGTGAGGAGGAACATGTCGGACGAGGAACCCGGGCACGAGCCCGACTACCGGTTCTCGCTCGCCAACGAACGGACGCTGCTGGCCTGGGTGCGGACGTCCTTCGGGCTGGCCGCGCTCGGCATACCGCTGGCCGGCGGCATCCAGGGCGTGGTGCTGCCGGGCTGGCACCGCGAGATCGGACTGGGCGCGATCGCCCTGAGCGTTCTGATCGCTCCGTTCGCCTACGTCCGGTGGCGACGGGCGCAGGAGGCCATGCGGCTGGGCGTGTGCCTGCCACGTGACCCGCTTCCCACCCTGTTGGCGGCGGGCGTGGCGATCCTGTTCGCCCTCACCCTCGTGAGCGGGATCGTGACCCGGTGAGCTCCGGTCTGCAGGCCCAGCGAACGGAACTCGCGTGGCTGCGCACGGCGCTGTCCTGCTGGGCGGTCGGCCTGCTCGCCTTCAAGATCGCTTTTCCGGTGGGGGCGGCGGCCCTGCTCGCCCCGGTGACCCTAACGGTCATCGCGCACCGCAGGCGGCGGCTGCTGCGCGCGAACGGCGCCCCGCCGCCGATGTCGCGCATGGAGGGCGTTCTCGCGGTCGGCACCTGCATGGTGATCGCGGTCGCCGGCGTGGTGCTGCTGTGAGCGGGAGCGCGGAGATGGGGGCGCTGGACCGGTCAGCCGGGTCGGGGGCCGGTCAGTGAGGTTGGAAGCGCCGGTCGGTGAGGTCGGGAGCGCCGGGACCGGTCAGTACCCGCGGCGGATGGTGAAGATCGCCCAGACGACCTTTCCGTGGCCGTACAGCGGCGTCCAGCTCCACGAGTCGCTGAACGCGTCGACGAGATAGAGGCCGCGCCCGCTCTGGGAGACGAAATCGGCCTCCCCCTGCGTCGGCACCTCATCGCTGGGATCGGCGACCGCGCAGGTCAGCCGGCCCTCCGCGCGTACGAGGCCGAGAGTGATCGGCGTATCGCCGAAGGGACGGCCCCCGACGGCGTGCCGCAGGGCGTTGGTGACGAGTTCGGAGACGACGAGCCCGACGTCGTCGTACATGGCCGTCAGGCCCCAGCCCGCCAGTCCCTTGCGAGCGAACTCCCGGGCCTCCCGGACGCATTCGGGCACCGCGGAGAGGTCCAGCGTGATCGCGTTCGATCCGACGTTCATGGCCGACCGGGCGTGATCGGACCACGGTCCACCCCGCGCGATCGCCGACCACAGCCACTCATGCGCTTCGTCGACTTTCTCACCGGTCATCCAGCGCGCTCCGTGTGCTGTCATCGCGATCCTCTGGGAAGCAGTGATCGGCGTGCCTCGCGCGCTATCCTGCTCGACATGCCTTGCAGATGCAAGGCCCGATGCACGTGCAGACGATCGTGCAAGCTCTGACATAGAGGGAAGGGAGTGGCAGACTGTGCGCTGACCGATGCTCATGGAGGTAGGGGTGGACACAGCGCAGCCCGCAGGAGGACCGACCGTTCTTCGCCGGCTCCTCGGTGCTCAGCTGCGCCGGTTGCGGGAGCGGCAGGGCATCACGCGCGAGGAGGCCGGATACGCCATCCGGGCCTCCGGCTCCAAGATGAGCCGCCTGGAATTGGGCCGGGTGGGCTTCAAGGAGCGCGACGTGGCCGACCTGCTCACCCTTTACGGCGTCATGGACGAGCGAGATCGGGAGACCCTTCTCGCCCTGGCCCAGGACGCCAACACTCCTGGCTGGTGGCACAGGTACGGGGACGTTCTTCCGGGCTGGTTCGAGACCTACGTGGGGCTGGAAGAGGCGGCTGCGCTGATCCGCACCTACGAGGTCCAGTTCATCCCCGGTCTGCTACAGACCGAGGAATACGCCCGCGCCGTCATCTCCCTGGGCAACTCGGCCGCGCCTCCGGAAGAGATCGAGCAGAGGGTCAGCCTGCGGATAACTCGTCAGAAGCTGCTCACCCGAGGGGACGGACCCCGACTGTGGGCGGTCGTGGACGAGGCGGCGTTGCGACGCCCGATCGGGGGACGAGAAGTGATGCGCGGCCAGATCGAGCGCCTCATCGAGGCGACGAAGCTGCCGAACGTCATTCTTCAGGTGCTGCCGTTCCGGGTCGGCGGTCATACCGCCGAGGCCGGGGCGTTCACCATCCTGCGGTTTCCCGAATCGGACCTGCCGGACGTGGTCTACGTCGAGCAACTGACCAGTGCGCTGTACCTGGACAGACGCGACGACGTGGACGCCTACATGGAGGCGATGGAACGCCTCTGTGTGGTCAGCGCACCTCCGGACAACACCGCCGAGATCCTCAGCAGGATTCTCCAGGAGACATGAATGCAGTATCGGGTCTACAACGGCATGTCCGCCACGGATATCGCCGACGTGCGGTGGCAGAAGAGCCACCGGAGCAACTCGCAGGGTAACTGCGTCGAGTTGGCGCAGCTTCCCGACGGGAGCGTCGCGGTCAGAAACTCCCGGCATCCGGCCGGACCCGCCCTGGTCTACACGAAGGCGGAGATCGAGGCCCTGATCCAGGGCGCCAAGGCCGGCGACTTCGACACGCTGATCGCCTGACCACATCGCACACAACACCCCCGCCCGGGCATCCTCGGCCGGGGGTAACCGAAGGGGCACCACACCGGCCTCCGCGGCCACGCTCTCCGACTCGAAACCGAACAAGAACAAGTTCTCTCCGTCATCGACAGAGGCGGACAGGCTTGCAGACACCGTCTTAGAACGGGTTATAGTTTCGGTGAAGCGTCGTAACCGCAGGAGGCCAGATGGGCTCGCCGGTCATCGTGGAAGCCGTACGCACACCGATCGGCAAGCGCCGCGGATGGCTCGCCGGGCTCAAACCCCAGGCGGTGCTGGCCCACGCCCAGCGCGCCGCCGTCGAGCGCGCCGGGATCGACCCGGCCGATATCGGCCAGGTGTTCGCCGGCTGCGTCACCCAGGCGGGTGAGCAGGGCGGGCACGTCGGACGCCACGCCTGGCTCTACGCCGGACTGCCCTACCAGGTCGGCGTCACGACGATCGACGCCCAGTGCGGGTCGAGCCAGCAGGCCGTTCATCTGGCCGCCGCCCTCATCCACGCCGGCGTCGTCGAGGCCGCGATCGGCTGCGGTGTCGAGGTGATGAGCCGCGCGCCCCTCGGCGCGAACGTCGCGAGCACGGGCCCCTGCGAGGAGGCCGGCGGACGGCACCCGTACGTGCGCCCCCGCCCGGACGACTGGTCGATCGACCTGCCGGACCAGTTCACCGCCGCCGAGCGCATCGCCGCGCGCCGCGGCCTGACCCGCGCGGACCTCGACGCCTTCGGCCTGCGCTCTCAGCAGCTGGCGGCCAAGGCCCAGGCGGACGGCCGGTTCGAGCGTGAGATCGCGCCGATCGAGGCGCCGGTGCTCGGCGACGACGGCGCGCCGACCGGGGAGGTCCGCACCGTCACCCGCGACCAGGGGCTGCGCGAGACCACGCGGGGCGGCCTGGCGAGGCTGCGACCGGCCGCCGGGGACGGGCTGCACACGGCCGGAACGTCCTCGCAGATCTCCGACGGCGCGGCGGCCGTGCTGGTGATGTCCGAAGAACGGGCGCGGGCGCACGGTCTGCGACCCCGCGCGCGGATCCGGGCCCAGGCGCTCGTCGGCGCCGAGCCGTACTACCACCTCGACGGCCCGGTCCAGGCGACGTCCACGGTCCTCGCGTCGGCGGGCATGTCCATGCGGGACATCGACCTGTTCGAGGTGAACGAGGCGTTCGCGTCCGTGGTCCTGTCCTGGGCGTCGGTCCACGAGCCGGACCTGGACCGGGTGAACGTCAACGGCGGCGCCATCGCCCTCGGCCATCCGGTCGGCGCCACCGGGGCCCGGCTCATCACCACGGCCCTGCACGAACTGGAGCGCCGCGACGCCTCCACGGCCCTGGTCACGATGTGCGCCGGCGGCGCCCTGTCGACCGCCACCATCCTCGAACGCGTCTGAGACACGCGCCGCACCCCGTCCGGCCCGTTCCGAACCCTCTCACCGGCACGGCCGCGCCACTCCCGCGGCCGCACCCGCCCGGCACGGTTCACCCTCGCCCGCCGCCCGCCCTGAACCTCATTTACGGCCACCGAATTTCCTGTGACGAGCCGGTCACATTTCGCTGATGAGACGCGCGCCACGTCCCCCGCGACCTCCCTCATCTTGACCCGAGCGAGCGCTTGGTTTAGAACGTGTTTCAGAGCCAGCCGCCTCCCGAGGAGCGCCGATGCGGATCGACATCATCTCGCCGGATTTGTACGAAAACGGGGGCTTTCCGGACGAAGGCTTCCGCCGGCTCCGGCAGGAGGCGCCGCTCTACTGGCACGAGGACCCGAACGAGGGCTCGCCCGGCTTCTGGGCGGTGACCAAGTACGACGACGTGGTCCACGTCTCCCGCCACCCGGAGCTGTTCTCCTCACACGCGCGGACGTCGATGTTCGACGAGTTCACCGACGACGACATCGCGCTGTACCGGCTGATGATGCTCTTCATGGACCCGCCGCAGCACAGCCGCCAGCGCGGCTACGTGAACAAGGGCTTCACGCCGCGGATGATCAAGCAGCTCGAGGAGCACATCCGCGACGTCAGCCACCAGCTCATCGACGACGTGGTCGAGCGCGGCGAGGCCGACTTCGTACGGGACATCTCCGCGCCGTTCCCGCTGTACGTCATCTGCGAGCTCATCGGCGCGCCGGTGGAGGACCGGAACAAGCTGTTCGACCTGTCCAACGCCCTGATCGGCTTCGACGACCCGGACTACGGCACCTCGGCCGAGCACGCGCGGGACGTCTCGGCGGAGATCCTCGGCTACGCCCACGAACTGGCCGCGTACCACCGGGAGCACCCGGGCGACGACATCGCCACCAAGCTGCTGCAGCCCGACGCCGACGGACGGGTGCTCAGCGCGGACGAGTTCGCGATGTTCATCCTGCTGCTGATCATGGCGGGCAACGAGACCACGCGGAACGGCGCGTCCGGCGGCATGCTGACCTTCTTCCAGCACCCCGACCAGTGGCGGCGGCTGCTGGCCAACCGGGGCCTGATCAAGACCACCGCCGACGAGGTCGTGCGCTGGGTCAGCCCCGTCAACCTGTTCCGGCGGACCGCGATGCAGGACACCGAGGTGCGCGGGCGGCAGATCAAGGAAGGCGACAAGGTCGTCATCTTCTACCCGTCCGCCAACCGCGACGAGGACGTCTTCGAGAACCCGTACACCTTCGACGTCGGCCGCGACCCGAACCCGCACATCGGCTTCGGCGGCGGCGGCCCGCACTTCTGCCTCGGCACGCACCTCGCCCGGCTCGAGCTGACCGTGCTGTTCGAGGTTCTCCTGGAGCGGATGCCGGACATCGAGCAGGCCGGCGAGGCCCGCCGGCTGCGGTCGAACTTCATCAACGGCATCAAGGAACTGCCGGTCCGATTCACCCCGTCCAAACCGCGCAATTAGAACAGGTTTCACCTATATTGAGACACGGCATGTCAGCCATCCGGACGGCCACCCGGACGGTTGACATGCCATCGTCCGGTGGAAGGAGCCGAATGGCCGTCTCGTCCAACGGGAACTCCAACGGGAACGACGTATCGCTCAAGGGCCGGGTCGTCGCGATCACCGGGGCCGGCAACGGGCTCGGCCGCGCGCACGCGCTCGAGTTCGCCCGCCGGGGGGCCCGGCTGGTCCTCAACGACCTGCCGGGCGAGGCCGTCCGGCGGACCGCCGAGCTCGTACGCCGCCAGGACGCCGAGGCGGTGATCGCCGAGGGCGACGTCGCCGACTGGGCGGCCGGCGAGGCGCTGCTGAAGACGGCGCTGGAGACGTACGGGACCTTCGACGTCCTGGTCAACAACGCGGGCATCACCCGCGACCGCATGATCTTCAACATGTCCGAGGCGGAGTGGGACGCCGTCGTGAGCGTCCACCTCAAGGGCCACTTCGTGATGGCCCGGCACGCGACGACGTACTGGCGGGCCCGGTCGAAGGAGCAGGGCGGCCCGGTGTACGCCCGGGTCGTCAACACCGCGTCCGAGTCCTTCCTGCTCGGCTCGCCCGGCCAGCCGAACTACGCGGCGGCCAAGGGCGGCATCGCCGCGCTCACGGTCGCCATCGCCCAGTCGTGCGGGCGGTACGGCGTGCGGGCCAACGCGATCTGCCCGCGCGCCCGTACGGCGATGACGGCCGGGACGTTCGGCCCGCCGCCCGAGGACGGCCGCGACCCGCTGGCCCCGGAGCACGTCTCTCCCCTGGTGGCCTACCTCGCCTCGCCCGCCGCCGCTGACGTCACCGGTCAGGTGTTCGTCGTGTACGGCGGCACCGTCTCGGTCATGGCGCCGCCCACGGTGGCGCTGCGGGTGACCGGCTCGACCGCCGAAGCGCTCGCCGAGGCGCTGACCGGACTGCCCGCCGGAGGATTCAAGACAGCCGACCTGTGAGGAAGGTCCGTGATGGACATCGACCTAGTCGACCCCGACCGGTACGCGAGCAGCGGCATCCCGCACGACCAGTTCCGCCGGCTGCGCCATCACGACCCCGTCCACCGGCACGCCGGCGACCCGGACTTCTGGGCGGTCACCCGCTACGACGACGTGGTGCACGTCTCCCGCCACCCCGAGATCTTCTCCTCGTACCGGAGGCTCGCGCTGTTCCACGAGCCGACCGACGAGCACCTCGTGATGCAGCGGATGATGATGCTCAACCAGGACCCGCCCGAGCACACCCGCAAGCGGAGCATCGTGAACAAGGGGTTCACCCCGCGGACCATCGGGCGGCTCGAGGAGCACGTCCGGGAGATCTGCCGGGGCCTCATCGACGAGGTCGCGGGCCGGGGCGAGGCCGACTTCGTGCACGACGTCTCCGCTCCCCTGCCGCTGTACGTGATCTGCGAACTCATCGGCGCGCCGGTGGAGGACCGGGAGAAGATCTTCGAGTGGTCGAACCGCCTGATCGGCGAGGACGACCCGGACCTGCGCTCGACGGAGGAGGAAGAGGGCGCCGCGGCGGCCGAGCTGTACGCCTACGCCAACGAGCTGGCGGAACGGCGCCGGAAGGAGCCCAGGGACGACATCGTCACGACGCTGCTGCGCCCGCACGACGGCGAGGAGCTCACGGTCGACGAGTTCGACCTGTTCATGATGCTGCTGATCGTGGCCGGCAACGAGACCACCCGCAACGCCGCGTCGGGCGGCATGCTGGCCTTCTTCGAGCACCCGGACCAGTGGCGGCGCCTGGTCGACGACAGCCGGAACGGCGGCGACCTGGCCCGTACGGCCGCCGACGAGATCGTGCGCTGGGTCAGCCCGGTCAACATGTTCAAGCGCACGGCGACGAGGGACACCGAGCTGGGCGGTCGTGAGATCCGCGAGGGCGACAAGGTCGTGGTGTTCTACGCCTCGGCCAACCGGGACGAGGACGTGTTCCCCGACCCGTACGACTTCGACATCGGGCGGGACCCGAATCCGCACATCGGCTTCGGGGGCGGCGGCCCGCACTTCTGCCTGGGCTCCCACCTGGCACGGCTGGAGCTGCGGGCGCTGTTCGAGACGCTCGCCGAGCGGCTCCCGGGCATCGCCCTCGCCGGGGAGCCGCGCCGTCTCCGGTCGAACTTCATCAACGGCATCAAGGAGATGCCGGTCCGTTTCAGCGGGTGATCCCCTGGTGCACCAAAAGTGGCGTTCGCCACCTTTTTGGACTCCGTGCCTAATACCAACTCGCCGGTAACACTTGTCAGGCTATGGTCTAACTTCACCAGGAGTGACACTTGCGGGAGGGGCGGCGCGTGGGTGAGATCGGCGAACCGTTGCGCGTGGCCCTGCTCTCCTACCGGAGCAAACCGCACTGCGGCGGCCAGGGCGTCTATCTGCGGCACGTGTCCCGGGAGCTGGTCGACCTCGGGCATCAGGTCACGGTGTTCTCCGGCCAGCCGTACCCCGAGCTCGACCGCGACGAGATCGTGCTGCACAAGGTCCCGAGCCTGGACCTGTACGCCGACGAGAACCCGTTCCGCACCCCGGCGCTGTCGGAGTACCGCGACTGGATCGACGTCCTGGAGTTCGCGCACATGAAGACCGGCGGCTTCCCCGAGCCGCTGACCTTCAGCCTTCGCGTGCTGCGCGAGCTGCGCAAACGCCGCGACATGTTCGACGTCGTCCACGACAACCAGGTGCTCGGCTACGGCAACCTCGCCATCCCCCGCCTCGGCCTGCCCCTCGTCACCAGCATCCACCACCCGATCAGCGTGGACCGCCGGATCGAGATCGAGGCGGCCAAGGGGCTCAAGCAGCGGTTCGGCAAGCGCCGCTGGTACGGCTTCGTCGCGATGCAGGCGCGGGTCGCCCAGCGCATCGGCCCCATCCTCACCGTGTCCGAGTCGTCCAAGCGCGACATCATCCGCGACTTCCAGGCACCGCCCGAGCAGGTGCACATCCTCCCGCTCGGCGTCGACACCCGTTACTTCCACCCGCGCGGCGAGCGCGTACCCGGCCGCATCGTCGCCGTGGCCAGCGCCGACTCCCCCCTCAAGGGCGTCGCGACGCTGCTGCGCGCCGTCGCCAAGCTCGCCACCGAACGCGACGTCCACGTCATCGTCGTCAGCAAGCCCACCCCCGGCGGCCCCACCGACAAGCTCGTCGGCGAACTCTCGCTCGGCGACCGCGTCCGGTTCGTCTCCGGCATCTCCGACGAGGAGCTCGGCGAGCTGCTCGCCAGTGCCGAGATCGCGGTCGTGCCCTCGTTGTACGAGGGCTTCTCCCTGCCCGCCGTCGAGCACATGGCCTCGGGCACCCCGCTCGTCGCCAGCCGTACGGGCGCGCTGCCGGAGGTCGTCGGCGACGCGGCCGTCCTCGTCGAGCCCGGCGACGTCGAGGAGCTGGCGGGCGTGCTCGGCCGGCTGCACGACTCCCCCGAGGAGCGCGAGCGGGTCGGCGCGGCGGGCTACGCGCGCGTGCAGGAGCGGTTCACCTGGTCCGCCGTCGCGCGGGCCCTCGTGGGCCAGTACGAGGCCGCCATCGCCCGCCGGCGCGGGCACCGCCCGGAAGGAGCATGACCCTGCTGACCGTGGATTTCGACCGGTTCCGCGTCTCGCCCGGCGAGCACGTGCTCGACATGGGCTGCGGCGCCGGGCGGCACGCGTTCGAGCTCTACCGGCGCGGCGCCAACGTGGTCGCCTTCGACCGCGACGAGCGGGAGCTGGCCGAGGTGGCGAAGATGTTCGCCGCGATGGAGCTGGAGGGCGAGCCGCCCGAGGGGGCGTCGGCGCGCACGGTGACCGGCGACGCGCTGAGCCTGCCGTTCCCCGACGACACCTTCGACAAGATCGTCGCCGCGGAGGTCCTCGAGCACATCCCGGACGACATGGCGGCCATGGCCGAGCTGCTGCGCGTGCTCAAGCCCGGCGGCCGGCTCGCCGTGACCGTGCCCTCATGGCTTCCCGAGCGCATCTGCTGGGCGCTGTCGGAGGATTACCACACCGCCCCGGGCGGGCACGTGCGCATCTACACCCGCGCCGAACTCGAGGCCAAGCTCAAGTCGATCGGCTTCGAGGTCGGCGACCACCACCACGCCCACGGCCTGCACGCGCCGTACTGGTGGATCAAGTGCGCGGTCGGCGTCAACAACGACGGCAACCCGCTCGCCAAGGCGTACCACCAGGTCCTCGTCTGGGACATCATGAAACGCCCCCTCGCCACCCGCCTCGCCGAACGCGTGCTGAACCCGGTCATCGGAAAGAGCGTCGTCGTCTACTTCACCAAGCCCACCGCCCCCGTCACCGAGGAGCAGGAGAAGGCGCATGCGGCGGCCTGAGGCCGTACCAGGAATCCTGACCGCAGACGACATCCTCGCCACCGCCCGCAGCATCGCCGCCCAGCAGGAGCCCTCGGGCGCCATCCCGTGGTTCGCGCCCACCGCCGGCGTCCCCGGCCACGTCGACGCCTGGAACCACGTCGAGGCCGCCATGGCCCTCTCCGTCGCCGGCCTCCGCGCCGAGGCACGCCGCGCGTACGAGTGGCTGCGCGCGAACCAGCGCGACGACGGCTCCTGGCCCGCCAAGTGGGTCCTCGGCGAGATCACCGAACCGGGCGGCGAGTCCAACCACGCCGCGTACGTCGCCGTCGGCGTCTGGCACGAGCTGACGCTCACCGGGGACGAGGGGTTCGCCCGGCGCATGTGGCCGGCCGTCCACCGCGCCATCGAGTTCACGCTCGGCCTGCAGACCGCCCGCGGCGAGATCATCTGGATCCGGCACGCGAACGGCTCCCCCGACGACCACGCGCTGCTCACCGGCTGCTCGTCCATCCACCAGTCGCTGCGCTGCGCCGTCGCCCTCGCCGAACACCTCGGCGAGCCTCAGCCCGACTGGGAGCTCGCCGCCGACCAGCTCGGCCACGTCGTCGCCTCCCACCCGGAGGCGTTCGCCGACAAGAGCCGGTTCTCGATGGACTGGTACTACCCCGTCCTCGGCGGCCCGCTCCGCGGCCCCGCGGCGTACCGCCGGATCGACGAGGGCTGGGAGAGGTTCGTCGTCGACGACCTCGGCTGCCGTTGCGTATCCGACCAGCCCTGGGTGACCGGCGCGGAGTCGTGCGAACTCGTCCTCGCCCTCGACGCGATGGGCGACACCGCCCGCGCCCGCGACGTGTTCGAAGCCATCCAGCACCTCCGGCACGACGACGGCTCGTACTGGACCGGCTGGCAGTTCGCCAACCGGCGCCACTTCCCCGGCGACCGCTCGACCTACACGGCCGCCGCCGTCATCCTCGCCGCCGACGCCCTCGCCGACGCCTCCCCCGCCGCCCGCCTCTTCAAAGAGGTCGACGGCCGCCCGCTCGGCCCCTCCGAACCCGCCGACCCGGTCGCCTGCGGCTGCGAGTCGGAGTCCCTGGCGCTGAACTAGCCCTCGTCGTCGAACGCGCCGATCAGCTTCGCCAGCCCAGCATGGTCTGCGTCACGGGTCGGCTAGCGGCGTCATGGGCAATGAGGACGGGAGCAGGCTCGCGTCGATGACGTCGAAGGTGGCGCGTACGGTCTTGCCGGGCGGGTTCGGGTGGACGGTGACGCGGGCGAGTTCTTCGGCGATCCACAGGCCGAAGTGGCCGACCTCGCCGGGCATGTGCTGCACGGGCAGGTCTGGGGAGGCGTCGGTGACGTCGATGACGATGGCCGGCTCGTCTCCGTTGCGTACGGTGATGGCGAGGGTGACGGGGGCGGCGCCGTGCGCGATGGCGTTGGTGACCAGCTCGCTGGTCACGAGGACGGCGTCCTCGACCAGGTCGGCGTTCCAGCCGAGCAGTACGGCGGTGGTGAGTGCGCGGGCGGTGACGACGGCTTGGGGATCGCCGTCGAGGCGGCAGGACCGATGCCGCCCGCTCGGCGTCCGGGTGGCGCGTTCGGGGCACATTTCCGGGGACCTCCAGGAGGTGTCGGTGACCGCGGTGGCCGAGCATCGGGAGAAGGCCCCGGCCGCCGTGGTGGCGTGTTCAGCGTTCGGGACAGCCGAGGACCTGGGTGATGCGGGCGGCAGCGATGTCGAGGTTGTCGGCGTGGGCGATCCGGTCGCCGAAGGACCAGCAGAACCACCACAGCCCCGCCTGGTCTTGCCGGAGCGCGAGGTCGTCGTTGAGCGGCGGTGCGAGCGGGTTCACCACCCGCAGTAATGCTGCCTGCCCCTCGAAGGCGATGACCCGCGCGTACCAGCCCTCCGCCCGCAGCCGGGCGGCTAGCCCTTCCAGGGCTTCGACGCCGTTTCCAGGCGAGCCGTTGGGACCGAGTGAAATAGATGTCATGAGTGCCCTTTTTGTGTGTTTGATGAACTGGAGAGGCTGGGCCGTCGACCCAGCCGTGCGGCCGGCATGTCTTCTGCTGCAGCCAAGAGCGATCGTGAACAGCCAGCGGACACAGTGCACATATCGATATTTCGCCGACCAGACACGCTAGGTACTCGATCGGTGACAACATGTAGGCAGCATGCCACCGCGAGTAGTGCGATGCAATAGTGCAAACGGAATCGAGCGAGGGGATCGACGATGTCGCGGGGACAATCCGGGCAAGAGAACGCGAATCACAGTCCGACACTGCGCGCTCGCCAACTGGCCCTTGAGCTCACCCGCCGACGCGAGGCTATGAACCTGAGCCGGGAGGACGTAGCCAGTCGCTTGGAATGGTCGACGTCGACGGTGTTCCGAATCGAGACCGGCCGATCTGTGCCACAGCCACGAAGCGTTCGCGCGCTGCTGGAGCTCTACGGCATCGTGGGTGCGGAACGCGAAGGTCTCCTCCAACTCGCCCGCGAGGCTCGCCAACCCGGCTGGTGGCATTCGTTCCGTGACGTGCTACCCGACCCGTACGCGGCATACATCGGCTTCGAGTCCGGTGCCGCATCCATTCAGAACTTCGAGCCGCTGGTCATCCCGGGACTCCTCCAGACGGAGGAGTACGCGCGCGCTACGTTCCACGGTGGTCCCCGGGAACTGAATCGTGAGGACGTGGAACGTCGTATCCAAGTTAGGACAACTCGCCAGAAGATCCTGACTGGGCCCGAGCGTCCTCGCCTCTGGGCGGTCATCGACGAAGCCGCCATCCGGCGCATCGTCGGCGGACCGAAGATCATGCGCGAGCAGTTGTATCGGCTCATAGAGGCCGCCGAGGAGGGTAGGACAACGATCCAGGTGGTTCCCTTCCGCGCAGGGGCCCACGCAGGAACGACCGGACCGTTCGTCATCCTGGGCTTCCCGCAGCCGACTGACCCCAACGTGGTCTACATCGAAACCCTTGCCGGCGACATCTATGTCGAAGGCCCGGAGGACGTAACACGCTATATGATCGCATTCGACCGGCTCGTCGCCGCAGCCCTGCATCCCGATGAATCACTGGCACTCATCGAGCAGGCCGCCAGCGATCTTCCCTCGTAATAGGGAGATAGACAAATGTCACTTAAGTCTGAGCTCTCCGACGACACATGGCGCAAGAGCAGCAGGAGCAGCCAAGACGGTAACTGCGTCGAGATACTACTTACAACCATTCAGTGACTCGATAGTCGACTCAGAGTAACCGCACTGCCGACCAACATCCGCCCCCGGTCTGTCCACAGGTTGCCCGACAGACCTGGAAGAAGAACTGGCGTCGTCCGGGGCTGGCACCGGACAGCCGGTCCGACCTCGCATGAATCTCACTCAGAGTTCCCCGACGCTAGGAACCCCTCAGCCACTTGCGCGGCCGAACGACTTGCAGCGAGATTCATTTCCCGCTCGGGCAATCCACGACCAGGGCAGGCCTCAGGATCCCTAAGCAATTATTTCCGATCTACGAGCGACGCATAGCGGCCGAAGACATCCGTTCGAGACCCTAGATGGTGATGTTTTCATCTTTCTAAAGCACCGTGTTCCAGGCCCGAGACGCCGCCGAGGTGACAGCATGCCAGGTGGTGGAGGCCACGGACTTCGTCGCGTGCGAGGTATCGCCCCACCAAGTGGCCGGTCGGGTCGGTGCGGGTGAGCGGGTCGTCGTCCCATGCAGGCGATCGGGCTGGCGGCGGAGTTCGGGATGGGGCGAAGGCCTGGGTGTCCTTGTTGTGAAACCGGCCGACAGCCGGGTTGTACCAGCGTGAGCCCATATCAACCTTGCCGGTGGCGTCGTCGGTCTAGCCGGACTGGGCCGGTGGTCGTCTCGCTTCCGTTGGGGTCGTAGCCGTAGGCGATGGTCGTACCGGATGCGGTCTTGACGGTGTCGCCGGTCAGGCGGTGCAGGTGGTCGTAGTCGTAGGTACGGACGTTTCCGCCGCTGCCGTAGGTTATGTCGTCACCCGTCTGACCTGCGGGATGTACGCCGGAAGCTCACCTTGCCTCGTCCTGACCTGCGCCCGACGCCCTTGCCCGCTCGTGTGGCGACAGCGGACGCCGAATGAGGCCTGCCGGCGGTCCCCGATCGCTGGCGGGGCAGCGCTCCGAAATCACCGGGCCGTGGGGCCGGTCGTCGATGACTCGGCCCAGGCAACCGCCAGGCGCGTTATCCGGAATAGCCCGGCCCTTGGACCATCGAATCCGCAGGATGAGCTCGCTCTGTTCACTACACCAGCCCGAAATGCGCGTCGCCGAAGCCGCCTTATAGGCTGCCCGAAACGAGAGAAAAAGGAGGGAATTAATTTAGCTTCTGGTCGGCATTGACAAAGCATCTAAACCATAAGATCATCAGCTCGTAAGGTTCGACGCGAGGAGAAGCCATATAGGACACGACCTAGCGGTACGCGCCGCGTTTCTCAGTTTGGATTACCCCGCCTGCGACAGCTAACGGAAAGTTCCGATAACAGACTACTGCCATAACGGAGACCAGACTTCTATCAGGATATAAGTGCGATAGTCATTACGCGATAGAACTGGAAGGACCAAGCAATGAGCTCAAATAAGGCTAGGAGAACTGCCGCTCTAGGCGTCTTCACCTTGCTCCTTATCACAGGAATCGCCACATCGGCGACTGCGGGAGCAGCAACCGAGTCCGAAACGGACTATGCCACCCCGGTTCAGACTTCCGGAGGGTCAATCACACTTGGCTCGATGGCAGGCACATCTAACTATCTTCACACCGACGGGAAAGCAGTCAGTTTCAATCGCGATTCTCACCCGGGGCGTGACGTTGTGCATAAGTTTACGGCAAAGCCAGGACAAGCCGTACGTGCCGGGAGTAATGGATACTCAGGGATCGATGCAGCCAACTACGCCGACGCTTTCGCGACAACCTACAATCCAAGCTTCGCGCACTTCGATGGCGACTGCAACAATTTCGTTTCACAGGCGCTCTGGGCTGGCGGCCTAAAACAGACCGCACACGTCAGCGACGATTACCACTGGTGGTATTCATCGGCCGACTCTTGGGCTCTCTCCTGGGTCAACATTGACCATCAAGCCGCTTACCTACAAAACACCATCCCCGGGGCAACTTGGCGCTATACCTGGGGCCCAGAAAAAAGGACTAATACGTACACCCCGGACGATATAGTCACTGGTGACGTAATCTACTACAGCTGGGACGGAGCGAATGGAGGTGGACGCGAACACGCCTCGATGCAGGTAGGGATCGGCACCGACTCTACCAGCGGCTGGTACGGAAATGTCGTGGACGCACATACTTCAGGCCGCTACCACGCATTTTGGTCGCTAGCCCCATACAACAGTGGCGCCGCCGACACGACATTCCAACTGTGGCACGTGTGGCCTTGATAGGTGAACTGAGGCAAAGGAATCAGAATATGAAGATCACGGGAATAAGCCGTAGACGCATAAGCATGGTTGCTCTCGTAGCAGCGCTCGCTACGGGCGGCCTCACCATTTGGGCCGATTCTTACGGAAACGGAAGCCCACTTCTAGTAAACGAGAGCTCTAAAATTGCACATCTATCATCGGTGCAACGCGCATTCGTGAGTGGCGTCATACTGGATGCACAGGCAAATTCACGCGCAATCTCAATAGCGCGCGAAGAGGTTAAGCCCGCGCCGGCACTAGCTAGTTTTGGGCGTACGATATCGACCGTCAAAAGCAGGTATCCGGCAGCTTTTCAGAAAGTGGACCCCTCGGCGAGCATGCGACGCATTCAAGGTGTCTACCACGGACGCCAAGCGGTCGTCGAAGGAAACAGACTACAGACAGTACTCAGAAACGCTGAAGCGATGCAAGGGGTAAGCGCTTCCCAGTATCCCGTTATCGACATGGATGCAGGAGTCAGCGGTGTTCAGATCAACCACACTGCACAGCAAGGAAGTACTGCGACTATCTCCGGGAAGACGCTTCAATGGGCGGTGATGGGTCAAGTACAGCCCTCCGGAAACATAGCCTGGGCTGAGCCAGAGAATGCGCTTCTGATTACCGCCCATCTGACTCGGATCAAAGGGGTGTGGAAGATTGACTCCCTTTCGCGAACCTTCGCCCCGGGAAGCGAACCGTGACCATAAACATTAGAGGCGGCCGAGCAGACAGGTCCCGCGGCCTGGATTGCTGAATGGGCGCAGGACATGAGTGGGGACTCTCCCTAAGAGAGGCCCCACTCGAGTCTTGCCTGGGGTCGGCGGACGGCGATATTAACCTGGGTTCGCCTGATCCAACGATCAAAGTCCAGGGCATGGCTGTTGGGGACGCCGATGTGGCACTATCGCTTCGCTCCGGCTGATGCGGCTCGCTAACCGGTTTGCCGGGGACGTCCGGGTGCAGCAGCATCGGGCGGTATACGCGTCGAGGATCTGGTCCGGCTGGAAGAGCGTGGGGAGCTGCCGGAGCTGCCGCTGTTCTGGGGGCATCGGCCGCCGAAGGGCGGTGGGGTCGGCAAGGGGTTTCTGAGTCAGTGGTATCCGGCGCCGTTCACGGTGGACGGCGTGCGGTACGCGACCGCCGAGCACTTCATGATGGCCGGGAAGGCGCGGCTGTTCGGGGACGCCGAGGCGGAGAAGCGCGTGCTCGCCGACGACGACCCGGGCAAGGCCAAGGGCGCCGGGCGCAAGGTGCGCGGGTTCGACGAGGAGACCTGGGCCGCGCACCGGTACGGCCTGGTCGTCGCGGCCAATGAGGGGAAGTTCGGGCAGCAACCGGCGCTGCGTGACTTCCTGCTGGGCACGGGCGACCGGGTGCTCGTGGAGGCCAGCCCGTACGACACCGTGTGGGGCATCGGGCTGTCGGCGTCCCAGCCGGAGGCCGCCCGCCCATCTCAGTGGCGCGGCCTGAACCTGCTCGGCTTCGCGCTGATGGACGTCCGCGCCGCCCTCACGGAATGATCGCGGGTGTCCGGATCCGGACCGGTACTGGAGTGCGCGGTCGCCGACCGAAATGATCGACATCGGCCCGGTTTCCCGATAATGATCGGGTCCGGCCACTCGACGAGTGACGGAACCGCTGCGGATCGACGCCCTTCGGAGGACGGATGACGGTATCGCTGCTCCCGAGCGATCCCCCGCGACTCGGCGAGTACACGCTGACCGGGCGTCTCGGGGAGGGCGGCCAGGGGGTGGTCTACCTCGCGGCGGACCCGTCCGGGCGCCAGGTGGCCGTCAAGCTGCTGCGCGCCCACCTCAGCGGGGACGCCAAGGCGCGTTCGCGGTTCGTGCGGGAGCTGTCGGCCGCCGAGCGGGTCCCGGCGTTCTGCACCGCGCCGGTGGTCGACGCGAACGTCGCCGGCGACCAGCCGTACATCGTCAGTGAGTTCGTGCCCGGCCCGGCGCTGCAGGAGCTGGGCCGGCTCGCCGAGCCCGACCTGCTGCGGCTCGCGGTCAGCACCGCGACCGCGCTCGCGGCGATCCACCAGGCCGGGATCGTGCACCGGGATTTCAAGCCCGCGAACGTCATCATGGGGCCGGGCGGTCCCCGTGTCATCGACTTCGGCATCGCGCGGGTGCTGGACTCCGACGCGACGATGACGAGCCAGGCCGTCGGCACGCCGGCGTACATGGCGCCCGAGCAGCTGGCCGGCGGCGCGATCGGGCCGGCCGCCGACATGTTCGCGTGGGGCCTGACGATGGTGTTCGCGGCCACCGGCCGCCGGGCCTTCGCCGGCGACTCGGTCCCGTCGGTGATGCACGGGATCCTGTACGGCGCCCCGGATCTGAGCGGGCTGCCTCCGTGGCTGGCGGGGCTGGTCGCCGCCTGCCTGGACAAGGACCCGCGACGGCGGCCGACCGCCGTCCAGGCGCTGCTGCACCTGCTGGGCGCGCCGCCCGGCGCGCATCACGGTGACGTCATGGGGCTGCTCACCCAGGGGATGACCGCCGCGGGCGCCACCAGGCAGACCGCGGCCCCGTTCCGGGCGGCCCCTCGCGGCGTTCCGTGGGTGGCGCTGATCGGGGTGGTGCTGGGCGTGCTGGCGAACTCGCTCACCGCGAGCGGGCTGAACCTCGCACTCCCCGCGATCCGGCAAGACATGCATGTCAGCCTCGGTGACCTGACCTGGGTCGTGAACGCGCAACTGCTGGGTCTGGCACTCTCGGTCCTCGCCGGCGGGTGGCTCGCCGACCGGTTCGGGCGCAAGAGGCTCTTCGTCATCGGTACGGCCGCGTGTGCGGTGGCCACCTTCCTGGCGGCCCTCTCGCCCGTCCTCGGGATGCTCATCGCGCTGCGCCTCGTGGCGGGCGTCGCGGCGGGCCTGGCACTACCGGCCGGTCTGGGGCTCGTCCGGGAGGCGTTCTCCGGCGTCAGGCTGAACGTCGCCACGGGGATCTGGGGCGCCGTGGTCGGCGGCGCGGCGCTCGCCGGCGTGTTCGGGGCGTGGCCGGTGATCTCCGGGCTCGCGTGGCGGTTCGTGTTCGTCCTCCCGGCGGCGGTGGGCGTCCTCGCCGCCCTGATCGTCCTGGTCGCCGGCCGGGAGTCGCGCGGCGACGCGGCGGCGTCGTTCAGCGCGCCGGGGATGGTCTTCCTGTCGGCGGCGCTGTTCGTGCTGACCTTCGCGGTGACACGTGTCCGCGAGTCGAACGGCGTGGTGACGGGCGTGCTGTTGGTGGGGGCCGCGCTGCTGGTGGTGATCTTCTGGATCGTGGAGTCGCAGATGCGGCGCGGCCGTCCTCCGGTCCTGCTGGCCTCCCCGTCGCTCCCGGCGGCGATCGGCCTGACGGCGATCGGCTTCGCCGCGCTGAACGGCCTGTACATGCTGCTGGCGATCTACCTGCAGATCGTGGGCGGCATGTCGCCGATGGGCACCGCGGTCGGCACGCTGCCGATGACGCTGGCGTACGTCGCCGGCGCGATCGTGGCGGCCGCCGTCGGGGATCGGATGGGCCCCCGGCCGCCGCTCGTGATCGGGCTGTTGCTCACCATGGTGGCGGCGTTCGGCCTGTCTCCACTCGGGACCGGCTACTCGTACGTGGCCGTGTTGCCGTGGCTCGTGCCCGCCGGGCTCGGCCTGGGACTGGTGATTCCCACCGCGGCGGCCGCGGTGCTCGGCCACGCGCCCGTACGCCTCGGGGGCACCGCCGCCGGGCTGCACCAGGGCGGGCAGCTCATCGGAGGCGCCGTCGGGACCTCCGTCCTGTACGCCCTGGCCCTTCCCCCCGCCTCGACCCCCTTGCGTGACGTGCGATCGGCGCTGGTCGCCCCGATGCACACCCAGCTCGTTGTCATCGGTGCGATGGCGATGGTCACCGCGGCGTTCGCGGTGTTCGTCCGGCGCGCGCAGAGCTGAGGGTCAGGACCGCTCCAGGACGCGGAGAGAGCCCTCGACGCGGCGTTCGGTCCACTCGCCGGTGGCCAGGGCCCGCTGGTAGACGCGGTACGGGGCCTGACCGCCGTCGGCCGGGTCGGGGAAGATGTCGTGGAAGACGAGGGCACCGCCCGGCATGACGTGCGGGGCCCAGCCGTCGTAGTCGGCCTGGGCGAGGTCCTCGGCGTGGCCGCCGTCGATGAACACCATGGCCAGCGGCCGCGCCCACAGCGCCGCGACGGCGCCGGACTCGCCGACGATCGCGATGACGTGGTCCTCGAGGCCGGCGGCGGCGATCGTCCGGCGGAACACCGGGAGGGTGTCCATCCGGCCCGTCGTCGGGTCGAGGAGGGAGGGATCGTGGTACTCCCAGCCCGTCTGGTTCTCCTCCGAGCCGTGGTGGTGGTCGACCGTCACCACCGTCGAGCCGGTCGTACGGGCGGCGGCGCCGAGGTAGACGGCCGACTTGCCGCAGTAGCTGCCGACCTCGAGGATCGGCCCGCGCACGCCGTACTCCAGGGCCGTCTCGTACAGCGCGAGTCCTTCCGGCACCGGCATGAAGCCCTTGGCGGCCTCGGCGGCGCGGCGCAGGTCGGCCGGCATCGGCACGGCGGATGGCTCCCCGGCCTTCGGGTTCGGCACGCGGTTCGTCGCCTGGCTCGTCATCCCGGGCACCCTATCCGTCTTGACTGATGGCTCCTCATCCGCCCCGAATGTGAGCCAGGCCACATGTCGATCATGTAATCGTTTCCATACACTCCCGTGTAATCGTTTCCACGACGCTGACAGGGAGGACCATGGCCGGCATCAAGGACGTCGCCGCACACGCGGGCGTGTCCGTCGCCACGGTGTCACGCGTGCTCAACGACAGTCCGAGGGTCAGCGCGGAGACCCGGGAGAAGGTCGTGACGGCCATGCGGGCGCTGCACTACACGCCGAACGGCGTCGCCCGCTCGCTGCGCACCGAGGCCACCCGGACGCTCGGGCTGATCATCGGCGACATCCTCAACCCGTTCTTCGCCGCGATGGCCCGGGCGGTCGAGGACGAGGCGCGGGCGGCCGGGTACACGGTCGTCATCGGCAACGCCGACGAGCGCCCCGAGCAGCAGGACCACTACGTGCGCACGCTCCTCGAGCAGCGGGTCGACGGCCTGCTCATCTGCCCGACGGCGGAGGCGACCCCGCTCGTCGAGGACTGCGTCCGCTACGGGAGCCCCCTCGTCTTCCTCGACCGCACGCTCCCCGGCATGGACGTTCCGGCCGTGCGCGCCGACGGCACCGCGGCCATCCACGACCTCGTCCGGCACATCCAGCGGCTCGGCCACCGCCGGGTCGCGTTCATCTCCGGGCCGGAGCTGCTGTCCACCGGCCGGGAGCGGACGCGGGCGTTCCTGGACGCGATGCGAGAATGCGGTCTGGACGTCCGCGACGAGTACCTCGAAGCGGGTGACTTCCAGGCGGCCAGTGGACGGGCCATCGCGGCCCGCTTCCTCGACCTGCCCGAACCTCCCGAGGTCATCTTCGCGGGAGACAACCTCATGGCGCTCGGCGCCCTGGACGAGATCCGGGCGCGCGGGCTGCGGATCCCCGACGACGTCGCGCTGGCCTCGTTCGACGACGTGGCCTGGTTCGTGCACCTGGACCCGCCGATCACCGCGATCACCCAGCCCGCCGAAGAGCTCGGACGGCGCGCGGTGCGCGTGCTCCTGGAGCGCGTCGAGCGCCGCCCCGTCGAGTCGGTGGTCCTGCCGGCCCGGCTCGTGATCCGCCGCTCCTGCGGAGAAACGGAGAGCTGATGACAGAGGAGATCCTGCGGGTACGCGGGCTGCGCAAGCGGTTCCCCGGGGTCGTGGCGCTCGACGGCGTCGACTTCGACCTGCGCCCGGGCGAGGTGCACGTCCTCCTCGGCGAGAACGGCGCGGGCAAGAGCACGCTGATCAAGATGCTGTCCGGCGCGTACCACCCGGACGAGGGCACGATCTTCGTGGACGGCCGGGAGACCACGATCCGCACCGCCGAGGACGCCCAGCGGCTCGGCATCGCCACGATCTACCAGGAGTTCAACCTGGTGCCCCAGCTGACCGTGGCGGAGAACCTCATGCTCGGCCGGCCGCCCCGGCGCTTCGGGTTCGTCGACAAGAAGGCGATGTACGCCCGCGCCCAGGAGATGCTCGACCGGGTCGGCGTGGACGCGGACCCGCGCGCGCCGCTGGAGAGCCTCGGCATCGCGCGGATGCAGATGGTGGAGATCGCCAAGGCGCTCGGTCTCGACGCCCGGGTGCTCATCATGGACGAGCCGACCGCCGTGCTCACGACGTCCGAGGTGGAGCGGCTGTTCACGATCGTCCGGCAGCTCAAGGAGCAGGGCGTGGCGATCGTCTTCATCACCCACCACCTGGAGGAGATCGCCCAGATCGGCGACCGGGTCACAGTGCTGCGGGACGGCGCGTCGGTCGCGGAGGTGCCCGCCGACACACCTGAGGACGAACTGGTCCGCCTGATGGTCGGCCGCTCCATCGACCAGCAGTACCCACGGGAACGTTCCACGCAGGGCGCTCCCCTGCTGGAGGTCCGCGGCCTCACCCGTACGGGCGTGTTCGAGGACGTGTCCTTCGAGGTACGCGCCGGCGAGGTCGTCGGCCTGGCCGGGCTGGTCGGCGCCGGCCGTACCGAGGTGGTGCGGGCGATCTTCGGCGCGGACCACTACGACTCCGGCGAGGTCCTCGTGGACGGGCGGCGACTGCCGCGCGGGAACGTCACCGCCGCCATGGAGGCGGGGCTCGGCCTGGTGCCGGAGGACCGGAAGGGCCAGGGACTCGTCCTCGGCGCGGACATCCGCGAGAACCTCGGCCTGGTGACGATGCGCCACGCGACGCACGCCGGTTTCGTCGACCGGGCGGGCCAGACCAAGGCCGCCGCCAGGGTCGCCGAGCAGCTCGGCGTGCGGATGAGCGGGCTCACCCAGGAGGTCCGCACGCTGTCCGGCGGCAACCAGCAGAAGATCGTCATCGGCAAGTGGCTGCTGGCCGAGGCGAAGGTCCTCATCCTCGACGAGCCGACGCGCGGCATCGACGTCGGCGCGAAGGTCGAGATCTACCAGCTCATCAACTCGCTCACCGCCGCCGGGCACGCGGTGCTCATGATCTCCAGCGACCTCCCCGAGGTGCTGGGCATGAGCGACCGGGTGCTCGTCATGGCGCGCGGCAGGCTCGCCGGCGAGCTCAGCGCCGCCGAAGCGACCCAGGACTCGGTGATGGCACTCGCCGTCGGCGAATTGGAGGAGACAGCATGACAACCGGAGTCCTGCGCCTGCGCAAGGGCGGCTCCGTACTGAGCGAGAACGGCTCGCTCATCGGGCTCATCGTCCTCGTCGTCGCCCTGACGCTGCTGTCCGGCGACTTCCTCACGGTGACGAACCTGCTCAACGTCGGCGTCCAGGCGGCGGTCACCGCGATCCTCGCCTTCGGACAGACCTACGTCATCATCTCGGCCGGCATCGACCTGTCGGTCGGCGCGGTCGCGGCCCTGTCGGCGGTCGTCCTCGCCTGGACCGCCACCAGCAACGGCATGCCCTGGCCGCTGGCCACCGGCTTTGCGCTGCTCGTCGGCATCGCGTGCGGCCTCGTCAACGGCGCGCTGATCACGTACGGGAAGCTGCCGCCGTTCATCGCCACGCTCGCCATGCAGGGCGTGGCGCGTGGTCTCGGCCTCGTCATCTCCCAGGGCAGCCCGATCGCCCTGCCGGACTCGGTGTCGCACCTCGGCGACACGATCGGCAGCTACCTGCCCGTGCCGGTGATCGTGATGCTCGTGATGGGCGTCATCACCGCCGTCGTGCTCAATCGCACGTACGCCGGGCGCGCGATGTACGCGATCGGCGGCAACGAGGAGGCCGCCCGGCTGTCCGGGATCAAGGTCACCCGGCAGAAGCTCATCACGTACGCCCTGGCGGGCGGCTTCGCCGCCGTCGCGGGGATCGTGCTCGCGAGCCGGCTCGCGTCGGCCCAGCCGCAGGCCGCCCTCGGCTACGAACTGGACGCGATCGCCGCGGTCGTCATCGGCGGCGCCAGCCTGTCCGGCGGCAAGGGCAAGGCCCTCGGCACCTTCGTCGGCGCTCTCATCCTCGCCGTGCTCCGCAACGGCCTGAACCTCCTGTCGGTCTCCGCCTTCTGGCAGCAGGTCGTGATCGGGGTCGTCATCGCCCTCGCGGTGCTCCTCGACACGCTGCGCCGCCGCCAGGCCCGCTGAAGAATCAAGAAAGGTCTCACCATCATGCAGTTCATCAAGCCGGCCGCGGTGGCGGCCGCCGGAGCGGTCCTCGCCCTCGGCCTCACGGCCTGCAACAAGAGCTCCTCTTCCGCGGGCGGCGGTGGCGGCGACATCAAGATCGGCCTGTCCGTGTCGACGCTGAACAACCCGTACTTCGTGCAGCTGCGCCAGGGCGCCGAGGCGGAGGCGAAGAAGGAGGGCGTCAAGATCACGGTGACGGACGCCCAGAACGACGCCTCGCAGCAGGTCAACCAGGTGCAGAACTTCGTCAGCCAGAGCATGAAGGCGATCATCATCAACCCGGTCGACTCCTCGGCCGCCGCGCCGGCGGTCAAGGCCGCCGACCGCAGCAAGATCCCCGTGATCGCCGCCGACCGCGGCGTGACCGGCGCCGACGCCGCCCAGACCGTCGCGTCCGACAACGTCGCCGGCGGCAAGCTGGCGGCGCAGGAGCTCGGCAAGGCGCTCGGCGGCAAGGGCAAGGTCGCCGTCCTGCAGGGCACGGCGGGCACCTCGGCCGCCCGGGACCGGCAGCAGGGCTTCGCCGAGGGCATCAAGGCGTTCCCCGGCATCCAGGTCGTCGCGCAGCAGCCCGCCGACTTCGACCGGACCAAGGGCCTCGACGTCATGACCAACCTGCTGCAGGCCCACTCCGACATCACCGGTGTGTTCGCCGCCAACGACGAGATGGCGCTGGGCGCGATCAAGGCGCTGGGCGGGAAGGCCGGCAAGCAGGTCAAGGTGGTCGGCTTCGACGGCACGCCGGACGGGCTCAAGGCCATCCAGGCGGGGACGCTGAGCGCCGACGTCGCCCAGCAGCCGGTGCTCCTGGGCCAGCTGGCCGTACAGTCCGCCGTGAAGGCCGCAAAGGGCGGCAAGATCGAGGCGACCGTGGCCGTCCCCGTGAAGGTGGCCACGAAGGACAACGTCGCCCAGTTCACGAACGGAGCCTGATGCCGGACAAGACCTACGACGTGCTGGTCGTCGGCTCGGTCAACGCGGACCTCGTGGTCCGCGTCGACCGGCGCCCCGCGGCCGGGGAGACCGTCCTCGGCTCGGATCTGGCCACCTACCCGGGCGGCAAGGGGGCCAACCAGGCCGTCGCCGCCGCCCGGCTGGGCGGCCGGGTGGCCTTCCTCGGCCGCGCCGGCACCGACGGCCAGGGCGTCTTCCTGCGGGACGCGCTGCGCGGCGACGATGTGGACATCGCCCACCTGCTCACCACACCGGGCCCGAGCGGGGTCGCGCTGATCACGGTGGGCCCCGAGGGCGACAACAGCATCATCGTCTCCCCCGGGGCGAACGGCCGGGTCACCGAGGACGACATCACGGCGGCCAGGCCGCTGATCGCCGCCGCCTCGGTGGTCTCCCTCCAGCTGGAGATCCCCCTCGACGCCGTGCTGGCCGCCGCGCGGGCCGCCGACGACGCCGGCGCCCGCGTGGTGTTCAACCTGTCGCCGCCCGCCGAGGTTCCGGACGAGCTCCTCGCGCTGTGCGACCCCCTCGTCGTCAACGAGCACGAGGCGGCCTTCCTCGGGGCGGACGACCCGGCCGGGCTGCTGGCGCGCGGCCCGCGCTCCGTCGTGATCACGAAGGGCGCGGACGGCGCGGTGGTCGCCGACGGCACCGGCGTGACCGAGGTTCCGACCCCAAGCGTCGAGGCGGTGGACACGACGGGTGCCGGGGACGCGTTCACCGGGGCCCTGGCGTGGCGGCTGGCGCAGGGCGACGACCTCGCGGAGGCGGCGCGCTTCGCGGCCCGCGTCGGCGCGGCCGCCGTACGGGTCGCGGGCGCGCAGAGCTCGTTCCCGCGCCTCGCCGATCTGGAGGACGTGTGAAGCGCGCGGGAATCCTCAACGGCGCCCTCTCGGGCGCCCTGGCCCGGCTCGGGCACACCGACCAGATGCTGATCTGCGACAGCGGCATGCCGATCCCGGCCGACGTCGAGGTCGTGGACCTCGCGTTCCTGCCGGGCATCCCCGGCTTCGCCGAGGTGCTCGACGGGATCCTGGCGGAGGTGGTCGTCGAGGGCGCGATCGCGGCGGAGGAGGTCGTCGGCGGCAACCCCGAGTGCGACGCCCTCCTCGACGACCGGCTCCCCGCCCTGACGTACGTGCCGCACGAGGAGCTGAAGCTGCTCGCGCACGCCGTCAAGCTCGTGGTCCGGACGGGCGAGGCGACCCCGTACGCGAACGTGATCCTCCGGTGCGGCGTGGCCTTCTGACCCGCCGCACCGCCGGGCCCCGTACGCGAACGTGATGCCCCCGTGCGGCGTGGCGTTCTGACCGTACGTCACGGGCGGCGGGCCCTGCGGCCCGTGCCGTGCCGGTGCGCCCCCAGAGCCCGCACCGGCACGGCGAGCCCTGGAGCCCACGTGGTCACGGACGAGTGCCGGGCCGGTCGACGATTCCCGCTGCTATCCGGGTGGTCTCGGTGAACGCGTGCCGGGCCCCGGCGCCGGTGGGCGACCCGAGCACCCGCTGCGGTGTCCGTCCCGGTCCGGGCGGCGCCTCGTTCGGATCCGTCGTCCACTCCAGCCGTTGGCCGCGGTACTCGTAGGTCCGCGGGTCGAGGAGGATCACCTCGCTCTGGAAGTCGCCCGGGAAGGCCTCCGCCACCGCGATGTCGTGCCGTCCGGCCAGGTCGACCACGTCGCGCCTGACGACGATGTTCGGGAGAGCCGCCAGGGCACGGAAGAACGCGGCCTGCAGCCGCGGCGGCATGGCCACATTGGGCAGCAGCTTGTCGGCGTTGGTGAAGAGGCATGAGGTGTGGTCCGCGGCCTTCGCGGGCACCCGCGAGCAGAACTTCTTCACGAGCGCCTTGGGATCGGTCGGCAGCGAGGCGAGGTAGGCGTAGTCCTGCATCGGGGTCGTCTCGTCGGCGTCGTGGTCGAGGTTGCTGAAGCGGAGGCGATGGGGGTCGACGCCGGGCATGTCACCTCCCAGCGAGGCCTCCTGGGTGCCGTCGAACCGCATCCACCTCTCCGCCGTCGTCGGCTTGGCGGGGGTGGTCGTCTGGCTCGAATAGCTCATCTCCTTCGTGTACGCCCATTGGCTGGGTCGCGGATGCGTCGCGGGCCGCGCCTCGACGGTGTCCGCCGCGAGAAGCAGCACCTGGGCGGCGTTGACCACCGTCCCCGTCGAGGTGTGGGCCGGTGCCCGGCCGCCGGTCCCGGCGCCACGTGTGCCGGCCTCCTGGACGAGGGCGGCGACGCCGACCGCGACCGCCAGGCCGCCCGCGGCGGCCGCCAGGCTCCACCGGAGGCTCCGGGACGACCTCCCGCGCCGACGCGGGCCCGTGCCATCGGCCGCGGCGGCCAGCGCGGCGCGCACCGCCTCCCGTGCCTCTTCCGGGTACGAGGGCACCTCCGGGCGGGCGGTCCGAAGCAGCTGCATCTCGTCCATGTCCTGCCCTTTCATGCCAGTGATTCCTCGGAGAGGGACAGCGGGTCCGTGCCGCCGAGGGCCGTGCGCGCCTTCTTGCGGGTGCGGTGCAGCCGCGAGCGAACCGTGCCGACGGGCACGCCCAAAGCGTCGGCCGCCTCTTCGTACGTCAGGTCCGCCCAGGCGATCAGCAGCAGCAGGTCCCGCTCGGCCGCGGACAGCTTGCCGAGCATGCCGGCGAGCCGCCCGCCCAACTGCTGGGCGGCCACCCTCCCGGCCGCCCGGTCCTCGAACGGCTCGGCCGGAGCCAGGATGTCCTGGCGGCCCAGTACCCGCCGGCGCCGCCGCTCGGCGCGACGGTGCTCGCCGATGGTCCTCGTCGCGATGCCGTACAGCCACGGCCGGGCGTCCTCCCGGTCCGGCGAGAAGCGATCGCGCTTGCGGAACGCCGTCAGGAACGTCTCCGCCGTCGCGTCCTCGGCGACGTCGGGTCCCAGGCGGCGCGCCAGGTAGCGGAAGATCTCGGCGCAGTGGCGCTCGAACAGCTCGGAGAAGCGATCCGGTTCGGCGAGCGATCGTTCGATGAGCACGCGGTCGGACACGGGCTCGTTCACGGCATCACCCGGTCCCGCGCTCGGGGGCGCGAGCAGGGGGAACCACGTCCGTTCATTGGAGCATCCTTTCGGCGTTCGCTGCGGTCTCCCCTACTCGACCGAACCGCGGCACGCGGTTCCCGGCGACTCTGGACGGTTTCCGTGGCGACACCGCGAGCCCTTGCCGCCGCGGACTGAAACGTGTTCTACTTTCTGGCGTGAGTCAGCGCTCCCGTGTCGCGATGACGGACGACGAGGTCACCACGCTCCTGAAGGAGCAGAAGAAACTGCAGCTCGCGACCATCAACCGCGACGGCACCCCGCACCTGGTGACCATGTTCTACGGACTGGTCGACGACAAGATCGCGTTCTGGACCTACCGGACGTCGCGGAAGGCGCACAACCTGCGCCGCGACCCTCGGGTGACCTGCCTCATCGAGGCGGGCGAGGAATACTTCGAGCTGCGCGGGCTGATGCTGTACGGCACGGTCCGGACCCTTACCGAACCGAACGACGTTCGGTATGTTGGCACCGAAGTGGTCCGCAGGATGATGGACCTCAAGGACGACGACGCCATCGCCCCGTTCGTCGAGGAGACCGCGGCCAAGCGCCACGCCTACATCGTCGAGCCGACGAGCGTCGCGTCCTGGGACCATCGCAAGCTCACCTGAGCGAGGGAGCCATGGAAGTACGAGTCGATCCGCTGGTGTGCGAGGCCAACGGCGTGTGCGTGGGACTGGTGCCCGAGGTGTTCGACCTCGATGACGACGACGTCCTGCACATCGTCGAGCCGCACCCGCCCGCCGAGCTGCTCGACCGCGTCCGGCACGCCGTACGGTCCTGCCCCAAGGCCGCGCTGACCCTCGAGGAGTAGCCCCGGCGCCCGGCCCCGGGCGCCACATCGTCGGCCGGCCCTCCCGTCGGCCCTGCCATGGAGGTGTGCACGGTGCGAGCCGCGGTCCTACGCCAGGTCGGCGACGAGGAGCTCGATCTGCGCGACGACGCCACGACGACCGAGCCCGGCCCCGACCAGGTGAAGGTCAAGGTCAAGGCGACCGGCGTCTGCCACTCCGACCTGTCGGTCCTGTCGGGCGTGCTGCCGATGCCGATCCCCTGCGTCCTCGGGCACGAGGGCGCCGGCGAGGTCGTCGAGGTCGGCGACCGGGTCACGAACGTCCAGCCCGGCGACCACGTCGTCATCAACTGGACCCCGGACTGCGGCACCTGCGCCGAGTGCGTGCGCGGCGAGCCGTACCTGTGCATGACGTTCATCGCGCTGACGTTCGGCGACCCGAGGTTCCGGCTGGGCGGCGACGCGCCCGCGTACGGCATGGCCGGGTGCGGCACCTGGGCGGAGGAACTGGTGGTGCCGTGGCAGGGCGTCATCAAGGTGGCCGAGGACGTGCCGTTCGAGTACGCCGCCCTGCTCGGTTGCGGCATCCCGACCGGGGTCGGCGCGGTGTTCAACACCGCGAAGGTACGGCCCGGGTCGAAGGTCGCCGTCGTCGGCGCGGGCGGGGTGGGCCTGTCGGTGATCCAGGGCGCCCGGATCGCCGGCGCGGCGACCATCCTGGCGATCGACCCGAACGAGGCGAAGCATCCGATCGCGAAGCAGTTCGGGGCGACCCACACGGCCACGCTCGACGACCTGACGGAGACGAACGGCCTGCTGACGGGAGGTCAGGGCTTCGACTACGTCTTCGAGGTCGTCGGCAAGGCCGCGGCGATCCAGACGGCCTGGCAGACGACCCGGCGTGGCGGCGACGTCATCGTGGTCGGCGCGGGGGCGATGGACGACAACTTCGAGATGAACGCCTTCTCGCTGCTGTTCGACGGCAAGACCCTCAAGTCCTCGCTGTACGGCGGCAGCGACCTCAAGCGCGACATCCCGCTCTTCGTCGACCTGTGGCGCGCCGGCAAGCTCGACCTCGAGGGCCTGATCACGCGGCGGATCCGGTTCGAGGACCTCAACGACGCCATCGCGACGCTCAAGCGCGGCGACGCGATCCGGCAGGTCGTGCTCTTCGACTGAATCTCATCGCCCACCGGCGGCCTCTCCTCCCGGAGGGGCCGCCGTCCGCTTTTACCGGTGAAAAGGGGCGGCCGGCGGGCGCTGCCCGGCCGCCGGCCGCCCTGCCACGACCCGCGGTCCCTGACCCAGTGAGAGGGGAGCGCGGTCGCGCCGTGATGAGGTATCGGACCGGCACGCCGGTCACCCATCCTCGGTGACTCGTAGGTTCATCGCCGCGCGTGGCGAATTCGCTACACCATTCCCGACGGCCCTCAAGTGGCGAAAGTTTTAATCCCCCCATATCGGGCATCTGGCGGGCGTTCAACCCCGAACCAGGAGGCGCCAATGCGGATACGGGGCAGCTTCAGCTTCGTCGGCCTGATTTACATATTGATCGGCATCTTCGTGGCGTGGAACCGCCACTACATCACGATCAGCCTGCTCAAGCACGTCCTGAGCGCGCTTCTCGCCATCTTCCTGTGGGTTCTCATTCTCCTCGGCGTCGACCTTCACGTGAGCTGACGCCTCCCCCGCACCGTCATTGCGGCCGCCGTTCGACAAGAGCGGCCGCAATGACGTTTTCGCCGGACCGAATCCTGGAATCGCCCGCTCCGGGCCGATCCGTGCCCAGCTCAGGGAATGGGCCGACGCCACAAAGTCGGCACGTCCCCGGACGCGTCCCCGGTGAATCCGACGCCGACCAGCGTGCCGCCGGTGACCGTCAGCCCGGTGAGCCGCTGCGTCCCGAGCCCGTTCAGCCCCAGGCCCGCCGGTCGCGAGGACCGCCACGTACGGCCGTCTGCCGAGGTCCACAGCACCACGTCCGAACCGGCCGCGCCGGCGAGCACGAACCCGTGCGCCGTCGCCGTCGCCGCCGTCACCGCCGTGCCCTGTCCCGCCCCGGGCAACGAGACGGGCTGCCACGTCCTGCCCCCGTCCGCCGAGACGGAGGCGAAGGCGGCCGAGCCCGGGGTGTCCGCGGCCGGCGGGCCGGTCACGCCCGCGGCACCCGTCACGCCGGTGGCGACCAGCACGCCGTTCCGCGCCACGACCGACATCAGCGAACCGGCGGCGGCGCCCTGCGGCAGCGCCGGCGCGGCCGGGGACAGCGTCCACTTCTTGCCGTCCGGTGAGGTCCACACCGCCGGCTGCGCCGTCTTGTTCTTCGTCTGACCGCCGACCGCGACGAACCCGGCGGGGCCCGCCGTCACGTCGCCCATCCACTTGGGCGCGTCACCGGTACCGGCCAGGTCGCCCTTGCCCGCGCTCCCGGCCACGGCCCAGTTCTTCAGGTCCGTGGAGTACCAGGCGGCCGAGGCGTCGCCGGACCGGCCCACGACGACGTACGCGCCGCCGTTCGCGGCGGCGGCCACCGGCGCGAGGCCGGTGGTGTCGAACGCCTTGCCACCCTGGACGTTCTGCCAGGAGCCGCCGTCCGCCGACATCAGGACCAGCGCGCGGCCACCGGCGCGCCCGACCGCGAGCCAGCCCGCGGTCCCGTGAGCGGCGTCGAGGATCTGCCGGGGAGGCGCCCCCGCCGGGAGTGTGGCCCGGGTCCACGCCGAGCCGTCCGGCGACGCCCACAGCGCGGCATCGCCGTTGGAACTGCCGACCGCCAGGATCCGGCCCGCGTCCGCGACCAGTCCGGAGATCGTGCGCTCCGGGTGCACGGCGTCCGGGACCGCGGTGAGGTTCACGTCGCCGGCCCCCGCCACCGTGAGGTAGGCGTCGGCCGTGCCGATCCGGCCGGTGACCACGGGCCCGGCGGTCGCCGGCGCCACGTCGGTGAGGACCCGGCCCGACGGAACGTCACCGGTGCGCCGCCAGGTCTTCCCGTCGGCGCTGCTCAGCACGGCGGTCTTGCCACCGCCGACGGCGGCGAGCGCGGCCAGGCCGCCGTCCGCACCGCGAAGCGCGACGAGGCGGGAGTATCCGTCCGTGCCGAGCTGACCGACCGGCGCCCAGGTCTGCCCGTCGGCGGAGCCGAAGATCACCGCGTACGCGGTCGTCTTGCGGTGCTTCTTGGAACCCGTGGTCCGGGACGCCTCACGGGCGGCGAACAGCCCGGAGCGCGTCGCCACCAGCGCCACGGCGTTGCCGGACGACCCCTGGGCCTGCGGGATCGTCACCGGCGCCCAGCTGCGCCCGGAGTCCGGCGACCGCCAGAAGGCCTCCCGGTCGGTCGTCTGCTGGACCGTCTTCTTTTTCTTCTTGACCTTCTTCGTGACCGTCACGGTCGTCCGCAGCGTGCCTTCGGCGACCACCGTGTCGCCGTACGCCGCGACGCCGGAGATCCGCAGCGGCGTGCCCGCCGACGAGGGGCTGATCTGCTCGGGGCCGAGGCGCGACCACGTACGGCCGTCGCGGGAGGTCCAGACGATGGCCTGCGTGCCGCCCTTCACCGCCGCCGTGCCGGCCGCGACGAACCCCGAACGCGTGCGGGCCAGGCGCTCGATCTTGTCACCGGGGCCGAACGCGCCGGCGACCGCGGTGCGCGTCCACGACCGGGGGTCACGGCTCGTCCACGACACGACGCCCGACGACGTCACGCCGAGCGCCGCCCACGCCCCGCCCCCGCCGGCGACCAGCTGCGGGTACTCCCCCGCCGGCGGATCGCCGCCGTCGTCGCCGCGCACCCGCGCGGCCCGCCAGGTGCGGCCGCCGTCGGACGAGGTCAGGAACTGCGCCCGGGAGTACACGCCGCCCTGCTCGGAACCGATCGCCACGACGGTGTCACCGGCCGCGGCCACGCCGGCGAGCGCGTGCGCCCGGCCGCTGGTCTTGGCCGCCGGGTCCAGGCCGAACACGCGATCCGCGGCCACCGCGGCGGGGGTGGCCGGCTTCTTCGGGCCGTCGCCGCCGCCCGTCCCGAAAAGGACGTAGGCCCCGCCGCCGAGGACGACGACCGCAGCGGCGGCGATCGCAACGGGGCGCAGCGGCACGGCGGGCAGGCGGCGCGCCCGGCGCTGGGGCGTCCACGGCTCCGCATCCTCCGCCGGTGACTCCGCGGGCGCCGTGACCGGCGGCGTGGGCGGGGCCGGCGACGCCGCCGGCGCAGGCGGTGCGGCCGAGGGCGCGGGCGGCGCTGCCGGCGCGGCGTTCGGATAGGCCGCGGCGCTCGCCGCGACGGGGACGCTGGTGGGAGGGGACGGGCGGGGCTCCGGCTCGCCTCGGCTCCAGTCGATGCCGGCGCGGTGCCACACCGCGTTGGAACGCTGCCAGGGCGAGGAGGTCGGCACGCCGGGCACGCGGCGGCCGTCCGGCGCGGCCTCCTCCGCCGCCTCCGCGAGCCGCTCGCTGATCCGGCGGCGCTCGTCGCGGCCGGAGCGCCGGGGGGTTTTGGGGGTCGGGCGGACGGCACTGCCGCCGAAAGGCTCCCCGGGGGGCGCTCCGCTTCCGGTCGTGGTCACGCTCACCTCTTGTCAAAAGACCGTTCGTGCAAGGACCTATCAAACCGCTATTCGGCCCGCAACGGGGCCCGGGAGCAGAGCATCCCGGATGGAATCTCACCAGCGTGAACGGCCCGTGACCGGCCCATTCCCATCCGTCGAACGGCGGGTGCGGAGACGGTCCTCACCGTCGGGCCATAGACGCCTCCGACACGGCCTGCCTACCGTCCGGTCGGAGGTGGTGACATGTCCCTGACCGTATCCCCCGAGCTGATCGAGCGCGCCCGCCGGGACGACGTCGACGACGCGGCCTTCGTCGACTGCGTCCGCACGTCCCTGCCGTACGCCTGGCAGGTCGTCTCCGGGCTGATCGATGAGCTCCGGACGGACGGCGCCGACTTCGCGGCCAACGAGGTGCCGCCGCCCGACGAGACCGCCCGCGGTCAGCTGCTGCGCATGCTGGCCAGTGACGCGATGCGCGGAGCGCTGGAGCGGCACTTCGGGGTGCGCCTGGCGTTCCAGAACTGCCACCGCGTCGCGGTGTTCCGGCCGGGTGCCCACGAGGCCTACCGGGAGTTCGTCACGCCGCGCGCCCAGATCCTCAACCAGCGCCCCGAGCTCGTCGACTGCTGAGAACAGCGAAACGGAGCCGTACGCGTGCGCGTACGGCTCCGTTTCATCGAGGTCAGGCCGGCGCCTTGCCCCGGAGGTAGACCTTGGTGCCGATCGGCAGCAGGTTGGCGACGATGTCCGCGGTGTGCATCGGCGTCCGCACGCAACCGTGCGAGGCCGGGTACAGCGGCACGTCCGGCTCGCCGTGGATGGCGTAGCCGCGGAGGAAGTAGTTGCCCTTGTACAGCTTGCCGAGCGGACCGGTCTCCCAGCCCTTGGCCTTCCGGTACACGGCGTAGTTACCGGTCGGCGTACGGGCGTTGATCTTCTGGCCGTTCTGGTAGTAGTACGCCCGGCCCGACGAGATGTGGCTGATCAGAACCAGCTTGCCACCCTTGTAGATGTAGAGCAGCTGACGGCTGAGGTTGACCTCGGCGCGGTTCTTGGCGCCACCCTTGACGATGGACTTCGGTGTCTTGGGCTTTGCCAGCGCGGCCCAGGTCAGCTTGCCGACCGGCGCCGCCTGCGTCGGGTGCATTCCCTGGACCTTCTGGAACGCCCAGACCGCGAAACGGGTCTGACTGCCGTACTGGCCGTCGACCGTCCCCGGGTCGTAGTGAAGGGCGATCAGCCGCTGCTGCAGACGCGTCACCGCGGCGCCCTTGTCGCCGAAGTGAAGCGTCGGGTTGGCCTGCGCCGAGACGGGGGATGTGGCGGCGACGGCGTACGCCGTCGCGGGGGCGGCCACAGCCGGGACGAGGGCCATTGCCGACAACGTCCCTATGGCGGCGGCCTTCCCCAGGCTTATTCGCATTCAGCTCTCCCAAACATTGACAGATTGCACAGCCAACCTGTTTTACCTCATGCGGGCGACCTTTACGATGCCTTTGCAGCCGAAAAGGTTCGTTCGGGCGGTGTGGGAGATGTCACCGCCTCCGGAACGCTGAGGTCAGCGCTTCGGACAGCCCGGAGTCAGTGTTTGGGCATGGTGCGGGTCTCGACCAGGCCTTTGTAGGCGAAGGCCCGAATGTGCACGATCGGGGCGTCGGCCGCCAGGTCGCCCA
Organism: Actinoallomurus vinaceus; assembly: GCF_039542055.1. Lineage (NCBI taxonomy): Bacteria > Bacillati > Actinomycetota > Actinomycetes > Streptosporangiales > Thermomonosporaceae > Actinoallomurus > Actinoallomurus vinaceus. Next base: position 217,530 of record NZ_BAABHK010000017.1, read on the forward strand.
CCCAGTCCTCGTCCCGGGTGACACCGAAGCCGTTCACCTCGACGCGGATGCCGGGCGGCACGATGACCTGGATGTCCGATTTATAGGCGACGGCGAGGATGGCGGTGACCGGCTCGGTCAGCTCCGCCGCCCGCAGGTCGAGCACCCCGCTGCCCTTGTAGACGAGGGCCCGGAATCTCCCGGGCACCCGCCAGCGCCCGGCGTGACGCACGCTGTTCTTGTAGGCGACCGTGTAGCGCCCCGGCTTGGGGCCCGCCACCGCGGCCGAGGACCGCGGCACGACGGGAGTGGTGGCCGCCGGCAGGTCCGCGAGCAGCGTGGCGAGGTCGGCGTGGGTCCGGGCCGCCAGGGCACCGCGCATGCGCTCGTCGAACTCCCCGTCGGTGAGGCGTCCCTCGGCGAAGGCCACCTGCAGCCGCTGGACCGTCTCGTCGCGCTCCTGATCGGAGGCGCGCACGCTCGGCCGGTCCGGCGTCACCCCGTCGTACGGCTCCATCGAGACCCCCTTCAAAGTCGAGATGTATCGTAACTTATCTTCTCTCTAACTCCGAGGGGGCTGGACGGACGACTTCTCGTGCGCGGCCCGGCATCCGCGGATGAGATCACTCCCCGCACTACGGTGGAACCGTGCTCCTACTCACGACGCTCGACGCCTGGCGCGCCCGGCCGGACGAGCCGTTCCGCAGCGAGACCGCCGCGTACGCGCCGGAGGAGGACGCCGCCGCCCTGGCGACCGACGCCTTCGGCGGCGACCAGCAGGTCATCGCGCTGGTGTTCGACCACCCGCCGCTGACGCTGCCCGGCGCCGTCAACCGGTCGGCCGTCACGGAGATCCGGTACGCCCGCCGCGACCCGAGCGGGCGGGTCATCGGGTTCCACACCCGGCCCGTGATCGCCGAGGCCCTCGACCTGCTGCCGCACCCGGAGGGCGGCTGGTTCCGCGAGACGTGGCGGACGTCCGTACGGGTGGCGGCGCACGGCGGCGAGCGGGCGACCGCGACCGGCATCTACTTCCTGCTCGGGCCGGGCGAGGAGTCGATGTGGCACGCGGTCCGGTCGGACGAGGTGTGGCTGTGGCACCTCGGCGGCCCCCTGGAACTGACGCTGGGCGGGGACGCCGACACGCCCGGCCGGCAGACCGAGACGATCATCGTGGGGCCGGAGGTCGAGCACGGCCAGCGTCCGCAGGCGCTCGTGCCGGCCGGCGTCTGGCAGGCCGCCCGGCCCGCGTCGGACCGGGAGGTCCTGGTCAGCTGCGTCGTCTCCCCCGGCTTCGACTTCGCCGACTTCCGGGCGTGACCCGGCCGCGGCGGCGGCCGGGCCTGCCACCGACCCCAGGACGTGCCTGACAAATCCGCTGTCCGGCTGCGCGGCGCCCAGACGACGCCTGGACGCCGCTCGCTACGAACGGGATCTGTCAGACACGCCCTACTGCAGTGCCTCGAACAGCGCCGCGGTCTGCTCGCCGATGTTCCTGGGGAGCAGGTACGGCTCGGTCTCGTTGATCTGCTGCCAGTTGTCGCGGACGTCCTCGACGCTCAGCCCGTCCTTCTTGGTGAAGCCGGGGCCCTCGGCGACGAACACCCGGGACACGCGCCCGCCGCCGACGGAGTAGGTCTCGCCGCTGCTCTCGTTGCTCTCGTGGGCCAGCCAGACGACGACCGGCGTGACGTGTTCGACGCTGAGCCGGTCCTGGAACTCGGCGGGGAACAGGTCCTCCGTCATCCGGGTCCACGCCACCGGGGCGATCGCGTTGACCCTGATCCCGTACTTGGCGCCCTCGGCCGCGAGCGTCTTGGTCAGGCCGACGAGGCCCATCTTCGCCGCCGAGTAGTTCGCCTGCCCGAAGTTGCCGAACAGACCCGCCGGCGACGACGTCATGACCACCCGGCCGTACGCCTGCTCGCGCAGGTGCGGCCAGGCGGCGTGCGTGACGAGGAACGACCCACGCAGGTGCACGGCGATGACCTGGTCGAACTCCTCCGGAGACATGTTCTTGAACGACTTGTCCCGCAGGATGCCGGCGTTGTTGACGACGATGTCCACGCGGCCGAACGCGTCGAGCGCGGTCCGTACGATCGCCTCCGCGCCCTCCGCGGTGGCCACGTTGTCGGGGCTGGCGACGGCCTCGCCGCCGTTCTTCTTGATCTCGGCGACCACGTCGGCGGCGGGGCCCGTGGAGGCGCCGGTGCCGTCGAGCGCGCCGCCGAGGTCGTTCACGACGACCTTCGCGCCGCGCGCGGCGAGTTCGAGCGCGTGCTGCCGCCCGAGGCCGTGGCCCGCGCCGGTGACGATGGCCACCCGTCCGTCAAACCGCAGTTCCGCCATTCTCCGTACCCTCCTCGCGACCTGATCTCCTGGACCCTGGGTCCGCCTTGCGGACAGTCTCCATCACTCGACCGAATCACGCTCGGCCGGGGAGAAGCGACGGCCCGCGATCCGTGACCGGGATCGCGGGCCGTTTCCGCGTACGTGCCGGGTCGGCCGCAGTGCGACCGGCCGGAGATCTGGCCGGGGATCGCGACGATCGGCGGCGGCGTTCAGGGGCCGAGGTCGGGGACCGGCTTGGGCTCGTCGGCCGTCGCGTTCCCCTCTTCGCCGGCGGCGTTCTCCCGGCGCTTGCGGCGCACCGACCAGACGATGAACGCCACGACGGCGATGACGGCCACCCCGATCGCCAGGACCCGCCCCGCCCACTGCGCCACCTGCTCGAAGGCGGTGCCGACGAGGAAGCCCCCCGTGGTGAAGCCGATCCCCCACGCGGCCCCGCCCAGCGCGTTGAACACCAGGAACCTGCCGTAGGGCATCTTGGCGCTGCCGGCGAGCGCGGGCATCAGCGCGCGGAGGAGGGCCGTGAAGCGGCCGAGGAAGACGGCGAACGCGCCGCGCCGCCGCAGCAGCCCGTGCGCCTTGTCGACCTTCGGGCGGTGCTTGTGGAGCGCCTTCATGCCCAGCAGGCGGTCGCCGTAGCGACGGCCGATCTCATAGCCGACCGAGTCGCCGATGACCGCCGCGAGCACGATGACCACCAGGAGGATCGGCAGCGAGACCCGGTGCTGGCTGGCCAGCACGCCCGCCACCACGATGGCGGTCTCCCCGGGGAACACGAAGCCGAAGAACAGTGCCGCCTCGGCGAAGACCAGCGCCGCGACGACGCCGTAGATGACGGGACCGTGCAGGTCGAGCAGAGCGTTCGTTATCTGGCCCACAGGCGATCAACATCCCGTTTCCGGCGTCGTCATGTCCGTCATCGTATGAGCCCTGGTCGCTCCGTGAATCGTCCCCTGGTCTGAGACCGGTCATTACTTTGGATACGGGAAGGAGCCGTACATGGACGATTTCACGCTGAATCTGCACCGCCGGCTGCCGCCGGAGGGGAACCTCGTCTGGTCGCCGTACTCCGTGGCGTCGGCCCTCGCGATGGTCGCCGCGGGCGCACGCGGCACGACCCGGGAGGAACTGACGCGGCTGCTCGGCGCGCCGCCGGAGCGGCTCCGTCTCGCCGAGGCCGCCGTAGTGGACGACGCCGAGATGGCGGTGGCGAACATCCTCTGGGCCCGCGCCGGACTCGCCTTCGAGGACTCCTACCAGCGGGCGATCGCGGACCTTCCCGGGGCCGCGGTACACGTCGCCGACTTCGCCGCCGACCCGGAGGGCGCGCGCCGGGCGATCAACGCGGAGGTGGAGAAGGTCACGCGGGAGCTGATCCAGGATCTGCTCGCGCCCGGCGCCGTCGACCGGCGCACCGCCGCCGTCATCGCCAACGCGCTCTATCTGAAGGCCGCCTGGCGGCACGAGTTCACCGAGCGGAACACCCGGCCGGAGCCGTTCCACGGCGCGCTGGGGCGGCGCGAGGTGCCGATGATGCGACGGACCGGGCGGATGGCGTACGCCGAGGCCGACGGCTGGCGGATGGCGACGCTGCCGGCCGACGGCGGCGTGGCGGTCGAGGTTCTGCTCGGGCCGGATCCGGAGGTCGCGCCGCCCGGCCCCGGCCTCCTGCGGAGGCTGCGCGAGTCCGCGCGGCACGTGAGCGTGGCGCTGTCCCTGCCGCGTTTCCGGGTGGAGAGCCGGGTGAGTCTGGCCGAGACCCTCGCCGCGCTGGGCGTCGGCACCGCGTTCACCGGTGACGCCGACCTGTCCGGCATGACCGCCGAACCGGTCCGCCTCGACCGGATCGAGCACAAGGCCGTACTGGACGTGGACGAGACCGGGTTCGAGGGCGCGGCCGCGACGGCCGTGGTGGTGACCCTGTCCGCCATCACCGCGGGGCGTTCCGTGGAGTTCCGCGTCGACCGGCCGTTCCTGGTGTTCGTCCGCCATCCCGGCAGCGAGGCCGTCTACTTCGCGGCGCGCGTCACCGACCCGTGAGCGGACGCTCGACGCCGTCGCCCGAGTCTCACCCGACCAACCCTGCTCTTCCCGACCAACCGGCCCCGACCGACCTCCCGGCCCGACCGACCTCCCGGGAATGAGACGGGTATCACATCACGGATGTCCAAAGAGACGGGTCCTACCCGGATTCTGCCTAAATATGCCGTCCGTTTTGGCGGAGATCTCCGAAGACTGCCCTGCCCGCCCGAGGCTTTGCCCCGCTGCGGCGCTCGGGCCGGTAGCCTTGTCACGGTTACTGATCCACCTGCGAGCCGCGGAAGAGGGCGATCGCCGCCGTGTCGACCCAGTCGTCGCGATCCGCCGCCGACCTGAACACTCCTGACTTCGGTCCCAACGAGTGGCTGGTCGACGAGCTGTACCAAAAATACCTAGAAGACCCCAACTCGGTTGATCGAGCCTGGTGGAACTTCTTCGCCGACTATCAGCCGGACCGGCCGGCCAAGGCGCCCACCGGCGCCGACGGGGCGGCCGCGCCCCCCACGGCTCCGCCCTCTCCCGCCCCCACGCCGAAGCAGACGCCTGCCGCCCCGGCCGCCGCCGAGAAGGCGGCCGCGCCGGCGAAGAAGCCCGCGCCCGCCCCCCAGGCCCCCGCCGGCGCCGAGGAGGTGCGGCTGCGCGGCGTCGCCGCCCGCACGGTCACCAACATGGAGGCCAGCCTGGCCGTGCCGACCGCGACGAGCGTGCGCGCGGTCCCGGCCAAGCTGCTGATCGACAACCGCATCGTCGTCAACAACCACCTCAAGCGCGGCCGCGGGGGCAAGGTCTCCTTCACGCACCTGATCGGCTACGCCATCATCCGGGCGCTGCAGGCGATGCCGGAGATGAACTCCTCGTACGCCGAGGTGGACGGCAAGCCCACCCTGATCCGGCCGGAGCACGTCAACTTCGGCCTGGCCATCGACCTGAAGAAGGACGACGGCCAGCGGCAGCTCGTCGTGCCCAACATCAAGGCCGCCGAGACCTTCGACTTCCGCCAGTTCTGGGCGGCGTACGAGGAGCTCATCCGCAAGGCGCGGGCGAACAAACTCACGATCGACGACTACGCGGGCACCACGATCAGCCTGACCAACCCGGGCACCATCGGCACCGTCCACTCGGTGCCGCGGCTCATGCCCGGCCAGGGCAGCATCATCGGCGTCGGTGCGATGGAGTACCCGGCCGAGTACGCCGGCACCTCCGAGGAGGCGCTCTCCCGGCTCGGCATCAGCAAGGTCATGACGCTGACGTCGACGTACGACCACCGCATCATCCAGGGCGCCCAGTCGGGCGACTTCCTGCGCATGGTGCACCGGCTGCTGCTCGGCGAGGACGGCTTCTACGACGAGATCTTCGAGGCGCTGCGGATCCCGTACGAGCCCGTCCGCTGGGTGCGCGACATCAGCGCCACGCACGAGGACGACGTCGCCAAGGTCGCACGCGTGCACGAGCTGATCCACGCCTACCGCGTGCGCGGCCACCTCATGGCCGACACCAACCCGCTGGAGTACACCCAGCGCCGCCACCCCGACCTCGACGTCCTCAAGCACGGCCTCACCCTCTGGGACCTCGAGCGCGAGTTCGCCACCGGCGGCTTCGGCGGCGAGCCGACGATGAAGCTCCGCGACATCCTCGGCGTGCTGCGCAACTCCTACTGCCGCACCGTCGGCATCGAGTACATGCACATCCAGGACCCCGGCGAGCGCGCCTGGATCCAGAAGCGGGTCGAGGTCCCGCACGACGGCCCCGACCGCGAGGAGCAGCTGCACATCCTCGGCCGGCTCAACACCGCCGAGGCGTTCGAGACGTTCCTGCAGACGAAGTTCGTCGGGCAGAAGCGGTTCTCCCTCGAGGGCGGCGAGTCGCTGATCCCGCTGCTCGACTCGGTGATCACCGCGGCCGCGCGGGACCACCTCGACGAGGTCGTCGTCGGCATGGCCCACCGCGGCCGGCTCAACGTCCTGGCCAACATCGTCGGCAAGTCCTACGGCCAGATCTTCGGCGAGTTCGAGGGCAACCTCGACCCGCGCAGCGCGCAGGGCTCCGGCGACGTGAAGTACCACCTCGGCGCCGACGGCGACTTCGTGACCCGCGACGGGTCGAAGATCCGCACGTCCCTGGTGGCCAACCCGAGCCACCTGGAGACCGTCGACCCGGTCGCCGAGGGCGTCGTCCGCGCCAAGCAGGACCTGCGCGACGTCGGCGAGGGCGGCTTCACCGTCATGCCGATCCTCATCCACGGCGACGCGGCCTTCGCGGGCCAGGGCGTCGTGGCCGAGACCCTCAACCTCTCGCAGCTGCGCGGCTACCGCACCGGCGGCACCGTGCACATCATCGTCAACAACCAGGTCGGCTTCACCACGGCGCCGGAGTACTCCCGCTCCAGCGTGTACGCCACCGACGTGGCCCGGATGATCCAGGCGCCGATCTTCCACGTCAACGGGGACGACCCCGAGGCGTGCGCGCGTGTGGCCCGGCTGGCGTTCGAGTACCGGCAGGCGTTCAACAAGGACGTCGTCATCGACATGATCTGCTACCGGCGGCGGGGTCACAACGAGAGTGACAACCCGTCGTTCACGCAGCCGCTCATGTACGACCTCATCGACGCCAAACGGTCGGTCCGCAAGCTGTACACCGAGGCCCTGATCGGCCGCGGCGACATCACCGTCGAAGAGGCCGAGCAGGCGCTGCGCGACTACCAGCAGCAGCTGGAGCGGGCGTTCAGCGAGACCCGTGAGGCCACCAAGCAGCAGGCGCCCGCGGGCTTCGACCGGCCCGACGTCGAGCGCATCCCGGTCGACCACGCCGGGGTCGCGACCGCCGTCTCCGACGAGACGATCAAGCGCATCCTCGACACCCAGCTCAACCTGCCGGAGGGCTTCACGCCGCACCCGCGCGTCCAGCCGCTGCTGGCCAAGCGCGCGCAGATGGTGGAAGAGGACGCGATCGACTGGGCGACCGGCGAGATGTTCGCCTTCGGGTCGCTGCTGATCGATGGCCGTCCGGTGCGCGTCGTCGGCCAGGACACCCAGCGCGGCACCTTCGGCCAGCGGCACGCCGTGCTCTTCGACCGCAAGACCGGCGAGGAGTACACCCCGCTCAAGCAGTTCGGCCAGGGCACCTCGAAGTTCTACGTCCACGACTCGCTGCTCAGCGAGTACGCCGCGATGGGTTTCGAATACGGCTACTCCATGACCCGCCCGGACGCGCTGGTCTGCTGGGAGGCGCAGTTCGGCGACTTCGCCAACGGCGCGCAGTCGGTCCTGGACGAGTACATCTCCTCCGGCGAGCAGAAGTGGGGCCAGCGCTCCAGCGTGGTCCTGCTGCTGCCGCACGGCTACGAGGGCCAGGGCCCGGACCACTCGTCGGCGCGCATCGAGCGTTACCTGCAGACCTGCGCGCTGGACAACATGACGGTGGCGCAGCCGACCACCCCGGCGAACTACTTCCACCTGCTGCGCTGGCAGGCGCTGTCGCCGCGGGAGAAGCCGCTCATCGTCTTCACGCCGAAGTCGATGCTCCGGCTGAAGGCCGCCACGTCGGCCACGTCGGACCTCACCTCGGGGTCCTTCCAGCCGGTGATCGGCGACCCGGCGCAGCCGGGTCAGGTCCGCCGCGTCGTGCTCACGACCGGCAAGCTGTACTACGACCTGGCCGCCGCCCGGGAGAAGGCCGGCGACACCTCGGTCGCGCTGATCCGGGTGGAGCGGCTCTACCCGCTGCCCGTCGACGAGATCAAGGCGGAGCTGGCGAAGTACCCGGCCGACGCGGAGCTGATCTGGGCGCAGGACGAGCCCGCGAACATGGGGGCGTGGACCTTCATGGCGCTGAAGCTGCCGCCGTACCTGGAGGGCCGGGAGCTCAAGCGGGTGTCGCGCCGGGCGAGCTCCTCGCCCGCCGTCGGGTCCGCCAAGATCCACGCGCTGGAGCAGCAGGGTCTGGTCGCCGCCGTCTTCGGCGACTGACCGACGCGCCCTGGCGTACGGCGCTCCGCACGGTCGCGTGCGGGGCGCCGTTCCGCTCCGGGCCCGGGCATGACATCGGACAAGAGGCTGAGCAATGTACTTCACCGATCGGGGGATCGAGGAACTGGCCGACCGGCGCGGCGAGGAGGAGGTCTCCTTCGTCTGGCTGGCCGACCGGCTGCGGGAGTTCGTCGATCTCAATCCCGAGTTCGAGACACCGGTCGAACGGCTCGCCACGTGGCTGGCGCGGCTGGGCGACGAGGACGACGACTGACGCATCGGCCCGCCCGCCGGCCCCGGCGGGCGGTCTCCCGCAACGCCACCGAGAGACGCGATACATCTTGACTTTCCCAAAACACGACATATCTTGTTGAGAGGGAAGCGTCTTGACCGGAAGGGGATCGTGCCGTGGCGCGCTGGACCGTAGATGAGCCCAAGACGATCGACTTCGACGGCGTGGTCGCACTCAGGGCGAACATCGTGGCAGGCACCATCTCCATCCTGGCGAGCGACGAGAAGCCCACACTCCAGGTCGGCGAGATCTCCGGGCAGCCGCTCGAGGTGATCCACGAGGCCGGGATGCTGACCGTCAACCACAAGAGCAGCGGCTGGGACGGTGTCGTCAAGTGGCTGCAGAACACCCGAGGCCGGGTCGCCGTCACGATCACCGTTCCGCCCGACTGCCCGGTCACCCTCAACCTCGTGACCGCGAACGCGGTCATCACCGGCCTGGCCGGCCGGGTGTCCGTCAAGACCGCCTCGGGCGCCGTCACCCTCGACGGGGTCACCGGATCGATCGACGCGAACACCGCGGCCGGCGACATCGAGGCGCAGGGCCTCGCCGGTTCGGTGACCTTCAAGTCCGTCTCCGGGAACCTCGCCCTGGCCGGAGGCAGCCTCGACCGCCTCACGGCGCACACGGTCACCGGAAAGGTCACCACCGACGTCGACCTGCGCGCCGACGGCCGCGCCCAGGTGAACACCGTCTCCGGCGAGGTGACGATGCGGCTGCCCGCGTCGACCTCCGCGACGGTGACCCTGACCTCCCTGACCGGCCGCGTCGACGCGGCCTTCCCGGAGCTCACCCGGCAGGACCGCCCGATGGGCAAGGACGTCACCGGTACGCTCGGCGACGGTGGGGCGTCCCTCGCCGTCAACTCGGTCTCCGGCGCCATCACGCTGCTCAGCCGACCGGGTCCGGAGGAGCTGACGTGATCGGCGGGCGAGAAGGATGAGCGGACGATGAAGTCGACGCAGCGAGGACGAGACCGGTGGTGAAGCACGTGAGGAGGCGTGGCCAGAGATGAGCCCCGTGTTCGGTCATGGCCGGCTGCGGCTGTACCTGCTGAAGCTGCTCGAGGAGAGCCCACGGCACGGCTATGAGGTCATTCGCCTGCTCCAGGACCGTTTCCTCGGCGTCTACTCCCCCTCCCCGGGAACGATCTATCCGCGGCTGGCCCGCCTCGAAGAGGAGGGCCTGGTCACCCACGAGGTCGTCCAGGGCAAGAAGGTCTACCGCCTGACCGACGCGGGCCGGGCCGAGCTCGAGCGCCGGATGGACGAGCTGGCCGAGCTGGAGGACGAGCTCACCGAGTCCGTACGCGACATCGCCCGCGAGGTCCAGGAGGACGTACGCGACACGGTGCGGTCGCTGCGTGAGGAGCTCACCCAGGCCGCCCGCGAGGTACGCAAGCAGGGCACGGCCGGTGCGGCGGCGCAGAACTTCAAGGAGACGAAGCGGCGGCAGAAGGACGAGTGGCAGCGCCAGAAGGAGCACTGGCGGGAGCACAAGCGCGTGCTGAAGGAGGAGTGGCGGCAGACCTGGGACGACGCCTGGGCGACCGCCACGGGCACCAGTGAGGACGCGGCGCGCGTCAAGCTCGACCGGGCCCTGCGGAAGTTCGTCGACGAAATCCGCGTCGCGGCGCGGGACGGCGTCGATGACGAGCAGATCGCCGAGGTACGCGCGCTGCTCGCCGAGACGTCCGAACGGCTGCGCACGGAGATCCTCGGCCGAGACGACCCGCACCCCGGGCGCTGACCGCCAAGCCAGGCCGGTGAGCGTCATGGCCGGGACGAGCCGCGTCCCGGCGACTGACCGCCAGCGCCGGTGACCGCCAGCGCCGGTGCCGGTCAGGCCGTAAAGACGATCTTCCCGAAGACTTCTCCGTCGATCATCGCGGCGAACCCGTCCCGGGCCTCCCGCAGCGGAATCGCGCGGTCGATCCGGGGACGCACCCCGGTCTTGTCGAGGAAGCGGGCCAGCCGTACGAGCTGGTCCCGGGTACCCATCGTGGAGCCCACCACCGACAGCTGGAGAAAGAACACGCGGTTCAGCTCGGCCGGCGGCACCTGGCCGCTGGTCGCGCCGGAGACGACGATCCGGCCGCCGGGACGCAGGGACTTCAGCGAGTGCGACCACGTCGCCTGGCCGACGGTCTCCATGACCGCGTCGACCCGCTCGGGCAGCCGCGCCCCGGACTCGAAGACCTGGTCCGCGCCGAGCTCGAGCGCCCGCTTGCGCTTGTCCTCGCCGCGGCTGGTCGCCCAGACGCGGTAGCCGGCGGCCGACCCGAGGGCGATCAGCGCGGTGGCGACACCGCCGCCCGCCCCCTGGACCAGGATCGTCGACCCGGGCTGCACCCCGGCCTTGTCGAACAGCATCCGGTACGCGGTCAGCCATGCGGTCGGCAGGCACGCCGCCTCCTCGAACGACAGCGAGGCCGGCTTGGGCACGAGGTTGCGGCGCGGCACCGCGACCTTCTCCGCGAACGTCCCGTCGTACGTCTCCGACAGCAGGGAGCGCTTCGGATCGAGCGTCTCGTCGCCCCCGCCCCGCTCCGGATCGCCGATCACCGAGTGGACGATGACCTCGTTGCCGTCCTCGTCGACCCCGGCCGCGTCGCAGCCGAGGACGATCGGCAGCCGGTCTTCGCGGATCCCGACGCCGCGGAGCGTCCAGACGTCGTGGTGGTTGAGCGCGGCCGCCCTGACGGTGACCGTCGTCCACCCCTCGGGAACGGTCGGCTCGGGACGTTCCCCGAGCTCCAGCCCGTTCAGCGGATTGTCGGCATCGATACGTGCGGCGGTGACGGCGAACATGCCCGCACTCTAACCCGCCCCCACCGGACGATCAGTTGACGACCCACGGAAACCCCTTGGCGGCCGACAGCACTCGCCGCGTCCCGCTAGAAGACGAAAACACCGCGGCCCGCACACGCGCTGGGCGGGTGCGGGCCGTGGCTGTGAGCGATCGGGTCAGAGGCGGGCGACGCCTTCCTTGCGGGCCTGGTCGGCGACCGCCTGGGTGACGGCGGGGGCGACGCGCTCGTCGAACGGGCTGGGGATCACGTAGTCCTCGGACACGTCGTCGCCGACCACGTCGGCCAGGGCGCCGGCCGCGGCCAGCTTCATGCCCTCCGTGATCGTGTGCGCGCGGACGTCGAGGGCCCCGCGGAACACGCCGGGGAACGCCAGCACGTTGTTGATCTGGTTGGGGAAGTCGCTCCGCCCCGTGGCGACCACGCGGGCGTGGCGGCGGGCGATCTCGGGGTGGATCTCCGGGTCGGGGTTGGACAGCGCGAACACGATGGCGTCGTCGGCCATCACGTCGAGGCAGTCCTCGCGGATGGTGCCGCCCGACAGGCCGATGAAGACGTCCGCGCCGTGGAGGGCGTCCTCGGTCGAGCCCTTGAGCCCGGCCCGGTTGGTGTCGCGGGCGAGCATCTGCTTGATCGGGTTGAGCCCGTCGCGGCCCTCGTGGATCAGGCCCTTGCTGTCGGAGACGGCGATGTCGCCGATCCCGGCGTTCAGCAGGATGCGGGACACGGCGACGCCGGAGGCGCCGGCGCCGGCCAGGACCGCCCGCATCTTCGCCAGCGGCTTGCCGGTGAGGCGCGACGCGTTGCGCAGCGCCGCGAGCGCGACGATCGCGGTGCCGTGCTGGTCGTCGTGGAACACGGGGATGTCGAGGGCGGCGCGCAGCCGGTCCTCGATCTCGAAGCAGCGCGGCGCGCTGATGTCCTCGAGGTTGATGCCGCCGAAGCTGGGCGCGAGCCGGGTGATGGTCTCGACGAGTTCGTCGGTGTCGGTGCAGTCGAGGCAGATCGGCACGGAGTCGACCCCGGCGAACTCCTTGAAGAGGAGGGACTTGCCCTCCATGACGGGCATGGCCGCGGCCGGGCCGATGTCACCCAGACCCAGCACGGCGGTGCCGTCGGTGATGACGGCCACCACCTTGGACGTCCAGGTGTAGTCGTAGGCGAGCTCCGGGTGCTCGGCGATCGCGCTGCAGACGCGTGCCACCCCCGGCGTGTACGCGAGGGCGAGGTCGTCGTTGTCCCGGACGGGAACGGTCGAGCGGACCTCCAGCTTGCCTCCGCGGTGCAACGCGAAGGCCGGATCGGCATCGTAATCGTGCGGTTCGACAGGCTCAGCAGCCACAGCGACCCCTGCTACTAGTGAGAAAATACGGGCAGACGACCGCATTTGCCTCCGGGTCAATGGACAGCGCGGCCGTCTCTCGATGTACGGGGGTCACCCGTTCACCAATTATCCCACACGCTCGGGCGCGCGGCAGTCAGGGGGTGGGGGCCTGCCGTCATGGCCTCGCCCGTTATCCATTCGTGTCATTGTTGATCACCTCTCGGGCGGGAGTAGGCCAAGATGTCGTCTTACTTCCCCTGTTCGTCCCACCTCCGCCCCGAGGAGGAACCCTGCGTCCCCGTCCACTCGTCCGCCGCTTGGCCGCGGCGGGCCTCACCGTGCTCACCACGACGTTCGCCCTGTCCGGCTGCCAGGACTCCGATCCGGCCACAGCGCTGGGCCGGGCCAAGAAGGCCGGCAAGATCGTCATTGCCACCGACGCCCTGTACCCGCCGAACGAGTTCAAGCAGGGCGAGCAGATCGTCGGCTTCGACATCGATCTGGGCCACGCGATCGCCCGGAAACTGGGCCTCAAGGCCGAGTTCCAGGACGTGAAATTCGAGTCGATCATGCCCGCGCTGAGCGAGGGCAAGTACGACATCAGCCTCTCCTCCTTCACTGACACGAAGGAAAGGGAGGGCCGGTTCGATTTCGTCACCTATCTGTCGGCGGGCACGATGTTGCTCGTCCGAAAGAGCAACCCGAAGCGCCTGCGGCCCGACGATCTGTCCCTGTGCGGGAGGCGCGTCGCCGTCGAGAAGGGCACGACCCAGGAGGACGAGCTCACTCCGGAGAGCGCGGCGAACCCGAACGCCGGTTCGCGCCTGAGCGCGTGCAAGAACGCCGGCCGGCCGGCCCCCATCCGTATGTCGTTCGACGACCAGGCCGCCGCCAACGCGGCGCTGGCCAAGGGTCGCGCCGACGGCGTGCTGGCCGACACCCCGTCCGCCGTCTACGGCGCGAAGCAGTCCGGCGACCACTTCGAGGTGTCCGGGCAGGCCTACGGGACCGCGCTGTACGGGATCGCGGTCCCCAAACACCATGAGGACCTGCGGGACGCGGTGTTCAAGGCCGTCAAGGAGCTGATGAAGGACGGCTCGTACCAGGGGCTCACCGACAAGTGGGGGATCTCCGCGGGCGCCGTACACGAGCCCAAGATCAACGCAGCGAGCGGCTGACCGTCCCGGCCAAAGATCATCCGGCTGTCGCGGGATTGTTGCAAGGCAGTAATCGCACTTCGGATGGGGTTGCGCCAAGATGTCGGGAAACTACCGAGCAATCGACCAGGGCGTTACGCCCTGTCATAGGAGGAGGACGCCGTGCACAGCGGTCTTCGCCGTCGCGCCCTCGGGGCGGGCATCACAGTCCTGACGGCCGCCCTCGCCATGTCCGCCTGCAACGCCAAGACGACGACGCGGGGCAGCAAGAGCGCACTCGACACGATCAAGAAGAACGGCAAGATCGTGATCGCGACGGACGCGTCGTACGCCCCCAACGAGTTCAAGCAGAACGGTCAGATCGTCGGGTTCGACGTCGACCTCGGCACCGCGATCGCCAAGAAGCTCGGCGTGAAGGCGGAGTACCAGGACGTCAAGTTCGACAACATCCTGCCCGCGCTGCAGAGCAAGAAGTACGACATCGGCATGTCCTCCTTCACCGACAACAAGCAGCGGGAGGCGACCTTCGACTTCGTCACGTACTTCACCGCGGGCACCGGCCTCATGGTGAAGGCGGGCAACCCGGAGAAGCTCGCGCCGAACGACCTGTCGCTGTGCGGCAAGAAGATCGCGGTGGAGTCGGGCACGACGCAGGAGGACGAGCTCACGCCCAAGTCCGCGGCCAAGCCCGACGCCGGCGCCCGGCTCGACAAGTGCAAGCAGGGCGGCAAGCCGGCCCCGACCAAGATCTCGCTGGACGACCAGAACGCCGCCAACCTGGCCCTGGGCAACGGCCGCGCCGACGCCGTCCTGGCCGACTCGCCGGTCGCCGCGTACGCGGCCAAGGAGTCCGGCGGCAAGTTCGTCATCGCCGGCAACGCCTACGACACCGCGCCGTACGGCATCGCGATCCCCAAGAACGAGAACGACCTGCGGGACGGGATCCTGAAGGCCGTGAAGGACCTGATCTCGGACGGCACCTACAAGCAGCTGACCGAGAAGTGGGGCATCTCGGCCGGCGCCGTCACCGACCCGAAGGTCAACGGAGCCGGTGGCTGAGGCGAACGTGAGTCAGATCGACACGCCCGAACCGGTACGGCCTGAGAGCATCAAGGCCGTGCCGGTCCGGCACCCCGGCAGGTGGGTGAGCGGCGCGGTCATCCTGGTGCTGACCGCGATGTTCGTCCACATGTTGTTCACCAACCAGAACCTGGACTGGTCGACCTTCCGGCAGTTCTTCTTCGAGGGCGGCATCCTCAAGGGCCTCGTCGCCACCCTGGAACTGACGGTCATCGCGATGGCGATCGGCATCGTGGGCGGCATCGTCCTGGCGCTGATGCGACTGTCCTCGAACCCGCTGCTGTCGTCGGCGGCCTGGCTGTACATCTGGTTCTTCCGCGGCACGCCGGTCCTGGTCCAGCTCATCTTCTGGTTCAACTTCAAGTCCCTGATGGGCGACATCTCGCTCGGCATCCCGTTCGGCCCGGTCTTCATCACCTGGGACGTCAACAGCCTGGTCACCACGTTCGTCGCGGCGATCCTGGGCCTCGGCCTGAACGAGGCGGCGTACATGTCCGAGATCGTCCGGGCGGGCATCCTGTCGGTGGACGAGGGCCAGGCCGAGGCGGCGCAGGCGCTGGGCATGCGGCGGCTCCAGATGATGCGGCGGATCGTGCTCCCCCAGGCGATGCGGGTGATCATCCCGCCCACCGGCAACGAGACGATCTCGATGCTGAAGACGACCTCGCTCGCCTCCACGGTCGCCTTCACCGAGCTGCTCAAGGCCGGCGAGGACATCTACAACGCCAACTACAAGACGATCCCGCTGCTGATCGTGGTCAGTGTCTGGTACATCATCGTGACCTCGATCCTCTCGGTCGGGCAGTACTACCTGGAGCGTCACTTCGGCCGCGGCTCCTCGCGTGAGCTGCCCCCGACCCCGCTGCAACGCCTGCGGCGGAACCTGACGACCTTCCACGTCAAGCCCCCGGCCGTACGGGAGGGGTCCGCATGACCGAGAACGCACCGGCGAGCGACGTGATGGTCAAGGCCGAGGGCATCCACAAGTTCTTCGGCCGGCTCCACATCCTGCGCGGCATCGACCTGGAGGTACGGTCCGGTCAGGTGATGTGCGTCATCGGACCGTCGGGCTCCGGCAAGTCGACGTTCCTGCGCTGCATCAACCACCTGGAGAAGATCGACTCCGGGCGGCTCTGGGTCGACGGCCATCTCGTCGGTTACCGCCAGCGCGGCGACAAGCTGCACGAGATGCACGAGAAGGATGTGGCCGCGCAGCGGCGGGACATCGGCATGGTGTTCCAGCGGTTCAACCTGTTCCCGCACATGACGGCCGTGCAGAACATCATGGAGGCGCCGATCCGGGTCAAGGGCGAGTCCCGCCAGGTCGTACGGGAGCGGGCGCTGCAGCTCCTCGACCGGGTGGGCCTGTCCGAGAAGGTGGACAGCTATCCCTCCCAGCTGTCCGGCGGTCAGCAGCAGCGCGTGGCCATCGCGCGGGCGCTCGCGATGGAGCCCAAGCTCATGCTCTTCGACGAGCCGACCAGCGCGCTCGACCCGGAGCTGGTCGGCGACGTCCTGGACGTCATGCGGCAGCTCGCGGTGGACGGCATGACCATGGTCGTCGTGACCCACGAGATGGGCTTCGCCCGCGAGGTGGGCGACTCGCTGGTCTTCATGGACGAGGGCGTCGTCGTGGAGGAGGGCGACCCCCGCGAGGTGCTCACCGACCCGCAGCACCGACGTACGCAGGACTTCCTGTCCAAGGTGCTCTGACTCAGGCGTCGTCCCGTATCCGCGCGCTCCGGCCCCGCCGGGGCGCGCGGAGTCGTACGGAGGGCCGGGGCCAGTAGCGCGCGATCACACGCCCGAGGATCAGGTCGTCGGGCACGGCCCCGAAGTCCCAGCTGTCCTGCCGGCCGGGGGCCCGCTGGTTGTCGCTCTCCAGCCACCACCCGTGCCGGTCGCGCCAGGCCACCCGCTTGACGATCAGCCGGGCCTCGCGCGGGTGACGTGCCACCACGACGTGACCGGGGGCGAGGCGGGCGCCACGCCGTACGAGCAGCCAGTCGCCGGGCCGGAGCACCGGCAGCATCGACTCGCCCGTCACCTCGACCGTCTGCACGTGGCATACCTCTCTGCGAGCGGGAAGGGTAGCAGGGGTAGTGTCTGCTATCGGAGCATGATCCGAAACAACGGAAGGGACACGCAGGTGCTTGCACGACTTCTGCGCCCCAAGACCACAGTGTCGGCCCACTGCGACCTGCCCTGTGGCGTTTACGACCCGGCACAGGCGCGGATCGAGGCCGAGTCGATCAAGGCCATCGTCGAGAAGTACGAGGCCAACGACGACCCGATCTTCCGCGCCCGGGCTCTGATCATCAAGGAGCAGCGCTCTGAGCTGGTCAAGCACCACCTGTGGGTGCTCTGGACCGACTACTTCAAGCCGCCGCACTTCGAGAAGTACCCGCAGCTGCACCAGCTGTTCAACGAGGCCACGAAGCTCGCGGGCGCCGGCGGCACCAAGGGCAGCCTCGACAAGGCCAAGGCGGACGAGCTCCTGGCCAAGATCGACGAGATCGCCAAGATCTTCTGGGAGACCAAGAACGCCTGATCCGGGTCCGTTCCCGTCTTCAGTTCGGTGGCGGGCGGCCGACCTTCGGGTCGGCCGCCCGCCATTCGCGTTTCTGGGGCCGGTCTCGAAGCCTCGCTACGGACGCGGGGCTTCGAGACCGGCCCTAGCCCCAGACGCGCTGCGCGACGGTCACCACGAGGTCGAGTTTGCGCCGCTGGTCGTCCCAGGTCAGCGGGTTGCCCTGCACTTCTGACGCGAAGCCGCACTGCGGGCTGATCGCCAGGTCCTCCAGGGGCACGAGACGCGACGCCTCGTCCACCCGTCGCGCCAGAACGTCGGGGTCCTCCAGCGCGCCCGTCTTGGTGGTCACCAGCCCCAGGACCACGGTCGTGCCGGCGGGAACGTGCTTGATCGGATCCAGGCTCCCGGCGCGTTCGGTGTCGTACTCCAGCAGCCAGTGGTCCACGGGGATCCGCCCGAACACCTCCTCGGCGATGCCGTCATAGGTCCCCTCGTTGAACCACTGGCCCCGGTAGTTACCCCGGCAGATGTGCATCCCGACGGTGACCCCCGCGTCGCGCAGGCCGCCGACGATCGCACGGTCGGCCTCGACGCATCGGTCCAGCAGCTCCGACGGGTCCAGCCCCTCCGCCTCGAAGACGGCGGTCAGCCGGTCGTTCACGAAGCTCGTGAAGCACGGCGCGTCGATCTGGACGTGCCGCACGCCGTCCCGCGCGAGCGCCTCCGTCTCCGCCCGTACGACCGCTGCGAGGTCATCGACGATGTCGGCCCGGGTCGGATAGACGGTGTCGCTCACCCCGTGCTGCCAGTTGGCGACGACGAAGTTGGTGACCTCGGGGACCGCCAGCTTCCACGGGCCCGGCGCGTGGTCGGCCAGGAACGCCGCCTCCCGGTCGGTGAACCGGTCCCGGTGCCGCAGCCGCCCGCCGATCAGGTTGAGGATGGCGTCGTCCGTGGTCCGCTCGTCCCCGTCGGCGTTCCAGTCCAGGACGGGCGCCTGGCTGACGAAGCCGTCCGTCGCCGCGGTCAGGTGGCTCATGAAGTCGTTCCTGCGGTACTCACCGTCCGTGTAGACGCCGATGCCGCTGTCCCGCTGCACGGCGAGCGCCTCGAGGACCGCCTGATCCTCGACCTGCCGCAACTCTTCCGCGTCGATCTCACCGGCCGCGTGGCGTTCACGCGCCCGGAGGAGGGCCGGGGGGCGGAGCAGGCTGCCCACGTGCAGGGCCTTGCCGGAGAAGTCCATCCGTACGCACCTCTCTGCCGGGTCACACATGATCTTCCGGTGTGGGGCGAACAATCTACGGTTCCTTGACCTTGTCCGAAAGCCCTCTCCCACGGTGATCACGGCCCTACCGGATGCCGCCGGGGAACGACGCCGCGGAAGGCCGCCGGGCGGGGCACCCGCCCTGCCACGCGCGTCTCCGGCGATCCGGCCGCCCCGACGGCACCGATTTGCGACGAGACGTCGCCTGGCCTCTACGATCATCACTTCGACGACCGAGCGCGCCGGATGCGCGCCAAGGTGCGTTGAGGCGGTAGTTTCGACAACAGCGGGTAGCCCCAACGAGGGAGTGACGTGACCGAGGAAACCGCGGCCATGCCGGCGAGTGTGTCCGACGTGCGCGACGTCGTGACCGTGCGGCTGCCGGCCGACAGCGCCTACCTTTCCGTGCTGCGCACGGCCACGGCCGGGCTGGCGGCACGCCTCGACTTCAACCTCGACGAGATCGAGGATCTGCGTATCGCGATCGACGAGGCGTGCGCGATGCTCCTGGCCCAGGCGGTGCCGGGCACGGATCTGACGTGCGAATTCGAGCTCTCCGACGACGCGATGAGCATCTCGGTGTCGGTTCTGACCGTCGACGGCCTGGAGCCGAGCCGCGACACCTTCGCCTGGACGGTCCTGAGTTCGCTCGCCGGTGACGTCGACGCCGAGGTCGGCGTCGACGACCGGGTGACCATCGTGATGAACAAGCGGCGCGGGAAGACGTCGTGAACGCCGCGACCCCAACGGCTCTCGACCACCGCCCACGCGGCTCCGGGCCGCTGAGCGAGGTGGACGCGTGACCGAGAAGACCACGGTGGCCGGCAACGAGCACGGCGTGCCCGACCGAGCACGAGCACGTCTGCTGTTCGAGCGACTCGCCACCCTGCCCGACGGCGACCCGGAGCGTCAGCGCATCCGCGACGAACTCGTGGAGCTGCACCTGCCGCTCGTCGAGTACCTCGCCCGCCGGTTCCGCAACCGCGGCGAGTGGCTGGACGACCTGGTGCAGGTCGCGACCATCGGGCTGATCAAGTCCATCGACCGTTTCGATCTGCAGCGCGGCGTGGAGTTCTCCACGTACGCCACGCCCACGATCGTCGGTGAGATCAAGCGGCACTTCCGCGACAAGGGCTGGGCCGTCCGCGTGCCTCGCCGGCTCCAGGAGCTGAAGCTGTCGCTGACCAAGGCGATCAGCGACCTCGCCCAGCGCGAGGGGCGCGCGCCGACCGTCAGCGAGCTGGCCGAGCACCTGCAGATGAGCGAGGAGGAGGTGCTCGAGGGCCTGGAGTCGGCCAACGCCTACTCCACCGTCTCCCTCGACGCCCCCGACTCCGGCGACGAGGACGCCCCGGCGGTCGCCGACTCCCTGGGCATCGTCGACGAGGCCCTCGAGGGGGTCGAATACCGCGAGTCGCTCAAGCCTCTGCTGGAGAAGCTCCCGGCCCGGGAGAAGCGCATCCTGCTGCTGCGGTTCTTCGGCAACATGACGCAGTCGCAGATCGCCGCCGAGCTCGGCATCTCCCAGATGCACGTGTCCCGGCTCCTGGCCCGCACGCTCGCCCAGCTCCGCGACGGCCTCACCGCCGACGACTGAACGCCACCCGAGAATTCAGCACCCCCCCGCCGACCGGTTCGGCGGGGGGTGTTCGTTTTCCGAGTTACTCGTCGATGAGCGCGCGGGTCGTGGGTGGACTGAGCAGCGCGGCGGCGCCCGCGACGGCCACCACCACGAGGACGACCCCGAGGGCCGCCCGGTGGCTCTGGAACATCGACACGGCGATGATCAGGGTGAAGATCTGGGTGAGGAGCGCCGGGGCGCGCCCCCAGCGGCGTACCTGCCACAGTCCCCAGCCGACCGCGATGATGCCGGCGCCGCCGAGGACGGCCATGAAGGCGAGGGCGACGGCGCTCGCGAGGTCGTGGGGACGGCCGATGACGGCCTCGATGCCGACGTACAGGCCGACGGCCAGCACGGCGGCCCCTTCCAGGGCCTCGACGGCTGCGGCGGCGCTCAGGGTGGCGGGACGTGTGGACACATCCAGGAACACTAGTAGGGCGCGCCCGCCCGTGATGCCCAGGCCGCGCCTTCCCCTGTTCTGCGGTGAACTACCCTTTTGGTCGTGCGCGCACTCTTGATCGCCAATCCGAAGGCGACCACCACGTCACGGCGGGCCCGGGACGTGCTGATGCGCGCGTTCGCCGGCGAGGTGCGGCTGGAGCTCGCCGAGACCCAGCGGCGCGGGCACGCGACCGAGCTGGCCGAGCAGGCGGTCGGCGAGGGCTATGACGTGATCATCGCGCTGGGCGGGGACGGCACCGTGAACGAGGCCGTCAACGGGCTGCTCGCCGACGGGCCGTCGGAGGACCTGCCGGCCCTCGCGGTCGTCCCGTCGGGCAGCGCGAACGTCTTCGCGCGTTCGCTGGGCCTGCCCAACAACGCGCTCGACGCCGCGGGCCAGGTCCTGGAGGCGCTGCGCGCCGGCCGGCACCGGACCGTGGGGCTCGGCATGGCCGGCACCCGCTACTTCACCTTCTGCGCGGGCCTGGGGCTGGACGCGGAGGTCGTCCACGCCGTCGAGCAGCTCCGGTCGGCCGGGTCCCGCGCCTACTCGACGCTGTACATCCGGACGGCGCTGCGCCAGTTCTTCGTGCTGACGGACCGCCGGCGCCCGGCGCTCACCCTCGAAGTGCCCGGCAAGCCGCCGCTCGGGCACATCTTCCTGAGCATCGTGTCGAACACCTCGCCATGGACGTACGCCGGGCCGTGGCCGGTCGACCCGAGCCCGCGGGCGGCGTTCGCGACCGGCCTCGACCTGTTCGGGCTGCGGCGGCTGGACCTGCTGTCCACGCTGAGCGTGCTGCCACAGATCGTGCCGCCGTTCAAGCGGCAGCCGCGCGGGGGCCACATCGTGGGCCTGCACGACCTGCCGGAGTTCACGCTGCGGTCGCATCGGCCGATCGCCTTCCAGGTCGACGGGGACTACCTCGGTCAACGCGAGGCGGTGACCTTCCGCTCGGTCCCCAAGGCGGTTCGCATCGTGATCTGAGGCACGAAGCGACGTTCATGTTTCGGTCATGTGACACACGCGACAGCCATACTTTGAGAAAGTTTTCTCAAAGGTCTTGCGCCCTCTCTGACGCCCTGGGAATCTCTAAGTGGCGCGCGGCATCGGGTATCGCCCCTGGTCGAGACCGCCATGAACACTTCCCGGACCTCACCCAACAGGCCTTGGACTGTTCGCGACATCGTGAAACCGTTCACAAGTGGAGTCGACACTTCACGCGCTACGAAGGAGTGGACCGCATGGACTGGCGCCACCGCGCTGCCTGCCGTGACGTGGACCCCGAGCTGTTCTTCCCGATCGGGAACACCGGCCCCGCGCTGGTACAGATCGAGGAGGCCAAGCAGGTATGCCGCAACTGCCCGGTGACCGACGCCTGCCTGAGGTGGGCTCTGGCCTCCGGTCAGGACGCCGGCGTCTGGGGTGCCATGAGCGAAGACGAGCGACGCGCCCTGAAGCGCCGGAACGCCCGCGCCCGCGCTCGCGCCCACGCCTGAGAACGACAACACCTGAATACGACGACGCCGCATCGTGGTTCGCAGGTCGGCCCACGACAGCAGGCGGCATCGACGCCCGTGGCCCACGGCCCCGGGCGTCGGTCGTTTCCGATCCCTGAACGGCTGATCGGCCGGTCAGCCCGGCGGCGCGGTGCGCGGCCCCTGGTCCAGCGGGATGTCCAGGACCACCTCCGTGCCCCCGCCCGAACGCGGGCGCAGGTCGATCACCCCGCCCAGCTCTCCCACGATCAGCGTCCGGACGATCTGCAGGCCCAGACTTGAGGCCGACTCGACGTCGAAGTCGGCCGGCAGCCCGCTCCCGTCGTCGGCGACGAGGACGCTGAGCCGCTCCTCGCCCCTGGTCACCACCACCTCGAGTGATCCGGCGCGGTTGGCCAGCCCGTGTTCGAGGGCGTTCTGCAGCAGCTCGGCCAGGACCATGGCGAGCGGCGTGGCGATCACCGCGGGCAGCACCCCGAAGCCGCCGACCCGCCGCGGGCGCACCCGGGTCTCCGGTGCGGATACCTCCCCCGCCATGGCCATCACCCGGTCCGCGATGTCGTCGAAGTCGACCAGCTCGTCGGGCGTGTGCGACAGCGTCTCGTGGACGATCGCGATCGAGCCGACCCGGCGCACCGCCTCCTCCAGCGCCTCCCGCCCCTCCGGCACCCGCAGCCGCCGCGCCTGCAGCCGCAGCAGCGCCGCGACGGTCTGCAGGTTGTTCTTCACGCGGTGGTGGATCTCCCGGATCGTCGCGTCCTTGCTCATCAGCGCCCGGTCGCGCCAGCGCAGCTCGGTGACGTCCCGCAGCAGCACCAGCGCGCCCGTACGGTCGCCGTCGACGATCAGCGGGATGGCGCGGAGCTGGACGATCGCGCCGTTCGCCTCGATCTCGGTCTCGCGGGGGGCCCGCCCGCCGGCGACCACCGCCAGCGAGTCGTCCACCGGGGCGCTGACGAGCAGCGCCGTGGTGTCCCGCAGGAGCGTGCCCTCCAGGTCGGTGGCCAGCCCCAGCCTGCGGTACGCCGACTGGGCATTGGGGCTGGCGTAGAGCACGCGCCCGTCGTGGTCGACCCGGATCAGGCCGTCGCCCACGCGCGGTGACCGCGCGAGGTTGGGCTCCTCGCCCGGGAACGGGAAACGCCCGTCGTTGATCATCTTCGCCAGGTCGCTGGCGCTCTGCAGATACGTCAGTTCGAGGTGGCTGGGCGTACGCGCCGAGCTGAGGTTCGTGCTGCGCTGGATGATGCCGAGGATCCGGCCGCCCCGGCGTACGGGGATGGCCTCCTCCCGGACCGGGATGCCGCTCCCCCACTCGGGGTCGCCCTCCCGGCAGATCCGCTCCTCCGCCCACGCCACGTCGATGAGGCCGCGCGTCCCGGGGTCGGCGACCATGCCGACGAGGTCGTCCGGGTAGGCGGTCGGGCCCGTCGTCGGCCGGATCTGGGCCACCGCCACCCAGCCCTCCACCACGCCGTTCCCGCGGGGACGGCGCGAGGTCAACGGGACCCAGAGCACCAGGTCGGCGAAGGACAGGTCCGCGAGCAGCTGCCAGTCCGACACCAGGGCGTGGATCCACTCGAGGTCCGCCGCGTCGAGATCGGTGTGCTGCCGGGTGAGGTCGGTCAACGTGGGCACCTCTGCATAATCGCAGGCGATGCTGGAATGATTTCCAGGTGGACCCTCTTCTGCGGCTGACGGCCGCGGCGCGCGAACGCACGGCAGCCGGGCTGCACCGTACGCTCCGCTCCCGCCCGCCGGGGCCCTGGCTCCTCGACCTGGCCTCCAACGACTATCTGGGCCTGTCCGGCGACGCGCGGGTGATCGAGGGGGCCGTCGAGGCCGTACGGACGTGGGGCGCGGGTTCGACCGGGTCCCGGCTGGTCACCGGGACGACGGAGCTGCACACCGAGCTGGAGCACCGCCTCGCTGCGTTCACCGGCATGCCGTCCGCGCTCGTGTTCTCCTCGGGTTACCTCGCCAACCTGGGGGCCCTCACCGCGCTGCGTCCCCGGCTGATCGTGTCCGACCAGGGCAACCACGCGTCGCTCATCGACGGCTGCCGCCTCTCCCGGGCGGCCGTCACCGTGACCCCCCATGCGGACGTCGCGGCCGTCGACGCGGCCCTGACCGGTACGGGCGACGCGATCGTCGTCACCGACGCGGTGTTCTCCGTGGACGGAGACCTCGCGCCGCTCCGCGAGCTGCACCAGGTCGTGCGGCGCCACGGCGCGATCCTCGTGATCGACGAGGCCCACGCGCTAGGCGTCGTCGGACCGGGCGGGCGCGGCGCCGCGTACGCCGCCGGTCTCGCCGGGCAGCCCGACGTCGTCCTCACCGTCACCCTGTCCAAGTCGCTCGGCACGCAGGGCGGCGCGGTCCTCGGCGCCCCCGAGGTCATCGAGACGCTCGTGGACACCGCGCGGTCGTTCGTCTTCGACACGGGGCTGGCGCCGGCGTGCGCCGGCGCGGCCCTGGCCGCCCTCGACGTCCTCGACGCAGAGCCGGACCGGCCCGAACGCGCCCGCGAGCGCGCCCGCCGGCTGACCGGCATCGCGCGGGAACTCGGCCTGGAGACCACGTCCCCGGCCGCCGCCGTCGTCCCGGTGATCATCGGAGATCCCCACGACGCCGTCCGCGCCGCCGAGCTGTGCGCCGAACAAGGGGTGCGAGTCGGCTGCTTCCGGCCACCGTCGGTGCCGGAGGGACGCGCCTGCCTGCGCCTCAGCGCCCGCGCCGACCTGGGCGAGGCCGATCTCACAGTAGCCTGCAAGGCCCTGGCTACTGTCAAGGAAGATTCCAGACCGTACCCTGCTCCTAACGCCGGAGCGACGCGGCGATGAACGTTAGGAGAGCGCGTGACGGCTGAGCGGGCACCTGAGCTAGGGATCGAACCCCGGGTCCCGAAGTACTACCGGCTGAAGAAGCGCCTCATCGAGCTGACCGAAGCCCTCACCCCCGGTAGCCCCCTGCCGCCCGAACGCACTCTCGCCGAGAAGTACGGCACCTCCCGCACGACCGTCCGGCAGGCCCTCGCCGAGCTGGTGATCGAAGGACGCCTGCAGCGCATCCAGGGCAAGGGCACGTTCGTCGCCAAGCCCAAGGTCGCCCAGGAACTGCAGCTCGTCAGCTACACCGAGGACATGCGGCACCACGGCCTCAGCCCCGAGACGCGCATCCTCGACATCGACTACGTCACCGCCGACGAGCGCGTCGCCGGCCTGCTCGGCATCCGCCCCGGCGGCCGCGCCCTGCGCATCCACCGGCTCCGCCTCGCCGACGGCGAGCCCATGTCGATCGACACGTCGCTGCTGCCCGCGCGCCGCTTCCCCGGCCTCCGCAAGGAGCTCCCGCGCCACGGCTCGCTGTACGAGACGCTCGCCACCGCGTACGACGTGCACCTCGCCGAGGCCGAGGAGACGATCGAGACCGTCCTGGCCACCCCCGACGACGCCCAGCTCCTGGGCGTCGACGTCGGCCTGCCGCTGCTCCTGCTGTCCCGGCACGCCTTCGACCTCGACGGCCACCCCGTCGAATGGGCCCAGTCCTTCTACCGCGGCGACCGCTACAAGTTCATCACCCGCCTCCGCCGCCGCGACCAGACGCCGTAGCGTCGTTGAATGTACCGTTCTCGGTACGGACAGTAAGCGGATTCCCTACGATGACCCGGAGCTGATCGTGAGGGAGGAGTCACACAACGTGAGCGCGGTGGCCCATTACTACACGCTCCCGGACACCCCGTACGACCTCTGGGTCCGCGGCGAACTGGCCGACGTCCTCCACCTCCCTGACGACGGCACCAGGGTCGAGGTCATCGGAGGGGAGATCGTCGTGTCACCGGGTCCGACCGTTGGCCACAACGGGATAGTCCAGGACATCGCCGACAGCCTGGTCGAGGCAAGGATCGCGGATCCGACCTTCCGCTGGCGCTGCGTGCAGGTCACCGACCTGAATCTCAGGGATATCCGCGATGGCTACATTCCGGACCTCATCATCCTGGACGTTGATATGCAAGATGAGGCACGAAAGGCTGACGCCCGGCACCTTCTTGCCACCCAGGTAGATCTCGTCGTCGAGGTCACCTCGCGCTCCAACGCCGCCTGCGACCGTCAGCCAGGACCGAGGCGTGGCGGCGCCACCAAATGGAGCGGCTACGCCCAGACCGGGATCCCCAACTATCTTCTGGTCGATCGCGACCCGCGCGCCGCGCAGACCCTGTTCTTCTCCAACCCTGACCGGGGTAGCGGCATGTACCGACATCTCCAGTCGTGGGAGTTCGGAGAGACCATCCGCCTCCCGGATCCATTCGGCTTCGCGATCCCAACGGACAAGTGGGACCCCTGGGACGAGGTTCCGCGCTAGGGGGTGTCCGTCGCGAGTCTTCGGGGTCAGAGGCCCGACAATCCTCGGCGGTGATGAGATGGCGCCGGCCGCAGTGTCGCCGGGGATTCGGCGCCGTGACTCGTTAGAGTCACCAGAGTGAGTGTGCTCGTGGTCACCGGGACGGACACCGGCGTGGGCAAGACGGTCGTCACGGCGGCGGTCGCCGCCCTGGCGCGGGCGCGGGGGGCGTCGGTCGCGGTCGTCAAGCCCGCGCAGACCGGGGCGCGGCCCGGGCAGCCCGGGGACCTCGACGAGGTCCGGCGGCTCGCGGGCGTCGGCGACCTGCACGAGTTCGCCCGCTATACCGACGCGCTGTCCCCGGCCGCAGCCGCCCGGCGGGCCGAGCTGCCGCCTCCCGACCTGGCCGCCGCGGCCGAGCGGATCCGCTCGCTGGACCGCGACCTGGTCATCGTCGAAGGGGCGGGCGGGCTGCTGGTCCGGTACGACGACGACGGGGCGACGCTGGCCGACCTCGCGCACACGCTGCGGGCGCCCGTTCTGGTCGCGGTACGGCCGGGGCTGGGCACGCTGAACCACACGGCGCTGACCCTGGAGGCGATGGCGAACCACGGCCTGGAGCCGGCCGGGATCGTCATCGGCGCCTGGCCGCACCGGCCCGGCCTGGACGACCTGTGCAACGTCCGGGACCTGGAGACGATCGCCGCCCGTCCGCTGTCCGGGGCGCTGCCCGAGCGGTCGGGGCGGCTCGACGGCCCGGAGTTCCTGCTCGCCGCCCGTGACGGGCTCGCCCCGCATCTCGGTGGCGTCTTCGACGCGGCGGCCTTCCGGGAGGACTGCGCCGCCCGGGCCCGCACCTGGGATCTCATCCCGTGAACCCCTCTACCCTCCGGTACGACCCGCTCCCCCCGACCTGTCAGGGAACCGCGCGGCCTCGGAACACGTCTGACTTCCGGGGACGCGCCACGCACTGAGGAGCGATCACCTATGAAGGCCATGGTCGTGGTGGCATGCGCCGGAGCCGTCCTGGC
This sequence comes from Actinoallomurus vinaceus, assembly GCF_039542055.1. NCBI lineage: Bacteria > Bacillati > Actinomycetota > Actinomycetes > Streptosporangiales > Thermomonosporaceae > Actinoallomurus > Actinoallomurus vinaceus. The sequence goes on from NZ_BAABHK010000017.1 coordinate 245,262, forward strand.
GGCGGCCGGCTGTTCCGGACGTTCGGAGGCCAAACTCGATCCCTCGTCGACCCCGGCGCCCTCGTCGACTCCAGCGCCCTCGTCGGCGCCGGTCACGCAGGGCCGGGGCCTGGTCCTGCGGACGAGCACCAGCGGGGGCTTCGCCGGGTTCGGCGGCCCGGGGAGCCTTCCGGACTTCTCGCTGTACGGCGACGGGCGGGCGATCGCCGGGTCCGGCCCGCTGACGGAGTACCGGCTGACGCCGCAGGCGCTTCGCCGCCTCGTGGCGGCGGCCGGCGACGCCGGGCTGGCCACGCCGCGCACCGTGGCGAGCCCGCACATGGCGGACGCGATGTACAAGGTCATCACGTTCGTGGTCGGCGGACGGCCGCGTACGACGAGGGTCGTGCAGCCGGTCACCGACGCCAAGGCGGCGGCGTTCCTGGCCCGGCTCGATCCGGCCGCGTGGCCGCGCGACGACCTGGCGTCCGCGCCGCACCCGTACCGTCCGGCCAAGGTCGCGGCGCTGGCGGTCCCCGGGTCCGCGGCCGGGGCGCGAAGCTGGCCGTTCACTGCGCCTCTCGGCTCGGGGACCCCGGTGGGCACGAGGATCTGCACCCTGCTGACGGGCGCGGACGCCCGTGCGGCCGTGCGGCTGTCCTCGCCGACCCGCCGGTGGAGCGACTGGGAGGACCACGGCCGGCCCTACCGGGTGCAGTTCCGCCCGCTCCTTCCCGATGAGGCCGGCTGCTCCGCACTCGCCTAGTTCTTCCTAGGCGGCCGGCCCCCGCCGAAGCCGGGGGCCGGCCGCTGCCAGATCGTTCGAGCCTTACGGCCAGCCGATGTCGTTGCGGGTCATCGCGCACCTCCTCTCGTCGCGCACGCACACCCGGTCGCTCGATCGCTTGCGGTGCGGCGGTGGGGTAAGCATCCTGTGAGGTCAGGGCCATGATCAACAACTGTCTCGGCAACACAGTGATAAGCGCTGGGTTCACAATCCCGGCCGGCGCGCCGCCGCCGGGACCCCGTTGATCCGTCGCCGACGCCCTCTCGTATGACCAGGCCCATGGCGTTCGTGATGAGTCAGTCACTTAGTGTGACACGGGTGGCATCGGGTAATTGACGAGGGTGTGGCGATGCGAGTGCCAGGCCATCGGCCTGCGACATCTCACGTCCTAGGGGGACACATGGCTCTCAAGACAGCGACCGTGGTCGGCGTCGCGCTGGCGATCTTCACCATCGGCGCCGCCACGCCCGCCTTCGCCGTACCGCGATCCGGCAGGTCCGACGCAGATCGATTCGAGCGGGGCCAGGACGGGGACAGGGCATTCCCGCGGTTCCGTGAGGACAGGAGCATCGTCTTCGCGAGGGGAGGCCGAGCCGCCGTGACCCTCCGTGGCCTCGTCGAGACCACGGAACGCAGAACCGACGGCCTCTTCGAGAGAGTGCGATAAGGGGTCACCGGATCCGCTGAGTCCCTTCGCTCAGGAGGACCACGGGGCCACGAACGGTCGATCAGCCGCCGGCACCCGCGGCGACCAGGTCCTTAGGGCGTCGCCACGACGGCGGGTGAGCGGGTCCTCTTGGCCGCCTGTTTCTGCTTGCGCAGGTCCGACGGCACGATCGGCCGTTTCGGCGTGGGCGGGACCCCTGCCGGGAGCCCCGTGGACGGTTGCGCGCCGGGCGTCGAGACGGTCGGCGTGGGGGTCGGGCTGGGCGTCGCGAACCGGCGGGTCTTCCCGACCCAGGCGGGCGGCGGGAACTCCTGGACGGCGTCGGTGCGAACGGCCGTCGTCATGAACGCCTGCCAGATCGCGCTCGGCGTGCTCGTGGTCTCGCGCAGGGGCGCGTCACCGTGGTTGATCAACGGCCGGTTGCTCGCCCGGTACGTGACGACGGCGGTGGCGATGCTCGGCGTGTAGCCGCAGTACCAGGCCGCGGCGTTGTGGTCCGTCGTGCCGATCTTGCCGGCCATCGGCCGGTCGAGCAGTACGGGTGCCAGGCCGCCCGCCGGCTTGGCGGATCGCGGGTCGCCCCCCGGCTTGGCGAGCCGCCCGGCGACTTCGAACTTTGCGGCGGTCCGCAGGGCGAAGGTGACGTCCGCGGCCGCGCCCGCCGAGATCGCGCGGCGGACGCGGGGCCGTACGGTCAGCAGCGTCTTCCCCGAGGAGTCCGTGACGCGGGAGATGATGTGCGGCGTGGCGTACCGGCCGTCGACCAGGGCAGCGTACGCCGCGGCCTCGTCGACGGCGTGCACCCTGGGCGGCGAGGACCGTGCCGGCAGGCCGACGCTGCCCGCCGCGGACGCTCCGGTCCGGGCGCCGAGCCGCGCGAACGCCGTGTTGTACGAGCGGCCGACGGCCTGCAGGAGATCCGTCGCGCCGGCCTTGTCATCGTCGTCGTTGAGGACGCCCTTCATCGGCGAGGCGTCCACGGTGCTGCGCAGCCCGATCCCGTTCTCCAGCGCCGTGGCCAGGACGAACGGGAAGAACGACGACCCGGACGGCAGGTCGGCGAGGAACGCGTTGTCGTACTGGTGCTTGAGATAGTCCCGCCCGCCGTACGCCGCGAGGATGTCGCCGGTGCCGGGCCGCACCGAGACGAGCCCGGCCTCCAGATCCTTGTCCCGGCCGAGCGCACCGGCCACCGCGCGCGGCGCCTCGGCCTGCATCGCGGAGTCGAGGGTCGTGGTCACCCGCAGGCCGCGCCGGTAGATCTCGTCGTCACTGAAACCGCGGGCGTGCAGCTCGCTGGTGATCCGTTCGATCAGGTAGCCGCGCTGCCCGCCGTACAGCGGGTCGGTGTGGGCGGGCGCGACCTCCGGGAACGCCGGTCGCGGTCCCTTCGGCAGCACGCCCGTGGTCATCATGCCGTCGATGACGTACCGCCAGCGGGCCTGCGTCTGGGCGGTGTGCCCGAGCGCCGGGTCGAGGTACGACGGCGCCTGGACCATCCCGGCCAGCAGCGCGCTCTCGGCGGGCGTGAGCGCGCCGACGTCCTTGCGGAAGTACGCCTGCGCGGCCGCCTGCACCCCGTACGCCCCGCGCCCGAAGTAGACGGTGTTGAGGTACTGCTCGAGGACCCAGTCCTTGGACCGAGAGCGGCTCAGCTTGACCGCGATGAACAGCTCCTTGACCTTGCGGGTGAGGGTCTGGCGCGGGTCCAGGTAGGCGACCTTGACGTACTGCTGGGCGATGCCGGATCCGCCCTGGCGCGCTCCGCCGGAGACCGCGGCCCACGCCGCGCGGCCCAGGCCGACGGGCGAGACGACCGGGTCGTGGTAGAAGCCGCGCTGCTCGGCGGCGAGCACGGCGCCGCGCAGGTGCGCCGGCATCGCGCGCAGCGGCACGGCGACGCGGTTGAGCCGCCCGACCTGGGCGAGCGGGGTGCCGTCCCGGTAGGTGAGGATGCTGGCCTCCGCTCGCGCGGCGGCGCTGACCGGCGGCACCTTGACCTGCGTGTACATCACTCCGATGGCGACCCCGAGGATCAGGAGGAGACCTCCGAACACGTATCCGCTCCGCCGGACCAGGCGCCACCTGCGGCCCTTACGCGGGATGAGGCTGCGCAGCCCCAGCACCGCATACCGGATCCACCGGTTCCGTTCGCGTCTTCGCCTTCCCACCATGCCTGACAACCCTGGTCACGGAAGATCATCAAGCTGTCGGGGTGCCGTCTCACTTCCCGGAAATTGTCTTGATTCCGTGACAGAACCACGCCGCCGGGCCGGTCGCTCGATAATGGGCGCGTGGTCGCGATCTTGCTCGTCGAGGATGATCCGTCGGTTCGAACGGGTCTGGAACTGGCCCTGAGCCGTCAGGGGCACTCCGTCACCGCGCGGACGACGGGTGAGGAGGCGCTGGAGTACGCCCGGGCGCGCCGCCCCGAGATCGTGGTGCTGGACGTCATGCTGCCCGGGATCGACGGGGTGGAGGTATGCCGTCGCCTCCGCAAGGCCGACCAGATCCCGATCATCCTGCTGACCGCGCGCGGGGAGAGCCTGGACGTGGTGGTCGGGCTGGAGGCGGGCGCCGACGACTACGTGGTCAAGCCGGTCGAGCCCGCCGTGCTGGACGCGCGGATCCGCGCGGTCCTGCGCCGCGCGGAGAACAGCCCGATGATCCGGTCCACGTTCGGCGACCTGATCATCGACCGGGCGGCGCTGCGCGTCACGAGGGCCGGCGTGGACGTCCACCTCACCCCGACCGAACTACGGCTGCTTCTGGAGCTGACCCGTCACCCCGGGCAGGCCCTGACCCGCGGGCACCTGCTGCGGGAGGTGTGGGACCACGGCTACGCGGGAGACTCGCGGCTGGTGGACGCCTGCGTACAGCGGCTGCGCGCCAAGATCGAACCGGACCCGGGCACGCCGACGCTGATCCAGACGGTACGGGGCTTCGGCTACCGGTTCGCGGCACCGTGATCAGCGGACTGCGCAGGCGCCTGTTCGTCGCGTTCATCGCCGCCTGTCTCGCCTCGACCGCGCTCGTGGCCGGCATCGGCTACGTCTTTGTCCGCCGGGCCGTCCTGCAGCGCGCTCAGGACTCCGTCCTCATCGACACGCGGGAGACGCTCGCGCACAACGTGCCCGGCGACCTGACCGCTCCGGTGCCGGAGAAGACCCTCCAGGACGTGGCCACCGCGCTGGTCCGGCCCGACCGGTACATCGTCGTGACCGACGGGACGACGACGGTCGCCACGGGCGAGTTCAGCCTGCGCGACGTGCCCGTCGGCCTGGCGACCCACGTGACCAAGGGGCTGTACTTCCAGCGCGTCGTCCTCCACGGGACGCCGTGGCTGGTCGCCGGCACGCGTGTGCAGGGCCGTGACGGCAGGCCGCTGCCGCTGACCGTCGTCGTGTTCGCCTCGCTGGCCAAGGAGAACGCCGACCTGCACCGCATCCAGAGCGCGCTGACGCGCGCGGGGGCGCTGACGGTCGTCGTGGCCGTGGTGCTCGCGGCGCTGCTCGGACGCAGCGTCCTGCGGCCCCTGCGCCGGCTGGCCCGGGCCGCCCGTTCGCTCGGCGCGGGACACCTGGGCACCCGCGTCCGCGTGCGCGGCCGCGACGAACTGGCCGACGTCGCGCGCATCTTCAACGAGAGCGCGGCCTCCCTCGAGGACACCGTGCGCGAGCTGCGCCGCCTCGAGGCGACCGCACGGAGGTTCGCCGCCGACGTCTCGCACGAGCTGCGCACCCCGATCGCCGCGATGACCGCGGTCACCGGCATGCTCGAGGAGGACGCGGGCCGGCTCCCGTCCGACACCGGCACGGCGGCCCGGCTGGTGGCCGACCAGACCCGCCGCCTGGGCGCCCTCGTGGAGGACCTCCTGGAGATCAGCCGGATGGACGCCCGAACCGCCGACCTCACCCTGGACGACGTGCCGCTCGCCGAGCTCGTCCGCGAGTGCGTCACCACGCGCGGCTGGAGCGACCAGGTCGTCATCGAGATCCCGCCCGGCCTGCGCGTCCGGCTCGACCCCCGGCGGTTCGACGTCATCATCGCCAACCTCGTGGCCAACGCGCTGCGGCACGGCGCGCCGCCCGTCCGCATCACGGGCCGACCCGGCTTGGAAGTACGCGTGATCGACCACGGTCCCGGCATTCCCGAGGACGTGCTGCCGTACGTCTTCGACCGTTTCTTCAAGGCGGACCCGGCGCGGCCGGCGGGCAAGGGCACCGGGCTCGGCCTGTCGATCGCCCAGGCCAACGCCGCCCTGCACGGCGGCACCATCGAGGCCGCGAACGCGCCGGACGGCGGCGCGGTGTTCATCGTCCGGATCCCGGTATGAGGCGGGTCCTGCGCGCCATCGGGCCGGCGGCGGCGGTGTGCGCCCTGGTCGGCTGCGGAGTGCGCCCGACCGGCGTGGTGAACGCCGGGGAGGCCCCCACCGCGACCGCCACCTCGCTGCCGCGCGCGCAAGTGTACTTCCTGCTGGACGACGGCAGACCACGGCCCGTGACGCGGGCGGTGGCCCCCTGGGACACCCAGGCGGTGTTCGACGCGCTCCTCGCCGGCCCGACCGACCAGGAGAGCGCCCACGGGCTGCACACGGAGCTGACGCCCGACGTGACCATCCGCGTGGTCGGATCGCGGGCCGTGTTCGTCGAGTACGCGAACGCCTTCTCGAAGCAGTCGATGGCCGGGTACACCCAGATCTACTGCACGGCGCTCCTCCTGCCCGGCGCTCCGATCGTGAGGATGCCCGGGGCCCTGGACCAGAAACTGCAGGCCGAGCAGGAGCAGAAGCTCCGGGCCGGGATGGACATGTGCCCCGGGGCGGCCGTGCGGCCGGGGGCGGACGGCGTGCCGTCCTCCCCGAACGAGACGTCGCCGGGGCCAGAGGGGGCCTTCCCGGGTGCGACACCGATGCCGGGCGAATCCGTCCCCGCGACACGGCCGCCCGTCGTCTCCGGCAAGGAGAAAGTGCCCTCGAGAAAGCCGGGCCCCCTCCTGAAACCGAGCCGATCGGGTTAGTGCGAGGTTCCCGGCGTTGCCGTTTCGTTATCAATAGGCGTCATGCCGAGATCAGAACGTGACCGCGCGCGTTCACAGTGGCCACCAGCGAAACTTTGTTTCGAAAGGGCCTCACATGCCGCACAAAGATGCGCAGTCGACACGACCCGTCGTACGGGCCGTGGTCGCCGTCCTCCTCATCGCGCCGTTCGTCATCTACCTCGCCGTCCCGAGCTACGCGAAGATCAAGCCCAGGCTCGCCGGCTTCCCCTTCTTCTACTGGTGGCAGCTGCTCTGGGTGATCCTCACCGCGGTCTTCATCGGCATCGCGTACGCGCTCACCCGCAACGGCGGCGGCCGGACACCGGCCCGCGACCAGGCCGACGAGAAGGGCGAGTGAGGCTCCCATGGACAACGTCAACGGCGTCGAACTCGGCGTCTTCGTCTTCTTCATCGCCGTGGTCACCGTGGTCGGCTTCGCCGCCGCGCGCTGGCGGCGCGGGCAGACGATCCTGCACCTGGACGAGTGGGGCCTCGGCGGGCGCAGCTTCGGCACCTTCGTCACCTGGTTCCTCCTCGGCGGCGACCTCTACACCGCGTACACCTTCATCGCGGTGCCGGCCGCCGTCTTCGCCGGCGGGGCCATGGGGTTCTGGGCGCTGCCGTACGCGGCGATCGCCTATCCGATCGTGTTCCTCATCGGCCCTCGCCTGTGGTCGGTGTCGCACGTCCACGGATACGTCACCCCCGCCGACTTCGTCCGGGGCCGCTTCGGTTCCAAGGCGCTCGGCCTGGCCGTCGCGGTCACCGGCATCCTGGCGATGATGCCCTACATCGCCCTGCAGCTCGTCGGCATCCAGGCCGTCCTCACCGTCATGGGCGTGAAGGGCTCCGGCCTGGCCAGGGACCTGCCGCTGTTCATCGCCTTCGCCCTCCTGGCCGCCTACACCTACACCTCCGGCCTGCGCGCCCCCGCGCTCATCTCCTTCGTCAAGGACACGCTGATCTACATCGTGATCATCGTGGCGATCCTCTACATCCCGACGAAGCTCGGCGGCTGGGGGCACATCTTCGACACCGCCCAGGCGGCTCTCACCAAGACCAACCCGGTCACCCACAAGCCGACCGGCTCGATCATCACCGGCGACCTGAACCAGTGGGCGTACGGGACGCTGGCGCTGGGATCCTCGCTGGCGCTGTTCATCTACCCGCACACGGTGACAGGAGCGCTCGCCGCCGGCCGCCGCAACGTGATCAAACGCAACGCCGCGCTGCTCCCCGCCTACTCGCTGCTGCTCGGCCTGCTCGCCCTCCTCGGCTACATGGCCCTGGCCAAGCCCGACGTCGCCGCCGCCGTCAAGGCCGCCAAGAACCCGCAGCTCGCCGTGCCGACGCTCTTCGACCACGTCTTCCCCAGCTGGTTCACCGGCGTCGCCTTCGCCGCGATCGGCGTCGGCGCCCTCGTCCCGGCGGCGATCATGTCCATCGCCGCCTCGAACCTGTTCACCCGCAACGTCTACAAGGCGTTCTTCCGGCCGGAGGCGTCGCCGGCGGAGGAGACGCGGGTGTCGCAGTTCGTCTCCCTGCTGGTGAAGATCGGAGCGCTGATCTTCGTCCTGGCCTTCGACAAGAGCCTCGCCATCAACCTGCAGCTGCTCGGCGGCATCTGGATCGTGCAGACCTTCCCGGCGCTGGCGCTCGGGCTGTTCACCCGGTGGTTCCACCGCTGGGCGCTGCTCGCCGGCTGGGCCGTGGCCATGGTGTACGGCACCGTCACCGCGTACAACCAGTCCTCGCCGACGCAGAAGCACTTCGGGCAGTCGATCGCGAACATCCCGTTCATCGGCCACACCGGGTACATCGCGCTGACCGCGTTCGTGATCAACATGCTCGTCGTGGTCGTGCTGACCGGCCTGCTGAAGGCGCTGAAGGTCCCCGACGGCGCCGACGAGACCAGCCCGTCGGACTTCCTCGCCGACGCGAAGGACCCGCAGGTTCAGGACCTGCCCGAGCTCACCACCGGCTGACCGGCCCGCGGTGGTCTCCTCCGCATGACGTTGGGAGGCCACCGCGAGCTTCGCCCCTTTTGTGGTGTTCTAAGCTTCCTCCGTGAGCCAGGACACGCCTCCGGCGATCGGTACGCCGGGGCGACCGCCCTCCCGCGGGATACCGGACGACATCGAGATCCATGTCGCCCGACCCGAGGAGCTGCGCGCGATCGGCGAGCTCACCGCGGCCGTCTACGTCGCCGCCGCGTACATCAGCCCGAACGGCAGCTACGTCCCCCACCTCCGCGACGCCGCGTCCCGAGCCCGCGAGGCGGAGCTCATCGTCGCGGTACGGAACGGCGAGCCCATCGGCACCGTGACCTACTGCCCGTACGGCAGCTCCTGGGCCCAGCTGGCCGGGCCGAGCGAGGCGGAGTTCCGGATGCTCGCGGTCAGCCCCATGGCCCGCGGAGTCGGCCTCGGCGAGGCCCTGGTCCGCCTCTGCATCGACCGCGCCCGCGAGGACGGCTGCACCACGCTCCGGCTCTCGACCGAGCAGGTCATGCACGCGGCCCACCGCATCTACCGCCGCCTCGGCTTCGTCCGCACCCCGGACCGCGACTGGAGCCCCGCCAAGGGCGTCGACCTCCTGACCTACGCCCTCGCCCTCTGACACGTCGAGGACGGGCGTGCCGGATGCAACACCGATCTCCGACTTTCCCCCGGCTCTCAAGATCTGGATTCACTACAAACACACAGACGATCTGTAAGTCCGCCGTGATCGCCGAGAGTCTTCGTGGCCGGAGCAACGAAAGGTCTCGGCAGTAAGCCGTACGGCGAGCGTCGCCCCGACTACTCGATGACGGCGATGAGGTCGCCTTCCTGGATGACGTCGCCCTCGGCGACCTTGAGGCTCGTGACCGTGCCGGAGTCCTCGGCGAGCACCGGGATCTCCATCTTCATCGACTCCAGGATGACGAGGGTGTCGCCGTCCTCGACCTGGTCGCCCTCGCTGACGAGCACCTTCCACACGTTCGCCACCATTTCCGCGCGGACCTCAGCCACTGCGGCTCCTCTCCTCAGACGCCGACGTGAGCCGGACGCATGTTTCGATCAGTACGAAGGTTCCCGTCACGCATCCTCACAGCGTGCCGTACGTCCATCACCGGGCCCGCATCCGGTCCACGAGGCCGGTGTCGTACTCGCCGGAGACGAAGTCCGGGTCGTCCAGCAGCTCGGTGAAGAACGGCAGGTTGGTCTTCAGGCCCTCGACGCGGAACTCCTCGACCGCGCGGCGGGCGGAGACGAGGGCCTGGGCCCGGTCCGGGCCGTACACGCACAGCTTCGCCAGCAGCGGGTCGTAGAACGGCGTGACCTTGTTGCCCGCGCGGTAGCCGGAGTCGACGCGGACGACGTCGCCGGACGGCTCCTCCCAGACGGTGATCTGCCCGGGGCTGGGCAGGAAGCGCTTGGGATCCTCGGCGTAGACCCGGAACTCGATGGCGTGCCCGCGGGGCTCGACGGTGGTGAAGGACACCGGCTCGCCGGCCGCGATCAGCAGCTGCTGCTCGACGAGGTCCAGGCCGGTGACGAGCTCGGTGATCGGGTGCTCGACCTGGAGACGGGTGTTCATCTCCAGGAACACGAAGTCCTGTGCGACCGGGTCGACCAGGCACTCGACCGTGCCGGCGCCGCGGTAGCCGACGGCCTCGCCGGCGCGTACGGCGGCGGCGAGCATGCGGGCGCGCAGCTCAGGGCCGACGCCGGGCGACGGAGTCTCTTCGACGACCTTCTGGTGGCGGCGCTGGACGGAGCAGTCGCGCTCGCCCAGGGCGACGACCGTGCCGTCGGCCAGGCCGAGGATCTGCACCTCGACGTGGCGGGCGCGTTCGATGTAGCGCTCCAGCAGGATGTCCGGGTTGCCGAAGAACCGCTCGGCGCGGGTGCGGGCCGTCTCGTACGCCTTGCGCAGCTCCGCCTCGTCGCGGGCGACGCTCATGCCGATGCCGCCGCCCCCGCCGGCCGCCTTGACCATGACGGGATAGCCGATGCCCGCGGCCGCCGCCGCGTCGGCGTCGGGGACGGGCTCGCGGGTGCCGGCGGCGACGGGCACGCCCGCCTTCTCCATGAGGTTCCGCGCGTTGATCTTGTCGCCCATCGCGGCGATCGCCTCGGGCGGCGGGCCGATCCAGACCAGTCCCTCGGCGATGACCCGCTCGGCGAAACCGGCGTTCTCGGCCAGGAAGCCGTACCCGGGGTGGATGGCCTGCGCGTTGGTGCGCTTGGCCGCCTCCATCACCGCGTCGACGTCGAGGTAGCTCTGCGCCGGCTGGGCCGGGCCGATGAGGATCGCCTCGTCCGCCTCGTCGACGTACGGCAGATCGGCGTCGGCCTCCGAGTGGACCGCGATGGCCTTGATCCCGAGGGCGCGCACGGTACGGATCACCCGCCGGGCTATCTCACCACGGTTCGCCACCAATACGGACTCGAACACCAATCCTCCTCATTTGCACTCGGCCCAGCGAGAATAACCACGCGTTGCGCGGTGTACCGCCGTGCGCGGTGACAAAAACCCGTGGGGCCGACTTGTCACCGCATGCGGTCGACAACGTGACCGAGCGCCTCGATCACCGTGGGGTCGTACTCCGCCGCCGAGTCGAGCCGCAGCCGCTCCAGCACGGCCGCCGACCGGTCGCGATCAGGAGAGTCACCGACGAGGTCATCGTAGGCGTTCGCGACCTTGATGACACGGCTCGCGAGCGGTGGCGGCGATCCGTCGCTCACGCGGTACGGGTCGGACTGGCGGCGGACGATCTCGGCGACCTCGTCGAGGACGCCGGTCTTGGTGATCACGCCGGCGCCGAGTTCGGCGATGCGCCGCTGTTCCTGGGGCGAGGCGAGGACGGTCGCGCCGCCGGGGATGGGGTCGCGCAGCGACAGCTGCCCGATGTCGTGCATGAGCGCGGCGTACTCGAGCTCGAGGAGCTCCTCCTCGGTCATGCCCAGCTCCCGGCCCATCGCGACGGCGAGCCGGCTGACGCGGCGCGAGTGGCCGGCCTCGACGTATCCGCCGACCTCGGTGACCTGGGAGAGGGCGCGGACGGTCTGCAGGTAGGTCGCCCGGATGCCGGCGAATTTCCGGAAGGCGACCTGGGTGACGAGGATCGGGGCGGTGAAGACGAGCAGCGCGGCCGGGCCCATCACGAAGGTGCTGACCGCGAGGAGCATGCCCGTCGCCCCGGAGGCGGCGCACAGCGGCCCCTTGGCCCGGATCTCGTCGCCGAGCGCGATGCCGAACCGCGCGCGTACGGCCTCCGCCCGGATGACCGCCGCGGTGGTGACGTCGATGACACAGGACAGGATCACCGTCAGGACCATCACGGTGATGAGCGCGGGCCAGTGGTCGCGCAGCGGCGAGTGCATGATCGGCCGGAAGATGAAGGCCACGATGGAGGGCGTGAGGATCCGCCGGGCCAGCGCGTCGAGCTTGGGTACCCGGCCGACCGCGATGTGCGGCAGCGCTCCGGCGAGCGTGCCGCAGGCGGTGACGGTCACGACCTGGAAGGCGGAGTGGGCGGCCGAGTCGGCCCCGACCTTCAGCAGGAGCGCGTAGCCGAGGGCCCCCGCGCTGGCGATCGGCGCGACCTCCCGGTTGCCGGGGACGACCATGCGGAGCAGCTCGCCCACCGCGATCAGCGCGCCGAACAGCACCGCCGTACGGGAGTCGACGACCCCGACCGCGGCGACCTGGGTGACCGAGCCGATGACGAGCAGCCCCGCCACCGCGATCAGCAGGAGCTGGGCGGAGTCGAGTGACTGGCCGATGGTGCGCCGCCGCGCGGGCGCCGGTGCGGCGCTCATTTCTCCGCTCGCTGCGTCGGGTCGCTCGCGGTCATGGGCGCCTTCCGGTCATGCGGGCCTCCCGCTCAGGGGTGCATTCCGGTTCACGGGCTCGCCGGCTCACGGGCGGACGCCTTCGCCGGCGACGCGCAGCGGGGCGCTCGGGTCGTCGTGGTCCTGCTGTGCCGTCTCCTCGCCCTCGGGCGGGACGACCGGGTCGGGGCGGATCCAGCCGTTCCGCTCGATCGCGGCGATGAACGCCTCGACCAGCGCCGGGTCGAAATGAGTGCCGGCGCAGCGCCGCAGCTCGGCGATGCCGGCGTCGTTCGGCATGGCGGGCCGGTACGACCGGGTGGAGGTCATCGAGTCGAAGGCGTCCGCGACGGAGATCACCCGGGCGAACTCCGGGATCTCCGATCCGGCCAGGCCCATGGGGTATCCGGTGCCGTCCATCCGCTCGTGGTGGTGCATGATCCCGGCCAGGGCCTCGTCGAGGAAGCCGATGTCGCGGACGATCTCCAGGCCGCGCATCGGGTGCAGCTGGATGGCGGCGAACTCCTCCTCGCTCAGGGCCCCGGACTTCTGCAGCACCCTCGTCGGCACGCCGAGCTTGCCGACGTCGTGCAGCATGCCGGCGTACCGCACCGCGCCGACCCGCTCGGGCCGCATGCCGATCTCGCGGGCGATCATCGACGCGCCCCGGGAGACCCGCTCGCTGTGCCCGCGCGTGTAGTAGTCCTTGGTCTCCACCGCCTGGCACAGCGCGGCGATCGTCGCCGCCTGGGCCTCCCGCTGCCCCCGGGTCTGCTCGAGCGCCCACCGGGCGATGAACATCGGCAGCAGCACCAGCACGGCGGAGAACGGGCCGACGACGCGCCACGGGGCGGCGATGAGCAGCCCGAACATGCCGTACGCGAGTTGCCCGACGGTGAGCTGGCCGACCGGCGCCCAGCGGAACCCCCACATGGGCGCCTTCTTGGTCAGTATGAGGATGACGGCGACCAGGCCGAGGTTGACCGCGACGTAGGTGACGACCGCCGCGACGTACGGCGGGATGATGCCGGGGAAGGATCCGTCGGTCGGCTTGCCGACCGTGCCGCCGGCCGCCTGGTAGACGACGCCGGCGAGATATCCGGAGAGAGCGAACTGCGCGCTGTTGAACAGCCTCTTCACGAGGGCGACGTCGCGTCGGCCGGTGACCACGGCCGACGCGCCCACCAGTGCCGCGCCCACGGGGCCGAGCAGCACGACCGAGGCCAGGCCCGCCGAGTAGCTCAGCGAGACGCGTGCGCTCGCGCTGCTGAGCAGCGCCGGCACCGACTCACAGACCACGGAGAGCACCGCGAGCACCGCGAGCGTCGTCCAGTCGATGCCGTCGAAGGACGACAGAGCGATGCACGCGGTCCCGAGCGTGACGACCGTACAGACGTATGCCCATGCGGCCAGGGGTAGTCCACGCATTGCCGCCCCTACGAGGTAATGGGCTAAGCCCAGGACACGCCTTTTCGCATGTTTTTCAGCCTCCCCTGACGAGCCTGGGCACCTGGACGGCGCGGTGGCTCGCCAACTGACTCGCCGATCCCCGAATGATCGGGGGTAAGCCTAACCCGACGGCGAGGGGTCACGCAGACGAGCGCGGAAACGTGAGCAAAGCGTGAACCAATCGTCACCTACGGTCCTGATCCGCCTTACTCGGTCAGGGAGGCGCGGACCTGCTCGATGCGCCCCAGGACCTTCGACCGCAGATCCTGCGGCACCGGGTCGCAGCCGCACGACTTGTGCACGAGCTTCTTCACGGCCTCCTCCAGGCCGTACTCCCGGAGGCAGGGCCCGCATTCCTCGAGGTGCTGCCGGATGTCGGAACATCCGGTCTGGTCCAGCTCACCGTCGAGGTAGTCATAGATCCGGCCGAGCACCTCAGAGCAGGGGGTCTCGTGCGGCTTACCGCAGCTCATGACTGGTCCTCCCTACGCTGGCCGCCGTTCGCGCGGGCAAGGCCGCGATCGCGCGCGTAGTCCTCGAGCATCGACCGCAGCTGACGCCGTCCGCGGTGCAGCCGGGACATCACCGTACCGATCGGAGTGCCCATGATGTCGGCGATCTCCTTGTAGGAGAAGCCCTCCACGTCGGCGAAGTAGACCGCCATGCGGAAGTCCTCGGGCAGCGCCTGCAGGGCCGTCTTGACGTCGGAGTCGGGCAGGTGCTCGAGCGCCTCGGCCTCCGCGGACTTCAGCCCGGTCGAGGTGTGGGACTCGGCGCGCGCCAGCTGCCAGTCCTCGATCTCCTCGGCGGCGGACTGCTTCGGCTCCCGCTGCTTCTTGCGGTAGGAGTTGATGAAGGTGTTGGTGAGGATCCGGTAGAGCCAGGCTTTGAGGTTCGTGCCCTCCTGGAACTGATGGAAGGACCCGAACGCCTTGGCGAAGGTCTCCTGGACCAGGTCCTCGGCGTCGGCCGGGTTCCGCGTCATCCGCAGCGCGGCCGAGTAGAGCTGGTCGAGGAACGGCAACACGTCGCGCTCGAAGCGCCTGGTCCGCTCCTCCAGTGTCTCCACTGCCTCGGGAACCTGACCCACCTCCTCTGTCCGGCCGGCGTCGGCATCGAAACCGTACGCACCAGACGATAGCGGGTCCGCCGGCGACACCTGCCGACGGTCCGCGAGCAGAAGGCTCATCATCACCTCGAACTAATCGCTGTCACTGGCCGTTATGACGCAGTGCAACACCTCGCATGGCCGCGTGATTCCCGGGAAAGAGGAATGCTCGGTCACCAGTGACGACGGGTGAAGCGGTGCCGTCGACAGGGAAGGATTGGGATAAATGCATCCCCGAGGAGCCGCCGTGCTGTCGATTCCGGCGAAGCATCCCGCTGTTGGCGAGTCCGAGACACTCGCGAGCTACTGGACCTTCTACTGGGCCGTCGCCGCCGCCCAACTCTCCCGCTGGCTCCCCCACCGGCCGTCCCGCGTCCTCGACCTGTCAGGTCCGCAGGCACGGTGCGCGTCCCAGGTGGCGGCGGCCGGCCACACGGTCGTCGAGGTCCAGGAGACACCCCGGAGCGGGCCGCGCTCGCGGCGGGTACGGCCGGTGGTGGCCGATCCCGCATCCCTCGGCTTCCTCGCCGACGGGTGCTTCGACGCGGTGGTCGCCGAAGGCCGCGTGCTCTCCCGGCATCTCGTCACCGAGAACGTCGTCGCGGAGATCGCGCGGGTACTCCGGCCGGGCGGCCGGGTGCTGATGTGCGTCGACTCGCTCGTTCTCGGCATGGCCATCCTCGCCGAGCAGAACTTCTGGGCGCACCTGTCCGACGTGCCCCGCTCGGAGGTCGTCCTGGTCCCCTGGCCGGACGGGTCGATCACCCGCTGCTTCGGCGCCGAGCAGCTGCGAGAGCTGCTGACCGACAGCGGGCTGGAGCTGGAGTGGATCCGGCCGCGCACGACCCTCTCGCCCTCGACGGTCGAGCACGTCCTGACCACGAGCCCGCAGGCGCTCCCGCGGCTGGTCCGCGCCGAGCTGACCGCGCCGCTCGGCGACGAGCCGGTCGGGATCCACCTCGTCGCCAGCGCGATCAAGAGCGCCTGACACGGGCTCGCCGTCCCCGGGCGCATGACGCGCCCGGGGACGCGGCCCCGGAAGCGTCGGAGGGTGCTCAGCGCGGGCACGGGCCCTTCCAGCGCCGAAGGGCTCTGTCAGTACGGCCAAGGCTCGGCACCGGGGCCCTCTCTCCGCGCCGGCAGGGGCTCTCTCCGTACGGCCAGGAGCTTCCGGGCCGGGCAGGGGCTCCCTGCGTGCAGGCGGGCTTCAGGGCCCCGGCAGAGGCTCAGCCTCAACCGGGCTCTCGCAGCGTCGGCAGGGGCTCAGCGTCGGATCCGGTCGTGCTTCGCCTGGCAGGTGACACAGCGCGCGGCGGCGGGCCGTGCCTCGAGACGGCCCTCAGGCACCGGCAGGCCGCAGTCGACGCACTTGCCGAAGGTGCCGGAACGGGCCCGCTCGAGGGCCGCGAGCACCTCCGCGCGCTCGCGGCGCATCGCGTCCAGCGCGGCGTCGGCCCGGTCGGTGGCGAAGAGGCTCGCACCGGCGTCGGCGGTGTGCTGGTCGGCCTCTGGGTGCTCACTCTGCAGGACCGCGATCGCGCGATCGAGATCGGCGAGCATGTCCTCCAGGCGCCTCTGCGCCGTGTCCACGACCATGCGTACCTCCCGGCGGCGCGGTCAGAACAGCGTGGGGGTTCCGTTGGAGGAGATACCCATTTCCGGCAGGGGTTTTACCAGCTCAGGTCCGTTATTTCGGACCTTGTTCACCGCCGTGGAGACGGGATAGGCCTCCAGGCTCCCCGCAGCCGCCGGCACCAGCAGCGAGCGGATCTCGTCGGGGCCCGTCAGCGCCGGGTCGAGCCACGCGCCGAAGCGCTCCGGCTCCACCAGCATCGGCATCCTCTCGTGGATCCGGCCCACGTCGTCGGTCGCCTCGGTGGTGATGACCGTGCAGGTCAGCACCCACTCGTCCTCCCCCGCGGCCTCCCCTTTGTCCTTGTCATTCCCGACCAACCCACCCCGACCGACCTCGTCATTCCCGACCAACCCACCCCGACCGACCTCCCGGCGGCGGTGCGGCCGCCAGATCTCGTAGAGGCCGGCCATGGCGAGCATGCTCCCGTCGGAGGGCCGGATGAAGAACGGCTGCTTACCGCCGTCCTCCCGGGCGTACCACTCGTAGTAGCCGTCGGCGGGCAGCAGGCAACGCCGCCGGACGAACGCGCTCCGGAAGGCCGGCTTCTCGTGGACGGTCTCGGACCGCGCGTTGATCATCCGGGCACCGATCGACAGGTCCTTGGCCCAGGCGGGCACCAGACCCCAGCGCGCCACGTGGAGCTCGCGGACGTCGCGCGTCAGGATGATCGGCACGGGTTTGGTCGGGGCGACGTTGTAGTCGGGTTCGAGCGCGTCGGTCGTGTCGCGCTCGACGTCGAAGGCGTCGATGATCTCCTGGCTTCCACGCGCCGTGGCGTACCGCCCGCACATGCTCCGCGTGTCCCCTCCCGGTCCGTACGGCGCGTCGCGCGCCGGACGCGCCCAAGCTTGCCAAAGAGGTGGGCTTGTTCGCCCACGCGGTGGGCATGACGGGTGCATGCGACCCATCAGGACTCTCGCCCGTCCCCTCATGGCCGCGCCGTTCGTGGTCACGGGCATCGAGACGCTGCGCGATCCCGGCCACCGGGCCGAGCGGCTCGCCCCCGTGATCAAGCCCCTCGCCGACCGTGTGTCCTGGCTCCCCACCAAGGACCCCGAGACGCTCGTACGGATGCAGGGAGCGCTGAGCGTGGGCTCCGGCGCTCTCCTGGCCATGGGCCGGTTCGAGCGGCTGTCGACGCTCGTGCTCGCCGGTCAGCTCGTCCCCAGCCTGCTGGCCGAGCACCGGTTCTGGGCCGAGGACGACCCGGAGCGGCGCGCCACGGAGCGGTCCCAGTTCTTCAAGACCGCCGGACTGTTCGGAGCGCTGCTCGTCGCCGCGACCGCCCCGAGCCGGTACCGCCCGATCAAGGCCGCCCGCACCAGCGCCCACGAGGCGCGGCTTCAGGCTGCGCTCGCCCGGGCGGAGGCCGGCCGCAAGGCCGAACGCGCACGGCGCAAAGCCGCCAGGCGCGTCGAGGGTGCCCGCCGGAAGGCCACCAAGATCGGGCACTGACGCCTGCCCGAACCGGCTCAGATCTCCAGGACCTCGTCGACGTGGCGGAGGATCGGCGCGGCGCCCGGAAGGACCGTCCGATGCATGATCAGCAGGAGCGTACGGCCCTCGGCGGCGTCGATCAGTTCGGCCAGCGCGGCGTCCGCGGCGTCCTCGTCCGGCCGGATGTCCGGCTCGTCGACGATCAGGACCGGAAGGTCGGCCAGGAGGGCGCGGGCCAGGGCGATGCGCTGCCGCCCGGGCCCGACCGCGACGTCGCGATCGTCCACGTGGGTGTCGGGCAGGAGGTCGACCCCCGCCCGGCCCAGCGCGCGGGCGACGTCCTCGTCACCGGCGTCCGGGCGGGCGACCCGGACGTTCTCGGCGATCGTCGTGTCGAAGAGGTGGGCGTCGTGCGCGCACAGCCCGATGACCGTGCGGACGTCCTCGTCGGCGAGATCGCGCAGCTGCACGTCGTTGAGTGTGGCGACGCCCTGGTAGTCCAGGAACCCGAGGAGCACGGCGGCGAGGGCCGAGGTGCCGACGCGGCTGCGCCCCAGCAGCGCGACCCGGCGTCCCTGCGGGAGCACGAGGTCCGTGTCGCCGAAGCCGATGACCTCACCGCCGGGCCACCGGGTACGCAGGTCCGCGAGGCGCAGCTCGTACGGTCCCGACGGAAGCCGGGCCGGTCGCCGCCCGTCCGCGGGCGTGGCCGGACCGGCCGCCGCGCGCCGGGCCCGGTGCCGTGGCCGTGGCGATGCGTCCACAGTCGTCCCCCTGTCATCTGGTCGCTCGCCCCTCCTCACGACCCCCGCGGACGGCCTCACACCCCAGCCGCCCACTCCGGTCGCCGCGTCGGGCTCGCTCCTGTCATCCGGTCGCTCGCCCCTCCTCACGATCTCCGCGGACGGCGTCGTACCTCGGCCGCTCGCTCCGATCGCTGCGCCGGGCTCGCTTCCGAGTCCGGCGAGGCGTTTGCCTGGTCGTGTG
The DNA here is from genome assembly GCF_039542055.1 of Actinoallomurus vinaceus. Taxonomy (NCBI): domain Bacteria; kingdom Bacillati; phylum Actinomycetota; class Actinomycetes; order Streptosporangiales; family Thermomonosporaceae; genus Actinoallomurus; species Actinoallomurus vinaceus. The sequence continues at coordinate 264,174 of NZ_BAABHK010000017.1, forward strand.
GTCCGGGATCCGCGACGGGCCCGGGTGCCGTCAACGTAGCGAGCGGTCAGGGCCGTGGCCCGGGGATCTACCGGCGCATTCACGATCCACAATCGTCTCCGCACCGGCGTTTTACGCGCGGTTCGCGTACCCCCGGGACCGGTACCCTTCAGTCATGCCTCCTCTGTGGTCCGCACCCGCCGCCGACGGGCCGGTCGACGCCGCCGTCGCGCTGCCGGGGTCGAAGTCGATGACCAACCGCGCGCTGGTCCTCGCCACGCTGGCCGACGAGCCGTCGATGATCCGGCGGCCGCTGCGCAGCCGCGACACGCTGCTCATGGCGGGCGCGCTGCGCGCGCTGGGAGTGGCCGTCGACGACGCGGACGGGGGCGCCTGGCGCGTCACGCCGGGCGAGCTGCGCGGCCCGGCGACGCTCGACGTCGGGCTGGCCGGCACGGTCATGCGGTTCGTGCCCCCGGTCGCCGCCCTGGCGGCCGGCGAGGTGTCCTTCGACGGCGACCCGCACGCCCGCAAGCGGCCGATGGGCCCCATCCTCGCCGCCCTGCGCGCGCTCGGCGCCGAGGTGGAGGGCGACGCGCTCCCGTTCACGGTGCGCGGTACGGGCGCGGTGGCGGGCGGCTCGGTCACGATCGACGCCTCCGGGTCGTCGCAGTTCGTGTCCGGCCTGCTGCTGGCGGGTCCCCGCTATGCCAAGGGCATCGAGGTGCGCCACGAAGGGCCGCCGGTGCCGTCGGCGGCGCACCTGGCGATGACCATGCGGATGCTGGCCGACGCCGGCGCCTCCGCCGAGAGCGGCCCGGACGTCTGGCGCGTGCAGCCGGGCGCGCTGCGCGGCGGTGAGGTCGACATCGAGCCGGACCTGTCGAACGCCGCGCCGTTCCTGGCGGCGGCCCTGGTGACCGGCGGCCGGGTGACGGTGCGCGGCTGGCCGACCGAGACCACCCAGCCCGGTGACGCGCTGCGTCACCTGCTCGCCGACATGGGCGGTTCGGCCTCATGGGACGGGGGCGACCTGACCGTGCGCGGCGGCGGCGCGATCCACGGCATCGACGTCGACCTCGGTGATGTCAGCGAGCTGAGCTGCGTGATCGCCGCTCTGGCCGCCCTGGCCGACGGTCCGTCCCGGCTGCGCGGCATCGCCCACATGCGCGGTCACGAGACCGACCGGCTCGCCGCGCTCACCACGGAGATCAACGGCCTGGGCGGTGACGTGCGGGAGCTGCCCGACGGCCTGGAGATCCGGCCCAGGCCGCTGCGCGGCGGGGTCTTCCACACCTACGACGATCACCGGATGGTGATGGCCGGGGCCGTCCTCGGCCTGGCCGTGCCCGGCGTCGAGGTGGAGAACCTCCCGACCGTCGGCAAGACGCTCCCCGAATTCGGCGAGCTGTGGACGGAGATGCTTCGGTAATCCGATGGCGCGCGACTGGGGCAGACTCGACGAAGACGATGTTCGCGTGCGCCCGGGGCGCGGCTCCCGGCCGCGCACCCGCCGACGACCCGCCCACGATGACGCGATCGTCGGCTTCGTCATCGCGGTGGACCGCGGCCGCTACACCTGTCTGATCGGCGCCGAGGGCGCCGGGCGCGCGGCGAAGCGGAAGGGCGAGCGGCCCCGTAGGGTCACCGCGATGCGAGCCCGCGAGCTCGGCCGTAAGAGCGTCGTCGTCGGTGATCGGGTGCGTCTCGTCGGCGACGTGTCCGGCCACGCCGACACCCTCGCCCGGGTGGTGGGGATCGAGCCGCGCAGCTCCACCCTCCGCCGCACCGCGGACGACGCCGACCCGGTCGAGCGCGTGATCGTCGCCAACGCGGACCAGCTCGTCATCGTCACGGCACTGGCCGACCCGCCGCCGCGCTCAGGGATGATCGACCGGTGCCTGGTCGCCGCGTACGACGCGGGCCTGGATCCGCTGCTGTGCCTGACCAAGGCCGACCTGGCGTCCCCGGAGCACCTGCTGGAGATGTACACGCCGCTGGACGTCCCGTACGTCGTCACCCGCAAGGACGAGCCGGTCGACGACCTCGGCGAGCGGCTGTCCGGACGGATCAGCGTGCTCGTCGGCCACTCCGGAGTCGGCAAGTCCACCCTGGTGAACGCCCTGGTCCCCGACGCCGAGCGCGCCGTGAGCGAGGTCAACCCGGTGACCGGGCGCGGCCGGCACACCTCGTCCTCGGCGATCGCGCTGGAACTGCCCTCCGGCGACGGCTGGATCATCGACACCCCGGGCGTCCGCAGCTTCGGGCTGGCCCACGTCTCCCCCGAGGACATCCTGGGCGCCTTCCCCGACCTCCTCGAGGGCGCCGCCGAGTGCCCGCCGCACTGCACCCACCTGCAGCGCGACTGCGCGCTCGACGCGTGGGCCGCCGCCGGTCACGCGAGCGTCTCCCGCCTCGAGTCGCTGCGGCGCCTGCTCGCGAGCCGCGAGGGCGACGACTCCGACTGACGCGCCGGTCCGCCTCGTGCGGCCGCAGGCGACACGACTCGGCACCGCGGCACGACCAGCACACAGGGTCCTTCCGTGCGGGCGCGTCAGAGCGGGTCGAGCCGACGGCGCAGCAGGCAGAACTCGTTGCCCTCCGGATCGGCCAGCACCACCCAGGACTCCTCGCCGGTCTGCCCCACGTCGGCGCGTACGGCCCCGGCCGCCAGGAGGCGCTCCAGCTCCGCCTCCTGGTCACGGTCGGTGGCGTTCACGTCGATGTGCAGCCGCAGCTTGCCGTTCTTCGGCTCGTCGGAGCGAAGGAAGACGATCACCGGCTGCGGCCCGCCGAAGCCCTCCGGCGGCCCGATCCCCACGACCTCGTCGCCCTCCCCGCCGATCACCTGGAAGCCCAGGATCTCGGCCCAGAAGGCGGCCAGACGCTCCGGGTCGCGACAGTCGAGCACGAGTTCGCTGATGCGAGACGCCATGAACGATGTTCTACACGTTCGCGGCGCGGTCAGGCCTGGCGGGTCGGGAGGATGACGATCTGCCGCAGGTTGACGTTGCGCGGCCTGCCGGCGACGTACGCGATGAGGTCGGCGATGTCGTCGGCGGCCAGCGGGCCGAGCGCGTCGTGCATCTGGTCGAGCTGTCCCCGCAGGTCGGCGTTGTCGATCTGCTCGCCGAGTTCGCTCTCGGTCAGCCCCGGCTCGACGTTGGTGACCCGGACGTCTTTGGGCCCGAACTCGGTGCGCAGCGAGGCGGACAGCTGGGTCAGCGCCGCCTTGGTCGCGCCGTAGACCGCGTAGTTCGGGAACAGGACGTGCGCACCGATCGAGGAGACGTTCACCAGGTCCGCCGTGCCGCCCGCGGCGGCCGCCTCGGTCAGGTCCGTGGTGAACGCCCGGATGACGCGCAGGACGCCGGTCACGTTCGTGTCGATCATCCGGGTCCACTCGTCGACGCGCCCGTCCTCGATCGGGTTGGGCAGCATCACGCCGGCGGCGTTGACGACGAGGTCGACCCGGCCGAGGGCCTCGTGGATCCGCTCCGCCGCCGCGGCGACCGACGCGTCGCTCGTCACGTCGGCGGAGACGGCGATGGCCCGCCCGCCGTTCGCCTCGATCTTGCCCGCCAGGTCGGCCAGGCGCTCCTCGCGGCGCGCCAGGAGCGCGACCCGTACGCCCTCGTCGGCGAGGCGGCGGGCGATGGCGGGGCCGATGCCGCTGGCGGCTCCCGTGACGACGGCGGTACGGCCCTGAAGCTCGGTCATCGTGGTCCTTCTTCCGGTGGTGTCCTTGGTGACATCGCCAATCCTGGGACCGCCGAAAGGGGGTACCCAGGGCCGAGTCGTACCGGGGGTACGGCGTGCCTGGGTCCAGCAGGGCCACCTTTAACGCCACGATCTCTCCGATACTGGGCGGCATGGACAAGCGAGCCGAGCTGGCGGAATTCCTGCGCACGAGACGCGCGCGGCTGCAGCCGGAGGACGTGGGCCTGCGCTCGTACGGCGGCCGCCGTCGCGTCCCCGGGCTGCGCAGGGAGGAGCTGGCCCAGCTCGCCGGGGTGAGCGTGGACTACTACGTACGCCTGGAGCAGGGCCGGACCAACAACGTCTCCGAGGAGATCCTGGGGGCCGTGGCCCAGGCCCTCCGGCTGGACGACGACGAGCGCGCGTACCTGCGCAACCTGGCCAAGCCGACGCGGTCCCGCCGCCGGCCCCCGCGGACCGAGCGCGTACGGCCCGGCGTCCGGCGGCTGCTCGACATGGCCGAGGGCGTCCCCGCGTACCTCATCGGACGGCGCGCCGACGTTCTGGCATGGAACCGCATGGCCGCCGCCGTGTTCACCGACTTCGGCGCCCTTGAACCGGCACGGCGCAACTGGGGCCGCATGATCTTCTTCAACGAGGACGTGCAGGCGGTGTTCGACGACTGGACGATCAAGGCCCGGGAGACCGTCGCATTCCTGCGGCTGAGGGCCGGGGAGTACCCCGACGACCCGGAGCTGGCCGCCCTCGTCGGCGAACTGTCGGTCAAGAACGAGGACTTCCGCCGGTGGTGGGCCGACCACAACGTCAAGGACAAGAGCAACGGCCGCAAGCTCCTGCACCATCCGCTGGTCGGCGATCTGGTCATGAACTACGAGTCACTGCGGCTCCCCGACGACCCCGACCAGATCCTCGTGACCTACACCGTCGAGGCGGGCTCCCCTTCGGAGGCGAACCTGCGCCTGCTCGCCTCCTGGAACAGCGAGGCCCCGGTCCGCTGACGGGCGCCCTGCGGAGCCGTGGGTCAGATGGTCTGGCGCAGCCCCAGCTCGTCGATGCGGGTCAGCATGTCGGCCGGGTCGGCGTACACGCGGAAGGCGCCGGTCCGTTCGAGTTCGTCGCGGCCGTACCCGCCCGACAGCAGGCCGATGCCCAGCGCGCCCGCGCGGCGTGCCGCCAGGAGGTCCCACACGCTGTCGCCCACCACCATGGCGTGGTTGGGTTCGACCCCGAGCAGCGCCGCGGCGGCGAGGAACAGGTCCGGATCGGGCTTGGCGAACCGCACCATGTCACGAGTGATCATCGGGGTGTCCTCGGGCAGCCCCAGCATTCCCAGGGCCGTGTGCGCCGTCTCCATCCGGCCACTCGTCGCGATGGCCCACGGCACGCCGCGGTCGGTCAGGAAGCGCAGGAGCTCCGGCGCCCCGGGCAGCGCGCGTACGGAGCCGACCTGCTCGAGGTAGGCCCGGGCGTGCAGCTTCTGCAGCTCCTCGACCTCGGCCGGGGTCAGCGACACCCCGGTCTCTCGCAGCAGCGCGGACACGAACAGGCCGCCGCTCATGCCGATCCGGCGATGGATCCGCCACACCGACAGGTCGATGCCCACGACGGTCAGCGCGTTGCGCCAGGCGATCACATGTTGGTACACGCTGTCGATCAACGTTCCGTCCAGATCGAACAGCAGAGCCGGCGTCGGCGGCTCTGCCAGAGGCCCGGACACGGAAGATATTGGTGTGTTCACGCCCTCTAGTGTGTCTGCGGTGGGTCCTGTCGCGATACCGTTGCCCTTCGTGGCGGACTATTCGGATGACCTGCGGCTGGCTCACGTGATGGCGGACGCGGCCGACGACGTCTCCACGCGCCGGTTCCGGGCCCTCGACCTGAGTGTCGAGACCAAGCCTGACCTCACCCCCGTCAGCGACGCCGACCGGGCGGTCGAGGAGTCGCTGCGCAACACGCTGAAGCGTGCCCGGCCGCGTGACGCCATCCACGGCGAGGAGTACGGCCGCACCGGCTACGGCCCCCGGTGCTGGGTCATCGACCCGATCGACGCGACCAAGAACTACGTGCGCGGCGTTCCCGTGTGGGCGACCCTCATCGCCCTCATGGAAGGCGACGAGGTCGTCGTCGGCCTGGTGTCCGCGCCGGCGCTCAACCGCCGCTGGTGGGCGGCGCGCGGCGGCGGCGCCTGGACCGGCCGCAGCCTCGCCAAGGCCACTCGCTGCCGCGTCTCGGGCGTGACCGAGATGGAGGACGCCTCGTTCTCCTACTCGAGCCTGGGAGGCTGGGAGGCGCAGGGCCGGCTGGACAAGTTCCTCGACCTCAACCGTACGGTGTGGCGCAGCCGGGCGTACGGCGACTTCTGGTCCCACGTCATGGTCGCCGAGGGCACCGCTGACATCTCCGCCGAGCCCGAGGTCTCCCTGTGGGACGTCGCCGCCCTCCAGATCATCGTGGAGGAGGCGGGCGGCATCTTCACCGACCTGACCGGGGTGCCCAGCCCCGACGGCGGCAGCGTCGTCTGCAGCAACGGCCTGCTGCACGCGCGGGCCCTGGAGCAGCTGGGCGGCGGGCCGCTGACGCTCCGCGTCTGACGCGGTCCTGCCGCCGCGAGCGTGGCACGGCTCGGCCCTCCCGGGCCGGGCCGGTCATCGTGGCCCGCCGTCACCGCTCGACGGCGAGGCGCACTCCCAGCCCGATGAAGACACCGCCGACCGCGACGTCGAGGCGCCGACGGGCCGTTCGCCGCCGACGCATCCACCGCCCGATCCGCCCTGCGAGCAGTCCCACCGTGCCGTCGACGACGAACTCGAAGGCGATCGCCCCGAGGATCGCGAACTGGGCCCAGACGGGCCCGATCTTCGGGTCGACGAACTGGGGAAGGAAGGCGATCTTGACTTCCTCCCCCTTCTGATGAAGGGGGAGTCCCATCGGCCTTGCGGCCGATCCGGCCTAGGCCGGGCGTCTCGCAGCGCGGGGTTTCTGTTTCAGCGCCGGCTGCGGAAGGGAGGGCCCTTGCCGTCTTACATCAGCTCCACAGGCATCACCAGGGTTGTCCCTGGCTACGGCTTGACCAGCCGCAAGGATGTTCTTGGCCGCGTTGATGTCCCGGTCGTGCCGGGTGCGGCAGGTAGGGCACGTCCAGTGCCGGGTGGAAAGGCTCAGCTTGGTGAGCAGGTGCCCGCAGGCCGAGCAGGTCTTGGAGGAGGGGTACCAGCGGTCGATGACCACGAGGGTGCGTCCGGCGCGTTCGGCCTTGTACTCCAGCTGCCGCCGGAACTCCCCCCACCCGGCATCGCTGATCGCCCGCGCCAGCGCGTGGTTCTTGACCATGTTGGTGACGGCGAGGTCTTCGATGACGATGGTGTCGGCCCGACGCACCAGGTTCGTGCTGAGGCGGTGCAGGAAGTCGGCGCGGGCGTTGCGGACCTTGCGGTGGGCGCGGGCGACCTTGGCCTTGGCCTTGCGCCGGTTCATGCTCCCGCGCTCGCGGCGGGCCATGCGTCGCTGGTAGCGGGCGAGGTTGCGGGCCTTGCGCTCCAGATGGCGGGGGTTGGCGATGCGTTCCCCGTCGGAGGTGACCGCGAAGTCCTTGATCCCCAGATCGACGCCGATGGCGTGCCCGGTATCGTCCATAGGCTCGGGCGCGTCGGTGTCGATGGCGAACGTGACGTACCAGCAGCCGTCCGGATCCCGGGAGATGACGACCATGGTCGGGTTCAGCGCGGACAGGTCGATGTCATTGAAGGACCACACGAACCGCAGCGGCGCCCGGGTCTTGGCCATGGACAACTCGCCGTTCTTCATGCGGAACGCCGAGCGTGTGTAGTGCGCGGTCTGGCGGGCGTTGCGGTTCTTGAAGCGGGGGTATTTGGCGCGTCCGGCGAAGAAGTTCGCGAACGCCGCGTGCTGATGCCGCAGCGTCTGCTGCAACGGAACCGACGACACCTCGGACAAGAACGCCAGGTCCTCGGTCTTCTTCCACGCGGTCAGAGCAGCGTCGGTCTGCCTGTAGGAGGTCCTCTCGCCCCGCTGGTGGTAGGCCGCGTGACGTTCGGTGAGGGTTTTGTTCCACACCAGGCGCACACACCCGAACGTGCGGCTGAACACCGCCGCTTGTTCGGGGTCCGGGTAGGCCCGGCACTTGTACGCCATCCGCATGCCCGTGAACTTACAGATGACATGCGCGCACGTAAAGCGCTTCGTCGAATTGCGGTGAATTCCGTTTTTGGACCGTCTCAGCCATGCCGGGACGGTTCTGGCAGAGTCCGAATTCCTCCCCGGCCTGAAGGCCGGGGCATCCTCCGGAGGACTAGGTGAACGTGACCATCTTCGGGTTGAGGAGGTTGGTCGCGAGACCGTTGAGGTACGCCCAGCGGCCGGACATCCCGCCGGCCACGCTCCGGACGTCGCTCGCATCGTCCCCGCGACGACAGATCGTCCGCACACCGAGGTAGATCAGGTAGGCGGCGCCGACGATCCGTACGACCGTGAAGGCGAGCGGCACCGCCGTGAAAAGCGCGGCGAGGCCCGCGGCCGCGACGGCGACGTGAACGGCCTCGCTCGTCGCCACCCCCGCCGTCGCCAGGAGACCGACGCTCGGACCGCCGCGCATCCCGCATCCGAGGACGAACAGCATGTCGGGCCCGGGCACCACCATCGCGACGATCGTGGTGAGGGCGAACAGGGTGAGCAGATGTTCGTTGATGGGCACGCATCGATCATCACACGGGCCGGCCCGCGCGACAGGCGTCGGCAGGGTCACTGCTCGGCCGCCCACCGCCGCGGGCTCTGATCGCGCCGACGGTCGTACGCGGCGCGGCGACGGCTCTCGCGGCACGGAAAGAAGATATATCTCGGTTTGCGGAACACCGGTCGCGCCGGTGCGCGTTCTTCTAGCGAGGTCCTCGGGATGGAGGCTGTCATGGGACGGACCGGATACGTCGTGGGCGGAGTGGCCGTGGCTTTGATCGCCTGGTGGCTGCTGCCCGGATGGGTGACCCTTCTGATCGTGCTCGGCCTCATCGCCGCGCCGATCGTCGGCTACCTCATGCTCGACCCTTCACAGCGGCGTCGCGTTCGCGGGCAGGCCCGCAAGCGCATCGGGAGCTGAGGGCCGGCCTCTCCCTGGCGCTGAGCGCCTCCGTAGCGGGCGCGCGGCGACGGCTGGTCCCGATGGCCCAGAACGGCCCCGAGCGCCCTACTGGACGTACGGCAGGCCGCCCTTGGACCACCGCAGGTCCGCCTCGTACATGCCGCGCTGGAGGTTCTTGGGCTGGGGTGAGGGATCCGGCTTCGGCGGGGGGCCGACCAGGATCGCGCCGTGGAAGAAGATGCGCCAGGTTCCGGCGTCCCACACCACATCGGCGCCGCCCGGACCGTTCACCTTCCGCCCGAAGCCGGCTGTGGTCATCAACGGTTTGGCCGCCTTCTTGTACGGCCCGCCGAGCGAGGACGCGACGGCGTACCGCGTCTGGTAGTTGTCCTTGCTGAACACGCCGGCGGAGTAGAACAGCACATATTCGCCCTGCCGATGGACGAGTTCGGGAGCCTCGACCGTGTACGGCTCGTTGGTCTGCTTGAGAATCACCTTGGGCTTGCCCACCGGCTGCAGGCCGTCGGCGCTCATCCGCTGGAGAGCCAAGAACGAGGGCTTGTGGTACTGGTTGTAGCCGACCTTGTACAGCAGATAGCGCCGAGAGCTCTCTTCGTAACTCCCGGCATCGATGATCTCCGGGCTCAGCTTGCCCTGCTTGGCGCCGGCCGGGGCGTTGCACACCAACGGCTTGGAACCGGACGGGGCGAACGGCCCCACCGGCGAGGACGCGACCGCCACGCCGACACACTGCCGCTTGAGAGCCGCGTTCCGGGCGGCGTAATACAGCAGGAATTTGCCGTCCTTGCGGCGCGTGACGGCCGGGGCCCAGGTCCGGCCGGTCGTCGCCCACTTGCCCAGGCGCGGAAGCCCATCCGCGGCGAGGATGCTCCACGGGCCACGGGCCGACGGCGCTGAAGCAACCGGCATGTTCTTGCCGTGCGAATTCGTGGCGTAGGCGTAGAAGGTCGTGCCCACCTTAATGACGCCCGGGTCAGGGAAATTGGAGGGAATGACGAGCTTCGGCCCGGCGGCCGCCTGTGCCGAAACGGCCGTCGGTACGGCCGGCGAGACGGCGTCCCGGTCCGTGGCCGCCCAGACGGTCGCGGCGCCTACCGCGACCACCGACGCGCCCGCCAGGGATGCGACGACAGGTCTCACCATTCCCTCCCGAGGGGTCCATGAGGTTCCGGCGAAACTAGCAAACCTGACAATAGGCGTCAAACGCCGATCGGCAATTAATCTGCTTACATCTGCAATACAGAAAGAACGGGATAGTGGCCCGTTTCCGGACACGCCCGCCGCCATATTGAAGCACGCGTGATCGGCGACGCCAGGGTTTAGAGCATGCTCGAAGTCAAGCCGCAGCCGGTGCCCCAGCCTGCTCGCTCCGACCCCAGGCGGGCCTGAGCATCGCCGAGGCCGCGAGCGCGTGCACAACCCTGCGGTATTACGAGCGCAGGCCTAGTCGTCACCACTATCGACCGCAGGGTGGCCGCGCCATCGTCGGATCGGCCTGGCCCACCACGCCTTCGGGATCGCCGAGCTCGCCGTACGCCGCCCGGCTACGGCACCCGTCACAGCGCCGCTGCGTGGCCGCACGGGTCAAGTGCCGGATGGCACCGGGTCTGTCTGGGTCGCGTCGGCCGGCTCAGCGCGCGAAGCGCTCGTCGAGGCCCTCGCGCATGTCCTCCGGAAGGTCGTGCTTGCCCGCCTTGATGCGGTCGAGGAAGTCCTTCCACGCGCTCACGCTGAAGAACAGCTTCGGACCGTCCGGGTCCTTGCTGTCGCGAACCGCGATGACGCGCTCGCCCTGGGCCTCGTTGGACACCACGCACCTCAGTTCCCCGATGGGTCTTGCGACCTGTCATGCGCCGACTGCCGTACGGCACGACATCAACGTAGCAGGCACTGACCGTGTTCAACTGAGTGTTGCAAGTTCCGGACGAGCCTGAATCGCCAAATACGTCAGCGGCCGGCCTCCGGCTTTCGCTCGGCAGAGCAGGCGATGACGCTGGAGAAATCCAGTTTCATCAGACTCCGCCGGCGCCGATAATGATCGAATGCCTGATGCTGCCGCCGACCACAAACCGCGGCTCGCGGTCCTTACCGGGGCCGGTATCTCAGCCCCGTCGGGACTGCCCGTCTACCGGGGCGGCGACGGCATGTGGGACCGCAACCCGGACATCGAGGCGTTGACCACCGCCTCCCGCTGGCACGGCAAGGCCCAACAGGCATGGGGTCACTGGAACGAACTACGGCGCGCCGCATCCGTCGCCCGCCCCAACCCGGCGCATGAGGCGTTGGCTGCCGCCGAAGCCCACTTCGACGTGCACATCGCCACCCAGAACATCGACGGGCTCCACGGCCGGGCGGGCTCCGGGAACGTCGCCGAACTCCACGGCAATGTCTTCCACACTCGCTGTTCGGGGAAGGCATGCCACGCACGCCACGGCGCCTGGTTCGACGATGACCTCCACGAATCCGTGCCCACCTGCCCGCACTGCGGGCGCATCGCCCGCCTCGACGTCGTCCTGTTCGGAGAGCAGCTCCCCGCCAGGAAGATGCGGGCCTCGATCGACGCTGCCCGCCACGCCGACGTTTGGATCGCCATCGGCACGTCCGGGACGGTCTACCCCGCCGCCGGGCTCATCGACTTCTGCCGTCCCGACACGGTCCGGGTGCTCGTCAACGCCCAACCATGGACGGACAACGCTTCGGCATTCGAACAGGAAGTGCTCGGCGACGCCGCTGCCGTTCTCGGTGACACGCTCCGGGAACTGCACGCGGCAGTCCTTCGGTAACTGCCGTAAACGCAGGAAAGCCCGCCGGCGTGTAGCCTGGCGGGCTTTCCTGATATATGTGAATGTCCGGCGGTGTCCTACTCTCCCACACCGTCTCCAGTGCAGTACCATCGGCGCTGAAGGGCTTAACTTCCG